>NZ_JAOCMB010000006.1:0-607692 GCF_056172655.1 Chryseobacterium sp. GTID13
CTGTATGGAACTTTGAATTATTTCCTGTATTTTTTTTATCAATGGTACTGTTAGTCAGTTGTGGCAGATCATTGAGATAATGTTTTATAAGTAACTGCCTTTTTAAATATTGGTTAGGCTCTGAGGGAAGGAAGTTAAAAGTTTTGAACAAGCTGATGTAGTATTCAATAAACAATTTGCAGTTGTATAATAATGATTACATAAGCTGTCGTGCAGGTAGAAATTTTCTCCTGGCAGTCTTGAAAACCGGATCATAGCATCCTGTATTCTTTTATTAAGCAGCGTAATCAGATGTGTGTGCATAGCGTTAGTGGGCTAAGCCACGCCTGAAGCGTGGATGCTTTCAAAGTTAAATATTGAATGGAATGTTTAGTAAAATCAGAAATAGTAAGTTTTTGCTATTTTTTTCTAAAGATGTAGAAATTTATTTTAGCAATGTCCCCATTCAGTGGCAATTTTTATTTTCTTACCTCTTTTTGGAGGTTAATTTTCGGTAGCTATTCGTAATCATCAACATAAGACAGAGGCTATCCGGGAGGAAAGATTGGCGTAATATCATCTGCTTATACCAATGAAGCTTACTAAGTCTCCCATAACAGAATTTACCTTCTCAAATAGAAGCGGCATCCTTTTGAGCGTTCTTTTGGGCGCAAACGATATAGCGGATAGCCCGGTCCGTCAGCATTAGAGAGTCTGCTTATCGGGGTAATCCAAGCGGTAAAAGCCATGGTGGAAAATTTTCAATGTTCTGCTTTGCGACATTGAAATGGCAATATCAGGATGCTTGGTGCTATTAGAAGCCCTTAAATATGTACGGTTAGATTAGCAGTAATTATAATAACTACGATTGCTTCCAACAATAAATAGCTCGCGATTTAAAGCCCAATCAGCAAACAAGACATTTTCTAACCCGAATTATACCATAGAAATACAAAGAAACAGTGGTCTGCGTTCCTTTTTTGAATAGAGCCGGTTGTAAGTGTATTGAAATTTTTATATCTTTGATAACGAGTTACAAGGAAGTGTATTGTAAAACAACGCAGTAAGTACCATTACTAATTCATTACCTCCTTTTTCAAAATCCTCTCAAGCGCCCTTTCAGCAAGGATTTAGCAAATTTGTTGCTATTTTATTTTAAAAAGTTGTATTGAATAAAAATCACGAGAAAATCTGTAAGCCGGATTTTGTTCTTCCGAAGAAGTGCCTGTTATTTATCTGCGTCTTGCATTGCTGCAAGACTTGAGCTGATTACCCCTCGGCTTTCAGGACGAGCCGCCCCTATTTTCATTACTGAAAAGAACCGATATACTTATCATTGCACCGCAAAGAGTTTACCTGGTTTCACTACAGCCGAACTGTACCTGCTTTCTGTTGCACTTGTCCTACCCTCACGGGTGACGGATGTTATCCGCTTTGCTGCTCTATGGTGTCCGGACTTTCCTACCCCTGCCGAAACAGGAATCAACAAGCCGATTTTCTCGCGGTTGCAAAGATACGGATTTTTGTTGATGTGATGATGTGCTAATGTGACGATGTGTTGATTTGTTGATGTGCAAATGTGTTAATGTTGCGGTGTGATAAATGTTTCAGATTATGAGGAGTGATTTTTCGGGTTTGGCTAAGCCGGATGATGTCTTTTTCTTTGTTAAATGGGCTAAAGCCCATTCCTATTAAATATTAAAACTGACCAATAAATTCAATAATGCTTATCATAATCAAATCATCACATCACCAAATCATCACATTAGCACATCATCGTATCATCGCATCAAATTACTCCCTCATCATATCAACAAATCAACACATTATTATTATCTTCGTGCCATTATATAACTATGACTTCCAGAGAAAAAGAATTTGCGCAGCTTATTAAGGATAATCAGGGCCTGATTATTAAAGTTTCCCGCTTGTACACCAATTCTCTTGAAGATGAAGAAGATCTGTTTCAGGAGATCGTGCTCCAGCTTTGGAGAAGCTACGACTCTTTTAAAGGAAATTCTAAAATTTCTACGTGGATGTACCGCGTAGCCCTTAATACAGCCATTACTCTTTTCAGAAAAAAAGCAAAAGCCTTCCTACGAACGAGCTGGACATCAACCATAAAGATTTTGTAGAGGATGATGACGAAAAGCAGCAGCAGATCTCGCTTCTTTATACCGTGATCAAAACCCTTCCCAACATAGAAAGAGCCATTGTAATGATGTATCTTGACGACCTGCCTTATAAGGATATTGCTGAAAACCTCGGGATTACCGAAGTTAATGCACGTGTGAAAATGAACAGATTAAAGAAAACCCTTAAAGAACAGATGCAAAAATATGCCTGATTTTGATTTAGACAGCTTTAAGAAAACATGGCAGGAGCAGCCTGTTCAACCGAAATACGACAGCAATGAAATCCTTCAGATGCTGAACAAAAAATCGCGCAATTATGTGAAGTATATTTTCTGGATCAGCGTGGTGGAATTTTTATTCTTTTCTGTTTTGGGATTATTCTATTTCTTTCAGGATGAGGAATCGGATAGCTTCCGTAAAATACTGGAAAAGCTGGGGGCACAGAAAGCTCCTGAAATAGAAACTAATTTTGATCATGCTTATTTGGCTATAAAAATCTTAAGCCTGCTGATTACCGCTTATTTTGTCTTAAAATTCTACCAAAATTATCGCAAAATAAAAATCGAAGAAAACCTCAAGGTTCTCATCATACGAATCATCAAATTCAAGAAAACAGTCAACGCTTTTATCCTGATCAGCATTGCCCTTCTCGTTGCTTTTACCTTTGTGTTTACAGCCTTTATTTTCTACGCACTGAATTCCCAGAATGTGCGGCCGGACAATTCCAACCTGATTATTGTTATTATCGGCATCATTGTAAGTACTGTACTGTGCGTACTCCTGATCTGGCTTTACTACAGGCTTGTGTATGGAATTATCATCAGAAAACTGGACAGAAATTTAAAACAGCTCAGAGAGATAGATTCTCAGGAAAATTAATACAAACAGGCAGCAGTTCAAGATTTTTCATTAATTTTATTCCACCAAATCTTAAACTATGCCATTATCTTACGTCCATGGAGCTTCCCACATTCCATTGTTGGGACAAACCATTGGGGGAAATCTTAAAAAGACCGTTGAAAAATATCCAAACCAAGAAGCTTTAGTCTGTGTTCACCAGGATTACCGGGCTACCTATCAGGAATTTTATAACCAGACAACAGCTGTTGCAAAGGCTTTAATCTTTTCAGGAGCCAAAGCAGGAGACAGAATCGGCATCTGGTCTTCAAACCGGTATGAATGGGTATTGCTGCAATATGCCACAGCCCGTATAGGCACGATATTAGTCAATATCAATCCGGCTTACAGAACACACGAGCTTACCTATGTCATCAACCAATCCGGCATCCGGATGATGTTTTCTTCTTTAAGCTTTAAAACAAGCAATTATAAGGAAATGGTAGAATATGCAAAAGAAGTATGTCCCAGCCTGGAACATGAAATTTTCTTTGATGACAATTGGGAAGATTTTCTGAACAACGGCCAGAACATTTCGGATGATACACTTCACAGCTTTGAAGAACATGTCCAGTTCGATGATCCTGTAAATATTCAGTATACTTCCGGGACGACAGGCTTCCCGAAAGGCGTTACCCTTTCCCATCATAATATTTTAAACAATGGCTATTTCATCGGTATACGCTTAAAATATTCGGAGAAAGACCGCGTCTGCATTCCTGTTCCTTTTTATCACTGTTTCGGAATGGTCATCGGAAACATATGCTGTACCACCCACGGCGCATGTATGGTGATCCCTAATGACAGCTTTGATCCGGATATTACCTTAAAAACAGTTTCCGAAGAAAAATGCACTTCTTTATATGGGGTTCCGACGATGTTTATCGCTGAGCTTGCAGTCAAGGATTTTGATACTTACGATTTTTCAAATTTAAGAACCGGGGTGATGGCCGGATCCGTCTGCCCTCCTGAAATCATGAAAAAGGTAGAAAGCCTGATGAATATCAAAGAAATGAGTATCTGTTACGGAATGACAGAAACGTCTCCTGTATCTACCCAAACTTTGATAGGTACACCGCTGGAAAAACAGGTCAGCACCGTAGGAACCGTTCAGGATCATCTTGAAATCAAAATTATAGATGAAAACGGAAAGATTCTGGAGCGGGGCGAACATGGCGAGCTCTGCACCAGAGGCTACTCCGTCATGCTGAAATACTGGAATGATCCTGAAAATACCAAAAAAGTACTGGACGATGCCCGTTGGATGCACACCGGGGACATGGCAGTAATGGACAGCGAAGGCTATATCACCATTTCCGGAAGAATTAAAGATCTTATCATCCGAGGTGGAGAAAATATTTCGCCTAAAGAGATTGAAGATTTTCTGTATACCTATCCGAATATCCTGGATGTTCAGATCATTGGCGTTCCGAGTGAGAAATTTGGAGAAGAAGTGATGGCCTGGGTAAAGGTCAGGAAAGGATTTGATGTAACGGAAACCGAGCTTTTGGAATACTGCAAGGGAAGAATTGCTCATTATAAAGTTCCTAAATACTGGAAGTTTGTAGATGAATTTCCTATGACTATTTCAGGAAAAATAAGGAAAGTGGAAATGCGGGAGATTTCTATTAAAGAATTACAACTGGATGCATTGAAACAACGTTCTTAATTGATGCTTTATGTTATAACGCAAAGTTTTATTTTAAATACGTTAATTTGAAGAAAAGCAAAGGATACGGCTACGCCTTTGATTAAGCTATACGGTTAAAACGACCGCTTAGTCAGATCAATGAAATTGATCCTTCTTAACTCATCTAAAATAGGCAATGATTATAGTAAAGCTTTGCGTTAAAAAATTCTCGTGGATTTAGCTGATTGAGCAGATTCATTTGTTAATTAAACTGATTTATTTTATTTTCAAGAAATATAAAAAGCCCAGCAATGCCGGGCTTTTTATCTATATTGTATAACTTTTTAAAGTTCTTTTCTCAATCTTGCTACCGGGATATTAAGCTGTTCACGGTATTTTGCAATTGTTCTTCTGGCAATATTATAACCTTGTTCTTTCAGCATCACCACCAGCGCATCATCGGTAAGAGGTTTTCTTTTGTTTTCTTTCCCGATTACTTCCTGAAGATGGGTCTTTATTTCTTTGGTAGAAACTTCTTCACCGTCGTCATTCGTTAAACTGTCAGAGAATAAGTCTTTCAGATAAACAATTCCGTTCGGAGTATCGGCATATTTGCTTTTTACAACTCTCGAAATGGTAGAAATATCGAATCCGGTAATGTCTGCAACATCTTTCAGGATCATTGGTTTCAAAGATTTTTCGTCTCCGGTGATAAAATAATCCTTCTGAAATTTCACAATGGCTGTAATCGTCTGCAACAGGGTATTCTGACGCTGGTTAATAGCATCAATATACCATTTCGCAGCATCCAGCTTCTGCTTGATGAATAATGCCGCCTGCTTATGTTCAGAAGAGTTTTTATCGTGGGAATATGTAGTTAAAATATCCTTATATTCTTCGGAAACCCTTAGAGTCGGAGCATTTTTGCTGTTAAGCATCGGAATCACTATTCCGTCTTTCACCTGGATCACAAAATCCGGGATAATTTCCTGGTTGATGGTGATGGTCTGGGTATCAAAATTCCCTCCTACTTTTGGCGAAAGCTTGGAAATTTCATCTAACGCGTCTTTAAGATCATCTTCTTCTATATCATATTTCTGGATAATCTTGTTGTAATGCTTATTGGTAAGCGCATCGAACTGATGTCTTAAAATATTGGCAGCGAGAGAAACCGCTTTATCAGAGCTTACCTTCTTCTCGATCTGAAGCAGTAGGCACTCCTGAAGGCCTCTTGCTCCAACGCCTGGCGGATCCAGTTTCTGGATATAATTTTCAAGGATATCCTCTACCTTTTCTTTCGTGGTATAAATTCCCTGAGAGAAGGCAAGATCGTCAACAATAGCTTTGATCTCCCTTCTTAAATATCCGTCTGTATCTAAATTCCCTATAATATATTCAGCAATTTTTACATCTTCTTCGCTGATATTTACCAGGTGGATCTGCTCCAGCAGGTAATCATACAATGACTGGCCTTCAGTAAGAAGACTTTCATTATCGAACTCTTCATCGTCCGGAGAATAGTTGCTGGATGCGGTTTTATAGTTAGGTTCGTCATCGTAGATATACTCGTTGACGTCAAAATCTGTCTCAATACTATCGGTTCCTTCGTCCTGATAAGCATCTTCAATAGAAGAGTAATCATCTTCCTTGGAATCTTCCTTTACAATTTCCAAAGCAGGATTTTCTTCTAACTCCCTTTCCAGCTCCTCTTCGAATTCCAATGTATGAAGCTGGATAAGCTTCATCAACTGGATCTGCTGAGGGGCCAGCTTCTGTCCTAATTTGAGTTGTAAGTGTTGTTTAAGCATATTAGTCTTTGTGTTTTAACATAACATATTCTACGAATTTAATGAATTAATTTGAAAAAAAACACATTTAGCATGATTTTTGCATTATAGTTTCAACATAATAAACTATTGGAAAATAAAAAAAGCCTTAATTTTTACATTAAGGCTTTTTTATTGTTCTAGAATTCAGCGCTTTTCGGCGTTCTAGGGAAAGGAATCACATCTCTGATGTTGGTCATTCCGGTTACGAAAAGAACCAGTCTTTCCAATCCCAAACCAAATCCTGCATGTGGTACAGAACCGAATTTTCGGGTATCAAGGTACCACCAAAGTTCGTGTTCATCTACATGCATATCTGCCATTTTCTGTTTTAATACGTCTAATCTTGCTTCTCTTTCCGATCCTCCGATGATCTCTCCGATTCCAGGGAAAAGAACGTCCATTGCTGCAACGGTCTTATTGTCATCGTTCAGTTTCATATAGAAAGCTTTGATCTCTTTCGGATAATCGAACAATACAACCGGGCTTTCAAAATGCTTTTCAACCAGGAATCTTTCATGTTCAGACTGAAGATCCGTTCCCCAGTTTTCAACCGGATACTGGAATTTTCCTTTTTATTTTCTTTTGAGTTCATTAAGATCTCAATGGCTTCCGTATAGCTCACACGTTTGAAACGCTTGGCAATTACATTCTGAAGTTTCTCGATCAGACCTTCTTTTGCTCTGTCTTTTTCCGGCTTTGATTTTTGTTCCTCTTCAAAACGTTTGTCCAGGAATTCAAGATCGTCTTTACAGTTGTCAAGAACGTACTGGATTACATATTTTAAGAAATCTTCCGCAAGATCGATGTTATCTTCAAGGTTGTTGAATGCCACTTCCGGTTCTATCATCCAGAATTCCGCAAGGTGTCTTGTTGTGTTCGAATTTTCAGCACGGAAAGTAGGCCCGAATGTATAAATTCTTCCCAATCCCATTGCTGCAGTTTCCCCTTCAAGCTGTCCGGAAACCGTCAGGTTGGTTTTTCTTCCGAAGAAATCCTGTGCAAAATCAATCTCACCATCCTCTGTTCTTGGGATGTTGTTCAGGTCAAAGTTCGTTACTCCGAACATTTCTCCTGCTCCTTCAGCATCAGCTCCGGTAATTACAGGGGTGTTGATGTAGAAAAACTGGTTTTTGTTAAAGAATGAATGCACGGCAAAGCTTACCGCGTGACGCACTCTGAAAACCGCCCCGAATAAGTTCGTTCTGAATCTTAAATGGGCCTGATCTCTTAAAACTTCCAGTGAGTGTTTTTAGGCTGAAGGATCGTTTTGTCCCTGTCTTCTGTAAAGTTATCTCCTAAAATAACGATCTTTTTCGCTACGATTTCAACACTTTGCCCGGCTCCCTGGCTTTCCACCACTTCACCTACTACCTTTAAAGAGGCAGCCGTACTGATCTTACTGATAATCTCCTCATCGAAATTCTCAAAATCAACAACAATCTGCAAATTATTAATCGTAGAACCATCATTTAGTGCTATAAAGCGATTTGCACGGAATGTTCTTACCCAACCGTAAACCGTAATGTCATGATGTAATACTTTCTTGTAATCCTGCAGGATTTCTTTAATCGTTTGCTTTTTCATTTGTTGATTATAAATTTTCGTTTAAAAATTAACGTTGGCAAAGTTACAAAAAAACAGCGTAACCTGATGATTACGCCATCTTTTTAAAAAACCATTATCAAATATTAGATCTAAAACTTAAAATATATTCCTGTTTCCACGGAAAAAGAGTTAAAACCTTTTGGAACCGTATTCCTGTACCAGAGTCTGTAAGGCATATATGAAGCCTGTATCCCAATTCCTATATTATTTTTCCATAACCTTATCCCCTGCCCGAACTTTAGAGTAGCAATGCTTTCCGCATCTATACTAATATTGATGGTATTTTCATCATCTTCAGTTTCGGGTTCATCCGGAACTGTTTTTCCATCAAAGAACAGGTTATGGAAACTAAGTTCACTCACCCACTCTATCCTGGTATTTCCGGCAGTATATTCTTTCACCAGCCTGCCTCCAAGATTCAGTATGAATTCCCTGGAATGTATGTGATAAAATGCTCCTCTTTTTCCGTAATCAAAATCATAGATACTTGAACTGTAACCGAAATTTCCACCTATCTCTAAATGGGACTTATTTTCATCAACAGGATACTGATACCAATACCCTATATAAAATCCCGGGCTCTGTTTTACTTTTTCAGAGGAAAAATTCATATAACCACCGGCTTCGATGAGTGATTTTTTATATCTCTGACCAGCTTCCGTACTTTGTGCTGCAATCTGTATACAGCATAAAAGCAGACAAAAAATATAGGATTTCATAGGTTAAAAATTAATTAATGGCAGTGTTCTTTTGTTGTTTTTGTTCCAGAAACCGATCTGAAGTCCTTTATTTTCATGTGTCTTATTGACCAAACCAATCTGTACCCCTTTGTTTTGCTTGCTTATATTGATTGCACCCCCTGGAACCCTTTCATCACCTGGGTGTTATTATAAATTCCGATCTGGGCGCCCCCAAAAGTATCTGCCGTATTGCTGAAAGAAATTAAAAGTCCGTGGCCTTCCCGCGCAGAATTATTGAGAAAAGAAACATGCAGCCCGTTAAGCTTACCGGAATTATTATTAAATCCATTCACCGTAAATCCATTGGTTACCTGGGCAATATGGTACATCGAAATTCCCAGCCCATTCAGTTTTTTAGCATCCGTCATTCCTCCTGTTGAAATATGTAAACCATTGATAGAGACCGTTGCCGCTTCGTCACCGGGAACTTCCACCGCATGTGGAAGCAGAAGATAAATAACGGAAAGAGGATTCCCCTGGAGATTAATACCATTGATCTTCTGGGTTTTGTAGTCATCCATTACGCCAAAATTGATTCCGGTTGTGTTTTCCATTTTGCTCTTAGGTGTGAATGAGATTATTTTTGATTTTATTTTTTCAACCTTTACACTGTCCTGAGCACAGATAATGCCTCCCGCAAAGAGACTGATGATCAAGAAAAATTTTATTTTCATAACGCTTTGTTTTAAAATGATGAATCAAAATTATCTGTGAAAAGCACAAATCCGAATGCGGAAAAAAATTAAAATAAAGAAGTACATTTGTGAAAATCACAAAACCATGTATCAGGAACTTTTACTTAAGGAAATCCGCAGGAAAATCGGAACACAATCGTTGAATGATGAGATTGCCAACATCCTCAATATAAGTTATGATGCAGCACACAGAAGAACGTCACTAAAGGCAAAATTCAGCTTTGAAGAAGCACTGGAACTGGCAAAATATTATCAGATTTCCCTCAACCAATTCATCACTTCGGACCGGCAGCTTGTAGTTCAGAAGACCTCCGCAGTAAACAATACGGAAGACCTGCAGTCTTTCTTTCAGAATAATCTCAGCATCTTTGAAAATCTTCCTCTTTCTGATGAGATGACGATTTATTATTCTGCGAAGGACATTCCTTTTTTCTATACGCTTTCGGATACTTTGCTTTCCCGTTTTAAAATTTATGTCTGGATGAATCTACTGAACTCCAAGCAGGTCTTCATTCCTTTTCTGCAATTTTCACCACCTTATTTTGAAGCTAACACTCAGGAGCTTAGAAAAAAATACGAAGCCCAAAATGTGGTGGAACTGTGGAATGACAGAACCATTTCCAGTATTTTGCAGCAAATTTTGTTTTATTTTGAAACCGGACTTTTACAAAAAAATGAGGCTGAAATTATTCTGAAAGAACTGGAAGAACTGATAAAATACATTGAGCACAAAACGGAAAGCAATCCAAAATTCCACCTCTATGAAAATGAGCTGATGCACCTTTCCAATGACATTTTTTTCATCATCCGCAACAGTCGCTTTTTGCCATACCTACTAATATGTTTGGGTATATTCTGGTTAATGATGCAAAAACCTGTGGTGAAACTCAGAATTATTTTGAACACCAGATTAAAAATTCAAAATCCTTGAACACGTCGGGAAACCGTGACAGAAAAATATTTTTCAATAAAATGTATAACCAGATTGAATCTTTAAAACAAAAAATGATACTATGAAAAGCCTCTATAATGGTGAATTTTTTGGAAAGACCAATGAAACGCTTCGTTTTGATGGGTTAACCATTACGGATACGGAATATACGCATCCGTACGTGGACTGGCACTATCATGAAAATGCTTATTTCACATTTCTTTTGCAGGGAAATATGACGGAAGGCAACAAAAAAGAAACTTACGATTGCCAGGCAGGAACACTACTCTATCATCATTGGGAAGATGCACATTATAATATTAAGCCTGAAATTTTTACGAGAGGATTTCATCTGGAAATTACTGAAAGCTGGTTTGAAAAGTTTCAGATTTCAAAAGAAGCTGTGGAAGGAAGCTTTAATTTGAAAGATCCTGCTTTAAAATTGTTGATGTACAGGATTTTTAAAGAAGCAAAAATCAATGATCCATCATCTGAACTTTCTGTTCATGAGCTTTTACTTGACATTTTCAGCCAATTATCTGAAAAGAGCCGGAATTCTGATAAAAAGCCGGAATGGACTCATAAGATTACTGAAATACTTCACGAAAATTTTACAGAAAAAATTAGCCTTACAGAGCTTTCAAAGATTCTGGATGTTCACCCGGTTCATTTAAGCAGGGATTTTCATAAACATTTCCAGTGTACCTTGGGCGTTTATATAAGAAAACTGAAGATCAATAAATCTCTGAAGCTTCTCAATACCGATTTGTCTTTAGCTGAAACAGCCCTTGAATGCGGTTTTACAGACCAAAGTCATTTTATCAGGTCTTTTAAAGAAAATACAGGGATTACGCCTTTGCAGTACAGAAACCTTCTGAAAAAATAAAGATGTTAATTTCATTCTATTTTTACTGAGAACCAATTCATATTTTTGTTTATATAAAACATTAACATGAAATCTCTTCTGCTGGTTACCTTATTCCTTGTTTCCGGATTTTCTTTGGGACAGTCCACAAATAGTACAGATCCTGAACCCATTGTACACCCTGTACAGAAAAAATACCTCAATAAAATTGTTTTTCTGGACAAAACCGTTCCCTTAGACCAGTTAAAAGAATCCGACCTTATTACTGCTACAGAATTTCAGGAAGATAAGAATCTTGATATCCGTATTTTTATGGACAATTCCTTAGTCAATTATTTACATCAGCTTGATCCTTCTTTAACTTCCGATGAACTGCTTAAAAAGGGAAATTATCAGTTTAGTTTCTACGTTGACGGAAAATTAATTTACACTGAAAATCTGAATACCGGAGCCGGAACCCCGGACGACAAAAAGAAGAAAACCACTTTCAGAATTCCTTTATTAAGCTCAAAAAATGAAGATTCCTGGGGAAGGTATATGTGGATGAGATTTTACTTTGGAAATGGAGGAATTGATGCTTTGGAAGAGGGAAATCATCTTTTAAGAATTGAAATCAAACCTTACCTGAAAAATCCGGCTTTAAAGACAGGAAATCTGATTGCAGCGGGAGAAATTCAATTAAAAATACCTCATAAAAATATTCCGGGGCAGCAGATTGCCGTTCAAAAAATACAGCCCAACAGCGGATGGAAGGTTTCCGGTGAAAAGCTGAATGAAGAGAAAATCAGACTTTTAAACAGAAAAATTGCAGAAAACAGGTTCAGGGAGATCACCGGCATTGCGGTTATTAAAAATGAAAAGCTTCTTCTGGAAGAATATTTCAGCAACTCCGGAAGGGATTCTTTGCAGGACACCCGTTCAGTCGGAAAATCTTTTGCCTCTGCATTGGCCGGCATTGCAATTCAAGACGGTTATCTTAAAAGTGAAAACCAAACGCTGAAGGAGTTTTATGACCTGAAACAGTTCAAAAATTATTCCTCGGCAAAGGACAGCATTACGATAAAGAGTCTGATTACCATGAGTTCCGGATTTGACGGAAATGATTCGGATGAAAGCTCTCCCGGAAATGAAGAAAATATGTATCCTACTGAAAACTGGGTGAAATTTGCCCTGGATCTGCCTGTAACACAAAATAAACCCGGAAAAACATGGAGTTATTTTACTGCAGGTGTTGTGCTGACCGGAGACATTTTAGACAAAACACTTCCAAAAGGTCTGGAAAATTATGCTGGGAAAAAGCTATTTCAACCTCTGGGAATTACAAATTACAAATGGCAGTTTACTCCGCAACAGAAACCTTCTCTGGCCGGCGGACTGCGGATGCGGGTACTTGACTTTGCCAAATTCGGACAGCTTTATAAAAATAATGGGTTGTGGAACGGCAAAAATATCGTCGACAAAAACTGGATAAAAAAATCTTTTACCAATTATTTCACTAATGATAAGGATTTTGAAGGGTACGGCTATTTATTCTGGCGCAAAGTGTACAAAGTAGGAGACCGCAGCTATGAAGCTTATCAATCCAGTGGAAACGGGGGAAACAAAATTATCATATTCACAGAAATTCCTGTTGTAATCGTAGTTACGGCAAAAGCTTATAACAAACCTTACGCCCACATACAGACGGATAAAATCGTTCAGGAATATTTGCTTCCAGCCATGTTTAATGAGTAATAAGTAATGAGTGATAGGTAATGAGTAATAAAATGCTGGATGTGCATATTATCAACTAATTAAACAGGAAAATGTTTTGGGGAAATAAGAGATAAATTTCAGATCTGTTATCTGAAAAATAATTATTCGTCTTTTTTAGAAGACACTAAAAAGACATCGATAAGTCCTTCCGGAAGCTGCATCTTGATGAACCTTTCGTCTCTGTTCACCTCAAGGATCCAGTCTTTAATGATTGGGATCACTACTTCTTTTCCGTCCAGATTGGTTACAAAATAGTTTTGGGCAGTCTGATCGTTTACAGATCGTATGACACCACAATCTTTATCATTTTCATCAAGAATATCGAAACCGATGATCTCATGATAGTAAAACTGTTTTCCGGAAAGTTTTGGAAGGCTTGCCAGCGGCAGGTAAACATTTTTCCCTAAGGATTGGTCTACCAATGCTTCAGTGGAGTTTTTGAAGGCAATATTCAGAGCATCATTTTTGCTCCATGATGATTTGGCAATAAAAAATGGAACCAATAATCCGTTGATCTCAACGAATATTGATTCCAATTTATTGTAAAGCTCGGGTTGATCGGTATCCAGTTTAAGGATCACATTTCCCGCAAGGCCGTGTCTGCGCGTGATTTTTCCTAGTAAATAGCAATCTTCTTTACGCATACAGGGTTTTCTTAAGCTTCAGTGTTTTCTTCAGTTTCAGCAGCAGGAGCTTCTCCTTCTGTAGCTTCAGCAACTTCTTCAGCAGGTGCGTTAGCAGCTTCTTCAGCAGCTTTAGCATCAGCCTCAGCTTGTGCAGCCGCAGCAACTCTAGCTTCGTTTACTTTAGCTTCAGCTTCTAAAGCAGCTTTCTTAGCGTCAGCCTGAGCTTTAGATAAACCTTCTACTTTACCTTGTACTTTTTGTTCTTTAGATTCTACCCAAGCATTGAATCTTTTTTCAGCTTCAGCCTCATCAAAAGCTCCTTTAGCAACACCACCTTGTAAGTGTTTTTTGTAAAGGGCACCTTTATAAGAAAGGATCGCTCTTGCAGTATCAGTTGGCTGAGCACCGTTGTTTAACCACTTTACAGCAGAATCAACGTTCAAATCGATAGTTGCAGGGTTAGTAATTGGGTTGTAAGTTCCTAGTTTCTCGATGAATCTACCATCTCTTCTAGCTCTAGAATCTGCAACCACGATGTGGAAGAAAGGCTTACCTTTTTTACCGTGTCTTTGTAATCTGATTTTTACTGACATAATGTTGTGAATTTTATGGGAACTCGTCCCAGTTAAATATTTAAGAGTGCAAAGATAATACTTTTTCTGATATGTTAATAAGTTGATACGATAATTTGTTGATTTTTTCTATCCCGTATCATAATTATTCATTTATTCTTCCGCCAGAGTTCCCATATAAAAAAGTCCCAGGCATTTCTGGTTCTCCTCAATGGTTAAAGATTCTTTAAGTTGGTTTACAATAGCGGGAGAGCTCCAGTAGCAACCGATATTATTCGCTGTGCAGGTAAGGTACATATTCTGTACTGCCATGGAAACAGCAGCAATTTCTTCCCATTCGGGAACCATACCGCTGAAATTGACCACAATAGAAGCTACGGCATCTGCTTTATTGATTTTGAAACCGATATCCTGGTATTTCTTCTCCAAAAAAGTGTGTTCGGGTTGTGTGGCTTTGTAAATAGCCTGCATTTCTGAAGCTAATTTTGCTTTTTCCTCTCCTTTAAAAATCTTAAAACGCCATGGTTTTGTACGCTTATGATTAGGAGCTAAGGTTGCTGAGTGTAGGATTTCATCAAGGATTTCCTGAGATATCTCCCTGTCAGAATAATCTTTTGGAAAGATGCTTCTTCTCTGCTCTATGATTTGTTTTAAAATTTCTGCATGATTCATACTGCAAATTTACAATATGTAATTGAATGCATTACTTTAAGAATAATTAATAGTTGATATTATTGCAATACTAAATGACCTCTATAATTTTCTGGTGAATTTTGTTCAGGGTAAACTCAGCGCCGGGTTTCATTCCCATCATCTTTTTGGCCATAGGGCTTTCAGGGGAAATGGCGTAAAACCGGTCGCCCTCATAAAAGAATTCTCCTAAAGAAACCGAAATATAGAAACGGGCTTTATTCGTAATCACCAGCGAACCCAGCTGTATCTTTTCCGTAGAGGTATTGAGAACCTTTGACATATTTCTTTTAAGATCATTCAAAGCTCCCAACTGACGCTGCATCTGGTAAATTTCCTCCTGCATCTCCTCCCTCATGCTGTCATATTTTGGAGTCTTTTTAATATCACGGCTGGCTTCCAGGGTAAACTCGATAAAATTTTTAAGCTTTTCTATTTTTTCAGAAATTACCGTTTTTACGTAATCTCTTATATCACTTTTCTCAAATACGATCTTCTCCATGAATCTAATCTTTACATAAAGATAATAATTTTTTAAAATAATAATTGATATTTTCATTCTTCATAAAAACCGGCCGGTAATTCTTAAAATTACTCTTACAGAAGATCGGTTATTGATTAAATGTAATAAAAAAGCCTTGTGTTTCCACAAGGCTTATGTTTTTTACTTTTCAGCAAGCTTTTTAAGATCTCCCAGTCCCTGGTCAAACATTTTATTCATATTCATATCCATCATCGGCTTCATAATCTTCATCATGGTATTCAGCTCATTGTCTATTGCCCAGGTAACTTTTGTTCCGTTTCCTTCAGGCGTCAAAATAAATTTTGCAACCGCGTCACCTTCAAAAGGTTTGATGAAATGAAGCTTGGTCACCATTTTTTCGCCAGGTACGATTTCGGTGATCGATTGCTCGCCCTCTCCTACTTTGTCATTTCCTTTCCAGTGATAGGAATCTCCCACTTTGTCGCCATCCCCTGAATAAGTGATCACAATATCTTTATCTGCCTTGGAAAAAGGATCCCAGATATTATATTGCTTCAGCGAACCTACATGCTGCCATACTTTCTCCTTCGGGGCATTGATTACAACGGATTTTTCAAAGTGATAATTCTTACTGAAAGCCAGCATGGCAATAACTGCATATACTATCAGTAAAAGAATGATTACGCCAAGAATTTTTAAGAGTGTTTTCATAGTTTTGATATTTTAAGTTTATTTTTTTACATTTTTACCACAAAAACCATTAAAATGAATTCATCACTCTTTAATCTGGTATGTTTGTGGTTTATTATTATTCAAAATTAGTCATTCCACCCACATCGCTGCTTTTCATATGACAAGATATTAAAGTTAAAGTATTTTTGTCACATCTGGATATCCGGGCATTATTTTTGTGTATTTCAGCTGTGATTCCCATTGAATCATTAAATTTACCTTATCAAAAACCGAAAAATGAATATTTTAACCGAGAAATTTAATACACCATATCACGCAGCACCGTTTACCGGCATTAAAAATGAAGATTTTCTTCCTGCATTCAAGGAACTGATCAAACAATCTGAAGATGAAATCAATGCCATTGTCAGTAATCCTGAAACGCCGACTTTTGAAAATGTCATTGAGACATTGGCTTATTCCGGGGAACAGCTTGATGTGGTTTCCAATATTTTTTTCAATTTGAATTCTGCTGAGACAAGTGACGAAATTCAAAAAATCGCCCAGGAAGTGTCTCCGCTTTTAACTGAGTATTCCTCAAAGATTTCCCAGAATGAAGATCTTTTCAGCAAAATCAAAAAAGTATACGATGAAAAGGAAAAATATAAGCTGAATGAGGAGCAGGAAATGCTGCTGGATGAAACGTATAAAGGTTTTGTAAGAAGCGGCGCCCTGCTGAATAAGGAAGACAAAGAAAAACTTCAGAAGATCAATATGGATCTCTCTTTGAAGTCCCTTCAGTTCGGGCAGAATGTTTTAGCCTCTACCAATGCTTATTTCAAACATATTACCAATAAAGAGGACCTGGCCGGAATTCCGGAGGCTATCCTTGACCAGTATGCCGAAGAAGCTAAAGAAAGGGAACTGGAAGGCTGGGTAGTTACTTTACAGTATCCAAGTTATATTCCGTTCATGACCTATGCCGAAAACAGGGAGCTGAGAAAGGAAATTGCTCTGGCCAGCGGTAAAAAATCTTTTGACGGCGGAGAATTCGATAATCAGGAACTCATCAAGGAGCTTCTGCAGCTGAAACAGCAGAAAGCTGAATTATTAGGCTATAAAAATTATGCAGAGTACGTTCTGGAAGAAAGAATGGCAAAATCTCCGGTAAAAGTTTTTGATTTTTTAAATGAACTTTTAACGAAAGCAAAGCCGTATGCAGATAAAGAAATTGAAGAACTCAGAGCTTTAGCCAAAGCTGATGGAATAGACGAATTGCAAAGCTATGACCATACTTTTTATGCTGAAAAACTACGTAAACAGAAATATGATTTTAATGACGAAGAGCTGAAGCCTTATTTTCCATTGAACCAGGTACAGGATGCTGTTTTTGGCCTGGCAGGAAAGCTTTTCGGACTGCGTTTTGTGGAAAGGAACGATATTCCGAAATACCACGAGGATGTGAAGGTATATGAAGTTTTCGAAACTGCTGAGACGGACGGTGTAAAAGAAGAAAAGTTCAAAGCGTTACTGTATGTTGACTATTTCCCGAGAAAAGGCAAAAGAGCCGGAGCCTGGATGACGAGCTATAAAAACCAGTATAAAAAAGACGGCGAAAACTCCCGTCCGCATATTTCTATTGTGTGCAATTTCAGCAAACCGACGAAAGATACGCCAAGCTTACTGACCTTCCAGGAAGTAACGACCTTGTTTCATGAATTTGGTCACGCCCTTCACGGAATGATGGCTGACACTCAATATCCAAATCTTTCCGGAACCTCTGTGAAATGGGATTTCGTGGAACTTCCGTCCCAGTTTCTGGAGAATTTCTGCTATGAGCCTGAGTTTTTAAAGACTTTTGCCAAACATTATAAAACCGGAGAAGTACTTCCTGACGAAAAGATTGAAAAGATCGAACAATCGAAAAATTTCATGGAAGGCTACCAAACGATGAGACAGCTTGGATTCGGACTTCTGGATATGAACTACCATACAAAAGTCGGAGAGCTGGCGAATGAGAGCGTGAAAGCTTTTGAAGATAAATATACCAAAGCAACCTCCCTTTATCCTGTGAATCCTGAAACAGCCATGAGTCCAAGTTTTTCCCATATTTTCCAGGGCGGGTATTCTGCAGGTTATTATTCTTACAAATGGGCGGAAGTTTTGGATGCAGATGCTTTCCAGTATTTTAAAGAAACCGGAATCTTCAATCCTGAAACGGCAGCAAAATACAAAATCCTTCTTTCTTCAGGTGGAACAAAAGACCCTATGGAACTGTATAAAAGCTTCAGGGGAGGCGAACCTAAAGTGGAAAGCCTGCTGAAGAGAGCATTCGGATAAATATTATAAATAATCAAAAATATACTAATAAATAATTATGAAATACTCAGATGTTTTCGTGCCAGGAGGATTTCCTCAATACACATACAATCCAAGAGAAGAGAAGCAACTAGAAGAAAAAATTGAAGAAACGAGGAATAATTTATGTAAACTCGTGACAATAACCGGCCAAACAAAATCAGGAAAAACAGTACTAACAAAAAGATTTTCCCCAAAGAAGATTCAATTTGGATTGACGGAGGATCTATCAAAACTGAAGAAGATTTTTGGAATGCTTTGATTGATAAGCTAGAATATTATCAGCTTGAAAGCTTTTCAATCAATGAAGAAACATCTAGTGGATCATCTTCTGAAGGCTCATTTAAAGCAGGAATTAAGATTGTTGAAGGTTCCGTAAAGTCTCAACTCAATGAGAATGAAAAATCCGGAACAATAAATTTGCGTACAAAAACAGTAAGTACAAAAATATCAGCTATAAAAGGCTTAGAAACTTTTAAACTACCGTTAATAATAGATGATTTTCACTATATAGATAGGACAATACAAGGTACAATAATAAGAGCATTAAAAGCTTCTATTTTTGACGGAATCCCCGTTTTAGTTATTGCAATTCCGCATAAAAGATTTGATGCAATGAAAGTTGAAAAGGAAATGACTGGTAGGATTTCACAAGTTCAAATACCAATGTGGACAAATGAAGAGCTATCTTTTATAGCTGTTAAAGGATTTCCACTTCTTAATCAGACAATTGATGAGGATTTAATTAATTACCTTTCTGAAGAAGCTGTGGGAAGTCCACATTTAATGCAAGAATTTTGTAGAAATATTTCAAAAAAATTATCATTAGGGCAACAGATACAAAGAAATGATGCAGAAAATATTTTTGCTGAAATTGCAGATAATATAGGACGTCCAATTTTTGAAAAATTAATGAGAGGACCTAGGCAAAGAACTGATAGAATTCAAAGAGAATTAAAAACCGGGGAAAATGTAGACATTTATGGTTTAATTTTAAAAGCATTAGCTCATATTAAACCTGGATTAGTGAGTATAGAGTATGAAGAACTTCGACAAGCTATTCGAGAAGTAATTTCGACCCAAATGCCACAAATACACGAAATTGCAAGAGTTTTAAAAACTATGTCAAAAATTGCTGCCACAGATGAAAGCTCTGCTCCTGTAATTGATTTTGATGACATTGAAAAAAAACTACATATTACTGATCCTTTTTTTGCATTCTATCTTAAATGGGGTACAATATAAACCTAAACATATTTATTATTTTGAAAATGAATTAATAAACAATATTATACGGTAAAAATCTTAGAATTTTTACCGTTTTCTTTTTTACTACATAAATGTTGTGATAATTTGGTTTAATTATTTTTATTGAAAATAACAACTGAATAAAAAAGTTTTCACTTTGGAAATTTTCGCAATATTTTCGTAGAAAGTCAATGTTAATTCGTTTTATCTAAATTTAGCCATATTAAAACCAAATTTTATATGACCCAACAGGAACAGATCGCAGAATACATCAATAGCCAGCCGGAGTCTAAACGCAATGATATGCTGGAACTGCACCGCAGCATTCTGGAAATAAATCCGACATGCCAGCTATGGTTTCTGGATGGTAAAGATGATGAAGGCAAAACTGTTTCCAATCCCAATATTGGCTACGGACATTATACTATACAATATGCCGGTGGAAAGACCAGAGCGTTTTATCAGATTGGTATTAGTGCTAATACCACCGGAATTTCAGTCTATATTCTCGGTATTGATGATAAGAAATATTTAGCGGAAACGTATGGAAAAACTGTAGGCAAAGCGAGCGTTACCGGATATTGTATAAAATTCAAAAAGCTGGAAGATATTAATATTGAAACACTTAGGACAGCTATACGGGATCGGTTGATCACGACATAGGACAAACCGAAATTTCTTTACCCTCGGCATAGCTTTTCCCCCAGTCGCAAAGGCTTTCCAAAATAGGAATTAAATCCAGGCCTTTATTCGTTAAAACGTACTTAATTCCGGGAGGAACCGTTTCAGGAATTTCTTTCTTGACAATAACTGCATGAGTTTCCAGCTCTTTCAGCTGCCGCCCTAAAACCTGTTCGGAAATATTGGGCAACTCCTTTTTTAATAAATGAAACCTGTTATTTCCCTGTGAAATAGAATAAACAATTTGCGACTTCCAACGGCCGCTAATCATTGCTACCGCTGAATTGAGCTCACAAACCTGAAATAAAAACTGTTCATTTATCGCCTGGGTTGAATTTTCTTTACGCATAAGTCTTCATTTTTAACGGCTCACAATTTTGTTCGTTATTGTACAGAACAAAATGCTTGCTGAATTTTGTAATAAAATTACACAATATGAATAAGGTAATAAGCATTATGATCGGATTACTTACGGCAATTTCAGCCAAGGCACAGGAAAAATGGGTGATAAAATCTGACTATTTGGAAAAATCCGACACAGTTCTGATTTTTAAGCCCAAAACCTATCAGAAAACAGAAAAATATCCCTTGATCTATCTTTTTCATGGTTACAGCGAAAATTATAAACAGTGGTCCAAAACCACAGATTTACAGAAACTGGCCGATCAATATAACTTCATTATTGTTACACCAGATGGTTTTACATCTTATTATATCAACAGCCCCATCAACAAAAGTTCACAGTATGAAAATTTTTTCTTTAAAGAATTGGTCCCGAAAGTACACCGTTCATTTACTGTTGACAACAGAAATATTTTCATCAGCGGTTTGAGTATGGGAGGTTACGGAGCTTTGCGGTATTTCATTCTGCATCCGGACTATTTCAATACAGCAGGTTCTACCAGCGGGGCTTTGGAAATTGATTATCCCAATTTTCAAAAGGCAAGTCAGCATTTCTGGCAGAACAATAGAATGACGGACGATTTAACGAAAAATTTAGGCCATCCGAAAACCACAAACTGGAACCAATACAGTATTTCAGCACTTTTGAAACAGCATCCGGATTTTAAAAAAGCTTTTATTTTTGACTGCGGAACAGAAGATATCCTATATCCGATTTCCCTGCAGCTGAAACACCAGACTGACAGTCTTAAAATCCCGGCTACGTTTATCAGCCAGCCGGGTGATCACAATACGGAATACTGGAACAAATCCATTGAGCATCATTTTGTCTATTTCCAACAGCATTTGAAGAAATAGAAAAGATAAAAGCTGGGTAATTTATTTTAAATCAATTAAAAACATGAAATTAGATGGTGTCTTTTTCAGGAACATTTACAAATTCCCCTCTTTCAACAACAACCCTGTTGCCCCATTCTGTAATGGCTTCTAAAACAGGAATAAATGTTTTTCCAAGATCAGTCAGGCTGTACACCACTTTTACAGGTGGTTTTTTGCCAAAAACTTTCCTTGACACCAAACCGTCTTTTTCCAATTGCTTCAACTGTAGACTCAAAGTCATTTCGGTCACTGCCGCCAGTTCTTTCCGAAGCTCGCTGTATCTTTTAGGCTCTTCTTTCAAATGGTAAAGTATGACAGCTTTCCATTTTCCGCCTACCAGATCCAT
The DNA here is from genome assembly GCF_056172655.1 of Chryseobacterium sp. GTID13. Taxonomy (NCBI): domain Bacteria; kingdom Pseudomonadati; phylum Bacteroidota; class Flavobacteriia; order Flavobacteriales; family Weeksellaceae; genus Chryseobacterium; species Chryseobacterium sp. GTID13. The sequence goes on from NZ_JAOCMB010000006.1 coordinate 22,020, forward strand.
GGTAAGACTTACAGTACAGGGATATATTTTTCCTTTCAATTTTACGTGGTCACCAATGCACTCTGTTTTCATTTTAAATTTATTTTGGCCTATCGGTTTAGATAGTTATTGCAGATGTAGCGTACTAAAAATAATTTTGTAACTAAAATAATTATAGTACAAATTTATAAAAAATGAAAATACTTATTGTTCTTGCTCATCCCGAAGAAAAAAGTTTCAATGCGGCCATGTTCAACACTGCGGTCAGAACTTTAGAAAAAGAAGGTCACGAAGTGAAGACCACCGATTTGTATAAAGAAAAATATCAGCCGGTCAGTGGGAAAGAAAACTTCACCCGATTAAAAAATGCAGATTATTTTAAGCAGCAGAATGAAGAATTATTTGCCCTGGAACATTCTACTTTTGCTCCTGATATCGTATCGGAACAGGAAAAGATCGAATGGTGCGATATGATGATCTGGCAGTTTCCCCTGTATTGGTTTTCCGCTCCGGCCATTTTAAAAGGCTGGATTGATAAGGTCTTTACAATGGGAAAATTTTATGATAACGGAAAAATTTTCGGTGACGGATTTTCGGTTGGAAAAAAAGCAATGCTGTCTGTAACTGCCGGCGGCCCTGAAAAAAATTATACAAAGGACAAATATGGTGATATAAGCTCAATTTTGTTTCCAATCCATCGTGGAATTCTGGAATTTCTCGGTTTTTCGGTCTTACAGCCGGAATTTATTTATTCTGTAGAACGGCTTACTGACGAAGAAAGAGAAACAGTATTAAACAACTGGTCCGAAAGGTTGATTAATATTGAAAAAGAAATCGTGAAAAGCTAAGGGCTGATGATTGGAATTTAATCACCCTGTCCCGGAAAATGGAAATGGTAGGGATCTGAATACTTATTTCTTGAAAAAACATCAAATTAGTAATGCAAAATTTAACTGCTTTCTAAAAAAGTTAGATTAATTTTAGCATCCGGGAAAACCGAAAAAGATCTCTTACCATAAATCCTCCGTAAAATTGAAAAATACATTAAGCTTAATTGCCTTATTTTTAACCTGCATACATTTATACTCTCAGAACACCTATGTCTTTTTTGGCTCATTCAACCGGGATAAAACATCTGAGGGCGTTTATGTATATCAACTGGATACCATTAAAGGCAAGTTGAACAAAGTAACTTCCTTTAGAGGAATTTTAAATCCTTCATTCCTTACCTTGTCTCCAAACGGAAAGTACATTTTTGCCTGTACAGAAAGTAAAACACCGGGTGCAGGAAGTGTCAGCAGCTTTAAATTCAATCCTGAAGAAGGAAAGCTGACTTTTATCAACAGTCAAAAAAGTGGTGGTGAAAATCCGGTTTATGTAGCGGTCCATAAAAACGGTAAATGGCTGGTGAATGCCAATTATACCGAAGGCAGTGCCTCTGTATATCCCTTGTCTGAAGATGGTACTATTCATCCTTATGTACAGAATTTTCAGTTTTCAGAAGGAAGCATCAATAAGCAAAGGCAGGACAGATCACATATTCATGCCGCTGTTTTTTCCCCGGATTTCAGTCAGGTATTTTTAACGGATCTCGGTGCCGATAAAATCAGGATCTATATGTTTGACAGTAGTGCAAACGAGCCTCTGCACCCTTCAAAAACACCTTATGTGTCGACCACTCTAGGAGCCGGACCAAGGCATTTCACCTTTCATCCGAACGGAAAATTTGCTTACTCCATCGAAGAAATGGGAGGTGCCGTTAATGCATACAGGTATGAAAACTCCACGCTGGAAAGCATTCAAAGAATAAATACACATAATGATCAGTACAAAGAAGAATTTGAAAGTTCTGACATCCACATCTCTCCGGATGGTAAATTTTTATACGCGTCTAATCGTGGAGATGAAAATAATATTGCCATTTTCTCGATTCTTGAAAACGGAACATTAAAAAATATTGGATATCAGCCCACATTTGGCAAGCAATTAAGGGTTTTTGATATAGATGAAACAGGAAAATTTCTAATTGTCACCAATGCTTCCAGCGGAGACGCTTTCGTATTCAGGCGTAATCCTGAAACAGGTTTATTGAAAAAGGTGGGAAAAAGAACAAAGATTAAAGGAGTTTCGTGTGTAAAAATAAGAAAGTATTGATTTACTTTTTTCACACAGCAAATTTTTTACAAAAAATAAGATATCCTAACAAAGTATCTTATAATTGTATAACTTTAGTTTTATGACAACCATTGAACAGCTTTATAAAACCTTAGATGAGCGCATACGTCCGGAAGATGTTGCGGAGATGATCGTTGAATTAATGAAAAACGACCTGAACCGTCATGAACTTTCTGTTTTGGAAAAAGCTGCTCAGGGCTCATTGAAAAGAAGTCTGTATGGGTATACTTCAATGCTCGAAACTTTCGGAACTGCAGTTGGAGCAGAAAAGCAGATCAAAAAAGCAATTGAAATCTTTAAAATCAGTCAAAGCGAAACTTCCAATTATCACTATATTGAAAATATTGAGACCTTTTTAATGGAAACATCTCCTTTGATCCATAAATCAATAGGAAAAAATGATTTTCGTAGCGACAGACTCAATAAAATTCAGAGAAAAGAAGCAGGACTGGATCTTTCCAAAAGGAACTACAATAAAAAATGGCGTCTTCTGAAGCGTATTGAAAAAAGACTATACAAGTGCATCCAGGAGTCCAAAAAGATTGAGTTCCAGAAAATAGCAAAACATGGATTGGCACACACCATCAGTCCTGAAGATTTTAATGCAGATCTTAATACCGCCTGTTTTATTGCCTATTTCAATGCACGGAGTAATGTAAGAAGTACATTTACCAATCAAAGCCAGGAAAGGCCGTTTGATGAAATCTGTGAAATGTTATTCAACAGATGCAAAGGAAATGCTGACAAAACCAACTGGCAGGCTGTTTCATATATCTATACCAATGAAGAAGCTTTGCACTATCTTGCCGACGAACAGAAAGGAAGACTATTGGGCAAATGGAGTAAAATCCTGCAGGAAATTGCTGAATTCCTGGGAGAATTGTGGACAGATAACGAGATCAACAGGAAAACTATGGCTGTAAAAAAAGGCAATGATTCAACTACATGGAATAATACAGCCGGAGCCTGGAATAAAGCAAGAGACAACTGGATGAACCTGATCTATGCACTGGGGATGGAATATATTCTCGATGATATCTGCTTCGGAAAAGTGATGCGACTGATGGCTGCCGATGTCATTGCATGGCATTTATCCAGTGGTGGAAAACTCGACCCCAACACAGAAGTCTGGAATATACTACCTTTGCCATGGGAAGTTTTTCAGGAAAAACAATTCTGCAATAAAAAAATGATTGTACAGGTTTGCAGAAAAGCCGGTATTGATCCTGAAAAATCAGGCTGGATTGCTCCGAAAACGCAACAGGTAAGCCAGTTTAAACCAACGCCTGAACTGGTACATGGAGTGACCGTTTCAAACCCTTTTCTTGCATCGGTCTTAAGAAAAAACAAATATTTTTCAGGCAAAATCTGAAAATAATAGAATAACGGATAGGTTAATTCAGTGGTAGAATTCCCGGCTCTTCATCCGGGTTGACGCAGGTTCGAGCCCTGCATCTATTCAATTTCTGATATAGCTCAGTGGCAGAGCACCCGGCTCTGGACCGGGAGGACACAGGTTCGAGCCCTGTTATCAGAGCAATAATAAAGAAAATAGTGTAATCTTTAACTCAATTAAAAATTATCATCATGTTACTCGCCATTCTCCTTCCTTTTCTGTCCTTTATGGTCCGTGGGAAAATACTTACAGGCATTGTCTGTCTCATTTTACAGATTACCCTCATCGGGTGGCTTCCTGCTGCTATCTGGGCGGTTTTATCCCTGAACAATGCCAGGGCAGAACGAAGAAACGACAAGCTGATCCGGGCCATGAAAGAAAATGGAAGATAAGGTGGTTTGAAAAAATCAATTAAAATCCAATATGAAAATTGCATTTAAAGATAAAAGACTGATTATCAATCTGATCCTTGGTATTGTATGGATTATTGTCGGCGTCAGCTATTTTCTGGAAGGTGAAAGCACCAGGTTCGGTCCTTATTTTACTATTGTTCTGGGTGCTGCCTATCTTTGCATGTCTGCTTATGAATACTATAATCAGTATCTCACCATTACCGGCGAAAAGATTCAGATCAATACATTTCCTAAAAAGCAGATGACTATCCGTGAAATAACAGAAGCAGGTTATTACGCCGATGATTTTACCTTCAGAACTCCTGGAAAAACTTTAAAGGTGAGAAAATCCCAGATCAGCGCAAGAGATCTTCCTAAGTTTGAAGCTTTCTTCAATGATTTGAAACTGAAGCTAAATACTGCAGATATTGGTTAACCTTACATAATCAATCCTTCATTGATTATTTTTTTTACAAATTACTATAAAGTATAACATAGTAATGTTATTTAATTATATCTTTGCATAACAAAATAATAACTATGATCTCTAAAAAACTTTTTACAGCCCTCCTGCCTCTCCTGTTTTTTTGCAATACCATCAGCGCACAGAACATTGAAAAGAAAGCAGACAGCATCATACTAAGCGGTTTCAGCAACAAAGATGAGCCTGGCGGCGCATTCTTGATTGCAAAAAAAGGAAAGATCATTTACCGGAAAGCTTTTGGAAAAGCCAATCTTGAATTGAATGTCGACATGACTCCTGAGAATGTTTTTCAAATAGGTTCCATGACCAAACAGTTTACAGCTGTTGCCATTCTAATCCTTGAACAACAGGGGAAATTAAATGTAACAGATCCTGTTTCAAAGTATATCAAGGATTATCCTTCAGGCGATAAAATTACCATTCACCATCTGCTAACCCATACTTCGGGGATCAGGGATTTTACAAAAATGAAATCTTTATCTGCCATTGCCCAAAAAGAAATGAAGCCTGAAATGATGGTCGATTTCTTTAAAAATGAACCTGTTGATTTTGCTCCCGGAGAAAAATTTGACTACAATAATTCAGGATATGTGGTCCTGGGATATATTATTGAATTGGTTTCAGGGCAGACTTATGAAGATTTTATCAGAAAAAATATATTTGAAAAGGCAGGTATGGACCATTCTTACTATGCGACCGACCGCCAGATTATTCCCAAAAGAGCGTGTGGATACCACCAGAAAGAGCATGGATTTGTGAACAAAACAGTAATCAATTTCAGTGTTCCATTTGCATCCGGTTCCCTGATGTCAACGGTAGATGATATGCTGAAATGGCAGCAGGCTCTGAACCAGAATACATTGCTAAATTCCACTGAAACTCAAAAAGCTTTCCGGAAATACAAGCTTAATAACGGTGAAGAATTTACCTATGGCTACGGATGGCATTTGAAAGACATTGGCGGAATTCCTGACAGGGAGCATGGCGGAAGCATTTTCGGATTCAAAAGCATGGGCGTTTATATCCCCGGTGAAGATATTTACGTTATAGGATTCAGTAACTGTGACTGTCATTCGCCGACAGAAATCACAAGAAATATTGCCAAAATCGTTTTGCAGTCAGAAAAAAATAATCACTGGAATGAAAATTACCACACCAAAAGGATGGAATCTTGAATTTAAACGAACTGAGGAAGGATGGCAAAGCGACAGGAACCTGACAGGTAGTGACGGAATCTCTTTCACTAAAAATCCTTATTTCATCTTTCCGGATTGCCTGTATCAGGAATATTCCGAGGGTAACGATTTTGAAAATGATCTCGGACAGTTCATTGATTTCTATCTGGACAACCGGTACACAATACTCTCCCAAACGAAAGCAGCTGTTAATGCTATTACGCAGCACAATCATGATTTTGCAGCCGATGATGAAGTCAATTATATCATATCCTATATTGAGATTTCTTACCTTAAACGATATGAATTCAAAATTAATTTTGTGTTCATGTACGGGTATGCTTTCTACGATATCTTTTATCAGGTTATATCGCCTGAACATTTTATCATTAACAAAGTGGAGCGGCTTTTAAATTATTGATGCCATTCAATTTACTGTGATGCAAAAGAAACAAGAAATAAAAAAATACTATCACAAAACTTGAAATCATTCATTAAATTAATATTAGTGTGCGGAAGAATAATGGTTAAGTTGATCAATCATAAAAGGATTAAACATCCACTGCATAACATTTTTACTCATTTTCATTACATATTTTGTATCTTTAGTTACCATTTGGAAAAGACATGTGGTATATAAGCAATGGCAGAAGAACTTTTTTTCATCAAGACGAATCCTAATATTGCCAAAATCAATTTGTATAATAAATTGTGCCGTGATGAGGAAAAAATCATTGGCTTTCTTCAGTCCGATGCCAAAGTAAGCCTTGAAATCATTAAGAATAAAGTAAAAGATTCCATAGAAAATCTTTCAAAAGAAGAGCTTTCGAGTATTTTCCGATGGCTCAGCACTGCTTATCCTGCAGATCAGGAAGAGGCCAAAACCCAGCTTTTCATCCATGGGCTCGATCTTTTTTATGAAATTCCGGAAGAACAGCATGTGAAAACCTTTCAGGAAATCCTTGCTGATTATGAGAAATATGCTAAGAAGGACCTGGACTTTATGGTAGATGCTCAAAACTTTAATCAGTTCCTTGTCTATGGCTTGTTTTTTACAGACATTGCTCTCAAAGAAAAAGGAAACGACACCATTCTTTCCCATTATTTAAAAACAGATTACCCTTCTTTACATGCTCTTGCAGAAGAACAGTTCCGGACCAGAGGATCGGATATCAGCAATGATGCTGACCTCCATCGGTATTTCGGGGAACTGTATGACCTGACGAAGTTTTATAAAGGGCCTATCGTTAAACTGGATCAGTAACAGGCTACTTATAACTAAAAATATATTTAAAGAAATAGTAAACCAAACCTCCCAGCAGATAAGCTGCAACATCCAGAATATCCCCGGTAAATTTTCCTGAAAGCATCGGGCAGATAACTTCAAAAAGCAACGAAAGGTAGATAACCGAGCTCAGGATAAACTTAATATCAGGTTTCCACTGGCATTTCAGCACGTCATTTATCAGATATTCTATCAGGTAAGCATACATCGGAACTGTAATGAAATCTGTCAGATGATTACTGATCACTGGAATGAAAATTCCTTCTTTCCTCAAAAAAATCATGACCAGCCAGATTATAAGTCCCAGCATAAACCAGTATGAAATTTTATTTTTCATCACATATGAAGCAGGGCCATGATGAAACCGATAATGACCTGCAGGATCTTCACCAGTGTTTCCTGTACATCTTTTTCTTTTCCTGAATTCCTTTCTCCGGCAGTTTCGTAGTTGAACATTTCTTTCCCTTCCATTCTTATTGATTTTCGGAAAACAAATATAATAAAATTAGAACAATTGTTCTAATTTTGAAATATAATTTAAACTCTCTTATATTTGAACAATGAAAACAAAGGACAAGATACTATCAAAAGCAATGGAGCTGTTCAATGAAAAAGGCTACAATAATATTACTACAAGGCACATTGCAGCAGAACTGAATATCAGTGCGGGAAATCTGCATTACCATTTTAAACATTCGGAAGATATTATCAAGATCCTTTTTTCTGAGTTGGTCCTTAAAATGGACGATTTATTGAACAATCTGCAGAAAATAGAGAATAAGACCCTCGAAGATCTGTATCATTTTACATTTTCCACCTACGAAGTCTTTTACTCTTTCCGCTTTATATTCATGAATTTCTTTGATATTCTGAAACATATTCCGGCTATAGAATCGCAGTATGAATCTATTAATATCAGCAGAAAAGATGAGTTTCAGGAGATCTTCAAAGGCTTTCAGAAAAACGGCATTTTTATAGAAGACATTCCGGATTTTATACTCAGAGGTCTCACTACACAGATCTTTATCATTGCAGATAACTGGATCATCCACAACTGCCTTGCTTTTAAATTCGAAAAAGAGGAAGCAGTAAAACACTATGCACTGATACAGATGAACCTGTTCTATCCTTTACTTACCAAGGAACAGCAGAAACTGTATGAAACAAAATATATCCGTGAAGCATGATCATGAGAAATTGATTTTAGCCAAGATGGGAAAAATATTAAATTAAAAAATAGCATGCAGGAACTACATCCGGATTACCGCCAGCTTAAAATTCCGGTTCCAAAGGAATTCGAGAGTATATTCACGTATTTTTACTACGCGGAAAACAGTTCGCCCGCTCCGGTTACAAAAACCCTGCTCCCCTCCTACCAGACTATTATGCTGTTTTGTTTTGGTGAAAATGCCTTTATGACAACTCAGGAAAAAAATACCGTTGAAGTAAATCAGTGTATTGTTTTGGGACCGGTACGCCATGCCTTTGATTATACGCTGCCGGCAGGAACTTCTATTCTGGTAGCCAATTTTAAAGATGATGCTTTCTACAGGTTCTTTGGCCAGGCCCTTGCGGCTGGAAACGGAACACATCCCAACGAACTTCTTCATGATAACTGTTTTACAGAACTCTGGCATCAGATCTCTGTTTTTCCGTCTCCCGAAGAAAAAACCAGTCATATTCTGGAATTCTGCAGGCCCTATCTTCAGAATCAGGATGAGATCATCCGCCTGCTAAGCCATTTTGAAAATCCCGGATTGAATCCTATTAAGGCAATTGCCAAACAAACCAGCCAGAGTGAAAGAACTATTCAGCTGAAACATAAAACACAGCTCGGATATTCATCTAAAGAGCTTAACCGCTATAACCGCTTTCTCAAGGCCATTACTATCATTGAAAAAGAACTGGCCCACCAGAAAAAAATTGAATGGTTCAGTATTATTGACGAATGCGGTTATTATGATCAGAGCCAGCTTATCCGTGATTTTAAACACTTTATCAATCTTTCGCCTTCCCAATATGTAAAATTCCAGGATGACATCTGCCGCTCCGGGTCAGCATAACACCTTTCGTTTTCTTACAATTTCTGTAAGCTGCACTGCTCTACATTTGTCTCATAAAATTTAAATCTAAAAACAATGAGACACTTAATCATTTACGCGCATCCTAACGAGAACAGTTTAAACAGCAACCTTCTTCAAACCGTAGTTGAAAGTCTGGAAAAAGGTAATCATGAAATAGAAATAAGGGACCTCAACAAAATCGGATTTGATCCTGTCCTTTCATTGGCAGATATGCAGGGCCAGCGTACCGGAAGGGTTTCAGATGATGTGAAAACCGAACAGGATTTCATTTCAAGGGCTGAAACAATTACATTTATTTACCCGATTTGGTGGACCGGAATGCCAGCCATTATGAAAGGCTATATTGACCGGGTTTTCAGTTATAATTTTGCCTACCGGTATGATCAGGGAGTTCAGAAAGGACTTTTAAAAGGTAAAAAAGCAGTCATTATTAATACCCACGGAAAGTCACACGAGGAGTATGAGCGCATGGGAATGGATAAAGCCCTTACTTTAACATCGGACAACGGAATTTTCCTGTACAGCGGTTTTGAAATCATACAGCACTTCTTTTTTGACAGAGCAGACAAAGCTTCTCAGGAAGACCTCAACATCTGGAAAGAACAGATCAGAAACACCTATTCACAGCCTGTATTAGATTTTTAAACGAACAAACGATAAGATGCTATACTGAGCTATTTTACTTTATAGCCTGCAAAATATTTTTAATACAGGTCCTTGCAACAGCTTTTAATTTTTACCTGAAAAACGATTTTATGGCATGAAATTAGCTGCAAAAGCGCTAAGTAAAATTGTTTTGAAAACCTTTATTTTAAACCATTAAGATTAATCAACTGTCGAGAACAGTGAGTTTAAAACTCAGCTGATATGGAACTTTACAGCAGATCTTAGTGGTTTAAATATTGGATTTATCTTAGTTTTTTTCTACATTTACGTTATCAATGAAACATTTAAACAGCATATTGCATCTTCCTTTCTTTAATGAGTATTACACCCCGGCGAACCGTTCGGGAAGACTTTCTATATCTGTAATCTAAACAAGAATAACATCCATATAATATAGAGCCCGGACAGTATTGTCCGGGCTTTTTTAATTTAAAAATCCAATAAAGATGATCAGCACACTAAAAGAAAACACAGCCATCATTCTTCCGGAAAACGGTCTGGAAGAGAAACTGGAACAGGCTGAAAAGGAAAACAGGAAATTAATTATTAAGCTTGGATTTGATCCTACCGCTCCGGACCTGCATCTGGGCCATGCCGTGGTGCTCAAAAAACTGAAACAGTTTCAGGAGCTTGGGCATCAGGTTGTGATCGTAGTAGGAAGCTTCACAGCACGAATCGGTGATCCGACAGGGAAAAACAAGGCACGGAAACCTTTAAGTGCCGAAGATGCCAATCATAATGCACAGACCTACATCAACCAGCTTTCAAAGGTTATTGATGTAGAAAAAACCAAAATTGTTTTTAATTCCGATTGGCTGGATACGCTTAGTTTTCCGGAAGTTATTCAGCTGATGTCGAAAATTACCGTCGCCCAGCTGATGCACCGGAACGATTTCAATAAAAGATTTACAGAAAATACGCCGATTGCAATGCATGAGCTTGTTTATCCAATCCTTCAGGGTTTCGACTCTGTACAGATTGCATGTGATATTGAAATGGGCGGAACAGACCAGCTTTTCAACTGTACGATGGGAAGGCAGCTTCAGGAAGCCCACCAGATGCCGGTACAGATTGTCATGTGCATGCCCCTGCTTAAAGGTCTTGACGGTAAAGAAAAAATGAGTAAATCCCTGAATAATATTATCGGACTTACTGATGAACCGAATGAAATGTTTGGGAAAACCATGTCGATCCCGGACAGTCTTATTGATGAGTTTATCGATCTGGCTTCTGATTTTTCCGATGAGGAGAAAGCAGGTTTGCAATTAAAACTACAAAACGGTGAAAACCCAATGATTATCAAAAAAATGATTGCTAAAAATATTGTTGCCCAATACCATGATCAGGCAGCAGCCGAACTTGCAGAAAGCTTCTTCAGCAGTCAGTTTCAAAGCAAAAATACTGAGGAAAAAGTTTATGAACCGGTCTCTTTAAACTCGTTGCATCATACAGACAACCGGATACCATTGGTGGAACTCTGCAGCAAGCTTAAAACCGATCTCAGTAAATCGGCAGTCGGGAGAATGATCCGAAGCGGAGGTATTCAGGTTAATCATATAAAAATAACGAATCCTGATGAAGAAATTGAATTATTCCCACAAACAAAGGTAAAAATCGGAAAAAGAGATTTCTTTGAACTGATATAAGTCGATGTGTTTTTAATATATTTGTTTTGATGAATAAAATTGCATGACTACAAAAGAAATTTTCGACATAATAGAAGACGAGCTCTATCTCACGGTTCCTGATTTTGAGATTGAGGAAGAACGTATTTTCTGGAAAGATGCTTTCGGGGCGGAAATTGAAATAGGCAGACACAGCACAGCAATCAATAATCAGGGAATCTTTGCATGGTGGCAAAGCAATGAAGCGGGGCATGAACTGATAAGAATAAAAATAAACAGGGATACCATCATCAATTGGCGGCCTCCGGTAAATACAATGGGACAGCCTTCGTCAGGAGGACATTTACAGTTTTTTGAAAACTTTCTTATTATTTTATACCAGGACAAACACAGACAGCGGCTTTTTGTTTTCAATATTGATACCCTAAAAGCAGAAGAAATCATTACCAAAGGCTTCAAGTAAAGTTAAACAGCAATGAACTTTTCATCGCAGACAGCTTCGAAAATGAATTTATAAAAATTACTTTATATCCTGACCGGCTGGAAAGAGAAGAAATTGACGAAGAATATATAAACAGCAGAAATATAAAATTTGATTAGGCAATGAGCTATTTTATGGTTGATATCGAATCGGATGGCCCGATTCCGGGAGACTTTTCAATGATCTGCTTCGGAGCAGTTCTGGTGGATGAGGAACTGGAGACTACCTTCTATGGCAAGCTTAAACCTGTTTCTGAAAAATTCAATGCTGATGCTTTGGCAGTTTCAGGATTCAGCAGGGAAGAAACAATGGGTTTTGATGATCCTGAAGAAGTCATGCTTGGTTTTGAGAAATGGATTAAAGAAAATTCTAAGGGAAGACCTATTTTCATCAGTGATAACAACGGCTTCGACTGGATGTTCATCTGCTGGTATTTTCATCATTTTATCAACAGAAATCCCTTCGGATATTCTTCAAGAAGATTGTCTGACCTGTATTGCGGACTGGAAAAAGACACTTTTGCCCAATGGAAGCATCTGCGCAAGACAGAGCATACACACCATCCCGTAGATGATGCAAGAGGCAATGCAGAAGTCCTGCTGTATATGAAAAAGGAAATGGGACTGAAAATAGGGTTGAAATAGTTTTGTCTGAAACTATGGGAAGAATACCGAAATTTATATTATGAATACAATTTCCTACAGAAAAGCATCAGAAAACGATATAGATTATCTCCTTGATCTGAGAATCAAAACCATGAATCCCCATTATACCGATTCCGGTCTTCCTACAGACAGAGAATCTACGCTCCAGAGAATTCTTTATCAGTTCGACAAGGCCCATATCATCCTCCTGAACAATGAACCCGCAGGATTGCTGAAGATCAATAAAGCAGCTGATAAAACGGAAGTACTACAGCTTCAGATCGATCCTGATCAGCAGGGGAAAGGACTCGGAAGAACCATTTTAACCGATATTCTGAAAGAAGCTTCCACAGAAAGAAAAGCCGTAGCTTTAAGCGTATTAAAAACCAATAAAGCCCAACATTTATACACAAGCTTAGGCTTTAAAACTGTAGGTGAAGATGATTATTCTTATTTTATGGAATTCCATGAAGGATAAACATTTACTTAAGTTCTAAAAAAACTAAATTTCCTTATTGGTTTATCATTCGTCGGAGGTATTCACCTCCCCTGTAGGGGTGGCGAAAATTCAAAGAATTTTTAACGGGGTAATCCAATCCCACGTCCTACTGATTGGCCATCGTCACCAATATCAGCCTTCCACCTTCTTCCGCAGACAAAAGTATTTTTTCCCATCTGTCAGCTCCACCATAGATCCCGACGGAATTTCTTTCTGCTCCGTAACATCTTTCATGGAAGGTAAACTCTGATTTACGAATACCCACTTCCCGTGATGAAAAGTAAAATAACCTACCGGCATTTTATCCTGCATGGTAAGGTTTTCATTTCTGATCACTTTTCTGGATACATGCCATTTGAATAGATATTGATTGTTATAGACCATCAACCTGTGGTTTTCCGGTTTCCATATATCTCCATCGAATTTAAAATACAGATCCAGTACCGGAAGTGTTCCCCGGTGGGGTGTTCCGCAGAAAGGACATTTCGGGTGGCTGCTGTTATCAAATACATACCATTTCTCTGTACATTCCGGGTTGTGGCAGGGTTGGATCATATCTGCAGTCTTCAGCAGCGCAGTTTCCCATTCATTGGCTGTAGGACGGCGGATTGGATCGTGAAGCCCATCTATAAATGCTTTTTTAAATAGCTCGGAAAGATAAGGACCGGCCGCCGTAAACGGAATTTTTTCGGATCGCCCCAGAAAGCATCCCATTTTCTCAGATGATCCGCTTTCACCTGATTAGACGGATCTGTGGGGTGTTCCACGAACAGAGCTTTTTCGCCCATAGAAATAATCTCATCTTTTTCGGAATCCAGATCCCAGATCTTCCCTCCTCTCAAAGGATGTCTCCTGAACAAATACATATAAATCAGTACAGCCAGCGCATGAAGGTCAGTTTTCTGGTCAGGAAGGTGCCTTCCGGGATCCTGCATATTCAGATGCTTGGTTTTTAAGACTTCGGGAGCAATAAAATCTGCCGTCCCGATTACTTCCGGGGGAATAATTTCGGAACCACAAGCCCGTCTATATCAATGATGCAGGCCGATTTTGTAACCGGATCGATCAGAATATTGTTATAGGAAAGATCCGAATGGGCCAACCCCATCTGGTGAAGCTTTTTTACGCCCCTGCTGATATTAATCGTGATCTGGAAATAGCTGAGCCAATCCCCAAGCTCGGAATCATCCAGCCTTAGAGGATACTGCCGGTTTCTGAATATGGGAGCCGTAAACCATTTCCCTACCTTATCCTGACCCTGAATATTATCTGAACCTACATATCCTTTTGCAAAAAAGAACTTTTGGTGGTAAATAGGCACCACAATTCCCGTCAGCTTTCCTTTTTCCACAATATCATATGGCCATCTGAATATTTCGTTCAGAAAATAATCTGCCGAATTTCCGTTTTTAATATTTCCGAGATAGGTGGAAACAATTCTCATAATGCGCTCTTTCTGCCCTGCATCCAGAGGATTCCGGTAAAAAGCAACTACATATTCCCTGTTCGGCGAAAAGTAAACATCTTTCACCCCGCCCCGGATAGGGCTTTCGTCCACATATTGGTAGGATATGGCTGGGTCAAGAATGGAAGTAACTTTAACGATGTTTTTCATGTTTAATAGATTATAGCCAAGGTTCTGTCATCATGATTTCCCCGGCTCCAGAAATCGGTCCAGAGAAGAAGCTGCTCATCAATATCGATATCGTTGATGAAATCTACCTTAGCCCGGTCATCATTATTCCCGCCAAGGTCATTAAAAAAGTTTTCCAGCTTTCTATATCTTCAAGCCGGCTTTCCGTCATGAATTTCGGATCATAGATACCATCTGTCATCAGTACCAGATAAGAAAAATCGTTAACGCAGGTGATCTTAAACCTTGAAGCCACATTATCATCATTAAAGATTTCTTTCATGGTCACAAAACGGGTTCCGCCTCCAAATTCACCTACATCCATCCGGTTCAGAAGCTTTACTTCAGAAAAATCAGGATTAATCAGGCTGATCGGGCTGTCTCCAACTCCAAAACTAAGGATTACATACCCAAAATCGAATTTTTTAGTTAATACAAATACCAGAGTGGTATGAAAGTCTTTAATAGAAAAAGAATTTTCTGCTGCGGTTTTATCTAAAACATGGTAAACATCATAAACACTTTCATACAAAAGTCGGATAACATTTTCTCCGGCTTCGGACTTTGTTTCTTTTGAGGACTGAATGGAGTAAATATCTTTAATATTCTTTTCGATGTCATTTAAAATATCTTCAGAGCTGAAAAAACGGTTAACTGAACTGACAGCCAGCCTGGAGCCTTCCCTTGCCATAACAGCAGAGCCCGCCCCATCTGCAACAGAAGCAATAAACCAGCCTCCGGGAAGGGCTTTCACCGCAAAATCATCATCCCTGAATTTTCCTTCGTGAGCATGGGAACGTCCCCTTTTGGATACGACCGTGATTTTTTTATCTAAAAAATTCCTTTGTAGGAATCTTCGTCAGGTTTATGATAAATATCGTCTGTATCACTTGGAATATTTTTCCAGAGATTTTTAGGATCAGCGTTAATGAACAGATGTACCTTCTTAACCTCCGTACTGCTTTCGTCATGGATATGATAGAATTCAATATCCAAATCATGAACATTATTGGCATAAGGTGTCCCCGATATTTTATTATTTTCGAAGGTAAGCCCTGTATCCTGAAGATTCGCAATATTACTGATCCTTATGTTTGGAAAATCATCCAGCTCAAAACTGAACTCGTAAAACTGATTGGAGCTGGCATTTTTAAGCACCAGATGAAAATCTTTAAACTCTTCTTTTTCCCTGTAAATAACAGCTTTTTCCATGGTTTGTTTCCTGCGGATAGTCTTCCTTACCCTAATGTTCTGTTAATATCAAACCCTTCGCTGGAAAACCCATAATAATCCGAAGTTCCGCACCAAGGGCATTTATTGTAACCCTCTCCCCGCAGACAGTGGATCCCACCACATGAACAGGTTGCCAATGCAATGGGATTGGCACAGTGAGGACATGACGTGCCTCCCTGAAGTTCTTCAATAGAAATTTTAAGATTATTTTTCTGGGAAGAGGAAAGTCTCAGATATGCTTTTTCATCAATTTTATAAGCTCCATCCAGTCTGTAATATCTTGTAGACATCCCCGGTATGCTTGATTCCGCGAATGTTTTTTTAAACTTCATTAAATATAATTTCTCTGTTTCCGAGCATTTCCCGTTCAGAACCACAAAATTGTTATCCGGAAACTTCTGCTCCAGTTCCGGGTTTACTTTTTCCAGGATAATGGAATCTATTTTGGAGAGGTTAATTCCTTCTTTATTGGCTTCGGTAACACTCTGGCTGGTTGTTTTAATGGAATCCGTCACCCATTTGAAAAATTCCCTGTAGGAATTCTCATCGGAATTATTGAACAGCAAGACATGGTCCGACAGGGTTCCAAGCAGTTTATAATTTGTATTCTCGCCTATAGATACCGCAATGGTATTGGATTTTCCATGATATTTATTGTTCCATCTTTCGATCGCTTTGGTGGCATCATCGGTAGGAACTCCATCTGTAAAGAGAAAAACGATGGGTTTCCAGTCTCCTTTTCTTTCATAGGTTGTTTTCACAATATCTCTGTCTATGCAGTCCATCACTTTGATCAGTCCATGGGACAAAGATGTTCCGCTTCCGATCGGGATTTTCGGAGGATAAAAGCTGATAATATCCTGAAGCGGCGTTATTACCTCAGCTTCTCCTGCAAAACCGATAATCGAGATATAAACCGTTTCCAGTGAATACGGGTCTTTTTTAAGTTCTTTAATGATATTGGCGATACCTTCCTGTACCTGCTCAATAGGGTCTCCCACCATAGATTCGGAGACATCAACTAAAAAATAAATGGGCAGTCTTCTCATGATTTATAAAGACAAAGTGATTTAGATAATAATATTAAGCTCGGAAGGAGGAGGAGGCAGCGGAATATTTTCTCCGGTTCCCTGGGATTTCCCGCCCATCGTAATGGATGAACTTACCCATTTGAAAAATGAGGAAAGCGTGATTGCATCGGTAGTATCCAGCTTTACCACATGGTCCGTAAGCTCTTTCAAAAACTGTTCATCTGCTTTAGGGCCTGCAGCACAGCCTACAATAGCACCGAATTCCATCTCTCTGATTACCGGGATCATCTGACGGTATTTCTGAATATCGGATGGCTTTCCATCTGTAAATATAAACAG
This sequence comes from Chryseobacterium sp. GTID13, assembly GCF_056172655.1. Lineage (NCBI taxonomy): Bacteria > Pseudomonadati > Bacteroidota > Flavobacteriia > Flavobacteriales > Weeksellaceae > Chryseobacterium > Chryseobacterium sp. GTID13. The sequence continues at coordinate 39,141 of NZ_JAOCMB010000006.1, forward strand.
CAGCGGCTGCCAGTCATCTTTTTCATCTGAAGAACCTCTAATCAGTTCTTTTTTACCAGCTCCGAAACCATTTCCAACGCCGCCCCGGTATGGGTAGGGCCGCTGTCAGGGCAAGTGATCTCCATCGGATAAAAACTTGCCAGATCAGTTAAAGGAATGATATTTTTAACCTCACGGTCAAAAGTGATCACACTCAGATGAAGGCTTTCCATGGCCTGGGGATCTGCACGGAGCATGCTAATAAGCCCGTTAAATCCGTTATTGAGTGCCTGGATAGGCTCACCGTTCATGGAACCTGAAGTATCCAGTAAAAAGTATGCTAATAATCTCCTGCTCATTGGTAAGATAATAGTATTTCTGAAGCCGGCAGCGGAAGTTGAAAACTTCCCTGCCGGCTGTTGGATTAGGTAAAATTCGGTTAATTGCTGTAGGCGTACTGCTTCAGGATCTCAATAAAATTATCGGTCTGGTGAGGCTCCCCTAAGGCACGGAATTTCCAGTCACCGTTGTGACGGTAGGCTTCGGCAAAAACCATCGCACATTTTCCGTTCATACTGGCATCACCTGAAAGGCTGTATTTTGTAATTTCTTTTCCTTTGGCATCTACCGCACGGATAAAGGCATTCTCTATCATCCCGAAATGCTGGTTATTTTGTTTTCCCTGGTAAATAGTTACCAGGAATAGTATTTTCTGATAACTTTGGTCAAGCTGGTCAAGCTTCACAATGATCTGTTCATCGTCACCATCTCCGGCTCCGGTCCTGTTATCTCCGGTCAGCCATATATTTCCGCTCGGATGCTGCATAGAATTGAAGAAAACCACATCACCCTGATAGAGTGCAATCTGTCTTCCGTCGTTGGTTTGTACTGTTCTTCCCAGGTTAGCTACTTTTCCGTTTCCATCCAGGAGAAATGCTACCGCATCAAGATCGTATTCCGCTTCTTTATTGAACAGTTTTCCAAAAAAACCACCCTGTTTTCTTACGTCCCATCCTAAACCGATCGTTACTTTTGAAAGGTCATAAACACTTTCTCCGCGGTCGTTTTTTCTTAAATCAATGGTTTGACCCTTCTGTAAATTAATTGCCATAGTTATAGTTTTGTGTATTTGAATATAATTATTTAATGATCTGTCCTTTGTAATATTTCTCAAGGAAGAAAGCAAGGTCTGCCCTGTATCCTATTCCTGAAGCTTCAAACTTCCAGCTTCCGTTTCTTTTGTATAATCTTCCGAATTCCACTCCGGTTTCAATAGAGAAATCTTCGTCCAGCTCATATTTCGCTATCTCCTGGCCGGTACTGTTATCTACAATTCTGATGTATGAATTTCTCACCTGTCCGAAATTCTGCTTTCTTCTTTCAAAGTCTTCGATGGTTACTACGAAAAGAATTTCTTCTGCTCTGGGATCTACTTTTTCAAGATCTACAATAATCGCTTCATCATCGTCGCCATCACTGTTTTTACCGTTTGGATCATCTCCTGTATGGATGAGTGCCCCATCGGGAGACTGCAGGTTATTATAGAAAACAAAACATTCTTCAGTTATTAATTTTCTGTCGGAATCAATCATGATGGCAGAAGCATCCAGATCAAAATCAAAACCGGTTCCTTCATTCGGGTCCCAGCCCAGGCCTATCGTCATTTTTGTAAGTCCGATCTCTATCTTTTGTCCTTTCTGTAAATTAATTGCCATAGTGTCTTAGTTTAATTATTTTTTGTTTAAGATAAATTTGATTTGTGAGCTGACCAAATTTATCGATAAAAAAATGAATGGCCCATGATGAATGAGATAAATATTACATTTTATGAGGGTTTTAACATATGTATGAAGAACAGAAGCCTGTCTTTTTTGACAAGATTAAAATTACATTAGCTTGTGAGAATTAAATTCTCACATAAAAAAGACCCAATTAAAAAATTGGGTCTGTATATTAAAAGCTTTATTATTTATTCCTGAAATACTTTGTCAGAAACCGCTTTCTCTCTTGCTTTGGCGAGCATCGGTATGGAAATTAGCCCCATGACCAGCATAATGGTGATCTGCAGAGGAAGTGAAATAAATGAATAGGTCAGCCCCATTTCAGCTCCCAGATCCGCACTTTTCCCCATTGAGATAAACAAAGCCATAAACCCGTATTTCATTGCCAGGTTAAAGGCTCCAATGCCTCCACTTGCAGGAATAATCATTCCGAGGGTACCGACTACAATGATAAAAAAGCCGTCAGCTATAGTAAAATTGGAGGTTTCAGGAAGTGCAAAGCAGACAAGATAAGCTGCAAAATAATAGCATATCCAGATTCCTAATGTATAAAGGATGAATTTTCCTTTCTCTTTTAATTTGAATATGGTAGTTAAACCCTGGAAAATACCGTCAATAAAATTCACAATCTTTCCTAAAAACGGGATATTTGCCAGCTTCTTTTTGAAAATAAAAAACAAAACAGTTCCCAATGCAAGAGCCAGAAGAATTAAGAGGATCTTATTCGGGTTAAGGTTAATGCCTGAATTTTCATAAAAGGACAGGATCGCTTCATATTTGAATAAAAGGGTCAGCCCCAAAAATCCAAGCATGCAGATAAGATCCACTACTCTTTCCAGAATGATGGTCCCGAAAGATTGATCCACCGGAACTTTTTCCACCCCATATAAAGCAGTAGCTCTTGCCACTTCTCCACTTCTGGGAATGGTAAGGTTCATCAGATATCCGAAAGATATGGACCAGAGCGAATTGGAATTGGAAATTTTGTGTCCCATCGGCTCCAGCATTAAGTTCCAGCGCACAGCCCTGAACCAGTAAGCCAGAAGCCCAAAAACGGCTGCGAATAGTACCCAGAGGTAATTCGCTTTGGCCAGAGATGCCCTGATTACTTTAAAATCAAGTCCTTTTAATGCAAGCCATAAAAAAAGCCTGCAAAAGCAAGCGAGATTACTATTGTTAGTATTGATTTTATGGGGCTCTTTGTTTCTTTCTCCATAAATTAGGTCAGAAGATTTGTTTTTTCATCCGGAAAAACGATTTTCGGCTGGAAGACTTTCGCTTCTTCAGGCGTCATCTGGGCATAAGCAATGATAATAATGATATCATCTTTCTGAACTTTTCTTGCAGCAGGCCCGTTCAAACATACTTCGCCGGATTTTCTTTTTCCTTTGATAACATAGGTATCAAAACGTTCTCCGTTATTCACATTGACGATATAGACCCTTTCTCCCACTACCAGACCGGCAGCTTCTATAAGATCTTCATCAATCGTTATACTCCCAATATAATTAAGGTCAGAGGCTGTAACCCTTACCCTGTGGATTTTAGACTTGAAAACTTCTATTAACATTCTGCAAATTTATTAATAAAAATTAATAAATCGGGTGTTTGAAATCATTTTAAAACTCCCACAGACCCAGCTATTTAATTTTATATTACACAAGTTTTCAAGATATTGTTTATAAAATCAGCAAACATATCGAGGAAAATATTAATACTTTACACATAATTCAGGATTTAATAAATACAGGAAATAATATTAATTTTTTGCTAAAGTCAATACTCATAAGCATTTGGCATGATTTTAGTGAGCGGTAACGTAGATTTTACGTGAAAAATGAAATTATCATATTTTAACTGTTTTCAGCAAAAACTAAAAAAGTTTTATAACTTTTAATAAAATAATTGCACAATTAGAAAATAGTATTATATTTGCTATAATTACGAACTAACTTAATATTAAAAATTATGAACAAGTCTGAATTAATCGACGCAATCGCAAAAGATGCAGGAATCACTAAAGTTGCAGCTAAAGCTGCTTTAGAATCATTCATTGGTAATGTAACTACTACTCTAAAGAAAAAAGACGGAAAAGTTTCTTTAGTAGGATTCGGTACTTTCTCAGTAGCTGAGAGAGCGGCTAGACAAGGGATCAACCCTGCAACTAAAAAACCAATTAAAATTGCTGCTAAAAAAGTTGCTAAATTCAAAGCAGGAGCTGATTTATCAAACGCAGTTTCTGGTGCTAAGAAAAAATAATCATTCAGATTAGAAAATTCAAGACCGTTTCTCAGGAAGCGGTCTTTTTTTATGGGTGGCTTCGAGGGCCTCAGCCATCCAGATGTTTTCGACATTGCAGAAAATATGGTAAATAGAAATATTGATTCGTTTTTATTTTTCTCTTATTGTTTTCTTTTTTTGGCTAAAGCCTTTGATTTTTTATACATAAAAAGCGGGCTAAAGCCCGCTCCTATTGATTTTTAAATGATATCTCAACATTTTTATTACTCCTCTGCACCTCTTCCATCTTCCCTCATCCTGCATCCATCTTCCAAGCTAACCTTACGGTGCAAGACGGGAAATTTTCCAGTCCAGATCTTCAAGCTGGTAAATGATCCTGTCATGGAGACGGTTGGGTCTTCCCTGCCAAAATTCTATTTCGTAGGGTTTTGCAATATATCCGCCCCAGTTCGCAGGTCTTGGTACTTCACTATTTTCGTATTGCTTTTCGAGCTCTTTTAATCTTTCTTCCAGAAACTCTCTATCGGGAATTGCCTGGCTCTGCGGCGAAACAACAGCTCCAAGCTGGCTTCCTTTAGGTCTTGAGTGGAAATAGCCGTCGCTGAGGTTTTCAGCAATTCTTTCCAGATTGGCTTTAATGATGATCTGTCTTTCAAGATTCGGCCAGAAAAAATGAAGACAGGCTTTATGATTGCTTTCTATGGCCTTTCCTTTCCTACTGTTGTAATTTGTGTAAAAAATAAACCCTTCGTAGGTATATTCTTTAAGCAGCACCATTCTTGTCCTGGGACATCCATCTTCTTCTAAGGTAGAAACTGCCATGGCATTGGCTTCAGAGACTCCAGGGGTATTACTGGCATCCAGAAACCAGTCCCTGAACTGTTCAATCGGATTTTGTTTTATCTCACTTTCAATAAGTTGGGATTTCTCATACACTTTTCTTTTGTCGTGCAGGTTTTCCATAAATATTTTTTATTAAATTTGAGTATGAATTACTCATACAAAGGTAAAATATTAATTTCCACACCTGACATTTCCGGCGATATTTTTTCGAGATCGGTAGTGTTGATCGTTGAGCATAACGAAAGCGGTGCATTTGGTTTGATATTAAACAAGAAAAACGGCCAGATGAGTAGTAAGTTTAAAAACTTTTTTGATTTCAAAATAGAGGTCTATGACGGCGGCCCTGTGGAAAATGACAAGGTCTTTTTTATCGTTAAGAATAAAAAGGTTACTGAGGTTTATTCTGAAATCAACAAAGACTTTTATATCACGGAAGACATTGAAAGCATCATCAGCGCTGTTCTTAATAAGGAACTGAGCATTAATGACGTGAAAATCTTCTCAGGATACTCAGGATGGTCTGCCGGACAGCTTGATGACGAGGTACAAAGGAAGATGTGGACTGTAGTGGATATCTACAATCTGGATTATACGCTTCCCAACGACCAGACCCTTTGGAAATCGATTATGCAGAACCTTGGCGGAGAATATCTGCTGTGGGCCAACTCACCTGAAGACATCTCTCTTAACTAACTGAATTTCTTTCTGATACACTTAAAAAACATTAACAAATTTTAAGATTATATTAACCAATTTTATAGAAAGAATTTCCGTTCTTTGAAAAACCAAAAATCACTGAAATGAAAGGAATCAAACTACTTGCTTTAGGAGCCTTTTCCGCCTCATTTTTATCATTTACTCCCATCAACAAAAAATATATCGTTATCGATGCCGGACACGGCGGAAATGACTTGGGAACGGTTTTTGAAAAATTCTCTGAAAAAGAAATTACCATCAATATTGCCAAACAGATCCAGAAACTGAATGAAAATCAGGATCAGTATGAAGTGGTATTAACCAGAGATACTGACACTTATCCAAGCCTTCAGGAGAGAACGGATATGATCAACAAGCTTAATCCTGAAATGGTCATTTCCCTTCATTTGAATAACAGCCCTCAAAAGGAGACTCCAAAACAGGGCACCGAAGTATATATTCAGAATACTGAAAATTCAAAAAAACTTGCTGAAAAAATCTCTAAAAAATTTGATGTCCGCAAAATTGAAGAAAAAAATCTTCACATGCTGAGAGAAACAAAATCGCCTGCAGTATTGGTAGAGCTTGGCTTCATCAACAATACTAAGGACAGAGAATATGTGACGAGTGAAAACGGACAGAAAGAAATTGCACAAAAATTCACAGAAATAATCCGTGAATATTAAATAAAGAAACAATTTCTGATTTACTCAGAATAAAACCCGGTAAAGGACTTGGGTACTTTGTTGTTTACCGGGTTTGTCAATTATTCAAAACTATTTTTCCAGCTTTCCACCATTTCTTTAAATCGGGAGCTTTCAAAAGTCTTATTTCTTATTTTACCTACAGAAAATATGCCTTTCTCGTCGGAGATCATTAAAATCTCTTCGGCTTTTTGTGATTCAAAGGCAATGATTTCATGCTCCTGAATATCTGCCAGGTTATTTTTATGTAAAAAAGTAACGAAGTTTTCCATTAAAGGAGAGATGTACGCCCCTTCAGACTGTTTTGGAACTTTAATGACGTTTCCTTCCAGAAATAAAAGGTTTCCGGAAGTGGTACGCGCAATCCGTTTGTTGGGATTCAGCAGGATCACATCATCTAAGTCATTTTCTTCTGCGTAAATACCCCCGTAAATATTTTCCGGACAATGAACCCTGATATTACTCAACAAGTTATTATTTACATTGATTTCCTTGATGAGATCCATTTCTAACGGTCTGTGATGAACCGCAAGCACATCTTCCGATTCCGTCACTTCATAAAAATAGGATACGGAAGATTTTGAAACCGTTATTGCATCATTATTCCTGAAAACCTGAAAATTGATAATCCCGTTTTTTATTCCTTTACCATCGATAACGTCTTGATGAAAAAGGGTCTGGAAAAACTCCAATGTATAGGTAAGCGGAATATTCATCCTCATTTTCCGCATGGAAGCCATTAAGAAGAAATAAGATTCTTCATCCATGATCAGTTTACCGTTTCTCACAAAGAAAGAAACCTTCACTGCATCGCCCAAAAGAAACGCTCTGTTCTTTACATTTAATCCGTCTGATGTAAAATATTGATTTTCCAATTTTTGAAGTGATTTATTTATAAAAAAATAATGAACGATAAATCGTTCATCAGTTTTACCATGTGATAGTATCCGGCTTATGCCGCACCTAATTTTATTCTAAGGTTTTCTATAAGGTTCTCCCAATACAGTGCATTCTCCTGCTCGTCACCTTCTTCACAAAAATCTGTAATATTCAGTGCCAGGTCTTCCGTAATATCGTCTATTGTAATCGTCATTTCAAAGAAGTTTTTAGTCCCTTCATCTTCTTCCCATCTAAAACGTACGAAACCTTCAGGCTTATATCTAATCAAAGTGGCCTTTTCGGCAGGCCCTCCGCCCCAGCTAAAAAAGAAGTCATCGCCTTTTTCTGTTACCTCATCCGCAAACCATTCAGATAAACCCTCTGCCGTCGCCAGATATTCGTATAAAATCTCTGATAAACAATGCATTGGAAATTCGTAATGGACTTTATGTTTCGCCATATAATCTTTGTTTTTATCGTCCCGCAATATATAAATTAATTTTTTTATTACACTAAAAAGCGGTTATTTTTTTAAACAATCTTCATGATATTTATCACAGATTTTAAATCTATATTGAATCTAATTTCAGGACCTGAAACTGCCATGCAACCCATAAAAAATCTCTCCTGAACGGAGAGATTTTTTTATTTATTTTTTGTTTAATACATCAAGGATAATCTGGCATCCCTGTCTGATTTCGTCCATAGAAATGGTAAGGGGCGGTGAGATTCTCATGTACTCGTTTCTGTAGAGCTGCCAGAATACAATAAGCCCTTTTTCCATGCATTTTTTAGCTACTTCCAGGGTATATTCGGGTGTTCCCAGATTAACGGCAAGCATGAGCCCTTTCCCGTTGATATTTTTAATTTTGGGATGTACCAGAAGTTCTCTGAACAGCTTTTCCTTTTCGACGGTTTCATCCATCAGTCCGCTTTCGAGAACTTCTTTCAAAGTGGCATAGCTGGCTGCAGCAATCAGAGGATTTCCCCGAATGTTGTAATATGCCCTAACTTTGGGGAATGTGATAATGTTTCCATGATTTCTCTGGAGCTCATAAAAGCACCTACAGGGACTCCTCCGCCCATTCCCTTACCCATAACAAGGATATCGGGAACAATTCCGAAATGCTCAAAAGAGAATAATTTACCGGTCCGGCCAAACCCTGGCTGGATTTCATCGAGGATCAGAAGTGCTCCTACCTCTTCACATCTTTTTTAAGCTTGATTAAATAATCACCTTGCGGAACTAAAAATCCTGCTGCTCCCTGAATGGTTTCAAGAATCACACAGGCGGTCTTATCTGTAATTTTATCCAGATCGTTTTCGTTATTGAATTCTATAAAACTTACCATTGGCAGCAATGGACGGAATTCCCGCTTATGGGTTTCATTACCGGATACACTCAATGCGCCATGGGTATTCCCGTGATAAGAATTTTTAAAGGAAACAATTTCTTCTCTTCCTGTATATCTTTTGGCCAGTTTAAGGCTTCCATCGATCGCTTCCGCACCACTGTTGACCAGATAAGTAATTTCAAGCGGGTCCGGAGTAGCTTCGGCCAGGAGTTTACATAATGCTACAGGCTTTTCCTGTGCATATTCCCCGTAAACCATTACATGAAGGTATTTGTCTGCCTGTTCTTTAATAGCTTCCACCACTTTAGGATGCGAATGCCCTAAAGTATTGGCAGAAACACCTGCGACAAAATCCAGATATTTTTTGCCATCTGTTCCATAGATATAGCTTCCTTCTGCTTTTTCAACTTCAAAACCTGCTGCAAATTTTGTGGTCTGTGCCTGATATATAAAAAAGTCTTTGTGCATTTCCATTGTCTCGAAAATTTTCAGCAAAGCTAAAAAAGATTCAGCACATGCAGAAATTATCGGCCCCTGAATAAAAAAATTGCCCTTAGAATTCTAAGGGCAATAGTATTAAAATCAATATCTTGTTAAAGTACTTTTTCGACTGTTACATAACTGTTGTTGATTACATTATAGGCCGTTGTTCCCCCGACCTCAGAAATCGCTTCCAAAGTAATATACTGTCCCTGAACAGCATATACTGAGAAATCCAGGCTAATTTTTCTGACTGTACCGTCAAAATTCACGGTATTTTCCAAAAGCTGGAATCTCTTGGCATCGTTGATATATAAACTTGCCCCTAATCTGCTGCTGAATGTACCTGCAGCTCCTGTAAAGTTGAGGCTTACATTAATTCTGTATAAACCGCTTTGACGGATATAAATCCGGTTCAGATCTGCCCCGGTTGTCGGAACATTGGTTTTAAGCTTTAACGGATCTGCTAAAAAATTAGGCTTATCAATTAAGGAATTAATAGGAAGCATTACAGCGCCTGAAGTTGTACTTACAGGGTTTATCGTAAACCTTGAAACATTATCAGATTCCACTTCAAAAGCTTTGCTCCATACAAGTCCGTCAAATACCATGGCCTGACCTGTACTTTTCACAAATATAAGCATGCCTCTTAAAGCGTCTATTCTTGTGGCTGGAGCATTTACCCCGGTATAGGGCAAATCGGTGGCGGTTTCCACAGCGGGTAAGCCAAAACCTTTAACTCCGGTCGCTTCGTTTGCATTTGTTATATACATCATTACCTGATCGTTACCGTTAGCATTAGAATCAGGGTTGGGTATGTTTGTAAAATTAACTTGCGCACTGTATATGTTTAATGTAAACAGGAACAGGCAGAATATATATTTTTTCATCACTAATAGGCTTTAATTAAACGGGCTCCAATATATGAGTTGATAGAACTGCTATCCGTTCCGTATGCGGCAAGAGATCCTCCGGACCCTCCAATAGTTGTTATCGTTGGAACAACTCTCAGTTCTGCTCCGGCAGGCAAGGATATGGTCTGGGAAAAACTGGATGTTTTACTTCCCTGGGTATCAATGATAAATATAATCGAGTAATTACTCTTGGTAACAACAGTTTCCCAAGCCGAAGCCGGAGTATATTTCACCTGCAGTGTCAATTTAAATTCTGTAACCCCTATCTGGGCTCCTACACTACCCCCGGTAAAACCAAGAGCTGCTGCTACATCATACATCCCATTTTGTTTTATCGTAACCGAACTTGCATTTTTCAGAAGAAGGTTATCAACAAGAACCTGGCTTTTATCATCCGGTGCAAGGTACTGGGGAGATCCTAAGGAAAGACATATTCCAAGGCCAAAAGCAAGGCAGGGTATGGTAATTCCTGAAGAAATTCCCAATCTTGAACCTTTAGGCTGAAAAATTCCCTGTATCTGTCTTGCAGGGTTCCAGGCATAGCCGTCGTATTTATAATACTGATCGTCGGCTTTGTTATAGATAAGCCCTCCTACAAGGTTAGGATAATCACTAAAGAGATCCGCAGATGCAGCATCATATTTAGGGAACGAAGTATAAATATTGGAATAAGGCAGTATCGCTCCTCTTGTTCCATCTTTTACCTTTAATATATTCTGATTGCTGGCAATATTATCTCCTATTACTACTTGTGCATTTAAACCATATTGAAATAAAAGCACTAAAATTAACATTGTCTTTTTCATCTTATTGCATATTTATTTTTTCAACAATAATTTCTGACACCCCATTCCCTGTAGTATCCATTGAAAAAGACATTACATTCCCTCCAATGATACCGGTACAGACTCCTGTTCCAATGTTCTGGTTTCCGTAAAATCTGAGCCTTAAATTATCACCTGCCTCAAAGCTTCCAACATAGGTAAGGACTAATGACTGTCCTACATCAATAGCTCCCGGCGACAAACTTCCCAGGGATAAGGCACCGCTGGTAGAACTGGTTGTATTGTTGGTAATAGGTCTCCAGGTAGTAGGAGCCGCAGCAGTACTTGTTTCCAGATCAACCTTAGAATACAGGTTAATGGTTACCCCTACGCACAAAGCCGGCGTCTTAACATCTATAGCACCGCTTTTGAAAGAAATTTTATACAAACCTCTTGTCTTGATATTAATGACATTACTTGTTGCAGATGCAAGGGAAACGTCTGACGAGATATCATTATAACTAGGGCTGGCAGTTGTAAAAGGAACATCCATGGCTCCTCCCCGGTAGGACAAAGCCTGTTTACTCCACCACATCCCAATCCGCACGTTCCGCAGTCTGCCGTCACTACAGCACTTCTTATAAAACGCGCCATTTTGTTGTTTTTCAGAGCCGTTACAATGGGATCTGAAATTTTCCACGCTGTACCGTCATTTTGAACGATACTTCCGGTCTCTCTGTTGAAAATAACAGAGCCCTGGGTTCCGTTTCCTGTGGTACCGGTAGCAGATACAGGCAACGCTGAAGCGGTGTTTGATCTGGGCATCCGGGCCGCATTGTCATCCTGTTTTACATGTAAGAGGGTTCTTGTGTCAGGCTGAAAACCGGGAGCTTTCGCAATCCCAACCTGTGCGTTGACTCTTATAAAGCAAATAATAAGAGCCAAGAGGAAATACTTGATTTTCATTTCTAAATTTTTTTATCATTCTTGGTGTAATAAATTTAGAAATATTTCCAATTTAAATCTTATTATTCAATAAAAAATAGTGTTAAATAGAATATAAAATGATAAAAACATAGATTTAATAGGCCATTCAGATAATGTGGTAGAGTTTAAAAATTATAAAAAAAGGCCTGTTTTATGTTAATTTTGAACTTTTTCTGTATATTTTATAAACAATAAATCACCATTTGCTAGTTAAAAAATGGTGATTTATTGTTTTTGTTGAAAAAAATAACTCTACTTTCTTACCCTTTTAGGCTTTTTCGCCTCTTCTTTGGCTTTTTCTTTATCTATGGCTTCCTGAGCTTTATTAAACAACTCATTATCAGCAGAATACTTTATTTCTTCATAATTAGGGCTGTCAACAAGAATATCCTGCCATTTTCTGATCCGGTCTTTGGTATTCCAGTTGAAATCCGGGAATTTTCTTTTCTCCGGTTCTATCTTACTCATTGGATAGGTATCGGAATTGGCTGCAATACTGCATGATATGATCTGTAAACCTCTTTGCTCAAACAGCGCTCCGATAATTCCGCAGGTAGAAAGGGTGATTCCAATTCTCTGGGGCTGTTTTGTTTCCTGATCCACATCATCCACATAAACAATAGACTGCGCGTTCCCTACTACTCTGGCTTCTTTAATATCATTATTCTCATAATATACCGTCATGAATTTCCCCTTTACCTGGTTAAATTCATCTTTAAGGTTTAATGAGTCTACTTTACTGATGGCAAAAGCATTTCCAATGACTTTAAGGGAATCTATATTTTCTGTTTTGGTATTAAAATACGCCTCAACTTTGTCACCGGTTACCTGTTTCTCTCCACTCCAGAGGATAGGATGGGTATACATATGCATGATTCCGTCTGTTTCATTGAAAGCAATAGAATCTGCTCTTCCCTGTGCATTGGACTTAAAAATCCTTGCTTTTCTGAATGCTCTTAAAAAGCTTTTCTTTAAAGTTATGTCCGTTGGATCAGGCTTTTGATAGGAAAGAATTTTCTCTGCGGCAAAATAAATGGAATCCTTTTCCATGATTTTAACGGCATACGGTCCTTTGGTCATCATGGCAGAATCTTTCTTCTGAAAAACTTCTCCATAACCGCCTTTGATATATCTTTTTTCCAGAGGATCATCCAATGTAACGTTTCCGGTTGCTGTCCCGAATCCTGTTGTATTATTGAAGTACATATCATCCCCTGTAAGGATTTTATCATTATAAAAAATCCTGGAATTCTTATTGAGGAAGGCCTCCTTGGTATCCATCTTATAAGTTCCTCTTTCGGTGTAAATACGGTTTTTAGGATTGGCCCGGTTGGTGATTGTAGTAGGTCCGAAGAACTCAGCCACCTTTGTATTCTGGTTTTGCTTGATATTGGGACCTTCTATGATATAATCAGGATTATCAATTTTCACGTTTCCAACAAAATCAATCATTTTGGTATTGAGGAAATAGGTGGCAGATTTTGTATACATTACATTCTGTCCGTCAGAAATTGTTCCTCCGGTATTGAAGTATGCCTGATTGGCCAGCCTGTCATAGTACAGGATATCTGTTTTAATGGTCTGCTTAGGATCGGTAAGAACCACATCTTTTTTGGCAACCCCTTTCTGGGTAACCCCGTTGTACTCCATTTCATTAGCCGTGATTACGGAACCGTCTGCATTCTGAAGTTTTGCATTACCGATAGCTTTTACCAGACTCTGGTCGTTGTAAAGGATTACCTCGTCAGCATAGAGAACTGATCCCTGATGCTCTATCTGAACATGTCCTATCATGTACTGGTTTCCCTCGTACTTGGTATCTTTTCTGAACTCATCAGCATGAATGATTTTCACCTTGTCTTCAGGTCTTACTGCAGGTGAAGCTTTTCCTTTATTTTGGATATAAGGATCCATCTGCGTGGTTTTATTGTCCTGTGCGGAGCTTAACGCAGAAATAAAAATTAACAGAAAAAGGATTATTCTCATTGATTAATCATTCTTGGTACCATAGAAATACAGCGAATGCGAATCAATATTTACGCCAAATGCTTCTTCAATTGCTTCTTTGATTCCCTGAATTCTCGGATCACAGAATTCGATAATTTCCTCAATTTCTTTATCAGAGTCTTTTTTGTAGATCACCAGGTGGTCATGCTGTTTATCAAAATAAGACTTTTCATAAGATGAAGAGGTCAATGTTTTTTCTCCAAACTGATGCTTACGGATCAAGCCTGCATCAAGGAAAATTTCAATAGTGTTGTAAATGGTTGCTTTTGAAACATGATATTTCTTCTGCATCATAAGAAGGTACAGATCATCCACATTGAAGTGGTGATCCATACTGTAAATTTCTTCCAATATCGTATATCGTTCAGGCGTGTTTCTGAAACCCTTTTCTAAAAGGTAATTTCTTAAAACATCCTTGATCAAAGCAATATTCTTTTCTTTTTGTACTGTATCCATCAAAAAAATTATCTACAAATTTATTGATTTTTATTTAAATAGACCTTATGATATGGTACGGGCACTTTTTTATGAATTATGACGGAAGAAACCGGATTGTTCAATCTTGCTGTCATAAACCGTCAGTTCGGTAATCGGCGCTGATTCCACTTCTACGTTGTGCGAAGATACTCCCCAGGCTTTGAAATCATCGCTTCCGATGTACTTCACGAAGTTGTAGATATTGAGGGTAATCTTCTGTTTAACAGTTAAAAGTATATCGTTAATATATGTATTATCTATAATTACATACTTCAGATCCGGCGGTATGTTGTGGGCTCTGAGAGACGGATGGCTGCTTCTTGAAGGAATGGTTCCCTCTGCCATAAGGTCTTTCAGCACCATGTTAAAATAGTCATTGATCCTACGGTCTACTTTGAATCCTAAAAGGAAGTTGATTTTGTACACTGTTCCCGGTAGAATTTCATCTACTGTATATTTGAAAGTATATGGATCTTCCTGGTTAACAATACTTAATATAAAATAATGATCTGCTCTTTTCGGCTGCTTTTTGATGATGGAATAGATAATTTTTGATTCTACCTCATCATTTCTTTTGGCTCTGCTCAAATAGGCAAGATTGGTAGCATATTTTGGAATACTTTCATCCAGCTTCATATCTTTCAGGATGGAAACATATTTTTCTATTTTCACAAATTGGATAAATCTGGTTTTTATCAGTCTTCCATTATACCATGCATACATAGAGATCCCGATAGAACCGGCAAGAACAACTGTGATCCAGCCGCCTTCCATGAATTTGATGATATTTGCACTGAAAAAGCCTAATTCAATAGCCATATACACCAAAGCAAAAAATACGATCAACACTTTGCTTACTCTGTGTTTCAATAACCAAAAAATTAAAAGAACTGTTGTCATCAGCATGGTTACAGTGATGGAAAGTCCATAAGCCGCTTCCATTTTTCCTGATTCCCTGAAATGAAGAACAACAATAATACACAGAATAAGAAGTCCCCAGTTGATCCTTGGGATATACATCTGCCCTTTAACCCCGGAAGGGTAATCAATTTTCTGATTGGGCCACAAATTAAGGGACATTGCCTCAGAGAAAATGGTGAATGAACCTGTAATCAACGCCTGGCTTGCAATAATTGCGGCTGCAGTTGCCAGAATTACTCCCGGTACGATCATCCATTCTTCCATAATTCCAAAAAACGGATTCACTACAGAAAAACCTGGCTTTCCATGATTGGTTAAAAGCCATGCTCCCTGTCCAAGATAGTTCAGAATAAGCATAATTTTAACGAATCCCCAGCTTACCCGTATATTTTTGGCACCACAATGCCCTAAGTCTGAATAAAGGGCTTCTGCTCCCGTTGTACAAAGGAAAACGGCACCAAGGATAACAATTGCACTAGGAGAGTTTACAATAAGCTTGTAGGCATAATAAGGATTGAAAGATCTCAAAATTTCGAGATTTTCGCTTAAATGCATCATTCCTAACCCACCTAAAACTAAAAACCAGACCACCATTACGGGGCCAAAAAACTTCCCGATAAAACTGGTCCCAAATTGCTGTACCACAAAAATCACAATCAGAATTCCAATGGTAATAGGCACTACAGGGGTGTGAGGATTATATATTTCAAGACCTTCAATAGCCGACATTACGGTAAGCGATGGTGTAATTACCCCATCTGCAATGAGTGCTGCAGCCCCAATGATGGCAATAAGATACAGCCATCCCTTTTTAAGGTTTTTGACCAGCGAGAATAAAGCCAGAATACCTCCTTCCCCTTTGTTATCTGCTCTTAAAGCAATGATCACATATTTTATAGTAGTCTGAAGGGTAAGGGTCCAGATAATACATGAAAGGGCTCCCTCAATGTATTCGTTAAAAGGCATATTACTGCCTCCGTCCTTTGCATTTACAATCGCTTTCATTACGTAAAGCGGGGATGTTCCGATATCTCCGAATACAATTCCCAGAGAGACTAAAACTCCTATGAAAGAAAGTTTCTTTATGTCAAAATGATAACCATCTTCTGTAAGGTCTGCCATGTCAGCTTAT
Organism: Chryseobacterium sp. GTID13; assembly: GCF_056172655.1. Lineage (NCBI taxonomy): Bacteria > Pseudomonadati > Bacteroidota > Flavobacteriia > Flavobacteriales > Weeksellaceae > Chryseobacterium > Chryseobacterium sp. GTID13. Next base: position 55,301 of record NZ_JAOCMB010000006.1, read on the forward strand.
TTTTTAAACGCGCAAATTTATACTAATTTTATGACGTCAAGAACTATTCTTCATGAATATAATAAATGAAAAAACTTCCTTTCGGAAGTTTTTCTCTATAATAGTTATTTTACGTACATCGCTTTTTTGATCTCCTCTTTTACTTTTTCAAGTTTAGGGAACCATTCTGCAAATAATGCAGCTGAGTAAGGAGCAGGCGCATCAGGAGTAGTAATTCTCTTGATCGGAGCATCCAGATAATCAAATGCTTTTTGCTGTACCATATAAGTAATTTCAGAAGATATGGAACCAAATGGCCAAGCTTCTTCAAGAATTACCAGTCTGTTTGTTTTTTTAACCGAAGCTAAAACGGTATCAAAGTCAAGAGGACGAACGGTTCTAAGATCGATCACTTCTACAGAGATTCCTTCTTTAGCCATATCTTCGGCGGCCTGGATAGCCAGCTTCATGATTTTACCGAAAGAAACCAGAGTAACATCTGTACCTTCTCTCTTAATATCTGCTTTACCTATAGGAATGTAATATTCTTCTTCAGGAATTTCCATTTTATCCCCATACATCTGCTCAGATTCCATGAAAATAACCGGATCATTATCCTGGATGGCTGTTTTCAATAATCCTTTCGCGTCATAAGGATTGGAAGGAACCACAACTTTTAAACCCGGACAGTTGGCAAACCAACCTTCAAAAGCCTGAGAGTGCGTTGCTCCCAACTGGCCTGCAGAAGCTGTAGGACCACGGAAAACGATCGGGCAGTTCCACTGACCACCACTCATCTGACGTATTTTTGCTGCGTTGTTGATAATCTGATCAATTCCTACTAAAGAGAAATTAAATGTCATAAATTCTACGATTGGCCTGTTACCGTTCATTGCCGCTCCTACAGAGATTCCTGTGAAACCAAGTTCAGCAATGGGTGTATCGATTATTCTTTTAGGACCAAATTCATCCAGCATTCCTTTAGAGGCTTTGTATGCACCGTTATATTCTGCAACTTCCTCCCCCATCAGGTAGATAGATTCGTCTTTACGCATTTCCTCGCTCATTGCCTGTGCAATTACCTCACGAAAAGTATATTCTGCCATATTTTCTTGAAAAATTTAGATTACAAAAATAGTGTTTTTTTATTATACACATAACAAAAAAGCATTTCATTGAGTGAGTTATCTTATATTAACTGGGTCAAGAAGGCTTTTCTTCTGTAAGACTTAGCTCTCTATAGTTCTTCCTCAATTCGAAAAGGATTTTACCATAAGTCTTTTTATAAATTACATAGAGAATATAAAGGCTTATTAGCACGCAAATTCCAAACACAGCATAATTTTCCCATCCGGGAACCATAGTTTCAGAATTGGTACGGGTTATTTCATGATGACTTTTATTCCAGCCATCTGCTGCTCCAGCCATAAAATCTTTCGTGTACAAATTAAAATGGATAAGGTTATCTAAAATTATTAGCAAAAATGAAATCCCTGCATACCCCAGAATACATCTTCTGAGACTAAGGATATTTTTCATCAGAGATAAGGAATTATTACTTGTCTTCATTTTTCGAAACAGAAAAACAGCCAAGATAATAAACAGAGAAAACAAAATTATTCTGATGTAAGGAAACTCTCCATTTATATATCCATATACTGACCATAAGATAATTTCTGTTAAGCCGACCAGAAGCAGGATTTTTACCACTGAAACAGACTTTAACTTGATCATTGAATAAATTTCATTGTCGGAATAATTTTTAAAATTATTTTTTCTTTATTCCAGTCTTTTTTTAAAAGTTCCAGTTCTTCCATATTATTTTGCATTTATTTTTGTTTTCAAATTATTCTTTGCCCTGTTCATTTTCACTCTTGCATTTCCTTCTGTGATTCCGAGAATTTCACCAATTTCTTTATATGGTTTATCTTCAAGGTACATCATAATCAAAGCTTTTTCCACATCAGACATCTCGTGGATAGCTTTGTACATTTTTTTCAGCTTATACTCATCATCTTCATATACTTCATATTCCATTTTCAAAGAGGAAACATCTATATCAGAATGCTTCAATTCTTTTCTCTGTGGTTTTCTAAAAAGAGTCATTGCCGTATTGAGTGCTACTTTGTACATCCATGTAGAAAATTTAGCCTCTCCCTTGAATCCCGGAAAAGATCTCCAGAGCTGCACAGTGATTTCCTGAAAAAGATCTTCATGATCTTCTGCATTATCTGTATATATTCTACATATTTTATGGATCAACCTTTGGTTGGGCTTAAAAGAATCGACAAAAAATTTTTCAAGTTCTGTACTCATACTTTATGAGTGGGAAGTTTTTATTTTCGTTACAGATTTTTTCAAAAAAAACAAAAACGGCATCTCATTTCTGAAATACCGCTGTACAATTTTATTTAAAAACTTAATTAGTTTACTTTGTCCCATACCTGGGTTCTTCCTAATATGGAAACTCCCATATATCCTCTTACATTCAGCTTATCGCCGCTTTTTGTAATGGTACATTTGTAAGTTTTACCTGTTTTAGGGTCTGTAATAGTTCCTCCCGTAAACTCATCCCCATCTTTTTTAAGTCCTCTGATGATCTCCATTCCTAAGATTGGTTTTCCTTTTCTGTCGTCCTTACAACCTGTACAGTTGGGATCCGCCGGCTTTATAAGCAGCTGGGAAACCTTCCCGTAATATTTTCCGTCTGACTTTTTATAGATCTCAACAATAGATTTTGCCTGCTTGGTTTCGTCATCTATGGTCTTCCACTTGCCTTCAATCTGGGCGAACGATAATACGCCAAACAGAGAGAGCACGAATGTTAATAATACTTTTTTCATATTTTTTATAGTTTTAATTCCAATAAAAGATTTTTGCTGTCTATTTACTGCTAAAAGTATAAATTAATTTTAAACAAACAAAAACTTTTTATTATACAAAGCATATGATAACAAAATAGCGGAAAGGTTAAAGGGCGAAAGGGTAAAATAGTAAAAAGGCAGAGGCGGCAAAAAGAGCATAACTTACTTAGCTGTTTTACAGTTTTGCCGTTTTGCCCTAATGAAGCTTCCTGTTGATCACCCGGTCCATATAATCCTGATACCATGCCTTTGCCGTCTGCATTTCTTTTTCTGTTTCCGGTGTTTTTACCTTTCCCATCAGGTTGTTGGTAAAGCCAAGATCATTCTTTTCATATATTCCTGTGATTTCCTTGCCGTCGAAACGGTACATATGGTTTCCAATAATGAATTGCTCTGAACTGCCATCGGAATTAACAATAATAGAAGGATATTGTTTGTCGCTTACAAGACTTTTGCCCCAGCTTCTGATCTGCTTATTGTATCCGATAAGGTCTGCCAGCGTAGGGTAAATATCTATCTGCTGGGCAACTTCAGGGTTTACCCCTTTAAGGTTGTACTGTGGATTTGGAGAATAAAATATCAGTGGAACAGCAAAGCGATTCATGGCTTTTTCATACTCACCGTAAGCGATCTGGTTGGTATGGTCTCCTGTGAAAACAAAGATGGTATTATTGAACCAAGGTTCTTTTTTAGCGGTCTCAAAATATTTTTTGATGGCATAATCCGTGTACTGGATCGGTTCATGCATTTCTATAGTTCCTTTTTTGAATTTACCTTTATATTTTTCAGGAATTTTGAACGGGTGGTGGGAGGAAGCGGTAAAAACCGTAGTCATAAAAGGCCGCTTTTTCCCTACATTTTTTGCAAAATACTGGAGGAACGGCTCATCCCATATGGCCCACATTCCGTCGAAATCCTCATCATGATTATACTCGTTTTTCCCGAAATAATGCTTAAAACCTAATATATTTCCAAATCCGAGGAAGCCCATGGAACCGTTCGGTGCTCCGTGATAAAAAGAGGTATCATAACCCAGATCGTTACAAACCGAAACAATGGACTGGATTTTCTGATTGGAATAAGGCGAACTTGTAAAAGCATCCGTAAGGCTTGGAATCCCTGCCAGTACACTGCTCATCCCATGAATAGACTGCCTTCCGTTGGCAAATGTATTGGGAAAAATCAAGCTCTGGCCGGCAAGGCTGTCTATAAACGGTGTATAAGAAACATAGCCTTTTATATTTTTATCTTTATTAAAAGCTCCTGAATATTCCCTGCCAAAAGATTCAACGATAAAAATGACAATATTAGGACGATTTTCCACCTTCCTGTCGTAGAGTTTATAGGGCTGAACATGATCTGCAATAAATTTTTCGTCTACAAAATGAACTTCTTTAAAATTATTGGTTCCCAGAGTCCTGAAAAAAGAAAAAGTACTGTTCAGTACAATATTCCCCTGAAGCGGATTGACTACAAAACGGTTGGCATCTACTAAATTAATAGGCCTTGTACTGTGCTTGAAGTCACCACGGATTCCCCCGACAACTAAAACAGCTGTCCCGCAAAGAACCAGTACGGACCAGATAAAGTAAGGGATAAGTTGTACCGGTTTCTGTTCCGTAATTTTTACTTTTTTGTACAGGAAAACCCAAAGAGCCATTAAAACAACAAACCATATAAGCACAAAAGGATGCTGTCCTATGGAAACCGTAAACACTTTAAAAATATTGGATTCGTGCTTGGCAACCTGTAATGCGGTGGAGGTCAGTCTTGCCTGGGCGAATTTATAATAAACAAAATCACCGAAATTCATGGCATAAGCAATACCGTTGGTGATGAAATAAAGCCAGAACAGAACGGTCTGGTAGCCTTTCTTTGTATTGATAACAACCGGCACAAGGCTTAACAGGATGAACAAGGCATTGACGTATAAGATTGCTGTGGTATCAAAGGCTGTTCCATGAAATGCCAGGCTGAAATAATCTGAAACGGAATCCACCTTGATGAGTTCTTTATTGAAATACCAAAACAAAAGGCGGGCAATCTGATAAAAAACGTATGCCAAGAAAATCCTGTATAAAAGGACCAGAACTTCTTGTTTTCTAAATTCTTTAAAAAATTTCATTCGGCAAATTTACATCAAAATCGTATTAATGTATTTTTTCCTTCATAATATTTCAGGTTAAAATTCTGAAAAACCCTACTTTTGCTGGTATGAATTTCATGAAAAACAATCTTGCCAATCTGCTGACGCTTGCCAATTTATTTGCGGGCTGTGTAGGGGCAATCCATCTTATTTTAGGAGATTACCATACGACGGCAATCTGCCTCATCCTCTCCTCTATCTTTGATTTTTTTGACGGTTTTGTAGCCAGGGCTTTAAAATCGAATTCCAATCTGGGACTTCAGCTGGATTCCCTTGCGGACATGGTAAGTTTCGGGTTGATTCCGGGTCTTACGATGTACAAGGCACTGGAACCGTTTGGAAATGAAATCCTGGGCATGCATCTTCCTTTTGCCATCAGCTACCTAGGTATTTTTGTGACGGTTTTTTCATGTCTCAGACTGGCTATCTTTAACCTTGATGAGGAGCAGCGTTATTATTTCAAAGGGCTGAATACGCCTACCAATACCGTTTTGCTGTTTGGATTGTATTATGCCTTTAAAGAAACCGGCACTTTTGCATTTTTATTTGAAAATTCATTGTTTCTGATCTTACTGACTGCAATTACTTCATGGCTTCTGATCAGCCCTATCAAAATGATGGCGATGAAATTCAAATCCAGAAAGCTTCAGGATAATTATCCGAAAATTATTTTATTAGGTGGTGGAATTGCTATTCTGATCCTGTTTCAGATCGTTGGCATTCCTATGCTTGTTATTTATTATATTATCGTGTCGCTGGTTTTCCAGAAACAGTTAGGTTAGATTTCAGACGTCAGACATCAGATATCAGACTTTAGAAATCAGCCCATTTTCAAATTAACACATTATCAAATTTTCAAATTAAAAAAATGAATTTAAAACTCCATAAACCCCTTTGCATTTTTGACCTTGAAACTACAGGAACCAATATCGGAAAGGACAGAATTGTAGAGATCTGTATTTTAAAAGTAAATCCGGACGCCTCCAGAGAAAGCAAAACATGGCGTGTGAATCCGGAAGTGCCTATTCCGCAGGAATGCAGTGAGATCCACGGAATTTATGATGAAGATGTAAAAGATGCCCCGACATTCAGGGAAATTGCACCCAAAATTATGGAAATGCTTTCAGGAAGTGATCTGGGAGGATTCAATTCCAACCGATTCGATGTTCCGCTTCTGGCAGAAGAACTTTTAAGAGTGGAGATGGATTTTGATCTTAGCAAATTCAAACTGGTGGATGCGCAGACTATTTTCCATAAGAAGGAGCCCAGAAACTTAGGGGCTGCGTATCAGTTTTACTGTGGCAAAGTTTTGGAAAATGCCCACTCCGCAGAAGCTGATGTGATGGCTACTTTTGAAGTGCTGGATGCCCAGGTTGGAAAGTATGATGATATTCCGAATGAGATCGCTCCTTTAAGTGAATTCAGTTTCCATAATAAGAATGCTGATCTTGCAGGATTTATCGGATATAACGATAAGTCGGAAGCTGTTTTCAACTTTGGAAAGTATAAAGGACAGGTTGTAAAAGCTGTTTTCCAGAAGGATCTGGGATATTACGGATGGCTTCAGAATGCGGATTTCCCTTTATATACCAAGAAAATATTTACAAAAATTCAACTTTCAAGTAAATTCTAGAACATGTCGAATCTGGTCCGCTTTAAATTTTATGAAACGGCTCTTGAGGCCAACAGGGATAAGCAGATCCTTGCTGAAAACGGTGTTAATGGTTTCATTGCCAACGAACAGCTGATTCAGTCGGACTGGCTGCTTTCTCAGGCTGTTGGCGGCATTCAGCTTCAGGTTTTTGAAGATGATCTGGAAAAGGCACAACAGATCCTGAAGGATTATAATGACAATGAAGCTTATTCCCTGGAAGTGGAGCATACCATTTCGAATCCTGAATTTGACTTTGTGTGCCCGAAATGCGGTTCCAACCATATTTACAGGGACGACAGGGCAACCAGTTTCTTTGGAATCTCCATTTTGTCGAGCCAGAAGTTTGTATGTTATTACTGCGGGAATGAGTTTACTCATTAATATTAAGTTCAGAATTTAAGAATAGTAAAAGATTGCTTCGTCATTACATTCCTCGCAATGGCGGACTCATAAAATAAATAATTAAGCATTATGAAAATCATCTGCATAGGAAGAAACTACAGCGAGCATGCAAAAGAATTAGGAAATGAAATTCCTGAAAAACCGGTTATTTTCATGAAACCCGATACAGCGGTCTTAAAGGGAAATGATTTTTATATCCCGGAATTTTCCAATGATATTCACTATGAGCTGGAAGTGGTTTTGAAAATTTCAAAAGGAGGAAAATACATCCAGAAAGAAGCGGCCCACAAGCACTATGAAGAGATCAGCCTCGGAATAGATTTCACGGCAAGAGATCTTCAGAGTGAGCTTAAATCCAAAGGCCTTCCGTGGGAACTGGCTAAAGGATTTGACGGTTCTGCTGTGGTAGGAAATTTTTTCAGAAAAGAGGATTTTGATCTTCAGGAACTGCAGTTTTCGTTACTGAAAAATAAGGAAGAGGTACAGAACGGCAATACAAAAGACATGATTTTCAGCTTTGATGATATCGTTGCTTTTGCTTCCCAGTATTTTACACTGAGGGTGGGTGACCTTATTTTTACCGGAACGCCAAAAGGAGTTGGAAAGGTTGATGAAAATGATATTCTTGAAGCTTATCTGAAAGATGATAAAATTCTTGATATTCGAATATTATAAGTATTTAACATAAAATTTCGGCAATTTTTCATATCTTTAGAATACAAAATTAAAGGTCATGATAAATATTGTACTACCCGTAGATTTTGGGGACAAAACAGAACAGCTTGTAGACGGAGCCGTAAAATTTGCAAAACAGTTGAACGGCAGAATTTTTCTGATTCACGTAGCGCCTTCGGATATAGGTTTTGCTATCGGTGATATGGGATATCAATATTTTCCTGAAGTAGAAGCCAACGAGATCAGAGATGAGCTGATACAGCTGAATAAGATCGAGCAGAGAATCCTTGCCCATGATGTGGACTGTGAGCATCTCTTAAAACAGGGAATCGCAAAGGATACTATTCTGGAATATGCAAAAGCTAAAAATGCAGATTATATCGTCATGGGATCACATGGAAGAAGCGGAATTTATGATGTATTTGTAGGCAGCCTTACGAAAGGGCTTACGAAAGATTCTCATATTCCGGTACTGGTACTTCCTATCCACGACTAGAAAAGTAAATTTTAATCGTTAATAAAAAAACCGATCAGACTAGTGTCCGATCGGTTTTTTACTATATAACCAATTAATTAACCTTCTTTTTTATAGATCTTAGGATCGTAGTAAGGGTTCTTACCCTCAGTCGGAGAATAATAGTCTTTGTCTTTATCTCCACCCAATTTTACAACCAGTACATAGCACCAGTAAGTAAACAGTACACAGCAAACGATAAATAAAATCCAGTTGAGAACATTTCCAAATGTATCAAAAAAACCGAATGTCCATTTGAAAACTTTACTTAAGAATAACCAGAAAGACGTCATTATTTTCCTTTTTTAAATTAACTTTGTACAAATTTATAAAAAATGTTTAAATTACTTTCAAAAGAAAGCAATATTTTTCAATTCCTGTTTATATTGGTTTTCTTCTTTTAGTAGTCGTAATATTTAACATACTGAATTTCAACACCTACGAAGCCATTGTCGCCGGAATAACTTTTCTTGGGATTGCTTTGGGATATTTTTGTTTTCACAGTATTGCCCTTAATTACCAGACGCATCTGCCGCTGTTTTTATATACATTTTTTATTTTCGGGCTGTACCCGGGGAACCTGGACATCGGTATTGCCGTTTCGCTGCTTACCAATTCCTTTCTTTTACTGCTTCTGACAAGTGCTGATGAAGATATAAGGAAGAAATCCTATGTCCTGGTAGGAGCCATTGTAGCGCTCAATTTTATTTTCCTGCCAACGACCTGGCCCATGGCTCTTTTCGTGATTGTTCACGTGATAGCTACCTCTCAAAAAATAAGCTTAAATCTCTTCAGGTTCCTTTTGGGAATTGTACTGATCGCTTTCAGTTATTTCTCCATGATGTTCTTTTTCAACTTCACAAGCTGGAATATTGATTATTTCCCGTTTGGAAGGATAAGACCTATGACGGATTATACGGACCTTCTGCCTTTGGTTCCTGTTCTGCTGATGCTTATTTATGCTGTATACGACCATTTTAAAAACTATAATAAGAAAAGCCCGATAAGCCGGTACAAATACACTTTCCTGCTTGTATTTTCGCTGGCACAGCTGGTTACCATTATTCTGTATATGAATAAAAATTACGAATATTTACTGCTTCTGGCATTCCCATCAAGCATTATCCTGAGCAGGATGATGAGATTTTTGCCTAAATACTGGATGCAGGAGGTAAGCCTGTGGCTTATCATTATGAGTATGATTGCTTTTAAAGCAGGTACCTATTTTAATTTATTTTAAAGATTATGATTCAGATAGACGATAAATTGATTTCAGAGGATGTATTTTCCGAAGAATTTGTTTGCAACCTTTCAAGATGTAAAGGTGCATGTTGCGTAGAAGGAGATGTAGGTGCTCCGCTAGATAAGGACGAACTTGAGATTTTAGACAGTATTTTTGATAAAATAAAGCCGTACCTTACCCAGGAAGGCATCAAAGCCCTTGAAGAGCAAGGCACATGGACCACCGATCCTATGGACGGAATGTACGTTACGCCTATGGTGGAGGACCGCGAATGTGCTTATGTAACTTTTGATGAAAAAGGAATCACGAAGTGCGGTATTGAGAAAGCCTATGAAGATGGCGCTGTAGACTGGCAAAAGCCTATTTCCTGCCACCTCTACCCGATCCGTGTTACGGAATATTCTACTTTTACTGCCCTTAACTACCACGAGTGGAGCGTGTGCAGCGATGCCTGTACGCTTGGAAAAGAACTGCAGGTTCCTGTATACAAGTTTCTGAAAACTCCGCTGACCAGAAAGTACGGTGAAGATTTCTACAATGTTCTATGCGAGGCCGCCGATGAATGGAAAGCCGCATATGGCTCTTAAATAAACAAAACCGCAGATTGAATCTGCGGTTTTTTATTTATCCATTACCTGAACAGGTACTGAAATTCACATTATAGTTAAAGTTGAGTTAAAGTTATTTTCACCATAAAAAAAGCCGGAAAATATCCGGCTTTTATACTTTAAAATATCAATGGTTATTTGAAATCAGCATCAGAAACTCCTGTGTTGAGAACAACCTTAGTGGTTTTTATCGTTACTTTCTGGCCTTTTCCGTCAATATCCACTTCAGAAGGGAATTTTATATCTTCCACAGTCATATAATTTTTTACGATAACGCTTCCTTCTCCTACAGAAGATTTGTATAAAAGCCCTGTAGCCGCATCAAAGTAAAATTTCCCTTTGTCTGAAGATAGTACGTTATAATCTTTGCCATCCAGCTTTTCTGTTGTTACTTCCTTGAAGTTGGAAGGATTAAAAGCCAATGCTTCAATAGTAGTCCCTTTTTTCAGTTCAGCAATATTGTCAGCCGGGAAATCGGTTTTCTGGCCTGCTCTTTCAATATACCCTTTTTCACCGTCAAATACCTGGGAAACCTTCTGCCCCATAGCAGTTTGCACAGACTTAAATTTATTGCCCTGTTTCATAGTGCTCATGGTGATATCCATTCCCTGGACATTAAGCGTATTGTCAACGATTGTAGTTTTTACTGCTTCAAGCTTGCTTTTGCCTCCTAAAGCTTTAAAGTAATTATCTACAACATCTTTTGGTGTCAGTTTGGATTTTACGACTTCCGTCTTTGCGGAAAATGCACTGGTTTTCTGAGCTGCTGCCGGAACTGAGAACAATACGGCACAGAAAAACGGAATGATCATCTTTTTCATATCTCTATATAATAAGTTTAAGGTGTAAATATATGAATAATGACCACACGAAAATAAACATGGCGCATTTACGTGAAATACCAGACGATTTTGTCCCTGATCCATTAAGATTTTTTAAGAAATATGCCTAAAAAACAAAACCTCCGATCGCTCGGAGGTTTCAAATATTTATATCGGAATAAATTATTTCTTAAGTTCTTCCAAAAACTCGTCGTGAGAAATTTTAGTTTCTTTTTTAGACGCTTTTTCAAGAATTACATCTTTTAGTTTAGCCATAGCTACTTCAGAAGAAATTTGTCTTACCTGCTCCTGGTCTTTCAACATTTCAACAGCATATTTCTGGATTTCTTCGTCACCTAAGTGGTGGATTCCGTAGATCGCCAACTGGTTTCTTACCAACTGCTCAGCCTGTGCCAATACATCAGCATAGTCTAATTTGATCTCGTTATCCGTCATTAATTTACCTTCAATGATCTGGTATCTTAGCTGGTTTTTCTCTGCATTAAGAATCTCTTTAGCCTGCTCTTCAGACTGGATGTTCTGGTTAGAGAACATTAACCATTTTACAAGGAAGTTTTCAGGAAGTTTTACTTCTTCTTTTTCAGTAACCTGCTCCAATACTTTATTCACATAGTGAACATCAGCATTCTGCTGGAAATACTCATCCAATTCGGATTTTACTTTTTCTTTAAGCTCTTCTTCAGATTTGATTGTTCCTTCGCCGTATACTTTGTCGAATAAATCCTGATTAAGCTCAGCCAGGTTCAATGAATAGAAATCTTTTACTTTAACTTCTACTTCAGCGTGGTGCAAATGCTCAACTTCTTCTTTAGAGAAACCTAATTCTTTAGCCAATTCTTCATCACCTGCAAGAGTTTCTTTAGATACTTTTACAGAACCGTCCATTTTTAAAGATTTTACCAATTTGAAAACTTCTTTGTTTTCAGCTGTAATGGTAACGTTCTTTGGATGGTGGTGGTGCTCTCCTTCAGCATCTTCTTCTACAACCTGAGAAATTTCTAAAGCTATATAAGAATCTTTAGTGATTTTATCCTGAGGAACCTGCTCTGCAAAACGTCTCTGCATGTTCTCAATGCTCTTCGTGATTTCTTTGTCAGAAGCTTCTACCTTATAATGAGGCGCTTCATATTTAGCTAAATCTATAGTGAATTCAGGCTCATATCCTACCTCGAAAGCAACTTCAATTTTGTCAGCATTGTAATCTAGTTCGTTTACTGGCTGAGGAACAGGCTGACCAACTAATCTTAATTTGTTTTCGTTAACATAGTTGTTCAATGCGTCAGAAACCTGTCTGTTGATTTCTTCGAATGCAATACCTGCTTCATATTGTTTTTTAACCATACTCAAAGGCACTTTCCCTTTTCTGAAACCAGGAACTTGCGCATTTTTAGCATAATTAATCAACTGCTTTTCTACTTTTTCTTTGTAGTCAGATTTTTCCAATGTCACTGTAAGTAATGCACTTACGTCATCATGGTTTTGTGCGGTAACCTTCATTATTGATTAAAATTTTAGGTTGCAAAAATATGAAATTTTTATGAGAATTGCTCACTTAAAATCAATTCTTAGTACTCAAATGTATATAAATAAAAAACCGCTGAATATTTCAGCGGTTTTACTATACAAATCAACTATTTTAGTTGCTTAGGTTATAGGTAGCTTCAGCATCGGTTTCTCCGCCAACTACGCTTCCCCAGGCAGTTCCGGATTTGGCATCATTTACACTTTCAGGCTCATGGATCAAGGTAAGTTTCAGGAAAGGAGCGGTTCCGTTAACGGCCTGTGTCACATCCCATTTTGTTTTTAATCCTACTCTTTTTCCATCCTTTCTCAGGTCGTTCCCATCCAATCTACTTACAGTAATATTAGATTTTGGAAAATCAAAAATAAGGAAATGCTCATCTTTAGCATCAATAATTTCTCCTGTAGCATCTTCGTTTCCGTTTCTGAACTTAGCTTCTACGGTATAAGATTTTCCGTCTTTCAAAGGGATGGTAGGAATTCCTCCTGCCCCGATACTGTAATTGTACTCGATCGCCGTAGATCCCGGAGTATCTTCTTTTACCAGTAAAATAATATTGGTAAGCTCTTCCTGAGGAAGGTCATCTTCTGCCACCGAACCGTCTCTCTGACACGAAATAACTGTAACTGTGATGAATAAAAGTGCTAATAGTCTGAAAATATTTTTAGTGTTGAATAATTTGTTCATTGTAAGAATTTTAAAGGTGTAAAATTTTCATTTAATTGTTTTGAAATCTTTAGAATCTGTATCTAAAGTTTAAAATAAAGTTTCTTCCTGCCTCATCCGCGAAGAATCTCAAACGGTTCAGATAATCTCTGTACGAAGTGTTGAAAATATTGTTCACGATAAGTCCCGCAGAAAGATTTTTGCTGATATTGATACCCGTTTGGATATTCCAGAGCGAATAACCGCTGGGTGGCGTACTGAAATCAATCATTTTATCCACCAGCTCGCCATCTACATAAACTTCCAGCGGAGCATTGCGGATCGGGAATCTGGTCTGCTTCAAAAACGTCTGGTTTTCAAGCGTAAAATAGAAGTTATTCCATTTTTCCTTTTTAAACTGTAACGCATTGGAAAAATTCGGTGGCATCATTAAAATCAGAGGTTCATTGTTTGTATCGTCCTGTCCGTGTACATAAGCTCCTCTTCCCACATAGGTGAGATCATCGGTAAGCTTCCAGTTGATATCCAGATCCACCCCATACATTTTGGCATCGATCTGCTGGTAAGCCCATTCAGGGAATACCCCTCTGATGGTTCCCTTAATTCCCACCGGCACCTGATTAATAAAGTTTTTGGTAATAAAGAAGTATGGATTCACAGAAATATTCAGTCCCTTCAAAACATTGATTTTTGAATCTACCGTTAAGTTGAATTGATGCCCCTGTTCATTTTTCAAACCCATATCACCTGTTTCAATTACCCCTGCAGAATGATGCAGCCCGTCTGAAAACAATTCAGCAATGTTCGGGGATCTTCCCACTTTTGCATAATTAAATTTCAAATCAAAATTTGAGCTTGGACGATATTCCAGGCCTGCATTGAAGGAAACATTATTATAATTAAGCTTGGGACGCGTTAAAATCCTGTTTTGATCCTGTTTTACGTAAAACTGAGGGAAAGTGTCCGCATATAATTTGTCCCAGTCACTTTTGTCATACCATTTCGTAACATCATAACGGGTGAAATCATATCTTGCTCCTGCTTCAAAATTAAAATCGTGGGAAATTTTATATTTGAAAACAGAATATATTCCGGCAGAATATTTATCATAATTAGGAATCAGACGTCTTGCTTTTGTCGCAGGATCTGAGTAATTGTTTTGAAAACCTCCATCAATTCCCGTTTCCAGAGACCATTTTTCCCTTTCCAGAAAATCATTGAGATTAAACTGATGCGTCATCAGTTCAAGATCCAGGGAAGGTGTATCCTTCAGTTCCCCTCTTCTGATATCATATTCCTGTCTGTGGTTATACTGATAGCTATAAGTTGCCGAAAGCTTCCCGATATTTTCAAACCTTTTAAAAGCTGAAACTTTGGCAATATGATGCTCGATAACCTGTCTAGGATTATCAATGTCGTAACTGAATTTCCCTGAATAAACAGGCGGATTGGCATTCATGGCCCTGTCATAATCCCCCGAAGTGGAAACATGGGAATCTCTTAAAATTCCAATATTCTGGTTAGTCAGATAATAATCAAAGGAGATTCCTTTTTCATAGCTGTTGTTCTGAACTGTAAAATTGAAAGAAGAGAAATCCATTCCCGTATTCTTCAGGTTATAATCCGGAGCGCTCTGGTCGCCCAGCTTTTTAATGCTTCCGCCGGACTTTACGGCCCAGCCGTTTTTCCAGACTCTGGCGACATCTACATCCAGGCCAAGCCCCCTCCCATTAGAAATTCCGGTGAGACCCACAGAACCTTTTATGGTATCCTTTTTAGGGAAAATTTCAGGTTCCAATACTACAACGCCTCCAATGGCATCACTCCCGTACTTCAGTGCAGAAGCACCTTTTATGACGTCAATATGCTGAAAATTGTTAATATCAACATTGGGAGCATGCTCCACCCCCATTCCTGCTCGGCCAGTTTTACTCCGTTATTCAAAATAGAAATCCGGCTTCCGTATAACCCGTGAATTACAGGTTTTGAAATATTATTACCCGTTTTTAAGGTAGTAACTCCGGATATTTTCGATAATAAATTGCCGAGATTATCTGTAGAATTTCTCTGTATCTCAGATTTATCGAGTGTTTTAATGATTAAAGAGCCATTGGATTTATGACTTCCATGGATCGTCACTGTTTCGATATCCTTAACGTGATGCTCCAGTGTAATGGCCAGATGCATATCCTGATCTACTCCTATATTTTCAGTATAATCATCACAATCAGGATGTTTAGCAATGAGAATATATTTTCCCGCAGGAATTTTATTGAATATAAACTTACCGGTACGGTCTGTTTTGGCTGTAAATTCTCCGATTTTCACCACAGCATTTTCCAACGCCGCTTTATCATGAAAATCATGAACAGATCCTTCCACGGTATAAGTTTTCTGTGCGTTTATCAATGTCAGTCCGCAAAGAACCAACATCAGGCTATATATCAATTTCATTGTCTATAGATTGATTGCGTACCTTTTTCAGGTACATTTTTCGTAAAAATTTTGTTGAATAGGATCTATTTTAATTGTAAAATGTACAATGTAAAATGTATTAATGATGATAGATGATGTGCCTAGATGTAGATAGAAACAACGAGTCTGCAAAAATTAATATCTGTTAATTGCAACTGACATTTCTATATCATGTATCACAAACCCCGAACCCCGTATCCCGGAACTTAAATCCGAACTACATAAAAATGGCTATCAGCAAATACTAATCCCAAAATATTGAACTTTAATCCGGATTAAAGCCAATAAAAAAATCTATGATTATGCAACTGCGGGCGGCCCCCGGAGCTGAAAAGTGAACTTGGTCTGAGACCATATTTTTTCCTGAACAGTAATGGTCTGCTTTACCTGATGTGTAAAATGCTCAAATGTAAAACTGAATTCTTCAGGAACCAAGGTATGTCCTGTAGCCAGGAAATGACAGGCCAAACAGTCGCCCGGCTTTTCTTTGGCTGAAGTTTTGGCGATGGTGTTTTCTGCCTTCTTAAGATTGAAGATCTTAAAGTTATCGACAGCATCGTGGTGGTGAAAACTTTGGGAAAACAACGCAATGAAGTAGATCCCAAACAAAAGTTTGGAGATAAAACTCTTCAGATTTCTGCTTTCCTTAAAAATCATCCCGTAAAATTATAAAAATAATTTAAAGTTTTTAATTAAGTTTTTATTAAAACTGCTCAATACGTCGGAAAAAGTCTTTTTTGTTACAAAAAGGAGCTTTTGGCAATATCGTTATTTAAAAATCCTTCGACTTCGCTCAGGATGACATTGTAATTTTAACGTGTCATCCTGAGCGGAGCGAAGGATTTATTTATTATTTAATTAAAAATTAAGCCAGCTGAGACCCCAAATGCTCCCATTCCTGCAAAGCAACATCTAACTCTTCTTTAGCTTTATTGTACTTTTCCAAAGTTTCTTCAGAAGGATTTTCCCTGGAAAAAGAAGCTTCCATGGCTTCAATTTCGGCTTCAAGCTCAGAGATTTTCTCTTCTACTTTCTTTAATTTATTCTGAATATTCTTTTGCTCTTTGCTTACAATGGTTGAGGATTTTTCTTCCACTTTTACCTCTTTCGGAGCAGGTTTTTCATCAACTTTCACATCATCACTGTGAAGTTTTGCTTTTTCAGCAGATATTTCGCGAAGTGTTTCTTTTTGTCTGTATTCAAGATACTCACCTACGCTTCCAAGGAATTCTTTCATTCTTCCGTCACGGAATTCGTAGATTTTATCACAAAGTCCGTCCAGGAATTCCCTGTCGTGCGAAATCACGATCAAAGTCCCTTCGAAGTTCTGCAAAGCCAGTTTAATAATCTCCTTGGACTGAATATCAAGGTGGTTGGTAGGCTCATCCATAATCAACGTGTTGAACGGACGAAGCAACAGTTTACATAGGGCCAGACGGTTTCTTTCCCCTCCGGAAAGCACTTTTGTCTTCTTGGTTACTGCATCTCCCTGGAAAAGGAAAGATCCCAGAAGGTCTCTTACTCTTGGTCTGGTTTCTTCCGTCGCTGCATCTTCTGCTTCTTCCAGAACGGTTTTATTAGGAGTCAGTACTTCTTCCTGGTTTTGGGCAAAGTATCCGATGTTCACATTATGTCCCAGGTTCCAGGTTCCTGTATAATCTTTGATATCTCCGGCAAGAATTTTGGCTAAAGTGGTTTTTCCCTGTCCGTTCTGTCCTAAAAGGGCAATCCTATCGCCTCTCTGAACGATGAAGTCTACTTTATCAAAAATCTGTTTATTGCCGTAAGCTTTTCCTAAGTTTTCTGCCTCGAAAATAACTTTTCCGGGAACCATAGACTGCACGAAACGGATATTGAATTTGGAAACGTCTTCGTTATCCACTTCAATACGCTCAATTTTATCTAATTTTTTAATAAGTGACTGGGCAAAGGATGCTTTTGTAGCACTCGCACGGAACTTATTAATGTTGTCTTCCATCTGCTTAATCTCTGCGTCCTGGTTCTTTTTGGCCTGAATCAGTTTTTCACGGCGTTCTTCACGCATTACCAGATATTTGGAATAGTTGGCTTTATAATCGTCAACTTTTTTATTGTTGATATCAAAAGTCCTGTTGCAGACAGCCGTCATGAACTGCTTATCGTGGCTTACCAGAACAATGGCTCCGGGATAATCTTTCAGGAAGTTTTCCAGCCAGATGATAGATTCCATATCCAGGTGGTTGGTAGGCTCATCGAGAAGCATGATATCATTCTTCTGAAGCAACAGCTTGGCCAGCTCAATTCTCATTCTCCATCCTCCTGAAAATTCATCTGTAATTTTATGGAAATCATCTGCTTTGAAGCCCAGACCAAATAATATCTTCTCCATATCACCTTCCAGATTGTAGGCGTCATGGTTCATCAGAAGGTCATTCAGCTCTGTCATTTTATTGATCAGATCCGTATAGGAATCACTTTCATAATCGGTTCTTGTTGCCAACTGGTGATTAACTTCTTCCAATTCGGTTTTCCATGCATTAATCTGCTCAAAAGCCTGCATGGTTTCATTCCAAACGGTTCTTCCTTTTACGAAATCAAGATCCTGTTTCAGGAAACCGATGGTTACATTTCCTTCAGGGACAACACTTCCTTCATAGAAATTAATTTCTCCGGAAAGCATTTTCAATAAAGTGGATTTTCCGGCTCCGTTTTTCCCAACGAGTCCCACTTTATCATCCTTTTTAATGGTGAAATTTGTATTTTGAAACAGATAGTTTCCTGAATGATGTAATCCTAAACCTTGAACCGAAAGCATTTTATTAAATAAAAATTAAGTGAATGAATAATGAATTTTCGGGTGCAAAAGTACGGAAAAAGAAATGAATAGCGAGAAATAACTGAAAGGTGAAGAGGCAGAAGGGTAAAACCGCGGAAAGGTAAAAAGGCAAAGAGGCTAAGAAACCCGAATAATGAGGTATATGCTTACTAATAATCATTACGGTTTCACCATTTTACCATTTTGCTTTTTTGCTATTTCGCCATTTTGCTTTTTCACCAAAAAGGAGTGCCCATACAGACACCCCTCGCAACCTAAATTTAAAACTGAAAAGTACTTGTATATTGATTTAATTCTGTTCCGAAACAAAAGATTTTATCCCGATAGTACGGCTCCAGATATCATTATTGGGAACATTGGTTCCATACATAAAATCTACCACAAAACTGTCCTCGGGAAGATGCAGCTCGGTGAGGAACCTGGTCTGAATGCCCTGGTCTACGGATGTACTGCTGGGTACGTTAAGGCCCATGTTGATAAGTTCCGCTTCTATTTCACCGGCCGACTTCTGCAATGCATCATGGTGGTACATTCCGAAGTTAGCTGAAATATGGGTATAGTCTGCAAAACCGGCATAATCATAATGAGGTTTCAGAGCCGGTAAAAAGCTTTTTACATAAACTGAAAGATTTTCCTCAAAATCTGCCAGAAAGGGATCATCCAAAATTTCAAGACCTGAATTGGTAAGATCCGTACTGAAAATTCCCGGTGTTACATTATTGGTTTCCGCCAGCATGATTCTCCCGTATACAAACGGCAGCGTATTCAGGACCAGTGCCCTGGAAACATAGGCCTGGGACAGCACAAGTCCCTTTTCGACCTGAAAATCCGAAAGCAGCTGATCCCATATTTTATTTCCCTCAGCGTCCGTTTTTGTATTTCTTACGTCTGAAACATAATTCTGTAAATCACCTGCATTAATAAAATCTGTAGAAACATATACTGACTGAGGTGCCTGCAGGTACCCTCCGCCCACATCGGCATGGGCTCCCGGAACAAAGATTTCTTTCCATACAGCTCCTCCGGTTTCTGTTTTGGTATCCTGCATATTCTTTGAATTCTCAAAAAAACCGGTAAGCGGGAAAAAGAACCGGCATTCATTGATGGCGCATATATGAAGAGCATTTTCCACCTGCTGGGGCAGAGCCATATCGTAGGTATTGAAAGGCTTTGATTCAACGGTATCAAAAACGCCCAGAAATTTTATGCTGACATTTGCCGTGGGATAATTCGCGACAAGCTGGTTACAAAATTCTCTTGCCAGCATACTTCCCCTGCTGAATCCATAGATATAAAAATGATAATCAGTATTTTTGTTATTCACCAGATTATCTACGAAAGTATTAGCTTTCTGCAGTTTGTCATCTGCAGAATATCCCTGGGCATCCGGAGGATTTAGGCAGGTAGCCATAGCAAAATTGCTGTCTTCGCTGCCGGTAACGGTTCCTATTCCTTCAATATATATTTTGTAGTTCCCATTGAATATATTGAACAGTTTGTAAACATTCGTCGGGGCACCTTTATAGCTTTCATTATTGTTTGAAGGCCTGTTTGCCGAACCTGCATTGATCCCGTTATTTCCGGTTCCGTCAAAAAAATTCCGACAGGTAATATCATATTATTTTCCATCGCTGTGTTTGCTTTAATCATTGAAAGTTTTCCGTAAAAGCTTCATTTTGTGATTCTGCCATAAAAACTTATCTCCAAATTAACGGAAGAAGGAAAAGCAATACTAGCGTGAAAAATACCAAATAAAAAATTCCGTATTTCTACGGAATTACATTTTATCCAGAGAATATATATTGTTTACAACGGCATAGATGACGATACCCACAGTATTTTTTGCCCCGATTTTTTCCAGGATGCGCTGCCGGTGGCTTTCTACCGTTCTGGGGCTGATGAATAGTTTTTCTCCGATCTCATTATTGGTATATTCCTGGCAGATCAGCTTCACTACGTCTTTTTCCCTTTCGGAAAGCTCGTCTTCCATTTCAAAAAGAGATTTCTTTTTTGCGGTACTGTTCATGTAGGTAAAGAGCATCTGATGATCTTCTGCCGTAAAGAAAACTCCGTTTTTATGCACCATCGTAATGGCCTCAATGAAGGTTTTCCTGTCCGAATTTTTAGGAAGAAAGGCAGAAACGCCTAATTTTACCATATATCCTAAAATGGAGGTTTTGTAATGGGAAGAAAGGATAATAATTCTGAGTTCAGGGTATTTTTCTTTGAGAGCTTCCACCAGCTCAAAACCGTTCATAGGCTGCATCTGCACATCTACAAGGGCTATTTGAGGGAATTCATCTTCGGAAAGGGTTCCGAGCTTTTCAATAAAATCCGGGCCGTTATTGGAAGTAAGACATACGGATATGTTTTTTTCGTTGGAAAGCAGCATTTTCACCCCTTCAAGGATCAGCTGTTCATCATCAATTAAGGCTATTTTTATTTGGGAGTTCATGGTTTCTTGGAATTAAAATGATTAGACGGCTTCCTTTATCCGGGGCACTTTTCCATTTATGGGAAGCATTCATAGATTTTATCCTGGATTCGATGTTTTTGATGCCCATTCCTTTTTTAACTAGATCATAATCAAACCCCTGTCCGTTATCAGAAATAACAACAGCCATGTGCCGGGGATAATCTTTGATGTAGATCCAAAGGTCCGAAGCGGTAGAATGTTTGATCACATTGGTTGTAAATTCCTGAATGATCCGGTACAGCTGCACTTCTACAAAAATATCTTTTTCTCATACCCGGGCATGACCTTCAGAGAAATACTGATCTTATGCGAAAGATTGGCAATAAGCTCTTCTACATAAAGCACAAATCCTACAGATTCAAGATTGACAGGATATAATGAATGGGAAATACTTCTGGCCGCATCAATTAATGATGACATCTGGCTGTAAATATTCTTTTTGATGACATCATCTCCCTGTGTATCAAGGTTATTCAGCCACAGGGAAAGGATATTGAGCCGGTTTCCGATATCGTCATGGATCATCACGGCTATTCTTTTTCTTTCTTCTTCCTGGGCCTTGATATTTTCAAGTACCAGGTTTTTCTGATGAAGAACCTCGGCTTCATGCTGAGCATTTTTTCTTTAATGATCCTGCTGATAAATGACCTGTAAGCCAAGAGAATAAACGAAACTATAACGGTTATGGTAACAATTATAAGGATCAGCAGGCTAATATTTAAGGTTACTTCTTTAATTTGATGAAGGTGTATAAAAATGAACAATATAAAATACCTGACAGAATATTATTGGCACTAAGAATAATATAATAATCATCTTCTGAAAGGTCTGCAAGC
Source organism: Chryseobacterium sp. GTID13 (assembly GCF_056172655.1). NCBI lineage: Bacteria > Pseudomonadati > Bacteroidota > Flavobacteriia > Flavobacteriales > Weeksellaceae > Chryseobacterium > Chryseobacterium sp. GTID13. Next base: position 77,018 of record NZ_JAOCMB010000006.1, read on the forward strand.
TGGTGCTGGATGATAAAAATAAATACCGAAACGGAATAGTAGAAAAAAATTCCCGCATCTGCAAAAAGAAAGCGGTTCTGTGCAGAAACGCCTCTGATTTCACGGATCAGGGCAAATCCCGAAAGGCAGATAATTATGATATTTGATATTACTTTTACAATATCACTGTTGAACGGATAGTTAAATACATATTTCGATATCATAAATCCACAGGCCAGCAGCGCTGTAATTCCCAGAAAGTATGGAGAGAGGTTCAGTTTTCTGATAAATAAAGCAGTAACCAGAAAAAATTCACCTGCTATGTATAAAGGATACAGGAACGAGGTATCGTTAAGATTGAAGACATAAGGCAGAACCAGGTTCAGCAGCTCAATCAAAAAAAGAAAAGCAATACAGTGAAAATATTGCTTTTCTTTATTATTCAGTATACGGTATTTTGCTGCTCCCAAAACTATAACGGATAGAAGCAGAGCATAATTCAGGAATAAAATGGCTTTAAAAAAATCTGTCATTCCTATCTATCCTGTATATTTAAGATCCAAGTTCAGGAATACGGCAGACAGGCGGACACGGTTTCGCCCAGTCGTAGGTATTGGAAATAATACTTTCACTGCTTCCCTCCTGTAAAAGCTCATGGAAAGAGATGAAAATCAGCGTTACCAGCATTCTCTGATAAATATCATTGTGTCTGAGCCCAAAGAGCACTTGATCCCGATCACTTCAGGATAAGGATGGGTAAGATCCTGCATAGGAATATAGAATCTTCGGAAAACTCTTTCTCCGCCGAATTCGGTGCATTCACGGTAGAACCATTCCATTCCTTCATTTCTCCAGCGTTCAATAGCATCTACAGCTATATCCTGGTCCAGAACCGGCTGCTCGGATACCGGGAAAGAGGTACTGGTATTATCATCCACTTTGGTCAGGTTGCCGGAAAGAACTGCATTCTTGGTCACAGAAAATTCTTTGGTTTCCTGCAATCTCAGATCATATTTAAGCGGACATAAAACAGTGTACTGGTATTCGGTAACGCTTTTGTCAATATGCCCCTGTGCATCCAAAGGAAGGAAGATCAAAACCATTGCGCCGTTGTATACGCCGACTTCTGCACAGACGTCCACATATTTATTCTGCTGCTTGATTTTATCAATCTGTCCTGAAGAAAGTTCGAAAATGTAGTTGGTAGGAATTAAACTGGCAATTTTGGAATAATCCGACACGTATCTGCCCCATTCGGCAACGGCCAGTTTGTAATCGTTCTCGTTCATAAGTTCATGGTTTATTTAGTTGCATAAAATTATACAAACTAAACATCCTGCACAAATAATCGCATCATAAATTTATTATTTGTAAAATAAATTTAATCTTAAGGATTAAAAATTTTCCAGATTACAATGAGGTTTTGGACTGTTCGGCAGATCAATAATTCCTCACTGTGACGTGATAACAGCTCTGCTGCCTTTCTTTGATGTAATAAATTTTTCCGGCATTGGCATAATATTTTAAAACCTTCTCCAGTGCCGTTTCCATTTTCGGATTATATTTCAGCACATCATTAAACCTGATATAAGAAATGTCAAATGAATTGCCGTAGTTGTGGGAACTGATCCCTAAAGAGGCATTGGAATTGACTCTCCTGAGCCTGCACTGGTCTTCTAATGTTCTTGTGATAGATGATACGGTAAAAGTATGACCTTTAGTTTCTTTGCTGAATCTGGCGCCCATTTTTTCAAGAGTAGCTTTCGCTTTGGAAACCATGTAGGGCCTGCTGTAATCCAGTTTTTGAACACGATAGCCTTTCCCGCTTTTTTTATTTTGTGAAATTTCCCGCCGGATATATATTTCTGTACTGTTTTGGAATCTTTCAGTAATTTTACATTAAAGCTTTTGGATGCATCCAGATGCGGTTTGTACAGAGCAGTAGGTTCTACTTTCATTACAGTTGCAAGGTCATAGCAGGGGAATGCTTTTTTGCTGCCTGCGAATAATAAAAGCTATACATAAAGGGCACAAAGGCTACACAAAAAAACTTTCTCATTAACCACTCTTTTAAATTACTAATCGAAAGATAAACATTTATGAGATATCATTCAACCCACGAATAATGTCTTCTTAAAAAATTCCCAACAAACATCAAACCAAATTACCAAATACATAATGTTATCTTAACAAATCTTAAAAGTTTTTTAAATTTTATCTTTTAATTTTAAAATTTAAATTTTACATTTGAGATGCATTTAAATAATAAACATATGATAAAAAAACTTTTTGCTGAATTTTTCGGCACATTTTGGCTTGTTTTTGGGGGTTGCGGAAGCGCAGTATTTGCTGCCGGAGTTCCCGACATCGGTATTGGCCTTTTAGGGGTTGCATTAGCCTTTGGTCTTACGGTTCTTACAATGGCATATGCTGTAGGGCATATTTCCGGAGGACATTTCAATCCGGCCGTTTCTTTCGGACTTTTGGCGGGAGGCAGATTCTCGGCTAAAGATCTTATCCCTTATGTTGTGGCCCAATGCCTTGGGGCACTTCTTGCAGCAGGATGCCTGTATGTTATCCTTAGCGGTTCCGGAGCTGTAGATTTTTCCAAACCGGGAGCTTTTGCAACGAACTTCTACGGAGAAGCAGTTTATAATGGAAAAGCTTTCAGCATGGGAGCGGCATTCCTTGCTGAGTTTTTATTGACAGCTTTCTTCCTGATTGTTATTATGGGAGCTACAGACAAATGGGCTAACGGTAAGTTTGCCGGTATTGCGATCGGTTTGGCTCTTACCCTGATTCACCTTATTTCTATTCCTATTACCAACACTTCGGTAAACCCGGCAAGATCGCTTTCACAGGCTGTTTTCACGGGTGGGCTTGCGATGTCTCAGCTTTGGCTGTTCTGGGCGGCGCCTATTTTAGGAGGAATTACAGGAGGTTTGATCTACAAATTCTTACTTCAGAGAGATACTGCTGAAGTTACCGATTAATATTAATTTTGATCTTTATATAAAATCCTGTCAGGCGGCAGGATTTTTTTATGGGCGAAAATTATTTCTCTTCCGAGCTTACATTTACAGAAACACAATGCAGAAGTTTTTATTTAACCTGAGTTCGGGTTAAGACATTTTCGTTTGTATAATAAGGTGGGGAAGTTTGAAGCCGGAAGAGGGAAGTTAATGAAGTCCAAAGACAAAAAGATTCCACGGTTTTATTATTTTTTTACTCCGGTTCAACAAATTTAAGGGTTGATATTTAATATCATTGTTCTAATAGTAACTTCCAGTCTCTCTCTTCCAGCTCCCAACCTTTTAATCTTGACTTCTTATCCCGAAATCAGGTTATTTAGCTTTTTTGATGTCGAAAGGATTTTTAAAGATAAGTTCCTCATGCTTCCCTTTGATCTCCAGTTTACGTTGTAATAGGTTCAGGGCCATTTTGCGGATAAAAAGATCTTTGTCATTCAGTTTCCAGTAGGAATCTTCGTGCACTCTTTTAGGTTTGCGTATGAGATAAAACTCGGTTTCCCAGGTATCGGCATTGTGGTAAAATTCGATAATTCCGCAATGTTCCGGAATCACAGCATGATCTATCATTCCCATCGGAAGAAGAAAGCTGAAAGCATTGCACATATAGTCACCGCATGAAATCTTATCATGCTTCAGGAATTTCTCACCGGTATCTTTATTGAGGTATGATTTTTTGAAATCATTTTTAAAATCACTTTTTGAAAGTTTGATCTCAATTTCATGACTGAATCCATCCGCATCTATGAACAGCATATCCGCTTCCCAGTCGGCCTGGAAATAATTCGTCAGTACAATTTCTTTTTCGAAATCACAATGGGAATGAATGTATGCGTGAACAAGTTCTTCTATTTTCAGCATTACAGCTAATTTTTATGTTGTTACCTGCTATCAGGAAACCAATAAACTACATCCGCGGATATCGGAGTGATCTATTCTTCCCAATACCTGAAATTTATCTCCCGGAAGGGTTTTCCCTAAATCCTGGGTAGCAATAAAGCAGCACGAATGGATATTGGCGAGATCTATAATATTGATGGCCCCGGTCCGGCCCTCTTTTTCATAGGAAAAAGGATCTTCTGCATTCCGAACCAAAATTTTCATCCAGTTTGGAGACTGATATTCGTTATTTCCCAGGGAATATGCCTGTGAAAGCAGCTCTGTCATTGAATATTCTGAATAAATTTTCTCAGTTTTAAAACCATCCTGAAGGATTTTCAGAAGCTCGTCCTTGGTCATTTCTTCTTTTCTGCCTTTCATTCCGCCGGTTTCAATAACGATCAGATTTTGGGATCCGAAAATTGAAAGTCCCATAGATTCAACGGAATCAAGGAAGTCCAGCAAAGCAAATGATACCCCGAAAAGAATAACTTTTTTGTCTTTTAAATCATTCAAAAGCTGAAACAGCTCAGCATGATTGTAAAGAAAATATCCGTTCTCAGGTTTTCCCGATTTTTTCATGAGATCGTCTACCATGTAGATCAAAGAAGAGTTCTGCTTCTCCAGATAGCTTGGAAGCAGGCCAAGAAATACAAAGTCTTCGGGCTTCCCTATAAACTGTTCAAAACTTTTAGAAATGCTTTCTTCATAGAGCCCCGGATCTGCAATAAAGTGTTTTGAAAGATTCATCTGGGTCGTTCCTGAGCTCTGAAAGAACAGATCTGCCGTCGCATTTTTATCTAAAATCTGATGTTTTTTAAACATCTCGATCGGCAGAAAAGGAATTTTCGCCAAACTATTCACCTCAGCCGGATTAATTTTCAGAAAATCCACAAACTTTCCATATACCTCAATATGGTCATACTGGTAACGAAAAGCTGCCAATGATGCTTCCAGAAAATCCTGCTCTGTCCGAATATCGAATATATTTTTCAATTTTTAAAGACTATTTTAAACCAATTAAATAACTGAAAATAAATCAGTTACATTAATAGTGTATTTTTTTTAATATTTTTTTAATCGAAGAATTCTACTTTGGTAAACTTCTTGCAATTACTTAACCGGAATATGGATTAAAAACAAGAGTGAACTTCGGTTCATTCGAAAATTACCTCTCTCAGGGGTAATTTTTTTTGTCCCGTCTGCAAAAGTTTTCAGCTCAAAATCCTTTTCAAAAACCCCGTAAGTGAAGTAAGAGATCCAGTCGCCAAGGTTGATGTATTTTGCTTTATGTTCCAGGTCCAGTACCATCGGAAGATGGCGGTGGCCATAGATAAAGTAATCCAGTTTCTCGGACTTCAGTTTTTCTTTTGAATAGATAATAAGAAACTCTTTATCTTCACCCAGGAATGCTTTGTCTTCTTCTCCGGAGATCATTTTATTTTTCTGGGAAAGATACAGGGCCACTTTCATGGCAATATCGGGATGAAGCCATTTAAAAAACCATTGTGCCACAGGATTTGTGAACAGTTTTTTCATTCTTTTATAGCCCTTATCACCCGGTCCAAGACCATCTCCGTGAGCGAGAAGAAACTGCTTTCCCCCATCTCAAAATACTGTTTTTTGTAAAAGACGGTACATCCTATTTCTTCTTCCAGGTAGTCTTTCATCCACAAATCATGGTTTCCGACAAAAAAATAGATATGGATTCCCCTGTCTTTCAGCTCGGCTATTTTCCCGAGAACACGTACATACCCTTTGGGGATTACATGTTTCCATTCGTGCCAGAAATCAAACAGATCACCCATTAAAAACAAAACCTGTGCATCTTCCTTGATCTCGTCCATCCACCGGATGAATTTCTCTTCGCGCATCTTACTTTCCTTAGGATTGGGAGCGCCAAAATGCTGGTCTGAAGCAAAATAGACTTTTTTTCCAGGTTCTAAATTAATGATCGTTTTTAACACCGGTCTGAGTTTTATTGTACATTACTGTTACTTATTGTCTTCTGCGAACCATTCTCCATAGGAGTTTTCCGTTTCGTGAAGTTTAAGGTAGGCCAGGGAAACCTCAGCCGGAAGTTTCGATTTTATTTTTGCTGCAATAGCATACAGCATATTCTCACAGGTAGGCTGAAAACTGCAGTAAATTACTTTGTGACCTTTATTTTCAAGATCTTCCCCAAGTTCTTTATGAGGAGACAGTGCATTAACAAGAACCGCATGATCCCAGACATCCACGATTTCAGATTTCACGATACTTTTGATATCTCCAAAATCCACCACCATCCCGTTTTTGGGATTCTCCAAATCATTAACGGGTCTTCCTTTCACCGTTACAAACAGCTTATAGGAATGTCCGTGCATATTTTTACATTTCCCATCGTAATTGTACAGCACATGGGCTGTCTCGAATGTGAAAATTTTTGTAATCCGTATCATAGTGCAAAGATAAGGCTTAAGTTTGAAATTAATTATTTTAGCTTTGATTTAAAATTACAAAATGGATAACGATAATATGGATGCTGAGTTCAAAAAGGCTCATCATTTTATAAGAACCTATCTTGGAAAAGACCATATCTATACGGATGAGGAAATTCAGGAGCAGGAAAAAGCCAACAGATTTGATTATAAATTTATTCCGGATCTGGATTTTCGTGAATACCTTGAACATGTTTCTCTGGAAAACCATAGAAATAGTAATTTCATGGCCGCTTATCCGGTAATTGTTAAAGATGATCAGCATTTTCTTCATTTTAAAAATCAGTACCATCCTTTTTCTGTCCTGCGGGAATATCACAATCTTCTGTATCAGGTAAATTTTAACATCAATATGTGTTCTCAGCCTTTTGATCATTTTTTTGATAAAAATTACTTTCACCTGATGGGAGTGATGGACTCTAAAAATAAAAGCATTCTGATCCTTCCGTATTTTAATGAAATAAGATATTATAAAGAGTTCAGTGTATTTTGCGCTTCCATGTTTCCTGACGATGAGGAAGACTCTAAAAATTTTATCAAGAAACTATTTTATTTTGACACAAAAGGGCGTTTTATAAAAGAGGAAAAAGGATATATGCCCAACCGTATTCCGGGTATTGCATTTAATGAAAAGGAGAATGTTTTCACTGATATCAATTTGCAGTTTGCTGAGAAAATACATTCTCACACGGTTTATACTATCGAACAGGAAAGAAGATTCAGCCTCGTTAACCATCAGAATGAATTTTTAATTGATGGATTTTATGAAAACATATTTGTTAATGATACTTTAGATTCTGCCTTAACTCAAAGCGAAAATAATATCTGTCTTCATTTTTTTACTGATAAAACCAAAGTGAAAATCACAGAAGGTCAGATGGTTGATCAAAAAACTCATGGGTACGCTTTTTTGATGGTGATAAGAAATGGGGTACTTTGAATAATTCCAGTATTGAAACAGACCCTAAATATGCTTACCTGGACTGGACAAATAATCCTACAAAACTAAAAGCATTTAAAGGAGATTTCTCATGGACCTTCAATGACGAATTTGACGAAATCAGTCCGAAAATTACTGGTGATAATGAAGACCTGTATACCAGTGCCGGCCTTAAGTTAGGAAAGGGTAAATGGGGAATTATCAACCTTCAATCAGAAATAATAATTCCCTTTGAATATGAATGGATAGAGGAGCTGAATCCCGATTTATATCTTGCTAACAAAAATGGAAAAGTATATAAATTCGATCTGTATAATGAATACAGCGACTGGAAAAAACCGGAAGAATATCCTGATGAGCATGCCGTAGCAGGTGGAGAATGGTATTTGCTGGATCTGTACGGAAATATCATCAAAGAGATTAGCCTTAAGGAAGTTAAAGAATTATATGATTTGAAAAGCACTAAAGATTTAGAAGAATTTAAAGCAAACTGTGGTGTATTGGCTTATAAGTTCTGATTGGAATGGACCAGCCGCTTAGTACGGCAATTTAAATTGATAGCTTGGAAAACGCACAATTATTGTGAAAGCTTATCCAGCCAGTTACTTTCCAGTCTTTTAATCTTCTGGGTTTTCAGATCAACCAATACCCAAAGCGTATCTGAATCCACTACAAGCTGATCATTACAGTAAAACTCAACTTTTCTGGGTTGCCTGATGCCTTCAGGAGGTTTCGGATAGGTTTTAACGGTAAGTATATCTCCGAGATAGACTTGTTTTTTGTATTGAATATGATGATCAACAAGCATCCAGATATCTTCGGGATAATCTGTCTTATCCTTTACTTTTTCCCAGTGCTCGCCTGCCATTTCTTCTACCCAGTGTACATACTGCACATTATTGACATGGCTGTTCTGGTCTATATGCTCTTTTGTTACCTCAATCTGTTTTTGATAAATTAAATTCATTGGTATTTCGTCTTCATTGGTAGTCAAAGATATGGACTTTAAAGTTTTAAACATTCATCAAAACAAAAAACCTTCCCAAAACTGAGAAGGTTCACAACTAAAATTTATGTATATGGAAAATGATCAATGAAACTGTGCCGTTTCTGTAGAGTCTTTCATCGCTACTGTTGTAGAAGAGCCGTTGGTCACAACATTCTGAACTTCATCAAAATATCCTGTACCTACAAACGACTGGTGTTTTACCGCCCTGAAACCTTTCTGCTGAAGGGCAAACTCACGTTCCTGAAGCTCGGAGTACCCAGCCATTCCTCTTTCTTTATAAGCTAAAGCAAGCTCGAACATCGCTGTATTCAGGGCATGGAAACCTGCCAGTGTGATAAACTGGAATTTGTAGCCCATTTTGGCAAGTTCTTCACGGAAATTCGCCATTTCTTCCACACTAAGCCTTGCCGCCCAGTTGAATGACGGTGAACAGTTATAAGCCAGCATTTTTCCAGGAAACTGAGCATGGATGCCTTCGGCAAATTTTCTGGCCTGCTCCAGATCGGGATTGGAGGTTTCCATCCAGATCAGGTCTGCATACGGAGCGTAAGACAATCCTCTGTCAATTCCCTGCTCTACTCCGTTCTTCACTACATAGAAACCTTCGGAAGTTCTTTCTCCGGTTACAAATTTTTTATCCCTGTCATCAATATCCGAAGTCAGAAGATCTGCAGCATCGGCATCTGTTCTCGCAATAATGATGCTTGGCACACCCAAGACATCAGAAGCCAGACGGGCTGCAATAAGTTTGTTAATGGCTTCCTGAGTAGGAACCAACACTTTTCCTCCAAGGTGACCGCATTTTTTGGCTGAAGAAAGCTGGTCTTCAAAATGAACTGCCGCGGCTCCTGCTTCAATCATTTGCTTCATCAGCTCAAAAGCATTTAAATTTCCACCGAATCCGGCTTCTGCATCTGCAATAATCGGAACGAGATATTCTTTATTCCCATTTCCACTCACCGACTGGACCTGATCTGCCCTCAGTAAGGCATTATTAATTTTTTCACCACAGAAGGCACTGAATTGGCAGGATACAGTGACTGGTCAGGATACATTTCCCCTGAAAGGTTGGCATCCGCAGCTACCTGCCATCCTGAAAGATAAATAGCTTCCAGTCCGGCGTCTACTTCCTGCACCGCCTGGTTACCTGTTAAGGCGCCAAGTCCGGCTACATAATTCTGGTTATTCAGCTTATCCCAGAATTTTTTGGACATTTCTGTTGCAATGGTATAATCAATCTTGTAAGAACCGCGCAGTTTTAATACTTCTTCAGCGGTATACGTTCTTTTTACTCCATTCCAGCGAGGATTATTCAGCCAATCCTGTTCTATAGCATGGATCTGTTCTTGTCTTGTTTTCATAATATTTGGATTTATTGTTTATTAGGGATTAGGTTGTAGGTTGCAGGGATTAAGTGAAAGTTTATGATAAATTGTAATAGGATCTTTTCTTTTTTTACCTATAAAATCTCTTACACTCACACTCTCTTACTCAATAAAGGGATAAGCCTTTAAAGTGAGGAATTCCTCGAATTTTTCCGCAAATACCAGTTCATTGAAAAGCTCTTTTGCAAGATTGAATTTTCCGTTTTTGAAACGTTCTTCACCTACATATTTTTCAATATTTTCGATTTCTTCAGCCTCCCATTGAAGGATCATTTCACGGGTCAGGACCTGGCCGTCATCCAGTTTTGCTTCATTTCTCAGCCATTGCCAGAGCTGCGTTCTTGAAATTTCGGCAGTTGCCGCATCTTCCATCAGGTTGTAAATGGCTGCTGCGCCAGTTCCCATCAGCCAGCTTTCCAGGTACAGAATACCGATATTGATATTTTTTCTGACTCCTTTTGCTGTAATTTCTCCTTGTGGAACTTCCAGAAGGTCATTTTCTGTAATATGATATTCGAATTTTCTATCAATCTGATTCTTTTCAGGCATATAACGATCAAAAACTTCTTTCGCAACAGAAACCAAAGCCGGATGCGCTACCCAAGTGCCGTCATGACCATTGTTCACTTCTCTTTCTTTGTCTTTTCTTACTTTTTCAAAAGCAGCGTTATTCGCTTCATCATCGTTTTTCACAGGAATCTGGGCAGCCATGCCTCCAATAGCATGAACGTTTCTTTTATGACAGATTTCAATGACTCTTTTTGAATAGGCACTCATAAAAGGTGAAGCCATGGTTACCTGATCTCTATCTGGAAGCAAAAATCCGGGAAGGTTCCTGAATTTTTTAATGAATGAGAAAATATAGTCCCATCTGCCACAGTTCAGGCCGGCACTGTGTTCTTTTAGTTCAAATAAGATTTCATCGATCTGGAACGAAGCTGTAATCGTTTCAATCAAAACAGTAGCTTTAATGGCTCCTGAAGGAATTCCCAGGTAGTTTTGGGCAAAAACAAAAACATCATTCCACCAGCGGGCTTCTTTATAATGCTCCAGCTTAGGCAGGTAAAAATAAGGACCGCTTCCGCTTTTCAGCAGCTGCTCTGCGTTATTGAAAAAGTAAATTCCAAAATCAGTCAGCGAGCCTGAAGCTTCTTCTCCATTGATCTCCATATGCTTTTCCGGAAGATGCAATCCTCTCGGACGAACCTGCAGCACAGCTGTTTTTTCATTAAGCTGGTAAGATTTTCCGTTTTCAGCCGTAAAATCTATGTTGCGCCTTACTGCATCCGCCAGGTTAATCTGTCCCTGAATACAGTTTTCCCAGGTAGGCGAGCTGCTGTCTTCAAAATCGGCCATAAAAGTCCTGGCACCGGAATTCAAAGCATTGATGATCATTTTGCGGTCTACAGGCCCTGTAATCTCTACTCTTCTGTCGAGTAAATCATCCGGAAGCGGCGCGCAAGTCCAGTTACCGTTTCTCACCTCTTCCGTTTCCGGGAAGAACCCGGGAAGGTTTCCAGAATCGAAAAACTGCTGTGTATTTTTTCTTTCTTCCAACAGATCTAATCTTTTTTGATTAAAATGCTGGTGAAGGGTAATTAAAAAATCAGTCAATTCCGGAGTAAAAACCTCCTCAAACTGCTTATCAGCTTTTATTTTCAGTTGTGTCTTTGTTTCCATAACCTGTTGATTTTGTGATTTAATATTACAAACATAAATAAAAATATTCACAAATAGCGAACGTTCGCTATTTTTTTTAAAAATTATTATGCGAATAATCGCAATCATTCTTTATATTTGATTATGAATTCAGAAAGTGATTATATCAAAACAGTATTCGGATTGAAGCTGAAACAGCTGAGACAAAAGAAAAACTGGTCTCTGCAGGATCTTGCTGTAAAGACCGGACTGTCCAAATCTTACCTTAACGAAATTGAAAACGGAAAAAAATATCCGAAGCATGACAAGATCATCCTGCTTTCTGAATCACTGAACTGTACTTTTGATGAGCTGGTCTCTACCAAGCTGGATAAAAGCCTTGCCCCATTTAACGAAATTCTGCAATCGGATTTTTTCAAGGAAGTACCGCTGGATCTTTTTGGTATTAATAAAAACAACCTGATCAGCATTATCAGTGATGCTCCCAAAAAAGTAACCGCTTTCATCAATGCCCTCATTGAAATTTCCCAGAATTACAATCTTGGAAAAGAACGTTTTTATTTCGCCGTGCTTCGGTCTTTCCAAGAGCTTTATGATAATTATTTTCCTGAAATTGAAGAGAAAGCAAAAGAATTTATTAAGCAAAACGGACTTGACATCAGCAAAGACCTGAGAGCTTCCGTACTGGAAAACATTCTTACTGAAAAATTCAATTACAACATAAGATCTGAAGATTTCGTACAGTTCGGCGCTCTGGATAATCTGCGTTCCCTTTTTATCCCGGAACAGAAACTGCTGCTTTTGAACGAAAAGCTGGAAAAAGACCAGCGAACATTTATTTTAGCTAAAGAGATCGGATTTAATGTTTTGGAATTAAAAGTCCGTCCAAACACCTATTCGTGGTTGGATTTTGGAAGTTTTGAGGAAATACTGAATAATTTTTATGCTTCGTATTTCGCCGGAGCCCTGCTGATCTCTAAAGAAAAGACGGTTGAAAAAACAACAGAATTCCTCCTTCAACATACATGGGAGCCGAAAAGCTTTGAAGAACTGATCGAAAATTTCACAGATTCCCCTGAAACTTTTTATTACAGGCTCACCAACCTGCTTTCTTCCGAATTAGGAATCAAGGATCTGTTTTACCTGTGTCTGGTCAAGAAAAAAATTCGGATAAGATCCAGATTCTAAAGGAGCTCCACCTGAACCATCAGCAGGCACCCCATGCAAATGCAACCAACGAACATTACTGCCGAAGATGGATCGCTGTGAAAAACCTGCATCATTTAAAAGAAAATGAAACTCTTACAGATGCCCAGATCTCCCATTATAAAGACCAGGGAGTAAGCTATCTTGTAATTTCAACCTCACAGAGGAATCCGTTTTCAGATGGCAGCAACAGAAGTTACTGTCTTGGAATTTTATTGAACACGCAGACCATTAAAAAGATTGGTTTTGTAAAATCGCCGACCTTAAAGACGATTAATGTAGGAGTAACCTGCGAATCCTGCAGTATTCCTGATTGTGAAGTAAGGCAGGCACCACCGGTACGTCTGGAAAAGGAATATTTTAATCTTAGCATGAAGAATGCGATTGAGAAGATCAGGAAGCAGATGATAGTGGATAATGAGTAATGAGTAATGAATTGTGAATTGTGAATTGTGAATTGTGAATATGTGAAGTTAGAAAGCAGGGGTCTAATCTAAATTTCTTATATCTTTATTCTTTAATTAAACACACCAATGATACTAGATTTATTTTTCCCAAACCGCTGTATAGACTGCAACCGGATCATTGACGGAGATCTTTTAGTCTGCAGCTTATGCTTTGAACAGATTCATTTTACCCATTCTGATTATTTCAGCGACACTGTTATCAAAGAAAAATGCAGGCTCCTGTTCCCTGTCGAAAGAACTTATGCTTTAATGAAATTCGAGGAAAATGGTTTAAGCCGAAAACTGATCCATGAGCTGAAATACAAAAGCAGAGAAAATGCCGGGAAAACTCTTGCTGAATGGACAACAGAACGGCTTGACTTTAAAAACGAACAACCGGATCTTCTGGTTTCCGTTCCGCTTCATCCCAAAAAATTGAAGGAAAGAGGTTATAATCAGCTTCATTTATTTACAGAAACTCTGTCAGAATTTTATACCATTCCTTTTGATCATGAGCTGGTACAGAGAAATCATTATTCAAAAGCACAGGCGTTAAAAGACAAAAAGCACCGTCTGGAAACAGTGAATCCTTTTTCTCTCTCAAAACCTATTTCAGGGAAACACGTCCTTTTAATTGATGATGTTTTTACAACGGGAAATACGGTTTCGTCAATTGCCTGGGAAATTTTGAATGCGGGAGAGAATAAGGTGAGTGTTCTGGTGATGGCTGTGGATGCGTGATGAGCGTTTCGGGTTCAAAGTTTAAGGTTTAAGGTTTTATGTTCCGGGATTCGGGATTCGGGTTGGGAGTTAGATCAATTTATAGACATCTGAATTGAATATTGTAATGCCAACCTGAAACGCGCAACTCGGAACTCGAAATCCGAAACTCAATAGTCTTTCATCTTCCGATTCTTTTTCCTAATTTTCCGGTAAACTATTGATCATGAAAAACCTGCTTTTACTTCACGGTGCTTTGGGACACAGCGATATTTTCAAGCCTTATGAAAAAGAGCTGTCAAAATATTTTAACATCCATACCCTTTTATTTTCAGGTCATGGGAATACAACACTACCCGAAACCGGTATCAGCATTGAAAAGTATACAGAGGAAATAAGAGATTATCTACAGAAAGAAAATCTAAATGATGTTTGTATTTTCGGGCACAGTATGGGTGGTTATGCTGCATTGTGCTATGCTTTAAGGTATCCTGAAAGAATTAATTCCATCATGACTCTGGGAACAAAATTCGACTGGACTGAGGAACAGGCTTTGAAGGAAAGTAAAATGCTTGATCCGGAAGCTATTCTTTTAAAAGTTCCGCAATATGCTGAACAGCTGGATAAGCAACATGGTTCAAAATGGAAGCAATTATTGCCTGCGGTTGCAGATCTGATGGTTTCCCTTGGAAGAAATCCGGTCCTGAATGAAAGCAGTCTCTGGGCTATCAATATTCCTGTGCAGATCATGACCGGGGACAAGGATAATATGGTCAGCATTGAAGAAAGTGTAAGTGCCTATAAAAATATCCCGAATGCAAAATTGGCCATACTTCCGGATACGAAACATCCTATGGAAAAAGTACGGCCCAATTTATTATTTGATCTGATGAAAGACTTCTGGAATCTTTCGTTGTAGTTATCGCTGTAGTTTTTCACCGTAGCTTAGATCTCCGGCATCACCAAGTCCTGGTGTGATATATCCTTTTGAAGTCAGGCCTTCATCAATGGCTCCTACCCAGATTTTTGCATCAGGATAAGCTTTTTCAATGGTTTCCACTCCTTGTCTGGAAGCAATTGCGGCTACAATGTGCAGCTGGGTCGGTGTTCCATTAGTCAAAAGATCTTTGATGGCCTCAATCAGTGAAGCTCCTGTTGCCAACATGGGATCTGCAACAATTAAAGGTCTTCCTTCGATATTCGGACAGGTAAGATAATCCTGCTTGATGGAGAAATAATCGTTGGCGTCATGTTTTCTGTACGCAGCCACGAAACCACAGTCTGCCCTGTCGAGATAGCTTAGAATTCCTTCAAACAAAGGCACTCCAGCCCTCAGGATAGTGGTGATTACGGGTTGAACCGCTATTTCCTGAACTTTAATCTTATCTAAAGGAGTCTGAATCTCCACTTCTTTATATTCCAGCCCTTTGCTGATCTCAAAAGCAGCAATTTCACCAATACGTTCCATATTTCTACGGAATCTCATTCGGTCATGCTGGATGTCTACATTCCTAAGCTCATTGATCCAGGAGTTTATTAAAGAAGATTGTTTGGAAAGTTCTGTTACCATAGTCAATTTGATAATGTGATGATATGATGATGTGATAATTGTTGAATCGATTAATATTTCTTGGCAGATGAAATTATTTTAGATAATAGTTTTTGGATACTTAGTAACTGTAGTTTTAAAGCAGGATCAAAGCTGTAATTTTCAGAATTTTCACACAACAATAACCAGTACTCTGTTTCTTTGGCTTCTTTGTCTGCAATTTTCAGTTTATGAATAAAATCCGCTCTGCTTTCAGCACTCTGTGCCTCAAAAATATTAGCTCCAACTGATGTTCCTGATTTCAAGAGCTGATTTGCAATTACAAATTTCCTGCTGCTTTCAAGTAATTCAGTATATTTAATGATGTCCAGTGAGAATCTGATACTTAAATTTAAAATTTCATTCTTCTTTTCCATATCACAATTGGCACTAGCACATCATCAAATTAACTTATCTGCAAATCATCTATTTTTGTCTGAAATACACCTCGATCGGAACTCCGGTGAATCCGAATTCTTTTCTTAATTGGTTTTCAGTAAATCTTTTGTACGGTTCTTTTACATACTGTGGCAGGTTGCAGAAAAATACAAACTGCGGAGACGGTGTAGGAAGCTGTACACAATATTTGATTTTAATATACTTCCCTTTATTAGCCGGCGGTGGTGTCTGCTCAAAAATCGGAAGCATCACTTCATTTAATTTTGAAGTTTTGATCTTCTTTTTACGGTCTTCATAAACTTGCATAGCTACTTCCACAGCTTTCAGGATTCTCTGCTTCGTTAAAGCTGAAACAAATAAAATAGGAATATCGTTGAACTGTCCGATTTTATCTTTAATCACTTTTTCAAAATCACGCATCGTATTGGTCTGCTTGTCTTCCACAAGGTCCCATTTATTTACCAGAATTACAATCCCTTTTCTGTTTTTCTGAGCCAGCCCGAAGATATTCATATCCTGAGATTCCCATCCCAGTGTAGCATCTACCATAACGATTACCACATCAGAATATTCAATAGAACGGATAGATCTCATTACGGAATAAAATTCCAGATCTTCGTTCACCTTAGATTTTCTTCTCATTCCAGCTGTGTCAACCAACACAAACTCGTGACCGAATTTATTGTAAAGCGTCTGAATACTGTCTCTTGTAGTCCCGGCAATATCGGTTACAATATTTCTTTCCACATCCAGCAAAGCATTGGTCAGAGTAGATTTACCTACATTCGGACGTCCGGCGATGGTAATTTTAGGTAATCCTTCAAAAGGGTCTTTATATTCCGTTGTTGGAAAATCTTTAACGATATCATCCAAAAGGTCTCCGGTTCCTGAACCTGTAGCGGAAGAAAGTGTATAATATTTATCGATACCCAACTGGTAAAATTCTGTAGCAGGAAGTTCTTCTTTTGCTGAATCTACTTTATTGATTACAATGTAGATCGGTTTGTTTGATCTTCTTAAAAGACGATAGATCTCATGATCGGTATCAGTGAGGCCTTCTTCTACGTTCATCATAAAAATGATAGAAGTAGCTTCATCCACTGCCAGCTGAACCTGCTTACGGATTTCTTCTTCAAAAATATCATCCGTTCCTACATCATATCCGCCGGTATCTATAACTGTAAAATCTACTCCGTTCCAATCAGATTTCCCGTAATGACGGTCTCTGGTAACACCCGCTGTAGAATCTACAATGGCTTCCCTTCTTTCAAGTAAACGATTAAAAAGTGTGGATTTTCCTACGTTGGGGCGCCCAACGATTGCGACAATATTTGACATAAAAATGTTTAATAAATGAAATTATTAATGGGTATCTCCAACTTTTGGAGCCCAATTTTTTTTGCAAAGATAAGATTTTATTATTTAGGTGTTAAAATCTGCTTCTTATAAAAAATATTTTGAAGAAAAACCGGTTTTGTATTTTATTAAAAATCACCGAATTATACATTAGCAAAGCTTTTGTTACTATCGAACTATGAAAAAACACTTTTTTCAATAAAATATTTTTTATAATTTCGCGCCACTAAAATAACAAAGACCCATGGTGTAGCGGTAACACTACTGATTTTGGTTCAGTCATCTGGGGTTCGAATCCCTGTGGGTCTACAAAAAAGCAATCAATTGAATTTTAATTGATTGCTTTTTTATTTCAGCTAAATTTTAAATACTATATCCTGCACTTTACTATAAAGGAGAACCAAATAAAAGACTTTTTATAACGCCAGTTGTCAGCATAATTAAAAAGAAGAGCAAAAAGTAAGTGAAAAAATTTACCAATTGTTTTTTATTATTGTTATTTCCTAGTGTATTAGCATTATAACTATTTACCAAATTCCTGAGCCCCAGAGTAAACATAACTATAATTGATGTAAATATAATATAGAGAATAATGGGTTGCCTCAGATTAAAAAAGAATAAGATTAATAAAATATCTATTAATGCAATAATCCAACTTAATTTAAATATTTTAAAAGACAATATATTTTTTCCCAACATCAACGACAGTGAATTTGAGAATATGATTATAAGTAGTATTAGTTGTAAGATTGTATCCATAATATTAAAAATCACTTACCCCAATAATTTTTTTTATTTGATAGAATATTCTTTCTATAAGCCGGGTATCTTGTACTACAATCTCTGCATTCCCTTTTAATTCTTTATTTACAAAGATATTTTTATTATAAGATGTTCTCAAACCATTTGGAAAAATGATATCTATATAAGAATTTTTACTGTTAGTTGATACCTTTTGAATCCGTGCATTTAAAACTCCATATTCCTGATAAGGAAAATCATATAGCTTAACTATAACTTTCTGTCCTTCCTTTACTTTCATTAAGTCATCTTGAGCCACAATAAGTTTCCCAAGTACAATTTTATTGTACCTTTGATTTTCAATAGGATCGACAATTACTTTAGAGTTTACAAAATCTGGGTATTTTACACAATAACACACAATTGATAAAGAAAACAATAACACCATTGAAATGAAAAGATTTCCTTTTAAAATCACCCAATGAGGGTTCTTATTCAGCAGGTTTTGCACACCCGTTGAACGTAATTCTGAATCTCTTAAATTATTTTCATTCATCTTAATTTCCTAATTCCAATTGGTCTTTAATTAGCCTGTAGTATTCCCCTTGCAATGTCACTAAAACATTGTGTGTACCTTCTTCCACAACCTTACCTTTATCTAAGACAATAATTTTATCTGCATTTTTAACAGTAGATAATCTATGAGCAATAACAATTGCTGTTTTTCCTTTAAAGAACTGTTTTAAGTTACCCATTATTATTCTTTCATTTTTTGCATCCAAAGAACTAGTAGCTTCATCAAAGAAAATATATTCAGGTGACTTGTAAACCGCTCTAGCAATGAACAATCTTTGTTTTTGTCCGCCACTCATTCCTACGCCCTCATTTCCAATTTGGGTATTTTCTTTAAGAGGCAGATTCTCTATAAAATCTTTAATATTGGCAATTTCAATTGCTTGATTAAATTTTTCTTGCACAATCGAATCTTCACCAACTGCAATATTTTCGACTATGGTATCATTAAAAACATATCCCTCCTGCATCACGACTCCACAATTATCTCTCCAAAATCTAGGGGAGACTTTATTTAAATTTAAATCGCCAATCATTACATCACCAATAATTGGCTCGTAAAATTTCAACAACAATTTTAGCAAAGTTGTTTTACCGCTTCCACTTGCCCCCACAATGGCTGTGGTTTTTTGATAAGGAATATTTAAGTTAAGATTTTCAAAAACATAATCCTCCGAACCTATGTATCTAAAAGAAACATCTTTTAGTATAATATCTTTTTCCGGAATTTCAGAAATGTATTGTTCAGTTTCAGTTTCCTCATCTTCTTTATCATGAATTTCTCCCAGCCTTTCTAATGAAATTTTAGCATCTTGTGATTGTTTTATAAACTCAATTAATTGTAAAAGAGGACTATTTAGCTGCCCTATTATATATTGGACAGACAGCATCATCCCTAATGTTAAATTTCCACTTATAACAAGTTTAGCAGAAAGAAAACTTACGAAAACATCTTTTATCTGATTGATGAAATTTCCACCCACAGACTGCCATTGTTCTAAGGATAAAGATTTCATTCTTAGTTTAAATATCTCTATTTGAATTGCTTCCCAACCCCATCTTTTCTTTTTCTCGGCATTGTGTAATTTAATATCCTGCATCCCATTAATGAGTTCAATTACTTTGCTTCTTTCCTGAGACATTTGCCCAAACTTCTCATAATCCAGCAATTTTCTTTTTTGAAAAAGAATAGAACCCACATCATATATAAACTTGCTCCAAATAGATAAACAAGAAAGAGCTTATAATCATAGAAAAACAATACTGCGCTGAAAACTACAAGATTTACTACCGAAAAAAGGATATTCAGAGATGTATTCGTTAATAGCTGTTCAATTCTATGATGGTCATCTATTCTTTGAAGTATATCACCTGTCATCCTTGTATCGAAAAAGCTGATAGGCAATTTCATAAGTTTAATAAAAAAATCCGATACAATAGAAATATTAATCCTTGTAGAAAGATGTAGTAAAATCCAGCTCCTAACAATATCAAATCCCATTTTACCGATAAAAAGCATTACCTGAGCTAAGAGAATCAAATAAATAATATTTAAGTCTTGACTCTTTATTCCAATATCAACAATACTTTGTGTGAGAAAAGGAAATATGAGGGTTAACAAGCTACCAATTAACAACCCGATAACTAACTGTATTACAAGTCTTTTATATTTTACAAGATATTTTAAAAGAAATGAAAGACTCGCTTTATTTTCTTTTTTTCAAATTTGCTTTTAAAGAATAAAGGTGTGGTTTCCAATGCCAAAATAACACCCTCCTCAGTTGTTTCATCTGCGTTCTCCCCAATCCAAGATTTTATAAAATTTTCTTTTGTATAAGTAATTAATCCATAACCAGGATCGGAAACATACACAGAGTTATTTTTAACATCAACATCATAAACAACTATATAATGAGATTTTCTCCAATGCACAATACAGGGTAATGGAGTATCATTTTTTAATACCTCAAAATTAATTTTCATTCCAAGAGTATTGAATCCAAGGTTTTCAGCAGCATCACTTAAACCCGCTAAATTACTCCCTCTCTTGTTGTCTCTGATAACTTTCTGATATGTTGTAATGGAATTTCTCTCCCATAATATTTAGAGATAATTCTCAAACAAGTTGGCCCACAATCTTTGGCGTCAGGTTGTTTATAAAATGGAAAGCTTTTCATTTTTTAAATTTCTTCATCATCAATTAAATCCTGTATAAAATATATAATTTCTTTCCTTTCATAATTCTGAGGAAAGAGATGATTATTATCGAAAAACATGTGTAAAACTTAGCCCTTGAGCAATATTTTCTTTTTTAACATTTAAGATTATTAACAGCAAGCTTAAATTACTATTAAAACTTCCATATTTTCATCCCATGAGTGATTTGAAAATAATTAATAAATTCAATAGTTATTGAGTAAAAGTATTTCCTTAATAAATGTCCACGGCTCGTAAACTACTTAAATGTTTAAAGCTGGTTGATAAAAATACAGTAAATAAAAAAACAGGCTTAATAAAAAACCTGTTTACATTATAATATAGGGTGTGAGACTAGTCTTTAGCAGCTCTACATTCTGCCCAAGTCATTGTATTACCGTCTCCACCTACTGGAGCTTCAATAATAGTCACATCTCCAATTTGCACATTAAATGAATGAGTAGCACAATAAAGCCAGCTATATCCACCACCGATAGATTTTAAAGACGACTTAGTTAATTTTGTTCCTTTGTTTTTTAAAATTGATAATTTTTTCATGGTTTTAATTTTTTTATTAATACTTCACAAGTATATGAGTTTTATTTGAAATTTCCAAATTTTATTTCTTAATTAATACATCTAAATTGATAGATGGGACGCCTGATGAAAACTTCTTCCAATCACCATAATAAACCCTATAGTAGGTACTTTGTGAGAATGTAAAAATATTTCCACCAAAATAGATATATCCATTAAAATCATTAGCAGTTCTTACCGAAACGAAAAAGTCTTCATCTATCCAAATATTTTTATCCGAAATATCTAAACTAATGCTATTATTTTTAATATCGGCATTAGTTATTTCTTTGGATAAAGTTTCATTTATTAATGATTCACCTGGCAAATCATCTTTGCTTTTATAAATATCAAAGATTAAATTAATTGGCGTTTCTATTTTATAATCAGAAACATTAATATTAATGTTCTTAATTTTAATCTTTTTCTTATTTTTTATTTTAATTGCGTACTCATTAAAAAGAGCCTTATCCTTTCTAGAATCATAACCACAATATCTTGTTTTTGACTTCTTATTTTCACCAAGATTCTTCTCATACATTTTTTGAGGTGTTAATACTACTTGTTGTATGTTAACTACCCTTTCTGTTAAAATAATATCGTGGTTATTCTTATCCAAATAATCCGACACTTTTATTCTGTAAGGCTCAAATCCGCCTAAATATGCAATAAGATTTTTATTTTTGTCAACATTAGTTAAATCAATGGAAAAAGAACCTTTTTCATCAGTAATATCACCTGTTTCCTGACCTTCTACTCCTATAACCACCCCCGAAACTGATTTTTTATCTCCATCATAAACAATCCCATTTATGGTTTGCGAAAAATAATTATTAAAGAATAATAGTAGAAAGCAAATCCCGATAATTTTTTTCATAATTGTATTTTATCTCTTATTAATATATTCTTGCAATAGATTTTTTAATTTTTTTCAATTTCTAAAGTATTAAAATTATTAAAGTATTTTTCTGAGAATTTATATCTGCTATCTAAATAAACAAGATATGACTCAAAACCAAATTCATCTAATCCTTGCTTTGTAAAGTAATCGTCATAAAAAGTATCCTTTACTTTTCTATGAAAATTCTGAATTTCTGAAAAGTCGGGTTTATGCTTATCCTTTTTAAGAATCTGTTTTGCTACTAATCCTAATATTCCGCCTGAACCACTATTGCCTATACTTAAAATACTAACCTGCCCTTGGTTCATATCTGGAACTCCAAAATTTGGCGTGGTGATTCTTGAATCTTTTTTTCTTCAGGATGGTTTTTTATATAGTCTTTTATTTCTTCATTTAGCAATTTCTTTTTATTAGAACCTCTAAGATTTATATCTTTTTTAAATCACCCGTTGCATTAAGGGCCAAGT
Source organism: Chryseobacterium sp. GTID13 (assembly GCF_056172655.1). Classification (NCBI taxonomy): domain Bacteria; kingdom Pseudomonadati; phylum Bacteroidota; class Flavobacteriia; order Flavobacteriales; family Weeksellaceae; genus Chryseobacterium; species Chryseobacterium sp. GTID13. The sequence continues at coordinate 99,547 of NZ_JAOCMB010000006.1, forward strand.
CAACTTGTTCAATTTCGATAGGTGATTGAATAAGGGTTACAGAAATTAAATTAGCAAAATCTTGATTAGTCACTTTTCTTATAGCCCTATCATATTTTTCTTTAATGAATCTTAACTCGTCATTTGTATTTGCTTTTATTTTAAAGAATCCCTGACTATCTGAAATTACTTGCTCGTTAGTTTGAATATTAACAACAGATACATTTTGCAATATGAATCCCTGCTCCGAGATGGTATTTCCCGAAACAATATTCTGAGCATAAATGGAAATGCTGAACAATAGAAAAAATAAATATTTCATGCGAAACTACACAGCATAATACTTTCCAAATATAGTAAAATAACACCTTAACAATCTTATTATTTCATTTGATCATGAATTAATAAGAATTATATTATAACTTATTACTAAAAAGATAGCCATTAAAGCTCTCCGCATTTTGTTTTTATAATTTTTCAATTCTTTTCCGTTGTTATTCGTTTATTGGAGCTATTATTTTAGCAGACAGTTTTCAAAAGCATACATTTCACTACTCTTTTTTATACCGGTAATATTTTTCTTTCAAATTCTTTTCCAAAATACAGTATATAATATACTCAAAAAAGCGGTTATCTTTTTTTACGATCCGCATCAAATGCATATGTATTAAATCGAAAATATGATCTTCCTGATCAGGATTTTTAAGATGGGTCTGTATCTCCAACCGGATTTGCCCTAATATACCATCTATCTCAGGATAATCATTAGATAATATAACATCAATATTATTTTTATTTTCAAGAATGATTCTATTGATCGCTTTATTATTGTCAGGAGTTATTCCTAATTCTATTGCAAAGGACTCTTTTATTTTTTTCAGATAACTTATTTTGTCCTCAATAGTAGAAAAGAAGCAATCTATATAATATAATGCAGTCTTTGTACAGAAAAGCCAGTCTTCCATATTGCTGTCTGATGCATATTTTATAATTTCACAGGCTATGAGGCTGTCCCAATAATATATTTTCTCAAAAAATAAAATATGATCCCCTTGATACCTCAGCATTTCTCTGTCATAAGTATCATACTGCAGAGAATCGATGTATGAAATCTTCTCTCTTAACACTTTATTCAACGCCTCCATGAATTTCAATTGCTGGTCGGAAAAAACCCGGAACCTTATGTGAAAATCCGGAGCATAATAATACAAAAACACAAAATGTGAAATAATACCATCATCTACCAGGTCTTTTAAAAAAGGTACAAGATCCAGTATTATTGTATTTGCAATATCCTTATTAACAAACAATTTGAAATAAACACAGCCATGCATAAACGGATAAAGCTTATTTAAAACATGCACTGTTTCAGGTAATTTCTGAGAAGTATAGTTAAGAGAACTTTTATTCTTTAATGGAGTTATTATTTCCAAATTAATGGATGATTGATCTTCATCTGTAAAAAAGGGCCGGTAATCATCATAAATTGCCTCACACACGATCAGAGTATTTTTCTTTTTAAGCTCTTTCAGGAATAGCTCCACGGATATCTGCATGTCCTGATTGATATACAGTTCCTGCTCTCCGTCAACGATACAAAATGTTTTTTTCAGCCCTATCTTTTTTACATTTTCATCATAAAGAGATAATGCATCGCTGATATTTTCGTTTTTATTTTTAAAAAAATCAGAGGTCTTTATAAGCCAATGGGCTTTCTTTAGAATATGTTTCTTATAGGTGATCCGTGGGAAAAAACTTAGAGTATTCAGTATATTATTGACATTAATACCGCTCTTCTCATGGTTATCATACTGGGTGCTTACATCTAATAAAAATTTAAAAACAGTACTGTTTAAGGCATGATGATGGTCAAAGAATGTAGAAAATGTCGGAATTACATATTTATTAAGCTTCTTACTTCTCAGGTAAACTTTAGATTCAATGATCTGAATGTACAAATCATTAACGTCAATATATTTCTGGTCAGGCTCTACCGGAACATCATTCGGGTATCTTATGAGATAATCAAATTTGATATTGCGTTTTACAATATGTCCTGCAAGGTAGGTTGGCAAATGATCAACCTCCGCAAAAATAAAATCGGATCCGGCAGTAATATTTTGATACGAACTGATTTCCTCCACAAAAGAACTGATCTCGGGGTTTTCTGTAAATCTTCCCAGTATTTTTACCGGTGACGAAAAGGATACATAATTAATATTTATTATTTTTCTCCCGTCATGCAGGGGATCTTTGAAAAGAGAATATGAGCAGTATTTTGTACTCTTGTCGGGAATATGGTGTTTAAATGTGGACAGCTCATCTTTTGTAAACTCTATTTCTGTTTTTCCGTTTTTAGCCGCTTCGAATGTTTTTCTCAAAATGAGCAATTCGATCTTACTTAATTCTGCATCGGAAACATAGCTGCCGGCACCATATCCTATATCTAAAGCTTCCAAGAGCAGAATTTCTCTTTCCCCATATTTTTTATTAAAAGAATACATGAACTTGTCCAGCCTTGTTTGCTTTGAATTAAAATTCTGTGACAGCTTTTCATAAACAAACAAAATATCCTGAACATTCCTGATCGTATCAAAATCAATCTGAACGTCACTTTCAAAGGTTAAATCGTACTTTATTTTACTTGCGAGTGTATCACCCACGGCACCAGTTGTCTGAAATTCATACATATCCTTCAATACCTGGAATAACTCGGGATTGTCTTTTCCAAGTTCTTCGGAAAGAATATGTTTCAGTAAATCGTTTTTTATAAAATCCTTTCCAATGGTTGAGTAATTAAGGTTAGAAAAAATAATTGATTCATCAACCAGTTCGCTAAAAAATACGTCTGCCTCTTCTTCACCGGCATCAAAACTCTCTTTTAAAAAATCAATAATTTCTGCCGCAGACTTTTCTTTCCCGCAGAAATTTAAAAAAGAATCCATTACCTCATCATGCTCTATACTGGTTTTGAGATAATTTTTTATTTTGCTTTTAAAATTCTTCCGGATATAAAGTAATTCTGAATCTTTGGAATAAATGGTATTATTAAGATTATAAGTAAGTTTTTCTCTGACGATTTTGTTTTCATTTGCCTCTTTTATCAACCGGTCCAGATATTCATAGTCAATTTTAGGGAGCAATTGCTTTTTATAGACAGGAGTTTCATTTCCATTGCTTTCAGAGTGGTTGATTAAGCCAATTCCGGAAAACATCCCAAACGGTATAGTTCTGTTTGCTGCGCGGGAAAAATATTTATAGAAAGTAAATTCTATATTCTTTTTTTTATCCGGAGATTTATGGTCATACTGCAGTAACAGATCATAAAATTCTTCAGATGACATTTTTATGGATCTTACAAACAATTCATCTTCTTGTAAATGTTGATATACCTCCGCGAAAGAAGAATTGGAAAGATAGGTATTTCTAAAAAAATCCAGGCTGAAAAGAGGTCTTCTCATGATGGATTTTGTAAACATTGAATCAGGCATCATCTATAAGGAAAAGGTATTTGATTTTTTCATATCGCTTATTAAATCAGGAATAAAATACCTGATAAATGATCTGGAATAATTTTCCGGAAAAACGTGATTGTTTAAAAGTAATGTAGGTGAATGTTCAAAATTCGCAGACAAACCGAAACGATCCTGATTGACTATATGATTTTCGATTTCTGAACTCAATTCGTCATCAATTGGATGTTTTTCTTCAAAAAAACTGTAATCATTCGCCAGGATTTCCAAGGTGGCAGCGCCCCTTCCTTTAAATAATGATGAAGAATATTTCTTATAATCTCCTTGCCTTCAGAGGTGAAATTTTTATCGTAAAATATGATCTGAATGGTCACATGATCTGCTTCATAATTATAAATATCCCATAAAGTCTTGTAGGTCTCCTTACAGTATTTACAGTTAGGGTTGGATATCATTGTAATTAAAGGCTTCGAAGGGTCGGCTTCACCAATAACAATTCCGAGGTTTTCCTTATTAAAATCAATTTTTTTACTTTTTATCAACGAATATTTAAAGAGGTCAAAGTTCCTGTAAAACTTAATCAATCCGTTATTGGTTTTTTTTAACCTTTCTATCAGAGCTACATTTTGAGAAATAAAATAAGTAAGCAAACCGGATCCAGCTATGATGATCAGGAACAGTAAAATCTTGTTAAAATTTAAATTGAACTGGAGTTTATTGAATGTAAGAACACTGATTAATATTTGTATATAAAGAACAGCAATTATACTAAGACATACTGTACAGAATTTTTTTCTATAAAAAACTGGAAATACAAAGAGTAGAGGGTTAAGGGTAAACTTAATATGACACCAATAAAAAACGCACTATAAAATTCAGGGATTGCTGCACTAAAAGCCAGTAAAAAGAACTGCTGAATAAAGAAAAAGAAGCTGAGATGCCCCAATTTAACAGGTATTTTTTTATCTGAATTAATAATAGAATTGCAGCTTGATTTTTCTTCTTTTGATGAGCAAAACTTATTAGAAAAAACTGATTCTATTCCCAGCTCAATCGAAAGCCCGCTGTATGAAATATAAATTCCTATGATGGCGCAAATTGAAAGAATAGGAATATAGAGCGATCCGAAAACTGAACCTATCAACACAAGCATCATAAAAACCACAAACAAAAAAGCCGCTTTTGGATTAAACTTTAAAATCCATTGCTTAGGATGCTCTTCAGTAACCAATACCAGAGATTTTTTTAATGTTTTCGGGCTTTGTGATTTTACATATCCGAATTTTAAAGTGTCGTGCTGGTCATAAAAAATAACCAGATCTTGTTGACCGGCTTCGTCTTCTACATCCGCATAATTATAAATACTGTATTTAATATTCATCATATCCATAGTGTCTGTAAAGGACAGGATATCAGGATAATTCGGATGCGAGGAAATTCCAGTTTCAAAATCAGAATAATCTACATCAATATTCTTTTTTTTAAGGTATTTATAAAGAATCTGAATATTGTTATTCATTTTTGTTCATATTTTTAAGTAGAAAAGTATTCAGCTGACTAACAAAAATATCGTAAGATTAGTCAGCCATGGGGATTAACAAAGGCTGCTTTATTGTAAAAACAGCCTTTTAATTTAATTATAAGAAAAACCTTATTTATTCATAAGATTTTCAACTAAGTTTAAGCACAGCAGTTAGTATGAGGCCTTCCGGAGAAATTATTCCAGATAGATCTTCCTGATGAGCATAGTGAGTCTGAATTGCAACCTCCACCTTCTAATCCGTCTTCAAGGCTTTCTTCCATTCCGATGCCGCCACCTCCTTTGAAGTCTTTTAACGTTTCTCTTGTAAGAGTTGAAGATTTCACACCTAATGACTTAGTTGACTTTTTAATTGTTAGTTTTTTCATAAAATGAGTATTAAATTTGTTTTTTAAGGTGAAACAAAGTTAGCCATTTATTTCATTCATGCAAGAGATATTCAAAAATAAAACACTTTTTAGAGTCTTATTTTTTTAAAGGATTGAAAAATCTGATCAAAATTAATCTTATAAAATATTCATATACAATTAATTGCACAGGAAAACAAAAAAGAAAAAAAATTTCAAAAAAATTCATTTTTTTTCATTACCTCAATAAAAAAGCCACTCTTTTTAAAAGAATGGCTATTATTTTTCAGTCATTGAAATTTAATATCTGGAAATTAAAACCCATGCAGATCCGGTACTTTGTACTGAAATCGCCCTTCCAAAATTACTGTTGTTCAAATCGTAATTGGTAAAATTCCCTCCATTGATCCGGAATGTTCCGCTCACCGTAACGGTAGCAGCTGTATCATTAACCAGATTATAAATTTTTCCCTGATTGGCCGCACTTGCAGCAGGAAGAGAAATATTTCCTGTTACGAGAACCGTATAATCATCAGCAGCAACTGTTCCTGAAGACATCGTCTTTATTTTTGCATTTAAAGATGAAGCATCTTTCCAGGATAATACTGCCGCCCCGTCTGTTACTAAAACCTGGCCGGACTGGCCATTGGTTCTCGGAAAAGTATAGTTGCCTTGAGGATTCCCGGATGTATCTTTATAGGAAAAAGTAACCCCTTTACTTTTTTCAAGGGTAACATTGGTTACTCCCGTTGTTCCTCCATCGTGACTCAGAATTAAACTATTACCGGTTCCATTACTTATTCCCCATATAGAGGCATTTACACTTTGATCCTGATTAACAGCTACCAGACCAAAGGATCCGCCTGTAGCCTGTGAAAAGGTAGCTACATTCCCTCCACCCGCTCCATAATTGGATTGTAGAGTGCTTACTCCCGGTCTTGTCATAACCGCACCTAAACTTGTGGCAGCAGACAAATCACTATTATCTGAATAATAGATACCACTACCTGCTCCTAAAAGATTAGTATCTAATCCAAAATAATTGGCTCCGCTTCCATACTGAGCCTTCATATCACCTTTCACTTCAAACTGCCTGTCGGAAACCGCATCAGCTGCAGTAAAGCCAATCCCTACTTTACCATTCTGATAGATATTCTGAGTATTAGCTGTGGAAGGATTTGCTGTATTTTGAATATTCCATGGTGATGGGACAATCCCAGAATTAAGTTTTATCCATTTATTAAGATCGCCGTTGAAATAATAATATCCTTCAGAATTTACATCAGCAGTCTGCCCGGTTAAAGCTCCTGCGGTAGTTACATAAACTAATGCTCCTGTTTGTGAAGCCGTATAATTTTTGGCATTCAGCTGGTCTCCTGTGATTCTGGGAGCAATGATTCCGTCAAATTTTGAAGTGTCATCAGGATTTCCGACTACATCGAATGTAGCATTGGGAATTGAAGTATTAACTCCCACCTGGGCAAAGCCAAGAGTGCCTACCAATAGGAAGGCAGGAAATAATTTTTTAAGCATGTTCTATTTGTTTGTTTTTCAACAAATATATAATTAATTTAAACATATCATCATTTTTTTTATTATATAAATTAAAATCAATAAAAAAAGACAGCTTTTTAAGCTGTCTTCATAATATTATGTTAAATCAATAATTACTTTAAATCAAATCGGTCTGCATTCATTACTTTTACCCAGGCTGAAACAAAATCGTTCACAAATTTGCCCTGGGCATCAGAGCTGGCATATACTTCTGCAATGGCTCTCAGTTCAGAATTGGATCCGAATACAAGGTCAGCGCGGGTAGCAGTCCATTTTGGCTGTCCTGTTGACCGGTCTGTTCCCATATACAATTCATTATCCTCGGAAATTGCTTTCCATTGTGTCCCCATATCCAGAAGGTTAACAAAGAAATCGTTGGTAAGTACTCCGGGACGGCTGGTAAATACTCCGTGTTTTGATCCGTCAAAATTTGCATCCAACGCACGCATTCCTCCCACAAGCACCGTAAGTTCCGGAGCCGTAAGGGTTAAAAGCTGTGCCTTATCAATCAATAAAGACTCTGTGGATACACTAAACTTTCTTTTCAGATAATTCCGGAATCCGTCCGCTGCAGGTTCCAGATATCCCATAGATTCTACATCGGTCTGTGCCTGCGAAGCATCCGTTCTTCCGGGTGCAAACGGAACATTAATATAATGCCCTGAATCTTTCGCCGCTTTTTCAACTCCTGCGCTTCCTGCAAGGACGATTAAATCTGCCAATGAAACTTGTTTACCGTCAGCCTGGCTTTCATTAAATTCTTTCTGAATATTTTCTAAAGTCCCCAGTACTTTCTGAAGCCGGGCAGGATTATTTGCTTCCCAGTCTTTTTGAGGAGCCAGTCTGATTCGGGCTCCGTTTGCTCCCCGCGTTTATCGCTTCCCCTGAATGTAGACGCAGAAGCCCAGGCTGTAGTTACAAGTTCTGGAACACTTAGCCCTGAATTGATAATTTTTTCTTTTAAGGCAGCAATATCTGCTTCATTTATCAATTCGTGATTAACTTCGGGAAGAGGATCCTGCCATATCAGTTCTTCCTGAGGCACATCCGGTCCCAGATACCTTGCTCTTGGCCCCATATCCCTGTGGGTCAGTTTAAACCATGCTCTGGAAAAAGCATCTGCAAACGCTTCAGGGTTTTCGTAGAAATGTCTTGATATCTTTTCATACACCGGATCCAGCCTTAAAGAAAGGTCTGTGGTAAGCATCGTAGGCCTGTGCTTTTTTCAGGGTTAAATGCATCGGGAATGATCTCTTCTCCATTTTTAGCTACCCATTGGTGAGCGCCGGCAGGACTTTTTGTCAATTCCCATTCATTTTCAAATAAATTTTTAAAGAAATAATTACTCCACTGGGTCGGAGTTTCTGTCCATGTTACTTCAAGACCGCTGGAAATGGCATCTGTTCCTTTCCCTGATTTGTATGTGCTACTCCATCCTAATCCCTGAAGTTCAATTCCGGCTCCTTCCGGTTCTTTTCCTACATGATCAGCAGGGCCTGCACCATGAGTTTTACCAAAGGTGTGGCCTCCGGCAATTAAAGCTACGGTTTCTTCATCATTCATGGCCATGCGTCCGAAAGTATCACGGATATCTTTAGCAGCTGCAATAGGATCAGGATTTCCGTCCGGTCCTTCAGGATTTACATAGATAAGTCCCATTTGTACGGCAGCAAGAGGTTTTTCAAGATTCCTGGAATGGATATCACCGTCTGCATCATCATCCGTTGGAAGCACTCCCTTCCTTCCACTACGCCCTCTGAACCGTGAGCATAACGTAAATCTCCTCCAAGCCATGTTTTTTCTGAACCCCAATACACATCCATATCCGGTTCCCATACATCTTCACGCCCACCTGCAAATCCAAATGTTTTGAATCCCATTGATTCCAGGGCAACATTTCCGGTAAGGATTAAGAGATCTGCCCACGAGATTTTATTTCCGTATTTTTGTTTGATAGGCCAAAGGAGTCTTCTGGCTTTATCCAAACTCACATTATCCGGCCAGCTATTCAAAGGAGCAAAACGCTGCTGCCCTGCTCCGGCACCTCCTCTACCGTCACCCACACGGTATGTTCCGGCACTGTGCCATGCCATACGGATAAACAGAGGTCCGTAATGACCGAAGTCTGCCGGCCACCAGTCCTGCGAATCTGTCATTAATGCATGAAGGTCTCTTTTTACGGCTTCCAGGTCCAGGCTTTTAAATGCTTCGGCATAGTCAAAATCCTTATCCATAGGATTGGAAAGCGATGAGTGCTGGCGCAGGATATCCACTCTCAGCTGATCCGGCCACCAATCAAGATTTTTGGTTCCTCCACCGGCTACAGCTTCTTTTTTCATTGTTCCGTTATGAAACGGGCATTTACTGATGTCGTTTGAATCTTTTTCCATATAGTTAATTTTTTATGTTAATACAGTTTTACCTTTAGTATATGGCAAACTTACAAAGCTTTACCAATAAATACAATCTATTAATAATTATTTAAACAATAGTTAAAAACTATAACTTGTACTTTTTATAAAATTATTTAAACCATGATGTTAAAAGGTGTAATCATGCAATTAAGTTAGTAAAAATTCAAGAGCAGATGTATAAAAAGCAAAGGTAAATGATCATATTTAGAATCATTCAAATGAGGATTCTGTATTTTGATAATCAGCTTATTCCGATTTAATAAAATTTGATTATTTTTATCTCTTAAGAATAAAATGATATGAAAAAATCCTGGTTGTACTGCTTGTCGCATTTATTATTATACAGTTTTTCCCGATCGATAAAACTAATCCGGCCCCTACTCCGGGAATGGATTTCCTGAGGATCAAGAAGACACCGGAACCTATTGCAAAGATCATCAGCACTTCCTGCTACGACTGTCATTCCAATGAAACCCGGTATCCCTGGTATGCAAGCATTTCACCAGCTTCATGGTTTGTTAAAAATCATATTGATGAAGGCAGAAAGCAGCTTAATTTCTCTACCTTTGCAGTATACGAACCTAAAATACAGTCTCATAAACTGGAAGAATGTATAGAAATGGTTGAAAAAGAGGAAATGCCTCTGGAATCTTATTATGTAGGGCATCAGGATGCCAAACTTACTGCGGAACAACGTAAGCAGCTGATAGAATATTTTAAAAAAGTAAAGGAAGAAACCGACAGAAAAATGGTATTTTAAAAATCAAACGGTATGAAGGAGAAGTGGGAAGATAAGCATATTGTATTTTTTGACGGCGATTGCGGCGTCTGCAATTTCTGGGTACAGTGGATCCTGGAAAGAGATCAACATGACAGGTTTATGTTCGCTTCCCTGCAGTCTGATTTCGGACAGAAATTCCTTTCTGAAAGAGGCCTGGAAACTAAAGTATTCAACACGCTTTATCTTTGGAAGCCCAATCAATATTATTTTACCAAATCCAGGGCCGTACTTCAGATTGCCAATATTCTGGGCGGAATTTATAAATTATCAGCCGTGGGGAAAATAATTCCTGCTTTTTTAAGTGATAAAATATACGATCTTGTTTCAGAAAACAGAATGAAGATTGCCAACCAGAAATGTTTCCTTCCGGATCGTGATCAAAAGAAAAAATTTATTGAGGTATAATTTTGGTGAACGTTATCATTAAGTTTTGGCTAAAGCCGATGGATTTTCTGAAATGAAAAACGGGCTAAAGCCCGTTCCTATTGATTAGTATTTCCTGAAAAATTAAAAGCAAAGATAATGGTTTCATCTTTGCTTTTTTATTCTTCAATTTTTATTGGTTCAGTGACCAGATTGAATAGCTGTTTGGCGGTGCCTGGATCTTCACCCATTTATCTCCCTGTGTAGTAGGATACCAGCTCGAGTTACCGGTAAAGTCTTTTATCTGCTGGCTGCTCCAGTTGGTTTCTATCCATCTTTCCTGCCAGCTGGATGAGTTGTTTATATAGACTACAAGCCCCGGGTTTCCGTTATAGCCGTTACGTCTTGCAATATATTCATCATTATCTGTATATAATATGGAGGTTGTTCCTGTAGCTTTGTTATTATGGATCCAGATCAGATTATTCAGCCTTTCTTTATTTAACCATTCTTCGTAGTCACGGTAAAAGATGGTAGGATATCCTTCGTGAGTCAGGATATAAGCATAAGCCGGCATTTTATTGTAAATAATATCTGTGTCGTGATTCGCTACAAAGGTTACCGCTTTATAAGGATTTCTTTTCCACATCATATCATCGTTCAGAACATTAAGGTTTCCGTTGTCGAAGGCTTCATCCATTTTATAGTAGGCAGCAAAATCGAATACGGAACTGTTGGCATTATTAGTCCACCATTCTAAAGTATTCACATTGGAATCCCAAAGCTCACCAACGGAGAATCCGCCTACGTTTGAGTTCCAGTTGTTAACTACCCAAGGTCCGAAACCTTTTACATAATCAAATCTCCATCCGTCAAATTTCATTACATTTTTATAATACTTCCCGACAGAATCGTCTCTTCCCCACAACCAGTCCTGCACATAAGGATTGGCATGGCAAAGATCCGGGAATCCTCCGAAGGAACCTTCATCATTATTCCCGTAAGAATTTTTGTAAAAATCATTATAACTTCTTGGAAATTTTCCGGAAGCCACTCCTGAGAAATCGGTCCAGGTATTGGTCCCGGTATAAGGATTGGCCTGAGACTGCCCGCCACTGTTATGATTTATCACAATATCTGCATACACCTGCATGTTTTCAGCATGAGCTTTTGTAATTAATGCCTCCAGTTCAGCCCGGGACCCAAAACGGGTTTCCACGCTTCCGTTCTGGTTAAAATTTCCGAAATCATAGTAATCTGTAGGGTCATATCCCATAGAGTAAGCTCCGTTCTGCGCTTTGGAAGCCGGCGGAAGCCATACGGCACTGATTCCGGAATCTGACCATGCTGTCAGTTTGTCTTTTATGGTATTCCACCAGTTTCCACCTTCAGGAACATCCCAATAAAAGCCCTGCATAAGGACCCCGCCTCCGGGACCAGATACAAACTTCCCGGTTACAGATCCGCTTCCGGTACTGAAGGGACGCCCGTCATGATTGGTAACATTGACAATTTTGGAATGAACTTCCTGACTGCTAAGGCTTGCATTGTCATTTTCATCAGTGTTACGGCAGGAATTAAATAATGTTAAAGCCAGTACCGAAACTAATAAATGTGTTTTTTTCATACTTATTTTAATTATTAATCTATCAACTAAATTACACTTTTATTAAAATAAACTATAAAAAAAACACATTTTTTTAATTTTCGCCATAGAATCCCTGCAAATAACCGCATATAATTTTCATTAAAAAATCATAAACTTTTAATATTTTCAAAACAATTTTTCTTTTAATCCATATATTTGCATACTATGGAATACAACACCCAAAAAACTCAGCTTCATATGCCGGAATATGGCAGAATCATACAGCAGCTGGTTGAGCGCTGCAAAGAGCTCCCTACCAAAGAGGAAAGGAGCGAAATGGCTATGGCCATTATCGATTTTATGGGTCAGAGAAACCCTCAGCTCCGTGACGAAGAAAATTATAAGCATAAACTTTGGGATCATCTTTTTATTTTAGCAGAATATGATCTTGATGTAGACTCACCATATCCTTTTCCTACCAGAGAACAGCTGGCAGAAAAACCCAAAAAAATGGAATACCCTAAACTTCAGGGAGATTTCAAATTTTACGGCAAAAGTATTCTTCAACTGATAGAAAAAGCGATCGAACTGGAACCGGGGGACGAAAAAGAAGCCCTGATCGAAGTGATTGCCAACAATATGAAGAAGTCTTACAATGTATATAATAAGGAACATGTAACGGACGACGTTATTTTCCGCCACCTGAAAGAGCTTTCTGAAAACAGGCTGGATCTTACGGGAATAGAATCTCTTGAAAAAAGCAAAATCTATTACACCAGCAATAACAACAGCGGAAGAAATAACAACAATAACAGCGGCAGGAACAGCAACAATAACAACAATAATAAGAACCAGACTAACAAGAGAAGGCATAACAACAACCATAAAAACAGAAAATAATGAGTGGAACATTTCAGATAAGAGGAGGGAAAAGACTGCATGGGGAAATCACTCCACAAGGGGCAAAAAATGAAGCCTTACAAATTTTATGCGCTGTCCTGTTAACAGATGAAGAGGTAAGAATTAAAAACATTCCGGACATCCACGATGTGAATAGATTAATTGAGATCCTGGGTGATTTTGGAGTTAAAGTAACCAAGAACGGCCATGGTGATTTCACTTTCAAGGCAGACAAGGTTAATTTTGATTATATCAAATCCCATGAATTTAAAAAAGACGGAGCTAAACTAAGAGGATCCATTATGCTGATGGGACCTATGCTGGCCCGTTACGGTGAAGCTTATATGCCGACTCCGGGAGGTGACAAGATCGGAAGAAGAAGACTGGATACTCATTTCCAGGGACTTGTGGAACTTGGTGCTGAATTCAATTATGATGAAGAGGAATATTTCTATTCATTAAAAGCCAAAGAGCTCAGAGGGAAATTTATTCTTCTGGAAGAGGCTTCGGTTACCGGAACGGCCAATATCGTAATGGCTGCAACGCTTGCCAAAGGAAAAACAAGAATTTATAACGCTGCCTGTGAACCTTATCTTCAGCAACTGTGCAAAATGCTGAACAGAATGGGCGCCAATATATCAGGAATAGGCTCCAACCTTCTGACCATTGAAGGGGTAGAGCATCTTCGCGGAACGGAGCACACGATGCTTCCGGATATGGTAGAGATCGGATCATGGATCGGTCTTGCTGCCATGACCAAATCTGAAATTACCATTAAAAATGTAAACTGGAGCCAGCTTGGCGTTATTCCTAATACTTTCAGAAAATTGGGGATCCAGCTTGAACAGAGTAACGATGATATATTCATCCCTGCTCAGGAGAACTATAAGATCCAGAAATTTATCGACGGATCTATTCTTACCATTTCGGATGCTCCATGGCCAGGATTTACACCGGATTTATTATCCATTATTCTGGTAGTAGCCACTCAGGCCAAAGGAAGTCTTCTGGTACACCAGAAAATGTTTGAATCGAGATTATTCTTCGTAGATAAACTGATCGATATGGGTGCACAGATCATTTTATGTGATCCGCACAGAGCTACGGTGATCGGAATGAACCAGGAAACTCCGTTGAGAGGAACGACTATGGTTTCCCCGGATATCAGAGCGGGAAATGCACTTCTTATCGCAGCACTTTCTGCAGAAGGGAAATCCATCATCCACAATATCGAACAGATCGACAGAGGGTATGAAAATATCGACGGAAGATTGAAAGCGATTGGAGCGGATATTGAGAGAATTTAGAAAATATTATATTCCAATAAAAAAGCGTTCAAATTAGTTTGAACGCTTTTTGTTTTTCAGAATTTATGGCTTTTATTTTTTTGCCTTAGGTTGGTAATCAGGATGTCCGAGCTGCCAGAATGCAAAAGCAAAAATATCTCCTAAATTAGAATACCGCTGGGCAAGAGGAATATTATTACCATGCCCGCCTTCATAATCTATCTTTAGCAAAACAGGGTTTTCAGATTTACTTTTGGCCATTAGCTTAGCTGCAAACTTCACAGGCTGCCAGACAATTACCCTGTTATCATTAATCCCACCGGTTATAAGTGTTGCCGGATATTTTTCTCCTTTTTTAATATGCTGATAAGCATCCATTTCCAATACACTTTTGAACTCATCCGGGTCCTTTACGGTTCCAAACTCTTTGGCATTTCCTGCCCCGTTTGGTGTATTTTCAAATCTGGTTATATTGGTAATTCCCACTTCAATCATTGCAGCTTTGAATAAATCCGGTCTTTCGGTTATTGCTCTTCCGACGGCAATCCCTCCAGCACTTGCTCCCCAGACAGCTATTTTTTCTTTTGAGGTATATTTTTCTTTAATCAGGTATTCTGCACAGTCAATCACATCTCTCCACGTGTTAGGTTTTGTTGCTTTGAAGCCGGCCAAATGCCATTGCTCCCCTTTTTCACCTCCTCCTCTCACATGGGCAACGGCAATCAAACCTCCTTGTGCCGCCCATAACATATAACTCTTAACAAAATACGGATTCCTGGATGTCCCATAGGCACCATAGGCGTCTATTAAAACGGGGATGTTTCCATCTCTTTTTATATTTTTATCGTAGATCAGGGACAAAGGTACTTCTTCCCCATCCCTTGCTTTAAAAGTTATTTCTTCTACAACAATATCTTTAAATTCAGGATATTCCAGCGCAGGGGCTAAATTTTCCAAAGTAAAAGTATTTTCTCTGAGGGTATATCGGAAGCGTTGCTCTTCGTTTGCCCAGCCGGAACAAGAAACCCAGATATCTGAAAAATCTTTACCTTTAGACTGTAGATCAACATTTCCAGATGCATAGGGCAATACAATAGGAGTCTCTTTACCATCTTTATACAAATACAGTTTTGCTTCTACACCATTTTTCGTCGTTGTATAGTAGATTCCATCTTTAGTGACTGTATAATCCTTAAATACCTCATCTTTTTTTCCGGTACCAAAACATCCGGATTTCTGAAATCAGGATGTTTCACATTGGTTTTACACAATTTCAGATTTGATGAATTATATCCCGAAAGAAAAAATATTTCATCTCCTGCAAAGCGTAGATACGTTACCATATCATCTTTATCATAAAGCGGTTTCCAATTTTTCTTGCCCTGTAAAATATCTTCTTTATCAGAGATAAATGTCTTTCGAAAATCATCCGTATCCACCAATATACCAACATAATACTGATCGTCAGCATTAATGGAAACAATAGCGGGAAAATCATCATCACTGATCTTTAAATCAGGATTGTTTGTACTCGAAAATACATCATTACGAATATCCGGATCTTCCCCTATTCTGTATAAAACCGACTGGGTATTCTTTCCAAATTGATTAGACGTTACATCAACTACGGGATAATATACATAGAAAAAGCCTGAATTATCTTCCAGCCATTTTATTCCTCCAACAGAAGCCGGATTGGATTGGGTAATAACCTGTGGATAAATATATTTATTTTCCACTTCCATGATAGTAATCTGTGAAATTTCTTTTCCTTTCTCTGATAAAGAAATGGCAAGTTTCTTACCGTCCCAACTCGGACTGATCAAGGTAACTAAATAATCGTGATCGGGCTTATACGGATCGTACAATAATAATTCTTTTCCGTTAAAGCCATTTCTATAGTATACTTTCCCTGATTTTTCGTTAGCTTCTTTTTTTACATAAAAATACTCATCCTTGGCTGTAATCTTTAAGTTGGAAATTGAATAGCCCTGTCTTTTATCTAGCTCTAATCTTCTATTCAGATAATAATTTTTATTTGGAATTTCATTAAGGACAGAAGTAGAATATTCAGTCTGGGACTTCATCCAACTCGTTGTGGATGCGTCTTTTAAATCTTCAAGATTTCTATATTCATCTGTTATTTTAATTCCAAAATAGGTATCTGTTACCGGTTTTGACGGAGCCAGATTTGTTCTTTGAGCATTGATTAATCCAAAAAGATTAAAATGAAAAACTTCAGTTTTTTCATATCGTATGATTATTATAAATACTTTTAAATTGCTTTCTATCCGGATAGCAAGAAGGTCTGCTAAATTAATACATCTCTTTTAAAAGAAATATAAATTTTAAAATACATATAATAAAAATATCATAGTCAGCTGGATATCAAATCATTTAAAAATAAATTAATTCATCATCTGTTGAAAAAAAAATTATAGAATCCCGGATCATAAAAAAGAAAGCCCGGAAGCTTTCTCTTTAGAATTTTATAAAAACCGCTGCATCAAGTACAGGTTTAATATTTTATTAATGATGATAAATTAATGATAAGCTTACCAGCCACCGCCTCCACCACCACCTCCGCCGCCTCCGGAGAATCCACCGCCACCGGAACCGCTGCCTGAGCTGGAAGGTTTGGTAGATGCAGACTGTATGGATTGGGTAAGGCTTGAGTTTAAAGTATTGGCAAATGCATGATGGTTCATTACACCGCCGTAGTACCAGGTATTCTGATATTCTGTAGCAGTTATTTTCAGCAATTCATCAAATTTTTGTCCCCAGATCTGGTCAACTCCCATTACCATGGCAAAAGGAAGGAGAGTTTCAAAAACCTGAGGCGTCATCTGAGGAGGATTATGAAATTTCAGCTGTTCGTTTTCAGCTGCTCCCATATACATTTTGAAGCCTTCTATCAACGATTTTTTTCTCAGCTTTTCTTTCGATGGCTGCTTGATCAGGTATTGAAAAACCACCATTACTGAAAATGCAAGAACATAGAAAATATAGCAAACGTTGAAATTAATATCTTCAATACCCCTCCGCCAGCAGAAATAATTCCACCAACTCCTAAAATAACAGCAACAGGAAGCGGAATCAAAAATTTCCAGGAAGCATTTTTGAGCAGTAATGATATCAATATAAATATTACAAAAAGAATAACATACAAAAACGCTCCGGCCAAAACTCTTTCAAATTCAGGCAACAGGCTATAACTTATAAATAACCCCAGACCGTAAACAATACTGATCACCAACCAAGGCATTACAAGTTTCTTTGTGTTATTTCCTTCATTCAGGAAATTATCATGCTGAAAGCTCAGTGCTACTTTAAAATTCTGAACCGCAGTTTCAATTTTCGAATTGTATTTTCCAACAAATTTTACAGAATCTTCAGATGCTGAGAAAAGACTGTTCATCAGGTTAATTTCTTCTTTCGGAAGGCTTTCATCTGCTTCTTTCAACTTTTTAAGTGTAAAAGTCTTTGTATTGAAAAAGCCTAACAAACCTGAATCTTCACCTTCTATGATCTTTACATATCCTTTTACAGCGAGACTGACGATAGCAGCCGTAAGGTATTTGTTTTTAAAACTTTCTGAATTGATATATCCCAGAGAGGCCGGCGAAAGGTTTTCAGGAACATTAAATTGCGGATAAACCGTTGGAGTTTCAGGATCGATCCCATATTTCACCCATGTAGAATAAAGATACAGAAGCAATCCCAGGAAGATAACACATCCGGCTATTAAAATGCCATATTTTTCAAGGAAAGTAGGCGGCGGAGGCGGAACCATAATTCCTTTTTGGAAACCTACCGCTATGGTAAGACCCTCATTCGGTTTAAGGCCGGAAGCACTCCATTCTATAGAGTTATCCGAAAGTACTTTGGAAGTACAATTCTGGCTGTTACTTCCATAAATCCCGGTATAACAGGAATTCTGGATAATAGCCGCTCCGGCAGGAAGATTTACCCTGGCGAAAATAGTATCAACATCAAAATCCCAGTATGTTCCGTTGACGTTCCAGTAAAATTCATCATACTTAGGAAAAAAGCCGATCTGATTCTCTGTTTTATATTTTATTTCATAGTCGTAGGTTCCGGGATCCAGAAGCACCTCTTTATTTCCCGCATAAATTTTTAAATAACCATCTTCTGTTTCTTCATGATAATCTTCATCTTCACCGTTTTTTTCACGGATATGATATGATACCTCACCTTCTGGCTTTTGTTATTCAGATTTCTGGATAAGGGAAGTGCACGAAAGATTCCTCTTTTGATATTATTGCCGAGACTGTATACTTTTATATTTTCAGTAACGGTAGCGCCTGAATTTTTATCAATGTCAATATCAGAATGGAAAGAAATGATTTTCTCAGGTCCGATAATAGCCGGCTGATCCATCCGCTCAGCATCAGTCTGTGCAAAGGCTATCCAAAAAAACTGAAGAAGGAAAAGCTGCAGCAACTTTCTCATTTCTTAGAATTTTACGGTTGGAACTTCTCTTTCTGCAATATTTTCCAGTTCGAAGAAAGGCGATTTTTCAAACTTGTACATATTGGCGATGATGTTGCTTGGGAAAGACTCTACAAGGGTATTATTTTCACGGACAGTCCCGTTATAATATCTTCTTGATTTTTCCACATCGTTTTCTATAGAGGTAAGTTCACTCTGAAGCTGTTGAAAATTGGTATTGGCTTTCAGGTCAGGATATTGTTCCGCTACGGCAAAAAGATTCATCATAGCCTGGTTCAGGTTTTCTCTGCCGCTTCTTTAGCCTGAACCGAATCTGCACCTACAGCCTGAGTCCTGGCTCTTATCACACTGTCCAGAGTTTCACGCTCATGGGTAGCATAGCCTTTCACTGTTTCTACAAGGTTGGGAATAAGGTCATGTCGTTTTTTCAGCATCACATCAATACTGCTCCATGCCTCCTGAACCAGATTTTTAAGTTTAACAAGACGATTGTAGATAGATACTGCATACAAAAGACAAATTGCAAGTAAAGCAATAATAATTATTATGGTCATAATTTTTGGTTTTATAATCTCTAAAAGTAGTGTTTTTTTGAACCTAAAATAAAGATCAATAATAGAATAAGCTTATTTTCAGAGCTGTCTTTTTTGAATCATTAAATATTGAATGAAGTTTTACCTCAAGGATTTCCCTTAAACCATAAAAAATAAAAAGTACCCGATAAAAAACCGGATACTTTCTGTAATTAAAACTATATGAATCTCCCCCTTAAAAATACTTACGGCAGTTATACTCCACCGTGGTATTCAAGAGTTTATTTTTATTCAGATAGAATTCCAGCTGCTGGTAATCTTCTGAACTTACATTAATATATAACTGTACTGAACCAAAACTATATCCGTTGACATATTCTACATTAGCAGACAACACCCTGTGACAGATCCCGAACTGATTATAGATCGTATTCATTAAATGCTCAAATTTCATTTTGCCATTCAATTCTATTTCCAGTATCAGTTCTTTTTTAGGCAGGCTTATCTTTTTTGGTAATACCTGCAGCGTAGGATTAGGTGTAATCATCACTAACAATTTTTTTAGTTAAACATTTTCTAGATCATGGTTGCTTTCTTGCGTTAAATCTTTGACAAAAATATAAAAAAATATTAGTCCACCAAATTAGTAGACTAATATTTTTAAATTTTAACTATTTTTTCTTCTTAAGACATTAAAATATTATGAAGGCCTTATTCCTAAAAATTGTTTAAACTTTACAAACCACAAAAGCTTTCATTTTAAAACACTTTAGTTCACTTAAGTAAGTGTAAAGTGATTCCGAAGAAAGTTCACATAAGATGAAAATCTTTGATTTTCATCTTATGTGAACTTATTATTCATAGAGCTTGGCTCTAAAAAAACTTAAGTGTTTAAACCTTTTGTGATTATAAGATTTCTAAAAATTTGCTTTATCCGCCCAATCAGCGAGGGATTTCATTTTACCTGATTGCAAAAATATCCCCAAAGACTTAAATCTTCAGGGATCATATTTATTGTAAAGTATATTTACAGCTCTCCTATTCTTTCCAGTTTATCCGAAGCAGCCAATCCGTTGGGATTACAGCCTGGCTCTCCTTCCGGAACCTTTAAATTTTTCTTGTTGTAAAATTCTTTCCAGAACGTATTGGTTTCACCGGTTTTCGGATCAATGAAAGTCATAGGTTCCAGCTTGAATATATGATCTTCCCTGAAAGACCTTTCAATATAATCTGAACAGTAGTAAGAATTTTCATCCAGGATATAATTGAAATTGTAAGGTTTTCCCAGCATGGACTCTGCCTTTTTGAGAGCAACAGGAATAGATTTCTGATATTCCGGTTTAAGACGGTAGATCATTACTTTCTGGCCGTCATCAGACTGGTCGGTAAGAAAAGATTTGAGATCCTGCTTCTGGGAACCTCCTTTTGGAGCTGCATGCAGGACATACCAGTGATTTTCTTCTTTTTCTACAATGCCGATATGATCAAAAGATGCTTCTTTCTGTTTTTGGGTTACGTTATTGATCGCGCCCGAAAGTCCGGTTTCTTTAGCTGTAACAAAAAGAAGATCTCCATTCTTCAGCTTAGCGGATCGGGCTTGGGGCGTGCAATACTGCAACAACAGAATGACAACAAAGAAAATAGTATAGGTTAATATTTTATGATTTTTCTGAAACAGTTCTTTTTTAAGCTTAATCATAATGCTCTTATCATTAAATACAGGTCTACTTTCCTTTTGAAGCAGATTCTTTTGATTTTTTAAACTGGCTTTCATACATATTGATCCAGTTTTCAACGGTCATTTTTTTGCTGACCTCAGCAATGAGTTCAAAAGGGATATCATCCATTTTTTTGAATCTTACACAGGATTTCCCCATATCCAGCTTTCTTTTGGAATACTTTGGATATTCAGCTACAAACCATTCCAATAATTCAGGATCTGCATAGATTCCCATATGATAGAATGCAATAAAATTTTTCTGAGAAGCCAGCGCCATAAACGGTAAAGGTGTACCGGGTGCACAATGGTAACCTGCAGGATAAGTTTCCAAAGGAACTGCCCATCCTACCATTCCATAACTGACTCCTTCTTTGAAGCCTTTAGGAAGATTATCATTTACAGTATCAAATAGTTTTTTAAATACTTCCTGCCTTTCTTCAGGAATCTTTGAAATATAATCGTTTACGGAGTCTGCCGGAATTTGCATTTTCAGTTAATTTTTTAATTTCTTCCAAAATAACGAAATTTATAGATATCATGAATTGAAATTTAATCCCAAAAAAAGCGACAGTACACCTATGCACTGCCGCTCAACTTTATTGACATTAAAAAAATTTATTTTTTAACCGTTTTCACAGTAGACTGCGATCCGTCTTTGAAATAGATGGTTACAAAATACAAGCCTGCATTCAGGGTACTCAGATCCAGCTCTTTTACGTTTCCTGCAAAAGTTTTCAAAGCTCTGCCGGAAGCATCTCCCACATTTACAGATTTCACTTCTCTATTGTCTGAAATATAAAGAATATCTTTAAAAGGATTCGGGTGAACAGATGCCTTTTTCACCCCTTCTTTCACTTCTGAAGTGCTCAGTTGTGCACTTTCAACTGTAAAGTTATCGACATAGAAATTATAGTCAGGATCATCATTTACGGTTCCGTCCGTTCCGTAAAAAGCAAAAACCGTATTGGCACTGTTATATCCTGTCAAAGTGTAAACATATGGAGTTGAAACATTGGTAGGTCCATTAGCCTGATTCCACGTCTCCAGCACAGTCCACGTAGTTCCGCCGTCATTGGAAACCAAGAACTGAATAACATCATCAGATCCCATTGGTGAGGCAGCAGTACTCAGATATGCTGCAACTCCGTAATCAAATTTAACTTTATAAGTACCGGCAGAAAGATTGAAAGGCACAGTTTTAAGCCAGCCCGTTCTGCCTGCCGAGTATAGATTGATGGTTGCTGATCCGCCGGAGCCGGTACCTAAGAACCCTCCGGATACCCAATAAGAACTTGTTCCTGTAGGCCCTGTAGCCGGTGTGCCTCCGGAAAGACCGTTCGCCCAGCATGTTCCGGGGAAGGTGCTGAAATTATTCGTATACGTCGGAACCATAGAACCGCATAAAGTGGTAAATGTTCCTGAGAACGACCACCCACTCTGGGAAGTTGCAGTACTGCAATTGGTTCTTACCCAATAATAGTAAGTTGTACTCGGTGATAAAGACGGAATGGTAAATGAAGTTCCTGTAACACCAGGATGATTAGGCGTTGTTGCGGCCGTAGGAGCTGTAGAGCTGGTGCTGTAATAAACATCATAGCTTACTGCCTGAACGCTGGCGGGTACCGTCCATGAAACCTGGGCAGAACTTGAAGTAAGGGTTCCCACAGGCTGCAGCGTTGGAGCTACACAATCTGTATAAACATCCGCTGAGAAAGCAAAAATATTGGCAATTCCCGTTCCGCTTACTTTGGTTACAGTAACACTCTGGATAGGTTTCGTCTGGTTCGCTGCATCGATAGTCAATGCTGCCTGGTATAGTCTTGGATTCGTAGAATTTGGTTCCAGAACATTGTTGCTTCTGTTGATTCTTCCGATTCCCTGAATAGCGTAGCTCGATCCGCCATACCAGTCGGAAACACTTACCCCTGAAAATACCTGAGTAGTATTATCCGTAAAATTAACCGTTACATTCACTGTACATGCACCGCTTCCGCCTGTAGAAAGCATGTATAGTTTAAAAGCGGGAACAGGTGTTACAAACGCCAGTGTTCCGCTGTTACTGCCGGATGTATTGCTCGAAATCTTTAAGGAATTGTTTCCGGAAAGATCACCAAGTTTAAAGCTCAGCCCCGGAGTGGAAGCCACTGCAGAATTAATAATTCCGTTAACCGGAAGCCCGTACGTAAGTGCCGTACTGCTTGATGTAAGCTGAAAATCCCTGGCCACAAAAGCAAAAGAAACTCCATCCACATCTTCTGTTGTGGAGGTCATAGCAGAACCTACTCCGTTTGCAATTACATCTGCCGTATATCCGGACTGGACAGGCATAGGCTGAAAGTTTTGGGCATTCATTGCGGATGCCGCAAAAAGAGCCATAACTGGTAAGACTCTAAATGGTAAATGTATTTTCATAATTATTTTTTATTAGCATCGAAATTTAATAAAAAAACTAATACAACGATCATATTTTTACAAAATATTCAAGTATTTATCAATTATATTAAAATATCGATATTAAAACCATAAGAAAACATTATTTCATGACCAAATGCTTTATTCACATTTTATTGTATTATTTTGACAATTTTTATAATTTCAACTGGCAAATAATTTCAAATCCTGTTATTTTTTCAGCAGCTGCTGATCAGTATTAAACATAAAACACAAAGATTACTACCGGAATCAATTATAATTCACTGGTTTTCAAAGCAATTAAAAAGCATTAAAAATGGATAACAGGTTATTTTATTATTGAGAAATTAAATCTTATTTTTGCCATACAAATTTTTTGAACAATGCCAAATATTTCAAACAGAGCACAGCATATGCCTGCCTCACCGGTAAGAAAACTGGTTCCTTACGCTTTACAAGCCAAACAAAAGGGAATAAAAGTATATCATCTCAATATCGGACAGCCTGATATTGAAACACCGGAAACCGCTTTAAATGCTTTAAAGAATATTGACCTTAAAGTATTGGAATATGCACTTTCTGAAGGGAATATAGAGTACAGAAAAGCCCTTACAGAATACTATCACACCCTAGGCTTTACAGATCTTACGCCTGACAACTTTATTGTGACCAACGGAGGTTCTGAAGCATTAAACTTTGCCATTTCCACTCTATGTGACGATGGCGATGAAGTGATTATCCCTGAGCCTTATTATGCTAATTACAATGGCTTTACCAGTGCATTCAATGTGAATGTGGTAGCGGTACCATCTACTATCGACACAGGCTTTGCCCTTCCTCCGATTGAAGAATTTGAGAAAAAAATCACAGAAAAAACAAGAGCAATCGTTATCTGCAACCCGGGTAACCCTACAGGATACCTTTATACCCGTGAAGAGCTTCAGAAACTTGCAGAAATTGCATTGAAATATGATATCGTCGTTATTTCCGACGAAGTATACAGAGAATATGTATATGACGGTAAACAGCAGATATCCATGCTGGATTTCCCGGAACTTAGCGACAATTGTATCATCATCGATTCAGAATCCAAGCGCTATTCTATGTGTGGAGTAAGAATCGGATGCATGATCACCCGTTCGAAAAAATCCATGATGCAGCGATGCTTTTTGCACAGGCAAGACTGAGCCCGGTTCTGTTGGGACAAATTGCTGCTACGGCTGCCCACCAAAATGATGGCGCTTACATCCGTGCAGTAAGAGAAGAATATACCCACAGAAGAAACATACTGGTAGACCTTCTGAATGCCATTCCAGGAGTAATCTGTCCTAAACCAAAAGGAGCTTTCTATTGTGTGGCAGAGCTTCCGGTAGACGATACGGAGAAATTCGCACAATGGCTTTTAGAAAAATACTCCCTTAATAAGGAAACCATTATGGTAGCTCCTGCAGGAGGCTTCTACAGCAATCCTGAATTAGGAAAAAAACAGGTAAGAATTGCCTACGTTCTGAAAGAGGAAGATCTTAAAAGAAGTGCTGAGATCCTTAAAGACGCTTTAAAGAAATACAGAGAAGAATTCAGTCTCTAAAACATACATGATGCCGGCAATAAAAAATACCTACCTGAAACTTCTGTTTTCAATGTTTTTGCTGCCGGCATTTTTTTCCTGTGACAAAAGCAAGGAGCCAACTTCAGCGGTCAGTAAAAACCCGAATGAAATAACATTCATCAGCTTATCCAACATCGGTGGCGACCAGGGAGATTATAAAATCATCAAGGTCACCAAAGATTCCATCCATGCAGAACAGGGCATCACCGCCCGCCGAATCCACAAAGAGTGGGATTCAGCCATCAGCATACAGACTTGGAACAATCTCATTTCCCCGATTCATATTAAAGATCTGGACGTCATACAAAGTTCTCCAAGCAAGCAATCTGTAGACGGCATCGATGAAACTTTTCAGATCAGGACTCCGAAAAAATCACATATTTACGTCAATTCTTATGCAGACACCCTGCATTACAGACAGCTGAAACTGTTTAAAGAACAACTCAACCTCATTCTTCCCACAGAATACCGATAAAAATGCAAGAAAATTTTTCCTTAAAGCCTTACAATACATTTGGTGTTGACGTCAAAGCCAAATATTTCACTGAAGTACAGACCCTTGAACAGCTCAGGTCTGCAATCAGCTATTCCAAAGACCACCATCTTCAGATTTTATTTTTGGGAGGCGGAAGCAACATTCTTTTGACAAGGGATTTTGACGGCATTGCCATTAAGCTCAGCTTAAAAGGAATCTCTGAAGAAGAACTTAATGAAAACGAAGTACTGGTAACGGCAAAAGCCGGCGAAAACTGGCACGAATTCGTAATTTATACGCTTGAAAAGAACTACGGCGGACTTGAAAACCTTTCCCTGATCCCTGGAAACGTAGGAACTTCACCCATGCAGAATATCGGAGCTTACGGAACAGAAATAAAGGATGTTTTTGTAAGCTGTATAGTTTTAGACCTTGAAAACCTTGAACTTAAAACATTCAGCCTTGAAGAATGTCATTTCGGCTACAGGGATTCTGTTTTCAAGCAGGAAGGAAAAGGCAGATATGTAATTCTGGAAGTCACTTTTAAATTAACAAAGAAAGGCCATCACATCAGAACAGAATATGGTGCGATAAAAGCTGAACTGGAAAATGCAGGAATTACCCATCCTACTATTCAGGATGTTTCCCGGGCGGTCATCAATATCAGACAAAGCAAACTGCCCGACCCGAAGGAAACAGGAAATGCAGGAAGCTTTTTTAAAAATCCTACTATTCCTTTAGCTCAATTTGAAGACCTGAAGCAGCAGTTTGAAAACATTCCCGGCTATCCGAACGGCGACGTTGTAAAAGTTCCTGCCGGATGGCTGATCGAACAATGCGGATGGAAAGGAAAGCAAATCGGAAATGCAGCCTCACATAAACTCCAGGCACTGGTTATCGTAAATGCTACAGGAAACGCTACAGGAAAAGAAATTTTCGATTTTTCGACAGAAATCATCAACTCCGTAAAAGAGAAATTCGGAATAGAACTCGAACGGGAAGTGAATATTTTATAATGAAGTTGCTTAAATTTTCATATGACTATTTTAATCACAAAAGGTTTAACACTTAAGCTTTTTTAGAGCCAAGCTTTATGCATAAGAAGTACACTTAAGTTTTTTGAAAATCTTTGATTTTCATCTTATGTGAACTTTTCTTCGGATCACTTTAAACTTGCTTAAGTGAACTAAAGTGTTTTAAAATGAAAGCTTTGTGGTTTTTATAAAGTTTGAACAACATTAATACAAAGGCTGTTTTCAAACTATTGAATACAGCCTTTTTTAGGAATAAAAATACTATTTTAGCTAAAAAAAGAACATAAAACATGAAAATCGCTATTCTCGGAGCCGGCAATATGGGCCTTTCTTTTTCCAAATCATTTTTAAAATACGAACTGATCAAACCTGAAAATCTTCACCTGATCACCAGAAATCAGTCTAAAATTTCCAAAATAGCAGAAGAATTTCCCAAATCCGGAGTTTCTACTTTTGAAGAAACTACAGAACTGGATGCCGATCTCATCATTGTAGCGGTTAAACCTCAGGATTTTCAGCATGTTGCTCAGAATTTCAGGTTTACATTGAAGGAAAACCAAATGGTTCTTTCTATTATGGCCGGAATCAAGATTGAAAAAATTCAGAAATTATTAAATCACCCACTCGTTGTAAGAGCGATGCCGAACTCTCCTACCCTCCTGGGAATGGGAATTACCGGCTATACCGCTGCGGACGGTATTTCATTCAGCCAGCTGATCAATATTGAACGATTGCTAAACAGTACCGGAAGATCAGTGTATCTAGAAAATGAAGATCTTTTGGACGGGGTTACGGCACTTTCAGGAAGCGGACCGGCTTATTTCTATTATATTATTGACGCTATGATAAAAGCCGGCATGGAAATGGGCATAGAAGAGAATCTTTCCAAACTGTTTGTAAAGCAAACCATGCTGGGCGCTTATCACCTGATCAACAATTCTGAAAAAAGCCTTGAAGAGCTTATTAAAGATGTAGCATCCAAAGGTGGAACCACAGAAGCAGCCTTAAAAACTTTTGAAGAGCAGCATTTAAAAGAAACTTTAAAAGATGGAATTCTGAATGCGGAAAAGCGGGCTAAAGAACTGAATGGATAATCAATATTTTATTAAGCAATAAATAACAAAATAAAAAAGTTAATCTATTTTTTATATATTTACTTTTTAAAAAACACAAAATGAAACTAAAATTTTTACTACTTGCTGTGGTAATACTATTCTTTAATTGTAGTACCGTAAAAATGAACAGCAACGTCTCTTCTGATTTTAAAAACTCGAAATTAGACAAAGTACTAGTCATTTTTAATGGCGGACAATCAAGAAAAATTGAAGATACCTTTATTTCAACCATCAGCTCGGAATTAAACAAACGTACAGTAGGAAATAATTCATTAGCTATAAGACCTGCCATGCTGAACTATGAAACAGCATTGAAGGAAGCTGAAGAAAAATACAATCCTAGTTACATCATGTATATTAATTACATGCAAGTTACTACATGGTCTGACGGAACAGCTTTCGCAACTTATGACGTAAACATCACTGACAAAAAAATGATTATTCTGTTTATAAGGCAACTGTAACCCTTGGAATCAATATGTTTACAGAAAAAAGTGGAGGCGAAAAGCTGGCAATTAAAATAATTGATGATTTAGCAAAAAATAATTTAATTCCAGCATCACAAAAATGATTTTAAGAAGTTTATTTTTAGCTTTTTGTATTTTAGCTTTAACTACCGGTTGCTCAACAAATAATATGTCCCACGCTGTTGCCGATACAACCTTTAACGTAAAAAATGCAGATAACGTATTAATTATCTTTCAAAATATTACATTTCCGGACAAAACAATTAATCAATTAAAACAGGAATTAGACAATACTTTTAAAAAGCATAATGTTACTTCTTCAAGTATCATCTATTCTGATTTGGATAAAGAAAGAGAATATGTACTGGCAAAAGCCTTAACCACATTTCATTCAGATTATATACTGGAAATCAAACATTATTCTACTTCTTATCTTCAATGGAGTTTAATAGATGCCAACACAAAAAAGAAGTATGGAAATCCTTCACAAGCTATATCACTGATGCAGATAAGATAAATAAAGCTTTTGAAAAGGAATATTTTGGCAAATAGTCATTAATGTGCAGACCTAAATAAGCAAACTGTTAAACCTCTTTTCAATAAACTTACGAAGCAGCCATCCTAGATAAACACCAAAAGTATTAAGGATAATATCATCTACCTCAAATATTCCCATTCTGGTAAAATACTGGAGCGCCTCAACAATAACAATAGAAGAGATAAAAGCATAAAGTAATGTTTTGAGACTTTTAAGGCCGGGCAAAACCCATCCCAGAAATCCAAAAGGCATGAACATTATGATATTCCCCAAAACAATGGTTACAATATATCTCAGTTCAATGGTATTGTGGATAAATTTTATGGTAGACATAACAGGTTCCACAGTGATCTGGTTGTCTTCATACTGAGACCGGCCCATCCCAAAAAACATGAGGTAAAGTAAAAACAGCGTATAAGGAACAATAATGATTTTATAAAATTTCTTTAACATGAAGTGCAAATTTATTCATTTCAAAAACATTAAATTTGTGTGTTAAATCAAATTAATGAAATACGTTTTACTTACGCTCATTTCAGCGATGCTGTTGTCCGTTTCGTGGCCTACTTACGGAGTTCCGTTCTTTATATTTTTTGCCCTTGTTCCTTTACTGATGATGGAGCATGGAATCTCAAAATTTTCCTCTTACAATAGGAAAAGCTGGATGGTTTTCGGGCTGTCCTATCTTTGTTTTGTGATCTGGAACATCGTCACTACAGGATGGCTGTACGGTTCTAAAAATCCGGACGGCAGCCACTCCATGATGGCTGTGGTATTTCCGGTTCTTGTCAATTCCTTTTTATATTCCCTTGTTTTCCAATGTTACCATTGGTACAAAAATGCTCAGGGAACGTACTGGGGATTGGGATTCCTGATTGCTATCTGGATGAGCTTTGAAAAATTCCACCTGAACTGGGAACTGACGTGGCCATGGCTGAATTTAGGAAATGTATTCTCCGAATATCCAAAACTAATCCAGTGGTATGATACCCTTGGCGCAACCGGCGGAAGCTTCTGGATTTTAGGAGTTAATGTTTTAATTTTCTACACCATAAGAACCTGGGAAGCAGGAAGAAAACGAAAGGATCTGATCAGAAATACATCAATCGTAGCAGCCTTAATCATTCTTCCGATGATCATTTCATTAATTAAATACAACAATTTCAATGAAAAGCCTTCTGGACAGGTTAATGTTCTGATGCTGCAGCCGGATCTTGATCCTTATGCAGAAAAGTATTCAAAAGACAGCCTTACGATCGAAAATGATCTTTTAACTTTAGCCGAAAATAATTCAAAAGGGAAAATCGATTATTTTATTGCTCCGGAAACCGCCCTTCCCGGAAGAGGATCGATCTCCGAAACCGCTTTTGAAAAGAGCCTGCTTCTGAACAATGTGAAAGGATTTTTATCCAAACATCCGGGAGCCGTTTTTGCCACAGGAATTTCTTCACACCGTTTTTATAAAAGCCAAGAAAATATTCCCAAGGAAGCTTATGAGATTAA
The DNA here is from genome assembly GCF_056172655.1 of Chryseobacterium sp. GTID13. Classification (NCBI taxonomy): domain Bacteria; kingdom Pseudomonadati; phylum Bacteroidota; class Flavobacteriia; order Flavobacteriales; family Weeksellaceae; genus Chryseobacterium; species Chryseobacterium sp. GTID13. The sequence goes on from NZ_JAOCMB010000006.1 coordinate 129,651, forward strand.
TCCGGGCCTTTGGGTGGAAAGCTACAATACAGCCATTCAGATTGCACCACAACAACAGGTTCAGGTGTATCACAAAGGGAAGCTTGTTCCCGGAGTTGAGATTTTCCCATACATGAGCGTGCTGAAACCTCTTTTAGGTGATGCCATGCTGAATTTGGGCGGAACTGTTGCTTCACTAGGAATAGACAAGGAAAGAAAATCCTTTGCAAACCCCTACAATAAAGGCAGAATGGCACCTATCATCTGCTATGAAAGCATTTACGGTGAATTTACAACAGATTATGTAAAAAAAGGAGCCAATTTCTTAGGCATCATGACGAATGATTCATGGTGGGGTGTTACCGAAGGCCACAAGCAGCTTCTATCTTATGCAAAATTAAGAGCTATTGAAACCAGAAGAGAAATTGCACGCGCTGCCAACAGTGGAATCTCAGCCCATATTAACGCAAAAGGGGAAGTAACAGCCGATACTTTCTACGGTGATAAAACGACATTATTTGCCAAAGTGAATCTTTATGAAACCAAGACTTTCTATACGAGAGCCGGAGACCTGCTGTCAAGGTTTTCTATTTTTGCATTAGGGTTTTTACTTTTCTACTTCCTGATTGAAAAATTCAGGAACAGAACAAATAAGGCTTAGTTTTCGTCAACACACAAGTGCCATTAATTATTTACATCAATAAGCACAACAGCTTGTATAAATTTTAAACGTTTATTCAGTACCTGTATCCCTAAAATGTACCAGAGTAAAAAGCTCCGGGACTATTTAAGCGGCGAGAAATTCCCCTCCCCTGGAGGGGTGGCGAAAATTCAAAGAATTTTTGACGGGGTGGTCAAAAAATTCCCTCATTTAAATTACTCACAATAAAAAAAGAAAAGCCAGCTGGACGTCTGGCTTTTCTTACTAATAGAACTCCTCTTTATTTAATCATGAGTTTCAGGGTGGTTATTTCGTTTTTTATTTTAAATTTTAACAGATAAGCTCCTTTTGTAAGATGAGATACATTGATGGACTGGTCATTATTTAAAACAACATTTTGTTTCCTTCCATCTATAGAATATATTTCAACTTCCGAAACCTTTTCACCTTTGATAAACACTTTATCTGATGCCGGATTCGGATAGACTGAAATTTGATTATTTTTAACTACATCACGTATCCCCAATGCACTTTGGGCTGAAGCATCAGAAAAAACTTTAGAGGCATCTATTGATCGTACACTCCAGTATGCATTCTGAACGGAAGGATCCAGATCCAGGAACCAGGAAGGCGTTGTCACTATGTATTTTGCAAGGTTTGCCGCTCCGGGTGTGGACCCTACTTTGATTTCGTAACGGAGAGCATTTACCGGGGTTTTATCGTCTGATGCCCCGCTCCATGAGAAATTAAAGCGGTTCCCGTTTTTTGTTAAATGAAGGACTGCGGGAGGTACAGGTTTCAGATTAACTTCAGTTGAAGTATTTTTGAAGATTTTGGTAAGTGAAGGCATGCCCGGATCTGCCCAATCAAATCCGGCCAGCAAAACATCCAGACGGTTGTCATTGTCAAAGTCAAGTAAATTCACGAAACCCGGACCTCCCAAAGCACGCAGTCCTGCAGGTATACTTTCAGTAAAATTCTGTGTTGAAGGGTTGTATAGAAAAGCTTTTATAACAGCATTGGTATTTGCATCATTACCGGAAACCATAAAGTCATAGTAACCGTCATTATTCACATCACCTGTTACTACAGATGAATCTGCAATTTCAGGAATATTTATTTTTTGTTCGGTTAAATGTCCTGTTCCGTCATTCATCAGTACAGCCAGATAACTATTATAATCAACATCCTGACCGGAAATCACCACATCCTGGAAACCATCCGCATTGAAATCTGCAAAATCTATTTTACCACCCGAAAGAGGCGTAAAATCCTGAGAGAACATAAGAGTTCCCGACTGATTCAGATAAACCTTACAAGAAGGACTATCGCCTTGCTCCATTCCCAAAATGATAAGATCAAGGAGATGATCATTATTGAGATCAATCAGCTTAAAACTCCCATTCTGCGTTCCCGGCTGCCAGGCCTTGAAAATTTCAAAGTCAGTTCCGGTATTCCTGTAAAAATCAAGGTTATTCAAAAAACCGGCACCTTCCACATACTGAGTTCCATTAACAGCATAATCCATTTTACCGTCATTATTGAAATCAAAAGCTTCCAGAGAACCATAGACTTTTCCTTCCAGTTCTGTTTCTTTCGTAAAAGCCGTTCCTGTATTACGGAACCTGTAATGTTTGTAATTGACTACATCATTATAGCTTAATCCTGTAGAAATAATATCAAGAAGCCCGTCATTATCAAAATCCATAAATTTTATATCTCCCAGATGGGTTGCATCTGCTCCAAGATCAGCATAAGGCACCAGTGAAACTTCATTATTTCTATACACTTCATTGAAAGATGTATCTACGTTTCCATCATGGTCACTGTCAACCGCTCCGTTAATCACTATATCCTGCTTTCCGTCCCCGTCCATATCTGCCGTATCAGCAGCTCCGTAATAATAATTCTTCATACCGGTCTGGATTTCAATATAGTTTTGTGCCATAAATCCAACGGGAAGCATTGATAAAAGAATACAGATCCTCGTCATATTATTTTTATTTAGATTAATTAAAAACAAAGATATAGTATTAGGATTTGCTTTTCAGGGAAAGTTTACATGAAATATATCAGTCACTTGGTTTAGGCTGTATTGGGGATTATTTTATTTTAAAAATCATGATTATTAATCAGTCAGTTATTTGTAAATATTTTCCAAAAGATTTGTCTATCTAAAAATTTCTTCGTTATTTTGCACTCTCAAATATTTATACAAATAAGAACATCGAGATATGTCAAGAATTTGCCAAATAACAGGAAAGCGTGCAATGGTTGGTAACAACGTTTCTCACGCTAATAACAAAACGAAGCGTCGTTTTGAAATTAACTTATTAGAGAAGAAGTTTTACCTTCCGGAGCAAGATAAGCACGTAACACTGAAAGTATCAGCTCATGGATTGAGAGTGATTAACAAGATTGGAATCGAGGAAGCTATTGAAAGAGCTACTAGAAACGGATTGATTAAAAAGAATTAATAAATCATGGCAAAAAAGGAAACAGAGTTCAAGTAATCCTTGAATGTACAGAGCACAAAGAGAGCGGTATGCCAGGAATGTCAAGATACATTTCTACTAAAAATAAAAAGAACACTACTGAAAGATTGGAATTGAAAAAATACAATCCTGTTCTTAAGAAAGTTACAGTTCACAAAGAAATCAAGTAATTTATAAATATAATTTACCATGGCAAAGAAAGTAGTAGCAACCCTACAGACCGGGTCAAAAAAAATGACCAAAGTTGTGAAAATGGTTAAGTCATCTAAATCAGGTGCTTACGTTTTCGAAGAAAAAGTAATGAATGCAGACGAAGTAGACGGTTATTTGAAGAAATAATCTCCACTTTATTTACAATATAAAAAACTACTCAGATTTTGGGTAGTTTTTTTGTTATCTTTGTTTTTAATCTAGCTGGAAGTCAGAAGCTGGATGTTGGAAGTTGCTTTCATCACAGCAGAATTGTAACTTCAAACTTCCATCACCCACCTCCATCATTAAACAATAAAATTCCATAATTCATAAATGAGTTGGTTTAAGAATATTTTCAAAAAAGAAGAAAAAGAAACTTTAGACAAAGGCCTGGAAAAATCCAGCCAGGGTTTCTTTGAAAAAATGACGAAGGCCGTAGTCGGTAAAAGCAAAGTAGATGATGAAGTTCTGGATGACCTTGAAGAAATACTGATTGCATCTGATGTAGGGGCTTCCACAACCATTAAAATCATAGAAAGGATTGAAGAGCGTGTTGCCCGCGATAAATATGTAGGCGTAGGTGAACTTGATGCTATTCTGCGTGAAGAGATCTCAGGATTACTCCTGGAAAATCCTCATGCCGGAACAGGAAATATAGATACTTCTAAAAAGCCGTATGTCATCATGGTAGTCGGTGTAAACGGTGTAGGAAAAACCACAACAATCGGAAAGCTGGCCCACCAGTTTAAATCCGAAGGTAAAAAGGTTGTCCTTGGAGCAGCAGACACCTTCAGGGCAGCAGCGGTAGACCAGCTGACAATCTGGAGCCAAAGGGTGGGTGTTCCCATCGTTAAACAGGACATGGGATCAGATCCTGCCTCTGTAGCTTTTGATACAGTACAGAGTGCTGTGGCACAGGGTGCAGATGTAGTGATCATTGACACTGCAGGAAGGCTTCATAATAAGATCAACCTGATGAATGAACTTTCCAAGATCAAAAGGGTAATGCAAAAGGTAATTCCTGATGCTCCTCATGAAATCCTGCTGGTTCTTGACGGATCTACAGGACAGAATGCATTTGAGCAGGCGAAACAGTTCACAGCAGCCACAGAAGTAAACGCATTGGCAGTAACAAAACTTGACGGAACAGCCAAAGGCGGTGTCGTTATAGGCATATCAGATCAGTTCCAGATTCCGGTAAAATATATAGGGGTAGGCGAAAAGATGCAGGACCTTCAATTGTTTAATGGTACAGAATTTGTAGATTCTTTTTTCAAGAAGAGATGATTTTTATCATATTTATCTTTAAATTAGTATATCAAATTCATACATTATTAACAATTAAAAATTTAGGACTATGGGAATTTTAACTTGGATCATATTTGGTCTTATCGCAGGGGCAATTGCAAAACTTATTATGCCGGGAACACAAGGCGGCGGATGGTTAATGACTATTATTTTAGGTATTGTTGGTGCTTTCGTGGGAGGATTTATAGGCAGCTTCTTGGGATGGGGAACTACGGATAGTTTCGATTTCAGAAGTATGCTGTTAGCTGTCGGAGGATCGTTAATCGTTCTCTGGATCTACGGAATGGCCACCAGGAAAGGCTAAAAGCAGATAAAAAAAATAAAACCCCGGAACTGAAATTCAGTTCCGGGGTTTTTTGTACAATATAATTAGTTTAGTTGATCTTGATCTGGTAAGGCATTTCCATTTTCACCTCAGACTGCAGCTTTTCATCGGTAATCTGCTGTAAGATTTCATAGTTGGCTTTACCTATTTTATTTTTAATGATCCTGGCAGAAATATCATCTTCGTTCAGATCTTTGAAGATCTGCTCAAACTGTGACATTTTTTTCGGGTAAGAAGATACATGGTAAGATTTCAATCCTGCTTTCTGAGCTGCGAATTTGACAGCATCATTCAATGTTCCCAATTCATCTACAAGACCGATCTGTTTGGCACGAACACCACTCCATACTCTTCCCCTCCTACATTGTCGATCTGCTCGAAAGTCTGTTTTCTGTTCTGGGTAACGAAATGTACAAATCTTTTATAGGTACCTTCCACACTTCTGGTAATCAGGTTTACTCCGTAAGGGGTAACACCATTCAGGGCAGAATAGTATTGAGAGTTGGCATTGGTTGCGACAATATCTGAACGGATGCCGTTTTTGTTGGCAAGATCTTTATAATAAGGAATTACTCCGAAGACCCCGATAGATCCCGTCAGTGTATTAGGCTCAGAATAGATTTTATCGGCTGCCATTGCAATATAGTAACCTCCCGAAGCGGCATAGTCGCCGAAAGAAACCACTAAAGGTTTTTTCTTCTTCAGCTGCTGCAATTCAAATAAAATCTCATCTGAAGCATTGGCACTTCCACCCGGAGAATTAATTCTGAAAACAACAGCTTTCACTTTATCATCATTCTGAAGGTCCTTGATATATTTAATATACTTTTCAGAATAGATCTCATTGTAACCGTCACCATTATTAATTCCACCCGAAGCATATAATATGGCTACTTTCTCCCCTGACTTATCTTCGTCTGCATAGGATCTGATATAGCCCGCTAAAGATACCTTATTCAGCTTTTCTTTTTCTTTAAGGCTAAGTTTAGTCTTTAACATCTGATCATACTCTGTTTTCTGGATCAGTTTATCAGCGAGCTTATATTTAAGCCCTAATTCAGGAATCATCCCGTACAGGCTGTCGACAACCATTTTAAACTGTGCTGTATCCATTTTCCTTGAAACAGCCATTTTAGTTGAAGTATTTTTCCAGATATCATTTAAAAGAGTGCTCAGCTGTTCTTTATTTTCCGGGAAATATCATTTCTTAAAAAGGTTCAACAGCCGACTTAAACTTTCCGTGTCGGATCACTTCGATACCGATACCATATTTATCTGCAAAATCTTTAAAGAATGCCACTTCAGTAGCCAGACCTTTCAGCTCTATCATTCCTGACGGATTAAGGTAATACTGGTCAGCAACAGATCCTAAATAATAGGAAGCCTGCGAAACAGCATTTCCATAAGCATATACAAATTTCCCGCTCTTTTTAAAATCTTCGATTGCATTTCTGATATCATCAATCTGGGTCATTCCTGCATGAAAATCATCCGCTTCGATACTTATCCCTTTAATATGATCATCCGTTTTAGCTTTTTTAATAGCTTCCAGCACATCATACAGCATAACACTTTTTTGTTTGTCGCTGATATTGAACAGCCCCATTTCCTCTTCGGTAGGACTGTCTATTATATTGGTTTTTAAATTAATCGTAAGAACAGAATTATTTTTCACCACAACAGATTTGTCATTCCCCATAGAACTGAACACAAGCATCATAATGAAAAAGACGAAAAATAAGGCACATAATAGGACAATTGCCACTATATTTGCCAAGACGTTTTTGAAGAAACTTCTCATAAATCAATCAATTTTCCAATATGTCGCAGCATAAGGTAGTTTTGTTACTAGGAAGTAACCTTAGAGATCAAAAAAAATATAGAAGTGGCCTTACAGAAAATCAGTGAGGGCGGGAATCACATTTCACAAATAAGCGAATTTTTAATTACCGAACCCGTAGAATTTGTCAGTTCCAATATTTTTTGTAATATTGCATCATTAATATTCACGCACCTCTCGCCAATCCAGTTGCTTGATTTTGTTAAAAATATAGAAGCTGAGATGGGAAGAATCAAGGATTCAAAGGCCTCCGGCGGGTATAGCGACAGAATAATAGATATTGATATCATTAAATATAACGATCTGCATTTCAGATCAGAAAGATTAGAAATACCTCACCATAAACATTTGTTTGAAAGAGAATTTTCTAAAATATTATTGAAAGATTTTATCTAAATAAAACATAAAAAACATATATGAAATTAGGTTTATTATTATTGGCCACACTACCTATCGCGGCTTATGCCCAGGATAGTACCGCAGTAAACTCTTCTAGTGAGTACCCTAATACCTTTTCTTCAGGTTCTGCTAATGTACAGCGTTTCGACAACAAAGCCAGACGTTTCAACGATTGGGCTATTTCCGTTGGTGGAGGTGCTGCTTTCATGGTGCATTCTGACCTGAGATCTTTTTATGATAAAAAGGTAAACTGGGGATATAATGCTTACGTAAGTCTTGATAAGCAGATTACCCATACTTTTGGAGTCAGCCTTATCTACCAGAGAGGTGAAACAAAACAGAAAGCAATGTTAGATGGCGCAGCAGGTGTTGCGGCAGGGGTAGGTACAGCAACTACCAAGTTTAACCAACTTGCTTTAATGGGAGATATTAACTTTTCTAACTTATTAAGAAGAGTAGATAACCACTCCCCTTACAGATGGGCGTTACATGGATATGCAGGTATCGGGATTCAGAACTATAACACTTCTTTGCATGACGGAAATGAATACAGATGGAGTGATAATCCTAAAAGAGTTCCTCTGTTCATCGATCAGAAATTAGATATTAACTCAATCTACTATCAATTCGGTACCGGATTGAAATACAAAGTATCAAAACTTATTGATATCGAAGCGAGAGCAATGTATATTATAAGTGGGGATGATGAATTTGACGGAGGCGGATGGGCTGGTCCTAACGACTATGATCCTGCAACTCCAGGTTCAAAGTATAACATGATCAGTGATTCCAGATCTGATAATGCATTGTCGGTTACTTTAGGAGTTTCTTTCAAATTAGGAAACAAATTATCTCACCTGGCATGGCATGATCCGCTTCAGGAAGCATACTACAGAACCAGCGTACTGGAAAACGCAGCTACAGATCTTGTAGTATGTGAAAAAGGTGACGCAGATAATGACGGCGTATGCGATGACTGGGACAGACAGCTTGATACTCCGGCAGGAGCAAGAGTTGATGGTGCCGGTGTAGCTTTAGATATGGATCTTGACGGAGTGATAGACCTGTACGATAAGTGTGTAACAGTTCCGGGACCTGTTGAAAACAACGGATGCCCAACAAAATAACACAACTGTTTTTATACAATAAAATCATTTAATTAACTAAATAAAAAAATACACTATGAAATTAAGTTTAGCAATTGTAGCCTTAGCAATGGCAATTCCAGCCGTAAGCTATGCACAAGACTCAACAGCAGTTTCAAATGGAGAATATCCAAACACATTTTCTTCTGGTTCTGCCAATGTGTCTCCGTTTACCAATCAATCAAAAAGATTTAACGACTGGTCTATTTCAGCCGGTGCAGGTGTGCCTTTGGTACAGTCCGCTGATTTAACATCTATCAAGAATGGTAACGGTAAAAACCTTTTCGGATACTCTGCTTATGTAAGTATTGATAAAGCGATCACTCATGCGTTCGGTTTAAAATTACAATATGACAGAGGTGAAACGAGACAAGGATGGTTCAACACCAAAGATGCTGCTCCTGATGCAACAGCTGTAGGTGCAAGAACTCAGTATGATGCGATCTCTTTATTAGGAGATATCAACTTCTCTAATTTATTGAGAAGAGTTGACAACCACTCTCCTTTCAGATGGGCACTTCACGGATATGCTGGTATCGGTACTATCGCTTACAGAGCTTATCAGAAAGATATCAACGGACAAAGACTAGCTACGGAAGTTAAACCTTTCAAACTAGGTTCAATGTTTATGCAGGCTGGTGCCGGTTTAAAATACAAAATCAACAGAAGACTAGATCTTGAAGGTAGATTAATGTATGTAGTAACTGGTGATGATGAGTTCGACGGTGGAGGTGACAAATACAGCGCAATCAACAAGCGTGAAGAGCAGGTATCTGACAACTTCTTCAATGCGACTTTAGGTCTTACATTGAAATTAGGAAAACACGAATCTCACCTAATGTGGCATGACCCGCTTCAGGAAATCTATTACAAACTTGATGTTTTGGCTAACAAAAACCAGGATATTGAAGTATGTAAAAAAGGCGATGCTGATAATGACGGAGTTTGTGACGATTGGGACAGACAGCTTGATACTCCTGCTGGTGCAAGAGTGGATGGTGCTGGTGTTGCTCTTGATACTGACCTTGACGGTGTAATTGACCTTTACGATAAGTGTGTAACCGTTCCTGGACCAGTTGAAAACAACGGATGTCCTACAACTACTGCAGGACCTGTAGTAGAAACGGAAACAAAACTTGAAGGAATTGAGTTTGATTTAAATTCTGACAGAATTTTACCTTCAAACACTCCAATCCTTAACAATGCGGTTTCTTATATCAACTCTTCAAACGGAGCTTATAACGTAATCGGAGCTACAGATACAAGAGCCTCTGATGCTTATAACCAAAAACTTTCTGAAAGAAGAGCAAATAGCGTTAAAAACTATCTGATCAAAAACGGAGTAGAATCTTCTAAATTAAACGCAATCGGTAGAGGTGAAAAAGACCTTAAATACCCTGAGTGTGACCCGGCTACTAAATGTCCTGAATGGAAAAACAGAGCTAACAGAAGAGTATATTTCGAAGCTAAATAATAAACTTTTTAGTAAATATATCAAAGCCGTGCATTGCACGGCTTTTTTTGTTGTAATACTTTTATTACTTTTACCTTATGATTTCTCAGCAGGATTTTCAAAAACTGAAATATGATACCCTCAAATATTTTTGGGGTTATGACACATTCAGGGATTCCCAGGAAGAAATCATCGACGCTGTCATTAAAGAAAATGACAGTCTGGTCCTTCTGCCAACCGGCGCCGGGAAATCTCTTTGCTACCAGCTTCCGGCTTTACTGAAAGAAGGAACCTGTCTCGTTATTTCTCCCCTTCTTGCTCTGATGAAAGACCAGGTAAGCCAGCTTAAGCTTCGCGGTATTGAAGCAGAATATCTTTCTTCCGAGCTCGATGAATATGATGCAGAAGCGATATACGACCGTTGCAAAGATGGCCTTACCAAGCTGCTGTATGTATCCCCTGAAAGATTAACCAATATACAGTTTCTTCAGAATATTGAAGAAATCCAGCTCTCATTCATTGCTGTAGATGAAGCCCACTGTATTTCAGAATGGGGCCAGGACTTCCGGCCAAGTTATCAGAATATTAAAGACTTCAGAAAAAATCATCCAAAGATCCCCTGCCTTGCTTTAACAGCAACCGCAACTCCTAAAGTTCTTGAAGAGATTAAAAATAAACTGGAACTTAAAAAGCCTTTTGTTTTCCAGAAAAGTTTTAAAAGAGAAAATATCAGAATCTTTACAGATGAAATTTCTGATAAATTTCAACGCGTCTTTGATGTTTTGAAACACAATAACGACTCGGGAATTGTTTATGTGAGAACCCGGAAGGATGCAGAAATGCTTGCAGAATTCCTGAATAAAAACAATGTTAAAAACGTAGATTATTTCCATGCGGGATTAACTACAAAAGAGAAAAATACAAAACAGGCCGTCTGGAATAAAAGTGACAACCATGTTCTGATTTCAACCAATGCTTTCGGTATGGGAATAGACAAGGATAATGTTCGCTTTGTAATACACTTCTCACCTGCCCCTTCGCTGGAAAATTACTATCAGGAAATCGGAAGAGCTGGAAGAGACGGTAAAGACAGCTTTGCATTCCTTCTCTGGAACAAACAGGAATTGCTCAATTTTGACGAAATCCTAAAAAATCAGACTCCCAATAAAGCAGAATTTTTAAAGATTATCACTTACCTGTACTCTGTTTTTCAGGTGGCGGAATACGAACTGCCGGAAAAAGTTTTCCAGCTGAATATCCAGGGAATTCAGAATTTCACCCGCCTATCCAAAGCAAAGATAAGTAATGTGCTTAATTTTCTGCATAACCAGGAAATCATTTACCACAACGACAACAAAAGCCTTTCTTCTCTGGAACTTCTCTTCAATGCTGAGGAAATAGACCAACTGCCACAGAAAGACGCTTATTTCATAGAGCTTTTGCTTCGTACGGTGTCAGGAATTACTACCCACAAAGTTATGTTCAGTGAGCAGCAGGTCAGTAATAAGCTCGGAGTAAGTGTACCACTGATCAAGGAGCGATTGAAAGAACTCCAGCAAAAAAACTATCTGGAATATGTAGATGGAGCTTTATCCAGCATAAAATTTCTGAAACCCCGTGATGAAAGGATCATCAATGGAGAGTACTGGAAACTTTTTGAACATATCCAAAAAAATAAAATTCAGAAGTGGGAAGAGATGAAATTTTTTATAGAAAATAAGGATTACTGTAAAATGAAGCTCATTCTCGCCTACTTCGGAGAAAAGAATACGAAAAACTGTGGCCAGTGCTCAGTTTGCGAAAAGAACAAACAATCCATTTTCGGGAAGAATATTTCCCAGCAGATCATTAATCTTCTGGCTAAAAGACCTTCTACTATTGAGGATCTTTCTGTTCAGCTCAATTATCATTCTAAAAACAATATTTTAGAAAACCTTATCTTTCTCTTAGATTCAGGAAAAGTGAAAATGCTGAATTTCAGAACGTATGCGCTGAATCATGAGTGAGATCAATAGCAAAACTAAATATTGCTTGAACTGTAAATCAACAATTTACAAAATTGATTAAAATTTTAAATCAAACCATTTTTTGACTACAATAAAGATTGATTTGGCTACATAAGAGTCAGGACGATATTTGACCTTTGTCCCATCATTTTATTAACAAAAAAATCAAAAAAATGAAAATTGTAGTCACAGGTTCTTTGGGAAATATCGGAAAAAATTTAACCGGGCAATTAGTAAAAGACGGTCATAAAGTAATTGGCGTTATCCGCAGTCCGGAAAATGCATCAGAAATCGAATCGATAGGAGCAATTCCGGCCATTGGTTCAGTAGATGATGCAGAGTTTTTAACAGAAACTTTTAATGGTGCAGATGCTGTATTCACTATGGTTCCCCCCAATTATTCAATTCCCAATTCGAGAGAATATTATAACCTTATCGGAAATGCTTATGCGGAAGCCATCAAAAAAGCCGGTGTAAAAAAAATAGTCAATATAAGCAGCTGGGGTGCCCATTTGCCGGAAGAAACAGGTTTCATTACAGGGGCTCATGATGTAGAACAAATCCTTAACAAACTGCCTGCCGTTAACATTACCCATATACGTTCAGGATATATTTATTATAACCTCTTCCATTTTGCAGGGATGATCAAAAATCTTGGCTTCATAGGCTCCAATTACGGAGGTAATGATAAAATTGTACTCACATCAACCAAAGATATTGCAGATATGTCATTTGAGGAATTGACAGATAGCTCAGGCGTTGGTATAAATGTAAGGTATATTGCAAGTGATGACCGCACTGCCAGCGAGATTGCCGAAGCAATAGGAAAAGAAATCGGTATCCCTGGTTTAGAATGGAAAACCTTTACCCATGAAGAAGTCAGAAACAATATGGAAAAGCAGGGTCTTTCGGAAGATGTTATATCCAATACCATTGATTTGAATACAAGTATCCATAACGGTAAAATGAGGGAAGATTATGACGCAGAGAAGTCAACCGTTACAGGAAAAGTAGGATTAGAAGATTTTGTAAAGGAATTTACAGCTTATTATAAGAATGTTTAGCATCAAATTATAAGATAAGGCTTGGTATTAAAGGTGATAAATTTTTTAATTTTATAGAATGCAGTATCAACGAATTAAAACAATTAGCGATTATCATAAACTGATGGGCCTTCCTGGACCACAACACCCTTTGATTAGCCTGATCAATTTCAAGACCTATCCCAATTTAAATCATGATAAGCCTTTGCACCTATTCTACGATTTTTATGCGGTTTCTGTAAAACGGGATTTTGATGCAAAGATGAAATACGGGCAGCTAGAACATGATTTTGACGATGGCGTAATGTTTTTTATTGCACCCGGCCAGGTCTTTAGCATTGAGACAGATACTGTGACAAACGCGAAACATGCAGGCTGGACATTATTGATACACCCGGATTTTTCTGGAATACCTCTTTGGCAAAAGGAATTAAAAAGTATGAATTCTTTGATTATAAAGTAAACGAATCATTATTTATTTCTGAAAAAGAAGAAGCTACTATTGTCAGCATTTTAGAAAATATTGATAATGAATACAATACAAATACCGACATATTTAGCCAACAGATTATCATTTCCCAGATAGAAACTCTATTGAACTATTCGGAAAGATTTTACCAGCGTCAGTTCATTACCCGTAAAAAAGCCAACCATCAAATTTTAAGTAAATTCGAAGAGGTATTGGAATTTTATTTTGAAGGTGAGGTTAGTTCACTTCCTACAGTACAGTTTGTTGCCGGGAAGCTCAATCTGTCTTCTGGCTATCTGAATACTGTGCTGAAGACCATCACAGGACTATCCACTCAACAGCATATTCATGAAAAGCTGATTGAAAAAGCTAAAATAAAGTTGTCCACTACAGAATTATCTGTCAGCGAAATAGCTTATGAGCTCGGGTTTGAGCATTCCCAATCGTTCAGCAAGCTCTTTAAAAACAAAACCAATCAAACTCCATTAGAGTTTAGAGCCGGATTTCATTAGTCACAATACTTATCATTTCTATAACTCTCCGGCTTCAAACGCTAATGCCTTCCGACTCTCAGATCAAAAACTTATCTTTGTCCCATGAAATCATTGAAAGTCGTTTTTTTAGGCACCCCGGAATTTGCAAAAACTTCTCTGGAGGCTATTCATCATTCCAATCATCAAGTCGTAGGTGTTGTAACTGTTGCAGATAAAGCCAGTGGCCGTGGACAGAAGATCCATCAGTCGCCGGTAAAAATATATGCTTCAGAAAACAACATCCCGGTTTTCCAGCCCGAAAAGCTGAGAAATCCTGAGTTTCTGGAAGAACTTAGAAAACTGGATGCCGATGTTTTTGTCGTGGTTGCCTTCAGAATGATGCCCAAGGTTCTTTTTGAAATGCCTAAAATGGGAACTTTCAACCTTCATGCATCGCTGCTTCCCGATTACAGAGGAGCGGCCCCTATTAATTACGCGGTTATTAACGGCGAAGAAAAAACCGGCGCTACGACATTCTTCATTAATGAAAAAATAGACGAAGGCAATATTCTGCTTCAGGAAGAGCTGACAATTTTGCCGGATGAAAATGCAGGAAGCCTGCACGACAGATTGATGGTAATGGGCTCAAAGCTGGTGGTAAAAACTCTTGACGGCCTGGCAGAAAATACCATTACCGAAAGACTCCAGCCTCATGTGGAGCATCCTAAAAATGCCTATAAAATATTTAAAGAAGATACCAGAATCAACTGGAAAGCCCCATCAAAAACCGTTCATCAGTTTATCCTTGGAATGTCTCCTTATCCGGCTGCTTTCACGACTATAAAAATTGGAGAAGAGGAAAAAGGATTAAAGATTTTTGCAGGAAAATTCGAAATTACCGATCATGGAAAAACTTCCGGAACGTTGGAAATTTCTAAGAATGAATTCAAAATCTATACGGAAGATGGCGTCTATTTTCCACAGGAACTTCAGCTTGAGGGCAAAAAAGAATGACCGTAAAAGATTTCCTGAACGGATTCAGAAATTTTGATGAGATCAGTTTGTAGTCAGGTTCGGTGGTTGTGATACGGGGTTAATTGTTGCGGGTTGCGGGTTACGAGATAAGAGTTACGAGTTTACAAACTTAGTCGTAAAAGTCTGAAATCTGATATTTAAAGTTTTGACTCTTGGTTCTTGTTTCTTGGCTCTAAAAAATTCACCATTGACAATAATTTTCAACATTTTCTAGTCTCTGCTCACAATTTTTCTGCGGATTCTGCTGATAAATTCAGGCGTAACGCCAAGATAAGCCGCAATCTGGATATTGGTAAGACGGTGAGCTATTTTAGGATATTCTTTCAAAAAATCCTGATAGCGTTCATCGGAAGGTTTGCTTAGATTATCGATAATCCTACGCTGCAGAGCAATGATTGACATCTGGAACTTCAACCTCATCAGGCTTTCTATTTCAGGGATCTCACGGTAGAACTTGTCTTTATCTTCTTTTGAAATTAAAAGAATCTCGCTGTCTTCAATAGCCTGAATATTAAGCTGGGACGGAATCTGATTGATAAAGCTGTCAATATCCGAAACCCACCAGTCTTCCACTCCGAAATACAGGATCTGCTCGTCTGCATTCTTATCTGTACGGAAAACTTTAAAACATCCGTTTACTACAAATCCTTCAGCTTCACAGATGTCTCCCTCTTTCAGAAGAAAATCTTTTTTCTTTAATTTCTTAACCTTGAAAGCACTGCAATATCTTTCCAGCTTTTCGTCCGAGATTTCAATGTATTGCCTGATGTGTTTTTTTAAAGACTCTGTCATGGTTTAAAAATAAAAAAAGGTTTAGAAAAATCCTAAACCTTTTATATTGAATTTATTTTAAATTTCGCTTTCTGAAAATTGGCAATGAAGTTAATTCACTTGTCGCAATTCACCTTTACAGCTGAACCATTTCGGTTACCTCTACATCATATCCGCCAACCTGTGGCTTGATATTAGGGTTCTGTGTGATTACTTTAAATTTATTGATCCCCAGATTTTTCAGGATCTGTGTTCCGATACCGTAATCTCTGTAATTGTACGCCAAAGTAGGATGCTGCTCCTGCCCGTCCTGGTAATTCAGGAACTGCTGAAGCTTTCTCAGCGTATTTTCGGAATTGGAAACGTTATTGATGAAAATTACAGCTCCTTTTCCTGCTTCATTGATCATATTGGTAACTTTTTCCAATAGTGGTTTTTCACCGTTGTTAAGTCTTGTCAGTACATCAAAATAAGAATCTGAAGACTGAACTCTTACCAAAACAGGTTCATCAACAGTCCATGAACCTTTGGTCAGGGCAAAATGAATCTGATCATTTGAAGTTTCTCTGAAAGCAAAAAAGTCAAACTCACCATAAGCAGTTTTTACCTTTCTTTCTTCCAGTCTTTCGATAAGGTTTCCTTTTTTAAGCTGGTAATGGATCAGATCTTCGATGGAAACGATCTTCATATCATGTTTCTGGGCAAAAGCATGAAGTTCCGGTAAACGGGACATGCTGCCATCCTCATTCATAATTTCACAGATCACTCCTCCTTCTTTTAAACCTGCCAGATTCGTAAGGTCGATCGCTGCTTCAGTATGTCCTGCTCTTTTTAAAACTCCTCCTTTTCTTGCACGAAGCGGAAAAATGTGGCCGGGTCTCATGAAATCCGTCGGCTTGGATTTTTCATCCATCAAGGCTAAAATGGTTTTTGCCCTGTCGCTGGCAGAAATTCCGGTAGAAGTACCGTTGCCAAGAAGGTCTACTGAAACGGTAAAAGCGGTTTCCTTAGGATCGCTGCTTCTGCTTACCATCACTTCAAGACCAAGCTCATCGCATCTTTTTTCAGGAAGCGGCATACAGATCAGCCCTCTTCCGTGGAGTGCCATAAAATTGATAATTTCAGGTGTCGTCAATTCCGCAGCACAAAGAAAATCACCTTCATTTTCTCTGTCTTCATCATCCACTACTATGATTATTTTACCATTTTTAAGGTCTTCAATAGCCTCTGGAATAGTATTCAATTTAATATCAGACATGTTTACTTTTTATTTGTGCAAAGATACTTATAAAAATAAGCATCTGCCAATTAATATGAAGGGTTTGTTAGGCTTTGGATAAAGAGTTTACTGCATCCCTGAAAATCTCATAAGACCTTAATCTTTTCTGATGATCGTAGATATGCGAATTGATAATTAATTCGTCCACATTGAACTTTTCCTGAAAATCTTTCAGTTTTTCTTCTATTTCTGCCTGATCTCCGATCAATGTATATTTCAGTTTCTGAAGCACCATTGTTTTCTCCATGGGCGACCAGATATCATCCATATCATCTACCGGCGGGGCAAAAGGTTTCCTGTCGTTTCTTATGATATTGATAAATGCCTGGAACAAGGTGGTGGAAATCTTATGGGCTTCTTCTGAAGTTTCTGCCGCCACACCATTGATACAAGCCATGACATAAGGCTTATCCAGCTGTTCAGAAGGCTCAAAATGTTCTCTGTAAATATTGAATGCCATTTCCATCTGCTCCGGGGCAAAATGTCCCGCAAAAGCATAAGGCAATCCAAGTTCTGCAGCCAGCCAGGCACTGTCTGTACTGGATCCCAGAATGTAAAGCGGGATATCCAGTCCTTCACCGGGAATGGCACGAACTAAGGCGTCAGAGTTTTCTTTCGAAAAATATTTCTGAAGTTCCAGAATCTGTCTCGGGAACTGTTGATTGATGATGGCAGGATTTCTTCCCAAGGCCTGAGCCGTAATTCCATCGGTACCGGGAGCTCTTCCCAGACCAAGGTCTATTCTTCCCGGGAAAAGAGATTCAAGTGTTCCGAACTGTTCTGCGATGATCAGCGAGCTGTGGTTGGGAAGCATAATTCCGCCGGAGCCTACTCTTATGGTTTTGGTTCCGTTGGCAATAAACCCGATCAGAACCGTGGTGGCAGAGCTGGCAATACTTTCCATATTGTGATGCTCAGCGAGCCAGAATCTTTTATAATTTAAATGTTCAGTATGGTTGGCCAAAGACAAACTGTCCTGAAACGTATCATGAATACTTTTTCCCTGCTTTACGGGAGCAAGGTCAAGCACCGATATTTCAAAATTTTTCATATAGTTAAATTTTAGGTCTGAAAAACCAAACAAATTTAAGCCTTATAAATTGCATTAGTTACTTTTTGTAATTGATAGGTTAGATTGAGGAGTTCAGGCAAAAACTATTGGAAATTGATTTTAGGTTGCTTACTTTTGTTTATAGACTATTTTGATACATGAAAAAAATATTATTCATTTTTGCAATTTTAATTTTTACAAGTAAATTAAATTCGCAGGAACATAAAAACATTCCAACTAAATTTCCAACTGATTATGGTATTTTTACTTTTCCAATCGGTTCAAAAATAACTCTTGAGCTTAAAGAAATTAAAGATGGTAAATATGAATATCGTGTACTAAATATTGAGCCATATAAAGAATACTATTCATTAAGTAAATCTCAAAAACTCTTTTCTGAAAATCCTAAAGACAACACAGTTGAAATCTTTTTTATGGGAGCCTATTACAATGATGGAAAAGAAAATAAGGATTGGAAAACTTTACTTAACCTAAGAAATAATTTAAAAATCCCTTTGAATTATAAAGCAGATATAAAATATTATTTTAAAGATGAATTTGAGAATACCTCAATATCCGGGGCATTTCCAACAACCTCTACAAATGAGATCTGGCAACATAAGATCGATTTTATTACACTGTACAATTTTGAACAACTAAAAAAATAGAAAAATCATTATATCAACTCTAAATTGATATTCGAAGAACCATAACTAAGCTTACTATTTATTTGATTTCTCTTTCTTATAATTATAATGATTAATCAAAATCCTGATCTCATTAAACTCAAAATCATTTGGCAAAGCATTCTTCCACTCGGTTAAAGTTTCGTGAGGATTTTTATAGAACTCATTTTCAAAGGCTTTGATCTTATCTGAAGTAATTACTCTTGAAATATCAAGCAGTCCCTGTTCTGCAAATTTGGCAAGATGACCGATCACAGTTTCTTTTACAAGACCTCTTTCCAAAGCAATTTCTCCGATGGTTTTCCCCTGCTCAAATAATTGGAAAGTGAGAACCTGTGAAGGTACTTTTGCAATCTTTAAACTGATTTCTTTATCATTTTTTTCATCTAAAAGTTTCGTTTCCAGCAAATGGATTTCTTTCAGACTGTTCAGGTATTCTTCGGTATCTTCCAGCCAGTTCCTGAATTCTTCATTGTACTGTTTCAGACCTTTTGCCCCTTTAATTTCTGCATAAAATTCTTTCAGCGGATTAAAAACCTTGTCCCTGATTTCTGTAAAAAAGAAATTAACCGCTCCTTTGGTTTTACTTTCAATATCAGACCATTCTTCCTTGTTTTCAATGAAATTATTCACTTTCTGGGAGATCACTCTTTCCAGCTTTTCGAAGATTTTCCCAAGGTTGGTGGTTTCATGTTTCAGCTGAAGATAAAGCTGATTGGTCTTTACATGATCGATATTTTTTGTGGTGACTGAAAGTTTATTCCACTCTTCCACTTCATTTAGAAACCACAGGCAGTTTACCGTACGAAGTACTTTTTTGATGCTGTAATCATATTTTTCACGGTTCAGGATAGCTTCTACATTGTCATTGGCTAAAGTACTTCCCTGGAACTGCAGAATCCTGTTGTCCTTGAAAATAACTTCAGGTGTGATTTTGGATTTCAAAACAATTCCTTCCAATGTACGACATCTGGACAGTGCTACATAAACCTGTCCCGCTGTAAAGCTTTTCCCGGCATCAATGATCACCTTATCAAATGTCAGCCCCTGGCTTTTATGAATGGTAACTGCCCACGCCAGCTTGATGGGAAACTGCTCGAAACTTCCCAACACTTCTTCTTTGATGTTTTTTTCAGTATCAAGGAAATACTTTTTCTGTTCCCAGACTTCTCTTTTAACTGTTATTTCCCTTTCGCTGCCATCGAGAACCACTTTGATCTCATTATCGTCCAAAGCAGAAATTTCCCCCAGCTTTCCATTGAAATATTTCTTCTCACCGGTAATATCATTTCTGATGAACATTACCTGTGCCCCGACTTTTAATTCCAGAAACTGTTCGTTCGGAAACTGGTTTTCCTTAAAATCACCGAAAAGTTTAGCTTCATAGGTTTTTACGGTCAGATCAATTTCTTCCAGTTTTTCCTGGTTGATTTCGTCTGCCATCTTATTATGCGAACACAGATAGACGTAAGATTCTGTTCCTGCTTTAAAATCAGGATCGTACCTTCTGTTAAGTTCGTCAAAATCTATATTGGCTACATCTCCGTCACGGATGGCGTTCAGAATATCCAGGAACTTTTCGTCCGATTGTCTGTACACTTTAGTCAGCTCAATCGTCAGTAGCGGAATATCTTTAATAGCATGACTGTCGAAGAAAAAAGGTGAATCATAGCATATCTTTAAAATATGCTCGTCCCGCACCACAGGTGGAAGCTGATAAAGATCTCCAATGAACAGCATCTGTACCCCACCGAAACGCTGGTTGTTTCTTCTGATAAATCTCAATGAGAAATCCATCATATCAAGAACATCAGCCCGCAGCATGGAAACCTCATCAATAATAAGAACTTCCACTTCCCTTAAAAGCTTAAGCTTATCTTTTCTGTATTTAAAATGTGGCATCAGGTCGGCAATATTATTCGCCAAACTTCCATCAATACGGTCGGTAGTAGGTAAAAAAGTCCTTAAAGGCAGCCCAAACATGGAATGGATAGTAACTCCTCCTGCATTAATTGCAGCAATTCCGGTAGGAGCAACCACAATATACTTCTTTCTCGTTTTCTTTACAAATTCATTAAGAAAAGTAGTTTTCCCGGTTCCTGCTTTCCCTGTAAGAAAAACGCTTCTGTTCGTATGCTCTATTAAGTCAAAAAAATGATTGTTCATTGTGCTTCAAAATTACGGAAATGAATTTGATTTTCTTACCTTGGCATAACTTTTGAAAATTCTTTAACAGAAAAGAAATTATAATGAAAAAAATTTCATATATACTCCACTATTAGTATTATGCACTGTGTTTGCCCTGGTTTCATGCAATACATCCAAGAACGTTAATACCAATCTGCCTAAAGATATTTCTGAAAGACCAGCAGATGAAGACAGCCAGAAATATGAGCAGGCACAGCTGGATAAATTAAAAGCATCCATTGAATCTGAAGCATCCAGAGAAAAATGTACCAATGCCTCCGAATGGACGTTTGCCCCGATGGGAGCTAAAGCCTGTGGCGGACCTCAGCAATATATTGCCTATCCTAAAAAGATAGAAACTACCATTCTTCCAAGAATTGAGGAATATACTCAGAAGGTAAAAGCCTTCAATGAAAAATATAATATTACTTCCGACTGTATGATGGTAATGCCGCCTACATCCGTAAAATGTATTAACGGAAAAGCACAGCTTATAACAGCGGAACAATAAAGAAAAAATCAAAGCAAAGGTTTGATATCCTGTTGAATCTTCAACATAAAAAACTCACTCAGGAGTTAATACTAAGGATCAAAAAAAGCTCTGTCGTTATGATGGAGCTTTTTTATGGTGAATCGTGAATTTTGCTTCGCAAGTGAATGGGAGTTTTTAGAATTAAGAGTCAAGAACCAAGAATCAAGATGCTAGATGTCAGATTTCAGATTTCAGATTTCAGACATCAGACTTTCATTGTGAGTTTGGAAACCCGTACCTGATAACCTGCAACAATTAACCTCGTATCCCGCACCTTCTTTACCCCTCAAACTTCCAGATTTTCCTTATACCACGAAGAATATTTCACATAATTATCTGCAATCCTGTTTACTTCACCTTCCAATAGCTGGGCAGAAATATCTTTAATTTTCCTTGCGGGAACTCCGCCCCATACTTCTCCTGATTTGATGTGAGTTCCCTGCGTCACCACAGAACCGGCTCCTACGATAGAATTTTCTTCTACCAGGCAGGCATCCATAACAATCGCTCCCATACCGATCAGTACATTATCTTTAATGGTACAGCCATGAACGATGGCATTGTGTCCGATGGAAACATTATTCCCGATCTCCAGAGGATGTTTCTGATAGGTACAGTGCAGCATGGCATTGTCCTGAACATTTACCTTATCCCCCATTCTGATATAATGCACATCTCCCCTGATCACTGCATTATACCAGATACTGCAGTCTTTTCCCATCGTAACGTCCCCGATAATGGTTGCCGTTTCTGCCAAAAATGTACCCTCTCCTATCTGAGGTGTTTTTCCTAAAAGTTCTTTTACAATTGCCATAATATTGATTTGATAATTTGAAAATGAGTCAATTTGAAAATAATAAGGCCTGCAACAGCTATTTTAAACTTCCAAGTTCGATTTTTAAATAACCGTGATAGCAAAAATCTAATTTCCAATCTCCGACTTCTAATTTCTAATTGCGTATTTTTGTATCTCAAATTTAACGAAAAAATGCGTACGATACTTATAGAACCAACTGAAAACACGAAAGTGATGAAATTTGTCGCGGATTATAACCTGATCCCGGGATCTTTAGAGTTGGACAGAAGTTCAGATATTTCAGAAATTCCTTTAGCCCAGGAACTTTTCAATTATCCTTTTGTGGAAAGAATTTTCATTACGGCCAATTTTGTAGCTGTAGCGAAACAGGACACGGTAGAATGGGAACATGTAGCTGAAAGCCTGAAAAACGTTATCGAGGATGAACTATTGGCAAATCCAAGAATTTACCTTCAGAAAAAAAGGAACTTTACCAGGTCTATGCGGAAATGACCCCTAATCCCAGCGCGATGAAGTTTGTTGCCAATAAACTTCTTATTGAAGGCTTTGTGGAAGTAAAATCAAAAGACGGAGCAGAAGGTGTTCCTTTAGCTCAGGCTATTTTTAATGAATTCGATTTTGCAAAGGAAGTTTTCATTTCCGATAATTTTGTGGCTGTAACAAGAGATGACTCTGTGGAATGGCACCAGGTAATGATGCCTGTACGTGGTTTTATTGCTGAATACCTTCAGAACGGAGGGAAATTTCCAACCTTGAGCCTCAGAAGCATGAAAATCCTGTTGAAAAGATCATCAACAGAGAATATACGGATGACGAACAGAAGATCTCAGATATTTTAAATGAATATGTTGCCCCTGCAGTAGAAAATGACGGTGGTAAAATTTCCCTGATGGAATATGACCAGGAAAATAAAACAGCCAAAATGCTTTTACAGGGAGCCTGTTCAGGATGTCCAAGCTCTACCGCTACTTTGAAAAACGGGATTGAGAATATCTTAAAACAATTTGTTCCGGACTTAGTGGAAAAAGTGGAAGCTGTAAACGGATAATCGATTTTTACCATGCCACCCGGGAAAAATATTCTGATCATCATCGGAAGTGCTACAAAACATTCCAGCAATCAGAAATTAATAGAACAGGTTCTGGATCAACATCCGGATACTGATTTCAAAATCCGGGATGACCTTTCGGTACTTCCCCATTTTGATACTTCATTAACAGACAGCAATACACCCGATGAAGTGTTGAAAATCAGGAAGGAAATTGAAAATGCACACGGTATTTTATTTTCCACCCCGGAATATATTTTCAGTATTCCGAGCAGGCTGAAAAACTTACTGGAATGGTGTGTTTCCACCACTGTTTTTTCCGAAAAGCCGGTTGCTGTAGTAACAGCTTCTGCCAACGGAGAAAAGGGACATGAAGAACTGATCATGATTCTGAAAACACTTGGAGCCCGGACGGAGGACCGGCATCAGCTTTTAATAAAAGGCATAAAGGGAAAGTTTAACGCTAACGGCTTGGCTGAAAGTGATATCTTTGCCAAAGTATCAACAATGATAACAGATTTCGAAAACACTGTTTCTTAATAAAAATTAAAATATTGGATAAAAAAGGAATTTTACTGGTCAATCTTGGTTCGCCAAAATCTACGGCTGTAAATGATGTAAAGGAATATCTTGATGAATTTTTAATGGATGAAAGGGTAATTGATTACCGCTGGATCTTCCGTGCTTTGCTGGTTCAGGGGATTATTCTTAAAACAAGACCCGCCAAATCTGCAGAAGCCTATAAAACAGTGTGGACGGATGAAGGGTCTCCTTTAATCGTCATCACTGAAAAAATCCGGGAAAAGCTACAAAAAGTAGTGGATGTCCCTGTAGAAATCGGGATGAGATATGCACAGCCGAGTATTGAAGCAGGTATTCAAAAATTAGTTGATCAGGGAGTTTCAGAGATCGTTTTATTTCCGCTATACCCGCAATATGCGATGAGTACAACGGAAACAGTGATTGAAAAAGCAGAGGAAGTAAGGAAAAAGAAGTTTCCTAAAGTAAAGATCAATTATATACAGCCGTTTTACAACAGGGATATTTATATTAATTGCCTGGCAGAAAGCATTAAAGAAAAGCTTCCGGCAAATTTTGATGTTCTGCAGTTCTCTTATCATGGGGTCCCTGAAAGACATATTTATAAGACAGATCCTACAAAAACATGTAACCTTAACGACTGTTGTTCGAGAGATAATAATCCAAGCCACCAGTTCTGTTACCGTCATCAGTGTTATAAAACTACAGAAGCGGTAATTGCCAAAATAGGACTTCCAAAAGAAAAAACAATTGTTTCTTTCCAGTCAAGATTAGGAAAAGACAAATGGATAGAACCTTATACGGATGAAACATTAGAAACGATTCCGAAAAAGGGAGTGAAAAACCTGGCTATTGTTTGCCCTGCTTTTGTTTCTGATTGCCTTGAAACCCTGGAAGAGATTTCAGTGGAAGGTAAGGAACAGTTTCTGCATGGAGGCGGAGAGAATTTCCACTATATCCCATGTCTTAACGATGAAGACCGCTGGATAGAGGTGGTAAAGATTCTGTGTGAAGAAAAACTGAATGATTTCTACTTAGTTTAAGAGTGAAATCCATCAATAAATAAAAGGGCCACAAAATTTATTTTGTGGCCCTTTTTGGAGAAATATATTAAAATTTATTTTTTGATCAGGTTTCCTGCTTTCTGCCCATTAACCGTTACTACATATATTCCGGAAAGTATATTAGATGGAAGCTGAATATCTACTTTATTTTTACCATCTATAGTTTTGATTTTTTCAGAAACTTCTTTTTTCCCTGTTAAACCAACTAATTCTACAATTCCATTTCCTTCTTTTCCTTCAAATTCAACAGTAAATTTGTCGGTAGCCGGATTCGGGCTGATGGTATAAAGTACAGCCTGTGGTGCTGCTACTTTTCCTGCTGCGGAAGTTCCTCCTCCAACACCTACTGCATTCCATGCATTGGTTACCTGAGTAACTTCAGCTCCGCCGGCTCCGTATAGATCTGCTGCTGCCTGAAGAGAAGCTGTTCTTGCGTTGGCATAGGCAGAAGAAGAAGTAAGATAAGTCGTCAATGTTCTGTAAGCAATTGCTGCTGCCTTATCTAATCCGATTCCTGTAACATTATAAGCGAAACCATTATCATTTGTACCTGAACCTCCGGTTACTAACAGATAATACCAGAAATTAAGTACTCCTGAGTTGGTATGAACTCCGCAATAATCGTTATATCCCGGCAAATTTGGATTTCCCTGAGGAGTACAAGAGCTACTTGCATCCTTCCAGTAGGTTCCTTTGTAAGTATCAGGCTGGCTGTAAGCATTAGGATTAGCCATATCTCTGATTACATAACTAAAATCTTCCCCTAACTTCCAGCTTGCCTGTGTTGGTCTTGCCCAAAGCTCAATAGAATTTCCAAAGACATCAGAAAAGCCTTCATTTAAAGCTCCCGATTCTCTTTGATAAGCAAGGTTGGCCGTTTTTGAAGTCATTCCATGCGTAATTTCGTGACCACAAACATCAAGAGCAGTTAGCGGTTTGCCTCCGTTTGTAGTAGAACTTCCGTCTCCATAAGTCATTCTGGAACCATCCCAAAACGCATTAAAATAGTTGGTTGAGTAATGTACGTAAGATTTTATGGCAAAATTATTATTATCGATACTCTTTCTGCCAAACTTTGTATAAAGATAATCTAAGGTCATTTCGGCTCCCCAATGAGCATCAGTAGCATATTGGTCTTTGTTGGTGTTTACGTTATTCCAGTTGTTATCAGTATCTGTAAAGTCTACTGCAGCCGAATAATTGGTTCCTTTTTTCAGGTTGTATGTTTCTACAGCAGTTCCGGTATTTCTTCCGGTTTCTCTTAATCTGTAGCTTCCGTTATAAGAGTCAGCAACAATAGCTCTGTTTCCACTATAAGCTGTTGTAGCAGTTCCCGGAGCATTGGTTTCATGAATTAAAGCATTGATACCTAAAACCTGGCCGCTTTTAGCATCTACGAAAACGTATTGTCTGCTTAATGGTTTTTCTGCATAGATATCAAATTTGTAAGCAAGCTTTAAATCGGCAAGCTTTTCATCAGAAGGATCTGAATAGTACACCAGTTCTCCTTTTGGAGCAAAAGTGGCATTCGGGTTTTTGGATTCGTTTTTAAGGAATTCCTCTTCCTCTTTGTTCTGCCATTTATAAGATTCGGCACCTACAAAAGATAAAGCACTCTGTAATGCAATACTTTCAGAAATAGCTGCTTTCTTTTCTGCAGATGCAGGTGCTTTAA
This sequence comes from Chryseobacterium sp. GTID13, assembly GCF_056172655.1. Taxonomy (NCBI): domain Bacteria; kingdom Pseudomonadati; phylum Bacteroidota; class Flavobacteriia; order Flavobacteriales; family Weeksellaceae; genus Chryseobacterium; species Chryseobacterium sp. GTID13. The sequence goes on from NZ_JAOCMB010000006.1 coordinate 156,124, forward strand.
GGATCCATTTTCCGGTTTCCCCTACTACCTTGCCTCCTTTTGTCTGTACTGCCATCATTCCGTATTCTACAGGAATACCATTAATTGTCTGCTGGAATCTGTGGGTCTCAAAACCAAGCGCATCTTTTTCTGAACCTAATTTTAGACCTTCTCCCTGAGACACTCTCTTTGATGTTTCATCAAATAAAACCGGCTGACCTTTAAAATCCGGTCCGTTTTTATCGAACCTGATGAGTTCCGCATGAAGTCCGTTTTTACCGGAGATTAATTTTGATGGATTTTCCTGCCCAAAAACAAAGGCAGAGGCTGCAATACTGACTGCAAAGATAAATTTTGTTTTCATAAAAAATTATTTTGTTTGAACGTGAGAACGAATTTATATATTTTTCGCAAAGAAACAATGATACAAATAAATAAAATTTAAAAAATAGATTAAATGAGTATTTTTAATTTAACTATTTTTTAAAAACATTGAAGTTAATTCAAAATATTTTTATCTCTATAAAAATTATAGACTAATAATTTTTATATAATTCCACATTTTATGAAATATTTTTTTCGATATGCAATGCATAATATTGATTACTCTATCAATTTAAAGTCTCCCAAAACAAAATATTCATAATAATTCATGATAAAAGCAAATCAAAAAAAAAAAAAAAAAACATACCCCCCATAAAAAAACAAAACAATCTAAAAAAAACATAAATAAAACAAAATAACCCATAATTTTTCAACAATAAAATACAAATATTAAATATTTTTATTACCTTTACCCTATCAAACAGCTTCATTAACCCAAAAAATTAGAAATGATGAATGCAACAGCCAAAATTTTAGTCCATAAGATTGAGAATTTTACACCCGAACTGCTGGAAACCCTGGCAAAAATGGTTGACAATTTAGAAATCCAGAACAGATTATCTGTTCCCCAGTTTCAGATTGACGAAGTTTTGTACAGAATTCAGTTTCATCAGGAAAACCCAAAAACAAAACTTGATTTTTATGAAAATATTTCCGACCTGAAAATGAACTGTGCCTAAAAAATGAATGTTCTTCTCTCTTCTATTGCCAAAAATGACATAAGGCTGCTTATGCGTGTTTTTAATACGGAAAAAGAAAATAAAGGGATAGATTTTCTTGATGATCTGAAAGCATCTATTAATCAGATCCTGGCAAATTCAACAATAAAGTCCAGTGAAATTGCTGTGAATAAAATGGAAAACTTCCCAGTCATTATTCATTATGTTTTCGAAAACGAAGAAAATTTATTTATAACAGCTATTTTTAAAGAATTGAATTAAAAAACGACCTGAAAACTATTATTATATTTATATGCCACTGGCAAAAAACCTTATAGAGATTATAAGGTTTTTTTATGGAATGTGATCTTATTATTTTACAGGCGTTCTGAATTCACCATATCCCATCAGGCCGTCATAATTACGCCCGAAAGGCGCATAATACAAAAATGCCTGATACAGGTTTTCAGTCTGCCAGAAATTACCGTTTATTTCTCCGAAATTCAGAGATCCGTTGCTTTCTTTTGTAGCAAGGATATAATTATAGAACCCTTGTTTCAGAAATATTCTGGCTACATATTTCTTGTTGGCAGCATCGTACTGCATCTGGTTTTCTTTGCTCGGCTTAAAATCATTAAAACCTCCCAGTACATAAATTTCTTTATCTACAGGATCGGAATCTAAGGAAAAATAAACCCATGAATAGTCAGCTTCCCTTTCAGCGTTTCTTTCCAGTCCCAGATCATTTCTTCTGTAATACCATGCACCATTTACATCAGGCTGGTACTGATAATTAAGAGGAAAAGCCCAGACAGGATGAAGATAAGTCTGGTTAACCCCATCTTTCAGTTCTGTAGCGCTTACCATATCTGCCGCCATATTCATATTCTTATTGTCAAAATAATAGAATTCGTTATTGCCGGGGAATGTTAAGTTCATTTGCTGGAAAAGCAACTGATTTCCTAATGTAGAACTTGGTTTCATATTATTCACCACCACATTCGGATTGTTGTTCTGCATGACATTTAAGGTCATGGAATTAACATTGGAAGACAGGTCCCCTCCTTTTGAAGTAGCTTTCACTTCTACTCTCTGATTCACATTGGGATTTCTGGCGTCCGCGATTCTTGAAATGTTCAACGCAATTGTGGCCGCATCTTCTACCAGATAAAAACGTCTTTTAAAAAGTGGCCTGTCTGCTGAATCTTTATACACAATGATCTCATAATTCCCTGATATTTTCGGCTGTATTTTATCATTTGGGAAGCTAAGCTTGTAATGCGTGTAAGCCTGCAGGGTGTTGAAGGAATACTGGAACTGATCCAGAAGGTCATTCAGGCTTCCGGTGGCAAACTGGGTAAAAAACAGGTTGTCATCATTCCAGTTTCTGTCGTAATGCTTAATCGTATATCTGTAGATTTCACTGGCATTCGTAAGGTCATCAAAGCTTAAAACCAGCTGTTCACCGAATTTGATAACAGGTGTTTCATCGTTCGTCTGCGGATTGAATAATTGTATGCTCTGGATGTTCTGTCCAAAAACCAGTCCGCTTAAAGAAAGTAAAAGTATTCGCAAAGTTTTCATTATGACGAAGATAGCGAAAAATCAATTTTAAACCATAGAGGATGTGAAAGTTTTAGCATAAATAAATAACTTCAAAAAATAAAGACCTAATAAGAAAGAGACAGGAAATACCAACAATTATTCGGTGGATTTATTATACCTTTCAATACTGAAGAGACACAACATTTAAGTAATTAATTTTATGAGAAAAATATTTGATAGTAGTTATTTCTTTCCTGTCGTTTGTTTATTATTAATTCTAGCGTATTTTTTTGAATATATCTTCTCCGGTATTATACCTAATATAATTACATTATTAATATTAGAGTTGATTTATAATTTTGCAGTCCTATTTATCTGTATAAATTATGTCTCAAAAAGTAAATATTTTAAAGAAAATGTATGGATAAAACCTAAAGCAGGAATGTATACTCTAATAGTATTAATCGGCATATTTACAATCAAAACAATTTATGATCTTTTTAATAAATTGCTTTAGTAATATAGTAATTTTTCCAAAAAAAGAACTTAAAAATAAAGAAATGTATATTATAGAATTTATTATTGTCCAAACATGTTGTGTGTTTTATCTTAGATATTTATTTAAAAATAAAATTACATCAGGATCTGTTTCTGCGTTTGGGGCAATTTTATTACTGGAGTTATTAGCTATGTATAATTTATGGGTACACCAATCAGTTTTAGAAAACTTATTTAATTATATATTCTAAACAGCAGAATGACAAGAAATAAAATAGTTTTATACTATATCATTCTGAGCAAAGTCAAAGAATCTTTTATTATTAAATATTTCAATTAAAAATCAGCTCAAATATTTCAATACAGAACTTTTGTAACTAAATTTGTCTCCATAAAATATTATAATATGCTTCAGATTCAAGGCTTCGTATTCAATTTTGCCAGCGAAAATACCTATATCCTTTACAACGAGAATAAAAATGCCTGGCTGATTGACCCGGGAAATATGAACGAACAGGAAACCGGAGCTATTGAAAGCTTCATTTCTGAAAACGGGCTGAAAATCGAAAAGATTCTTCTTACCCATGCTCATATTGATCATGTTTTAGGATTACAGTGGGCGTTTGACACTTTTAAGGTTCCGGTTCATATGCATCAGGATGATCAGGAAGTACTGGATATGCTTCAGGCAAGCGGAATGAGATTCGGATTCTCTGTGGATCCCGTAAAAGCAGACATCGTATACGTAAAAGAAGGTGAAGAGCTTGAACTGGACGGGGAAAAGTTTAAAATTTATCATGTTCCCGGTCATTCTCCGGGAAGCGTTGTATATCACAATGAAGATCAGAAATTCATGATTTCAGGTGATGTCCTGTTTGAAGGCAGCATCGGAAGAACTGATCTTTATAAGGGAAATTATGACCAGCTGATCACCGGTATCACGAATAAATTATTCATTTTGGATGATGAAACCAAGGTTTTCTCAGGCCATGGAAATCCTACTACGATCGGATTCGAGAAGCAGTATAATCCGTTTTTTAAGTAAAACGCGATACGAGTTTCGGGGTACGGGATGCGAGGTTAATTGCTGCGGGATTCGGGTTTGAGAGTGGGAGAGTTTGAGATGATGAGAGTCTATGTTCTAATATGTTGAATGAAATCTCATATCTGAAGTCTAAAATCTTGACTCTTGGCTCTTGATTCTTGGCTCTAAAATTCACAATTCACAACCAAAATAAAACCGTCAGAAAAAATATCCTGACGGTTTTTTATGAAGAAAATATAAGTATTAAAAATCCAGGGTGATGGAAGCTCTTACAGCTGCACCCATGATTGGTCTTGCCATAATAGTTCCGTCTCCGGTTGGAGAACCGGCTCTTGGATCACCTTCCGTAATACCGATTGTATTAAAGATATTTGTTCCATCAACTGCAAAACGGATTTTTCCAAGCTGATAAGACATTCCGGCTCCAAATTCACTGAATGACGGTAAAGTCTGAACATTCAACTGATCCTGGAAACGTTTTCCATAGTAATTATAGCTTACATAGGTTCTCCACTGTTTTGTAATATTCACAGCCGGTGAAATATTAAAATACAGTTTTGGCATTCTTCTTACCACATTTCCTTCCAAAAGGCTTCCTTCTTCCAATCCACTATATTTTGGATTCTGAATGGTTCCGTTGAAAGTAAGTTCCAATATATTGTTAAACAATCTTGCATACCCTTCAAGCTCAACTCCATAGTTTTTAGTATTGGCAAAGGTATTTTCTGAAGTTCCATTGGAAAATACGTCTGTAAATGACAGATTTTTAAGTGTGGAATAAAAAGGAATCACTGCAACATCAAATGTACGGGAATAATACTTATACCCCACTTCTACCTGATTGGTTAATACAGGCTTTAAAGGCTGGTCAGGATTAGGAGTGGTGAAATAATTGTAATAAGCCTCTTCATTTGGTGATCTGAATCCGTGAGAAAAACGGGCGTAAACCGCATTTTCCTTATTGATTTTATAGTTCGTTGCCAAAGTATAGGAAACCTTATCAATGTCATAACTCCAGTAATTATATTTATTTCCCAGAACACTCATATTATCATCTGCTGTTGTTGTAGCAAAGCTATGTGTTCCATCAGTAGTCAGGCCGGAATTATTCAGGTTTGCAGTTGTGGTATTTACAGAATATCCTTTGTAGAAATCACGGCTATAACGAAGACCTGCATTAATGCTCAGATTATCTGTAACATTATAATCAAAATTTGCATACAGATCATTCAAACTTCCCTGAACCTGGGAGTCTCTTAACAGGAAAGACATATCCGTAACTCCGTTATAAGTTTTAGAATAACCTGTAGAATTTGGAGTAAGAGAAGTATCAACTAAATTAAGAAGCTGTGGTTTATCTGTTGCTGTTGTCAGAATATTACTCCAGTTCCAGTACTGATGAGATTTCCAGTTTGATTTATAGAAACCGGCTGTTACATTTCCTTTGTCAAATTTATAATTGAACTGAAGATCATTCACAAAATTATTCATCTGCTTATCAATAGCCCAGAAGCCCAGTTCCTGAACAAAAGCCGGATTTACAACTGCTCCGCTGCCTACTAATGAATATTGATAATTATTTCCGGTTATTCCATTAGCCTTTGCAAAGTCTGCTCCGGTTTGAGGACCTCCTGCCGGGAAAATCCCTGTATAATTCATATTGATATTGGTATACCTTGTTTTGTTTAAAACAGAGAAGTTATTTCCAAGATCATATTTAAATTCAGCTCCTAAAACATCAACTTTCGGATGAATTCCGTCTTCCAGGTTTCTGCTGAAAAAACCGCCTCCTGCCTGAGGAATATTCAGCTGGCTGATTGTTCTGTAGCTGTAAGTTCCGTAGTTCGGATCAAAACCGGAGAATTCTTTTAAATCGTTTCCGTTTTGGGTCAGAGGAATCGGTAAGAAAAAAGTGTTTCTGTCATCCAGTTTTTTGTAATATACTTTAGCATAGCCTTTATCGAAGACGTATTTAAGGTTCATTCTGATCTGCCCGCCGTTATTGGCTCTGAAACCCGTTTTTCTGATTCCATTATCCGTTCGGTAGAATCCGCCAACATTAAAAAACAATTTATCCTGAACTAATGCACCGCCTACGTTCAGATCGGTACGCATAAGGCCGTAAGTACTGGTTTCCAGCTTGGCTGTTCCTTTAAAATCATTACTCCCTTCCTTAGTAATAAAGTTGATAAGACCACCGGGAGAATTATTGGCATAAATGGAACCTGAACCTCCTCTCAATGCTTCCAGACGGCTCACTGAATTATCCACACGGAAAAAATTATCTGCATTGGCAAACTGAAGCGCTCCGTCTTCAAAAACCGGAAGACCGTCTTCCTGCACCTGCACGAACTCATAAGCTCCGGCAGAAGGAATACCTCTTGCAAAAAGATTGTTCCCTACTTCACCTCCTGAAGTCTCAACGGCAAAACCCGGAACCCTCTGTAAAAGTGCAGCAGCACTGATAGGATTTTGCTTCTGGATTTCTTTTGCGGTAAAAGTGGAAATAGCCGTACTGGATTCTATTTTCTTTTTCGGGCCTGAGTTTCCGGTAATAACGATCTGATCTATGGAAGACGTCTTGATAGAGTCCTGGGGCATTTCCTGGGCATACGCATTGTTAAAATAAAGCGTAGCCGTGGCAGCCATTAAAAATATCGATCTTTTTTTCATAGCATGATTTTTATATAGTTAGTTTTGTTTCAATTTGAGATAAACCCCATTGGTCCATCCGAATCCGTCCTGATTCGGATATTCTCCACCCCCTGCAATGGTTTCTGTGTCCAGTGCGTTATATTTTTCCATTAATTTACCGGTGTTGCTGTATACCCTTTCCACATTTCCGCACCAGTTGTTTTTTATTTCATCAGCCAGCTTATCGAAGCCATAGTTTTTCATTGCTTTAAATCCTAACCATTGGTAAGGTGCCCAGGCATTCGGAAGGTCCCATTGCTGTCCGCTTTTTTTGTAGTAGTTACAAGTCCTCCCTGATAAAGAAATTTATCCGAAATACTTTTAGCAACAGCTTCAGCCTGCGTTTGATCTGCCAGTCCGAGAAATAAAGGGTAAAGAGCAGCAATATGTTCAGACGGTGTGTTTTTGTGTTTTTTTAAGTGATAATCTTTATAACATTCAGTGTTTTCATCCCAAAAGTAGGTATTGATCATCTGTCTGCGTCTTGCTGCTCTTTCAGTAAAATAATTTTCTTTTTCTGCCAGGTTCAGAAGCGCTGAAGATTGGGCTAAAGTTTTCTCCAGATGCCATAAAAGGCTGTTAAGGTCTACTTCTGCTATGTTCAGCGTTTCTATCGTCTGTATATGTTCTCCGTCTGCAAACCATCTGCTGGAAAAATCCCAGCCGGATTCACAGGCACTTCTTATATTTCTGTAAAATTCCTCATCCGTGTTCTCACTGTCTTCAATATCAATCAGGTAGCTTTCAGGTCGTGGGGCATTTTCTGCATCATAATACCGGTTCAGAATATCCCCGTTTTTTGTTTTTGCCACTCTTTTCACTGCGGAATCATTTTCCAGCCATTCTTCCCCGTTCATCCAGAAAGCATATTCTTTCTCTAAAGTGTCATGATATTTAGTGTAAATACTCTCATCATTTGTCGTTTCAAAAAGCAGATCCAGCATCAGCGAAAAATAGGGCGGCTGGGAGCGGCTCAGGAAATGAGTCCTGCTTGCATTCGGAACAAAACCGACATTCTGGATTAAATACGAACAGTTTTCCACAATATTTTCCATCATTTCTGTTCTTCCGGAAACCTGTAACCCAAGCATAATGAAATAGCTGTCCCAATAGAAGAACTCATTAAAACGGCCTCCCGGAACGATGTACGGCTTTGGAAGTTTCAACAGTGTACCTTTTTCTTCATAAGCTGTACGGGTCAATTCGTCCCAGAGTTTTTCGATATGCTGGTCAATCGGCAGCTGATCTTCTCTCTGAATTGAAATTCTGGCTCCGAGAAAATCGAAATTCTTCATTACAAAATCTTTCAGATCAAATCCTGCATCTCCTTTTTTCTTTTCATATTCCGCATTGATCTCCGAAACAGGAAACATAGGAACTGCATCGGTCATCATCTTCTGATCTTCAAAGATTCTGGCTCTCTGCACATCGTCAAAAAGAACCTGGATTTCGTTTATGTAAAGCTGTTTATTCATTATTATTTCTTAGGATTTATTTTTAATTTATTCATGAAAATGGCTGAAATAATCAGCAGTGAAAGCGGTATCAGTGAAAGATAAAATGCCTGCTGCCCGCTGAATTCCTGAAAGACAAAACCCGTAATCATAGATCCTATTGTACCTCCAATGGCAGAAAAAACCACGATGAGTCCGGACATGGCACTGTGCAGATATTTTGGAATGGATGCCAGAATCACAGAATTGATACTTGGATAAATCGGTGCCAGCAAACCACCCATCAACGGAAATAAGTACACTACAAGCGGAGCATTGAACCAACCGGTTCCCTCACTGATCTGAATATTATGGGTTAATGGCAGAACCAAAAGTATGCTGATGGCAAAACCGATCACACAAAAGGAAACCACATAGATCCAGCTGAATTTCTTGGAGAAAAATCCGGATAAAAACCTGCCCAGAGCAAAAGCCCCGGCTAAAACAGCGCCGGCCTGAATACTCATGGAAGTAGGCAGCTTTAAAATTTCTTTATAAAAAGTAGGCGTCCAGGTCTGAAAACTCTGCTCCACCAATACGAAAAGGAAAGCGCATAGAAGAAAAAACAGTACTTTTTTATAGCTGAACAAGCTGATGCTGTTTTTAAGGTCTCCCAGCAAATCCGTTTTCTCACTTCTGGCTTCACTCTCATTTAATTTTGAGAAGAATAAAAACAGGAATGATAATGCCGAAAGTGCTCCCAGTACCCAATATACATTCATCCATTGGGTAGATTTCGGGTTATGATCATCTATAAATAAACTGAAAAGTACATTTCCTGCCAGGACACCAATCATGAAAAAGCCTTCCAGAAAGCCCATAAAGCTTGAATGCTCCTTGTCAGTATTGGTTATCAGGCCAATAGAGGTAAAAACGGAAATTTTTATGAGCGCAAATGAAATTCCTACAATGGTAAATAACAGTTTGAAAAACCAGAAATCATTGGCAAACGGCATCACAAAACACATTCCGCTCACCAGAAAAAGAGCGATGAGCATGGAGTTTTTAATCCCTATTTTGGGCAGAAACGATGCCAGGATAAAGGAACATATGGCAATCGGAAGATCTTTAAAGCCTTCCAGAACACTGGCTGAAGATTTTGAAATTCCGAAGTTTTGCTGTACCTGCAGAATAACAGTTCCCACGGAATTCAGAAGAATTGCGAAAACGAAATAATTTAAAAATAATACAGCTTTTATATTGAAATTTTTCATGGAGATCATTTCTTGCCGGCTAAGATAGAAGCATTTAGCTTAACATTAATTTAACACAATAAATCAATATTTGAACTATATTAATATAATTCGTATTTTTATTGAATAAATACGATTAATGAAATGAAAGTTAGTTTTGAAAGAATAATTCCCAATGAAAAAAGCTCCTTCCGCACGCTGCACAACAATTCGCCGATCTCCGAATTCAAATGGGAATATCATTATCATCCCGAAATTGAACTGGTGTGTGTGATTTCCGGGAACGGAACCCGCCATGTCGGGTATCATAAAAGTAATTATACGAACGGGGATCTGGTATTGATAGGCTCTAATATTCCCCATTCCGGATTTGGACTGAATTCTACGGATCCTCATGAAGAAATTGTTCTGCAGTTCAAAGAAGAAGTTCTTCAGTTTCCACAGCAGGAAGTAGAAGCGAGATCTATCAAAAATTTGCTGGAACTTTCAAAATATGGCATCCACTTTCATTCTAAAATAAAAAAAACAATGCTTCCCAAGCTGAAACTGATCCTTGAATCTGAAGGCTACAAAAGATATCTGCTATTACTTGAGATTTTATTTGAACTTTCCCAATGCAATGATTATGATCTTCTGAACAAAGAAATTATGCCGTATACCATTATCTTAAAAAATAAAACAAGGCTGGAGAATATCTTTACTTATGTGGAACATCATTATGACAAGGAAATCAATATTGAAGACGTAGCCAGAATTGCGAATCTGACTCTCCCTGCTTTCTGTAATTTCTTCAAAAAAGCGACCCAGATTACTTTTACGGAGTTTGTGAACCGTTATCGCATCAATAAGGCCTGTCTGCTGATGTCGCAGGATAAGAGTATTTCAGAGTGCAGTTACAGCTGCGGGTTTAATAATGTAACGTATTTTAACCGGATGTTTAAAAAGTATACGCAGAAGACACCTTCTGAATTTATAAAGAATTTCTCCCACAATAAAGTGAATGTAGATTTGAAGATTGAAAAAGAAGTGAAAGTTACAGCTGGTTTTTAGAATTATGCAATCCTCTTTTCGGTTGTCATGCTGAGCGGATTCGAAGCATTTTTCATTCAAAAATGTATTTTATTTCCCGCAGATTTCACGGATAACACAGAGGTTTGTGTATAAAAAAAGCTGCTCTAAAAAAGAACAGCTATATTATAAGTAAGGTCAAAAACTTTAAACTTTAATATTTAAACCTTAAACTTTGAACTTTAAATTTTATTACTTCCACTTAATATTGCATCCCATGCTTGGTCTTTGGATTTCCTCCTGCGGCTCGCCTAATAAAAGGTTTTCAAAAGCAATGATAAGATCTTCCCCGGTTACATCTTTATTGTTCCCCGGTCTTGAATCGTCCATTTGTCCTCTATAGATCAGGTCAAGTTTATCATCAAAGAAATAGAAGTCCGGTGTGCATGCCGCATCATAAGCTTTTGCTACAGCCTGGCTTTCGTCATATAAATAAGGAAAGTCAAATTTTCTCTCAATCTGGAACTCGATCATTTTTTCCGGAGAATCTGCCGGGTATTTTTCCACGTCGTTAGCATTGATTGCAATGAATTCAATTCCTTTATCATTATAATCTTCATACAGTTCGTTGATCTTGTCGATCACGTGAAGTACAAACGGGCAATGGTTGCACATAAAGATCACCAGCGTTCCTTTTTCTCCTTTCAGCTCGTCCAGAGACTGAATTTCGTTATTTTTCGACGGGTTCGGAAGCTCAAAAAAGGAGCTTTGGTTCCTAGAGCCAGCATATTTGAGGGAGTATTCATATCCTTTATTCTTTGCCCACAAAGATAAAGTTTCTTTTAATACAAGCCAATCCGGGAATTTATAAACTTGCGTTAAATGTTAAATATCAAATTTCATTTGGAAGATATGTTTAAAAGTTTGTAGTTTTGCTAACACTGTTAGTAAATAAAAATCATGGGCTTACACGAACGCCGTCAACGAGAGAAAGAATCCATCCGTGCAAATATTTTGCAGGCTGCTTTCGGTTTGGCTAAAACGGAGGGCTGGGCATCACTGTCGATGCGTAAAATAGCAGATGCTATTGAATACAGTGCTCCTGTAGTATATGATTATTTTGAAAACAAGGAAGCTATTTTATATGAAATTTCCATTAATGGTTTCCATTGTCTTCACATAGAATTATTAAAAGCACAGAGAAAATTTGACACTCCGGAAGAGCAGCTTATTGCTATAGTGGATGCTTACTGGGACTTTGCTTTTAAGAATAAGGAATATTATCAGCTGATGTTTGGTTTGGGAATGCAGTGCAGCGGTAAAGGCCAGATGAAGGAAGAATTTTCTTCATTCCAGGACCTGATCTATGAATGTACCTACAACATTATCAAGAAGAACGGAAACAATACAGAGAACGCCTGTCATATGTCTCACGCTTTGTTTTCAGCGGTACATGGGCTGATCTCTATTATGATGATGCGAAATGCGGATATCCCTTCTACAATGAATAAAACAACTCTGGACGAAACGGTTTCTGCTTTTGTTAAGTCTTTGTAAATTTTTTTGAATTTATAATTAACACCGTTAGGAAAAATAACATCGAATATCAGTACAATATTCAATTAAAAAAACTAAAAAAGTAACAATGAAAACTATTATCCACCATTTGCCAGGAAACTCCGTTTCTTCACTTAACACCGTTAGATAAATTAACACACAATTAATACACCTCATTATATATACATATCCAACATTAAACAGGCAACTATTATGAAAATGACGATCTGACTCCTTTATTAAAAATTCTGAAATTTTTTTGAATCTATCATTAACACCGTTAGAAAAAATAACAGAATTTATTAAATGAACATTATTACTTAAATCTAACACTTCATTAAAAAAATTAAACCAACAATGAAAATACCTGGAAAAATAAGGTTTATCGTACTTATATCTAGTATTATCCTTTTGCAGAACTGCACCAAAGCAGCAGAAGGTTCCAATGCGGCACCGCCTGCACCGGAACTTCCGGTTTATACCGTGATCACATCTCCAGCTACAACATATCAGGAATTTCCTACCGCACTGGAGGGTAAAAATAACGTAGAGATCAGATCTCAGGTAGACGGATACCTGGACAGGATCTACGTGGAGGAAGGTTCTTACGTAAGAGCCGGACAGCCTCTGTTTAAAATAGATTCAAGAAGCTATGGCGAACAGGTAAATATGGCTCAGGCCAACCTTCAGGCTGCCAATGCCAATATTGAGAAAGCCAGAGTGGAAGTAGACAGACTTCAGCCGCTGGTAGCCGCAAAAGTAGTTTCTGACGTGCAACTGAAAACAGCAAAAGCTAACTATGCCGCAGCCGTTGCCGCAGCATCACAAGCCAGAGCATCAGTAGGAAGTGCAAGGATCAATGTAGGATTTACTACGATTACAGCACCGGTAAGCGGATACATCGGAAGAATTCCTTACAAAAAGGAAGCCTGATCTCAAGAACAGATCCTAATCCATTGACTTTACTATCGGATATCAGCGAGATCTATGCATATTTCTCTTTAAGCGAGCTCGATTTTATTGCATTTCAGAATAAATATCCGGGAGCAAGCCTGGAAAAAAAACTGAAAAATATGCCGATGGTAGAACTCGTTATCGCCGACAACAGTATTTACCCAGAAAAAGGAAAGATGAGCATTGTAGACGGACAGTTTGACAAAACAACCGGAGCTATAAGTGTCCGCGCTGTTTTCCCGAATGCACAGGGAACTCTGAGAACCGGAAATACGGGAAGAGTACGCATGCCTCAGATGCTTTCCAACGCTGTCGTTATTCCGCAGGAATCTACCTTCGAAATTCAGGATAAAACCTATGTGTATATCTTAGGAAAAGATAACAAGGTAACCAGCAAACCGGTTAAGATCTCAGGAAAAACATCAGGCTATTACTTTGTATCTGAAGGTGTTACTCCAGGCGAGAAAATCGTGTACACAGGAATCGGGAACTTAAAAGATGGTGTTTCTATCAAGCCGAAAGCCATTTCATCCGACAGCCTGTTGAGAGCTAAACCTTTGTAATCCATCCCGATACAGAAGACTTAAAAAAATAAACTTCTTATGTTAAAACAATTTATAGAAAGACCGGTACTTTCAACGGTCATCTCCATCATACTGCTATTGCTGGGAGCACTTTCGGTTTTCAATCTACCGATTACCCTGTTCCCGGACATTGCACCGCCAAGTGTTCAGGTAACCGCATTTTATCCGGGAGCGAACGCAGAGGTTGTGGCAAGATCAGTAGCTACGCCTATTGAAGAGGCGGTAAACGGGGTTGAGAACATGACGTACATGACCTCCAATTCCAGTAACGACGGTACTATGACGCTGAGCGTCTTCTTCAAGCAGGGCTCTGATCCCGATAATGCTGCCGTAAACGTTCAGAACAGAGTATCCAAAGCTATGAGCCAGCTTCCTCAGGAAGTAGTTCAGGCCGGGATTTCAACCCAGAAAGTACAGAACAGTATGATCATGTTCATGGGATTAACCAGTGAAGATCCCAAGCAATATGATGAGCTGTTTCTGCAAAACTATCTTAAAATCAACATTATCCCTCAGATACAGCGTATTCCGGGTGTTGCACAGGCTCAGGTTTTCGGAACCATGGATTATTCCATGAGAATCTGGCTGAAACCAGACCGTCTGGCAGCTAACAATCTTTCTCCACAGGAAGTAATGGCAGCCATTAAAGATCATAATCTTGAAGCTGCGCCGGGACGTCTTGGACAAGGAAGTAAGGAAACTTACGAATATATTTTAAAGTATAAAGGGAAATTAAACCAGAACGGAGACTACGAAAATATTGCAATTAAAGCCAATAATGACGGTTCATTCTTAAGATTAAAAGATGTAGCCAGAGTAGAATTCGGTTCATACACTTATACTGCAACTAACAGAGTTGACGGGAAGCCGGTAGCAGGATTCGCTATTCTGCAGACGGCAGGTTCAAATGCCAATGATATTCTTTCTGAAATTGAAAAACAGGTAGATCAGTTTTCAACCACGCTTCCGAAAGGAGTAAAACCGATCATTATGTACAATTCCAAAGACTTTTTGGATGCGTCTATTCATCAGGTTGTTGAAACTTTAGTTATTGCATTTATCCTGGTATTTATTGTAGTATATATCTTCCTTCAGGATTTCAGATCTACATTGATCCCCGCGATTGCAGTTCCGGTTGCCATTATCGGTACCTTCTTCTTCCTGCAATTATTTGGCTTCAGTATTAATATGTTGACCCTGTTTGCATTGGTACTCGCCATCGGGATTGTAGTGGATGATGCCATTGTTGTGGTCGAGGCCGTCCATTCCAAAATGGAACATACCGGAATGCCGGTAGAACAGGCAACCACGAATTCCATGAGTGAAATTTCCGGAGCCATTATCTCCATTACTTTGGTGATGTGTGCCGTATTTATCCCGGTTGGTTTCATGCAGGGGCCTGCAGGAGTTTTCTACAGACAGTTTGCCTTCACATTGGTAATTGCCATTATGATCTCCGCAGTAAATGCATTGACTTTGAGTCCTGCTTTATGTGCTTTATTCCTGAACGATCCTCAGGGCGAGCATGGAGAACACGGTCAGAAAAAGGCTTTGGAGCGAGATTCTTCAACGCATTCAATGTGGCCTTTAATAATATGACCAGAAAATATATCTACAGCCTTAAATTTTTAATCAAAAACAAATGGGTGGCTGTAGGAGGTTTAGCGCTTATCATTGCAGGAAGTGTTTTCTTGATTAAAAAAGCTCCGACAGGATTTATCCCGACAGAAGACCAGGGATTCGTTCTGTATGCTGTGAATACCCCTCCGGGAAGTTCACTTGAAAGAACCAACAGGGCTACGGAACAGATTGATAAGATCGTAAAGAGCGAAAAAGCCATGAACCACCTTTGGGTAGCGGATGGGATGAACTTCATCAGTAATGCAAATGCTTCCCCATATTCCGCAGGTTTTATTAAGCTTAAAGATTATAAAGACCGTGGTGAAATGAAAGATCCGGATCAGATTGCAGCTGCTTTAACAGGTAAGGTTTCACAGGTAAAAGATGCCAATGCATTCTTCTTCAACTTCCCTACCGTACAAGGTTTTGGTAACGTTTCAGGTTTTGAATTTATGCTTCAGGATAAAACCAACGGTTCTTATGAACAATTGGGAGCAACCACACAGGCCTTCATCGGGGAGCTGATGAAACGTCCGGAAATTGCCTTTGCATTTACCACCTATGCTGCCGGAAACCCACAGTACACCATCGATGTAGATACGGATAAGGCCAATCAGCTGGGAGTTTCTGTAACAGAGCTTATGCAGACCATGCAGATTTATTACGGAAGTAGTTTCGTTTCAGATTTCAACAGATTCGGGAAATACTACAGGGTAATGGCCCAGGCAGATGTTCCTTACCGTACGGATGCCAATTCACTGGAAGGGATCTATGTGAAAAACAACACAGGTGAAATGGTTCCTGTAAAGACTTTAGTGACTTTAAAAAGAACTTTCGGGCCTGAAACCGTAACAAGAAATAACCTGTTCACAGCCGTTACCATTAACGGAACTCCAAAACCGGGTTACAGTACCGGAGATGCCATTAAAGCAGTAGAAGAAGTAGCCCAAAAATCACTTCCGAGAGGCTTCGGATATGAATGGACAGGAATTACCCGTGAGGAAATTAAAACAGGAGGCCAGACAGCATTCGTATTCCTTTTAAGTATACTGTTTGTGTATTTCCTATTGGCAGCACAGTATGAAAGCTATATTCTTCCGTTTGCCGTTATTCTTACAGTTCCTACAGGGATTTTCGGAGTATTTGCATTTACGGGATTAGCCGGAATCGATAATAATATTTACGTTCAGGTAGGTTTGATCATGCTCGTAGGATTATTGGCGAAGAATGCGATCCTTATTGTGGAATTTGCCGTTCAGAGAAGGAAAGCAGGAAAAACATTGATTGAATCGGCACTTCAGGCTTCAAGATTGCGTCTGAGACCTATTCTGATGACCTCATTTGCCTTCATCATCGGGATGCTTCCATTGGTTTGGACCCAGGGTGCTGCGGCAAAAGGAAACCACTCTATCGGAATCAGTACCGTAGGCGGAATGTTTACAGGAGTAGTATTCGGGATTTTCATTATTCCGGTGATGTATGTGATCTTCCAGTATCTGCATGAAAAAATGCCAAGCAGAAAAAAGAGAAGACTTCTGAAAAAACAGCAGGAAGAACTTTTAGCAGCGGCTCATTAATAAATAAATGATGTACAAAACTTTGAGATATTAAAATTAAGTTTTCTGTGAACTTTTAAGGTTTCTTCAATATCCTTAATGGTTCAAAAAAGCAAAGCACTCTCCTACTAAAGACAATTTGCGACACCACTTCTCAAAGTTTTTGTACTCAATTAAAAATTTATTTAAAAAAATTATGAAAAGAATAAAGAATATTTTTCTAACCTTTATATTGGCTGTAGCCTCGGTTTCGTGTGTGTCCAAACTGGCATACTCGGAACCGGATCTTCAGCTTCCGGAAAAATTCCAATACACAGCTACTGCTGATACGGCAAGCATCGCCAATCTGGAATGGAAACAGTTTTTCAGCGATCCTATTCTACAGGGACTGATTGAGAAAGGAATCAAAAACAACTATGATCTTCAGATTGCTTTAAAACAGGTAGCTTCTTCACAGGAGAAACTGAAACAGGCCAAATATCTTCAGTATCCTGATGTAGGTTTCGGAGTTTCGGCACAGATTTCCAAACCGTCGGAAAACAGCATGAACGGGAAGAGCTTAAACTCATTTTTAGGTCAAAATCACGTTGAGGATTATAATGCAGCATTCAACCTTTCATGGGAGGCCGATATCTGGGGGAAAATCAAAAACCAGCAGGAAGTTTCAAGAATGCAGTATCTACAGACTTATGAAGCAACAAAAGCTGTACAGACCCAAGTGGTGGCAGCTATCGCCCAGGGCTATTATAATTTATTGATGCTTGACAAACAGATCCAGATCGCAAAAGCCAATCTGGAACTCAGCACCAATACCCTTTCCATCACTGAAAAAATGTGGCAAAGCGGTGATACAACCTCTTTAGGCGTTCAGCAGGCAACTGCTCAAAAACAGTCTACAGAATTACTGATCACTCAGCTGGAGCAGAATATCGCCATTCAGGAAAATGCTTTGAGCATTCTTGTAGGTGAAAATCCGACTAAAATTAGCAGAACGATCGAAATGTCTGATACTTCTTTACCACAGAATATTTCCGCAGGACTTCCTGCAGCTATGGTAAGCCGTCGTCCGGATGTTCGTCAGCAGGAACTGGTTTTACTGGAATCCAATTCTATGGTAGGAATAGCTCAGGCAAATATGTATCCTGCTTTGAAAATCACAGCCAACGGAGGAGTGAATTCCTTCAAGTTTGATAACTGGTTCCAGATTCCGGCATCTCTGTTCGGATCTGTACTGGGAGGAATTACCCAGCCCATTTTCCAGAAAAGACAGTTGAAGACAGACCTTAACGTAGCTAAAATCCAGAGAGAGAAGAATGTTCTGGCTTTCCGTCAATCTGTATTAAATGCAGTAGGTGAAGTTTCTGATGCTTTGGTTTCTAATGAAAGTTTAAAAGTTCAGGAACAAAAAGCAACTGAACAAGTTGCAACATTAAAAGATGGGATTAAAAGTGCCGAAATGCTTTACAAAGGCGGTATGGCCAATTATTTAGAAGTGATTACAGCTCAGGGAAATTCTCTGCAGGCTGAACTGAATCTTGCATCCGTAAAAAGACAAAGACTGAGCAGCATTGTAGATCTTTACAGAGCGCTTGGCGGCGGTTGGAAGTAGTAAATTTTTAATTATATTGTTTTTAGTGCGGTCCCTGATTTCCAGAGGCCGCTTTTATTTCCCGTAACCCCAGCCAATAAAAATAAAGCCCACAAAATAACACAAACATCTGCTCGATCTGCTCAATCTGCGAGAGATTATTTTACGCTCGCAGATTGAGCAGATCGAGCAGATATAAATTTGAAGCTTATTTAATCATTAAGATTATTGTACCAATTAAGTTTAGCTAAGAAAGCAAAGCCCATCTTAATATTCTTAATAACTCAATGATTCTTAATGGTTAAATATTGAAATATTTAGTTTTGAAACTGTTCAGAAATCCATCTTAAAAGATTTTCAAAATCCTCTTGAGAATATCCTAAAGATAAATAATGGATATCATCTGCCTTTCTGTACCAGGTTAATTGACGTTTTGCATACCTGCGGCTGTTTTTTTTGATTTCAGAAACGGCAAAATCCAAATCCCATTCACCGTCAAAATATTTAAATAATTCGGAATAACCTACGGTTTTCAAGGCCGTCAGATCTTTATAGGGTTCAAGGCTTTCCGCCTCTGCCAGTAAACCTTTCTCCATCATCATATCTACTCTTCTGTTGATCCGGTCATAAAGCTCTTCTCTTGGTGCTTCAATTCCTATGCGGGTCACATTGAAATCCCTGGACTCCTGGGAAACAGCAATCTGCTCGGAATATTTTTTATTCGTCTGCCAGATCACATCAATAGCCCGTAAAAGTCTTCTGTGATTGTGAAAATCTACCACTTCAAAATACTCAGGATCAAGTTCTTTTAAAATTTCCTGAAGCTTTCCTATTCCTTCATAATCAAAAATTTCCTGTAATTTCTTCTGATTGGCTTCATCAGCTTCAGGCAGATCATTCAGACCTTCGATGACAGCTTTTTCATACATCATACTTCCACCGACTAAAATAACGGTGTCATGATCAGTAAAAAGTTCGTTAAGCTTTTTCAGGGCATCTTCCTCGTACTGCCCGATAGAATAATAATCCTGAACCGAAAGGTTCCCTATAAAATGATGGGGAGCCTCTGCAAGCTCTTCTTCAGAAGGTGATGCGGTCCCTATTTTCATTTCTTTAAAAAACTGGCGTGAATCACAGGAAACAATTTCGGTATTGAAATGCTTTGCCAGATCAATTGCCAGTCTTGTTTTGCCTATTCCAGTAGGTCCTACAACAGAAATCAAATTTTTCACAGTGCTAATTTAAATGTTTATCTTTGTACAACAATAAAAAACTATGATTTTATCAATGACGGGATTCGGCAGAGCCGAAGGTGTTTTTGAAGGTAAAAAGATTTCGATAGATATTAAATCATTGAACAGCAAAAGCTTTGATTTAAATATCAAAGTACCTTTACGCTATAAAGAGAAAGAATTCGAAATCAGAAAAATCCTGAACGACAGAATTATCCGGGGAAGGTAGACTGCTACATCAATCTGGAAAATCTGGAAGAATCCAACGATGTGAAAATTAATAAGAGTTTAATCGATGCTTATATCAGTGAACTTCGTAACATTGCTTCTGACGGTCCGGACTTTGAATACCTGAAAATGGCAGTAAGGCTTCCTGATGCCATTACTTCAAGACCCGATGAGCTTACGGAAGGAGAATGGGAATCTTTAGCCAAGATCGTTCACGCTGCGGTAGACCGTTTTATGGAATTCAGAAAAACAGAGGGAGCTATTTTACATGAAGAACTGGAAAGAAATATCCAGAATATTGATCAGTATCTTTCCGAAGTCATTCCTTTTGAAGAAGAAAGAATCATTGCTGTAAAAGAACGCTACCAGAAGTCTTTAAAAGAATTTGAAAACGTGGACGAAACACGTTTCTACCAGGAAATGGCCTATTTTACGGAAAAGCTTGATATTGCAGAAGAAAAAGTACGACTCACCCAGCACCTTAAGTATTATAAGGAAGTAATGGATAATGAAGATTTCAACGGAAAAAAACTTGGTTTTATTTCTCAGGAGATCGGAAGAGAGATCAATACTTTAGGTTCAAAAGCCAACCATGCAGAGATCCAGAAACTGGTGGTTATGATGAAAGATGATCTGGAAAAAATTAAAGAGCAGACGTTAAACGTATTATAAGTTACGGGGTACGAGATTCGGGATGATTTCGAGTTAACAATAAAGCGGAATTAAACCCGGAACTCAAAACCCGGAACCCGGAACAAAATGAATAAAGTTATCATATTTTCAGCACCGTCGGGGAGCGGAAAAACTACATTAGTAAAACATTCTCTGGAAACATTTCCGGAACTGGCATTTTCAATCTCATGCACTACAAGACAGCCCAGAGGAAGCGAAATGCACGCCGTGGATTATCATTTTTTGAGTCCGGACGAATTCAGACAGAAAATAGCGGAAGATGCTTTTGTAGAATATGAAGAAGTGTATACTGACAAATATTACGGTACTTTAAAATCTGAAGTGGAAAAAATCTGGAATCAGGGAAAAGTGGTCATCTTTGATGTGGATGTGAAAGGTGGAATTTCTTTAAAAAAATATTTTGGAGAAAAAGCTCTTTCCATTTTCATTGAGCCGCCTTCCATAGAAGAATTGGAACGAAGATTGATCTCCAGAAACACAGATGATGCAGAAACCATCAAAACCCGTGTAGCAAAGGCAGGAGAAGAAATGACCTTTGCGAAAGAGTTTGACGAGATCGTTATCAATACCGATCTTGATGAAGCAAAAAAAGAAATAGAAAGTTTAATAAAAAAATTTATAGAAAGAAACTAGAAACTATAAATTAGAAGTTAGTTATACATTACACTTATTTAAGTCAAAGCTAAACTCTAACTTCTAATTTCTAACCTCTAACTTCTATAATCAAAAAACATTGAGGTTGATATGAGTACCGAAACATTAGAAAAAGCTAAATCTGCCATTCCTGTAAGAGGATTTTTGGATATAAAAGATATAGCAATCCCTCAAGGAGAAGAATTGGTGAAAGCCATTCTGAAACTTAAAGAAGAAAAAATGCGGTGATCCTGGCCCATTATTACCAGCCGGGAGAAATTCAGGATATTGCTGATTTCCTGGGTGATTCTCTGCAGCTGGCAAGACAGGCTAAAGAAACCAATGCAGACATAATCGTATTCTGCGGAGTCCACTTCATGGCTGAAGCTGCTAAAATCCTTAATCCAACTAAAAAAGTAGTTCTTCCCGACACTATGGCAGGATGCTCCCTGGCAGACGGATGTTCAGGTGAAGGTCTGAGAAAAATGCGCGAGCAGCACCCGAATGCCCTGATCGCCACCTATATCAACTGTAATGCAGAAACCAAAGCAGAAAGTGATATTATTGTGACCAGTTCCAATGCGGAAACCGTGATTGAAGCACTTCCGAAAGACCGGCCGATCATCTTTGCACCGGATAAAAACCTGGGAAGATACTTATCTAAAAAAACCGGCCGCGATATGATCCTTTGGGACGGAAGCTGCATCGTACACGAAGCATTTTCAATGGAAAGAATTGCCAAGCAGCTTGCAGACAATCCTGATGCAAAATTAATTGCCCACCCTGAAAGTGAGGAAGCTGTACTGAAACTTGCGCACTTTATTGGATCCACTTCTGCCCTGTTGAATTTCGTAGAGAAAGACGACTGCCAGAAGTTCATTATCGCTACAGAAGAAGGAATTCTTCATGAAATGAAAAAACGTGCACCGCATAAAGAACTTATTCCTGCTCTTGTTTTTGACGAAAGCTGCAACTGTTCGGAATGTTTTTACATGAAACGCAATACCATGGAAAAACTGTACCTGTGTATGAAATACGAACTTCCGGAAATCCTCATCGACGAAGAGCTTCGTTTAAGAGCTTTGAAGCCGATTGAGGCTATGCTGGACCTTTCAAAAAGCATAAAATAAATTTTTTATATATTTAAGGAACCAACCAAAATCCTTACTTATGAAAAATTTAAAAAAATTAGACAAAGAATGTCTGAAAACTATCAATGGCGGAACAGCAAGAGAATGTGATACTTATTGTAAACCCGATGAAGTATGCATTCCCGGAGTATGTGGCAGCCCGCCAAAATGTTTAGCCACTTCTTAAAAGTGGATGAATTCATCAATTTTAATAGTATAAGGTTGTCTCAAACTAAAGAGACAACCTTTTTTATTACACCATCGGAGGATAACAGGTTCCTCCGGGAGTCCTCCAGCAGCCCCACGCGCCGCCGCCACGGAAACATACATAGGCAGCACCCCCACATGTTTCAATCTGAAACTCGGTAAAACCGCCACTGATTCTGCTTTTTTCTTCTCTTGAAAGTTTTTTCAAATTTTTCATATTTTAAGATTTGATTGTTAGGTTATACAAATATGAATAATATCCTTTTTAAAACAACACTTTATTTCACCTAAGTAAGTTTAAAATAATTCCGAAGAAAAGTTCACATAAGATGAAATCAAAGATTTGCACAAAACTTAAGTGTACTTATGATCCAAAAAGCCCGGCTCTAAAAACGCTTAGTGGTTAAAAATAATCAATGTTAAAGTTTAAACAACTTCCATAAATAATTTTGTTATCTCCAAATAATTTGTATATTTGTTTGGTAAAGAATGAATTTTCTAAGAAACATATCAGATATTTCTGTACCGGAATTACTTTCGGCCCTATCATCTGTTTCTACATTCACAACTACAACAACTACCCCGTAGCGGGGTAAATTTTCACATATTATTTCCTGTACCCGTACTCTTTTTGTAAAGAGTAACCCTCTCATTTTATCCAACTTCAAATACCTATCAGATGAAAGTCTTAAAATTCGGCGGTACATCAGTTGCCAATGCCCGGAACATTATTCTGGCAGAAAATATTATTAAAAAAGAAGCTTTACAAAGCAAAGTTATTGTTGTAGTTTCAGCACTTCACAGCGTTACCGACAAACTGATAAAAGCAGCTGAGTATGCTTCTGCTAAAAATGAAAACTATATCCCGGTCATCAAAGACCTAGAAGAAAATCACCTACAGCTCGTTAAAGAACTTATTCCTGTTTTAGAACAAAGCTCATGGCTCAGTTTCGTAAAAAAACATTTTAACGATATGGAAGATATTTATAACGGTATCTTCGTCCTGGGTGAATTCACAGATAAAATTAAAGACAGAATTACTTCATATGGAGAATTTTTGTCATCCAACATTATCGCGGCGAGGCTTCAGTATGAAGGCCTGGATTGTCTGTGGATGAATTCAGCTGAACAGATTAAAACAGACAGTAATTTTACCCATGCAAAAGTAGATTTTGAAATTACGGATCACAATTTAAAGAATTTTGCAGCAAATCATAAAAATCAGATTATCGTTGCTCCGGGCTTTATTGCCAGCGATCAGAACGGAAATGCTACGACCTTAGGAAGAGGTGGTTCAGATTATACCGCAGCCATCATTGCAGCAGCAGTTTCAGCTGAAGAACTTCAGATCTGGACCGATGTGAATGGTATGATGACCGCAGATCCAAGATTAGTTTCCAATGCGAAACCAATCCCGGAAATCTCGTATCATGAAGCGATGGAACTCTCCCATTTTGGAGCTAAAGTGCTTTATCCGCCATCCATACAGCCTGTAATGGCAAAGAACATTGACCTGAAGATTAAAAATACTTTTGAGCCGGATGCCCACGGTACTCTGGTTTCCCATAATCTGGAAACATCATCGGATGAAATCAAAGAAGCTGCTGCAGGGGTTTCTAATATGAGTCATATTGCTCTTCTTACTTTGGAAGGCAGCGGAATGGTTGGAATTCCCGGAATTTCTGCCAGACTCTTCCAGTGTCTCAGCTTTGAAAAAATCAACGTTATTCTTATTACTCAGGGATCCTCGGAGCATTCTATCACAATAGCCGTTAATGAAAAAGATATCTATCATGCAGAAAATGCGGTCAATTCATCATTTGCCGACGATATAAAACTTCAGAGAACTGCTCCTGTAAAAATAGAAACCGGGCTTTCAATTGTTGCGCTGGTAGGAGAAAATATGAAAAACAGAAGCGGGATCAGCGCGAAAATGTTCGGATGTCTGGGTAACAACGGTATTAACATCAGAGCTATCGCACAGGGATCTTCAGAAAGAAATATCAGCATTGTAATTTCAGAAAAAGACACTAAAAAAGCAGTTAATGTCCTTCATGAAGAATTCTTTGAATCCGAAATCAAGCAAGTACATCTATATCTGTGCGGCACCGGAAATGTAGGTTCAAAACTTGTAGAACAGATCTTTGAGCAGAATGCTTACCTCCGCGAAAATAATTTGATCAATTTAAGAATTGCAGGACTTTCCAACAGCCGAAAAATGATTTTTTCTGATCAGGGAATCTCCGAAAACGATTATAATAACTGGGGTGAAAAAGGTGTTGAAGCCTCTATTCATGGTTTTGCAGAAGAGATTATTTCAAGGAATCTGCGGAATTCTGTTTTTATTGACATTACAGCCAGTTCAGAAGTTCCCGCAGTATATGAAAGCCTCTTAAAAAGAAGCATCAATATTGTTGCCTGCAATAAAATTGCGGCTTCCTCAGATTTTGAAATTTATAAAAATTTAAAAAATACAGCCAGAAACCATAGCTGCCGTTTCTATTTTGAAACCAATGTAGGCGCAGGACTTCCGGTTATCGGTACCATTAATGACCTCATCAAAAGCGGGGACAGAATTACATCCATCCAGGCTGTTTTAAGCGGGACCCTGAATTTTGTTTTCAATAATTATGACGGAAGCAGAACCTTTTCAGAAGTTGTTGCCCAGGCACAGAAGGAAGGCTTTACAGAACCGGATCCCCGTCTGGATCTCACAGGAACAGATGTCGCACGGAAAATTTTAATTCTGGCAAGAGAAGCAGGTTATCAGCTCCAGTTCGAAGATATTGAGAATGAAAGTTTTCTGCCACAGGAATGTCTTCAGGGAAGTGTAGAAAATTTTTATGAAAAACTTACTGAATATGAAGATCACTTCAAAAACCTGGTGAACGATGCACAAAGCAATGGCAAAATTTTAAAATATACTGCCGAATTTAAGGATGGAAAAGCTAAAGTAGGCCTTCAGCATGTAGCTCCGGACAGTGACCTGTATCACCTGTATGGCAAAGACAATATCGTTATCTTCAAAACTTTAAGGTATTCCGAACAGCCTCTGGTTGTAAAAGGAGCCGGAGCGGGCGCTGAAGTAACGGCAAGCGGTGTTTTTGCAGATATTATACGTTCAGTTTAAAATAAATACTATGGAAAAAATAAAAATAAAGGTTCCTGCTACCGTTGCCAATCTTGTCTGCGGGTTTGATATCCTTGGAATGGCTATTCATGAGCCTTATGATGAAATGGAACTGAAATTACTGGATAAGCCGGAGATTATAATCAGGCATGAAGACCAGTTCGGACTTCCGGAAAACCCTTCTGAAAATGTAGCTGGCGTTGTACTGCAAAATATTATTCAGGAATTAAACCTGACAAAAGGTTTTGAAGTAACGATCCGTAAACATATCAAGCCGGGAAGCGGGCTCGGCTCCAGCGCGGCTAGCGCCGCCGGAGCCGCTTTCGGGGCCAATGCCTTATTGGGCAATATTTTATCTGATGAGGAAATGGTGCACTTCGCCATGTTCGGGGAAGAGCTTGCTTCCGGAGTCCGCCACGCGGATAATATTGCCCCATGCATTTATGGGGGATCACTTTAGTAAAATCCTCCTCTCCTATTGATATTATTCCACTGAGAAGCCCGGATCTGTTTGTCGCTGCGGTACATCCGCAGGTAGAAGTTAAAACTTCCGATGCACGACAGATTCTAAAGAAAAATATCTTATTAAAAGATGCCGTTGAGCAATGGGGAAATATTGCCGGACTGGTAGCCGGAATCCTTAAAAATGATATTTCCCTGATCGGGAGAAGCCTTAATGACGTGATTATAGAACCTGTAAGAAGCATTCTGATTCCGAAATTTGAAGAGATCAAAACAAAAAGTATGGAAGCCGGAGCGCTTGGTGGCGGGATTTCGGGCTCAGGTCCTTCCATTTTCATGCTTGCAGAAAAAAAGAAACAGCAGAAAAAATTGCACAGCTGATGAAATCCGCATATGATGAAATTGGAATCATGAGTTTTGTATACGTATCCAAAATAAACCCTTCCGGAATTGAAATCGTTGAAGAATGATCAATGATGAACCCAACAAATTAAAACAATGAAATATTATAATTTAAAAAACAAGCAGGAAACCGTTGATTTTAAAACAGCAACTATAAAAAGCCAGGGAAGCCGGAAAGGGCTTTTCTTCCCGGAAATTATTCCCCGGTTTGATGAAGAATTTATCCAAAACCTGCATCTGTATTCTGATGAAGAAATTGCCTTCAGATGTATGAAAGATTTTATTGGGGATGAAATTCCAGCAGAGATATTGAAAAATATTGCAGCAGAAACCATCAGCTTTGATATTCCTTTGAAGAAAATCAATGAACGAATCTCTATTCTGGAGCTTTTCCATGGGCCTACTTTGGCTTTTAAAGATGTGGGAGCCCGCTTTATGAGCCGCTGCCTTTCCTATTTCCTGAAGGATCAGGATAAGAAAATAACGGTACTCGTTGCCACTTCCGGAGATACAGGAGGGGCTGTTGCTCATGGTTTTTACAATGTTCCGGGAATCAATGTGGTGATTCTTTATCCCAAAAACAGGGTAAGTGCCGTTCAGGAAAAACAGCTTACTGCATTAGGAGGAAACATTTCTGCGCTGGAAGTGGATGGTAATTTTGACGACTGCCAGACTCTTGTGAAGCAGGCATTTTCGGATGAAAGCATTAATTCTGAACTGTTTTTGACTTCGGCGAACTCCATTAATGTCGCAAGGTGGCTTCCACAGCAGGTTTATTATTTATTAGCTTTAAAACAATGGAAACAGCACGAAAACCAGGATCCGGTGATTGGTGTCCCAAGTGGAAATTTCGGAAATATTTGTGCCGGGCTTCTTACGTATTTCCGGGGGCTTCCTGCAGAACATTTTATTGCTGCCTGTAATGAAAATCATGTGGTCCCCGATTATCTGAAAAACCATCAGTATCATCCTAAAAAAGCTGTGGCAACCCTATCTAATGCCATGGATGTGGGTGATCCGAGTAATTTCACAAGGATTCTGGAGCTTTTTGGACATCAGTTTGATTCATTAAAAAATATGATTTCAGGATATTCCATCGATGATGCATCAACACTAGAAACTATAAAAGAAGTTTTTGAAAAATATGAATATGTTCTTGAACCTCACAGCGCTGTTGCTTTTGCTTCCCTGGAACAATATCTGAATGAAAATCCGGGCAAAAAAGGACTCATACTGGGAACCGCACATCCGGTAAAATTCCCTGAAGCAGTGGAAAAAGCAGCCCATATCACTACAGAGGTACCTGAGGCACTGCATGCCCTTATGAAAAAGGAGAAAAAACTGTAGAAATACATGCGGATTTTGAAGAATTAAAACGATTTTTGCTGAAATAAAAATCAGGAACAAATGAGCAAGATCTTTCTTGAAGATGTAAAAATATATGCCTACCACGGTGTACTTCCCGAAGAAAATATCATCGGGACCTATTATATTTTAAATGCAGAACTGCACACGGATCTTTGGAAAGCCGCAGAAACGGATGACCTGAACGATACGATAAGCTATGCTGACATCAATGGGATCATTCACCGGGAGATGGCCGTTAAATCCAAATTACTGGAACATGTAGCAGGAAGGATCATCATGAAGATCCATCAAAGCTTTCCCCAGATTTCATACATTAAGCTGAATATCACCAAAACTTCACCACCCATGGAGGGCGAAATGAAAGGGGCAAGTATTGAACTGGAAAAAAGCTTCAAGCCTGACGATTTTTAAATTTTTATCTTCACAAAAAATATAAAGAATTGAAATCCATCAAATTATTATTTTTATTAAGCTTCGCTTTTGTTTTTGGCCAGACTGCCGTTGATAATCAATCTGCCGTTTATAATTTTCCGAAGATACGGTCCAACATTACGATGCCGGTCACTATTCCGCTTTCCGAAATCAGTAATATGATTAACGCTTCGGTAAAGGAGTTGATATTTCAGGATGATTCCTATACGGATAACAATAATGACCAGTTCAAGGTAAAAGTATGGAAAACCCGTCCTATCCGTCTGGTGGGCGGAACAAGCCAAAACCTGCTGATTGAGGTTCCTATAAAAATATGGGCAGAAAAGGGCATCGGTACCCTTGGAGTATATTCGTATCAGAATACAACTTTTGAAACGGTGATGTCCTTCAACACCACCATCAGCTTTAACAATAACTGGACAATTTCTACCAATACTCAGCCCAATGGATTCAGATGGGTAACAAAACCTGTCCTGGATTATGGCAAAATACAGATTCCTATCACTTCACTGGTAGAAAAAAGCCTGAAGGAACAGCAGGGAAAATTCGCTAAAACCATTGACCAACAGATGGCTACCCAGCTGAATTTCCAGCAATATGCGGTAATGGCCTGGAATGTTTTTGCCCAACCCTTTAATATTTCTGAAGAATATAACACCTGGCTGAAAATAACTCCGGTCGGCGTAAACATTACTCCTCTGAAATTCTATGGAAATGAAATTACAACGAATATCGGAATGGATATTTATTCGGAAACGTTTACAGGAAGCAAACCTGCAGCTACCCCGACGGTAAGATCGGTAAGTAATTTCAACGTTGTTCCTGCCCTGGCAGATAAATTCCTACTTCAAACTACAGCGAATGTCCCTTTTTCAGAAGCAACGAATATTGCCCGCAATATGTTCATGAACAAAGAATATGATGTAAGAGGTTCTAAAGTAAAGATCAAAGATATCAGGGTTTACGGTTCGGAAGGAAGAGTGATCATTGAAGCTGAAACGGAAGGTTATGTAAATGGCAAAGCCATTATTTCAGGGATTCCGGTGTATGATGAAATGAAAAAGAAAATTGTACTTTCCAACACAAAATTTAATCTGAGAACCGCCAATATCCTGCAGAAAACGGCTACCCTTCTTTTTAAGGGGAAAATTGTAAAGATGATTGAAGAGGAATACGGAATCCCGACGCAGGAACTGGAGCTGGCTTCGAAGAAAAGTATAGAAGAGGCATTTAATAAAGAATATTATAAAGGCTTAAAGATGAACGGAAGAGTTTTTAATCTGAAACCGGGCCGTGTTTTATTAAACGAATCGGGAATCACTGCTGTTATTGAAACCAATGCCACTTTAAAATTAATGCTTAACGGAATTTAAATTATAAATCAACAAAAAACTAATACACCAATGAGGAAATATTTACAGATTGTAGACAGGCACCGCGCTTCCAAAGGAGCAAGATTTGCCAATTATTTAATTGACCTTGTAGCATTTTACATCGTTTTCTTTATCGTTATTATGATCTTAATGCTCATCAGTCCCGCTTTCAAAGAATGGATTGTCAATTCCGGCGATCTGGTACAAAGGTTACTCGGTATTATTTCCTACATATTGTTTACATTTTTAGTAGAAGCTGCCACCGGCGGAAGAAGCCTGGGAAAACTGATTACGGGAACCAAGGTGATCATGACTGACGGGCAGAAACCTTCTGTCGGAAATTATTTTTTGAGAAATATCATAAGAGGAATTATCCTTGTTGACCAACTGTCATTTTTAGGGGAAAACGGTTTTCATGATCAATGGAGCAATACACGTGTTATTAACATCAAAGATTATGAAGCTGAAACACAGCTAAAAAGCGATATCAACAGCATTGGA
The DNA here is from genome assembly GCF_056172655.1 of Chryseobacterium sp. GTID13. NCBI lineage: Bacteria > Pseudomonadati > Bacteroidota > Flavobacteriia > Flavobacteriales > Weeksellaceae > Chryseobacterium > Chryseobacterium sp. GTID13. The sequence goes on from NZ_JAOCMB010000006.1 coordinate 186,272, forward strand.
GCGAAAGAAATGATTTAAAAATTTTTGTTCATTAAAATTTTTTGCTATATTTGCACACCTCAAAAATGGTAAAAACGGTACTTTGGCCGAGTGGCTAGGCAGTGGTCTGCAACACCATCTACAGCGGTTCGAATCCGCTAGGTACCTCTTTAAAAACCTCTAATTATCTTACTAACAGATCTTTAGAGGTTTTTTATTTTTATTTATTCCAACATAATTCCAACCAGTTATAAAAAAGCTTTTTTATATACTTTCTTAATCTCCATTCTTCCCTTCCTTGATTTATGTTCCCATAATCCAGTTTTAACCTTCTAATAATTTTCTAAAATTAGCATCTAGAACTCTCAACATTTCATTATAGTCTTTATTTCTGAATTTTGCTAAACTAATAACAACTTGATTAATATCAGTAACTCTGAAGGGTGTTTTACCCTTATTCATCACAAACGGATAATCAGATTCTAAAAGTAACCTATCAATAGGTATATGATTTATTATCTTTAAACCATTATTAGAATTGAACATTGCATTATTAATAGAAAAGTAAGCTCCATTAGCAACTGCTATATCTATATTTTTTAAATTACCTGAATACCAATGTAAGATGAACTTACTATTGAACCTACTTCCTATAATAGATAAAACATCATCAACACTATTTCTACTATGTATAGTTAATATTTTTCCCCTAAATCATTACATTTATGAATAAGCGATTCAAAAAAACTTAATTGAATTGCTTTTGAGTTAATTCCAACCTTATAATCCAAGCCAACCTCTCCGATATATTTCGCTTCACCTAATAGGCTCCACATTTGAGGTATATACTTTTGGTATTTCTCAATAAGTTCAGGATGAAACCCTAGAGCGGGTTTTATATATTTTGATTCAATCCTACTTTTAAACTTAATGTAGAGAGGAGGAAGATTTGTTACAGCTATTGTGTATATTTTTAGTTTTTCAATACTATTAACTTCCTCATTAAAATTAGTTGACAAATCTAAATGAGCATGAGTATCAAATAAAAAATTAGTCATTTTTCGTATTTATAAAAGTAGCTAATTCTTCCATCCCCCTGTTATATAAATCCTCATACTCATCTATATTCTCATCAATTTTACCAGACATTTGAATTGTAAATAACCCCTTACTATTTTCAGCATAATCTAAAAGTCCAATCTTATAAGATCTTAGTTCTATACTAGCCTTCCTATTTTCATAATCAACATCTCTATATAGCGTATTATCAACCTCAAATGCTTTTAAAACAGAAGCTCTTCTAATAGTACATGGCAAACATGTACCACAATGTTTAGGTTCAAAACTACCTTTTACCCATCTGACTTGATCTGGATGTGAGCAGGACATTGTCTCTTTATAATGTTGTTTAATAAAATCTGGTTCTTTACAGTTTAATAACATTTCTCCTTTAGTTAAAAACTGATAAGGGTTTTTTAATATTACTTTGATACCAAGTTTTGTTAATAACTCTTGAAGCATCTTTAGGTAATAAGGATGTGTTGTTCTAGTACTACTACTACCCAACCTAGAATTGGTAAGAGGGATGTTTAAAGATATTAATCCATTTTCAGGAATATATAAATTAACTTCTTTATTCATGCAAGATGCTAGAATAATAGCATGCATAAAAAACATAAATGAACGCGTTCGGGTTGTATCTTCAACCCCTCCTATTGGAGTTGCATTAAAATTAAAAAACTGTCCTTCTTGTAATTCGAATTTATCTTTCAATAATGAGATGACTTTATCTTGGAAAGGCTTTACTCCTTTTCCTCCTCCATAATGTCCAATAAATGCAATGTTTTTATTTTCTTTTAGTAGGTCTATTGCACCAATAAATGAATCTAGCCCTCCAGATAGCATACAGAAGCTATCAGGGATAAACTTATTTGAGAGATAACTTCTGGCAACATTTTCAGATATTTTAGCTTCATTTTCATTTAGCTCTCTTTTTCTAAACTCAAAATCCCAAATATCTCCACTTAAATAAGAAATCATTTCTATAAGTAGATCCTTGTTTTCATTCCATTTATCAACTTCTAATACTGGAATATAAAGTTTAACTTCTCTAGTCCAATTGTCAAATGTTCCTTTTCTTAAAACTTTTCTATCAACATAATATACCATTAAAGAGATGTACCATAAATCTAATGCCTCATTTTGAAAGAAGTGTGGCATACGATATAGAGGTCTTAATAATTTAAAAAAAGTGTGATTGTAATCTTCCTTTGAAGTTAAATCTACTTCAATTGCGGAGTCTACAGTTAATACATCATCAGTATTTAGTTTAAATATATATTCTGTCATAATAAATCTTCCATTACGGTGTAACATTGGTTATAAAGGCTTAATATTTCTTTTGTTGAGAATTTATAATCTTTAATCTCTTTACCTTTAAAGACAATCTCAATCTTAGAATGGATATATTCTTTTATATCCTTTTCTAATGCTACTGCATCTGCTGCGCTTTTAGAATTACTTTCAATTCTTGAACCTAAATCATTTATTAGCTTCTGGTAGATATATACTTCTATATAAGTTGGAATTATGATGTTTACATCTAGGTTTTCAATAGCTTCTATTTCTAAATTTTCTTTTTCTATAAGTTCATATAACACTTCCATTGTAAGTATCAAAGCCTTTCTTGAAATAGCATCTTCTTTTGTACTAGGGGAAGGAGCTAAAATGTTTACTAGTTCATTTAGAACTTCTTTTGTGCTTCTATCCTTATAATCTATCTTGTATTCATTCAGAGTTTCCTTCAGTCCTTGCTCTGAAATACCTCTTACAAAATTTCCAAGTTTAATAGTTGTTTTTATTCCTCCTACTGCATTTTTTGAAGCAGATTTAGCACCTCCATAAGCTTTTACATACTTTGAAACTGCTCCTTTAATATTCTTGGATTTTCCAGAAGCCACTTTTGACATGAAAGTTTTTGCATTACTCCATTCAACAGTCTGTTCTTGTTGTTCTTGCTCAGTATTGCTATCTTCTGAATCATTTTCAGAATTCTGACTTTCTGGATTATTAGTGTTTTCCTGTTCGTTATCCTCAAAATCTGGTGGTATTAAAGGATTATTTTGCGAACCCCCATTGGAATAGCCCCCATACATACTTGATGTTCCCATAGTTTTCTTTAGTTTTGTTTTAGTTCCTGCTCAATTGCCTTTTTTAATTTTGTGTTTTCTTTTTCCCATTTTCCTGCCAGTTCTTTAATATCTTCAAGCTTATCAGTAGCTCTTCCAAACTCAAAAATATTGGGTATGAAAGTGAATTTTATAGCTTTTGCAGGTAAGGTTGATAATTTTGCTATAGTATCAGAATGTAGGCTTTCATTAGCTTTACCCCATTCAAGAAATGACTTTAATAAGTTTAAATCAATCTCCGTAGATGATTCGATTGATACAAAAAGTGTTTTTAGAATCTCTGAAGATTCAAATTCATTTATATTTTTTGATTTTTTAATCGCTTCATTTCTGAAAGTATCAGAGCCTGCTTGCAAACCTTTTAAGATATTTTCAGCTTCCGAGCTAAGAGAGTAAGATGATTTAAAGAAAGTAGTTTGTAAACTTTCTCTTGTGAAATAAAAATAGTTTTGCAAATCAATATCTGATAGTTTAGGTTCAGAGCTTATCCAATTATTTAGCCAGAAATCATCTTTCCAAAGCTTCAAAGCTTCAACATCATCCCATTTGTTTTCTTCGATTAATTTAATCTCTATTGGCTTCCCATTTTCATCTGCCTGAAGTTCTCCTATTTTCTTAAATACATCATCTTTGAAATATTCTATTAACATTAATTTAGCTAAAACCTTTTTGTCTAAGTTTATATTTTTAAACTCAGCCATTTTCATTCTCATGGATAGTGCATTCAAGAATCTTTTACAGTGTCTTGGATTCCCATTAAGCCTATTAGATAGTACTGATGAAAGCTGTTTTGATACTGATATTACATCTTTTAATTTATCCTCATCAATATCTTGAAACTTATCTTTTATTAAATCATAACTAATCTCAAACTTAATGAAGTTTTGCTCTCTTTCTTCTTTAAGAAAGTCTATTATTTCAGCATATTCTTTTTTGAAAGTTTCTTGAAGAAATAATGATGTAATATAAAACTCCATCTCGTAAATACCCAGCTGAGGTATTTTTATTGGATATTGTATCATTTTCTCAAGATACTCTTTACCAATATCCAAGTGGTTTCCTTTAACTTCTGGAAATCTTTTTCCTACAGCATACATTACTTGTCTTTCATCAGCACCAATTATAAACGAAGTTCCTTTTGTAAACAAAAACAATCTTATTGCTTCTAAAGTCTCTAGAATTGTGTCATGGTTACATCTGTCAAGTTCATCTATAAAAACAACTAATTTTTTAATTTTTGTTTCTTTAAGTAATTCTTCAAAATCTTTTTGGAACTCTCTAAGATTTTTCCTTACCTCTTCCTTTGAAAAAGTACCTTCAAGAACTTTTTTTATTTCCTCATCTTTTATTTCCTGTCCTGCTGATTTTAGATGTAAAGCAACCTGTTGTATTGTAATATCTGCAATGGTTCCTAATCCTCCTGTAAGCATAAAATCAACTCCATACTTTAACCCTTTACTTGCTAAATCAAGATAGTTTATATTTTTTAATAGTTTTTTTACACCAGCCTTAGCCTTTGCAGTAAGAGTTCTCTTTTCTTTAATTTTATCTATAATTGTACCTAACAAAGCTGTTTTGGCATCTTCATAGTCTTCAAACAGCCACCCATTAAATTTTATACATAAAAAATCTTCATTACCTTCATATGACTTTAGAATCATTTCAACCAAACTAGACTTTCCACTACCCCAATCTCCATAAACCCCAATTGTACAAGGAGACAAATCTTCATTTTCAATTATATCTTTCGTAACCTCAACTAAATAATCAAAGTTCAATAAGTCAATGTATGTTTCACTATCTTTCCACATAATATTTTAATTTGAATCATGTAAAATACAAAGTTTTTAGATTTAATAATTACGGATTACCACATTTTTATTAACTTTTATCAAATAAATTCTGATGCAACTTCCTTATAATGAAAACTTGCCCATTCATCTCTTAGCTTCTTGCTTTAATAGTAAATCAACAACATATAAGTTTTATTGGTTACTGGCTATTATAGATAGTATTGAGTCTGGCTTAGACATTATAACTAAGCATGAATTATTTATAAAAATGATAGCTAAATCCTGGTACACAGTGAATTATTTTAATATTTCTTTTGGCTCCCAGGATCTTATTCAAGAAAGCAGTCATAAAATAAGAGTATTAGAAATGATTAATATTGATGAGGATAAAAATGAAATCGTTTCCAGGCTTGCTCGAACAAATAATATTGAAACAGTTAAAATATTGAACCACTTTGATAAAAATGTTCCCCACTGGTTTTTGAGTCCCTGGTATCCAAAAAAATAAGAAAGATATATATCAGCTATCCCAAGATAAAGTTAGTAGCCCTATTTATTCTCTATACCATGATAAAGTCATTATTGATTCGGATTGGAAAAAATATTTTCAGAAAAACTCTAGAATTATAAAAGACTTTATTTATTGGAATCTTGTTTTGTTCTTACAAGTAAGAAATCCAAATATTCCAGATATTCCAAATAAACTGATAAAACCTGCTACCAGAAGTAATCTTGTAAAGCAAAGAAAATTTTGGAACACTATTTTTAAAGAAGTTGGATCAGTTAATTGTATTTATACTGGAACAAAACTTACAATTCAAAATTATGATATTGAACATTTCATTCCTTACAGCTTTGTTTCACATAATCAAATATGGAATTTAATCCCTGCTGATAAAAAATTTAATCTGTATAAAAAAATAAACTTCCTATACTAGAAAAGCATTTTGACTCTTTTTGTAACCTTCAAAGACTCGCTATTGATATTTTTTCAGATATAAATCCAGAGGAAAGATTACTGCAAGAATATTTTTACATAACATCAGACTTATCTGACATTACTGAAAAAAAACTTTTAGATGTGATAAGTCCCTTGATTACTATAGCATCAAATAATGGTTTTCAATTTTTGAATGATTGATTATAATACTATGTTCCTTTATGGTTGATTAACAAGGAAATATTCTTGATATAAACAAGATTTACAATGACGCATTCGGATTTATGACTAATGAGGCATTCTATTTAGGTGTAAAGCTTGTCATTTCACCTGATGAGGCATTGTAAGTAAGAATCAAATGTCTACAATCATCCTTAATGAAGTAATAATTTGATGTTTTGAATATTAAATATTTACAACTGTCATTTTCTCTCAGGATAGGAACTTCAGAATGGCTTTTTAGGACAATATTTGCTTTTAATTTTGTTTTGGTTGCATGTTTTGCTTCAATTTTTGCAATACTAAAAACGAATAAAAATAGTACAGATAATAACATACAAATTCCCAAGCTGGGATATTCATATAAATAAACATATCCAGAGCCTGCCACCATAACCAAAAAAAGAATTATAAAAATGGATGCAAATTCATAGACTTGTAAAAAAACCAGTATTTCTCCTAAAAAGATAAGCATTACCAAAGCAATGGATAAGTTTGAAAACTTGCTCTTAGCTTTTGAGTTCCTCTTCTTAGTCCCTGTTAATTTGGGATGTAAGATGATTAAAAATGGAGATATAACAATACTAATAAAAACTATGAGCATCAGTTTTTCATATAGAACAGCAAGTGAATCCTTTAAATCAAAATATAAAAAGTATCGGATATTGTAAAAATCAAAAAAAGCCCATAGATAAAATAATCCTAATGTATAGATAACTCCTGTTGTAGTGAGTATTGCGAATGGGGGATTATTAGCAGGTTTATAGGGCTTATTTAGTATTACTGATGTATTTCTAAGCCATTGATTTATTTTTTCTTTATTAATTCTAATGCTCATTCTAATAATTGTTCATTGTTTATTTTTGATAATAAAGGTCACAGTGACCTTCCTAATTTATTCAATCTTACCTAATTCTTCATTTAAGTCTCTAGTAAATTCTTCAAGATCAACCACAAATCCTGTTCCCCCATTTACAGGAAAAACATTTATTAAATAATTTTCAGAGTTGATAATATCAAATATGTCATCACGTAAATCATCTAACGTTAATTTAAGGGGTTTACAATTTTCCCAACCTTCTTGAAGATCTAGTGATACAAATTCTTCAGCAGGCCAGAATGAAATAAGACTAAAATCATCAACCTCTGAGACAGCGTAATTTTCTTCATTATCAACGATGTCCATAATTGTTCAAAATCAGCAACTTTCTTATTGAAGTATTCGTACCTTTTGAAAGGTTCTAAGCTTAAGACATTTTCAATTTCTTTATGATGCATTTTCAATAGGTATTGTGACAATTATAATGAATATAATTTCCTTGTTTAAAATCAAAGTTCATTTTTTAGCGATTAAAGTATTAATTAATAATGAGTGAAAAAAATAGAGTATTGATTTACAATACTCTATTCCAGTTATTAATGTTTTTGAAATATTATTGAATTATCCTTCTTCTTCAATTAATTCTAAAAATAAATTTTGCAAATCGCCATTCAACTTTTCCTTTTTCCCTTCCATATTTATAATAAATTCGTCATTTATACCTTCAGCATATGTAGTCCCATCGAATATACCTAATACATGTGATAAAGTATTGATTTCAACAATACGCAAAAATTTTAAAAAAGTTTCTTTTTCTTCTTTTGAAAAATCTATATAGATTGGTAAAATACCTTTCCAAATAGGGTCTGTAGCTTCATTTGTAGTTTCTAATAAATTTTGATACGAGTCGAGATTTTCTTCTATAACACTTCTCTTCAAAATTTCCGCTAATTCTTTTGGCTTCATATTAATTTTTAGATTGTTTATTTAAATAATCTCCTAACAAATCGGCAATATCTTCATCTTCCAAATCATAATACATGTCATCCAAACTTCCTAAAGGATTATATAGCTATACTAGTGTGGTATTTCACTAGTGAACCATTCTTCTTTTATACGTTTTGTAGATTCTAAATATTTTTTTCTATTTAATTCTTGATTATTCAAAATTTTACTAATTCTTTTGGGTTCACATATTGTATTTTACGATCATTCCTTCAGAAGGATTGTTAATTGGGCATTGCTTGTTGCCAGTTGTTTTAAAATTATCAATATTTAAAAAAACCTGTCTTATAAAAGACAGGTTTTGATTAACTCTATTATGCATCGTTTATTGCATAATTGTAAAGAAGTTTTGTAAGCTTTTCATTGGATAAAGATTGATTTTCATCATTATTAGATTCTTCTATTGCATCCAAAAAATAGTAGAAATCAAATAAATTAGAATATTCTTTACCATTGGGAGAATATTCAATATTACCTTCTGTTTTTTCAATTTCGAAAAATGCCAAATCTTTGTCAATTTCCCAAGGTTGCTCCATATAGATTTCTATTACTTCAGATTCAGTATTTAAATCTTGTAATTGACAAAACTCTTTATAAGAGCCTCCATTTCTGAAATATTGAACTAATTCTAAAAGCTTCATTTTAATTTTTAGATTGTTTATTTAAATAATCTTCAAGCAAAATGGCAACATCCTCACCTTCTATATTATAATATTTATCATCTATTTCATTTAATTTATTAAATAACATTTCATCGAAATCTACAATTTTCGAAATCTGCCTGTTAAAAATTAGATTTCTAAAAGCGTCTTCGATCAAATATTCCTCGTTGACAAGATGGGTTGCAGTATCTAATAATTCAACTCTTTGGGTTGCTCCTATTAATTTTAAGTTTGTAATGGTTAAATAAGCAAATTGGCCATAAGAATTAAAGAAATATTGATGAAATCCTCCATTTTCAACTTGCCAATGAAGTAAAATAACAGTATAAACAACTTGTTGAGCTTTTGGTAAATTCAAAACATATTTATACCATGTATCACAATCACTTAATATTTCTTCATCTAATCCTTTTACTGCTTCCGCATAAGTTTTATCAATTATATTTTCCATATTTAATTATTTTATAAATGCTCCAGGGTACATCTGTTTATTCATTTGAATTAATTCTTGTAGTGCACTATTTGGTATATTTTGAGATTTGTAAACGCGTCTTAATTCAAATATATCTCTTGCTAATACTTGACGGGCGTTTGTAAAATTTCCAGATCCTTTTGTTATTGCCATTCTACCAATTTCTGGGATAAGTTTACGATGTCCTAAAACTGGTACTAATATCGTTGGAGCTGTATTGTGTTCATAGCCGGCAACAAGCCGTTTCATAATTGCGCTTTGCCCAACATGGTGTGCATCTAATCCAGCTTCTATTCCTTTCATTTCTTTATAAGCTCCTACTCTCCATAAGTTGCTTTCTTCTTTAACTGCTAAACCTGGTTTTTTTAGTGCTACAGCCCCTATGATTGCAATACCCATTGCAAGATACCTATTTTCCGGTTCCCAAGTACTTAAAACCTGCCCGCCTACATCAAAAATACCAATAGGATCTCCAGCACCACCTATAAAATTAATGCCATGATCATTATATCTTCCAGCATTCCTAACTCTGTCCCAAGCCAAATCACTTTTTGAATTCCACCATTCCATGTATTCATTTACATGGCTTCGGATCTCCATTCCCCAGAAGAAGCTGCTCTTTGAAAGTACAATAGGAGGTATATTAACATGAACCCCACCTTCACCATCAGTACTTGAACCTGTTGCAATACCAATATTGGCAAGCAGCATATTAGTGTAAGGTTGGCTCCAATTGATACTATTCCCATCATAGTCCATCGAAATACCATCTGAACTGGTAAACCCTGAACCTGTATTGTACCAGGTTGTACCATCCTGAGAGTTATTCCAAAAGCCTGCACCCAGGTCCATACTCATTCTTCCATCCGGATCATACATATTGACAGGGTTGTTCATTACATAAGCATATGGAGAAGCAGAATGGTAACTTTCAGAAAGCTGATCCATACCGTTCCATCTTCCCAGCTCCGGCATATACAGTCTCCATCCGTAATCCAACATACCGTTTTCCTGAAGCTCTTTACCATTGTATTTTTTACGGTAAGCCCTGGTTAGCAAATTGGATGTATTATGCCTTAACCCGAAAGGGTAATAATGATTTTCTTCAATGATCTCTGCGCTTCCGCTGGCATTCCTGGCATAGCTTACCCTTACATTTCCAAGATGGTCAACGTAGTTGTAAATATACTTCTTTTGAGTGTAATCATAATAACCCTCTTCATTGGCAAAAAACTGAAGTCCGCCATCTTCGTACTGGAAGCCATTAAGGTATTCAGAAACCCTTTTAAGCTCCATTTCGCTTTTGTTGGAATAATAAGTATACTCCGTTTTCAGCTTTGTTCCATCCGCAGAGTAGATGTATTGAGTATTGTAATTTCTTTCTGCAGAAGTGCCATTTTTTTCCTGAATGATATAGGTTGTATCATAAGTAACAGAAGAAGGAAGATTAAGATGGTTATATTTTATCTGTAATATCCCCTTATCCTTCTGGCTGGTCATATTGCCATTACTATCATAATCTATGAGGATTCCGGATAAGGACGGGTATCCTGCATAATTTTGTGAGTAGTCTGTTACAGTACTCAATCTGTTACCATCATAAATGTAAGTAAGATCGTCAATAGCTATGGCAGTACCGGCGGAAGAATTTGCGGTTCTTTTTAATGTAGAAATATTCCCGTTTTTGTCATAGTCTACAATCTCACTGTATTCTTTGAGATAAGGGTTCATCTCGTTCTGGTAAAACCCGGCCCTTAGCCTTTCTGCCCCGTCATAGCTGTATCCATATCTTTTCAGGATATTTTCGCCCGCAACTTTCCAGTCTGTTTCCGAGATACTCCCGTTAAATTTAGGTTTTACTTTCAGTCCTGGATATTCGTTATTGGGAGTTTCCGCCCCTTCAACCGAATTATATTTTATTTTGTAGGAAAACAGCTTGCTTCCCATATTATTTATATCAGCAGCATTGATCCCGGTAAGCCATCCCCTTATGTTATAAGTATAATCTATACTCTGAAGATTATTACCCACTTTCTTATTAATAACCTGTCCCAAATCATTATAAGTGTAATCGGAAAGCAGCTCTTCCATTCCGCTATCAACCTGTTGGTAATGCTTAAGTAAATATCCCTGAGGGCTATACGTATACCTGTCTTTAACCGTAACTTCAGTATTGGCCGTACTTTTTGAATGGTAGGTAAAAGCCAGCTGGGTTTTCCCTGAAAAATCAAGCAAAGCCTCTGTTTTGGTAACCCCTCCCAAATGGTTTTTACTGTAACTTCCAATTGCTCTCCCCAACTGATCATACCATATGGCATCTGAAGACCAGTTATCATTTTCAATATTTTTAGTATAGCTGATGGTAGGTAGTGCTTTTGTACTTCTTACAGATGCAAGCCCATTGGAAGTAATAAGAGTAGGAATAGAAGCTAAAACAGGTTTATTCTGTATCTGGTCCGGGCGTTGAGGTGCCCCTTCAGGGTACTCATCATAATAATTAACTGATAAGATGGTCATACTCCCTGTTGGGAATGCTTCTTTTGTATAGTAAACATTAATATTATTCTGCGTAAATGGAGAAGTACTTGCTGTTTCATTATTATTTGCATTAGCAGACATATTGTTTAATGCCGTCTGCATAGCTATCCTTGACGCCGTATTGGCAAAAAAGCCACTGTAAACTACTCTTCCGAATGCATCATACTTGGTGAACATCCAGCCCGGCTTTCCAAAATTATTAACACTTGTTCTTAAGTTGGCATCCTGGCCTAGTACCTGTCTGTTTTGTTTATCGTATACAAAATATTCCCAGCCTTTTCCAGGAAGTTTCTTTTCTGCAAGCCTGTTGTATTTATCGTATTTATACTGATAGCATAAAGGATTTAGTAGAGGCTGGATTTCCGCGCCTGTGCTGGCAATTGACGCTTTTGGGGGAATCATGAAAGAAAGGTTACCGAAATCATCATACACATAATAGGTGTCCAGATTTTCAACTGCTCCGTTTTCTTTTACATTAATTTTCCGCATTAAAATAGTCTGGCCCAGAGAATTGGTAAAGGAATGGGATTCATTCCCGTCTTCATCTTTGGACACTGATTTGTAAAGTGTGTTGGCATTATAATAACCATTGGTTGTATAGGAATCATTAGCTGCAAAATTCAACACTGCATCATTAATTTGTAAATAAGAATTCCAAGTAATTGCCACTTTGAACCTTTTTACTTCACCGGCTGCATTTGACAAATATTCTGCTTTTGGTGTATGGCTCCCGCTAAGCTGCCATTCAGATCCGGGTGCGGCAGCTTTTTCGATTCGCCCTAATGGTGAGTTTTCGTAAGCTACTTCAGAAAATGCGTTGGAAACATTATAATATGCATTTACAGAGTTTTCCCCTGCGCTTGGCATATAAGCACCATTTTGAGAATCCACAGGAAGGGGAAGATAATTTTTTGATGGCCTTCCCAGATTGTCATAAGATACGGGAACCACAATATCTTTTCCAAGTGGAGAAGCCTTTATGCCGATACTCTGTTTACTTCTTCCCAAACCATCAAAGTATTGAACAGTTTGCTGTTGTTGGGCTCCGGGTTGCTCGGTGGTTACTGGTTCAAGATAGGTCCTGCTATAGGTGTAGTTCTCTGTATTACTAAGACTTTGTGCATAAAACAAAGCAGATACAAAAAAGTATATAAAAATTGATATTTTTTTCATGATCTATGTTTTTATGGCTGTTTGATATTGTATTTATATTCCTGGATAATATTTCCATTGACGTTAACAAGAGCCTTCAATTTGTTATTCTGGTCATACTTATAAATCCCTCTTACTCCGTTTGGCGGAGTAAGTGTTGTAATACCGATCAACTGATCATAAGTATATGTAGTAATCTGGAATTTTTTTAATGCAGTGTTTGTTCTGAAAGCGTCCAATGCATTAATAAGCTCTGTTTCAGAAGCAGCATCAATGTCTAAGTTTGATTTTGATATGATATTATCTGCCAATCCTGCTATATCCGTTATAGTAGCTCCTTCTATTTTAGCAATAGGCATTGTATTGTTATATCCCCAAATAATAACGGAAGGGAATCCTTTTCCTGTACTTTCATCAGACACACTGGTATATTGACGGGTATTGCCTGCGGAATCGTATTGATCATAGGTTATACTTGTCTTGGTACTGCTATCATTCGGATTAACAAAAACAACTGAAGTAGGCAAAAGGCTATTGTTTGCAAATTTTACCTGAGAGTTTAAAACTGTTTTACCATTATTCTTATTGATAATCTGAACAGCTTCTGAGAGAATATGGGCACTTTCAAGATGGGCATATCCGGAGGTACCGGCAGGGTATATAAACTGCTGCTCTATGACATTACCATCTGAAGTTATATCCTTTATTGAATCAGGGCCAAGATTAGAAGAATTGATAACGGTTTCTTTTTTACTTTCTACCAAACTTCCCGTTTTTGTATAATCTTTATTGGCCTGTGAAATTCTTTTTACGAAAGCCGGCTTTGTAAGATGTAAACCGTAATTAATATAAAATTCACGAACCTGATCAGTAAAATTATTAAGCTCATATGTATAGTTTTCAGAACGTAATAATTGATTCTGCTCGTTGTAGATTTCTTTTTTGAAATCAGGCCTTCTTTTGTAATATTATAGTATGGATAATAATATATAGGAAATTGTTGAGTACCTCCATCCTGGTATTTAGGATAATCGTCCGGAGTCAGGTAAGAAATTCTTGTATATCCGTTTCCGGCTTCAGAGATTTTTATATTTTTATACATAATAAAACCATCGTTAGGACTCATCTTACTGTCATTATCATAATTAAATACATAGCCGCTCGATCCTGTACCTTCTACATTATCGTAATTATAAATCAGTGTTTTGACGGGAGAAGTCTCATTAATGCCTGTATAGTATTTAATTTTATTTAACCGGATATGTCCATACTGGACCGTATTTTTTGCTTTTCGGATTGGTCCTGTTTTAAGTTTAATTTCATATACCTGATAAATACCATAGCTTTTTCCTGGTCCCGAAAACTGTACTGTATATGTTCCCGGGTAGCCATAATAGGTATTTTGGGCCTGCTCAATTGTTTTTGGAAAACATTCTTTACCATACAATACTTCACCGGAACTGCTGCTGATTGTAAAATCAGTATAAAATGGTTCCGGCTCAGGGTCAAGAGGATTGCCTGCTCCCGGAGTTTCGCCATAGCCCTGTACCATAAAAGAAAACATGAAACCCACTTTTTTATTAGGATCTCCGGAAATAGTAAAAGTATAGGTATTTGTCTGGCTTCTGTTAAACTGGAAATCGAGCTGTGCCACAACAGTCTGAATATCCGAATCGATATAGGTAGGTAATATGGAATCCAGGTACTCCGGTGTGTATTCAAAGAAGTATTCATGATTTCCATACTCATATTGTGTAACTCCTTTCGATGGTGAAATTATTTTTTCCAGAACATTCGTGAACTTATAATTGGTGTAAAAACTCTGTGGTGCAGATCCGGGCCAATCACAATAGCTGTTGTTTACTGTTGGCAGGAAGTTATTATTTTCCTGATTATAAATAAATGTAGTCCTTTCAATTTCTGCATCATTTCTGTTACTCGTAACAATAGAAGAGAGAAGCCTTTTTCTCAGGGTTTGTTCATAGGGCTCGGCAGAGGTTATATAATTAAAAGTGTACGATTGAATAATCTGATCAAGAGAGTTTTTTAATGTTATTTTTTTCAGACTGTAAAGATCATTCGGAGTTCCACTTAAGCTTTCATCAAACTGATAATCAAATATCACTTTTCCAAGATCCGTATCTACAGATTTTAATTTACAGTACTGATACATCAGTTCTCCGGTAGAAGCTCGATTTTTTGACTTTTTATCATAATTATAAGTTGCCAGTATCTTTCCAATGGGGCTTATTATTTTGGTTAAAAAATAGGCGGATTTATATCCTTTCCTAGGAATAAAAAAATCTTCGTCATATCTCATTTCGTAATCAAAGTCATCAAAAATATATTTATATCCTTTTCCGTCTGTAATGGTAAAGTTTTCAACTTTTAATGTCGCAGTATTAGTACTTCTTTGATATTCAAATTTCAGATTATTGGGAGTTATGTTAACGAGGCTAAAAGTATTGTTAACTACATCTCTTTTGATCTGAAATTTACCGGATATACCTGGTAAGTTGTAATAGTAAAAATCATCAAAAGCATTCTTTTGATATTCCTGTCTTGATATATCATCATATCTTTCATCAAGTTCCTCAACAATCTTTTTATAAATTACACTTCCTCCAAATAAGCTCCAGCCTGCACCAACATCACTGGCTGAAAAATTACTGTCCCATACATAAACAGGGTTGTAACTTAAATTAAAGACATTTTTAATATTTTTATCTTGTATTGGAATCTCTATAACAGGAATATTGATATTAGGCTGACCCGTCACTTGATTTACGGGATTGTCTGTAAACCTTGACATGGAAGCCATTGAAGGCGAGGCAATAGGAGCTGTACTCCCTTCTCCTAAGCTCTGCTGGCTATAAATATTACCGGCACAAAATAAGAGTAGGAAAAGAAGATATTCTTTTCCATTTATTAATTTATTCATCATTGTTTATTTCTTGATTAGTTTAGCACTTGCTGTTTTATTGTTATCCGTTTTTATGGTCACCAGATAAGCTCCCTGAATCAAATTCTGGGTATTTATCTTGGTTACTTTATTCTTTGTCTTCAAACTCTGAAGCTGTCTTCCACCCATATCATACAGTATAATATCAGCATCTTTAAAATCAAAGCCTATTTCTACATAAGCATAATCTGATACCGGGTTCGGATAAATTTTGATGTCCTGCTTTTCAATTAACTGGTCAAGCTGCTTGTCTCCCAGCTTTATAATCTTCCAATTCTCTTTTCCAAGCTCCTCTGCGCTGGTTCCTGCCAGAATGATAGAGCCGTCTCTATTCAGTTTTATATCAGATAGTCTTTCTTCTCTTTTTCTTGATTCGCCTTTCACGTGTTTTCTCCACTTTTCATTGCCATCCTGATCCAGATACAGCATCCAAAAAGTTTCATCATCTGTCTGTATCTTTCCTTCTGCCTGGGTATAGCCACCCAAAAGAATCCCTTTGGAAGATTTATCATCCGCTGAATGAAGTACGCTGGTTCCCATCAGAATATCCCTGTTCCCGAAATTGTACGATTTCTGCCAAAGATCTTCTCCTCTTTCGTTTAAAGAAATCAGCCACAGATCGGTTCCTTCTTCTATTCCAGCCGATTTATTTCCTGATCTTTCGGATCTGGATTCTCCACCGATCAAATAACCTAAAGAAGTTAATGCTAATGTTCTTATATGATCATCTGCTTTTCCTCCAAAGTCCTTTTCCCATTCTGTTTTTCCGTTCTTGTCAAGTTTAATGATCCAATAATCACCTTCTCCAGAGTTTTCGGTTTTCTTAGAACCTCCTGTATTGCTTCTCGAATAGATCCCTAACAAAGCACCACCGTCTTTAGTAGGAATCATTTTTTCCACTTCATCTAATCCTTTTCCTCCTAAAACTGATTGAGATATTTCTTTTCCATCCTTATCGAGCTTTACAATGAAAACATCTTTTGAACCGTATCCTTTGGACGAATTCTGAACATTTCCAGCTACAAAAAATCCTAAATCAGCGGTCTGGATAACAGATCGGGCTTCCTCATCGGAAGAAGTCCCTAAAGTTTTCTGCCATAATTCGTCCCCAAATTCGTTAAGTCGTATCAGCCAAATATCTGACCCTCCTTTGGAGTCTTCTTTCTTATCCAAACCTTTACCGGAATAGCTGGTTCCGGAAATCAGAAAGCCTCCGTCCTGGGTATCAACTGAAGCTGACAAATAATCATGGTTTTGACCTGAGAAATATTTTTCCCAGACTTCTTCTCCCTTTTGGTTTAATTTGACAAGGTGGAAATCGTAACCGTTGTTTTGCTTTTGGCTGCTAGCTGCTGGCGATTGGCTTTTGGACTGAATACTGCTTCCTGTAATTAAGTATTGACCGTCAATAGTGGTAGTTACCTGGCTTAGAAAATCCTGTGTATTGGATTTAATATCTTTTTGCCAGAGTATCTGCTGGCCGCATAATGGAATAGCTGCATACAACATAAGTATGCTTAAGTAATTTTTTTCATTGGCATCTGAAATTTTGTGTGAATTTAAAATTAGTTTGTAATCAATTCGATGGGGAAAACCCCATATTTTGATTAGTGATTTTACGGTGACTATTTTAGCCTGATAGATAATGTTTGTTCATCAGTGTGGGTTTAATATTATATTTAATTCCTGTTACAAAGCTACTCTCATCCAGCGACAAGACCTGTCGCATTATATTTAATCAATAAATTATATGAAATTATTTAAATATAAACGCAAAAGGCACGGAGCAAAGATCAATCCGTATTAGAGGTACTGCGAAGAACCCGACAACCAGAAAGACCCCGCCCGTGCCCATATGGATACACGGGCGTAAGTCTGTCAAAATTTGGTTGTCGTAGAAGATTCGCAGTTTTCTAATACCAATGTGACAGCTTACGCTTGTTTCGTTAAAATTATGGCTACGAAGATAAAAATATTTTAGAATAAAAAATAAATACTCATATCCGTATTTTCCCCATATTTTGATATAGTTTTCCAATTAAAGTAGAACTGCTTTTACTACAGAGCTTTGTTAGTTACAGTTGATTCTCCATTGTTTGCCATATTGTTTTTGTTTCGTTATCTTATGAAATTAAGTTATTGAGACTTTGCTTGGAATCAATAACAGTTCAGGGCTATTATATGTTTAGTAAAAAAGAATTGTAGATAACACTATATTATACCTTCAAATGAATATAACTGTATTTCATTTATTTTTAAAGGGTATATGGGAACTTTGCCAAATATTTAAATTAATATCTAAATAGGCTTTATATGTAATAAGTTCCGCAGGATGAGTTTAAGTATAGTTAAATAACAGGTAAAATATAAAATGCTATTCGGAAATTTAAAAATGATCGCGCCCTTATCATTCTCATAACACATTTTCAAATTTAAAAGTCGATTTAAAAAATATTTACATTCAGTTCAAATCTATTAATTTAATTTTCCTTCACTTTTTACTAATTAAATAATCCTTTTTTATGAGTAAGAAAAGTCGGTTATTTTAAAATATTCCGAAGACTAACATAACAATTGTAAAAGAATGAGAAGGTTGGGAGAATTATATGTGTCTCTTTTTTTGACAGAACTGTATTTATTAACCTTGTTTATCCTTTTCGGCCTCTTTCACCTCGATTGTTTTCAAAATCCCTTCAATAGTGTCGAGCTGTTCTAGGCTCATTTGTTTGATGATCTCTTGGTTTAATATTGTTCCTCCTATCTGGATAAAATTATTCTGATTTTGTATCAGAGTATTGTTGTTTACATTATTTGGATTATTTCCGGATGAAATGTTTTTTAAGGCTCCGATACATTCCAGATATAATTTAGCAGCCCTCATATCACCATTAATGGCATGCTGGAAAACTGTGGTCATTACTTTAGACTGCATGATATGAAACTGTTCGTGAAATTCTGAATAGTAGGCACTGTTTTTATAATCCGTTAAATGCTTATGAACTGTTTGCCTGCTCAGTTCTGTTTTACTCGCTATTTCAGTTTTTGTAGGCATCCTGCCATTTTCTTTGATATGGGAAGTAATAGCCCACATGATATTAATATGGTTCTGCTCCCACATTTGATTTTTAGTATCATCTACCATAATAGCTTCAATCTTTTTATAAAAGATGTCCCTTTCTTCACCCCGCAGTTGATTGAAATGATTTTGGATAGTTTCAGAAAAATTTTTCCTTTGCTCAGTGGTTAACTCTTTTATATCTTCATGAGTAATTTTGTCTAAAGATAGGATCGAGCTAATTATAGATTCTGATTCTGTCAACTTTTGTAAACCTTTATTATTTCGCAAGGTTTGTTTTCTTTCTATTTTCATTGTGTGATAATTTTATAATTTATTCTGTGGCCGATAAGTCCAGTAGAAAAATGAATCTACTTTAGCCTGTTTTTATAGTTGTTCTACAGTTGCTTTTCGTTTGCTTTGGGGTTTTCAATCTCAGGTTTTATAAGGTTATGCAAAATTCAATTTCAAGTTTTTTCAAGTTCAAAAACTATTTTTTAATACTAACATTGACTAACATATTGCATTTTCAATGTCAGGTTTTCACAGGTTCTAAATATGAAGTTTTGAATTTTAACTATAATTTCAAGTTTCAAACCTTAACAACCTTTTATTTCAAAGGTGCATGATTCCGTAACATTCAAACTGACTTTTTTTCATCTTATGGTTCACTTCGTGGCTCAGTTTACAGCTCAAATTTGAGTATCAAAAAATCGCAGATAGATTCAGCCAAAAAGTTTAAATTCGGCCTCTTTTTTTAAGGGCTTATATATTAAAACAGTGGTTTCACTAACATTTAAATTTTCTTTAAACATTCTTTAAATAAAACTGTGCTTTATTAAAATATCATAATCTTTATTTCTATATTTTTTGAGCTTCTTTTTTCTTTCTTTTTTATGAATTATAGTATTAGTTTGGATCACTATTTATTAGAGTTATTTTAATAAATGGTGCATATTCCAAATTTATCAGTCTGAAAGAATTTTTTCATTTTTGAAAAATCCAGATTTTATCGGTAGTTCCTGTGTGGAATTTGCACCACTTAACAATTCAAAAATTTTGTCTAAAATTTGCACTTTGATTGTATGGTGCAGATTGTTCTTGTTCTGTAAATTATTGTAGTATTTTTTCACTTCTCTTGCATAACAGTTTCGATAAGGATTTTGTAGTTTTATTATCCAAAATTCAATGGTGCCTGCTTCGGTAATATATTTTATCTCTGTAGGTTTTAGCCCAGTTAAATCAGGCTCTGAATTGATGATAAGGACATTTTCCCATTCACTCAGTAAACTTTCCCCCATCTTTTGGTAAACCTCATCGCTGAATAAATCAAAGAGTGAATAGATTCCCAGCTTACGAATATTCTTTGCCTGCTTGCTTCTAACCTCAAAACGAAATGTATTTCTTTGTATATCGTACTGTGGATAGTTTATAAACTGGATGCCCTTATCATAGGCTTTAATCTGCTTGTAAGGAGTAGCATTGGTTATCTTATAAGTCTGAATGTTGGCACCAAAAACAAAAGGGGTTTTTTTGTAGTTTATGATTCCTTCGATGAGGTTTTTCATATCAACTTTAGAGATAATGTTAATTCCGTATTCCAAATTAATTAGTTGCAGCTCTATAAATTCTGTGGGCTTAATTTTCAGAATAGAGAAAAATATTTCTGTCAAAACTTCTTTGCAGTCTTCGGGGTTCAAATCATTCCCGTTATGTTTATTCCCGTTGAAATAATAGTGCGGAGTGATGAGTATATCTACAAAAATGAATTCGTTTTCAACTGTGTTTCTAGATTTGCGGCATTCCAGTTTAATATTCTGCTTTGTATGCTGGTATATCATGGTATGATTCCCCTTACTCCTTAACGGTTCAAAGTCTGTATTATTAACCAGATTATTTATTACTTTCTGGTAAAACGTTCGGAATTTAAGGAAATCCAGCATGATACTTTGAAATTCTAAGGTCACAACAGATCTTAATTACAGCCTATTACGGTTGATAAACTCATCAATTTCGTTTCTCTTAAAGTAGATCCGGTTTCCCAGGCCATAGGCAATCAGGGTTCCATCCTTTCTCCATCGATGAAGGGTTGATAAATCAATATGAAGCATTTCACATACTTCATTGCGGGTAAGGTAGCTGGTAGGCTCTTTGGGCTGGAATTCCTCTTTTAGTTGTTCTTTTAGTTCAGGAATGATTTCTTTTTTATCTCCCTGATTAAGTCACTAGGTGTAGTTCCGATGAATTGTATTGCACTCATATGATTTGTTTTTATTTATGAGTACAAAGTTGAAGCATTGCAAGAGGCAAGTGTTATCCAGTTTTGGTAACAGTTTATCCAGTTTGTATAATTAATTACTGATTTTCAAATAATTAAAGAATGAAATATTATTTTTCAAGTTGGGAACAATTAGGAATCTTAAAGAGATCCTGTTTATCATTACTGAATTTATTTTGTGTAAATAACGACTGTCTAACACTTTCTAATGATGGTTGAACTTCTTCTCTGGTGAATTCAAAATGATCTAAAATCATTTTAGCGGTTCCCTGTACGTTAACTTTGCCATTTTTACGCTGAGGTTCTATATAACCTTTTTCAAAGAGCTCCGTAAAAATATATCCTAATGCTTGTAAACTTCCAGTGATTTTGATTTTAGATGTGATGGGCACCGCCTCTTTATGAAAATTACTTTGATTAGGTTCTTGAGATTTTGCTTCTGACTTTAGGCTATTATAAAAACTAAATTCAAAAGCATTTAAAGATCTAAGCCTTTCATCTATAAAGTTGGCAATACGAACAACAGCAAATCCAAAGTTTCGATAAAGAGTAGCATTAACTATCTTACCATTTACTGGTATATAAGCTCTTAAAAATGGAAGTGTTAATTTATGTATATCAAAATTAATCCAATATCCAAAACTATCATTGTCAGAAATAATATCTCTCCGTCCTAAATAATCTTTAATATTTATGCAATCTACTATTTCTACTTTATTATTTTTAAGGTACATATTTACTAAGTCTAAAATATGTTGTGCATATTCCATCATGGTAATTGTTTTCTTTTGAAAAAGGTTTCCTTCTTTGTCTTTATAAGTTGTAAAAAAAGCTCCCATTATTTGTAAATTCCCTTTATTTCTAAAAGGAACTAAACAATCCATAATTTCAATGACTCCCTCAAAATCCAATTTATCTTCTACAACATTATAACATAAATAGTATCTATATAGCTCTAATAGATCTTTTAAAAAGTCTACTTCATCAGCATCACAATAGTGCCCAAACCACTTTTTAAAATCTGTTTGATAATTCTTTTCAAATTCTTTGAAACTTAAATAAAATGGAATTTCCATAACTCTATATTTTACATCAAAGTTAATTCCCTAATGCGACAAAGAATGTCGCGTTATATTAGAACGTATTCAACTAAAAATGAGATATTGACACACTCCATAAATCAACAATAATAGTATTTTTTGATATAAAAGATTATGAAATTTTTTGTTTATCTGACAGATCCTTAAAAGTTTTAGCTGTTTGCATCGCCCAATCATCAGCCGTTCTACCAATATAATTTAAAAACATAGATTCTGTTTTATGACCTGTAATACTCATAAGTTGAGGTGTGGTAAAAAGCTTATTGCCATAAAAGTTGGTGGCAAATGAGCGTCTGCAAACATGAGAAGAAACAAGATTACATTTTTCAGTTTCTATTATTTCGTTTTTCTTGGTGATTTCATTAAAAACTTTGCCTTTTATCATTTCATGGATACCTGCTAATTCACAAACTTTTTTAATATGCCTGTTAAATAGTGCAGAATTAGAAGCAGGATTATTAGCAAATACAGGAGGGAAGTCTCCATTGTATTTACTTAAAATAAGTTCAACCTCATTATGCAAAGGGATAACTACTTTTTCTCCTGTTTTTTGTTGCGTTATCTCTATAAATCTAAAAGAGTTACCCTCAAAATCTGTTTTAGAGTAAATCATTTTTTCTGTCATTCTGAGTAAATCGCTTGCTCTTTGCCCCAAATAACAGCCTAATACCAGCCAATCAGCAGCTTTACTCCAATCAGAATTTAGAGTACTGATACTCTTTATTTTTTCTATTTCATTTAAAGAAAGAAATACTTTATGCTCACTGTTTGTTGTTCCAGTAGTAAATCCGGCTATTTGATGATTGATCTGTTTACCATTATTCCTTGCATCAAAAATAACAGTTTTAAAATTTTTAATAAATCTAGTTGCTGTAGTTTCTAATAGGTTGCAATTAACAACAAGGTAATTTTTAAAATCCAACAAAACCTTAGCACTGATTTCTTCAATCAAATAATTTTTCTTTATTTTTTTCTGATAATCTGTAAATCTATCTTTTAAGTTATTATACTTTCCAATAGTACTATTAGTATTGGAAGCAATGCTCTTTTTGAAATCTATAAAATTGGTAAGGTAGATTAAAAAGACACTGTCATCGGTTTTTTCATCAATACGATTATAAAAAGAGTTTATTTTCCCTTCTAACCATTCTTTATTAAAAATAACCCCTTTTGCATAATCCGAATTATAGCTTTTCATTACAAAAATTTCTAACTCATTAAGCTCTAAAGCTAAATTTTTAAATTCTGGGAGCTTTTGAATTGGCCTGGATGTTTTACTACTCCAAAATGCAGGATTAATGGTTTTACCTGTTTTAGATTGAAAAACCTTTTCTCTACTTAACGAAAAGCGTAAGTATATCTGAGCATTATCTGACTTATGCAATACACGAAATTTAATAGTAGCCATTTATAATATTTTGATAAATCAAATATATAAATTATTCCAACAAAATTCCAACAGAAATGCAATCTAATAAAATACATTGAAACATAATGAAATATTAAAATATTAATAATCAATAAATTAAAACAATATTTCATTTCATATCACATCAAAAGAAGCTATAGTTGGGGTACGCTAGGTACCTATCTAAAAACCTCTAATTATCTAAAAGATTTTTAGAGGTTTTTTATTTACAATCATCTTTATTTTGAAACCACAAAAAAGCCTCCCGGGGCACGAGAGGCAAAAGTGTAATTTTTAGAAATGAAAGATATATTATTAGTGATGGTAATAGTTTTTAACCAAACCATATGCCATGAGTATACATAAATCCAAGAATCGTGATTTTTGTGGTATCTTTTCTTAAAAAAACATAGTTTTCGGGAATGAAAAATGTTGGACAAAAAATTTACTAGTCTTAAATAATCATTAAAAAATTTATTCTGCATTTTATATTCTCACATCCATACCACCAATCTTAGTAACATACAACAATAAAAAATCCCCGAATTGCTTCGGGGATAAAAACTAATAACCATGAAAACTCAAATTAAACATGAGTTGCTTCATATATTGAAAAATCGTGCCAAAGTTTCAACTACAAGAAATACTTTTTAAGTGGAATAATAATCATAACAATAATCGATTCTTCCTGAATACCCCATAAATAGAGCAATTACAGCATATTAGATACTAATTCCATCGGCTACTTTATGTATTTCCATGACGAATATCATGTTTTGACACTATTTTAATGATCAAATTCTTTTATTCTGTTTTTAACAATACCCTCATTAAAATTAAAACGGCATTTCTGTCAGAAAAGTATAAAATGAAGACATCAGAAATTCTTTTTTAAATAAAAGCATCATTATATAAATAAAAAAAGCCCCCATTGCGGAGGCCTCAAAAACACAAATGATGAAAAAAAATTTTTATAATTTAAAATAATAAACTATTCATTATAATTCTACATCTCAAAAATAATGCTTTTTACTTTTTATATTTTATGAGTTCAGTCATAAATGTATTTTTTACCAAAAAATTATTTCGAATAAGTAAAAGGGAAAGAAATAATTAACAATAAAAAAGTCCCGGAAATATAAACCAATTCACATGCGACAGCTTCGCAGAAATGAGAAGCTTTTTTATTTAATATTATTCAGATAAAATAGCCTCCGGTCAGGAGGCTCAAAACACAAATTAAAAATCCTCGTATGAGAATTTATAAAGTAGTCTGATCTTTCCCTGAACTATTCTGCCCAGGTCATAGGAATATAAATAGTAATATACCCGTCTGCATCTACCTGGGCATCCGATACAGTTCCTGTTACCGAACCATAACCGGCCCAACCGCCTTGTCCCTGCATAGCAGAAAAGGTATATGTACCTGCTGGAATTCCTTCATTATACGCCGGAAGAGCCTGGAAACCGCCTCCGTAATATGTATCATAAACTTCGCCTGTGGCTGTATTTTCAGCGAGGAAGCTTCCTACATCATAATTTCCTGAAAGGGATTTAGTCCCATCAAGGTTAACAATACCGAATCTTAGCTTATAAGTCTGGGTCTTCAACGTTTGTTTGGAAGTTTCAGGACGCGTCTGAGGTTGAACATCAGAGATCATTTCATCATTCGAACATGATAAAGCCGTAACTGCCAGGGCCACAAAAGCCATTGTTTTAAAAATTGCTATTTTCATAATAAAGTAATTTGGTATTTCCAAAAATAACCAATTCATATGAATTGAATAAAAACTTTTAATTAACTTAAAATTACATCCGGCCCTTATGATAAGCTAAAGTCCTGTAATTTTTCTTGCTACTTTTTTATTCAATGTACCACTTTAACATTTATTAACTAAATTTTGGCTTCATAATTGAAAATAAAAAGAAAGTTGCCACCGTTTCGGTTGAGACTACTTATTAAAAATTTGAATTATGAGAAAGATAGTATTAGCAGGTTTTTTATCAATTTTTTTACTGACAGCCTGTAAAAAAGACGAAAGGACAGCTGAAAAATCTCTTGAAGAGCAAAAACTTGAATTTCAGGCAAGACAGCTTGAAATAGAAAAACAAAAGCTGGCCATCGAGAAAGAAAAAATAGTGTACGAAGCACAGAAAAAAGCAGACAGTATCTCTGAAAGTAAAAGATCTCAGGCAGCGGCTGCAGCCAATTCAAAGCCTCAGATCATAAGAGAGACCAGAACAGTATATAGAGATAGAGGATCTAATTCCAACTCAGGAGGCGGAACCTATGCAAATAATGGTAACAGCTCTTCACAAGGGACTGGTACCACCGCCACTCAGAAGAAAGGATGGAGTAAGGCAGCCAAAGGAACTGCCATTGGTGCCGTAGGTGGTGCTGCATTAGGAGCTATCGTTGCTAAGAAAAACAGAGGTCTTGGAGCCGTGATAGGCGGTGTTGTTGGGGGCGCAACCGGTTATACAATCGGTAGGGCCGGAGACAGAAAAGACGGACGAGTTCAGCCACGTAATTAATATTTTTACGATAACATTTAAAAGATTGCTTATTTTTAGGCAATCTTTTTTTATGATTCTACTTCTCCTTTCTTCAGTTCTTATCCTTTCAGTGCTTGCGGGCTGGGGAAAAGTAATAGAAAGCTTCCTGGGAACTCTTTCCGGAGAAGTTGCCGGTAGTATTCTGACCGGAACAATGGGACTTAGTATGGTATGGACTGTATTGTCTTTTTTATACCTATTAATATATATGTAGAAATTCCATTTGCACTCACCGGAGTTTTTTCTTTTTTCAAAGGAAAGTTTACCGGGAGATTAACCGGTTTTCAAAGAAAGATACCCTTTTAATTGGTGGTATTTCACTTATTATTTTATACTGCAGCTCCTTCCATCCTTATATATTGGATCATTTTGGATATTATATCCCTTCAATCAAATGGATTACAGAATATGGACTGGTAAAAGGGATTTCCAATCTCGACCTCACATTGGGACAAATGTCCGTCTGGCATATTTTCCAGGCAGGGTTTTCCGGGTTTTCTGATCCATTTTTAAGGATCAATGCCATCTTACTTATTGCTTACACGCTTTATATTTTTAAAAGCAGAACCTGGATTCAGCTGTGCTTTATTCCCGTATTGCTGCTTTTTTCACAGTCTCCCAGCCCGGATCTTCCCGTCATTGTCTTATCGCTGATTCTTCTGAATGAGATCCTTAAAGAAAACAGAAATATCAGTCTGCTCTTTGCTTTTGCCGTTTTTGTTTTTTCCATAAAACCTACAATGATATGGCTTCCGTTACTGGTATTTTTATATTCTGTATTCATTGTAAGGCCCGATTATAAAAACTGGATTTTAGGAACAGGAATTCTTATTTTATTCTTTATTAAAAATATATGGACATTCGGGTATCCCGTATTTCCTGTTGCCGCAGGTGATTTTGATTTCAGCTGTAAACCCAACCCGGAAGTATTAAAAATTTCGTCACAATATGCTGTTCAGAAAACCTACGACATGCAGTATACCTATGAGGAAATTCAAAAGTTCTCTTCTGTTGAAGCAGTCAAAAACTGGTTTACACTGGAAGGAATTAAGTCAAAAATTAATATTCTTTTTATTTTAAGTTTGATTTTATTTTCGGTTTTTGCTTTCATTAAAAAGAAAAAGATCATCAGCCTGATTTGTATTTCAATCCTTATAAAAAGTGTATGCGTTTTGGCTTTTTCAGCACAATACCGGTTTTTTATTGATGTTTTTTTCGTTATATTTTTTATTCTTTTTATTCATCTTAACAAAAGAAATGCTCTTATTTTTTTCTCAGTAGCAGGGATATTGATAACAGGAACCTTAAGCTTTCCTAGCTTCATCCGAGCATATATTCCGAGTTTCAGACCGGGAAATTTCATGGCTGGGGTAAAAAAAGAACAGCTTTACAAACCCTCGACCTATCATTACAATAAATTTGAAACTTTCCGGACAGGAAACTTAAAGTTCAATGTATCAAAAGATTACCCTTTCAATTTCGATACTCCAGTTCCTGCAATTTCAGCAGGTTATATTATTGATGATGTCAATGCCGGAATTTTCCCGCAATACATCGATCCAAAAAATATTAAAAAAGGATTTATATGGAAAAAACTTACTTCAGAAGAAAAAAGGAAGCAGAGAACGTTATCAATAATATCAAAAACACCGATAAATAGAACAAATCCAGAAACTTTATTATCTGAAGAAAAATAGGTAATTTTGTACTATGTTCAACACATTAGGTAATCTTCTCAGTCTTACAACATTTGGAGAAAGTCACGGCGTGGCTTACGGCGGTATCATCAATAATTTCCCGGCAGGTTTAACGGTAGATTTCGATAAAATTCAATATGAATTGGATCGCAGGAAACCTGGTCAGTCCGCAATTGTCACGCAAAGAAAAGAAAGTGATACGGTAAAGTTCCTTTCAGGAATTTTCGAGGGAAAAACTACAGGTACCCCAATAGGTTTTATTATCGAAAACGAAAATCAGAAGTCAAAAGACTATGATCATATTGCAGATTCGTATCGTCCGAGTCATGCAGATTTTACGTATGACCAGAAATTTGGGATCAGAGATTATCGTGGCGGAGGAAAATCTTCAGCAAGGGAAACCATCAACTGGGTAGTTGCAGGAGCTTTAGCCAAACAGCTTTTATCCGGTATCGAAATCAATGCATATGTATCTTCCGTAGGTGACATTTTCTGTGAAAAACCATACCAGGCTTTGGACTTTTCAAAAACGGAAAGTAATGTTGTACGCTGTCCGGATGCCGAAACTGCCGAAAAAATGATCGAAAGAATCAAAGAGATCAAAAAAGAAGGCAATACTATCGGCGGAACGGTAACCTGCGTGATCAAAAACGTTCCCGTGGGCATTGGAGAACCTATATTTTCCAAGCTCCAGGCTGAATTGGGGAAAGCCATGCTGAATATCAACGCCTGTAAAGGATTTGAATACGGAAGTGGTTTCTGCGGAGCTAAAATGACCGGAAAAGAGCATAATGATGCTTTTAATACAGATTTCACCACTAAATCCAACCTTTCGGGAGGAATTCAGGGGGAATCTCGAACGGAATGGATATTTATTTCCGCGCAGCATTCAAACCTGTGGCAACGATCTTAAGACCTCAGGACAGTGTGGATAAACATGGAAATCCTGTCATTGTAGAAGGAAAAGGACGTCATGATCCATGTGTGGTACCGAGAGCAGTTCCTATTGTAGAAAGTCTGGCTGCATTTGTATTGGCTGATTTATTTTTGATCAACAAGACAAGAAACATCAATAATTTTTAATATAAATATTTTTGGTAATGAAAAATTACTGGGATCAGGGAATATCTTTTGAAGAATATGTCCGCATCGGAAAAGAAAGATTAGAAAATCCATCCAACCAACAGGAAGCTGATTATAAACAATATTATGAGCTCGGGCTTCAGAGAATGAACAGAACCCTGAAAAAGTATGTTCCGGATGAAGAGCAGCTAAAAGAATTGGCTTCTAAAAATTTTGACGGGAAAATACTGATCATTTCAGAAGCATGGTGCGGTGATGCCAGCGCCACAGTTCCGGCCCTTGTTACTTTTTTCAAAGGGCACAATGAGGTGAAAATTTTCCTGAGGGATAGTGATAAAAGCCTGATCAGCCAATATCTGACCAACGGTACAGAATCTATTCCCAAGGTAATTATCCTGGATAAAGATTTCAATGTGAAAAATTCGTGGGGCCCGCGTCCAAAATACGGATACGAGCTGCTTATGAAGCATAAAGCAGACCCTGAAGCCTATCCGAAAGATAGCTTTTACAATGATCTGCAGCTGTATTACGCCAAAAACCGGGGTAAGGATGCAGTTCAGGAGATCCTGGAGTTATTATAACATATACTGAATTCCAGACGGCAACAATAACAGTAAAGATCAGCTATGAAAAAGAACATCATTTATCTTGTCCTCATTATTATTATCGGTGTGATTGCTTTCGTTCCGGGCGTAAAAGAATACCTCAGGGATCAGTTCTTTCCGGTCGCGACGATCGAAAATGCCGTACACGTAAGCGAAGAAGATTATGACATCGAACTGAAAGGAATTAACGTGCCAAGCACCAACCTTAAAACCTTTAAGAATAAACCGGTTTTCCTTAATTTCTGGGGAACCTGGTGCCCTCCATGCAGAAAAGAATGGCCTACGATCCAGAAGTTATATGATTCCAGGAAAGGAAATGTAGATTTTATTCTTATTGCTATGAACGATAAGGAAGAAGATGTAAAAAAGTTTTTGAAAGATAATAATTATTCAGTTCCCGTATATATTGCACAAAGCCCCATTTCTGAAAAAATCCTTCCCAAAGTATTCCCTACCACTTTTCTTATTGATAAGCACGGAAGGATCATCATTAAGGAAGATGCTTACAGAGATTGGAACACAGAGACTGTGCATCAGTTCATTGACAATATCATCAAGTAGTTTTTTAACTAAATTTTATAATTAATTGGTATAGAATTTGCGAAATTTACTACGTTGAAAAATTTTATTAAAACTAAACACAAAAATGAAATATTCAAAATTGAATCTTGCAAAAGAAGCCATCAGCCACAAAGGCTTCGTTAAAAAAATCCCTGACATTTTCAGGATGGTCAAATTATGGAGAAAGGGTGAATATCCGATGAGATCCATCGACATTATTCTTCCTCTTCTGGGAATTTTATATGTAATCTCCCTATTGACTTACTTCCTGAATTTGCCGTACCTGTTTTGGGAGTTATGGATGATCTTGCAGTATTGTCCCTGACGATTCCTAAACTGATCAAGGAAGTGGATAAATTCTTGCTGTGGGAAGCAGAACAAAGGCTGAAAGGCACTAAAATTATTGATGCAGAAATTATAAAATAATATTTACAGAAATATTCTTAAGCCATCCTGAAACATTCAGGGTGGTTTTTTTGTAGACAAATGAATGATAAATTTTTAAGCCTTATTTCAAATCATTAAATTTGCAGTATCTAATAAAAAATAATGGAAAGTAAAAAAGAGTTTTTCTTAGAGTGCTACAAGCTGGGCATTATCAAATTCGGGAGGTTCACCTTAAAAAGCGGTATTGAAAGTCCGTTCTATGTAGACCTCAGACCTTTGGCATCGGATCCTAAAATCTTAAAGAATCTGGCAAATTATTTATTGGAAATGCTTCCTCTGGATAATTTTGATCTCATCTGCGGAGTGCCTTATGCAGCCCTTCCGATGGCTACTGCCATGTCTCTGGAAAGCTATATTCCATTAATTATCAAAAGAAAAGAAGCCAAAAACTACGGAACAAAGAAACTGATCGAAGGAATTTACCAGAAAGGACAGAACTGTCTTTTGGTGGAAGATGTCATCACTTCCGGGAAATCTCTTATAGAAACTATTGCAGAAGTAGAACAGGAGGATCTTAAAGTAGCCGATATCGTTGTTGTTCTCGACAGGGAACAGGGTGGTAAACAGTTATTGGAAAGTAAAGGCTACAGAGTTCATACCCTTTTCAATATTTCTGAGGTTTGCACCATTCTTCAGGAAACCGGAGAACTGTCTGATGAGGAAGTAAAAAGAATCCAGGATTTCCTTCAGGGCAACCATATTCAGTTTGAAGAAAAAACGAGAAGTTCTTACGAACAGAAGCTGGAACATGCACAACATTCCGTTTCTAAAAAATTACTGGAAACTGCTCTGGCAAAAAAATCCAATCTGATTGCATCTGCTGATGTTACCACAACACAGGAACTTCTTGCCCTTGCTGAAAAAGTGGGACCTCATATCGTTGCTTTAAAAACCCACATTGATATCATTTCAGATTTCGAATACGAAAAAACAATTCTTCCTTTAAAGGCATTGGCGGAAAAACACCAGTTCTTACTGATGGAAGACAGAAAGTTTGCAGATATCGGCAATACCCAGGAACTGCAGTTTACCAGTGGTGTATTTAAAATTACAGACTGGGCAGATTTTGTTACTTCCCAGGTAATCGGAGGATTTGAATCTTTAGACTGTTTCAAAAATGTAGGAGTTGTGGCTATTGTGGGAATGTCTTCCAAAGGTACCCTTACTACAGCCAGCTATCGTGAAGAAGCTTTAAAAGTGGCATTATCCCATCCTAACGTAATAGGAGGCGTATCACAGAATCAGATTCCTGAAGAGCTTTTGCTGTTCACTCCGGGCGTTAATCTTGCAGACTCAGGAGACGGGAAAGGGCAGCAGTACAATACGCCTGAACATGTTTTCAAAATGCTTCACTCTGACTTTATCATTGTAGGCCGTGGAATTTATAAATCCGATGATCCTGAAACCGCCGCCGTTACTTATAAAAATGAAGGTTGGAATGCATATGTTAATTCTTTGCAAAAAAACATGATCCAGGGTTAATTCCTGTTGAAAATATTCAAAATAAGTTTATATTTGGGCTTTATCACAGGATATTGAAAAAGATCACCATTTGCCTTGTTTTGTTTTGGGGAATTGTACAGGTTTCCGGGCAGAAAGACAGTATATATATTGAAGCGAAATTATCTTCCGACAGAAAAACGCTGGAAGTTAATCAGGAAATTGTGTATTACAACCATTCCGGAAAAGACCTTCATTCGGTAAAGCTTCTCAACTGGGTTTCTGCTTACAACAAAAAAGGAACGTCTTTGGTTTACAGAAAACTGGAGGACAGGAACAGTGATCTCCATTTTGCTAAAACCGGACAGCTCGGTAAGCTTCTTGATCTTCAGATTAAAGATTCTGCCCAACAGCCTGTCCCGGTGAATTCCAATACGGATGAAAACCTTTTTCTACCTTTAACAGAGGCTTTGAAACCTGGTGAAAGCATCAAATTACAGCTTCAGTACAGAATGCTCCTTCCTGATAAAAAATTTACAGGTTACGGGACTTCTGATCAGATTACTGCATTAAAATATTTCTTTATTGTTCCGGATCATTTTGATCCGGACAATATTTCTAAAAGAAACTATCACGATATTGAGGAATCCGTGAGCTTCAACACTTTCTGGACCGTCAATTTTGATCTTCCGCCCAACAGCTTTATCGAAAGTAACCTGCCACAGGTACAGATGAACTCCTTTAAAGGCTATCTTGATTCCGATCCTGAATTTGTGATCTCACCCAACGGACTTCCTTCCATAAAAGTAAATGTGGATGATACAGATACCGAAATTAAATTCGGGTATAATCTGAAACCGGAAGAAAAACAAAACCTTGAATTTTATCTGCCTTTGCATTTGAAATTCATTAAAGAAAGAATAGGCTTTCTTCCCAAGAATCTCTTCATTTCTGAAAAATTCAGATCTTCGGAAGATTTCTTCGGAAATAATGATATTACATTCTGGAAATTTAAGTTTCAGCTGTTTACTGATTCGGAAAAAACGGATCTTGATTATTTCGGAATTATTGCAAAAAAAATACTTGACGAAAGCGTTATTGCAGACAAACAGAAACATCACTGGTTTAAAAACGGCTTGAAATCCTATCTGGAAATACAGTATCTCCAAAAATTTTATAAAGACACCAAACTATTGGGTACCCTGCCGGAGACCCGTATTTTCGGAGTAAAGCCACTAAAGCTGTTTCATGCATCAAAAGTAAAGCTCATTGACCGCTATGGATTGGCATATCAATATATCATGTCCCAGAATCTGGACCAGAAGATCAGCGAAAACTTTACCGTTTTGAGCAATTTTAATGATATGGCGATCAGCAGCTTCGAAACCGGAAGCCTTTTTAATTATACGGCAGAAAAAATGGGCTATGATCGTTTCAACGATATTGTAAAGGATTATATTGCCAAAAACACAGATCAAAAAATTGACCCGGAAGATTTTCTTAAAGAATTAGCCGAAAAAGAAAAAACATCTGCCTACCTCAGTGATTTTCTTAAACAAAAAAACAGGGTTAACTTCAAGCTGAAAAATATCAGAAAGCAGGAAGATTCCCTGAATATCAAAATTGGTAAAAATACGGACTCTCCTATTCCGGTAAGGCTCGAAACCCAGACCAGCGAGGGCGAAACAAAATCCTATTGGGTAGAAACAGAAGAAAAAGAAAGGATTACCAACTTCGCTCTTCCTTCTTCAGAAGATATTCACAAGGTAACACTGAATTCAGATTATATTTTTCCGGAATCTAAATACCGGGACAACTTTTTATATGCAAAAGGTCTGTTTTCGAATACTAAGAAAATAAAATTCAAACTTATCAAGGATATTCCCAATCCTGAATATAACGAAATATACGTCACTCCAAGAGTACGCTTTAATAATACATATGATAAATTCCTTCTGGGAGTGAATTTGAAAAACCAGTCATTCTTTGATCAGAAATTTCTGTACTCATTTACTCCAACTTACAGTACAGGAACCGGTAAACTGACAGGATCAGGAGCCATCTCCTACTCTTTCCTTCCTGCTGAAAGCATTTTCAGAAGCATTACTTTTGGGGTGTCCGGATCTTATTTCCATTATGATTATGGGCTGGCTTACAGGAAAGGTTCAGTATTTTCCAATTTCAATTTCAGGAAAAACCCACGGAGTACGGTGAGCAGAAGCTTAGGGTTTTCTTATAATTATTTAGAGAGAGACCTTAGTCCGGCAATGGTTGCGAATAAGGATTATGACAAATACAATCTCTGGAGTGCAGGATATAGCTACAGCGACAGCCAGATGATCCATGAAAAAAGCTTAAGCCTGAGCACTCAGGGGATGGAAGATTTCAATAAAATAACTGCCGAAGGATTTTACAGATGGGAATTTGCTCCCAAGCAGAAGCTAAGCGTCAGGCTATTTGCCGGCTATTTTATAAGAAATGAAACCCGGAACAATACTTTTAACTATGGGATTTCGAGGGTATCGAATTATTCTTTCTCTTATAATCTTTTGGGTGAAAGCGCCAACAGCGGGCTTCTTTCACAGCAGTTTATCCTTGCTGACGGAGGTTTCAAATCTTTTATCCCTGGCTCTGTGAATCAATGGATTACTTCTTTTAATGTAGATTCCAGTGTATGGAAGATTTTCCATGTATATGCGGATGCAGGAATCTATAAAAATAAAAACCGCCCTGCAGAGTTTATCTGGGACAGTGGAATTAAGGTAAGGCTTATCCCTGATTTTCTTGAAATTTACTTCCCGATACAGTCTTCATTAGGTTTTGAACCTTCTTTCAAGGATTATGCAAAACGCATCAGATATACTTTGGTCCTTAATCTTGGGGCTGTCATCAATGCTGCCAGAAGAGGATGGTACTAATAAAAAAAGCAACTGCAAAAACAGCTGCTTTTTTAACATGTTATATTGAAAACTAACTTTTATTTTTATAAATGAATTTTATTCATTTGATTCAGTATAGAATGTAAAATTTTCCATCTATGTTCTATAAACATCAAAAACAATACCACACAATAAAAGATAGTTTTTAAAGCAAAACATTAAAATAAGTAATTAGATGGTAATAAAAAACCATAAAAAATCCCGGGCCATTTCTTCGAAATGGCCCGGGATCATATTAATTAAGAAACTAAAAATTAGTCTTTTAAGATCTTCTGAGATACAGGCTCGTTATTTACAGTTCCTGTAACGATATAGTTTCCTTTTGCCAATTCAGCAACGTTTACACTACCGTTTTCTTTTACAGAAGCAGATTTTACTACCTGTCCGAACATGTTGTATACTTTTACATCTTTTACATCAGCTCCGAAAGTGATCTCATCGCTTTTTACGAAAGTGTTTTTTACGAAGTTTCCTGCTTTAGCATTTTTGATATCTGCAACAGCCAGTGATCCTGTCGTTACTTTTATATCATCGATAAAGAATCTGTTATTAGCAGCAACAGAACCTTCAAATGTAAGAACTACGGTTCCTGTAGCTCCTGTAATATTTACGGTATAGTTTGAGAAAGCACCTTTTACCAAAGTTACATTAGCTTGACTTAAAGTAGCTCCTGTAGCAGATATATTTAAAGTTGTCACTTCACTTGCTCCATTCCATGCACCCGCTCTAAAAGTCAGAGTAGCATTTCCTGTTAATGCAATACTAGGTGTAGTTACAGTTCCTTTTAATGATGAGGTTCCTGCTTTCAGACATCCGCTTCCTCTGTAAACTTTTGCAAAAGTCCATGCTCCGCCTGTAGTATATGAAGTAGATCCGTCAGTAAAACCAGAACCAGCAACACTTCCGCTCCAGCTGCCATCATTTCCTCCAGTTCCTGTTACATCATCAAATGTAGCATTGAAAACTGTTTGCGCAAAAATACTTGATGCTACCATAACTGTAGCGATAAACGAATAAAGTTTTTTCATGATTTAAAAAATTTGATTATTAATAATTTACCTCTCAAAAATAAATCATTTTTTTCATTTGGGACAATAATAGGGTTAATTTTTTGTTAATAATGATTAACCCCTTTCCATTAACAATTTTTAGTTATTTTTACGAATTATTTTGAAAGGCTTGCGGAATTTTTTCTTCTGATCGGTTTGTTTGTCATGGGCATATTTTCGGCCCATGCACAGATTTTTTCGTGGAAAAATCCCAATGTTCCGGAAGACAGCATCAAAAAGGACAGCATCCTTGCCGCAAGATTTGAACAGGACATTTTTGCTAAGGATACGATGGATTTTGTGAAAACCAATAACAAAATAATCGTAGACGAAGCCGTACTGGTTAAGAATGACAAAAAAAGATTTTTAGGAGAACTGAACTCTAAAGGATCCATTATCCGGGGAATTACATTTGGTAACAATCAGGGACAGTCTGTGCAGAGTTCTATGGACCTTCAGATCTCAGGCCGCCTTTCGAAAGATGTGACTATTCTGGCAAGTATCTCGGATCACAACCTTCCTATCCAGGCTGACGGTTACACCCAAACCCTGGAAGAGTTTGATAAGATCTATATGCAGCTGAACATTAAGGACAAATCGATCCTAAGGGCGGGGCATCTTGATCTTGTAGAATCCAAGAATTATTTTGCAAAATTCCAGAGACGAAGCATGGGACTCGAATTCCAGACCGAATTTGGAAAGGATAATAAAACCTTTGTAGATGTTTCCATGGGTGTGGCACGAAGTGAGTTTCACAGGGTCCGTTTCCAGGGGGTTGAAGGCAACCAGGGACCTTACCGCCTGACGGGTAAGAACGGAGAACAGTTTATCACCCTTATTTCAGGTTCTGAGCAGGTATTTATCGACGGTATCCTCATGAAGCGTGGAGAAAACCAGGATTATACCATTAACTATAATACCGGTGAGGTAACATTTACCAGTTTCCGACCGATCTTCCAGCAGAATTTCATCACTATCTCCTATAACTATACAAACAGAAACTACTCCAGGTATCTGTTTACCGGAAAATTAGAACATCAAAGGGAAAAGTTTAAAGTCGGACTGAACTGGTTCATGGAAAATGACAATAAAAATGCTCCCCTTTCCTTAAACCTTTCTAAAGAAGATGAGCAAATCCTTGCTGAGGCTGGAAATGATCCGAATTTAATGTATGCCCCTTCAGGGGTGGTGACTCCTTACGATGTCAATAAGATCCTTTACCGTTTAAATCCTACCGGAAACTTTTATGAATTTTCAACGGATCAGAATGAAACACTTTATCAGGTTTCTTTCACATATTTTGGGGTTAACCAGGAGATTATAAAATTACGCAAACTACCAATAACGGCCGTGTATTTGAATATGCCGGAAACAATATGGGAGATTATAAAGCCGTAAGAAAACTTCCTTCCCCTCAAAAATCGCAGGTGTACTCCGTAAATTCCGAGTATCTTTTAAAAGATGGAAAAATAGGGGCCGATTTCTCACTGAGCAATTATGATCTGAATTTATTTTCATCAAAAGATGCAGCTCAAAACATGGGATATGCGTGGCGCATTTTCGGAAACAAAAGCTTTACAAAAAACAACTGGAAAGGAACTCCAAGCTTTGAATATCAATATATTGACAAACAGTTTCATATTCTGGACCGCATCAATGATGTGGAATTCTCAAGAGATTTCAATCTGGCTCAGGAATTCAGCCAGAGAACTCAAAACAGATTCATTTTCAGCTTCTTAAATAAATGGAACAATAAATCTACGCTGAATTACCGCATCAATTATCTGGACGAACAAGACAGCTATAAAGGAATGAAAAACGATCTTGATTTCAGCTGGATCACAGGAAAGTTCTTTACAAAAGGAAACCTGTCATACCTTAATACCAATGCTACGCTGCAGGATACCAAATTTATCAGAGGTGGTGTTTCTACGGAATTCACCGGAAAAAAAGGAAGCTGGGCTGTTGGGGGAAGCATGGAGCATAATGAGAAAAAGTATAATGATACACAGCTCATGGATGTCACCAGTTTCAGCTGGAAAGAGATCTTTGTTCAGAAAAAGATTGGCGACAGCACGCGTACCAAGCTTCTTGCAAAAGTGTATATGAGAGATAATGATTCCGTACGGAATAACAGGCTGGAAAGCATGAACAATATTCTGGGAATTATGGCAGAAAGCCAACTGATTAAAACAGAAAGAACTACTTTGAATGCTTTGGTACATTACAGAAAATTCTTTTATCAGAATGATGAGGCGGATATGACCCGAAATAATGATTTCGTGGTCGGAAATATCCTGTATAATCAGCAGTTATTCAGAAACGGGATGCGTCTGCAGGCATTTTACGAACTTGGAAACGGGCAGGAAGCTCAAAGGGAGTTCCAGTATCTTAAGGTAACTGACGGACAGGGTATATACAAATGGACCGATTATAACGGAGACGGGGTCCAGCAGCTGGACGAATTTGAAATTGCAGAATATTCTGACCTGGCTCAGTATATCAGAATTTACACGAATTCCGTACGGTACATTCCTTCTAACAAAAATAAAATCCAGCTTGCATTATTCGTTAATCCGTCGATTGTTTTCAATTCTGAGAATGCATTTTTAAAGCGATGGAATTTCAATGTTTCATTAAATTCACAAAACTCATTTTATAAAAAAGATAAAGTTCTCGTTTTGAATCCTTTTGAAAAAAACAGTGATCAGATCTTAAAAAACCAGAATATTTTAGCTTCCGTACAGTTTAATCCTACTGAAAAATCCGGCTGGAACGGAAATTATCGTTTTATTACGAATGACAACCTCATCAATGCTAATTTCAGTAATGAAGAGCGTGAGCAGGTTTCGCATTTCATTAATATCGGATATTGGTTCAATAAGGAGTTCAGGGTCGACTGGGAAAATTCGATTCATGATCTTAAAAATTCATCCCAGTTATTTGCCACAAGAGATTACCGGCTGAATAATTTCGAAACGAAACCGAAAGCAACCTATAAGTTTACAGATGCCATTCAGGCAGAGCTTTCTTCCGCTTACCGCCAGAAAAAAAGAATAGATGGCGAAGAACTGTTAAAAGCTTTTGACGTTACCGGAACCATCCAATGGGAACGTAAAAAAACTTCAATCAGAGGGAACTTTTCTTTCATTAATAACGATTTTACAGGAAACAATTTCAGCATTGTAGGAAACCAGATGCTAGACGGTCTTAAGCCGGGGAAGAACCAGGTATGGAGTGTTTTCATCCAGCAGGCCATCAATTCTTTCCTTCAGCTCAACTTAAATTATGAAGGAAGAAATTCCGGAGACCGAACCATCCATATCGGAAGTATGCAGGTGAAGGCGAGTTTCTAGCAGAGTGAGAGTGTTGTAGAGTCGGAGTGATAGAGCGTACGCTTTGTCTGCTTTCCTAGCTTTTAACTTTGACACTGACATACACATACAGAGTAAGATCTTTTAAGTTAAAAACAACAAAATTTACTCCCTTAAAATCTGATATCTGATGTCTGAAATCTGTTGTCTATCATCACTCCCACCACTCTATCTTCACCATAGAAATTATCATATTCCCAAATGTTTATAATTTCGTAAATTTGCAGCATGGTAAAAATAGGCAATATAGAACTGCCGGAATTTCCGCTTTTGCTGGCTCCGATGGAAGATGTAAGTGATCCTCCATTCAGACGCCTGTGCAAAATGCATGGAGCAGATCTGATGTATTCAGAATTTATTTCTTCTGAGGGCTTGATTCGTGATGCGATAAAAAGCCGTAAAAAGCTGGATATCTTCGATTATGAAAGACCGGTCGGCATCCAGATTTTCGGTGGCGATGAAGAAGCAATGGCAATGTCCGCAAGAATTGTAGAAACCGTGAACCCTGATCTGGTTGACATTAATTTCGGATGCCCTGTAAAAAAGGTGGTGTGTAAAGGTGCAGGTGCAGGGGTTCTTAAAGATATTGACCTTATGGTACGCCTTACCAAAGCTGTAGTAAACTCTACTCATTTGCCGGTGACGGTTAAAACCCGCCTGGGCTGGGACAGTACCAGCATCAATATAGATGAAGTGGCAGAACGTTTACAGGAGACAGGCATCAAAGCCTTAACGATCCATGCAAGAACCCGTGCCCAGATGTACAAGGGGGAAGCAGATTGGGAACATATTTCCAGAATTAAGCAAAATCCAAATATTGAGATTCCTATCTTTGGAAACGGCGATATTGATTCTCCGGAAAAAGCTCTTGAATACAAACAGAAGTATGCATGTGACGGAATTATGATCGGCCGTGCAGCCATAGGATATCCATGGATCTTTAATGAGATCAAACATTTTTTTAAAACAGGAGAGCATCTTCCTGAACCTGTTATTGCAGACCGTTTACTTGCTGTACGCCAGCATGCGGAATGGAGTGCGGAATGGAAGGGAGAAAAACTGGGGCTTATTGAAATGAGACAGCACTACAGCAATTATTTCCGTGGTGTTCCCCATTTTAAAGAATTCAGAAAAAAATTCCTTGAAGTCTTTACTTTAGAAGAAATGGATGCTCTGATTAAGGAAACACAACAATTCTACGAAGAATACCAGGCACAGGTATAAATATAAAAAACCATCAGATCTGATGGTTTTTTTGCTTTTAATATCCTTGTGAAGAAGATTCGTTCCTTATTAAACCTAAGGCTGAAGAGGTCCCGATCCTTTTTACTCCCATGCTGATCATTTTTTCAGCATCTTCAGGCGTTCTTACTCCTCCGGCTGCTTTTACGGGAAGTTTCCCTGCATTATCCAGCATAATCTGTATGCCTTCAAAAGTAGCACCATTCGGTTTCCCGCCTTCCGTCTGATAAAATCCTGTAGAAGATTTCACAAAAATATTCGGGAAATCATTTTCGGAGAAATGTTCCTGTGACCAGTTTGAGATATTTTTGGTAAGATCCGCAATCTGATCATCTGTCAGTGCAGCAATCTCAATAATCCATTTGGCAACCTTATGATGCTGAAGGGCAAGTTTTGTACACTGTACAAACTCATTTTTTACCAGCTCAAGATTTCCGTTAAGATAAGCATTGTAATTAATCACAAAATCCAGTTCATCTGCCCCGGCTTCAATTGCTTTTGAAGCTTCGGCGAGTTTCTCTTCAATAGAATAGGTTCCTTCATGAAAGCCTATTACGGTTCCTACCACAACATCTGAATGCCTTTCCTGAATATACTTTTTGATATCCGCTACATAATCCGGACGGATCATTACGGCAAAAATGCCATTATCTATGGCTTCCTGCGCAAGTTTTCTATCTAATTGTAATGTTTCTTCGTCTGAAATACCTGACTGTGCAGGCGTTTTCAAATAGGTTGAATCCAAATATCGGGCAATGTTCATAATCTTTATACTTTCAGTTGTCTGTAAATACCTTGTTCCAAAGATATGAAAGTTTCTGTTCTTGTCACGCCTTTCAGCTTCTGAAGTTTGCTCAGAATCTGCATCAGATGGTCATTGTCTTTGCAAAGTACTTTCAGGAATATGGTATAATTCCCTGTTGTATAATGAGCTTCTACTACCTCATTTACATCCTTGAGAGATTTTACGACATCCGGGTAATGACTGGGCTGGTCTAAAAACATTCCGATGTACGAAATTACTTTATAGCCTATTTTCTTAGGGTTAAGAAATGAAATTGAGTTTTCGATAACTCCCGCGTGCTCGAGCTTTTTAATCCTTTGATGTACTGCTGTTGTGGATATTCCAACATTTTTTGAGATGTGGGCTAAGGATGTCTTAGCATTATCCATCAGCATGTAAATGATTTCCTTGTCAATCGAGTCTAAATGATAACTTGTGTTACTTGAATTTTTCATTTTCTACTTTATATTTATGTTTTTGTCTCTTCAAATTTCACAAAAACCGGAAAGTGGTCGCTGTATCCGCCTAAATACCGTGTACCGGCATAGGTTCGGAAGGGACGCCCTTCAAAATTTCTCATCTGGCTGCTTATTCTTTCAGAATTAAAAATATGGGCACTCTGAAAACTCAAACCATCATGAGCAAAAAGGGATTTTGACATGATTATCTGATCATACAACAGTCCTGACTTATAATGAAAAGTAGAATAATTTCTTGTTTGAAACAGCTCCTGAAAAGGGTTTACCAATACCTTCTCATGATTGTTATCGTAGAGAATTTTTACTAAATTTTCATCATCGGGGTTTTCGTTAAAATCACCACACAATATTACATGTTCTTTTTCGTCACTTACTATTTTCAAAATCCTTCCATGGATCTCATTAAGTATAAAGTCTCTTTTGGGCTTATTAATATCTTTTTCTCGCTTAGAGGGAAGATGGGCGATAAAAACATTAATAACAGTTCCTTTATATTTAACTTTAGAAAACAGTACGTCTCTGGTTGTGTCGTAATTCTCTGTGTTTTTTCTATTTATAATTTCA
This sequence comes from Chryseobacterium sp. GTID13, assembly GCF_056172655.1. Classification (NCBI taxonomy): domain Bacteria; kingdom Pseudomonadati; phylum Bacteroidota; class Flavobacteriia; order Flavobacteriales; family Weeksellaceae; genus Chryseobacterium; species Chryseobacterium sp. GTID13. Next base: position 228,663 of record NZ_JAOCMB010000006.1, read on the forward strand.
AAGAAGAAAGTAATGGTTTCTGAATCCATTATTTCCACTTTATCTTTATGATATAACATGGCTACATCTACCTTTCTTTCATCCATGGAATTGTAGTGAACAATCCCATACTGGGAATTAAAAGGTGCCATTTCTACCAGATCCTCCAAAACTTTCCTTCCGGAAACCTCAGAAAGTCCAATTAAAAATGGGAGTGTTCCATTTTCCTCCTTCATCAGCTGAAAAACATGTGAAATTTTAAAAAGCTTATTTCTATATCTTTTTTCATCCCAATTTTTCAAGCCTGACTTTGTAGGGTCTAATCTGTGAACGGGTTTGGGATCTGGCAAAAATAAATTTTCAACATTATAAAAAGAGAACATCTCCATCTGCAAAATTTGCTATCTTAAAATTATCTATTTCTTTTTCGTTGTAAATTTATTATTTTTTTCAAACTTCATTAATTTATTTATAATATTTTCAGATTAATATTATGCAAGTAATAGGTAAAAATTAATAAAAAATATCAATAAAAACACCTTTATACAGCAAAATTATTAATCAATTAAAATTATCACCACAAGAAATAAAATCAAAATAGTATATGCATACTAAATTAATAAGAAAAAAATAAAGGTGAAATAAAATATAACTAATAACTTTAACTTATTTCAGCTTAATACTGATTTTTATTCTTTTTTATCTGCAAAATCTCTTAAGAATGAAAAAAAGAATACTTTTTTTAACAGTTTTCGGTTATTATTTTAAAGCAGATCGGGGCGTTTTTCCTGAGTAATTCTTACGGCTTCATCATGGCGCCATTCCTCAATCAGAGCAAAATTTCCGCTCAGTAAAACTTTCGGTACCTCCAAACCTTTATAAACCTCCGGCCTTGTATAAATAGGAGGGGAAAGAAGATCATCCTGGAAGCTGTCTGTAAGGGCACTCTGCTCATCATTCAAAACTCCCGGAAGCAACCTTATGACAGAGTCCGCCAGCACACAAGCTGCCAGCTCTCCTCCCGTAAGCACATAATCGCCAATTGAAATTTCTTTGGTAATATGAAGGTCGCGAACGCGCTGATCGATGCCTTTGTAATGACCGCAAAGAAAAATCAGGTTATTTTTTATGGATAATGTATTGGCTATTTTTTGGTTCAGGGTAACACCGTCCGGGGTCAGATAAATAACTTCATCATATGCTCTCTGGGATTTAAGTTCAGAGATGCATTTATCCAGCGGTTCTATCATCATCACCATTCCCGCTCCGCCCCCATAAGGCTCATCATCAATCTGCCTGTGCTTGTTGACAGCCCAGTCTCTCAGGTGGTGGAAATGAACTTCCACTAAACCTTTATCCATTGCCCTTCTTAAAATAGAAGTCTGAAACGGACTTTCCATCAATTCGGGAAGTACGCTTATAATATCAATTCTCATTGTAAAGTACTGTTTTTCTTAGTAGGCGAAATAATTAATCTTAAAGAAGAGTCTTTATTGAAATAGCTCCACATCCAGTTGAAAAAGACGGCAAGCTTATTTCTTACACTCAAAATCAGCATCAGGTGCAGGAACATCCAGAAATACCATGCCAGGAATCCCTGGAATTTGATAAACGGAAGATCTACCACAGCCCTGTGCTTCCCAATGGTTGCCAATGAGCCCTTATCCTTGTACTCATACTCTACCCAGTCACGGGCATCTTTCTTCAGAAAATTCTTCCCTAAATTTTTTGCCTGATTAATGGCTACGTTAGCTACCTGAGGATGCCCCTGTGGATACTTTGGGGTTTCCATGTAGGCAATATCCCCTATTGCATAAATATTGTCGTAACCTTTTATTTTATTATATCTGTCTACTATATATCTGTTTTTAACCAATTTTTCTGCAGGAAACCCCGCAACTACATTTCCGGTAACACCTGCTGCCCAGATCACATTATTGGACGGAATGCTTTTTCCGCTTTTGGTATGCACTTTATCACCGTCATACTCAGTAACCACCTCTCCACTCATAAAGGTTACCCCAAGATCTTTAAGGTATTTCTCAGATTTCTCCTGTGCTTCACTGCTCATTACAGCAAGCGGTTTTTCTGTGGAGCTTACCAGGATGATCTTAAGCTGGTCGAAATTCATATAAGGATAATCCCTTGGAAGAATTTCTTTTTTCATTTCTGCAAAAGCCCCTGCCAGCTCTACCCCGGTAGGTCCGCTTCCTACAATAACGATATTCCAGTTTCCGTCATCGCTTCTGCTTTTCTCGAGAATCAGTTTTTCAAAGGTCATCAGCACATGATTTCTGATGCTTATCGCTTCCTGGGTGTTTTTCATCCCGAAAGCTCTTGCTTCCATGTCTTTGTTTCCAAAGAAATTGGTTTTGCAACCTGTAGCGATCACCAGTTTATCATAGGTAAACTCGGCTTCATCTGTGATGACTTTATTATTAACAGGATCAATCTCTTTTACCTCGGTAAGACGAAACTGTGTATTTCTGGATTGCTGAAAAATCTTTCGGAATGGGAAGGAAATATTGGAGGGTTCTATCCTCCCGCAGGCAACCTGATAAAAAAGCGGCTGAAACATATGATGGTTCACCCGGTCCAGAACAATTACCTTCTTGTTCCTGCCATTTAATGTTTTTGCAAGCTGCAGCCCCGCAAATCCTCCTCCTATAATGATGATCTTTTCGCGTGTTTCCATAATACACAAATTTACTGATTTTATTTAGCATTTAGTAGTGAAATAAGTTAGTTTTGCAAAACTTTATGTCACCAAAAAAGTATACCAAAAAAACTGCCAAAAAAGTACATGAGAACCGCCGGAAGAATTATTTTTTCCGCCGGAAAGTGATATTGGGTATTCTGATTTTAGCCTTGATAGGAACGGGATTTTACCTGAAGCAGTCCGTAAGCTATTACTATGCGCTGTACTTTAATAAATTCAACCATAAAAAGCTGCACAACACTGAGCTGGAAACGGCCAGAATCCAGAAAATCCTAACGGCTAATCTGGATAAAACCTATGGCTTCGATGTTTCCCATTATCAGAATAAGGAAGATATAAAATGGGACAGCCTGAGCATTGGAAATAAGACCATTCCCTTGGAATTTGTGGTGATGCGTGCTACGATGGGAAACCGTAATGCAGACAAACATTTTGATGAATTCTGGGTGAAAGCCCAAAAGCATCATCTGATCCGCGGAGCCTATCATTTTTACAGGGCTGATGAGGATCCTGTAATCCAGGCTAATAATTTTTTGGCTAATGTAAAGCTGGAAAGCGGTGATCTTCCACCTATCCTCGATATTGAAAAAATCCCCAAAAGGAAAACAAATAAAAAACTTGTGGAGGATCTGAAAGTATGGTGCAGGATCGTAGAGGAAACGTATGGTGAAAAACCAATCATCTACACTTATTATCATTATTATAAAGATTTCCTGAAAGGGGAATTTGATGGCTATCCTCTATGGCTGGCCAATTATAATGATGTGCCCTCTCCCACTCCTGATGACCAATGGGATTTCTGGCAGTTCACGGAAAACGGGATCGTTCACGGAATCAATACCAAAGTGGATCTGGATATTTATAACGGAAGCTCCTGGTCTTTGAAAAGGCTGACCCTTGATTAGTTTAGGATGGAAGCCAGAAGATGGGAGATGGAAGTTATTGTAGACGATCAATTTCTGTGAGTCATTCATATCTAAAAACGCCCAACTTCCCTCTCCCAGCTTCCTTCCATGATTTCTCATTTTCCCAAAAACTCTACTATATCTTCATTCAGTTCAGCAGCATTTTCAAAGGGAATCATATGGGTTGCATCTTTGTAGATTTTAAGTTTGGCATTGGGTATCTGTTTTGCTATCATCTCTGTATGATGCTGCTTGATCACATCTCGATCTCCGGCAATAACCAAAACAGGGCTTTTAATTTTGCTAAGTTCTTTTTTGCTGAGGTGAGGTTCATTCAGCATAATTTCCACCAATCTTTTTTCGTTGAATTTTTCAGGCTTATTTTCTATATCCAGTACTAAGAGCTGGTTTTTCATATGGGAAACAAGCCTTTCATCAACTCCTTCCGGGAAAGCATTGGCCCCGATTGCAATTACCTTATTACAATTTTCCGGATACTTCAGTGCAAATTCAAGTCCTGTAATTCCGCCGTCGCTCCATCCGGCAATATTTATTTTTTTCAGTTCCAATTTATCTGCAAGGGCTTTTACATCATCTGCAAATTGAGTATAGGTAAAAGATTTTTCGGAGGCGTCAACACTTCTGCCCTGCCCTCTTGTATCTATGGCAATTACTTTAAATTTCTTAGACAGAACCGGGATCTGCTGGTAAAAATCCTTGATGTTTCCTGAGTTTCCATGAAGAAGAAATAGTGGTTCTCCTTCTCCATAAATTTCGTAGTACAACTGTGTATCTTTTAAAGGAAGGTAAGCCCCTGAAGCATCATTTTTTCCGTAAACAGAATTATCGGATTCCATATTATATTTCGAAACATCAGAAACCAGACCTTCAAGATCGTCTCCCGATGCAGCTGATTCATCCTTGATATTTTTTGCTGATTTATCCACTTTTACATCGATGTTAATTGCCGGTGCTGCCAGCGTCATTTTCTGCCAGTCACCATAAAATTTTCTAATAAATCCTGTTCTGAAAAGAGCTGCACTGATCCTGATCCCTCCTTCAAATTCTTTTAAAAACTGAATTCCGATGAAGAATTTTCCCTGTACCCAGATATTACGATCATTAACATCCAGTGTATAAGTTCCATCTTTGATCATATCCTGTGTGAGTTCCACCGTTATTTCCTCGTCCAGGATATTCTGATCCGGGAAGCCGTTTTTTTCTGTATAAATACTGTACCTCATCACTACAGGCTTATCGGAGACGTAACTTGCAATATTAAGGTTGATATTTTTAATTTTGGATCTTTTGCTGGCGTTAAATTCCAGCGCTGTTTCACCAAGAAAATCTTCTTTTCTGAACTTGGGATTCACGGAATAGATAACACTTTTTGTTTTCGTATTCACTCCCCAGTTTTTATCGATCAGTTTTTTTAATTTGATATTGACTTCCTTAATATTTTTAACTTTTTCATTTAAAAATATTTGCATCCGGTCCTGCTTTCTGAGATTCTGTACTGTTTCAGAGTAAGGTTCATAGCCAGGAACTTCAATTCTGACCTTCTGTAAAGGATTAAACCCTGAAAGATCAATTGTAAAATTTCCTTTTTCATCGGAAACCGTACCTGCATTTTCTTTTTCTATTCCAATTTTCACATAAGGAATCGGCTTGTTTTCGTTTTTGGAAATCACAGTTCCGGAAATCATCTGTGCATTCAATGAATATGCAGCAAAAAGTGAGAATAAAATATTGAGTTTTTTCATGGGATCAGTTTGGTGCAAAATTCTTCATTTCATCCCTTGAATACTCCCAATATCTTATTAAATTTTAAAGCGCTTTAGTTAAACTTATTGTAAAACATCACTTGTTCGTGACAATATTTCTAAAAAAATTTAAAACTTTTACCTAAAGGATACTCATAATCTCCTCCCATGAATGCACTCTTTTGTAGGTTTCATTTTCTATCAGCTCATTGTGAGGCTGGGTGAAGATAAATTTTTCCCCTGCAAAATGATCCAGGTTTTTCGGATAATCGTCGATCATAATATCTCCATGAATCACTTTCTTACTTCCACACAATACAATCTGCTCCCAGCTGATAAAAGGAAAATGTTCTGCCAGCCAATCGAACTTTTCCCTTAAACTGTTGGGAAATTCCATTCCTGCAGAAACTATATACAAGTCATACTTGCTGTTGATATACTCTAAAGCTACTTTACTTCCCTCTATTACAGGCAGTGTCCTGAAAAACCCTACTTCATTGACATGTTTCTTCCCATTCGGAAATGCTTCAATTTCCGGCATTCCCGCAAGACCACTGATCTCAATTTCTTTCCCGGAATCTCTTTTCTCAAACTGTACAAGCTGATGGTAGACATCCGCCATTACCCCATCCATATCTACAATTACTTTTTTCATTATTTAATATGATTTGATATTATTTTAAGCATTAGCTCTTTCAAATTTACTAAATGTCTTTCCTGAAATTGAGGTTCCACCTATTAAATAAATATTAAAACCTAACCTTGGCCCGAATCCGGGATCAATAAAGAGTAGAAATCTGTAAAACTTTTCTAGTTACATTTTCGTATTTTTGCGGCTCGATTCAAAATCAATATCAAACTCTTACATTCCAATGAATTACGTTTCTGCAGAAAATCTTACTAAATCTTACGGCATCAAAGTTTTGTTTAAAGACATCTCTTTTCACATCAATGAAGGGGACAAAATAGCTATTGTTGCCAAAAACGGAAGCGGAAAATCGACTCTCCTGAAAATACTGATGGGGAAGGAAATTGCAGACAGCGGTACTGTAGTGATTAATAAAGACATTCAGGTGGTCCTGTTTGATCAGGAGATCGACTATAACCCGGAGCTTACGATTGATGAGTTCATGATGACTTTGGATTCGGAACCGATCCTTGCGCTTAAAAACTATCATAAATCCCTTCATTCAACGGATGATGCCTTTATTGAAAAAGCCCTGAATGATATGGAAGCTCACAAGGCCTGGGATCTGGAAAACGAAATGAAGCAGATTCTTTCCCAACTTAAGATCACAGATCTTGATGCTAAAATGGGAACTCTGTCCGGAGGTCAGGTGAAGCGTGTCGCCCTTGCAAAACTTTTAACAGAAACCAGAGCTGAGCATAAGCATACCCTTCTCATTATGGATGAACCTACCAACCACCTTGATGTGGAAATGGTAGAATGGCTTGAAAATTATCTGACCAAAGCAAAAATCACCTTGCTGCTGGTAACCCACGACCGTTATTTCTTAGACAGTGTCTGTGACATTATCTGGGAAATGGAGGATCAGAACCTTTATCTTCACAACGGATCTTATGCTACGTACCTGGAAAATAAAATGATCCGTGAAGATAATATGAGCGCTACCATAGACAAGGCGAATAATCTTTACAGAAAGGAGCTGGAATGGATGCGCAGACAGCCTAAAGCACGTACTACAAAATCAAAAAGCAGGATCGACGCTTTCTACGAAACTGAAAAAGTAGCTAAAACCGATACCCGCAAACAGGGACTCGAACTGGATTTTGAAATGAAACGCCTGGGGAACAAGATCCTTGAGCTGAAGAATATTGATAAAAGCTTCGGAGATAAAGTATTACTGAAAGACTTCAGCTATCAGTTCCAGCGTGGAGAAAAAGTGGGAATCGTCGGAAAAAACGGGGTTGGAAAATCTACGTTACTCAATATCATCCAGGGTTATGAAAAATTTGACAAAGGAGAGATTGAAACAGGAGAAACCATCTCTTTCGGATATTTTTCACAAAAAGGGCTGAAATACAAGGAAGATGAAAGAGTTATAGACTTCATCAAGGAAATTGCAGAATTTTACCCTCTTGCTAATGGAAAAAGTCTTTCCGCATCACAGTTTTTAAGGCTCTTCCTTTTTGACGACCAGACGCAGTATTCTCCTATTTCAAAACTGTCGGGTGGTGAGAAAAGAAGGCTGCACCTGATGTATATCCTTTACCAAAACCCTAATTTCCTGATCTTTGACGAACCTACGAATGATCTTGACCTTCCGACATTGACTGTTCTTGAAAATTTCCTTCAGCAATTTCAGGGTTCGCTGATTATTGTGTCGCACGACAGATATTTCATGGACAGGATTGTAGACCATATCCTTGCTTTTGAAGGAAATGGGAAGATTAAAGATTTTGTAGGCAATTTCTCAGAATACAGAGAAGCGAAAAGCCGCGAAGATGCTCTGGAAAAAAATACAGCTTCCAAACCGGAACCCATTAAAGAAATCATTGCAGCCCCTGAGACTTCCTCCGCTTCTTCCAAGAAAAGAAAAATGACCTTTAAAGAACAAAGGGAACTGGAAACCATAGAAAAAGAAATGCCTGAGCTTGAACTACAGCGCTCTAAGATCATGGATCAGCTTAATAATGAAACAGATTATGAAAAAGTGGCAAAACTTTCCGCCGAATTAGAAGCTGTTTCTGAAAAGCTGGAGGAATATGAGATGAGATGGCTGGAACTCCAGGAAATATAATGAGTGAAAGGGTTTGAGTGTTGTAGCGTTAATGCGTTAGAGCATTAGAGTGTTTTAGAATAGAAAGCTTTATTTTTCATACTCCAAAACTCTCCCACTCTCAAACCCTCTTACCTTATAAATACACTATTTTTCCATCTTTCGAGCTCTCCAGGGATGCGTCGATGATCTTCATATTCTGAACCACCTCTCTTCCCTGGGATGGCAATGCATACCCGAAAACGATATATTCATAGATCTGCTGGTAATAATCCATATAGTTTCCGGCCTCACTGGAAGTTAGGATTCTTTCGGTTTCTGAATTTTCATTTAAAAAATTTAAAATTCCATCTGTTCCCTTCAGAGGTTCTGTCCATTCTGTTCCATAAACCGGTATAGCTCCTGCTACCAGTTCGTTTTCCTGATTATCAGTTCTTTCCTGAAGAAAACTTCCTTTCTCTCCGTGAATGGCATACGCATAATGCGCTTCTTTGGTGAAGACAGATGATTTCAGCCTTACTCTCAGGTTATTTTTATAGTACAGCAGAATTTCAAAATAATCGTTCGCATATTCTTCTCCCTTCATGGAAAAGACATCAGCAAACAACTTCTCAGGATAACCAAAATACTGCACCGCCTGATCCACAAGGTGCGCTCCAAGATCATGAAGAGATCCTGAGCCTGTCTGCTGCGGATCTTCTTTATGCTGTTTACCGCTGGGCGTGGTACGGAATCTGTCGAAACGGATTTCTGCTTCTTTTATTTCGCCTAATTTTCCATTGTTCAATATTTTATGAACCTGAAGAAAATCACGGTCAAATCTCCTGTTTTGGTAAACACTTAGAAACAGTCCTTTTTGTTCTGCAAGCTCAACCAGCTCTTCGGCTTCTGAAACACTGACTGTAAAAGGTTTTTCAACAATGATGTTTTTACCTGCTTCCAGTGCCATCTTTGCATATTCATAATGGGTCTGCACAGGAGTATTAATGATCACCAGCTCAATATCTGCATTCTGAAGCATCTCTTCTACCGAATGGTAAATGGTAGCTTCCGGATATTTTTCTTTTGATTCTTCTTTACTTCTTTCTACTATAGCTGCTATAAAAAATCCGGGATGCTCTTTCAAAAAAGGGGCATGAAATACTTTACCGCTCATTCCAAAGGCACAAAGTCCTGCTTTTACTAATTGCATATGAATAATTTTTAACAAATATATTCAATAATCTGCAGCCGGAGAGCTTTTGGTATTGATCAGAGGTTGGTCACATGTGTAGAATATGATAAAAATCATTTTATTGTTTTTATTAATTCTAAATTAATCTTTTTCAAAATTCTTATTTTTGCCGCTATTTAAAACTAGTCTACATAAAAATAAAATGAATAAACAGCTTGTAACTTTAGGATTTTTACTGGGTACCTTGTCTTTAAGTGCTCAATTGAAAAATATTGAAGCCGATACTATCAGGACCCAAACAATTGAAGACATTAACCTTCATAAAACCGGAAATCCAAACCAGGCAAGAACTTTATCCACAAAGTCCAGCCTTACAGTAATGGAAAATCCTCAGGCTATTTCTATTGTGACTCATGAAATTATTGAGCAGCAGCAGGCGAAACAGCTGAGCGATGTACTTCAGAATGTAAATGGAATGTACATTACTTCATCAAGAGGGAATTCTCAGGACAGTTTCGGAGGACGTGGTTTCATTTTAGGAAACGATAATATCTTCAAAAACGGTGCAAGAATCAACAGTGGTGTTTTCCCTGAAGTAAGCGGGCTGGAAAGAGTTGAAGTATTGAAAGGAGCCAATGCTATGCTGTACGGAAATACAGCTGCAGGTGGAATTATCAATATGATTACCAAAAAGCCAAAGTTTAATTTTGGGGGAAGTATAGGATTGAACGGCGGAAGCTGGAATTCTTATAAGCCGACCGTTGATATTTACGGTCCTCTATCCAAAAACATTGCTTTCAGAGTAAACGGTGCTTACGAATATGCCGAAAGCTTCAGAGATGTTGTTCAGTCTGAGAAATATTACTTTAATCCTTCATTTTTATTCAATTTAAGTCCGAAATCACAGTTGATTGTGGAGGCAGACTACCTTAAGAATAATTTCACTCCGGATTTCGGGATCGGTTCTATTACAAATGCTGACAAAAGTTATTCTATGAACAATTTATTGTCAAGAAATGCTTTTTTAGGAGCAGACTGGCAATATCAGAATGTAGAACAGTTATCTACGAATGTAACATTTATCCACCAGTTCAGTGAAAAATGGTCTTTAAACGCTACCGCATCTTATCAGAACTATACCAAGGACTATTTCTCAACGGAAAGAGTGCAATGGGAATATGCAGGTAATCGTTTGGCATGGAAAAGACCTTTGAACAGAACTTATAATGAGCAAAATTATACTTCATTGCAGGCCAACATCAATGGAGAGTTCAATACGGGAAGTGTAAATCATAAAGTTTTAATCGGGGCAGATGCAGATTATGGGTTGGCAGATTCCTATACCTATTATGATCCTACGATTGCTGATCCAAAGAAAGCTGTCTATGGCAGTTCTTTCCTATTCGGTACAAATGGAAATCCTAACGGACTTGTTTATCTGGATGATCCGTCTACATGGGCAGGAGGTACAATGCCAACTTCAGAACATGTTGCAAAATTTGAACGTACAAGAATTCCTACTCAAAGAATTGGGGTATTTGCTCAGGACTTTATCAGTATTTCCAAACAGTTCAAAGTATTGGCAGGTTTAAGATGGTCTTATGTAGAAAACAAAAACACCAGAAAAGAGAATTTTAAGGATAATACCCAGCCGGATGTTCCTTTTTCAAGCTCATCAGATATGGCAGTATCACCTAAAGCAGGTATTGTATATATGCCTAATGACAATTTATCAGTATTCGCAACCTATACCAATTCCTTTTCAAACAATGTGGGTCTCGACAGAGAAGACAGAAGACTTAAGCCTACCTATATAGATCAATATGAAATCGGAGCAAAGAAAAATCTCTGGAATAATGCTTTAGCATTCAACCTTACAATTTACCAGATCTTATATAAAAATTATTACCAGGTTGCTTTAAATGACGCAGGGGTGCAAATAGATCCAAACGGGCTTTTAAAAGATTTTGCCGGAAAAATGAGAAGCCGTGGTATTGAGCTTGACATTACCGGAAACCCAACTGAAAACTTATCTATTATAGGAGGATTTTCTTACAACAACTCAGTATACCTGGACACTCCCGACGATTTTGGATATGTTGAAAAACAAAGAATTGTGAGAACGCCGGCTACTACTGCCAATGCATCCGTATTCTATAAATTTACAAGATTTGCCAAAGGATTAAAAATTGGGGCTGGAGCTTATTATATAGGCAATCGTCTGGCAGGATGGAATGATACCAAAACAGGAAGCAATAGCTTAGCTGCCAGAAACGGAGTAAGCAGAATATTTGAATTAAAAGATTATACAACAGTAACCGTATCCGTAGGCTACGAATGGAAGAAATTCTCTATCCAGGGAAAGGTGGGCAACCTGTTTGATGTTGTGAACTATAACGTGCATGAAAATTACTCAGTTAACCCAATCACACCAAGAAACTATTATTTTACATTAACGTATAAACTATAGAATTAAATATAATTTCAGTATTCAAAGTGGAAACTGCATTGCTGCAGCTTCCGCTTTTTGAATTATAAAACAAACATACAATATGGATAAGATCAAAGACACAAGAAGCTTCATGAGAATCACGCACCGTTATCTGGGATATTTTCTTGCCGGGATAATGGCTGTGTATGCGTTGAGCGGAGTTCTGCTTGTTTACAGGGATACAGATTTTCTTAAGAAAGAGAAAAAATATGATAAAACAGTTGCCGTTAACCTTTCAGAAAAAGAACTTGGAAAAGAACTGAAAATTAAAGGTCTTGAAGTTGAAAAAACAGAAGGTACCGTTCTTCATTTTAAGCAGGGAACTTATGATGCTTCTACCGGAAAGGCAAAATATTCCAAAAAAGAACTTCCTTTTGTACTGGACAAGATGGTGAAACTTCATAAATCGCAGTCGAAAGAAACTTTATCGCCTCTGAACACCTTTTTCGGGATTTCCTTATTTTTCTTTGTCATTTCCAGTTTCTGGATGTTTAATCCTAAAACAAAAGCTTTCAAACGCGGAATAAAATTCACCATTGCAGGCCTTATTATTTCAGTGATTCTTTTGTTTATCTAAATTGCAGTATTAGCAAAAAAAAGGCAAAATAATTCACATTTCAATCATGCTAAAATTAACAGTTTTTCTGAATTTTTATCTAAAATTAAGAAGTCTGGCACATTTATTGTCTTTTCTCTACTCAATTAATAGTACCATTTAATTATTAAAATAATAAATTATGAAAAAACTAATTTTTGCAGGGATATTGGCAGCAACAGGTTTAACAGCAACTGCTAACGCTCAGATTCAAAAAGGTAACTGGCTTGTGGGAAGTAGCCTTTTAACAAGTAACTTCGGTTTAAATACCGGTGGTGGTTACAGTATCGCAATTCAGCCTAAAGGAGCTTATTTTATAGAAGATAATGTTGCAGTTGGTGGATATGTTAATCTAGGAATCAGCAAAGTAACAAACGGTAGCCCGACAAGATTTGATTATGCTGTAGGAGGATTAGGACGTTATTATCTTTCTCCGGGTGAAAAAGGAGTAGATAATTTGTTGAATCACGGACGTTGGTTCTTTGAAGGTAACGTAGGTATCGGAGGATCATCTGTTGAAAACGGTAATTCTACAACAGGTCTTGACTTTGGTGTAGGTCCTGGTTATTCTTACTTCATTACTCCGAACATCGGATTAGAAGGATTGGTTAAATATCAGGGACAAGCCGGATTTGGTAGTGAAGGTTTAAATTCTAACATTACATTCAATGTAGGATTCAGTATCTATTTACCAACTTCAAAGGCTAAAGATATTGCCAGAGACGCAAAATAGTCACTTACCTTTTACTTAAATAAAAAATGAAATCGCCCCGAAAAATATTTCGGGGCGATTTTCGTACAAATTAAAACTAAACTATAAAAAATCAAATAAATCACGTATTAGGTTGTGGCGTATATCTCAGATAGGGCTTTACTTCAGTAACTCCTTTCGGAAATATTTTTCTCGCTTCTTCGGTAGAAATAGCAGGAGGTATAATAACATCCTCACCATTTTCCCAGTTGACAGGAGTAGCCACTTTGTGCGAATCAACCAGCTGCAGGGAATCCAGAACTCTCAGAATTTCATTGAAATTTCTTCCTGTAGAAGCCGGATAAGTAATGATTAATCTTACCTTTTTCTCCGGATCAATGATCAATAATGAACGTACGGTGGCTGTAGCTGAAGCATTCGGATGAATAAAGTCGTACAACTCTGAAATCCGTCTGTCTTTATCTGCAATAATAGGAAACTGTACATCCGTCTTCTGGGTTTCATTAATATCTTTAATCCAGTTCTGATGGTCTTCTACTCCATCCACACTTAAAGCAATTACTTTTGTTCCTCTTTTATCAAATTCTGACTTCAATTTCGAGGTATATCCCAGCTCCGTAGTACATACAGGGGTATAATCTGCAGGATGGGAAAACAAAATCCCCCAGGAATCACCTAAAAATTCATGAAACTTAATATCACCTAAAGACGTTTCTGCCTGAAAGTCCGGTGCTGTATCTCCGAGTTTGATTGACATAATATTCTGCTTTGTTAGTCTACAAATTTAGTAGACTTTTTGAAACTGGCAAAATTTTTGTTGAAAATTTACATATCTTTAATAAATTTTTTTTCATGCAGAACAATGGATACAGCTACGTAGATGTCATTTACAGGGTTTTGGAAAGCTGGTATATGAGGTTTGCCGAGCTTACACCGAAACTTATCGTCGGAATTTTAGTCTTTTCTTTTTTCCTTATTACCAGTAAGTACTTAAGTTTAGGCGCCGTAAAATTATTTCATAAATTTTTCCCTAAAAGCCAGAAAGAGAGCTCTCTGGTTACTTTAATAAGCGTATTCCGATTCCTGATCATGCTGATGGGAACCTTCATTGCGCTTGAAATTATGGGCTTCAGTAGTTTTCTTTGGAAGTTTATCGGAAGTTTAGGGGTAGCAGGGGTTATCGCAGGGGTTGCCTTAAAAGATCTGGTATCCAGTATTTTTTCAGGAATGCTCATCGGAATTGATAAAGCTTTTAAAGTGGGCGATTATATCACCATAGGAACTCACTCCGGAACAGTTCAGGAAATCGGTTTTTTAACGACCAAGATTATTACAGATGACGGCAAGAAAGCTTATATTCCTAATCAGGTTATTTTCAATGCTCCGTTTTACAATATTACCGCATCGCCACAGAGAAGGATTATTTTAAATTTTGAGATCCCGGCGGACGAAGATATCACCAAAGCGCAAAAAGGAATGCTGGATGTTATTAAAAGTCTAGAAAATGTAGATAAACTGGATACTTCGGAAGTTATCTTCACCGACTTAAAGCAGGGCAACTTTAACCTTCAGGCTAAATTCTGGATGAAAGTAGGAGCCAATATGGTTCAGGTGAAAAGTGAGGCCTATCTGAAAATCAAGCAACGTCTGGATGCAGATAATATACAACTGGTAACTCCTACAAGTATCAGCATTACAAATGGAGAATCTTTACCTGTCGAAAATCAGGAACATTAAAATATAAGCCGCTTTCATTAGCGGTTTTTTTATGTTCTAAATTATTTTTTATGTTTTAATTTCAGGCTGTCCTTCTTATGCATTGTGACAGAGTCATTTTGAATCAATGGTTTTCCCATCGCATAATTATTGTTAGCCGGAATACTGTCTTCTTCTATTACGACAAAACCAGTGGTTGCTGTACAAGTTTCTTTTGGCTTGGAACAGCCTATTAAAAATAAGATTACAGACATCATCGCCAAAACTATTTTATTATTTCTGAATGCCACTGGAATGTATTGGAAGAATCTGTCATCTGGTAATGAGTGCTTTTCATATGCAATATTTAGCTGATGATTAAGAAACCTGCCACAAATTTCTTCATTCTGCTTTTCCTTGATAATATGTTCGATCTCTTTAGTTTGTTTTTCCGTAAAATCAATGACACATTTGTTGCAGACAGAACAGAATCTTCCTTTTTCCTGAGGAGACATTGTTTCCCAGTTTTCGGAACATGGATTGGGAATGTATACATTTTTCATCAGATTATTTTTAGTTTTGAAATATAAAAAAACCGTTTCAAATATTGAAACGGTTTTTTTTATTATTTAAAAGTTCAGCTTATGATAAAACTTCTTTTACTTTGTTTGCTGCTTCTTCCAAAGTAATTGCTGAATGTACAGGAAGACCTGAATCATCAATTAATTGTTTTGCTTCTACAGCGTTAGTTCCCTGTAATCTTACGATCAATGGAACCGGAAGGCTTCCCATAGCTCTGTAAGCATCTACAACACCTTGAGCTACTCTGTCACATCTTACGATACCTCCGAAGATGTTGATCAGAATTGCTTTTACGTTAGGATCTCTAAGGATGATTCCGAAAGCTGTCTGAACTCTCTGAGCATCAGCAGTACCACCTACGTCAAGGAAGTTGGCAGGGTTACCACCTGATAATTTGATGATATCCATAGTTGCCATTGCAAGACCGGCACCGTTTACCATACAGGCAACGTTACCATCAAGTTTCACGAAGTTAAGACCAGCTTCACCGGCTTCAACGTCCATTGGATCTTCTTCTCTTGTATCTCTTAGTTCAGCTAAGTCTTTGTGACGGAACAATGAGTTGTCATCAAGAGTTACTTTAGCATCTACAGCAATAATTTTGTTATCTGAAGTTTTTAATACAGGGTTGATCTCGAAAAGAGAAGCATCAATTCCGGTATAAGCATTATAAAGAGATGAAATGAATTTCACAAATTCTTTGAATGCATTTCCTTCAAGACCAAGGTTGAAAGCAATTTTTCTAGCCTGGAATCCCTGAAGACCTAAAGCAGGATCAATGATTTCCTTGTGGATCAAATGAGGTGTTACTTCTGCAACGTGCTCAATATCCATCCCTCCTTCAGTAGAATATACGATCGTATTTTTACCTTCAGCTCTATCTAAAAGAATAGAAACATAAAATTCTTTAGTTTCAGATTCTCCCGGATAATAAACGTCTTCTGCAATCAAAACAGAGTTTACTTTTTTACCTTCAGCAGAAGTTTGTGGAGTTACCAACTGCATTCCGATGATGTTCTGAGCGTTTTCTTTAAGCTTATCCATATTTGGAGAGAACTTTACACCACCACCTTTACCACGTCCACCTGCGTGAATCTGTGCTTTTACCACCCAAGCCTGAGCTCCGGTTTCAGCGGTCAGTTTCTCAGCAGCTGCTACAGCTTCATCTACGTTGTTTGCAACGAAACCGCGTTGGATAGCTACTCCGTACTTTGATAAAATCTCTTTTGATTGATACTCGTGAAGATTCATATTATTTTTATTATTTTATTTTAAAATTTAAAGGTTGACAAATTTACTAAAAAGACATGGAAGTTCAAGTTTATTGACTTAAAAATTAAAGTGCGGTGAACTTGATTTTTAACATGTTTCCGAAATTTGCTCTATTCTTCGGATTCAATGTTCTTATTAATCGTCGTCTCCTATTGGTTTTCATTATAATTCACTTTACATAAGGACGCTAAGCTTTGTTCAGCATGACCTCATCTTACTGACAGTTCAGAGTGCTGAATATAAAAATCTTAAATTCTGTTTTTAGCAAAATAAAGGATCAGCATTCCCCAGCTCAGGATCATAAAAAGACCTCCAAGCGGAGTGATCGGGCCCAGAAATTTCAGATTGACTCCTAAATAATCCTGCAGGCTTAAGAAATAAATACTTACTGAAAATAAAAACGTTCCTGCAATCATCAGAATCGAAGTCCATTTTTCAGATGGCGTTTCAAATTTTAAAATATATCCGATGATCAGTAAAAAGAATGCGGCATACATCTGATATCTTACGCCGGTTTCAAAGCTTTCCAATCTTTCCACAGACAGTATTTTTTTAAAGCATGTGCTCCGAAAGCCCCCAGAATCACTGACAACATTCCGTAAACGGCACCGAAAATTAAAGTAATTGTTTTCATTTTTATAATTCTTCTAATTCTAGATTTAAATATTTCTTTGTTTTGTAATCCTGCCAGGTTCCGGTGATTTTATTTCCTTTCAAATCAGCTTCGATTAAGGCTATTGGTATCCATTGCTTAAGTTCTTCACTATGATAATCATCTTCTGTGATAGAAAAATGATCATGGACAAATTCTCCTCTCCAATTGATTGGCTGCTTATTTTTATCATACCAATAGGTAGCCGAAAACGAACCATCCTCATTGATTTCATTAAACAAAACCGTGACAGGATATTTTCCGTCAATCTTTCCTTTGAATAATTTATTGGCAGGACTTGTTCTATCGACTTTTTCAGATCCGGAAATCAGGTTTTTTGCATAAGGGCTCCAATATTTTTCAAGCTCTTTATAAGTAAATTCAAGTTCGTGGCTTCCCAGATCATCCAGCGCCCGCATTGCGTGGTTGGAGCATCTGCCCGCTATAAAAGTAAGTTTATCCTTTCCGAAAAAAGTTTAACGTCTTTCAATGTATAATCCATGAAACAAGCTTCATACATACCAATTTGCTCCTGAACTTCTTCCGAAGTATTTTTTTGAGATTTTAATTCAATAAGAAAATCATTAACTCTTTTTTGATTCCTTTTTGAATTAAACCATTCACTGTTTTGGCACTGCTTGCTTGAAACAGATCTTCAGCATTAATATAATTTCCTGTCCTCAGATCAAAATTCTTCCAGTCTGAGAATTCTTCAGGATAGGCTCCGGAAGCTTCACCTTCTATGTTGATGCTCAGAATATTCTGAGGTGTTTCTAATTTTTTCCAACCGTAAAAATATACGTAATTGGTATAGGAATTTGTAGCAGTAGAAGCCTTTTAAAAGGGTTCCCGCCGGAATCCGGAATATATTCAAGTTCACTGAACTGCAGAAAAGTATTGATCTTCTGCTCCACCAAAGGGTTTTGCGGATAAGAAACCACCGGGAAAACAGTATTTTCTGATTTCGGCTTCAGATCACTGATCTTTACATTCTTCTGTTGTGAAAAACTTAAGCATGAAAGCAATAGGAAAAATACTGTACACCTTTTCATTATCTGGAATGGATGTAGATTAATATCATTTTCGCCACCAGGGTTGATATTCCCAATATAATAAAGACATTGGAAAGCTTTTTGGAATTTCTGAAGCCCGGCGATGTTGTCTTCTTCAAAAAGATTCCGAACAGGATGAATATGATGGGCAAGATAATCTGCAGCATTACTGAGCTCTTAATCTGTTAAATTCATTGATCACTTCGTGATGGCTTACCGTTTTATCTTTAAAATAAGTCACAAAATGCTGCTTTTCTTCCTCCGTAGCACCCATTTGGTTCAAAATATTCAGTAAGTGCATTTTCATATGTCCTTTCTGGATACCGGTAGTTACCAAAGAACGGAGAGCTCCAAAATTCTGGGCCAGTCCGGAAACCGCCAGAATGCTCATCAGTTCCTGCGCAGAAGGCTTTCCAAGCAGTGCCAGTGAGAATTTTACCAATGGATGCAGGTTGGTAAGTCCGCCTACTACTCCTACAGAAATCGGAAGATCGATCCAGAATCTGAAAATCCCGTTATCCGTTGTACAGTGTGTCAGGGATCTGTACTGTCCGTCTCTTGCGGCATAGGCATGCGCACATGCTTCCGTTGCCCTGAAGTCATTTCCTGTGGCAATTACTACAGCATCTACCCCATTCATCACCCCTTTATTGTGAGTTGTAGCACGGAAAGGTTCAATTTCTGCAATGGTAACCGCCTGTTTGAATTTGGCGGCAAATTCTTCATTGGAGATACCGCTGTCATCTTTCAGGTCTTCAATTTTACAGGAAACCTCAGCTCTTACAATACAGTCGGGTGTAAAATTGGAAAGAATATTCATCACGATCTGAAGCGTATTCTTTTCCTCCTGGGTGAAATCTTCACTTGTTGCAATCTCCTGCTTCATTGTTTTCCCGAACTGCTCAAGACATGAATTGATAAAATTCGCGCCCATGGAATCTACTGTGTCAAAGCTTGCTTTAAGCTGGTAATAATTGGGCATTTCAGAGGTTTTGTCTACCAATTTGATATCTAAAATTCCACCGCCTCGTTTTCTCATGTTGGCGGTAATATCTTCTGTGGCCTCAAATAATCTTTTCTTCAATTTAAAATTAAAAAAATGCAGAAGTTTATGAGGCTCTACATTGAATATAAAGTGCGTGTGCCCTAGTTTTTCATTGTTGATGATAGTCGTTTTGAAACCGCCTTTATCGATCCAGAATTTAGCAGCCTTTGAAGCTGCAGCGACTACTGAACTTTCCTCAACAGCCATAGGAAGGGCAAATAATTTTCCGTCAATTAAGAAATTCGGAGCAATTCCGTAAGGCATATAGAAATTGGAAATGGTATTTTCTGAAAACTCTTCATGGAGTTTCTGAAGCTCAGTATTCTCGTTCCAGTATTGTTTTAATATATTTTGATATTCTTCGTTTCCTTCAAGATACTCGCTGACAAGCCAATCGATTTTTCCCTGTTTTGTAAGTTTAGAGAAACCCTCTACCGGTTTATGATTCATAGTATAAATTTAATATGTGTAAAGATAGTAATTTTTGTAAGTCTCCGTTGTGGATAACTTCTATAGAAAAAAATTGATATTTATCAATTTTGGAACTAATTTTGGATATTATTTTGATACAAATTATAACATCCTGCTGAAATATGAATTTTGAACGCCTGAAAGAAAAGCTTGAAATCCTTGCTGATGCAGCGAAATACGATGTTTCCTGCTCGTCAAGCGGAGGAACAAGAAAAAATAAGAAAGGCGCTTTAGGAGACAGTTCCGTAAGCGGGATCTGCCATACCTATACGGAAGACGGGCGATGTGTTTCTCTTCTCAAAATTTTATTGACCAATCATTGTATTTATGATTGCGCTTATTGTGTATCCAGAAGTTCCAATGATATTAAAAGAGCCGGGTTTACAGTGGAAGAAGTTGTAGATCTTACCATTAATTTTTACCGCAGGAATTATATTGAAGGATTGTTTTTAAGCTCCGGAATTTTTAAGAATGCTGATACCACGATGGAACGCCTTGTAAGAGTTGCAAAAAAGCTACGTCTGGAAGAAAATTTTAACGGCTATATTCATTTAAAATCTATTCCGGGAGCCAGTGATGAGCTGATGCAGGAAGCCGCTTTGTATGCAGACAGGCTATCGATCAATCTTGAAATTCCTACAGAAAGCGGACTGAAACTACTGGCTCCTGAAAAAAACAGGCAGGATATGCTCAGCCCTATGAAGTATATCCAGAATGGGATAGCCCAATATAAGGATGAAAAGAAGATTTTCAGGAAAGTGCCAAAATTTGCTCCTGCAGGACAGTCTACCCAGATGATTGTGGGTGCGACCAATGAAAATGACTTGCAGATCATCAAAGTGGCCGATCATTTTTATAAAAATTTCAGTCTGAAAAGAGTGTACTATTCCGGTTACGTTCCGGTACTGGAGGATAAGAGATTACCTTCCCTGACAACAGCGGTTCCCATGCTTCGTGAAAACAGGCTCTACCAGTCCGACTGGCTGATGAGGTTTTATGGATTTAAGGCTGAAGAAATTTTAGACCCGGATATGCCCTATCTGGATCTTGAAGTTGATCCGAAACTGAGCTGGGCATTAAGGCATTTACATCAATTTCCCGTTAATCTGCAGACTGCGGATTACCAGATGATTTTAAGGATTCCGGGAATTGGGGTAAAAACAGCACAGAAAATCGTTCAGGCACGCCGTTTTCAGATTTTAAATATGGATCATCTGAAAAAACTGGGAGCTGCCGTCAATCGTGCGAGATATTTCATCGATTTTAATGCAGGAAATGCTTACCTGAAATATCTGACGGATAAAAACTTCAGAAATTTGCTTGTAGGCGGAAGCTCTTCTAAATTTCACAACCAATTTTCACAGCAATTGAGCTTGTTTTAGATAATTAAAAAATTAAAAAAATTGAGAGATTAAGAGATTAAGATTAAGAACCGGAAGTGATCCGCTTAACTGCTACACCAAATCACCAAATCATCAAATCATCACATTATCACATCAACATATCAACACATTACTATGACTACCCTTCTCTACGACGGAAGTTTTGACGGCCTTTTAACTGCAGTATTTGAAGTTTTCGAATACCGTTATAAAGATGTGGAAATTGTGAGTAAAGGGAGATTTCACCAGGAAAATATTTTTGCGGAAATTCATGAGGTGATTACCCAAAGTGATAAAGCTGAGCGGGTTTTAAACAAATTGGAAAAAATATTGAAAAATCGGGGATTCACGAGTTATTAAAGGTTTATTTATCCGAAGAGCCTGAACTGGAACAGCTTATTTTATCTGCTATAAGACAGTCTGTACAGCATCCTGACAAAAATATCCTGCAGAATTATGCAGACCCTGATATTTTAAAAATTTCCAAAATCTGCAAATCCGTAAGCAGGGAAAGACACCGGATGACTGCTTTTGTAAGGTTCGAAAAAATGCAGGATGGCGTTTTCTTTGCCAAAATAGATCCTGATTTTGATGTTCTTCCCCTGATCCGGAAACATTTTAAAGACCGCTATCAGGACCAGAAGTGGATGATTTATGATCTGCGGAGAAATTATGGAATTCTATATGATCTGGAAAATTGTGAGTTTTTTTATCCTGAAGAAAAGCTGGATCTTCACAGGTATCAGCAGAAGTTTCATGACGAGGAACAGAATTATCAAACGCTGTGGCAAAGATATTTTACGAAGACCAATATTGTGGAAAGGAAGAATCTGAAACTCCACGTTCAGCATGTTCCGAAGAGATATTGGAAGTATCTGACGGAGAAATGGTGATTTGAGGTGAGGATTTTTCTCTCGCAGATTTGGTGGATTGAGCAGATTTTTACTGGTTAAATATTATAATTTTATTCTTTACTCTTTATTTTTATTCTTTATTTATTCTTTTGAATTGTTCTCAATGCTTTCTTAACAATATATTTTGTCTCTTTTATCGGGCTTTCTCGGAGCCATTCATCACAAATTTCTATTACGAATTCCGGTTGTGATTTGCTGGCGTCATTCAGCCAGTTTCCTACACTATCCTGTACATACCGGGAAGGATCGGATTTCATTGACTCTAAAATGACAAGTCCCAGTCCCGGATTTTTCTTAAGTTTTTCAATATGGGCACACCAGACACCGCGGGGCCTTGTTGATTCACTGGCAAAACGCCTGATATATTCGTTTTCGTGACCCGTCCAGCCTGATAATATGGTAAGGCTTTTTTCAAGATTCTCAGCAATTCCGGGTCTTACTGCCATCCAGCAAATTTCCCTTACTCCAAAATGACTGTCGGAGGCGAATGCCTGTATTTTCTCCAGTTTTTCACTGATGGTTAAAGCTTCATTTCTCCCCACCATATAAGTTCCCCAGCATCTTACAAGATCAGATGTATGTACCGAAACAACAGATAAGAAATCTTCATCCCCATTTTTTAAAGATTCATTTAAGATTCCAACACCTATCGCTTCATTAAGGGTATTGACCGTTTGTTTTTTCAAGCGATCTACTGCTTTCAATATGGGTTTTATATATTCTTTTCTGTTGTGCTGCAAAAGAAAATTTTCAAACAGCAGTTTCTGGTCAACGGCCAGCCATTCCGTAAGATTTACGCTTTCGATTTCTCCTCTGTTTAATTGCGTGAGAATAGATTCGGGGATATCTTTGATGGAGCGGGCTCCTTTTCGTTTTTCGATCATACCATTATTAATGATTAACTTTACAAAAGTCCGAAAGTGAACTAAAATAAGCAATACCGCATATTTTTCACCCATAGGGACTAAAAAGTCAATTTTATGAAAATAGAGGAAAACGCTGTAGAAAATAAGATATGCCCGCTGGAAGTTGCTGTTAATACCATTAGTGGAAAATGGAAAATTCCGATTGTATGGCAGATCAATGAAGGGAAGAAACGTCCCAGCGAATTTCTCCGGGGTATTGCAAAAGTAGACCGCAGGGTTTTGAATCAGCAGCTTAATGAAATGGTGAAAGATGGCATTTTGGTTAAACAATCGTTTAATGAACTTCCTCCCAGAGTGGAATATACACTGACTGAACTTGGGGAAAAACTGGTTGAGGTCCTTTGGGAGCTAAATGATTGGGGAAAGCTTTTAATTTCTGCAGATAAAGAAGTTTAATATTTTCTACTAATATTCATTGCAGAAATATTGATAACCAGTCTGTGTTGCTTATTCTCATTTTGGGCATCTGGCCTGCTTATTCTGCTCTTTCTAATCATTTTCATGAAAATTAATTTCGTCATGAAAACCCTCTTATATAAATTTTTGCAAGACAAAAAAGCAAGCTATTTTTTTAAACCTTCAAATTTCAGAAGCTTTTAATTATTTATATTCAAAACTCTTATCAACTTACTGCCATTATCTGAACTTGTTTTTGTAAATTTGTGTTCGAAATTTTTTACTAGATGAAAGAGAGTGCTGTAAAAAAAATTGCAGTTCTTACTTCAGGAGGTGACTCTCCGGGTATGAATGCGGCATTAAGAGCGGTAGTAAGAACCGCCAATTACTATAATATCGAATGCTACGGAGTAAGGGAAGGCTATAACGGCCTTATCCATGATGAATTCCTGAAAATGGGTCCCCGTTCCGTAAAAAATATAATCAACCAGGGTGGAACTATTCTAAAGTCTGCCAGATCTACTGAATTCAGAACCAAAGAAGGCCGCCAAAAGGCTTACGACAACTGTATAAAACACGGTGTGGATGCTTTGGTATGCATCGGAGGAGACGGAACGTTCACGGGAGCAAAGATTTTCAATGAAGAATTCGGGATCAGAGTGATCGGTGTACCGGGAACTATCGACAATGATATTTTCGGAACAGATAATACCATCGGTTATGACACAGCTTTGAATACGGCTATGGAAGCTATCGACAAAGTTCGTGATACGGCAACTTCCCACAACAGGGTTTTCTTTGTGGAGGTAATGGGCCGTGATGCAGGTTTCATCGCTTTAAACAGCGGACTGGCAACAGGTGCTCTGGATATTTTGATTCCTGAGAAAAAGACAGTATGCAAGATCTTTTTGCCAATTTCAGAAAGGCTGAAAAGACCGGAAAAGCATCAAGCATCGTAGTTGTAGCTGAAGGTGAAAAACTTGGAAGCATCTATGATCTGGCCAACCAGACAAAAGAAGAATTCCCTGACTATGATATCCGTGTAACCATCTTGGGACACATCCAGAGAGGAGGTTCTCCAAGCTGTGCAGACCGGGTTCTGGCAAGCAGACTGGGTTACGGCGCCGTAGTAGGATTAATGGAAGGAAAAACAAATGTAATGGCTGGAATGCGTTCCAACGATCTGGTATACACACCAATCGAAGAAGCCATTAAAAAACATAATGAAATCAATAAAGATCTTTTACTGATTTCAGAAATTTTAGCAATCTAAATTATTTTTATAAATCTAAAACAAACTATTATGTCAACAATCAAAGTAGGTATCAACGGTTTTGGTAGAATTGGACGTCTTGTTTTCAGAGCAATGACTGAAAGAGATAACATTGAAGTAGTAGGAATCAATGACCTAATCAACGCAGAATACATGGCTTACATGTTAAAATATGATTCTGTACACGGTATTTTCCCTGGAGAAGTTTCTGTAGAAGGAAACGATCTTGTAGTAAACGGAAAAAGAATCAGAGTAACTGCTGAAAGAGACCCGAACAACCTGAAATGGAACGAAGTAGGTGCTGATTATGTGGTAGAATCTACAGGTTTATTCCTTGATAAAGAAAGTGCTTCCGCTCACTTAAATGCCGGTGCTAAAAAAGTAATCCTTTCTGCTCCATCTAAAGACGATACTCCAATGTTCGTAATGGGTGTGAACCACAAAGAGCTTACTGATGACATCAAAATTTTATCAAACGCTTCTTGTACAACCAACTGTTTAGCTCCTTTAGCTAAAGTAATCCACGATAACTTCGGAATCGTTGAAGGTCTTATGACAACTGTACACGCTACAACGGCAACTCAGAAAACCGTAGATGGTCCTTCAATGAAAGACTGGAGAGGAGGAAGAGCTGCTCTAAACAACATTATCCCTTCTTCTACAGGTGCTGCTAAAGCAGTAGGAAAAGTAATCCCTTCACTAAACGGAAAACTAACAGGTATGTCTTTCAGAGTACCAACAGTTGACGTTTCTGTAGTAGATTTAACAGTGAGAATTGAAAAGGCTGCTTCTTATGAAGAAATCTGTTCAGTAATCAAAGCTGCTTCTGAAGGTGAATTGAAAGGAATCTTAGGATACACTGAAGATGCTGTGGTTTCTCAGGATTTCGTAGGAGATAAGAGAACTTCTATCTTCGATAAAGATGCCGGTATCATGCTTTCTCCAAACTTTGTAAAACTTGTTTCTTGGTATGACAATGAAATGGGTTACTCTAACAAGTTGGTAGATATGCTTGTACACGCTGCTTCTTTATAATGAGTAATAAGCGATAAGCAATGAATAATAAAAACCTTCCCGATGGGAAGGTTTTTTTGTTTAAATATAGATTTCATAGTGTAAAAATGCTTTATGATCTAAATTTTATATTGACTAGTTGAAATCTATTAATGTCAATTATTTTTACGGTAGCAACAACATCTTTGGTACTTTGCCCAAGCCTTCCATAGTCAAAATAGACATCGAAATATGAAACTTGATTAACTTCATCATTTATGAGTCTGATATTTATCTCATGACAAATATTTGGATCAAGCCCGTTACTTTGCATGTGGGCAATAAACTGTGGTGCGTGCATAATAAATTGGATTGCATTTGTAGGTAACATGGTTTATATTTTAAAGGTTAAATAATTATTTAGTTTTAGGTACAATGGTAAAAGATATTGTAGTCGGAAAGTTTCTCTTAATGTAACTTCCTGCCGGATAGAATTCTGCTTTAATGGTATACATTTCCAGAAAACTTATTCCTACTCCGAGATTGACAAGTGGAAGAACTTTTCTAAAATCCTGATCAACAGATAGAATATTGTTAAATTTAGAGTTCCCATATATAATGGAGCCTTTAGCCTCTAAAAAAGCAGATATCTGTTTCTTATGTCCAATAGCAAATGCTCCAACTGCAATTCCTGTATTATTGGTCATAATAAAATCATTATCAGACTGATTCATTTTAGTGAGCTCCACACCGGTATTATGATAGATATATGATTTCAAACCAAAATCACCCCCATCTTCTCCAATAGCAATAACCGGATATTTAAGGTTAACAAACAAATTTCCACCTCCATTCTGAAGTGAAGAAACTAATTGATTTTTTTAACTTCAGTTGTTGCAATACTATCATTATCTTTCACTGTACTGTTAAACTGGAAACCAATCCCTATTCTTAAAGGTCCGAGATAATCATTGACCACTTCCGAATTGAAAGAAAGGTTTCTCAGATTGGGATTATACACCACGTTGTTATTTTGAAAAAACTGGGTATATTCAGGGCTTCCTTCAAAAAAAACAGTCGACAGACGACTTCCCCATTTATTAAAACCAGCAGGAAATAAGACTCTTACAGGTCTGTCACCTTTTGCTCCTCTTTTCAATCCCGCTACAAGTTCAAAATGCGTAACAGAAGCTGTCAAGTTAGTCTTTTCATCGTCAGTAAGGCCAGATTTGCTTATAATGTTTTTAACATTTCGAAAATCTTTTGCAAGTTCAATTTCTTTGACTATTATATCCAAGTCTTTTGCTGATAAGCTTGTTATTCCTTTTTTCGCAGCATTTGTTATCTTTTCTTTCTCTTCTTTGAATAAGATTTGTGGATAAAAATCATCGCTATTTTTGTGAATACTATCATTTTTATTAACCACCTCATTCATATTTGTTAACGAGTACTGTGCGGGCATCTTTGAACATAAAACCAAAGAGAAGAATAGAAGTAATACAATTTTTGTTTTCATGGCTATTAGTTTTCCACAAAGTTTCAAATTTCATGAAGACAAGTAAAGTACCCGTTCGGGTGATTTTGAAGCCCGGAAGAAGAAGGTGAAAAAGAATGACAGGATACAAAAGAAAAAGCCTCTACAGCAACGAGAGGCTTATTAGTTTATCATTTTCAAACAACTAAAAAAGAAAAGGGTAAACTGTTTTATAACATCATTTAATAACTTTCAATAATTAAGATCGTCCGTACAGACGGCCCGGCATTTATTTTATGACGAATATTTCTTTCTAATTATATACCTATAGAAAAAAATAAATCATTAATCAAAAACGGATAGAATAAATTGAGTTTCCCTGGTTATTAGTTCCTACAAAGTTTAGAATTTTATCAAAGTAAAAAAATCCCCCTTTTGTGGTATTTTGTAAGTATTTTGGTTTATTTTAGCTAAAACTAATTATCATGGGGAACTCAGAACAAAAACATCCTCTCATTGAAATCTGGAATACTTATCCGGGGATCAGAAGAGACAGAAAAATCCTGGATAAACCACCCATTGAGCGCCTCATTGGTGAAATGTTTGCCATAGGTGAATTTTATTACTATGCCCTGAATCTTACCAACAGTACCCTTTCGCACCATCACGAAAACATTCTTAAGCTTCACGGTCTGTCCACTTATCCTGAAAACTTAAAGGAAGTTATCGATCTTACCCACCCTGATGATATTGAATTTGTGATAAAAGCTGAACAGGTTCTTGTCAACAAAATAACAGAGATTGCCCTGAAAAGCCAGCTTTACATTAAAGGCAGCTATTGTTTCAGAATGAGAACAGCGGAAGGAAATTATGAGCTGTTTCATCATCAGTCTATTATTACAATGGAAGACGAAACCGGAATTCCCATACAGTCTATAAATATTCATACCAATATCCACCATATCACGAAAGAAAACCCGTATACCGTGCTGGTTTCAGGAATAGGTCCGAGAAATGATTTCCACCAGGTAAAACTGGATTGTTTTTCGAAGCCGGAAAATTTTTCAGAACATTTAACGAAAAGGGAAATGGAAATCCTGTCCCTTATTGCAAAAGGATATTCCGGACCGGAAATAGCCCAGGCACTTATCCTGTCTGAACATACAATACGGACACACAGGAAAAATATTCTGCGGAAAACAAATTCAAGGAACAGTAAAGAACTCGTTAAAAAGGCATTTGAAAAAGGACTTATCTAAAATTTCATATTAAATAAAATCCAGCCAAAGCACTGATAAATCTCACCAGATCATTTCGGTTCAAAACTTGTATTTTTATACGGAATGGAAAGACCAATTACACAACCGAGATTTAAAGATTTCCCCACTTCAAAAATTTCTGGGAAAAAGGCAACGGAAAGCAGCTTATCGATTTTTCCGGCGCTGAAGTAAGTTTTAAAGACTTTGATCAGTTTTCACCCTATTTTTATCATATAGATGAAATGGGTGATCAGGTAGTAAAAGATGTTTATCTGGCTAAAAAATTTCACGAAGCTTCCAGGGAAATTGAAGGCTACATCCGAAATGGTGTTTCCGATGCAGACCAAGTTCCTGAAAGTGTAAAAAAACTCTTCACCCAAACCCAGAAAATTCCCGGATGGCTTGATTATAACCTTTTAAAAAGCGGTGCAGAACTTTGTATGCGGAGTAATCTGGATTCGCTGATCTCTTTAAGGGATTACTGCCTGATGGGCGGCTACGATTATGCTTATCTGAATAAACCGCTTGTCGCAACAGAAGCATTGAAAAAAGGTGCCGTAAAACGACTTTCGGAAACACTGGATTTTTGGGTCAATGCCACACGTTACGATGCCTTGGAACTGCATGCAAAAGGTTATGAATTTGCCATCAAAACCCGCCTGATCCACTCTTACGCAAGGCTTTCCATAAAGAAATATTACAAAGAATGGGATACGGAAAACTGGGGCGAACCCATCAATTCATGGGATATGATGGCCACTTACATTGGTTTCAGCCTTGTTTTTCTTCACAGTCTTCAAAAATTGGGAAATACTTTTTCTGATGAGGAAGAGGAAGGTATTTTCCATCTTTGGAAATACGTAGGCTATTTGCTGGGGATCCCTGAACAGCTTCTCCCGGACAATAAAAAGCAGGCAACGGAGTATTTCTACCTCTGGACTTCCGTGCAGCCACATTCAGATAAGGATTCTATCCTCCTGGCCCATTCCCTGCTGAATGAATCTCTGGAAAACCCTATTTTAAAATTCAAATTTGAAAGGAAAAATCTGAGATATCTTCATATTTGTTGTACCTGGTTTCTTCTGGACGATGAAGTTTGCAAAAGACTTGAGATCCCTGAGGTTCCTGCCAAAAATCTGTTTCCCAAAACAAAGATTCTGATCAATAAAATATATGACAAACTGGTAAGCCGGGAAGCCAGAATAAAAAAGGAAATAAAGACCAGATGAAAGTCCTTGAAGATTATTTGAGGATTACAAAAGATTCAAATTTCCATTAGAAAAACCCTATAAAATATTCTTATAAAAGCATAAAAATGTGTTTTTTATGCGTTGAATCATAAGATTATACATTGCTTTTATAATGAATCATATCCGCTATAAAAATTTATCATTTTTTAACTCTAAAAACACGTTTTCAAACCAAATAATATTAGCTTTTGATGTTAAAATTATGTATTTTTGAGAAATTATTTTAATAGAGATGAGTAATATTGATGATAAGAAAAAAGCACTGGCTTTAGTGCTTGACAAGCTAGATAAAACATACGGAAAAGGAACTGTAATGACGTTGGGAGATGATGCCGTAGATAATACCATAGAGGTAATTCCTTCAGGATCTTTAGGACTGGACATCGCATTAGGCGTTGGCGGTTACCCAAGAGGAAGAATCATTGAAATATACGGTCCCGAATCTTCAGGTAAAACAACATTAACCCTTCACGCTATTGCTGAAGCTCAGAAAGCAGGCGGTATTGCAGCATTCATTGATGCGGAGCACGCTTTTGACAGAACTTACGCTGCAAAGCTGGGAATTGATCTGGAAAACCTTATCATTTCACAGCCGGACAACGGTGAGCAAGCCTTGGAAATTGCCGATAACCTTATCCGTTCAGGAGCTATTGATATCGTAGTTATTGACTCGGTGGCGGCTCTTACTCCAAAAGCGGAAATTGAAGGTGAAATGGGAGATTCCAAAATGGGTCTTCACGCAAGATTAATGTCTCAGGCATTAAGAAAGCTTACAGCGACCATTTCAAGAACAAAATGTACGGTGATCTTCATCAACCAGTTGAGAGAAAAGATCGGTGTAATGTTCGGGAACCCTGAAACGACTACCGGTGGTAATGCCCTTAAATTCTATGCTTCCGTAAGATTGGATATCAGAAAAGCAAGTGCACCGATCAAAAACGGTGACGAAGCTATCGGAAGCCGCGTGAAAGTGAAGATCGTGAAAAACAAAGTAGCTCCTCCTTTCAAGCAGGCAGAATTCGATATCATGTATGGTGAAGGAGTTTCCAAAGTAGGAGAAATCCTTGACACTGCCGTAGATATGGGAGTTGTGAAGAAAAGCGGTTCCTGGTTTAGCTATGAGGAAACAAAACTTGGTCAGGGACGTGATGCAGTGAAGGATGTTTTAAGAGACAATCCTGAACTTGCCGAAGAACTTGAAAACAAGATCAAGGAAGAAATGAAAAACAAAAAATAAGTAATAAAAAACGGTCTGAAATTCAGATCGTTTTTCTTTTTAACTTTATATGCCTGCTAAAACACATTGATCCATGATTACTGATTATAAAAAAATTGACCTCTTCGGGAAAACATTCATTCAGAAGGTGGATGTGAAATCTCCTTTTGAATTTACCTTTCCGGTTGCCGAGCAGGCCTGTTTTTTATATATGCTGACAGGCGAAATGCAATATCAGTCTGATAACGTCCATACCGACATTCCTACCAGACATTCGTTATTACTCAATTGTATTAATTCAGGAAACCACATTCATAATTCAAGCACTGACAGTAAAGGCGAAGTGGTGATCGTCACCTTCCACCCGGATATATTAAAGAAAATCTATGAAAGAGAACTTCCTGTCCTCCTACAGCCCGGCAACAAAGCAACCAACCAGCTGAGTGGAAAAATCAACAATGATTTCCTGATTCATAAATATATTGAAGGGCTCCTCTTCTATTTTGAAAATCCGGCTTTGGTTAATGATGAGATCCTGATTTTAAAACTAAAGGAAATCATCCTTCTGCTTTCACAAACACAAGAGGCAGAGACCATACAAGCTATATTATCCCAGCTTTTTTCGCCTACATCTTATACATTTAAACAGATTATAGAAGCCCATTTGTACTCGCCCGCAAGCATTGAAGAGCTGGCACAGAAAACCAATTTAAGTATTTCTTCATTTAAAAGAGAATTCAAAAAATTATACGACAACTCTCCCGCCAGTTACCTTAAAAACAAAAGACTGGAAAGGGCTGCAGAATTATTGCTGATTTCCGATGAGCGTATTTCCAATATTGCTTTTGAATGCGGGTTCAACGATCTGGCGAACTTTACCAAAAGTTTTCATGACAAATACAATACCTCCCCAACTAATTACCGGTCGAAGGTAAACAAGGAAGATTAATTTTTTTATTCAAATCTTTCTTTCCACGTTAGTTATCATTTTTTTGAACCAAACAGACAGATAATTGAGCTTATTTACAAAATCTTTTTTCTGTTTCTGTTGCAATTTTGTCAACAGTAATTCAACATTCAAAAAATTAAAATTATGGGACTATCGTATTTAGGAATTTTCCATACCGCTATAGGTATTATTGCTATTGTAGCCGCAGTTATAGACTTTATAAAAAGAGGGAAAATTAATTTAAACCGACTTACGGGGAAGATTTATTTTTATTTAACGCTGATCACTTCACTGACGGCTTTGGGACTGTCCAAACATGGAGGATTTAATCCCGGACATGTTTTTGCCCTTTTCATCGTTATTTTAATATTGATCGCTTATTTTCTTCACAACAAAAAGCAAGGAAACAACAGAGCCCGTTTCTTTGAAACTTTTCTTCTTTCCTTCAGCTTTTTCTTATCATTGGTTCCTACCGTTAATGAGACTTTTACACGTGTTCCCCTTGGGCATCCATTAGCCAAAGCGCCTACAGATGCAATCATCGGACAGACTCTTTTTGCCCTGTTTGTACTTTTTGTTATAGGCTTTGTCTTTCAGTTCAGGAAACAAAGAACAATCAATAAATCAGTATAAATTCTTATAGTTCAAGCTTCAGTTTTTAAAACATTTTTTCACAAATCAATGCCATTCTGTCACATTCTGACGCATGGTATTTTTTTGAGTCAGGAATAGAAAATTAAAAACAAAAATTATTATGACTAAAGGAAATATTAATGTATCTGTGGAAAATATTTTCCCGCTTATTAAAAAATTTCTTTACAGTGACCACGAAATATTCCTGAGAGAGCTGATCTCCAATGCAACGGATGCTACTTTAAAATTAAAGCATTTAACAAGCATCGGGGAAGCAAAAGTTGAATACGGAAATCCGAAGATTGAAGTTAAGATTGACAAGGAAAACAAGACGCTTCATATTATCGACCAGGGTATCGGGATGACTGCTGAAGAAGTTGAAAAATACATCAACCAGGTTGCTTTTTCAGGAGCCGAGGAGTTCCTTGAAAAATATAAGGACACAGCAAAAGATGCAGGAATTATCGGACATTTCGGTCTTGGGTTCTATTCTGCATTTATGGTGGCCGAAAAAGTGGAAATTATCACAAAATCTTACAAAGATGAGCCTGCAGTAAGATGGATCTGTGACGGAAGCCCGGAATTCACCCTTGAAGAAACAACGGATAAAACTGACAGAGGAACGGAAATCGTTCTTCATATTGCAGAAGATTCTACGGAATTCCTTGAAGAAGGTAAGATCCGTGAATTGCTTTCAAAGTATAATAAATTTATGCCTGTTCCTATTAAATTCGGAACAAGAACACATACAATTCCTTTACCGGAGGATGCTCCTGAAGATGCAGTGGCTGAAACGGAAGAAGTGGACAATATTATCAACAACCCTACTCCGGCATGGACTATTGCGCCAAGTGAGCTGACGAATGAGGATTATATGAAGTTCTATCATGAATTGTATCCGATGCAGTTTGAGGAGCCTTTATTCAATATCCACCTGAATGTTGATTATCCTTTCAATCTTACCGGAATTTTATTCTTCCCGAAAATAAGCAACAACTTAAATATCGACAAGGATAAAATCCAGCTATACCAAAACCAGGTATTTGTAACGGATGAAGTGAAAGGCATTGTTCCTGACTTCCTGATGCTTCTTAGAGGGGTAATAGATTCTCCGGATATTCCGTTGAACGTTTCCCGTTCTTACCTTCAGGCGGATGGTGCGGTGAAGAAAATCTCTTCTTATATCACTAAAAAAGTGGCTGATAAGATGTCTTCCCTGATCAACGAAAACCGTGAAGATTATGAGAAAAAATGGAACGATATCAAGATCGTCATCGAATACGGAATCATCACAGAAGAGAAGTTTGCAGAAAAGGCGGATAAATTCACATTGTATCCTACCACGGACGGAAAATACTTCCTGTGGAATGAATTACTGGAAAAAATTCAACCTTCACAAACCGATAAGGACGGAAATACAGTAATTCTTTATGCTACCAATGCAGATGAGCAACACAGCTACATTCAGGCGGCAAACGATAAGGGATATGAAGTTCTGTTACTAGATTCACCTGTGATTTCTCACGTGATCCAGAAACTGGAAACTACAAAAGAGAAGATCTCATTTGCCAGAGTAGATGCAGATCATATCAATAACCTGATCAAAAAAGATGAGCCGGTTATTTCCAAATTGAATGAAACTGAAAAAGAGGCTTTAAAGAAAGACGTTGAAGAGGCTGTAAAAGATGCCAAATTCACTGTACAGCTTGAAGATCTTGACAGCAGTGATGCTCCGTTTACCATTACCCAGCCGGAATTCATGAGAAGAATGAAAGAAATGCAGGCAACCGGTGGTGGCGGTATGTTCGGAATGGGAGGATTCCCGGAAATGTATAATCTGGTGGTGAATTCTAACAGTGAGCTTTCCAACCAGATCCTGAAAACAGAAAATGCTGAGGAAAAAGAAAATCTTATCAGGTATGCTCTGGATCTTGCGAAACTTTCCCAAAATCTCCTGAAAGGAAAAGACCTTACAGATTTTATCCAGAGAAGCTATAAGCAACTGGAGAAATAATAAATAATACATAAACAATACAGCTGCTCTCATATTGGGAGCAGCTTTTTTCATGCTTACACTGTCATTGCGAGCATAGCGAAGCAATCTCTTAATTACCTTAACTTCTGAACTTTTTCTTAATGGTTTTATTTTTTAAAACATTAAGGATAGATAAGGTTTTAAGAATATTAAGGTTAAACTTCGTTCTTAAGATGAGATTGCTTCGTTGCGCTCGCAATGACGGATTGTGATGGCGAGTTGTGATGATAAATTGGTGATGAATTGGTGATGAGTTGGTAATGTTTTAAAGAAAAATATCAATGTATTGATGTGAATATTTTAATAAAATCAACTTCCTGCCTATTTTATGCTAAATACTAAGAATCTGACCCATATTTTTTCCATTTTTTATTGTACATTTTAAGGTTTTTTTCCATTTTTGTATAAAATGCCGGATATGCAAAAAGAAAAACTACGTGCCATCAGAAAACAGAAAGGCTACACTCAACAGCAGATTGCTGATATTATTGCGACCGATGTATCCAACTACAGCAGAAAGGAAAGCGGAGATGTAAGGATTATAAAAGACGAATGGAACAAAATTGCCCGTTTCCTGGATGTTGAAGTAGAGGACATCTATGAAGACGAGGAAGCAAAAATTGTGGTCAATAATGATCATCCTGTATTTAATGATAGTTCTTCAGGTGCAATTAACAGTCAGTTTAATAATATTCCGGGGTCTATCATTCAGAATCTTCAGGATTATATCTCTTTTTTGAAAGAAGAGAATGAAAGATTGAAGGAAGAACTGAAAAGTCCGAGAAGCAGAAAGTAATTTCTTTACTTATAAATTTTAAATGCCATAAAGCTGTTGGGCTTTGTGGCATTTTTTATTGTTTTTAACTACCCCGTCTTTTTGCGGGCAAAAATCCACCCCTTCGGAGAAGGGGAATGATGATCCGACTTCTGGTGGTGGGTATTATCAATATTTTAAGTGGAGTTTCCGGCGGCTCCGCCGCCGGAAACTCAATTTATATTTTAGTAAGCTATAATTCTTCTAAAGGATCCCAGAAGAGTTTTTTGAAGTTTTTTATTCTAAAATTTTCAACAGTAATTCCTTCTGCTTCCAATCTTTTCTGGAATTCAGGAACGGATAACGTACCAGAGCTGGAAATCACCCGATGAGCAGGAACATCTGCAGGACAGCCCCCATTGCCTTTCCTACATGCCGGGAATGATTCGGATAACCTACAGCTTTGGCTATGGCACCATAAGAGGAAACTCTACCTTTGGGAATCAGTCTTGTGATTTCGTAAACCTGTTGTTTGAAAATTTC
Source organism: Chryseobacterium sp. GTID13 (assembly GCF_056172655.1). NCBI lineage: Bacteria > Pseudomonadati > Bacteroidota > Flavobacteriia > Flavobacteriales > Weeksellaceae > Chryseobacterium > Chryseobacterium sp. GTID13. The sequence goes on from NZ_JAOCMB010000006.1 coordinate 264,508, forward strand.
GTCCATAATAATCTGTTATCCTGTAAATAAATAGTTCCGAATAATAAATTCTGCATCATTTTTGAATTCTTTTAGTCCTCAATGATGTTTCATTTAAATATTAAAGATATGAAAAAATCATTTTTCAAGCTGCTGAATACCGTGAATAAAAAAGTGCTTCCAAAGCTGAGCGATAAGGACCCCAATAAATTAACCAAACTGGAAAAAGGCATTTTGGCTTACCGTTATTTTGTACTGGTAAATTCGCTTGAATAATTATCACAGCCTGTCATTGCGAGCGTAGCGAAGCAATCTCTTAATCATCTTAATAACTAAACTTTTTCTTAATGCTTTTTTTATTTTTGAAACATTAAGGTTAGAATTAAGGTTTAAGAATATTAAGGTTAAACTTCGTTTTTAAGATGAGATTGCTTCGCTGCGCTCGCAATGACGGTGGAAAAGAAAAAGCGCTCCAAAATGATTGAAGCGCCAGTATTTTTAATAAGAATTTAATCTTAAGAATTCTCAAGGATGTAAGAGAACATCAATGGTGCACAGATGGTAGCATCACTTTCAACGATGAATTTCGGTGTGGTGATATCCAGTTTACCCCAGGTAATTTTTTCGTTCGGAACTGCTCCTGAATAAGATCCGTAAGATGTAGTAGAATCCGAAATCTGGCAGAAATAAGACCAGAAAGGAATATCATGCATCTCCATATCCTGGTAAAGCATCGGTACTACACAAATAGGGAAATCTCCTGCGATACCTCCACCAATCTGGAAGAATCCTACTCCTTTTCCTCCTGAATTTTTAGTATACCAGTCTGCAAGATAAGTCATATACTCGATTCCCGATTTCATAGTGGTTGCTTTAAGCTCCCCTTTGATACAGTAAGAAGCGAAGATGTTCCCCATTGTAGAGTCTTCCCATCCCGGAACTACGATTGGTAAGTTGGCTTCTGCAGCAGCGATCATCCATGAGTTTTCTCTTGGAATTTCGTAATACTGCTCAAGAACTCCTGAAAGGATCATTTTGTACATGAATTCGTGTGGGAAATAACGCTCGCCTTTAGCTTCTGCATCTTTCCAGATTTCTACGATATGTTTCTGAAGTCTTCTGAAAGCTTCTTCTTCCGGAATACAAGTATCTGTAACTCTGTTCAAGCCTCTTTCCAACAGATCCCACTCATCCTGAGCCGTAAGGTCTCTGTAATGCGGAACTCTTTCGTAGTGAGAGTGTGCCACAAGATTCATTAAATCTTCTTCAAGGTTGGCTCCTGTACAAGAAATAAAATCAACTTTCCCCTGACGGATCATTTCTGCAAGGATCTTTCCCAATTCAGCAGTAGACATAGCACCTGCCAAAGTGATCATCATTTTTCCGCCATCTTTAAGATGTGCAACATACCCCTTAGATGCATCTACCAATGCAGCTGCATTGAAGTGCAGGTAATATTTCTCTATAAATTCAGAAATCGGTTTGCTCATTTTTTTAATTTTTGCAAAGATAAAACTTAAAAACGGAATGCAACATGGGTACTTCAAGAAACTCTTATATCAGCATCCTTTTTTAACAAATGATAAAAAATACTCCACTCATCAAGATTCCAAATAAAAAGTACAGCCCTGAAGCTGTACTTTCATCTAACAAAATACAAGATATGAGGAACTATCCATACCAGGGTTCCACTTTTAAAATCTCTATCTTTCTTTCCCCTTCTTTAAAAGGCCAGTTGATAATATCTCCTACTTTATACCCAACAGTTGCCAGGGCAATCTCCGATAAAATGGAATGTTTATTTTTTGCCGGTTTAGCTTTTGCAGAAGCCACAAAAATATATTCGTGTTCAAAATTCTGATTATGATCTTTGATCGTTACCTTTCTGTTGACCGTTACCACATCCTCTGGAAGCTCTCTTCTTAAAACCTGCTTCGCTTTTCTCAGTTCTTCAGCAAGACGTTTTTCTTCCGGTATGCTTACTTTTTTCTTCTGATCGTATCTTTTATAGCATCGTAAATTCCGGTTGTTACAATTATAGGATTGGACATTTTTTAATATTTTAAAATAATAATGAATGCAGTGATCCCAGTGATCCAAAGCGGAATGAAAGACCTGTCAGCCCTTTACCCGTAGAAAACTGCAAAAAATAATACGTAAAATCTATTGAAAAACTCCCCTGTCTTTGGATCCTGACAGGGCTTAATTGATAAAGTCCTTGGAACTTTTAAGAAAAGAATCTGTATGAAGGTACAACAGCGACAGCAAAAGGCCATTGGATGGGCAGGCTGCTGATAAAGAAGAAATTGCTGTCATACTTAATTGATATTAATAATACCCCTAAGATACTGAAAAAACCTGATATATGAAACTCAAAACCGAATCCCGAATCCCGAATCCCGAATCCCGCAACACGGAACACGGAACACGAAACACGCAACACGCAACAAAAGTCTAAAACTTAAACTTCCTGTTCTCCTTTTTTTCAGAAATTTTCTTTTTGGTATCCAGCCGTTTTTGCTTTTGCCCTTTAGATGGTTTTGTGGCTACCCTTTTCTTGGGAACAATCAAAGCTTTATTAACGAGCTCAGTAATTTTTTCAATGGCTTTGTTTTTATTCATCAGCTGGGTTCTGCTCTCCGATACGGTCAGAAACAGATATCCCTCAGCATTTATCCTGTTCTTTAATTTACTTTGAATCAGCTCTTTTTGATCCTCATTGAAAAATTCAGATTCAGCAACAAGCCACAGAACGGTTACAGAAGTTTCCACTTTATTTACGTTCTGGCCTCCTGCCCCGCTGCTTCTGGAAGTTTTAAAACTGAGTTCTTTTGAAAAATCTTTCATGCTTTTTATTTTGAGAGTCAAGATTCAAGAGACAAGAATCAAGATAGAAGATTATAAATTTTTACTTATTTTTCTTTCCAATTCTATCCGGTTTACTTTACCGTTTGGGGTTCGTGGAATTTCTTCAATGAAAATAATTTCTTTAGGCTTGTGAAAATTCTTTTCAAATGCTATGCCTGATATCTTTGATGTAAGATCTGCAGATTCTTTTCCTTCAATAACAAGTATCAATTTCCGTCCCAAACTTTCATCATGTACTCCTATAAAAACAGCTTCATTAGGAATTTCCTTTTTCACCAAAGCTTCCAGCGTTTCAGGAAAAATTTTGGCTCCGCCGGAATTGATGATATTGTCTATACGCCCCAGGAATTTAAACTGTTTTTCATTTTTTATTTCAACTAAATCATTAGTCTGAAGCACCTCAGCATTAACATTCGGGGCAAAAATTCTCAGGCACCCCTTTCGTCTGCACTGATAGAAACATTTTCAAAAGCTGTGAAATAATCTTCAGGTTCAGGCATTATCTGCTTCAGGGCAATATGGGAAAGGGTTTCGGACATCCCGTAGGTTTCGAAGATCCGGGTATTTTTCAATTTTTGGTTTTGAGTTATCTTTCTTTTTAATGACTCGGAGACGGCTGCTCCGCCTATAATCAGATTCCTGATCAAATGCAGTTTGCCCAGCGAATTTTCTACCTGAAGAGGAGTCATAGCACAGAAATCTGTTTCTTCATCTAAAAATTCAAGCGGATTAAGGGATGGCCCGGTAATCGTCAGCTTCAATTTTCTTTCAATAGAACGCACTATCATCATTTTCCCGGAAATGTATTCAACAGGAAGACACAATAATGCCTTATCTCCTTCTTTCAGTCCAAGAAAATTACAAGTCATCACAGCAGAGCTGATCATTCTCTTTTTTCGATCTCAAAAATTTTAGGGGTTCCTGTAGAGCCGGAAGTCTGCACTTTTACGGTAGACGATTCAGAAAACCATTCTTCTAAAAAGTTTTTGATTTTTTGTTCAAAATCTGTTTCAAAAGATAAATTATTAATATTGAGATTATTGAAGTCTACGAGCATGTTTGTGTAAATAAAAAGTAGTGTAAATTTAAAAAAAACTTTAAAAAGTTCTTGTATCTAAAGAAAAAAGCTGTAAATTTGCACCACTGAAATAAACAAAGACCCATGGTGTAGCGGTAACACTACTGATTTTGGTTCAGTCATCTGGGGTTCGAATCCCTGTGGGTCTACAAACCATCCTTTCCGAGGATGGTTTTTTAATTTAAAAAACTGATCTGTACAGTTGATATTCAGCAGAAGTTTATTTATAATTGATTTTGTGATTCAACTCTATAGGATTATTATCTTCAAGAATAGATTTCTGTGCCTGTCTGATCATTTCATTGATGTCTTTTTCATTCCCCTGAGGATCAGTAAAGGTAACTTTCCTCGCGGTTTTGGTGTTCCAGGGATCGTTATAATAGGATTTTCCAAGAAGATCATATTTTGCCCAGTCGATTGTAACGGTTTTTGTCCTTGCATCAAACCAATTGCTGCCTTTTTTTATTTGCATCAAATTGAAAGAGTAATCATGTGCTGTATCTTCAATAGAAATGATTAAACCGGGCAATCCATGGAAAACATAGGGACCATCATTAAAAGGTAACTCTGTTGTAAACCAGGCAATCCAATTTCTACCACCATAATTAACTTCCGCTTTTTGTACCTTATATTTTCCAATTGTTTTTTGTTCCGGCAAGATTTTCCAGTTTAACTGTTCATCAATAGGAAGAAGGTAATTTGCATGTAAATAAGTAATAATTTTCTCTACTTTTTGATTAATGATATCTTTTTTAACGTAAAATTGATTTTCAACTCCCAATTTATACCCTCCATTTTTGTTAATGAGTGTAAGGGAGTCAGTATCTCTGGACATGGATTCTCTAAAAATAGAAGTATTATTCTCAAAATCCAGGATCATTTTATCCGTAGTAATATCTTCAGGTTTTTCCTTGCTTGTTTTATATTTAACATCATAGATAAAACTAAACTTCTGCGAAAAACAAAACGTTGACAATAACGAAAAAAGTAAAATAAATTTCAATTTGTGTGTTATTTTCATAAAATATAGGTCCAGGTTTAGATCTATTGTTCAGACGAAAACTCTATTTCGTTTCATCAACTGAAGTAAATTATATAATTTCAATCTCGTAAACTTTAACCCCGCAGCTTCAATTCCCCCTTCCGTTTACTATTTGGTTTTAGGTTTATACAGTTTAAACATGACAAAAAGAAAAGCAATCCATACCGGGATTAAAATCACCTGAATTTCCATTCCTGTGATACTCATCAATACTAAAATTGCCATTAAAAACAAGATACAGATATAGTTTGAAACCGGATAAAATATAGAGGGGAAAGATGTCTTCATGCCTTCTCTGTCTTTCTCTTTCCTAAATTTCAAATGGGTATAGCAGATCATCAGCCAGTTGATGATAAGAGTAGAAACCACCAAAGCCATTAAATACTCAAATGCTTTTTCAGGAACCAGTTTGTTGATAATAATACAGATTCCCGCAAAGCAGGAAGATACAAGGATAGCATTGGTCGGAACATGGCTTTTGTTCAGCTTCGTTAAAAACTTCGGAGCATTTCCCTGCTGTGCCAGGCCGAAAAGCATGCGGCTGTTACTGTAAACACTGCTGTTGTACACGGATAAAGCCGCTGTTAAAACAATCAGGTTAAGCACATTTGCGATGAGTGAATTAAACTGTATTACTTTACCAAAAAGGTTAAACTCAAGTCCGTTTAAGTTCTGAAAAACCATTACGAAAGGGCTTGTGCCCTCTGTAATCTCCCTCCATGGGCTTAAAGCAAATAAAATAACCAGGGCTCCCACATAAAAGATCAGGATTCTGTAGATCACCTGATTGGTAGCCTGCGGAATGGTTTTCTCAGGATTTTTAGCTTCCGCAGCCGTAATTCCTATCAGTTCCAATCCTCCAAAAGAAAACATAATCATGGCCATAGCGGCAAAGAGCCCGGAATATCCGGTTTCAGTTTTATTAAACAATCCTTTCGGGAAAAATCCGCCGTCATTCCATAAATTCTGAATGCTGGCCTTATCTCCCCCGGTACCGCTTATCAGAAGATAAATGCCGAAAAGAATCATAGCAACAATAGCCACCACTTTAATGATGGAAAACCAGAATTCAGTTTCCCCGTACACTTTTACGGAAGCAAGGTTTAAAGCATTAATAACGATGAAAAAGAATAAACTGGAAACCCAAAGCGGAATTTCCGGCCACCAGAAGTGAATATAATGACCAATTGCTGTAAGCTCCGCCATACTCACAAGGATATAGAGGATCCAATAATTCCACCCGGAAGCAAAGCCCGGAAAATTCCCCCAATATTTATACGCAAAATGGCTGAAACTTCCTGAAACAGGTTCCTGAACAACCATTTCACCAAGCTGACGCATAATAAAAAAGGCAATGATTCCTGCGAGGGCATATCCCAGAATAACGGATGGTCCTGCCAAGACGGCTGCCGGGCCGATCCCAAGAAACAGTCCCGTTCCTATGGCTCCCCCGAGGGCAATTAATTGAATATGTCTGTTGGTTAATCCTCTGACTAGAGACCCGTCCTTGGGTTCTGTTTTCTGTTGGCTGTTCATAGAATGAATTATGCTCTAAATATATAAAACTTTAGAGGAATTCACATTCTATGGAACTGTAAGAAATTTTAAGATATTCAGCTGTAATGATTTAAAATGTGAAAAAGCAGGGCTTATTTATAAAAATTCTTTTGGAACAGAGATATTATTCTTCTTCATATACTCCAAAAGCCCCTGATATTTATCCTCATTCCCATCTGTTCCGCATTTATGGGAGATGCTGCAGATATCCGAAGGCTTAATTTCCAGAATGTCTGAAATCTTCGTCAGTATTTCCAGATTAATCTTCACTTTAGAATTTTCAATATCCGAATAGGCCTTTTGGGAAATGCCCATCTCAAAAGCCATATACTCCTGCGTAAAGTCTTTGCTTCTACGGATTTTCCTGATATTTTGACCACATACTTTCATCGTTTTTGTTTTAGTAGTTTTCGGTATAGTTTAGAAGGATACCTACTAGACTTACACAAAGTTAATAAATACCTTTGGCAAAACATTATACACGTACATGATATTTATTTTTTCATCCCAATCAAGAGTATCATCATTTGATTTCAGAGGATAAATATCACTTCGGAACAACACTATTGGAATTATGGAGACGCAAAAATTCAATTATGACAATAATATTGTCAGAGCATTCTTGTATGCTACTATCGTATTCGGGCTGGTCGGCTTTCTGCTGGGACTTACAGCCGCGCTGATGCTTTTCTACCCTGAGTTGCCTGAGTTTTTATTCGGGACAGATGATACCACGATCCAGAGTCTGAGAAGCGGAAATATCCAAGGGCTTATCAACACACAGGGCGCTATGGGATTCGGAAGGATCAGAATGCTGCATACGAGTGCCGTTATTTTTGCTTTTGTGTGTAATTCCTTCTTCTGCGGCGCTTACTACAGTATGCAGAGACTTTTAAAAACAAGAATGTACAGCGATACGCTTTCATGGATCCACTTCTGGAGCTGGCAGCTGATGATTGTTGCCGTAGTGATCACATTCTTAATGGGAATCAATACTTCCAAAGAATATGCGGAACACGAATGGCCTATTGATATCCTGATCACCTTCTCATGGGTTATTTTCGGAATCAATATGTTCGGAACCATCACCAAGAGAAGGGTAAGACACCTTTATGTAGCGATCTGGTTCTATATCGCGACATGGATTGCCGTAGCCATGCTCCATATCTTTAATAATCTTGAAGTTCCCTTATCATTCACAAGCTGGAAATCCTATTCCGTATATGCCGGTGTAAAAGATGCTCTCGTACAATGGTGGTACGGCCACAATGCCGTAGCATTCGTACTGACCACTCCGGTATTGGGTCTGATGTATTATTTCATGCCGAAAGCGGCTCAGCGTCCCGTATTCTCCTACAAATTATCCATTATTCACTTTTGGTCGCTGATTTTCGTATACCTTTGGGCTGGCCCTCACCACCTTCAGTATACGGCGCTTCCGGCATGGGCTCAGGCCGTAGGAACCGGTTTCTCTATTATGCTGATTGCCCCTTCCTGGGGAGGAATGCTGAACGGTCTCCTTACGTTAAGAGGAGCCTGGGATAAAGTAAGAGAAAACCCGATCCTTAAATTCTTCGTCGTAGCAATCACCTGTTATGGTATGGCTACTTTCGAAGGACCTTTATTAGCCACAAAATCTTTAAATAAAATCGGGCACTACACAGACTGGGTAATCGGGCACGTACACTTAGGTGCACTTGGATGGAATGGTTTCATGGCCTTCGGGGTGGTGTATTATCTGATCCCGATTATGTGGAGAACGCCGTTATGGTCTAAAAAACTGGCCAACTGGCACTTCTGGCTGGGAACATTAGGAATCATCTTCTACGCCGTTCCGATGTATATCTCAGGATTTACCCAGGGATTGATGTGGAAGCAGTTTAACCCGGACGGAACTTTAATGTATAAAAACTGGCTGGATACGGTAACTGCCATTATTCCTTACTTTAAAATGAGATTCTTAGGAGGTATCCTTTATCTTTCAGGAGCTGTTTTAATGGTGGTGAATGTTATCAAAACCGTAAGATCAGGTTCATTCCAGAAAAACGTTCCTGCAGAAGCTCCGGCACTGGCAGATATCGGCAGCGGAAGAAAAGAAGGCGAAGGGGTTCACCTGTGGCTGGAAAGAACTCCGAAACTACTTTCCATCCTCGCTTTCATCACCGTAGCCATAGGCGGACTGATAGAAATAGTCCCTACATTATCCCTTAAGCAGAGTGTTCCTACGATTACCGCTGTAAAACCTTACACACCGCTGGAGCTGGAAGGAAGAGACCTGTATATCCGCGAAGGATGTAATTCCTGCCATTCCCAGATGATCAGACCTTTCCGTGATGAAGTCGTAAGATTTGAAGGTAAAAACGGACAATATTCCAAAGCAGGAGAATTTGTTTATGACAGACCGTTCTTATGGGGATCCAAGAGAACAGGACCGGATCTTCACAGAGAGGGTGGCAGAAACCCGGATTCATGGCACTTCAAACATATGTATAACCCAAGAATTACCTCCGCAGGTTCCATTATGCCACGTTTTCCATGGCTGATCACCAATAAACTGAACCGTTCTCAAATGGTTGACAAAATGAGATTGATGAAAAATACCTTCGATGTTCCCTATTCAAAAGCAGAAATAGATTCTGCCGGAAAATGGGCAGACAATCAGTCTAAAGCTATTGTACAGAGAATTTATTCCGAAGCCACTGATGTAAAAGACCAGATGGAAAAAGAAAGAACAGCAAAAGGAGCTTCGTTTATTCCTCTTGAACAAAGAGAAATCGTAGCGATGATCGCCTATCTTCAAAGATTGGGAACTGATATTAAAACAACGCAGATTCAAACAGCCAGTGCTGAGTAATTAAAATGATACCGCAATGAAAAAGAGAACCCCTATTTCAATATACATCGCAACAACGATAGGCTTAACGATCATGGCGTTTGAAATGTTCGCCGGAGATTCAGGCTATTTTTCCTCACCTTTTTTCTGGGCGCTTATCGTGATTGCTGTGATCCTTCTGATGATCATGAATTCCATTGGAGACCTGGTTGAAAATGAAAGTTTCAGCAGATTATCCGAGGAAGAAAAGAAAGAATATTTGGCAGAGAAAAGCATTCCGTATTACCAGAAGCTTTGGAATTCCGCCTTTAAAAAGCAGTCCGCTACTGAAGAAAAAGATATCCTGATCGATCATGGCTTTGATGGAATTACAGAGCTTGATAATTCGCTTCCAAAATGGTGGATCGGTCTTTTCTGGTTCGGATGTATATTCTGTGTAGTTTATCTTACTGCCTTTGCTTTTACAGAATATGCCCATCCGGAAGCAGAATATGATAAGGAAGCCAAAACAATGCTTGCTTCTATTGCCGAATACGAAAAGACTGCTCCTCAGATCAACCTTGAAACGGCAAAATACAATGCAGACAATATATCAGAAGGTCAGGAGCTTTTCAAAACCAATTGTGTAACCTGTCATGGTGACGGAGGAAAAGGAGGAATCGGGCCGAACCTTACGGATACCCACTGGATCAATATTAAAGAAAAGAGTCTGTTTAAAAATGTTTTCTGGATGCTTGAAAACGGTTCACCCAATAATCCTACCATGAGACCTTTCATCAAGGAAGGAACCATCACAGGAAGAGATGCCGAAAAAATTGCAGCCTACATTTACCATATTAACCAGGAAACTTCCCCTATCACCCCGGCTCAGGGCGGTGCTGCTCCTCAGGGAGAAGAAGTGAAATGGGAGAACGGAAACAATTAGTTTTAATGAGGTCAGGAAGTATGAAGCTGGAAGAGGGAAGCTATGAAAATCAGATCTAATGCAGCATTTTATTAGTTTTCTAAAGCCAGTCTGAATATGAAATTTAAGATCAATGTTAAAAATAAATGGCCAATATTAACTTCCAGCCTCCCTCTTCCAGCTCTTAGTCTTTTAAAACTTAGCTCACATGATTTAACAAAAATTTATTATCTCCATATATCTCTGCCCCCTTTTGAAATACTAACATTTGAATTTCATTTTGCTAAACCTTTTCAACACTTAAAAAAATGATTAAAAAGGGGGCTTTTAAACCAAAAAATCCACACCTTGGTTGTCTTGATCAACTAATTCACTTGACAACTACTAAACTAAATTCCATAATAAGACAGCCAAGGCAGGATTTTTGCACTTGCAATGGGATACCACAACAAAGAGCTTATAAAATAGTATTCTTATCTTTGTTAGAAACCTAATCGCATTTGAAACTGAAAATCAACAAAAGAAAACTCCTGAGGCGTATTGCAATAACCTTTATTTCAATATTGGTTTTTCTTACCCTGCTGATCCTTAGTCTGAGGCTTCCTGCCGTTCAAAACTTCATCAAAGACAAACTGGTTGTATATCTTGAGAAAAAATCAAGACCAAAGTAAGCCTGGAAAGGGTTTATATAGGGTTCCCGAACAGCCTGATCATGGAAAACCTTTATCTTAAAGGCCAGGATGTAGACACCCTTCTTGCCGTTAAAAAGCTCGATGTAGGCTTAAACATGCTGAAGCTTATCAATTCTACTGCCGATATTACTTCAGTAGATCTTGAAGGAGCCCGCGCCAATGTGGTAAGAAAGCCGGACGGAAAATTCAATTTCGATTATATTATCAATGCTTTTGCAACCAGTGATAAGGAAGAAAGCCCTTCTAAACCGTTTATTATCTCGCTTGATAAAATCAATTTAAAGGATATCGGTGTTACCTTCAATGACCAGCAGTCGAGGAATGACATTCAGTTATACTTCAAATCGTTTGATACTCGGGTTAAAACTTTTGACCTCAGTAAAAATACCTATGCTGTTAATGATATCAATCTGGACGGCCTGAAATTAAAATTAAAACAGGACCTTCTTGAAGAAGTATCCAAAAAAGTAGAGAAAAAGGTTGATTCACTTAACGATAAAAAGCCGATGAATATTGGTCTCAGAGGCATAAAACTCACCAACTTCGATATTGATTACGGGGATGACAATACCAAAACCTTTGCTAAAGTCCTGTTTAAAGAATTAAGCACGAAGGTTAATAAGCTGGACCTGGAAAACAATGCTTACAATATTTCCAATGTTGTTCTTTCCGGGGCAGACATTAATGCCAATCTTTATCTTCCCACACAAAATGCCAATCCGAAGGATAAAAAGGAACCTGAAGTATCCAAAGTTTCGGATCAGGATAAAGCCATGAAATTGATTCTCGGAAAACTTGTCCTGAATGATGTAAAAGCCGTTTACAACAATACTGCTATTGCTCCCACCAAACAGGGAATGGATTTCAACCATATGAATTTCTCTAAAATGAATGTGGAGGTAAGAAGCTTCAAAATGGAGAACAATACTTTTGCAGGAACCGTGAATTCAGCAGAAATTAAAGAAGGAAGAGGTCTGGATATTCAGAAATTCAATACTGATTTTGTGTACCAGGAAAAGCAGTCCTATCTGAAAGACCTTTATCTGCAGACTCCAAAAACGCTGATCCGTGATGAGGTCATCTTAAATTATGAATCGATTGATCAGCTGACCGCCAATCCCGGAGCTGTAAAAATTTCTGCCAATATTAAAAATTCCAGGATAGGCTTCTCAGATATTCTGACTATTGTTCCTACCTTACGGAATACAGTCCCGTTCAGCAAATACCCGAATGCTATCCTGAATGTGAACACAAATGTTCAGGGAATGGTGAATGACCTTCTGATTAAAGATCTCAAAGTATCAGGACTGGATCAGTTAAGAGTAAATGCGTCCGGAAGGATCAAAAACGCAATGAAACCTGAAAACCTTTACTATGACCTCAGGATTGCAGAACTTTCCACGGAAGCTAAAACAATTTACAATCTGGTTCCCAAAAATACAATTCCTTCCAATATCTCCCTGCCGTCTCATTTCAGCATTAAAGGAAGTGCAAAAGGAACAACCAAAGTCGTCAAAACAGACCTGAACCTCTACTCTACCCTTGGAAATGCAGCCATTGTTGCAGATGTGGACATGAGCAGAAAAAACAGGGAGCTGTATGATGTAAAAGCCAATCTTCAGGCTGTGCAGGTAGGAAAGATCATTAAAAATAAGGATATCGGGCCCATCACAGCACAAATTTCAGCTAAAGGTGAAAGTTTTGATTTTAAAAATGCCAACGCCAATCTCAAAGGCCATGTGGCATCGGCTGTCTACAAAGGCTACCGTTACCAGAATATGGATCTGACCGGTAAAATCAATAAAGGAGCTTACAATATCGTTCTCAATTCAAAAGATCCGAATGCCAATCTGAACTTAATCGCTTCCGGAGTTTATAATGAAAAAAATCCTACCGTAAAAATCAATGGAGAAGTCATCAAACTTGATGTAAACAAGCTTGGATTCTATGAGAAACCAATGATCATTGCCGGAAAAATTGACGGTAATTTTTCAAGCCTCAACCCGGATGCTCTGAACGGGTATTTAAACCTGAAAGATTTTGCATTTTCAGATACAGAGGAGGTTTATCCCGTACAGGAAGTCAATCTGAAAGCTTCTTCCACCCAGGATTCGACGAAGGTTATTTTCAATTCTCAGATTGCAGACGTTTCGCTGATAGGAAAATATAAACTGACCCAAATATTTGGCGCTCTGACGCAAACCATCAATCAATATTATCAGTTCCAGAAGCCATCGAAGGGACAGAAAATAGATCCGGGACAGTTTTTTACATTCAATGCAAAGGTCAAGAATGATGATCTGATCAGGAAATTTGTTCCCGATTTAAAAAGCTTTGAAACAATCAATCTGGCAGGAAATTATGATGCCGATTCTCAAAAGATAGTAGTGGACGGGCAGATTCCGCAGTTGCTGTACGGTGAAAATTCCCTGGAAAACATTGCGTTAAAAGTAACCAATGAAAACCAGGCTCTCCAATACAGCCTTAATGCAGGTGCTTTAAAAAGTTCCAGCTTCACCCTGAAAAAAATTGCGGTGACCGGAGATGTCGCCAACAACATTATCAATTATAATGTAACCACGAAAGACGACAAAGACGCCACCCAGTTCCTCATCGCCGGAAATGCAAAATCTTTAAATGATATTACCGAAATTTCTTTAAATCCAAATGGATTGAAACTTAATTATGCAAACTGGAATGTAGCCGAAAACAATAAAATTCAGATCAGCAGCCAGGGAATTTTAGCAGATAACTTTATCCTGACCAATGGTGCCAGTGAGATTTCACTTCAATCTGAAACCGAACGTGCGGGCAGTCCTTTAAACATTTCGCTGAAAGATTTTAAAATTGAAACCATTACCGAGCTGATCAAAAAAGATACGGTTCTGGCAAGAGGGACCATCAACGGAACGGCACAGCTTAGAGATGTTACGAAAAAGATGACCTTCACTTCCGATCTTAATGTTTCAGACCTCATCGTCTATGGAAGTCCTGTAGGAAACCTTGCTGTAAAAGTGAACAATACTTCACCGAATATTTTAAATGCTGATGTTGCTCTTTCCGGCAATAACAATGATGTAAAAATTCTTGGAGATTACAATACTTCTTCCAGCACATTCGATCTGAATATGGCCATCAACCAGCTTCAGATGAAGAGCATCCAGGGATTCTCCATGAATGCCATAACGAATACGGAAGGCTATCTTTCAGGAAATTTAAAAATTACAGGAAATACTGACCGACCGAATATTTTAGGTAAAGTGAAATTCAATGATGCGGGACTCGAAATTGCCAAAACCGGCAGTGATTTCAGAAAACTTAATGACGAAATTGATTTTACCAGCCGCGGTATTGAGTTTAATAAATTTAAAATCAATGATAAGGACGGGAATTCCCTTGTCATCGACGGACAGGTTCTTACGCAGACGTACAGGGATTATGCTTTTAATCTCGACGTCAATGCAAAGGATTTTAAAGTGGTGAATTCTGAGAAATCCAATGATGCCATGATGTATGGAATCCTTGCGATTGATGCCGGGCTTCACGTTCGCGGAAACCTTGATCTTCCAAAGGTAGACGGAAGACTTTCAGTTTCCGATGATACGGATTTCACTTTTGTCCTTCCGCAGTCCAGTCCTTCCCTTCAGGAGAGAGACGGAATTGTGGAGTTCATCGATCAGGATCAGGTAGTTTTAAACAAAACTATCGTAGCTGATTCTCTGAAAGCGCAGAGCCGTTTCAAGGGAATGGATGTAAGTGTGAATATTGAAGTAAGCAAGGAAGCCAAACTCTCAATTGTTATTGATAAAGCTAACGGAGATTTTGTAAAACTCCAGGGTGAGGCTGATCTTACCGGCGGAATTGATCCTTCAGGAAAAACCACTCTTGTAGGAGTTTATGAGGTGGAAAAAGGCTCTTATGAACTTTCAGTAAGTCTTCTGAAACGTAAATTCGACATTCAGAAAGGAAGCACGATTACCTGGACAGGAGAGCCTACCGCCGCAACAATGGATATTACAGCAGTCTATAAAACAGAAGCTCCTCCTATAGACCTGGTGGAACAGCAGGTAAGCGGTGAGGATGCTTCAATTATGAACCAGTTTAAGCAAAGAATACCTTTCAATACCTTATTAAAAATGAAAGGCGAGCTTCTGAAGCCTCAGATCACTTTCGATATTACTACAGATGAAAAGAATAATGCGGTTTCCTCTACAGTAACCGATATTGTGGACCAAAAACTGACCCAGCTCAGAACCCAGGAATCTGAAATGAATAAGCAGGTTTTTGCCCTTCTTTTACTGAACCGCTTCATCGGGGAAAATCCGTTTGAATCCGGCGCGGGAGTATCTGCTGAAATGCTTGCAAGACAGAGTGTAAGTAAAATTCTTTCGCAGCAGCTGAACAATCTTGCATCCGGACTGATCAAAGGGGTTGATATCGATCTAGGCCTTGATTCTTCCGAAGATTATTCAAGCGGAGAAAAAAATACAAGAACAGACCTGAATGTAGGAGTAAGCAAAAAATTACTGAATGACCGTCTGAAGGTTTCCGTAGGAAGTAATTTCGCCCTGGAAGGTGAAGCCCGCCAGAATGAAAATATGACGAACATCGCAGGAAATGTTACGGTAGACTACAGCCTTTCCAAAGACGGCAGGTATATGCTCCGCGCCTATCGTAAGGATGAATATCAGGTGGCTCTTCAGGGGCAGATCATAGAAACGGGATTAGGATTCATTATCACATTAGACTATGATAAATTCCGTGAGATTTTCCAGAAATCAAGAAAAGACAGACGTAAAAAAGAAAATAAGAATAACCAGGTGGTAGAATTTAAATAATGAAAAGTAGATTTAGTATATATTACAGATATTTGTTCACTTCAGGATTTGCCGCTGTTACTCTTTCATGCAGCAATACAAGATTTCTGAAGGAAGGCCAGATGCTGTATACCGGCGGAGAAGTAAAAATAGAAAATGACAGTCTCTCGAAGAAGGAAAAGAATGAGCTTAAGGCATCACTGGAAGAAAATCTGGTTCCCAAGCCCAATTCTTCTATATTAGGACTGCGTCCGAAGCTGTATTTTTACAATATTGCCAAAGAACCTAAAAAGGATAAAGGGTTCAATTACTGGCTGAAATATAAGGTGGGTGAAAAACCTGTTTTACTAGGAGATGTAGACCGCGAATTCAACAAAGACATCATTGAAAATTATTCTGAAAACAAAGGATATTTCAACGCAAAAGCTACTTATGATACAGTTTCTAAAAATAAAAAGGCCAGGGTTATTTATACTTTAAGACCCGGCGGAAGATATCTGATAAGTAATGTGAAATTTCAGCAGGATTCTTCACTTGTTAACAGAGAAATTCAGACTTTAGCTCCCAAAACCTTACTTAAAACAGGAAATCCTTTTGATCTCGATGTCATTAAGAATGAAAGGGAACGTATTGATACCGGTTTAAAGGAAAGAGGGTTTTATTACTTTAATCCTGACAATATTATTGTCCAGGCAGACAGTACGGTAAGCAAAACTCATAAGGTAGAGCTTAATGTAAAATTAAAGGATAATACGCCGGATCTTGCCACTCAACAATTCAGTATTGACAAGGTCATTGTTTTTCCGAATTATAATATCCAGGATGTAAAAAGGGGTAAATATAATGTTCCGATGAACCCGGACTCCCTTTCTAAATATGCCTATGATGATATTTATGTAATCGATCCTCAACATAAATTTAAACCGAAAATTTTCGACAGGGCTTTATATTTTAAGAAAGGAGATCTCTATAACCGCTCCAATCATAATCTGACCCTCAACCGTCTGATCAGTCTGGGTGTTTTTAAATTTGTAAAGAATGAATTCATTGTTTCAGATTCATTGAAACACCAGTTTGATGCTTATTATCTGCTAACACCGAGACAGATCCAGTCACTCAGACTTGAAGCTCTGGGAAGAACTAACTCTGCCAATTATGCCGGTAGCGAATTAAATTTAAACTGGACCCACCGAAATTTCTTCCGTGGAGCCGAACAGTTTAAAGCAGCTGTTTATGGAGCTTTTGATTTCCAGATGGGCGGCCAGGAAGATGCCAAGAATCTTTTCCGCGCAGGAACGAATGTCCAGCTTTCAATACCAAGAATCGTTGCTCCTTTCCGTTTCAATTCTTCAAGTGCTTTTGTTCCAAGAACAAATATTACTTTAGGCTATGAATTTCAGAACCGTACCCAGCTTTATACGCTTAATAATTTTAATGCATCATTCGGGTATGTATGGAAGGAAAATGCGCGAAAGGAACATGACCTGAAGGTTATTGACATTACCCTGGTTTCTCCTGCCAATGTAACAGAGGAATTCTACAAGCAGGCAACCACTCCTGCAGCACGGAGAGTAGTCGATAAACAGTTAATTTTTGGACCTACCTATTCATATACGTATACCAATACAATGCTTCCCAAAACCAACACGATCTATTATAAAGGAACGTTGGATCTTGCAGGAAACATTACCGGTTTGGTGACAGGGGCCAATGCGAAAAATGATAAGGAGAAAAAGATTTTCGGAATTCCTTTCAGCCAGTATGCCAAAATTGAAAATGACTTCAGGTTCTATCATAAATTCACTGAAAAGAGTTCATTCGCCAGCAGATTTATCGGGGGAATTGCTTATCCGTATGGAAACTCAGAGTTTATTCCTTTCTCAAAACAGTTTTTTGCAGGAGGAAGTAACAGTATCCGTGCTTTCCGCGCAAGGACTTTAGGACCGGGAAGTTTTGATCCCCGGACTATTGAAAAGGGACTGCTATTGGATCAGGCGGGAGATATTAAACTGGAATTGAACGCCGAATACCGCGCCAATATCTATAAATTCCTGAATGTTGCTGCTTTTGTAGATGCCGGAAACGTTTGGCTGATCAATGCAGATGAGCATAGACCGGGAGGTAAATTTTCAAAAGATTTTTTAAGTGAAATTGCCGTCGGAGCCGGAGTTGGTCTGAGACTTGATTTCTCTATCTTAATTTTAAGACTCGATCTGGCCATGCCTTTACGTGTTCCTTACTATGAAAAAGGAGACCGGTGGGCATTTGACAAGATCAACTTCGGAGATTCAAGCTGGAGAAAAGATAATTTAGTTTTAAACATAGCCATAGGATATCCTTTCTAATATGATCAATAATATCAAATTTTTCTGGGAGGTACTTAAAGATACCTTCGCCGAATGGAACAATTCTTCCGCATCAAAAGATTCGGCAAGCCTTGCCTATTATGCGATTTTTTCTATCCCCGGATTATTGATCATTATTATCTGGATTGCCGGAAATTTCTTTGGTGAAGAAGCCATCCGAGGTGAGATCAGCAATCAGATCAGCGGATTAATGGGAAAAGATGTTGCAAAAAGTATTGAAGGGATGATTGCAGGAGCGCTCATTGACAAGCAGAATATTTTCATGAAAATAGTGGGAATCGGGTCTTTGGTCTTTGGTTCCACTACTTTATTTTTTCAGCTGCAGCATACTCTCAATACCCTTTGGGATGTGGAAGCAGCGCCTAAAAAAGCATTTGTAAAATTCCTTTTGGACAGAGCCAATTCATTGGGAATGATTCTTATTCTTGGATTTTTACTGATGATCACCATGATTTTATCTTCGATGATCAGTTTGTTCAACAACTGGATTACGAATTATTTCGGGCTTGAAACTTATATGCTGGTAGAATTTGTGAATTTTGCCATAGGTTTTGGTCTGGTAATGCTTTTATTTGCCCTGATGTTCAAGGTGCTCCCTGATATCAGGATCAGTTGGAAACCTGTATGGAAAGGAGCTTTATTGACTACCATTTTATTTACGCTGGGTAAATTTCTACTGAGCCTATATTTCGGTAATTTTAAACCTACTTCTACTTTCGGAGCTGCGGGAACTGTTATTTTAATAATGATGTGGATTAATTATTCCTG
Source organism: Chryseobacterium sp. GTID13 (assembly GCF_056172655.1). Lineage (NCBI taxonomy): Bacteria > Pseudomonadati > Bacteroidota > Flavobacteriia > Flavobacteriales > Weeksellaceae > Chryseobacterium > Chryseobacterium sp. GTID13. The sequence continues at coordinate 283,412 of NZ_JAOCMB010000006.1, forward strand.
TATGCTCATCTTTTTTGGCGCTGAGTTTACCAAGGTTTATAATTACAAAAAAGGCTATAAAGTGGTTCTTTCCAAACATGCGAAATGGAGTGCGGCGAAGCTGTACAGAGACAGTAGAAAAGATGGTGAGAATGTAGTGAAAGAAAGTTGAGAGACGTGGTCCGAAGTGTGGGATTCGGGTTTGGATTCCGCATATTATTATAAAAAAATAGCCTCCCAAATTTCAGGAGGCTTTATATTTTTTACATTCTGTCTACGGTTCCGATACCGAGGAGTGCTAATGATTTTTTAACTGTTTTTGCTGTAAGATCTGAAAGGTTTAAACGGAATTGTTTTAAATTTTCATCTTCCAGTTTGAGAATGATATTACTTTGGTAGAATGAATTATAAGATTTAGCCAGATCATAAACATAATTGGCAACCAAGGCCGGGCTCAATGCTTCTGCTGCTCTTTCTACAACTGTTTTGTAGTTAGCCAAAAGCATGATCAGTTCTTTTTCATACTGGTTTAAAGCAACGTTTGAAACTTCTTTATACTGATAATCTGCTTTTGCCAGTAAAGATTGAGTACGTGCATAAGTATATTGGATGAACGGACCTGTATTTCCATTAAATTCAATACTTTCTGCCGGATTGAACAACATTTTTTTCTTAGGATCTACTTTCAGCATGAAGTATTTCAGTGCCCCCATTCCAATGATTTCGTAAGAAGCTACTTTTACTTCTTCGGAAAGGCCTTCAAGTTTTCCTTGTTCGATAGCTTTTAATTTTGCCGTTTCGTGCATTTCTGCCATCAGGTCGTCTGCATCCACCACGGTTCCTTCTCGGGATTTCATTTTTCCTTCCGGAAGTTCAACCATTCCATAAGAAAGGTGGAATAATTGATCTGCCCATGAATATCCAAGCTTTTTCATGATTTTAAATAAAACCTGGAAGTGATAATCCTGTTCATTTCCAACCGTGTAGATCAGCTTTTGAATATTGTTGTCTTTAAAACGCTCTACAGCTGTTCCCAGATCCTGAGTCATGTAAACAGAAGTACCGTCTGAACGAAGCAGAAGTTTTTGATCCAGGCCTTCGTCGGTAAGGTCGCACCAAACAGAACCATCTTCTTTCTGATAAAGAATCCCCTTGTCTAAACCTTCCTGAATCAGATCTTTTCCTAAAATGTAAGTATTGCTTTCGTACTGTACCTGATCAAAATCTACTCCAAGTCTTTTATAAGTTTCATTGAAACCTTTATAAACCCATGAGTTCATTTCGTTCCAAAGATCTCTCACATTCTGATCTTCGTTTTCCCAATCTAAAAGCATTTTTTGAGCTTCTTTGATGATCGGAGCATCTTTTTTAGCCTGTTCTTCTTCTATTCCTTGTCCTACAAGCTCAGAGATTTCTTTTTTGTAGTTTTTATCGAACTCTACATAGTAGTTTCCTACGAATTTATCTCCTTTCGTATTGGTTGTTTCCGGAGTTTCTCCATGACCGAATTTCTCCCAGGCAAGCATAGACTTACAGATATGAATTCCTCTGTCATTGATGATCTGCGTTTTGATCACATCATATCCGGCCTCTTTTAAAATCTGAGCCACAGAAAATCCTAACAGGTTGTTTCTTACGTGTCCCAAGTGAAGCGGTTTGTTGGTATTTGGAGAAGAATACTCCACCATCACCGTAGAATTTTTCTTTTCGATGGCATCAAAATCATTGCTCACGGATTTGAAATTGTCCACAAACAGCTGGTTCTGTACTTTAACATTAAGGAACCCTTTTACTACGTTAAAGCTTTCGAACAAGTCCGACTGCTCCGTCAAAGCTTCTCCCAGTTCAACGCCAATACTTTCCGGATTTTTCTTCAGCTGCTTTACCAATGGAAATGTTACAATGGTAAAATCACCTTCAAATTCGGTTTTATTTTCCTGAATCTCCAGATTGATGTCTTTTAACTGATATACATTTAAAATAACCTCTGAAAGTTTCTTTTCTATACTATCTTTAATATTCATGTGTATACTATTACTTTTTACAGACCACATAGAATAGCCTGTCTCATCTCAAATTTTGAAATACAAATATACGGAAATAAAAAAACCGCCCGAAGGCGGCTTTTGATATGAATGTTAAAATATATTGGATATTAAAATTTATCCCAGAATAATTTTGTAGTTGCCTTGTCACCACCAATTTTACTAGCAGCAGCACTTACATTAGCTCCGTTTAACACATACTCCTGATCAGAATATGGCATTCTGTAAGGTACAGATGACAAATTAGATTTAGGAGGATTAACAAGTGTTGGGCTATCCAAACGTCTTGTGAAATTCCAGCTTGCAAATCCTTTGTTAAACATTGCAATCCAAGCTTGTACTCCTATAGACTGTTTCCAGTTTACTGGATTATAAGGGTTTGCAAGCACATACGTATCTGCAATAGTACTGTTTACACCATTCTCCCTCATAGATTCTTTAACGGCGATAGCATAAAGGTCTGCTGCCGTCCCCCCTGCTGAATATCCTCTTGCAGCAGCTTCAGCTTTTAAGAAGGCTACCTCTGCATAACTTAGCAAGTTTGATGCTGTAGTGGCACCTCTAAAGTAAGAGCTTAATTGAGAGAAATTAGTATAAGGATCATTTAATTCTCCGAAAACCCCACCTTTATAAACTCCTCCAACTTTTGTAAACCATACGTCCATTCTTGGATCTGATAAACTACTCATGGTATTGATAGTTAACTGACTTGGAATAAAGTCATTTCTACCGGAAGCAACTAAATTGTCGTAAACAGGGCTTGAAAAGGTGTTCCCATCATAACTAAATTTATAGGCTTCAGAATCAGAAGAGATCACTCCTGCAGCGATTGCTGACTCAACAGTAGTTTTCGATAATGCAGGATCAACATCTGCTAAATTGATTCCTAATCTTAATTTAATAGAGTTAGCAAATTTTTTCCATTTCGTCATATTCCCTCCATAAACTAAATCACTATAACCAGTAGCAGCCGGCTTTATAGTAGCAGTAACAGCATCGATTCTCTTAATTAAATCAAGATAAATAGTTTTGGCATCATCATATTTTGGAGTTAAAATCTCATCAGGTTTGAAAGCCTCAGAATAGGGAACATCACCATAAGTATCCACAATATTTTCCCAAATAAAAATTTCTTCAATTTCTAAGGTTGCCAACTTGTTGGTACGTATATCATCCGTCTCTACTTCATTAACCAGATTCATTTTTGCCTGTTTCAGGTTATTGATACTGTAAACGTACATTCTGTTAAAATGGTTACGAGGCTGGTTACGGGTTACGAGATTATATTGAGTTTCATCCGGATATTGAGTTTCCGCCCATTGTTGTGTAAAGAATCTGTAGTTATTAAAATTTACACTTGGATTATCCATATAATATGACGACTGATACATAGCCGTTGCCAATAAATTTTCGGATGGAAGGATGGAAGGATGTTTAGGATCATCATTAAGAGATGTTAAATCGCTTTGACATGAGCTTAACCCGATCCCAATACATGCAGATATCAAACTTATTTTTATAATATTTTTCATTTTTAAAGTAATTTAGAATTTAAATGTTACATTGACTCCAATATCTCTTGTCGTAGGCATTGAACCGATAGACCATCCATAAGAATTTAGTCCTCCTCCAACAACAGCTTCAGGATCTGCATATGGTAAATTTTTATGAATAATCCATAAATTTCTACCTACAATCGAAATTTTAGCGTCATAAATTTTGGTTCCGGCCAATAATGATTTAGGAAGCATATAACCAATACTTGCCTCTCTTAGCTTAATAAAGGAACCATCATAAACAAATTCACGCGACGGCTGAGTTTTATATCCCATAGAACTTCCATTATCAAACTGAGATAGTTCAATATTGTTAGGTGTTCCATTTGGAAGGACTCCTGGAAGTATAACGTTTTTATCTCTGTAATCTCCTATAGCTGTTTCTTTGTATAAACCTGAAGATAATCCATAATACATATCCGTTGAGAATATATCACCTCCTTTACGCATATCAATTAAGAAGCTTAAAGAGAATCCTTTATAACTAAGACTATTTCTTATCCCTCCAATCCAATCAGGGGTAGTATTACCAATAATCTGATTAGGATTCTGCAAGTATTTTCCGGTTTTTGGATCAATTACTTTCTCACCGTTTAAATAGGTGTAGTCAGCTCCAACCAATGTTCCCCAAGCTTCCCCTACTCTTGCATTTAAAGAAACTCCTCCTTGAAAACTGTTTAATAAAAGATTGGTGATACCCGGATACAGACTAACTACTTCATTTTTATTTTTAGACCAGTTGACATCAATATTCCAAGTAAAATCTTTAGATTTTATAGGAACTAATCCTAACTGTACCTCATAACCTGTATTATCAATTCGTCCCGCATTAATTACTTTACCGGTAAATCCGACACCTGAAGAAACCGGGAGAGGAATAATCTGATCTATCGTCTTAGTTTTATAATAAGCGAAATCAACTGTTATTCTGTCTTTTAAGAAATGAGCTTCAGTTCCTATCTCAAATTCCTTGGATCTTTGTGGTTTTAAATCCGGATTAGGCTGATTTAAAATTGAATTGTATATTCCCACACCTGATAAAATCCCTGCTGATCTATAGTTATTAGCCAGCTGATAAGGATCTGCAGTTCCACCAACTTCCGCATAGTTTGCTCTTAATTTCCAAAAATTCATCCAATTTTTGGTATTTAAAATTTCAGACATAATAACTGAAGCCGTTACGGAAGGATAATTGTATACATTATTTCCCGCTGGTAATGTTGAGCTTTGGTCTACCCTCCAAGTTCCATCTATATAGAATTTCTTAAAGAAATCAAATGAAGCAGTAACATATCCCGAGTTTGTTTGTGTGGTGAACTGATTCTCATCTGATGCTAAGGGTGCTTTTTTAGTATTTGATAATGCATAAATTCCTGCAATTACCAAACCTCCTTCTGTAGAAGCATAAACAGAATTGAAATAGTTTCTACGAATATTCCCTCCAACTACTCCAGATACATTAATATCATCTGTAATGTCAAATTTATAATTCACCATTAAATCATAATTCGTTTCAGTCCTCAATACATCACGTCTTGCATATCCGGAAGTAACTGAATTGTTTGATTGTCCGAAGGCTTGTGGCAGAGATCCTACAGCCAATCTACTTTCTGCCATAAGATTTGATCTGTCATAAGAAACTTTTCCAGTAACAGAAATATTATTTATGATATCATAAGTTGCTTGTGCATAAGTAAAACTTCTGAATCTATTATCTGAGGTATAGTTTTGGTAAGCTTGAAAGTAAGGGTTATTCCAGTATGCCGGTGCTCCATTAGCTGCTGATTTTCTATTCCATACAACGTTACCATAATTGTTCGATGCACTGGCAACAGCAGGATCAACATTCGCAAAATATGAATTTTCCAGAGCTTTAAGGTCTACATTGGTTTGCCACCATTGTCTGAAACCTGTTGCTATATTATTGGAATAACCTGTAATTCCACGTCCTTTAGTATCCTGTAAAGTCATTGTAGAATAAAAGGAGGTATGCAATTTTGGAGTTAAATCATAATTAATCTTCAAAGAGAAATTATTCTTGTTGAGATGCGAGTTAGGAATCAATCCATCTGACATCATATTTTCATAGGTAAAACTAATATTCTTCCCTTTTTGTCCTTTTTCCAAGGTTACACTATTGCTGAATGTAGTCGGATTATCAAAAAATTTAATCGGCCCATTTTTAGCTGCTACCCATGGTGTCGCTTTTTTGTAGTTAGGAGAAGTCGGATCAAAAGAATCCCATTGGTAAACCATCAAATTAGGATCAAATTTTGGTCCCCAAGATGCATCCGCATTGAAATTTGCGTTATTTAAACCATCAGCGGCCTGTGTTCCAAATTTTTGAGAATATCCGGCACCATAGCTTGTTTGATATTCAGGAAATGTTGATTTATCAATAAAACCAATCTGCATTGAAGAGGAAAGTGTAACTCCCCAAGATCCGTCATCTTTTCCTTTTCCATTCTTAGTTGTTATTACAATCACTCCATTTAAACCCCTTTCTCCATAAAGAGCAGATGCCGCAGCACCTTTTAAAACGTTGATAGATTCAATATCTTCCTGATTGATATCAGATAAAGCATTACCATAATCAATATTTTTCTCTTGGGTATATGTGTTGTTTACTGGGGATCCATCAATCACAATTAAAGGATTTCCTCCACCAAGAGTTTTTATACCTCTTATCAATAAGTTTGATGAGCCCCCGAAGTTATTATTTGTTGTAACATTTAAACCGGCTACCTTTCCTGATAATTGTGATGCAATATTCCCTGTATTTGTTGTACCATCAGAGAGAGCACTTGCCTTAATTTCCTGGGAAGCGTAACCAAGAGATTTCTTTTCTCTCTTAATCCCAAGTGCAGTTACTACCACCCCCTCAATTTCTTTTGCTTTAATGGTATCATTCTTCTCTTGTGCCTGAGCAATAGCAAAAGATGAAGTCAATACCACAACAAGCAGACTTGTTGTCAGTTTCTTCATATCAAATTATTTTTTTAAGACTGTACAAATTTGTAAAACTTTATTAAATATACAAAGCAAAAACACAAAAAAAGTATCAAATATTCAATAAATTTAAAAAATAATGAAAATAAATCATTAAATTAAGTTAAAACAGATATAATTAACAAAAAGACAACATTTAAAGGGTTATTATTTTCAGGAAAATACAACTAAATTTTAATTGATATTTTCTATATGAAATATTTATAAAAATAGCACTAATAAACTCATTACAAAACAATTACCGCCATAAAAAATGATTAATGATAAATAATTCACAAAACAAAACAATGCCAAGCATACCATATTTTTATCATAAAAACTTCTTAATCATGAACTTTATGCATAAAAAAATAACCGCCCGAAAGGCGGTTATTTATAAAAATGGATATTTTTTAATTAATGTCCCAGAATATTTTTGTTGTCAGTTTGTCGCCTCCAATTGCAGCACTTGCAGCAGCATAATTACTACCATTTGTTGTAGCTTCTGCAGTAGGATATTGAAGTCTTACAGGAACTTTTCCTTCTGCATTTGGAATTGCTGTGGAAGGAGCTACTAGTTGAGGATAATCTAGTCTTCTAAAGAAATTCCAAGAAGTAACAGCCTGGTTATACATCGCGACCCATGCTTGCTCGCCAATAGATTTTTTCCAGTTTGCAGCATTATATGGATGTGCTGCAATATATGCAGTTGCATCACCAGCTCCCCAATCATTAAAAGATGAAGTAATTGCAGTAGCATATAACGCAGCCGGACTTCCTCCGATCCCCCATCTCGCAGCAGCTTCTGCACGATAGAAAGACACTTCAGTGTAACTTAGAATAATTCCCGGAGTAGTTTCTGTATATGCAAATTCTCCAGCATTTGAAAAATCGGCAAATTCTCCAGGCGTCCCAATAACTTGTCCAATATAATCTCCATCAACATCTGTATAGTATGCACTGATTCTTGGATCGTTACTTGCATTCATATAATCTACTAAAGTCTTTCCAGCGATGAAGTCATCTCTTGAACTTGTTTCCTGGAACATAGGATTTTCATTTGGAGAAGCTGCAAGGTATGTAAACTTACAATCATCACCAGATGAAGTCATCACACCTCCTGTTATAGCCTGATTAACGGTACTCTGTGCCAAAGTTGGATTAACATCTGCTAAAGCAATTCCTAACTTAAGCAATAATGAATTACCAAATTTTCTCCACTTATCAAGATCACTTTTACCAATAACAGGATTATAATAAAAAATATCTCCAGTTTTAAAAGCATCTTTAGTGTTATCAATACTTGATATATCATTTTTAAGTTTAGTGATTAAATCAGTATATATATCAGCAGCTTTATCATATTTTGGAAGAGGATAAACATCTATATTCAAAGCCTGAGTATATGGTATATCACCATAGGTATCTACTAGAATCTGATATGTATAGACTTTCATCATATCGATGATCGCCAACTGGTTTTTCTTTTTACCAGGCCATGTAGTTAATTCTGAAGGAGTCGGCGTATAAGCATTAATAATTTTTTCCGCCTGATCCAGGTTTTTCAATACATTTACATAATTGTCAGTCCAAACATTATTAGATACGGTTCTATTCGTAAAGTCATAATTACTTTCATTTACGTAAATAGTTTCTGTCCAGTACTGCATCGTCAGCCTAAAGTTGTTTTCATTTACACTAGGCGTGTTCATATAATCACTAAGCTCTTTTTGCGCGTAAGTAAGTAAAGACTCCTGAGTTGTAGTATAAAATGCATGTTCATCCAGGTTGACATCATCCGTCGTTGAACATCCTATAAACAAAAGAGCTAATATTGGTGTTATTATATATTTTTTCATGTTCTTTAGAAATTAATTTTTACATTAAATGAAATGTTTCTAGTAGCTGGCATTGGTCCAGATTGGTATCCTTGAATATTTCCAGAGGAAAGTCCTGCTTCCGGATCAGAGTAAGGTAAATTTTTATGCATAATCCATAAGTTATTTCCTATTAAACTTACCGACATACCTTGTATAAATTTAGAATTAAAGAATTCTTTATTAAATCTATAAGTTATTGCTACCTCTCTTAATTTTATGAAACTTGCATCATATACATAAGCTGCTCCAGGAAGGTCTGTTCCAAGTACCTGGCTTGATTGTGATTTATCCAATCTTATTGTATTCGGAATATAAGTTCCAGGGCTATTAGGGTTTTCCATCACTCCCGGAAGAATTACTCCCCCACCGGTTGCTAAAGTATTTCTGATAGGATTTCCTAAATCATTGAATCCTACTGAATCCGGATAGATTCCCGTTCCATATCCATAAAATTGATCTAATGAATATATTTTCCCTCCTTTTCTCCAATCAATTAAGAAGCTTAGTGATAAGTTTTTATAACTCAATGTATTATTCATACCAGCCGTCCAGTCAGCCTGGAAACTTCCTTGGTTATATGTTGGAGTATCTGTCACTAAATATGCTCCGTTTTCTCCAACGATACGTTGTCCGTTTGAATCATAAACATAATCTGATGTCCATATTGAACCATAATCTCCATTAAGAGGTGCATTAATACTAACACCACCCTGGGCTCTACCCATTGTAATATTTTCAATACCTTCGGCAAGTGCTGTAACTTTTGTCCAAGGATTAGACCAGTTTAAACTTAAATCCCAAGAGAAATTAGTCGTTTTAATAGGTGTTGCATTAATGGATACTTCAAAACCTTTTGTTGTAAGCTCTCCTGCATTTTGGGTCTTAGCCAGCGCTCCGTTTGCAAAAGAAACCGGTAACGGTAATATCTGATCAAATGCTTTATTCTGGAACCAAGCAACATCAATACCCAAACGATTATTAAACATTTTGGTTTCAATACCGAATTCTATGTTTTTAAGTCCCTGCGATTTAAGCTCAAAGTTTCTAAGAGTTGTATTGTAAGCATAGATTGGAATGTCTCCATAAGAAGGCTGGGAGAAATATCTGTTCAATAACTGGTCCGCCCCTGTATCTGATCCAACTTCCGCATAAGCTGCACGTATCTTACCAAAATTCAGCCAGTTTGCTTTTATCAGGTTTGAGAAAACAACACTGGCAGATAATGATGGATACCAGTAAACCGCATCATTTTCAGGAAGAGCTGTAGACTGGTCTCTTCTGTAAGTACCTTCTAAGTAATATGTATTTTTATACCCTAGTGACAACTGACCGAATACACCATACACATATTTTGATAAATCTGAAATCAGAGGTCTAACCGGTGCAGAATTTGAATTTGCTATTGTATAAATTCCAGGAATGTAAAGTCCACCTGATGTAGATTGCTGATTAGAATATGTTTTTTGTACGTTAACGTTACCTCCTAATAGTACGTTGATGTTAAAGTCATCTGTAATATTCTTTTTGTATGTTCCTATGAAATCATAATTGGTTTCGGAAAACTTATATTGACTTGTAGCATAACCAGAAGGCTGGTTAACTCCGCCGTTTAGCCCAAAGGAATTTCCGGTATATGATCCTACAGCTTTTCTGTCCTCAGTAATCATTGTGTAACCATCTCTTCCCATTCTTACCAATAGGTTAATATCTTTTGTTACATCATAACTTAAACTGAAGTTCCCTGCAAATCTGTCTCTTGAGTCGTTCTGATAGTTTTCATATCGCTGAAAATAAGGGTTATCCCAGAACGCCGGTGTCAGATCTGTCATACTCCTCATATTCCATGTATAATTCTTTTTAAAAGCATTATAGAGATACTGCAAGTCTTTAATATCAGTATTGGTAGCCCACCATTGTCTGAAGTTCGTCATTATATTATCATTATAACCGGTGCTATTTCTACCAACCGTTTTCTGAGTAATATAATTGGCATATAAATTAGCAGTCAACTTATCTGTTAATTTATAAGATGCATTTCCACTGAAGTTATTTTTAGTCAATGAACTGTTTGGCATTATATCAGAAGCATCAGTATTTGTATAACTTAATCGATAAGTTGCCTGATCATTACCTCCATTGAAAGACAAGCTGTTTACGTAATTTGTTCCTGTATTAAAGAATTTAATCGGTCCATTTTTCGCCATTTGCCAAGGTGTTCTTTGTCCTTCAGTTGGCGAACCAGGAATAAATGCGCCGTATTGCCATACCATTGAACCATCGTAAGGTGAACCGTAAGAAGCATCGTTACCGAAAGATACCCTTGGGCTTCCCTGATACAATGCACTGGCAAAACTCCTCCCTGTATACCCCTGACCATATTGTGTCTGATATTCCGGGAATGTAGATTTATCTACCGTAGACATAGTAACAGAGGTGGAAAACTCCATCCCGATTCCTTCTTTGTTTTTCTTTCCTCTTTTTGTTGTAATGATAATAGCTCCGTTTTGAGCTCTGGATCCATATAATGCCGTTGCCGCCGCCCCTTTAAGAACGTTGATCGTCTCTATATCATTGGGGTTAATATCAGATACGGAACTTCCATAGTCATAACCCCCACCACCAGTTGCTTGACTGGCCGTATTGATATTTTTATTCATGATGGGTACTCCATCTACTACAAAGAGTGCCTGGTTATCTCCTAACAAGGATTTATACCCTCTCGTAACCACGTTGATAGAGCCTCCAAAGTTTGTACTCTGTTTAATTTCCAAGCCAGCTACTTTACCGGATAGGTTATTTAAGAAGTTGGTTGTAGGGTTTTTGTTAACAGCCTCACCCTTCACTTCCTGGGTAGCATAACCAAGAGATCTCTTCTCTCTTTTAATTCCGAGTGCAGTTACTACTACTCCCTCAATTTCTTTTGTTTTTACAGTATCGTTCTTCTGCTGAGCGTTAGCAATGGCAACAGATGAAGATAATACCAAAACAAGCAGACTTGTTGTTAGTTTCTTCATATCAAATATTAATTTTTGTATCCTGTACAAATTTGTAAAACTTTCTTAAAAACACAAAACAAAATCTTAAAAAAATATCAAATTTTCATTAATTTGTAAAATTATAATAAAATAAATCATTAAATATTGTTAAAAAACATATTATTAACAAAAACAAAGTATTTAAGCATTACTATTTTTCATAAAAACACAAATTTTTTTAATCGAAAATTTCTATAGCAAATATTAATAAAATATTACAGTAACAAGCTGATTATCAAACTAATTAATCACACTATAATGACAAATAGAGAAATAAAAAATCGTTATACAATGCTATGCATAACTATTTTTCTTTGTTAAAAAGTAGATCTATTAAGTTAATTATATAAAAAAAACCGCCCGAAGGCGGTAATAAAATATATTAAATTGAATGCTAATTAATTTCTATTCCAGAAAGGAGTAAGTTTATTCTTAGTAAATGCATCAGCACTTGACATTGCAGGTACATTATTAGTATTAGTAGCATATTCAGATCCCGGATACATCAATCTATTAGGTCTGCTATCACGTGAAGTAATAGTTGGTAATGGAGATTGTGGATAACCTGTTCTACTATAATCAAAATAAGACTGCTCAGGGTTAACACCTGTAAGTGCAATCCATTTTTGAGTCATAATAGCTTCAATTTTATTTTCTGTACTACCTGCAACTATCCCTAATCCAGGAACAGCTTGGATAGCAGTAATATATGCTGCAGATGTTGCGGAAGCTCCAAAATAAGTAAATGAAGCCGTTATACCAGCATTAAAGTTAGCTGTAGCATTAGAAAACAATGAAGGATATCTTATTGCAGCTTCAGCTAAAAGGAATTTTGTTTCTGCAAGTGAAATTAAAACACCAGATTTTTGTGATGAGTAATCAACTAATTGCTGGTTAGTTGTAGGTGTTAAATTCCCCATAACAATACCATAATGTATTCTGGAAACACTTCTTCCTGCTTCAGCTCCCGGTTGTCCTGGTGTTGCACCTTGTCTAACACCTTCTACTCTACCACTTACAAGACTGAACATTCTACCTCTTCTTCCATCAACAATACCATTATATTTTTGATAAAAAGGTCTTGTATCATTAGTAGGGTTACCATTAAGAGCGATTGCTATATTTTCAGACGCAGTAATCATACCAAAGTTTTGTGGTCTTGTTAATGCAGATGTAATATAGAAATAATTAGTATATGGATTTTGTTGAGCATTCGTTTTAGACGAATATCCTGGATTTACAGTAGCATCAGCAGTCAAAAATTGTGCACCTGTAAGAGTTGCCAATTTCTGATCTCTGTAAGTTGCCATATCACCCGTTACTTTTGACATTCTTAATAAGAATCTAAGTTTTAAAGTGTTAGCAAAAGCAACCCATTTGGTTGCATCTCCTTGGAATACAACATCAGCAGACGATGGATTTAATCCCTGACCAGAATTAAAGGCAGTAATTGCATTTTCAATATCAGCAATAGATGCTTTATAGATATCTTCTCCTTTATCATATTTTGGAGTTGTATTATTTTGGAATTTGAAAGCTTCCGAATAAGGTGCATCACCATATAAGTCAGTAATAATTCCCATATAATAAGCTTTCATTACTTTAGCTATAGCCTTATACTGAACATATTCCGCTTTGTCATCCTTAAAATCTATAATAGCTTGGAAATTTGCAGAATTTCTGTAAAAATCATCCCAGATATCATTATAGAAAGAGTCAGAAATATTAGGAGTATACTCATCAACCAATGGCGTCCCATAAGAATATGAATTTCCAGCATAACTGTTCATAAATACTCCTGTTATAAAGTTCAATCTTCTAGCCTGAACTCTGTAGTTATTTGTAATTGCTCCTGGCAATACAACAACAGGAGTCATTTGTTCTGCCCCAATATTATTAGGGCTATCATTGATATCTAAATAATTATTACAAGAACCTAAAGATAAAAGAGCTGCAAGTAATAAAGGATATTTTAATTTTAATATTTTCATTTTTTTAAATTTTTTAGAATGTTACTTTAACATTGAATCCATAAGTTTTAACAGACGGATATTGGCCGGTTAAAGCAATACCAGCTCCATTTCCTGTAGTATTGGCTGTTTCAGGATCTGCATAATTTGCATTGTTATCTGCATACTTAAAGAATGGGTTTCTAGCATAAACTCCAAAAGTAAGACTGTTTACAAATGTAGAACTTAATACAGATTTAGGAACGTCGTAGCTCAAAGAAATCTCTCTGATTTTAAATGCTGTTGCATCAACCACGTTATTTTCACCAACATTTAAGAAGTTACCTGAAGCAAAAAAGTTTGTTACTCCTGAGTAATCCGCTGTTCCTACAGGTGTACTGTTTGGTACATACTGTCCATTGACAAGCTGAACAGAGTTAGGGATAACATAACCCTGCGTTCTATCAAAACTAGCACTCTCCTGTAGTCCTCCGGTAAATCCTAACTGTCTTTTAGTTGCAGAAATAAAGTGTCCTCCTTTTCTGAAATCCATAGAAGCAGATAATGTAAATCCTTTAACTTTCAATGATGTATTAAAGTTAAGAACATAATCAGGAGTAACTTTTCCTAGGTTGCTTAATGCTGAATTGATTAAAGGTGTTCCATCTTCATCAACCACAATATTACCATTAGGGTCACGTACGTAAGTAGTACCCTTAATTACAGGATAATCAGTCCCTTTAATAGCATAAATAGTACCGATACCTGGTGAAGTAAACGGAGAATTTAATACTACTTCATCAATTCCTGGCGCTAGTTCAAGTACTTTACTTTTGAATTGAGAAATTGATCCTCTTAAATTCCAAACAACACTGCTGGTTTTAATTGGCGTTAATCCTAATTCAATTTCATATCCTTTCAATTCTGTCTTACCGATATTATCCTGAATTCTGAACAAACCGGAAGTACTGGAAACATTACTGAAAGTAATTAGGTCATTAGTTACAGTTTTATAAGCTGATGCTTCTAAAGTAATTCTATCATTTAAGAATCCCATTTGTAGATTTAAATCTATAGTATTCATAAATTCAGGCTTAATATCTCTAGAAGTAGGCTGAGTATTGTATAAATAAGACTGTAAGCTATTAAACGGATAACCTGTTGGAATAACTCCTCTGTCATATGTAGCATAAGCTGCTACTGCAGAAGTATTCCCTACCCTTGTAAAACTCGGTGCAATTTTCATGTAGTTCAACACATTGCCTCCGAATCCAGGGAAAGCTTTAGTTGGGATGAATGAAAGACCTGCAGAGTAATATGGATACGCTTTATTGTGGTTTTCATTATTATAGTTTGTTGATAAAACAGAACTCTTTTCAATTCTGAAAGTTCCGTTAAAGAACAAATAATCTTTCCATGCTAAATCCAAGTTTGCAAATCCTGCAATAATTCTACTTCTTATCAAGTAGTTATCCATTGTGTATCCATCAAGCTGGGTAGCTGTATCTTGTGGTAATACAGAATTAACTACGTTTCTAAAATCATACCAGCCCGGAACTAGTAATCCTGTTCCACCGATAGAACTTGCTGTATTATAATAATCTTGAATGTTGTTACCTAAGTTAAATTTCAAATTAAGATTATCTGTTAAATCATAATCAAAGTTCAACATTAAGTCACCATAATAATCTCTATTAGTGTACTTATGATTAAAATAATATGCAGTTACTCCAGAGTTCGGATTAATTTCATCTAATAAATGTCCTTCTAAATATGGAGTTCCTGTATTCTGATATGGGGTTGTTGAAAAGTATCCATCATTATAATTATTATAGTTGGTACTTCCCATTGTAATGGATCCCGTATAAGTTAAATTAATATGCTTGCTGAAGTCATACTGTAAACTTAATGTTCCATTTAAATAATCTTTAACGGCTTTAGATCTCTCATGCTCAATAGTCCAGTATGGATTGGTTGAGTACATTGTCGCATATCCATCAATACCAGAATTTCTATATTTTCTAACATCATTGGATGATGGCAATTGCAATAAGTCATCATATAAACCTGAGTTTGTTTGGTCTATAATTCTGCTTATGTAGTTAACACGAGCGTCTACTCTTAAATTACCGAACTTTTTTCCTGCTTTTAACAAGATACTGTTTTGCTTCAGATTATCACCATCTACAACGAATTCGTTATCTAATCTATTTAATGATAAAAATGCATAAGAGTCGTTTCCACCGGCATTAACTGTAAGTCCATTTTGGAATACAATTCCTTTTTTAAAAAATTTGGAAAAATGGTCTTTAACCGGAGCATATTTTTCATAAATATAGCTACCATCTGCTTGAGGCAAACCACTGGCAACCATTGTTCCTCCAATAGCAGGATTATCATAGGCAGGTCCCCAAGAAGTATTTTCCCATGGAACATAGTTAGTACCTCCGTAGTCTACATTACTGAAACTCTGATCCTGAACTCCTTTTCCATATCTGGTTTGAATTTTAGGAAACATAAACGCCTGTTGAATTTCAACAGAAGAAGTCAAGTTAAATTGAATTTTCTCATTTTTTGTTCCTTTTTTGGTTGTAACGATAATTACACCATTTGCCCCTTGCTGACCATA
Source organism: Chryseobacterium sp. GTID13 (assembly GCF_056172655.1). Lineage (NCBI taxonomy): Bacteria > Pseudomonadati > Bacteroidota > Flavobacteriia > Flavobacteriales > Weeksellaceae > Chryseobacterium > Chryseobacterium sp. GTID13. The sequence goes on from NZ_JAOCMB010000006.1 coordinate 299,473, forward strand.
AAGAGCAGAACCTTGCATCCCCTTAATAACGTTAACATTTTCAATAGATTCCGGCGGTAATTGCGCTAAAATATTTGAAGATGAAATAACATTATCAATAACAACCAATGCCTGGTTATTCGAAGTCACTGATCTATTTCCTCTAAGTACAATTCTGTAATTTGAGTCTACAGAGCTATTAGTTTGATTAATTACTAAACCAGAAACTTTACCTGTTAGTGATTGAACAGCATTTGTAGCCGATGCTTGGTTCAATTCCTTTGCTCCAACTACTTGCTGAGCATTTGTAACGGCATCAGCTTTCTTTTTAATCCCCAAGGCTCCAGTAACAACTACTTCTTCAATTTTTTGAGTTCTTATAGTATCACCACTTTGAGCCTTTACAACTGCAAAAGAAGATGATAAAACTACCAGTAGAACACTTGTCGTTAATTTCTTCATATTTAAATTGATTATTTTTTTTATTGATTGCAAATATGTGAAACTTTCTTAAAATTACCAAATATTTCGTTAAAAATATTCAATTTAACTAACAAGAAAACATCAATAAACCAAATATTTACAAATACATCAATAAAAAACCTTAATTATTTAAAACAACACAAAATAAACCTATTTACTACTTCATAGCCTTTGTATCAAATAGAAGCAATATGCTTATTAATATTATAAAAAATTTAAAATCATCACAAATCAAAGTAAATATAATTTCACTAATTTTACATTCTTTTAATGGGCTGATATAATTAAGATGGATTTACTGCAAAAATGGACGGATCATTACATTGAGGCTGGATGTGACGAAGTTGGAAGAGGATGCCTTAGTGGGCCAGTAGTGGCTGCCGCTGTGATTCTGGATGACAGCTTTCAACAAAATCTGGTTAATGACTCCAAGAAGTTGACATTCAAAACAAGAATGGAACTGGATAGTTATATAAAAGACAATGTAAAAAATTACGCTATTGCAGAGCTACCGCCTTCATTTATTGATCAGCACAATATTCTTAATGCGAGTATTCATGCCATGCATCGTGCTTTGGATCAATTAACCATCATCCCCGAACTAATTCTGGTTGACGGAAATAAATTTCATCCTTATAATTATATTCCTCATCAATGCATCATTCAAGGAGATTCCAAGGTTCTTTCTATAGCAGCAGCTTCAATTCTGGCGAAAAACTATAGAGACAGACTGATGATTGAACTCCATGAAGAGCATCCGGAGTACTGCTGGAATACCAACTTCGGTTATGCTACTAAAGCACACCAGGAGGCTTTGATAAAGTTCGGGCCGACTAAATATCACAGACAGTCATTCCGGCTTAAATACGATTAGATTTATTTACTGAATACTATATCTATTATAAAACAAAAAGAGAAGCAAAATTGCTTCTCTTTTTTTATCAACTGATATATTTATTTCTTTTTTCTCTGTTGCTCCTGAATTCTTTGCTGATCCTGAGCTTTCTCCATCATCTCTCTCATTCTTTTCTGGAACTTTCCTTCAGCCTTTGGCTTTTCTTTATTAGCCTGGATCTGCGCATGAATTTTCTTTTCATCCAGTATCACATATTTAATAACAAGGATAATTAAAATGTTAATCGCATTCGATACAAAATAATACCAGGAAAGACCTGATGCTGATGTATTCAGGAAGAAAAGGAAGGTAATCGGGAAGATATACATTAACACTTTCATGTTTGGCATTCCTTCCTGCTGAGGCTGCTGCATATTTCCTGACGTCATTACCGTATAAATCAAGATCACAATGGTACATGCTAAAGCAAAAACACTTAAATGATCTCCAAGGAACGGAACTTTAAAAGGAAGTTTGATCAGATCATCATAAGCCGTAAGATCTTTTGCAAACCAGAATCCCTGCCCTCTCAGGTCTATAAAGTTCGGGAAGAAGCGGAATAAGGCATAGAAGATAGGAATCTGTACCAATGCCGGAAGACATCCTGCCATCTGGTTCACTCCCGCTTTTCGGTAGATTTCCATGGTAGCCTGTTGTTTCTTCATCGGATCAGCGTCCTTCAGCTTTGCATTTACTTCATCAATTTCAGGACGGATCACCTTCATCATGGCACTTAACTTATGCTGCTTGTACATGATTGGGGATAAGATCAGCTTCACGATGATGGTCATCAGGAAAATCACCCAACCGGCTGTAATTCCCCAGCTGGCAATAAAGTTGTACATTGGCATGAAAAACCCGCGGTTCATCCATCCAATGAAAGACCATCCTAATGGTAAAATTTCGTCAAAGTTTTTATCGTAAGATTTTAACAGAGGTAAATCAAGTGGCATAAAGTACCAGGTAAAGTCCTGATTAAGCTCACTTCCTGTCATCTGCACGAATCCTTCAAAATTAAGTTTCTTCAGATATTCACCTTCTTCAATGGTTTCCTGATTCCCTTTACTTTGTGTGAAACCGTTTTTAGCCTCAATTACTGAAGAGAAAAACTGCTGCTTTACACCAATCCAGTTCAGGGTTTCTTTTTCTTCATTCATCTCTGTTCTCCCGTCATAATCATAATCTTTATAATTATTGAAAGCATATGAGAATTCGGAGTGAGACTGCTCCTGGGCTCTACCTTTTTCAAGGTTTCTCACACTATAGTCCCAGATAAAATCTGCTTTGTTATCAGCAGTGATAGCAGCAAGTCCTTTTGTTCTTACTTTAAAATCCAGTGTATATTTTGGAAGCAGGGTATAGACAAACTGTATAACAGCAGTATTATAGTTAGCCGTCATCGTTACAGCATTTCCATTAACAGCCGGTGTAAACACCAGGTCTTTTGTATTGATAACTTTTCCAGTTTTGTCTTTAAACTGAAATCCGTAGTTTGAATTCTTTTTATCGATCAGGTAAAGCGGAAGATCTGCTTTATCTGTTTTATGATCATATGCTTTATATTCCGCAAGTTGCACTTTAGAAACCTGCCCTCCCAGGCTTGAGAATTCCACATTCAGTTCTTTGTTGCTCAAACTGGCTGTCTGAATTGCACCAGGAGTTACATTTGGATTGATATTGCTTGCCTGAGTCTGTTTTACAGCATTTTTGGCCTGCTCGGTCTTCTGCTGCTGAGCTTTTACCTGTTCCTCTTTCGACTGCTTGTTCTGGAAATAGAACATGAATCCGAAAAGAACCAAACATAAAACCGCAAAACTGATCATTTGACTTTTATCGATTCCGTTGTTTTGTTGCATTTTATTTTATATTAAAATTTTAAATTTTAGCCGGTACACCCATGATGTACTTTTTGAGCTGACAAAAATACTGTTTTTTTATCAAAACTCTATGCATTACTATGTTACTATATAATAAACCCAGGCTGAGAATAATCAGTCTGAGTTTATGATAAGACGTTTATGGTCAATAATTACCTTATTTCTTTTCGCAAGCCTTGATAAAAGCTCTGAAGAGAGGATGCGGCGTTGCTACTGTACTTTTATATTCAGGGTGGTACTGCACTCCTACATAAAACGGATGATCCGGAAGCTCAAGAGCCTCTACAAGACCTGTTTCAGGATTGGTCCCTGTTGCCAGGAAGCCATTCTTTTCAAATTCCTGAAGATAATCACTGTTAAATTCATAACGGTGACGGTGTCTTTCTGTAATGTTTTTAGCCCCGTAGATCTCGTTTAATCTGGAACCGTTCTTTAAAGCACATTTCCAGGCTCCAAGACGCATAGTTCCCCCTTTATCCACAATATTTTTCTGCTCTTCCATTAATGAGATAACCGGATCAGGGGTTGCTGTATCAAATTCCATTGAGTTCGCTTTGGTATGTCCTAAAACATTTCTTGCAAATTCAACTGTCATGATCTGCATTCCCAGACAGATTCCCAGCATAGGAACTTTATTTTCTCTGGCATATTGTGCAGTAAGAACCTTTCCTTCAATTCCTCTGTCTCCAAAACCTGGTGCTACAAGAATACCATTAACACCTTTTAAAGTATCTTTAATGTTTTCGGCGGTAATATCTCCACTGTATACCCATCTCACTTTTACTTCCGTTTCAAGATCGGCTCCGGCATGTTTGAACGCTTCAGCAATAGAAATATAAGAATCCTGAAGGGAAACATATTTTCCTACCAGGGCAATTTCCACTGTTCTTTTAGGGTTCTGGAATTTTTTAAGGAAGTTTTTCCATTCCTTGATATCAGCTTCTTTATCGCTTTTAAGGTCTAAGCCTTTCAGCACTACATCATCAAAATTCTGTTTCTGAAGATAGATGGGAACTTCATAGATCGTTTCAAGATCTTTACATTCAATCACATTATCTAAAGGAACATTACAGAACTGAGCCAGTTTTGCTCTCTGGTCTTTAGGAATCTTATGTTCTGTTCTGCAAACCAAAACATCAGCCATAATTCCGCTTTCCATCAATTGACGAACGGAATGCTGTGAAGGTTTTGTTTTCAATTCACCACTTGAAGCCAGATAAGGCAATAAGGTAAGGTGGATCACCATAGAATTTTTCTCACCAAGCTCCCATTTCAGCTGACGAACAGTTTCAATGTACGGAAGAGATTCAATATCCCCGACAGTTCCTCCGATCTCGGTAATGATGATATCGTAGTTCTGCTTGGAAAGCATTTTGATTCTGCGCTTGATCTCGTTGGTGATATGAGGAATTACCTGAACTGTTTTTCCAAGGAAATCTCCTTTTCTTTCTTTTTCAATAACAGTTTGATAAATTTTTCCTGTAGTAACGTTGTTGTTCTGGGAAGTGGGAGCATCAAGGTAACGCTCGTAGTGACCTAAATCCAGATCCGTTTCCGCACCATCTTCGGTTACATAGCATTCTCCGTGTTCATATGGATTCAGCGTTCCTGGGTCGATGTTAATATAAGGATCCAGTTTCTGGATTGTTACATTAAAGCCGCGTGATTTTAGTAGAAGTCCCAGAGAAGCAGAAACGATTCCCTTTCCCAAAGATGAAGTTACACCTCCTGTCACAAAGATGTACTTTGTATTCTTTTTACTCATTAGATTAGGTTTGTGCAAAGTTATGAGAAAAAGAGATACAAAGCAATTTTTTAAATTTTGAAAACAGGAAATCCTTCCGGGTCAGTTCAAAATTCAGGTTAAAAAATTTCATCTACATTTCATGAACAGTATCATAAGAAGCAATAGCAAACCTAATTTCGGAATATATAAATAACAATTAATAAAAAAAGGTTTTCCAATCACTTGAAAAACCTTTTTTAGCTAAACCGTTGATGAACTATTGCTTTACCAGTTCAAAAAATAAGCTTACTTCCACATCCTTGGCTACACCGGCACCGGTTGGATCATATTTAATTCCATAATCTAAACGGTTCACTGTGAATTTGGTCTGGAAGCCCATTACTTCTTTCCCCTGCTGGTTTTTCGTAACGCCTCCAAACGTTACCGGAACTGTAATTTCTTTTATGGTTTCCTTAATTTTCAAGGTTCCTTTAAGGGTATATAAATTATTTTTGTCTTTTGTGATAGACGTACTGTGAAAGCTTATCGCCGGATATTTGTCCACATCAAAAAAGTCCGGGCTTTTAAGATGCTTATCTCTCATCTCTACTCCTGTATTGATGGAATTTACTTCTACTCCGAAATCAAAAACAGCATTATCTAAATTCGCCCCTTCAGAGGTCACTCTTCCCTTAAAGGTATCAAACCGCCCCTGTACGAAGCTGATTCCCATATGCTTGATCGTGAAGTTTACCGAAGAATGCATAGGATCTGCCGACCATTCAGCCTGGGCAAACCCTAAAATGCTTATCATTGCGAATACGAAGGATAAAAATACTTTTTTCATAGTACTATATTTTTGTTATTTTAATTAAAGTAAAGATAGATAAAATGATTTTTAATATTGATAATTGTTAATTTTTAATCTTGGTCGAAATTATCTTTGAGTAAACAATATCAAAAAGACAGATAAAAATAAAAATAACTATTGAATTGATATACAACAGTAAATCTATAAGATGATGATCTGAATTCTCAATAAAATAGGCAAACGGATGAGCTCCTGACAGCATCAACATCAACAGATAAAGGATTTCAAACAAAACAGCGGCTTTCCATATGGAACTGTAGCTCCTTCTGAATATCAATACTGTGATTAAAGCAATAACACTGATAATCAGGGACCCGACAAGAACTGCCGTTGAAAGCATTCCAAACTGGCTGGCGGGCAGCTTAAGAAATTCTCCGCTCCAATAGGCAAGCTGAGTGTTGAGAAAACTCATCACAACAAATACTGCCAGACATTTCAGAAGAACATTTTTCATGTCTGAAAATTAATTAAAATTCTGAAAGGACATTCATTTTTTTAACTTCGCAGTATGGCAAAACTGAAAACAGCATATTTCTGTCAAAACTGCGGAACCCAATATTCCCAGTGGATGGGACAGTGTAAAAACTGTGGAGAATGGAATACCCTTGTGGAAGAAGTCGTTGAAAAAACCTCATCTAAAACTCCTCCATTTTCAAAATCAAAACAACATGTCATCAACATTATTGAGGTTGAAACCAGTGAAGAACCCAGAATAAAAACACCTTCCGAAGAACTGAACCGTGTGCTGGGCGGCGGCATTGTGCTGGGCTCCGTAACCCTGATCGGAGGGGAACCCGGCATTGGAAAATCTACCCTCCTGCTTCAGCTGGCCTTAAAGATGAAGAAAAAATCTTCTATGTTTCCGGGGAAGAAAGTGCCTCGCAGATCAAGATGAGGGCAGACAGGCTTACTGATGTTCAGAATCCTAACTGTTTTCTTTTTACAGAAACCTCACTGGAAAAGATTCTCCATGAAGCTAAAAAACTGGAGCCGGATTTTATGATCATCGACTCTATCCAGACGCTTCAGTCCCAGCTGATTGAAAGTTCACCCGGGACCGTTTCCCAAATCAGGGAATGCTCCAATGAAATTATAAAATTTGCAAAGGAAACCAACACGCCCGTTTTCCTGGTAGGCCATATCACAAAAGACGGCCAGATTGCCGGACCGAAAGTACTGGAACACATGGTAGATGTGGTTTTAAATTTCGATGGGGACAGAAATCATCTTTTCAGGCTGTTAAGAGCCAATAAAAACCGTTTCGGATCTACTTCCGAGATTGGAATTTATGAAATGGTTTCCCAGGGGTTAAAAGAAATCAGAAATCCTTCGGAGATTCTTATCACTAAAAAACTTGAAGAACTTTCCGGGAACTCGGTAGCTGTAACGCTGGAAGGAAACCGTCCGATGCTGCTGGAAATCCAGGCATTGGTAAGTACCGCCGTTTATGGTACTCCGCAGAGAAGCTCTACCGGATTTGATGCAAAAAGACTGAACATGCTTCTGGCTGTCCTGGAAAAACGTGCAGGATTCCAGCTTGGTGCCAAAGATGTCTTTTTAAATATTACCGGGGGCATAAAAACGGATGATCCCGCCTTAGATCTGGCTGTGGTGGCTTCCATCCTGTCCTCCAATGAAGATATTGCCATTTCCGAACACTTTTGTTTTGCAGGAGAGATAGGATTAAGCGGTGAAATCCGGCCGGTAGCTCAGGTTGAGCAGAGAATTACAGAAGCCGAAAAATTAGGCTACGAAAAAATATTTGTCTCAAACCTCAACAAAATCCCGAAAAGAAAATTTGGAATTAAAATCGAGGAGGTAAGTAAAATTGAGGATTTCCACGAAAGAATCTTTTAAAGGAATTGACATGTACAGATCGGTCATTCACATATAATGTATACCTTTAATCTATGAATTATTTGGCCCATTCTTTTCTTTCCTTTACCGACGGACAGATCGTAGGACAGTTTCTTGAGGATTTTATCCGTAACAAAGACCGTTATTCTTTTCCTAAGGATATTCAGGACGGAATTACAATGCACAGGGCAGTAGATACATTTACCGATTCCCATCCTGCCATTCACGAAGCTAAAAAGGTATTTTCTCCTTTGGTAAGGCTGTATGCCGGAGCTTTTGTAGATGTTGCCATGGATTATTTTGTAGCTACAGACCTTTCCCTGAACTCTCTTGCGGAATGGAAAGCTCATTCATTGCGGGTATACAGAGTGCTGCACGAACATGAAGAATGGCTCCCGGAGAATTTCAAAAAAATGCTTTCTAAAATGGAACAGGATGACTGGCTGTACAATTACCGTGAAGACTGGGGCATCAAATTCAGCATGCGAAATGTTCTCAATAAAGCCAGATACCTGAATCCGGACATCCCTGTTTTCGAAGCGTTTCTGGAAAACAAACCGTTTCTTCAGGAATGTTATGATCACTTTTTTCCTGATCTTCTGAAACATGCCAAAGGAGTGAACTCATTGATCCAAATGGATAATAAATGAAAAACACTTACGCTCCTGTAAGTGTTTTTAACAATTTGTGTTGTTAGAATCTACTGTATTAAATGTTGTGAATGGGAAATTTCACAATACATTGTACTGTTATCCGGCTTTGATCAGGTTCTGTTACTTTGATCACTGTTTAATCATAAATTTAGAACAATTAGACTAATCCCTACTTAAGCAATTAAAAGTTTTTGAACCAAGAACTTTTGACAGGTGTTAAATTAAAATTTTCGCGAAAATTCTAATTTAATAAACCATTAATTAAAAATTAATTATCCTGATTAGCTCAACACAAATATAATTTATTTTAAAGAAAAAACAAATACAATATTCATTAATTAATAAAATATTGCTATAAATATATTATTAATAACAAAATAAATAATGTGTTGAAAATTTACAATTAAAAATAATTCTAAATGAGATACAAATTAAAATTATTAATCAACAACTGGTGATTTAATATTCCATGAAATCCAACTTCAGATAATGGAAGTCAGAAAATGGAATCTTAGTACTGACGATACAGGTAACGGTTGGGATAAGTAAGCTTCTCACTTTTCCTTTCGCCATTAACAATTAAATGAACAATATTAATCTGATCGTCAAAAAGATTATACAGGAAACTGACTGCCGCTTCTACTTTTTTAGGAGCAGCTACCGTTTCAGATTCAAGGTAGATATTGACTGATTCTTTGTCTTCTTCATACCCCACATAATTTATTTTAAGGAATTTGCCGTCAACCTTCAATTTAAAATATTCTGCACAGTATTTTTCAAGAGCTTCATTAAGTTTAGCTTTATATTTTTCATCATTGAAATGAAAAGAACTTCCGTATTTTTTACCCAGTCCGTTTTCCAGATCATCCAGAAAAAACCTGCCGGTAATCTCAAAGGACTTCGACCTTGCATTGTAATTAATTTCCACAGAACCTACATGATAAGGGTGCTTAGTCTCCGAAAAAGAGAATAAAAAAAATAACGGTAATAAAAACAGCCATAAATTCTTCATAGGTCCTGATCTTTAAAAATTTGTTCGAAATTAATCATTATTTTCGTACGCATTATATTTTACTTTATGATGCAGGATTTTCTATTCTATTTAAGCCTGGGCTGGGAACACATTATTTCTCTTGATGCCCTTGATCATCAGCTATTCGTGCTTGCCCTGATTGCAGTATACTCTTACAGCGACTGGAAAAAATCCTGGTTCTTGTGACTGCATTCACAATCGGGCACTCTATTACCTTGGCATTAAGTATCCTTGATGTTTTCAGGGTTCCTTCCGACTGGGTTGAATTTTTAATTCCGCTTACCATTGTCTTAACTTCTCTGGACAATATCCTGATGAAAAATAAAAAACAGACGCTGATGCGGGCCAATTATTACCTGGCAGCTATCTTCGGACTTATTCATGGGATGGGCTTTGCCAATACAGCAAGGGTAATGATCGCTAAAAGCCAGAGCATTGCCATACCGCTGCTAGGCTTTAATATCGGGCTGGAATTGGGACAGATTGTTATTGTAACAGCTATTCTCATTATTTTGTTCATTCTACTAAGTATTTTCAAGGTTAATAAAAAAGACTGGATCCTGTTTGTATCTTCGGGTGTATTTGCTTTGTCTTTAAAAATGACTTTGGAAAGAATTCCGTTTTAAATTTGAAACATCTTTAATATTTCAACTACTTATTATTATCTTTGATAACTACAAAATCAATCCGGTAATGAAATTAAAAACAGCCCTATTTTCATTTTCTGTATTTGCATATACAGGCTTCACCGCACAAAATATTCAGAATAACCCTGGCAGTAACCACGGAAACAGGTTCGAACAGCTTGGCACCATTCTTCCTACTCCCAATATTTACAGAACGGCTTCCGGAGCTCCCGGGCAGGGATACTGGCAGAACAAAGCCGACTATGATATCACAGCTTACCTTGATGAAGACAAAAGAAATCTGAAAGGTTCGGAAACCATTACCTATTACAACAATTCCCCGGATGACCTGGATTATATCTGGCTTCAGCTGGATGAAAATGAACAATCCAATGTTAAAAATGCAGGCTTTGCATTCCCTTCTACCCTTCCGGCTTCTTCTAATGACCAGCAGCTGAAAGTCACTGAGCTTCCGGAAAAGGACAACGGCTACGGCGTGAACCTGGAAAAAGTGACTGATGCCTCAGGAAATCCATTGAAATACACGGTGAACAAAACGATGATGCGTATTGATCTGCCGAAAGTATTAAAAAAGGAGAAAAACGGGTCTTCAAAATAGACTGGAATTATAATATCCCCAACAGGATTAAAATGGGCGGCCGTGGCGGATATGAAAATTTCGCAGAGGACGGAAATGACCTGTACACTATGACGCAGTGGTATCCAAGGATGTGCGTATACAGCGACTTCCACGGATGGCAGAACCACCAGTTTACCGGACGTGGTGAATTTGCACTTGTATTCGGAAATTTCAAAGTTTCAATGAATGTACCTGCAGATCACATTGTAGGCGGAACGGGTGAATGTAAAAACTACGAGCAGGTTTTAACTTCTGACCAGATATCAAGATACAGAAAGGCTGAAAGTGCTGCTGAACCTGTTGAAATTGTAACCTTAGATGAAGCAAAAAAGGCTGAAAAAACCATTCCAAACAGAGAAAAACATGGAATTTTGAAGCCCATGATGTAAGAGATTTCGCGTGGACCTCATCCAGAAAGTTTGTCTGGGACGGAATGCGCGTTACAATTCCTGAAAACAATAATAAAGTAATGGCAATGAGTTTCTATCCGAAAGAATCTTATGCCCTTTACAGAAAATATTCAACCAAAGCTATTGCCCACACGATTAAAACCTATTCTGAATTCACCATTCCTTATCCATACCCAGTAGCTCAGTCTGTAGAAGCCGCCAACGGAATGGAGTATCCGATGATCTGTTTCAATTACGGAAGAACGGAAAAGGACGGAACCTATTCTGAAGCAACCAAAAACGGAATGCTTGGGGTTGTAATCCACGAAGTCGGACATAATTTTTTCCCGATGATCATTAATTCAGACGAAAGACAATGGAGCTGGATGGATGAAGGATTAAATACCTTCACGGAATATCTAACGGAAGAGAGATGGGACAATAAATTCCCGTCAAAAAGAGGTCCGGCATGGACTATTACAGATTATATGAAATTGCCGAAAGACCAACTGGAGCCGATCATGAGTAATTCTGAAAATATTGTTCAGTTTGGCCCTAACGCTTATTCAAAACCAGCTACCGGCTTGAATATCCTGCGTGAAACAATCATGGGAAGGGAACTTTTTGACAAAGCTTTTAAAACATATGCTAAAAGATGGGCGTTCAAACATCCTGAGCCTGCAGATTTCTTCCGTACCATGGAAGATGCAAGTGGTGAAGACCTCGACTGGTTCTGGAGAGGCTGGTTCTACGGTACAGACCCTGTAGATATTGCCATCGACAAAGTAACTATTGCAGCTCCGGATCTCAATACACCTCCAAGGGAGGCCAAAGAAACAAAATATAAGGTGGAAAAGCCTCTTCAGAATTCGTTTGAAGATATTTCAAAGATCAGAAATAAAGAGGATAAAAACATTAAATTTTATGTAGATCAGGACAAGGATGTGCAGGACTTTTATTACAGATATGACAGAGGCCAGGAAAAAGTAGACAATGACAAAGAATATACTGTAAAAACAGAAGCCGGAATTCCTCTGGATGCCAAGGATAAGGAGAAATTCAAAAACCTTACAGGTTATCAGATCGATTTTGTTAACAAAGGCGGACTGGTAATGCCGATCATTCTTGAATTCACTTTTGAAGACGGATCAAAACTGTATGACAAATCATCTGCTCAGATCTGGAGACAGAATGAACAGAAGGTTTCAAAAACTTATTATTTTGATAAAAAAATAAAGTCGATCCAGCTTGATCCAATGAGGGAAACTGCGGATATTGATACTTCAAATAACGTATGGAGCAGCAGCGGAACAGAAACCCCGGTTTCAAAATTCCAGCTGTTTAAACAAAAACAGGGAGAAGGCCCGGTAAGAGGAGGTGCCAGCGGAAAGGTAAATCCGATGCAGGCCGGAAAAAAATCATAATATAAAAGGTTGCCCATTTGAGGCAGCCTTTTTTATTGAATTTGCCTAATGAATCAATAATTAATCATTTTGGCTAAAGCCATTTTATTCCTAAATTATTGAGCGGGCTAAAGCCCGCTCCTATTGATCATCACGCTTCCAAAAATCTGCGTAATTCGTGTAATCTGTAAGACATTTTTTAGCGAGCGCCTAAAGTTCACTTCTATCGAATATTTATCCTGTCTCCAAAAAAATCTGCGTAATCCGCGTGATCTGCGAGAGATTTAAATTTTTACGAAACACTTAGTTTACAAAAGTATCATGTTCCGGATTGGCTTAACGAAGCCACCACTATCAATTCAGATAAGCTTTTAAAGAATTCTTATAAGTCCTTCCAAGCGGAAGTTTCTCTCCATCCTTAAGATATACATGAGCCGTATCATATGAACTGATGTGGGAAGACAGAACAATATAAGATTTATGAATCCTGATGAATCCCAGATTTTGAAATTTCTCTTCAAAATTCGACATCCGGTCAAGGATCATATACTTTTTAAGATGGGTCATCAGGATGATATACTCTCCAAACCCTTGTACCCAGCGCACATCGTCCAGTAATACTTTATTCATCACGTAATTGGATTTAAACATGATAAAATCTTCCTTCTTCTGCTGCTCCGCAGAGTTTTTAAACTGAAGGAAATCTTTGGCCTTGTTAATCGCTTTGCGGAATGTTTCAAAATCTACAGGCTTTACAAGATAATGCACCACATCCAGTTCAAATGCTTTAACAGCATACTGCGTTTCCAGAGTGAGAAAAATGCATAACGGTTTGTAAGGCAGCTGGCGTAAAAGCTCAATACCATTCATATAAGGCATATTGATATCCAGAATGACCAGATCCACCTTATTGTCTTTAAGATAGCTCAATGCTTCTTCCGGATCCTGGAACATCTTTAACAGGTCTGCCCCTTCTATCTGCTCACAGTATTTCTGGATCAGCTGGAGAGCCGGATATTCATCATCTACACTTACGATCGTCAGATTAGCCATTACAATTTTATTTTTAAAATAGTCTGATAGTTGTTGTTTTCCGCAGGTTCGGATATAAAAGTAAATCTTCCTGTATAGTTTTTTTCCAGGATATTGATTACGGCTTCATTTCCCAGGCCGCTGTCATTCATATTCCCGACAAGATTCTTTTTCCTGGATACAGAATTTCTGATCTCAAACAAAAGCTCCTGATCCTTTATTCTATAGCTTATATGAATATAGCTGCCTTCTTCTATTCCCACCGCTGAATGTTTCAGGGCGTTTTCAAACAGAGTAAGGCATACGGAAGGTGGAATATCAATTAAATCCAGAGTTTCTTCATCTTCAATATTAAAAGTGATATTCAATACATTATTATACTTTAACTGATACAATCCTGCAAGCGATTTAATTGATGAAAATTCCTGAGCCATACTGATCTTCTCCTTGCTGGTATCATAAATCACATACTGAAGCAGCTTGCTAAGCTGTAGTATGGATTCTGAGGTATTTTCTGTAGGCTGGAAACTTTTGGAATAAATATTATTGAGGGTGTTCAGCAAAAAGTGCGGGTTCATTTTAGACTTTAAAAGATCCAGATACAGCTGGTCTTTTTCTTCGCCAAGATCTTTAAAATCCTGCTCAATCAGGAATTTATCTTTTGTAATCCCAAGAAATGAAGCTGTAAGTATAACAATTCCCTGAGCTGTATACACATTGTACAGAAACTTTGTGTTAGAGAGATTCTCATTGAAACTCATATTGAAAACCGCAGGTTCCAGCAGAATTCTGAAAAGACTGGAGACCAGAAAAGTGATCAGCGCAAAGAGAATGAACTCAGGATATTTATTGGAAAGATAAAATTCCGGGACCAGATAAAAATAGACAAGACTGTAAATTCCGACATTAAAAATAATGACGGAGAAAACACTCCAGATCAGTTCCGGAGTATCCAAAAAGTAGTTTTCGGTAAAAAAGTGATGATAATAAAGACCAAAAGGAAAAAAATATGCTGAAACTTCAGCAAAAATCCCCAATGATACTCCATCAGTCTTTTCAAAACCTTAGGATTAAACAAAATCCTGAAAACCAGCAATATAAATACAATATTTACAATCAGAAACATCTAAAAAGCTCCATTTTCAATCTTTCAAATATACCATCTTTTTCAACCCGCCGTGCAGTTCACTGATAAAAACTGTCATTGATTGAAAAATAAATCCGTGGCTGGATCTTATAAATATATTTGAGACATCAGGATGTTAACTCAATATTACATGAAAATTAAATTCAAATTAATCATTATTTTACTGCTGGCTGTAACCTCACAAGTTCATGCCCAAAGCCGTGACAACTACAATATGTGGTTCCAGTATCTGATGTCGGCAAGACTGACGGATAAAAGCACGCTGACCGCTCTGTCGCAATACCGTTCTTTTGATCTCGCTTATGACACCAGGCTTTTCCTTGTATCTGCCTATGTAGATTACGAAGTGGCCCATGAAGTAAAGCCTGCTGCCGGATTTATGTTTCTGGTACTGGATTCCTATAAATCTGACAATACGAAAAAAGAGAGGTATGAAAAAAGGCCTTTCCAGCAGGTAACACTGGGAGGTAATATCGGAAGAACATCGGTTTCGCACCGTTTCCGCGTGGAAGAAAGATTTATCAGCAACCCCAATGACTTTATCGTCAGGCTCCGGTATCTTATTTCCCTCAGGATTCCTTTTAACAGAGCCGGAGAAAAAGAAAAACTGTACGGTATTCTGAAAGATGAGATAAGAATGAATGTAGTGAAGGAGGATCCGTTCGACAGTAACCGCTTAACGGCTGGCATCGGGGTTAAAGTGGGGAAAAATTCTGCTATTGAAGTGGCCTTTATCAATCAGCTGGAAACAGGTTCTACAAGCAACTACGGCTACATCGGCTACAGGAATAGCTTCGACTGGAGAAAAAACAAAAATAAATAACTATAAAACCAATCATCTATGCTTACTTTCCTTGGATTTCTCATGATCCTCATCTTCATGGTCCTGATCATGAACAAAAAAATGACTCCGCTTACAGCCCTGGTCATCGTACCTGTAACCATAGCTCTTTTTGCAGGTTTCGGGCCTGAGCTGGGAGACATGATGAAAAACGGTGTTAAAGAAATCGCACTTACAGGGGTGATGCTGATCTTTGCTATCCTATATTTCAGTTTAATGATCGACACGGGACTTTTTGAACCCCTGGTGAATATAATTTTAAAAGCTGTTGGCGACAATCCCATCAAAACCACAATAGGAACGGCTGTTCTTACAGCATTGGTATCGCTGGACGGCGACGGCTCTTCCACTTATCTGATTGTAGTGGCTGCCATGCTTCCGCTTTATAAAAAACAGGGCATGAACCCGTTAATTCTTACCTGCATTATTATGCTTGCCGGGCAAATCATGAATATTCTTCCGTGGGGAGGTCCTACAGCAAGGGTAATGAGTTCCCTAAAGCTGGGACACACAGAAATTTTTGTTCCTATGATCCCTATTATGGCGATAGGCATCCTGTGGGTAATTTTTGTAGCTTACATCTTAGGAAGAAAAGAGAAAATAAGGATTGCCAAACATGGAAAATTTACCAATTACAACAGCAATGATATCATCGGCGAGGCAGATCCCAAACTCCGCCGTCCGAAACTGATTCTCATCAATCTGGCTCTTACAATTACCCTTCTGGTAGTGATGATCCTGGATGTTGTTCCTTTGGGGATCGCTTTCATGATTGCGTTCTGTCTGGCGTCCATTATCAACTATCCAAAGCTGAAAGACCAACAGAAAATCATTTCAAAACATGCTGGAAATGCCTTATCCGTGGCCGGAATGATCTTCGGGGCCGGAATTTTCACCGGAATTCTGAATGGTTCAGGCATTATGCAGGCTATGGGAAACAGCATGATAGAAATAGTCCCGAAAAGTTGGGGAGGCTACCTGAATATTGTCACCGCTTTGTTCAGTATTCCTCTTACTTTCTTTCTATCTAATGATGCCTATTATTTTGGGATACTCCCTATTATTGTTGCTACCGGACATCAGCTGGGAATCTCACCGGAAATATTGGGAAGGGCCAGCCTTATCGGCCAGGGATCTCACCTTCTGAGTCCTTTGGTTCCATCAACTTATTTATTGGTTTCACTGGCCGGTGTGGAGTTTTCGGATCATTTGAAATATACTTTAAAATGGGCTTTGGGTTCTTCTATTGTGATGCTTCTGGCAGCACTCATTTTGGGAGTTATTTAATCGGGATTCGTTAATTATTATTATATTTCGGAGATATAATATAATAGGCTATGGCTTTTATACGACAGTATATTTTTTTCAGATGAACCTTTTTGATACAAAGAAAACATTCACAGGAAGATATTTAAAAAATCTTACCTTTTATGTATTTGCCGCCATTCTCGGTGGAGTGCTTACAGGACATTATGCGCCTGGGATAAGCATCGGGCTGGGAATGGTGAGCAGGTATTTTTTATGGTTCTTGAAATGCTCATCCTTCCCATTATTTTCATGGCTATCATGTACGGGATCTGCCAGCTTTCAGGGATCAAAAATGCAAGAAGCATTGTATGGAAAACGATTCTGTATTTTCTGATCATAAGTTCTATTGCCATTATTTTAGGCTTTGTTTTCGGGATTGCCGTAAAACCCGGAGCCGATACGGGAATTGATACATCCAGGATCAATACTTCTCTTCCCAGAACCTTTGAAATCAATGATACCAGTTTATCAGGCAGGCTGTACCTCAACCGGCATGGGATTTTCCTTATCACTTCAATTGTAGCCGGAATTTTAATGAACCTCTCTAAAGGAAGGGAAAAATTCCTGAACATATTGGATCGCGGCCTTAAGATATTTTATACGGTAATCAAATATCTTTACATCATTCTTCCGGCAGTTATTTTCTGCAATATTGCTTATGGAATTGCCGTGTACGGTATTAATACGCTCCTACCCCTCAGTAAAGTAGTAGCAACAGTTTACCTTGCTGACATTGTCTTTATTTTCGGAATTTTAGGCGCTGTTGCTTACCTGTTTAAAATCCGGCTGTGGAAATTTTTACTGGATTTAAAAGAAGAAATTATCCTTGTCATTACCACCTCTTCTTCAAAAACGGCCTTCCCGCTGATTTTTGACAAAATGGAATCGGAAGGATACAGCAGAAAAATTTTAGGATTCGTTATTCCTTTGGGGTATAATTTCAATCTTTCGGGAGCATGTATTTATATTTCCGTTACCTGTTGTTTTCTTATCCAGTTCTATAATATTTCCCTCAACATCAGTGATTATCTGTGGCTCTTTCTGATTGTTTCCGTCACTTCAAAAACAGCATCAGGAGTTCCGGGCTCCGGATTTCTTGCCCTTATTTTCACGCTGAACAGATTCGGGAAAATTCCTCTTACGGATATTGCCCTTCTTTACAGTGTGGACCGCTTTATGAATGAAGCAAGATCTGTAACAAATTTTATCAGTATTGCGATTTCCGGGGCTGTGATTTCCAAAGTGAATCAGAATCAGAAAGACAAGATACATTCTGCTTGACCCTTTGAATGATTTTTTTAAAAAATAAGGCTGTAACATTCTGAGAACCAAACCTACTTATCATAATAAAACCATGAAACCATTTCTTGTCCTTTTATTGGTAAGCAGCATTCATTTATTTTCGCAGAAACTGCTTACTCCAAACAGTATAAGTATAGATTCTAAACTTATCAAAGACGAAATTTCTGAAGCCTCCTGGTATGCAGAGAATACAGGAACCAAAATAGAAATAGGAAGCATTGTAACCGAGTTAAAAAAATTAAACAAGACAGATCTGCTCATCAAAACTACCGTGAAAATGAAGCAGGCGCCGGATGCTCAATGGACGGATTCCACCATTGTAAAAACGGCTAATTTTGAACCTGTCTATCATTCTTCTTTTAATACAATGAGGGATATGGTTCTGAAATCGGGTAAAACCAAGGTAACCGGATATTATCTGGATAAGAAATCCCAGAAAAAGGACAATATAGAAATTCCGGCCACAGATTATTTTGACAGCAGCAGCTACCCTACAGCTATCCGTTTCTTTCCTTTAAAAGAAAACTATACTGCCGAACTGTCTGTATTCGATTATAATCCTGATGCAAAGAAAGGACTTATAAAAGCTTACATACTGAACGTCAGGAAAACCGATTACGAAGGTAAAAAAGTCTGGACTGTAAAAACCACGGATGACATCAGGGATAAAACAACGATCGTCACTTATTATATTGACTCTGAAACCAGAAAAATCCTCAAACAAGAGATGGACCTTGGCGGTAGAAAAATGACATTGGAAACAAATAAATAAGGAGCCTGTAAAGTTTATCACAACGATAAGATTTTCTTCTAATATTTATTTACAATTATTGAAAACAAAATTAAAACACTGATTTTCAAAATACAAAACCCAATAATTAATCTACAAAAAGTGAATAATGTATTCATATTTTTTCTATCTTTGAATAACACCTACATCAAATCGTCAAAAATCCTGATTGACATTAAATGCTCAGGAAAATAAAAACAAATTAAAATATTAAATCATGAAAAATGCTAAATCATTAAGCAGAGAGGCCCAAAAATCCATCGTTGGAGGTGCGGCCAGAGTTGTTTGCTGCGAATGGAACGACCAGGGAAAATGCATCCTTTGGATCGGGCCGGGACAGTACTGCCCTTAATTCACAGAATTATTAGAGTTAAATACCACAAGCCGGAAGTTTCCGGCTTTACTTTTTTATTTTTCTGCCAAATTTTCACACTGTAAAATAAAATTCTGCCATTTCATCCACAGCTGTCTCATGGCATACATTTAGAGAACTATAATGGAGAATTAATTAAAAAATAAATATATTATGTCAGTAAACTTTAAACCATTAGCAGACAGAGTTCTTATCGAGCCTATCGCTGCCGAAACTAAAACAGCTTCAGGTATTATTATCCCGGATACTGCGAAAGAAAAACCGCAGGAAGGTACTGTGGTAGCAGTAGGTCCAGGTAAAAAAGATGAGCCTACAACTGTTCAGGTAGGTGACAAAGTTCTTTACGGAAAATATTCAGGTTCTGAACTAAAATTGGAAGGGAAAGATTACTTAATTGTAAAAGAAGGAGATTTATTAGGAATCATCGGTTAATTTGTAAAAAGTAAAATGTATTCATGTAAAATGACTTCATGAATATACACATTCATTAATACATTGTACAAAGTACATTAATACAATAAAAAATTATGGCAAAAGAAATAAAATTCGATATTGAATCAAGAGACGCTCTGAAGAGAGGAGTTGATGCATTGGCTAATGCAGTAAAAGTGACTTTAGGTCCTAAAGGGAGAAACGTAGTGATCGAAAAATCTTTCGGGGCTCCGCACGTAACTAAGGACGGTGTTTCTGTAGCAAAAGAAATCGAACTTGAAGACAGAGTAGAAAATATGGGAGCGCAAATGGTAAAAGAAGTTGCGTCCAAAACCAATGATATTGCAGGAGACGGTACTACTACCGCTACTGTTTTGGCACAGGCTATCGTAAGAGAAGGTCTTAAGAACGTAGCTGCGGGTGCTAACCCAATGGATCTTAAAAGAGGGATCGACAAGGCAGTAACTGCAGTTGTTGAAAACTTAAAATCCCAGTCTCAGGAAGTGGGAGATTCTACAGATAAAGTGAAGCAGGTCGCTTCTGTATCTGCTAACAACGACGAAACTATTGGTGCTCTGATCGCTGAGGCTTTCGGAAAAGTAGGTAAAGAAGGGGTAATCACTGTAGAAGAAGCTAAAGGTATCGATACAACGGTAGACGTTGTAGAAGGTATGCAGTTCGACAGAGGATACCAGTCTCCTTACTTCGTGACGAACCCTGAGAAAATGGTGGCTGAAGTAGAAAACCCATACATCCTTTTGGTAGAGAAGAAAATCTCTTCCATGAAAGAATTGCTTCCGGTTCTTGAGCCGATTGCACAGGGTGGAAAATCTCTATTGATTATCTCTGAAGAAGTGGAAGGTGAAGCTTTAGCTACTTTGGTGGTAAACAAACTAAGAGGTTCTCTTAAAATTGCTGCTGTAAAAGCTCCTGGATTCGGAGACAGGAGAAAAGCAATGCTGGAAGATATCGCGATCCTTACAGGTGGTCAGGTAATTTCTGAAGAGCAAGGTTTCACTATGGAAAACATTTCTCTGGATATGCTTGGAACTGCTGAAAAAGTAACCATCGATAAAGATAACACGACGATCGTAAACGGTGGTGGTGACGAAGCAAAAATCAAAGGAAGAGTAGCTCAGATCAAAGCTCAGATGGAAACTACAACTTCTGACTACGACAGAGAGAAACTTCAGGAAAGATTGGCTAAGCTAGCCGGTGGTGTTGCCGTACTTTATGTAGGTGCTGCTTCTGAAGTAGAAATGAAAGAGAAAAAAGACAGAGTAGATGATGCCCTACACGCTACAAGAGCTGCTGTAGAAGAAGGTATCGTTGCTGGTGGTGGTGTTGCTTTAGTAAGAGCAATTTCTTCACTGAACGAGCTTTCAGGAACTAACGCTGACGAAACTACAGGGATCAAGATCGTGAAAAGAGCCATCGAGGAGCCATTAAGACAAATCGTTGCCAACGCAGGCGGTGAAGGTTCTGTAATCGTTGCCAAAGTAGCTGAAGGACAAGGTGACTTCGGATACAACGCTAAAACTGACGAGTATGTGAACATGCTTGAAGCAGGAATCATCGACCCTACGAAAGTAACAAGAGTTGCCCTTGAAAATGCAGCTTCTGTTTCCGGAATGCTTTTAACAACTGAATGTGTGATCACTGAAGTGAAAAAAGACGAGCCAGCTATGCCAATGGGTGGTGGAATGCCAGGAATGATGTAACAGCGTGTCGCTGAGACAATTTAATATACTAACCGTTCTGCTTTTTGTGGAGCGGTTTTTTTGTTTTTATGGTTTCCAGTAAGCAAATACTATTATTATATTGTAAATTAGTAAAATATAGATTTTTAATCTAAAAAATTAAACGGAAATATTTCAATAATATCATAATGATATATGAATAACTATTAACAATGAATCATACAATTTTTTATTCTTGGCAGTCCGATTTACCAAGTAAATGTAATCGTTCTTTTATTTTAAATGCATTAGAAAAATCAGCAAAGGAAATTTCAAAAGATGGAAACTATAATATAGATACTGTAATTGATAGAGATACTATTGGTATTTCTGGTAGCCCCTCAATAGTTGAATCTATAACTGGAAAAATAGCCAAATCGGACATCTTTGTTTGCGATATATCAATTATAAATATAAATGAAAATGGTCGGAAAACTTCTAACCCCAATGTATTGTATGAATTAGGGTTTGCTTCTGCTATTCTTGGTTGGGAACGTATAATAATGATTCAAAATACTGCATTCGGAAAAATTGAAGATTTACCCTTTGATCTTAGAGGTAGAAAAGTACTACAATATAACATAGATGTTCCCACAGAAAATAAAGCAGAAGAAAGAGAAAGTTTAAAAAATAAATTATCAAATATTTTAAAAAGTGCCTTGAAACATTTTAGTAATGATAATTTTACGAAAGAAAAAAATATTTGGTGGGGAAATTGGGAAAACGAATCAAAAATTAAAATGAAAGGAGGTGATTTAAAAATTTCAAGAGTTGCATCGGATTCTTTTTTCTTTAACATTTCTATATATGATGGTGCAAGAACAGGAGAAGTTTATGGAAAGGCACATATATTAACTCCAAATTCGGCATATGCTAAAATTAAAACATTTGATAGTCAAAATTGTGAAATTGTTTTTAGAAGAAGGTTGGAAAATGACACTTGGCTAATTGATATAGAAGAAGGAGAAAATTGTCAATTTTACCACGGTTTAAATTCAACTTTTTCTGGTATTTATAAACATAAAACAGAGTTAGTTATTGATGAAGGATTTCTTGACGAAATTGATATGAACGAAATTCAAAGACTAACTGGAAAATACGTTAATACATTTTTAGAAAATTTTCAACAATTTGGTGAATCTGAAAATCTTGATGGAGATGAATTTTATGTAATTACTTCCGGGGTAAAAGGTTTATATACAATAATGGAATCAATTATTGTAAAAGATGCCAGTGGTAATATCTGGTGTGCTTTTATTGACCCGGAAATTGATACTATCAGATATTTTTCAAATAATGATTATAAAACTAAAACAATTAAAAATTGGATAAGTCGTTTTGACAAAAAGATAGTCATCGAAAATGATCACAATAATCAATATGAAGAAGATTAATCATCACTACCGCCCTAGCTACCGCACGAATCCTTTCGTGTGACTTTGGCTTTAAATTCCATTATTAAAATGTTTATAATACTATAACCACACGAAACGATTCGTGCGGTAGCGGTGGGTTTTTCAATAAAATTAAACTTTAAAAATAAAAATACATTATGAACTACAAAATTATTTGGATTATAATTGGTATAGTTTCAATTTTTTCACTAACTATAATTGGATTGTATGTTGGTAATTTTCATGATAGAGATTTATCTAACAACCCAGAGGAATGGGGACAGTTTGGAGATTATTTGGGAGGTACTCTTAATACTACAATTTCAATTTTGAATTTATTTCTATTAGCTTATTTAACAATCAAAATTGCAAAAATAGAACAGGATAGAACAAATAATATATCTAGGGACTCTGTAAAACCTTTAGGTCTTTTTTCATTCGAAGTCTCGGATGATTTTTTTAAGATTGAATTACATAATGTTGGTTTAGGACCATTGATTCTTAAAGAATTTAAAATTTTTGACTCACAACAAGAATATAAAGATATTAAAGAAATTATTGATAGTATATCATTACAATATAGACCTAAATATTCTTTAACTAGAAGTACAACTGACGGAACAATAATTAGAAAAGATGATTATTTAAATATCATTGAGATGCAGATAAATGAAAGTACTGAAGGAATAGAATTATCTAAAAAACTAGAAAGCTTAAAAAAAGTCAAGGAAAGACTTTCTATCTGTGAAATAAAAATAATTTATTCGGATTTATTCGGAAATATAATTAGTGAAGAAACAGAAAAATTAGACGTTATTAATGTAAGTTGTACTTAATTCTCCCCACTGGTGCGAGCGTCTCGCTCGTACCTCGCTGCGCAAAGTCTCCTGACTTTGCGCCAATAAAATAAATCTATTTAAAAATAAACTCCAAAGTCTCATGACTTCGGAACTTGTCTTTTATTCAATAACAAAGATAAATCCCAACTTTCGTCAGGATTTATTCATCAATTTTATATTTTTCTATATCGAATTCAAAATCAAATAATTCCTTCGGCGGAATTTTAAATGCTGAAGCCATTTTAAGAAGAGTTTCAATGGTTGGATTTCCTTTACCATTTTCATACTTATTATAATTACTGGAATCAAAAGCTGAATTTTGTGCAACAGCGTCCATAGAATTATATTTTTCCTTTCTTATCTCCTTGAGATGTTCAGAAAAACACTGCATATACAATTTTAAAACGTCTTTGCTATCCATTAATTTTATAATTAGTAGCAATTTTGGAATTTCAATTAAATATTTCATGGTAATATATTACCATATGTGAGAAAATATATTATATTTGTGAATGGATTACATCTGAAGATGTAATTTTGCGATACTTCAAAGAAATATAGAAGCTATTGCTTAGAACCTTGCTTTTGAAAACTGGTAATTTTTATGCACGCAAGATGATAAGCAGGAAGCTCACGACCTAGGCGTGGGCTCTCTTATCTGTGTGCAGGGTATACCAGTACCTCAAAAGCGGATATTGTAGAGTCTCATGCCGTTTTTATTTCATGTCGTTTTGTTTTTCTACAATTATTTTTTCTAAGCCTGCTTTACAACATAAAGTATCATGATACGGTACAATGGGGTGTACAATCCATTGCGGCTTTAGGGCTTTTAGAAAAACACAAATTCAATCATATTTATTGGGCTTGTAGGGGCAGGAAGTTCAGGTGGGCTTCCTCCTTTACGGCCGGTAAAATCGTATAATAAAAAAATTTTAACCATTAAGGAGCATGAAGAGAATAAGAAAAGTTAAGATCCATCAAAGATGGATGAAGCAACCCGTTAAATAAATAGCTTCAGCTATGATCTTAATAATTCTTAATCATTTAAAAAATCTTAATGGTAAGAAACATAAAAAATAATAACCATTAAGGAACATGAAGAGAATAAGATAAGTTAAGATCTATCAAAGATGGATGAAGCAGCACGCTCAATAAATAGCTTCAGCTATGATCTTAATAATTCTTAATCACTTAAAAAATCTTAATGGTAAGAAACATAACCATTAAGGAACATGAAGATAGTAAGATAAGTTAAGATCCATCAAAGATGGATGAAGCAACCCGTTAAATAAATAGCTTCAGCTATGATCTTAATAATTCTTAATCACTTAAAAAATCTTAATGGTAAAAAACATAACCATTCATTAAGGAGCATGAAGATAGTAAGATAAGTTAAGATCCATCAAAGATGGATAAAGCAACCCGCTGAATACATAGCTTCAGCTATGATCTTAATGATTCTTAATCACTTAAAAAATCTTAATGGTTAAGAAAAATTGTAACTAATTCATTATTTTGAAAATCACCATTAAAAAAATACAAACTCATGAAAAAAAACAGAACAGACCTTCAATCCCGTCTTGGGAAAGGCCGGAAGAAACATGGCGGCATACAGCAAATGGAAAACTATTTTAAGCTCAATGACCTGACAGCATCCAAAGAGCTGCTAAACGACGTTATAAGTTATGCGGTAAAAAGAAACAGCTGGATAAAAGAACATCCGTCCGTTATCCTTCATTTTCAGCAGGCGATGCAGTCATTCATCCGTGCAGGCTATCTCATTGCACTACAGGAAAAGAGAAGAACCGCAACGACCCAGTTGGAAGATGTTTCCCCGTCGGTTCTTGGCTTGCTTTCCGAGAAAGAATACCAAAATCCTCTGTTGGTCTTTAAAAAAGCCTTCAAAGAATACAGCATCAAAGAATTCGATTATTTTATTTCCGGGATGGTCTATCTCTCACTGGGAATCTATGACAATCTGCCGGAAAGGAATATCATAAGCCCATACATTCACCTCACCAAAATGCTGGATGCAGCGTACCTTATTCTTGAAAGGAGAGAGAAAAAATAAAGACAACTCCATCCTGGTTCGCAAAGAACATTTTAAATTAATGATTTCACTGTCAGCCTGACTTATGAATAGTATTTCACTACAACCACTATTGTTTACCCCTACCTGAGGACTCCGTTGGTTTCCCACAAACTGCGTAAGACTTCCGTACAATTCATTTTATGACAATCACTAGTGGTTGTAATCAGAGGAGTTTTACTACGCGAAGTTATCCGACCTTACGCTAGTCAAATAAATCCGAAGTCTGAAGAGTTTGGAGTATTGAAAAAGCTAACCGAAAAAATTCGCTTACACTTTTTCCCTATATTTGACTTTGATGTTGAAATTCGGTACCAAAACAATCCCGGATTTTTAACAGAAAACCAAGAAACCAAACACTAAAACTTAACGCCATTGAAAATAAAATTAGTACTCCTTTCATGTTTTGGCTCATTGTTAGTCCATGCACAGACACTTCAATTTAAAAATCTCGCCAATATGTCTGCTGGCAGAGGTGCCACAGCCAGTGTCATAGTGAATGATGATATCTATGTGAGCAATGGGTATCAGGCAAAAGCAAGTGATGCCAGGTATGTTGAAAAATATAATATTACCAGCAACAGCTGGAGTATTATCAATTCTACTCTACTTCCCAAAAGATTTGCTAATTCAGAGACTTACAATAATAAAATTTATATTTTTAACGGTTGGGGAAACAGCCATCTTGAAATTGTAGACCTTGCCACCAATACCATAACGAAAGGGGCTGTGAATCGTTCCTATACAGGAAATGCAGGTTCAGCCATCCATAATGGCAGGATATATGTATTTGGCGGCAGCGGATTAAATGGAGCTGCCACCACCGTATTTTCTAATAAATTCCAATACTATGATATCGCTTTAAACACATGGAACCCATTACCGGATATGCCCACAGCCAGAGAAGCAAAAGGCAAAATTGTTAATGATAAACTTTATGTAATTGGTGGTTTTAACGGGACGCCATCCCGCCTGATTAATGTTTACGACCTCAATACTAATCGTTGGACCGATAAGTACACGATGCCTGTTGGCATATCCGGACACACATTAGCTGTATCCGGTAATAAGATTTTTATTGTAGGGGGTTTTAATAATCAATCTTTCCTGGCCTATTTTGATACCACAACCAATAAATTACATCAGCTATCATCCAATATGATTCCCAGAAGACACGCTGCAGCGGAAGTATACAACAATAAATTATACATCATCGGTGGAAGTACAACCTCTCTCACCAGCTCAGCTATTAAAAGCATACAAGTGGCAGATATCAGCGAAGATGTACTCGCTGCAAATACAGCCAATGATAATCAGATATTGGAGAAAAAGGTGTATACCAATGAAGCCAAAGATGGTTTTGTAATCAGTAATAAAAACAACAGCAATCAATTTGAATACACGGTTTACTCCACAGATGGAAGCCAGATCATCAAAGGTTTTGCCTATTATAATAAAACGATAGACTTATCCAGAGTAAAGCGCGGAAATTATATTTTTAGTGATAAAGATGAGAAAGGACTTTTGCAGCAGATTAAAGTTTTCAGATAATAAGAGCCTTTCGATATTTGCAATAGAATTTACTTCACAAAAAAGACTTTTGAGAGACTAAAAATTAAGAATCAGTAAATAATCATGAAAAACATAGCCCTTATTTTATTTATTTTAATTTCATTTTTGGGGTGTAAAAAACAAGAATTTGACGAATTTGATTTCTCTTTTGGTAATAGTTTTGAGACAGATTTCTCGATAAAATTTAACAGTACAAATGATTCAATATTTTTATATGAAAATTGGACTCCAGTTAATACGAAAACTCCTAAAGGTAAAACAAGTTATGTCGCATTATTTAATAAAAATCAAAGATCAAAACTGGATAGTTTTATTTCGAATATAGATTTCAAAAGTTCAGATACCCTATATTTTGAAAATTATCAAGATGGGGAATATTACAATTTCTTTATTAGAAAAGGTAAACTCAAAAAAACTATAAAAATTCATAGTAATAATGCACCAAAGCCTTTAAGTAACTTTGCTCATTGGATCTATGAAACAAAAAAAATATTAAAATTAACAGAAACACAACGAAGTTTTGAATTTAAAAGTAAAAACACTTACCTTGAACCACCTCTGCCTTCAGATTTCAAAAAATAAGCTTAAAAACAACACAAAGGCCGGAAGATTCTAATATACTATCTCATTAACCTCAGTACATGATACAGATTGATAAAATTAAAGAAACATGGATAAATGAAAATATAAAGCTTAACCCTCCTACAACCTCAGAATCCATTAATACAGCCGAAGAAACTATTAACTTCCGGTTTCCGGATGATTTTAAAGAATTTTATTTAAAATTGGACGGATTTGCAGATTGGGACTGGACAAAGAATATGTTTTCTATTTGGCCATTAACAAAAATTCTCGAAGAATACCATAACGAAAGCGATAAAAGCTTCATTGTTTTTGCAGACTATCTGATCAACTCACACCATATTGGTTTTATGAAAGGAAAAAAGGGAATATTTAAAAATACAGGAGGCACTATTGAGCTTATTGCAAAAACATTTTCTGAAGCGATATTTCTGATTAATTCGGATGCAGAGATTTTGTATTGATATAATTCTGCGGGACGAACAGACTTTTAAGCAACAAAGATATTTTTCTAATTCGTAGATTTGAGGACTAATCACCGTAATATGACTGCTCAGGAACTTGAATCATTATTAACTGAAAGAGTTGAGACATTTGAACTCAAAAAGAAAGCATTTGAAACAATAGCATCTGAAAAATAATCCAAAATGAAAATCAACTTTTTCTCTAACTTATATATTTGGTTATTACTAATATCTTTACCACAATTTGCATTTTCACAATCAACCGACTTTATCATTCAGGATGTAAAGTTTGAAAGTCAGGGTATTACTCTCGCAGGTTCCATTTTAAAGCCTGAAAAGCCTTTGGCAGCAGTGGTCATTGTTCACGGTTCCGATCCGGTAAAAAGAGAAATGGAGTTCGCCAAACGTCTTGCTAAAGAAAACATTGCTGTACTCACCTATGACAAACGAGGTGTGGGAGAATCCGGCGGTGTGTATGTAGGTCCATCTGTTGGCACAAATAATATCGACACTGCTAATCTTACTTTATTGGCTCAGGATGCCAACGCAGCCGTAAAAGCATTCCGAACTCATCTGAAGGATAAAAAAACACCCATTGGATTAGTCGGTTTCAGTCAGGCAGGGTGGATCATCCCAATTTCTGCCAGCAAAAACCCACAAATTGAATTCATGGTTTTATTCAGTGGCCCTACCATTACAACGCTGGAACAGCTCCGGTTTCAGTTTTATACGAATGGAAACAATAATTTCTGGGAAAACCATACAGAAGCAGACGCCCTTGAACATACTAAAAATGACCCGGACAAATATCAGTTTGCAGCAACAGACCCCAAAACCTCTCTTAATACCCTTTCAATTCCCGGGCTTTGGCTTTTCGGTGAAAAAGACATCCAGATTCCGGTAAAGCTGTGTATAGAACAATTGAATACCCTTAAAGCCCAGGGCAAACCTTTCGAATATACTTTATTTTCTAAATTAGGGCACAATACTTCTTCCGGCAACGATACAGCTCCTGTTGACATTGCCGTACAATGGATCAGGCAGAAAGCCCTGACTATTAAAAAATCTAAATCTTCAAAATAAAAACTCAAAATAACATTAACGCAATTGTATATGTTGTACATTCAACAATACTCTTTATCCCATGTAACATTCCATACAAAACTTCGTTTAAAATCAAAAACATGAATTTCAAACTTTTAACTACTATTTTCCTCTTAATACTTTCTA
Organism: Chryseobacterium sp. GTID13; assembly: GCF_056172655.1. NCBI lineage: Bacteria > Pseudomonadati > Bacteroidota > Flavobacteriia > Flavobacteriales > Weeksellaceae > Chryseobacterium > Chryseobacterium sp. GTID13. Next base: position 329,039 of record NZ_JAOCMB010000006.1, read on the forward strand.
ATTTTTCTTTCGGGCAGACCAGTTTTTCAGAAAGTCCGTTAAATGCTGTTTTTGAAACCCGGGATTTTACCAATTTCTGGATAGCATTTGACAAAATGGAAACTTCAAAAGAAAACCCATTTAAAGAATATTTACAAAACGGTACTGTCGGTTTAAAGGCCTTTCCTTACAGGGTAATGAGCGCAGATTCTTTATATGCTAATGTTAAAAGAAAAAAATCTGAATACGAAATTACACGGAATATAATACATGACCTCCCATCGAAAGAAAAAAGGTTACGGGCAATTTATAGCGCTATGAAATATTGGTATCCTGAAGCTAAGTTTCCACCCATTTATCTGGTTTATGGTTTAGGATATTCAGGAGGAACCTCTACAAATGACGGATTAATCATTGGAACTGAAGTCATAAAAAATCTTGATGGTCTTCCCGCACTTGCTGCTCACGAATTAATTCACTTTCAGCAAAATGTTGAGGGAGAACAAACTTTACTGAAACAATCCTTATTAGAAGGAGGGGCAGATTTTATCGGAGAACTTATTTCGGGGGAAAATATAAATTCTGCGCGCTTCCAATATGGAGATAAACATCTTGACAAGCTATGTAAGGAATTTGTCAGCAGACTAAAAGGAGAAGATACCCAGGACTGGCTGTATCAAACGTCAAAAAAAGATAACCGCCCCAATGATTTAGGATATTGGATGGGGTATAAAATTGTGGAAGCCTATTTTAATAAACAGGAAGACAAGAAAAAGGCTATTGATTATATTCTGCACATAAAAGATCCAATGCAATTTTTGAAAGAAAGTGGTTTTTTAAATTCATATATTGAAAGTTATCAAAAATCTAAAAATGAAGATTCCGATAAATTCTATCAAATATTTTCAGATGAAGTTTATAAGGTATCCATCACTGTAAAAGTTCCTAATAAAGAAGATGAAATTTATATCACCGGAAATCAGGAAGAATTAGGAAAATGGATTCCCAACAAGATAAAACTGAATAAAAAAAGTGATTATGAAAGAATTATAACACTAAAATTACACACCCCGGCAAAATTCAAATTCACGAAAGGAAGCTGGGAAAAGCAGGCTGAAGTTTCAGGAATAGAAAAAGGCAGTAATATTTCTTTAGAAACCCTAAAACCTGATACAAAAGTAAAATATGGGATCATCAATTGGTTTTAAAACTGAATTAAAAGAACGTTGCACAACATTGTATGTGTAAATTTGATGTTAAATGAAATTTTAAAAAATCACTCAATGAAAATAATTTTTACTATACTTTCTTTTTGCTTTTTCCAGTTTTTTACTTGTCAAAGATTAAATGATGACATTAAATTTGATGATCTTGACCAAACAGATCGTACAAAAATAGAAAATATTAAAAATTTATTATCCCAATCAAAAATCATTACAAAAGAAGAATGCAACAGATATGCTTTAAGGCAATATGGTTGTATAAAGGATTATACAGTTGTTTACCTTTATGAAAACGAACCCATATTAGTTGATGCAAAAAACTTTAATATAATAAATGAAATGCGTTCTGACAGTACCGAAAAAACGGTAACATATATTTCAAAAACAAGAACTTTTATAACGGATTGGAAAAATAAAAAGTTTATTTCAAAACAAATCATAAAAGATAATAAAGAAATAACCATTAACAATCCTAATTTTTTTAGTTTCATAGAAATTGAAGATATTCTAAATTCAAAATAAAACATCAGTTTCAAACAAGGTCAATTCGCAAAGCTATTTTTTCATTTCAAAACAATTACTTAAGTTTACAGGTTCTTCTAACTTCAAAAACACTTTCACAATGGAAAACAAAAAAGACGGGAAAATTCTTGACAAGGGTCCATTTTACCACGGTACAAAAGCTGATTTGCAGATTGGGGATTTGCTCAGTGCCGGATTCCAATCGAATTATTATCCTGAGATTACCATGAATCATATTTACTTTACGGCCTTACAAAACGGGGCCGGACTGGCTGCTGCGCTGGCAAAAGGAGATGGTCATGAACGTGTTTATATCGTAGAACCGACAGGAGAATTTGAAAATGATCCCAACGTAACCGATAAAAAATTTCCGGGAAACCCTACCCGATCCTATCGAAGTACAGAACCCTTAAGAATTGTCGGAGAAATAACAGAATGGATTAAACTCACTGATGAAGAGCTCCAAAACTGGCGCGAAAGAATTGCAAGGCTTCGGGAAAAACTGAAGCTGAAATTATCAATTAGGACTCTAATCCAAATTTGTTAAATTTATATACAGATGAAAAAAACTTTTTATAGAATATGATCCGAAATCAGGAAAAAATAACATCAATGATAAAAAAATTAAGCGGACAAAATTATAAACAACTATTCCTGTTTTTCACTATCCTTCTTCTTCTTTCCATAAATAATTCATTTGCCCAGACAAACAAAAGATATGAGCTGACAAAAGAAAGTGATACACTGCATTATTTTAAATACGAAAAACCGATAATCGAAAAATTAAAACTAATTAAACCCGAAGAAAATAAGAACTTTTTTCGTTTTAGTTCGGATAAATATTATTTGGAACTATCTGATGAATCTAACAAATATCTGATTTATGCCGATGAAACTTGGGAGGGTAAAAGAACAGGCGAAACATTTATTAAACAAATTGACTTAACTGAAAAACAAGCTGATGAAATAAAAAAACTTATAACTCTTTTAAAAATTAACGAAATTCCAAGCGATAATCAAATTAAAAACTGGATTTTTGGTTTTGATGGGATTACCTATCAATTTGAAGTAAAAGATGGAAATAAATATTCTTATAAACATTATTGGACTCCAACTTCTCAAGAGAAGTTTGCTGAAGCAAATATCATTAACTTCTTCGTAGTCAAAATTGATGAAATAATAGATTATCGAAAAAATAACGAGAAATTTGCAAAAGAAGTTCCATATTTCTCTTGGACAAGAGATGGAGTTTCCTGGAGTGCTGTGACAATAATAAACAAAGAAAACTATTCCAAATATAAAAAATATAAAAAATTCAAAAAAAAACAATTAAGACAAAAGTCATAGCATACACTTTCATTGGTGCGAGTATATACTTGTACTTAAACAAAGTCATAACACAAAAATTAAAGATGTCATATTATAAACAATTCCTTCTATTTTTCTCTATCCTTTTTCTTCAAATAAATACCACTTTTGCCCAAACCAGCCAAATCAGCAAGATAGATTCCCTGATGAAATGGTCCAACCAGATTGGGGTGTTTAATGGAAACGTTTTGGTTTCAAAAAATAATAAAATTATTTACAACGCTTCTTTTGGCTTTACAGACGTCACAAAAACAAAAAAACTAACGCCTGATTACAGGTTTCATATTGGTTCCATCACCAAAGAATTCAGCGCGGTGGCATTGATGCAATTACAGGAACAAGGCAAACTGAAAATAGAGGATCATGTTTCCAAATATATTCCGGAATTACCAAAATGGGCCAATGAAGTCACCATAAAAAACCTCCTGCAGTACACAAGCGGTATTCCCAATGTAAACTGGAAAAAAATTAAAAATGATAAAGACCTTTTTGATGGCTTAATGCTTGTAGATTCGCTAGATTTCAAATCAGGCAGCCATTACAATTACAACAGCAACAATAACCTGTTTTTACGTCAGTTCATTGTTGAGCGGGTAACAGGGATGAGCTTTAAAATGTATGCAGAAAAATTCATTTTCAAGCCGTGTAAGATGACCTTTTCTGTAATGACTCCTTTTGAAAATGAAAAAAATATAGCCAAAGGATTTAATAATAGTCTTGTTGCAGATAAAGAAGATTTGCCCATTACAGGAGGAACTTATATAACTGCCAAAGATCTGTTGAAATGGTCGGACTGTCTTCATTCCAATAAAATAATCAGCGCTAATTCCGTATTTGAGCTGGGCCAGCATTTTGATCTGCCGGATACCCAATCAGCTCTGGGAGAAGCAAAATACAGAAATAAGAAATTAATTCAGCATTTACATGATGGAAGAGCGGGAAGCTACGAAGCTATTTTAGTTTCTGACCTGGATCAAAAATTCACTATTATTCTGTTAGGAAACAACCACAACGGAAAGCTATTTGAAATTTCTGACGCCATTACTGCCATTCTGAAAAACGAAAAATATAGTCTTCCTCAACAAAGCAAACTCTAAAATATAGAACAAAATCGTGAATGTCTTGTCCAATAACCAGAATAAAAATTCACGTCAAAATCAAATGAAAATTTTAAAATATCTTATCAATATTGGAGTGATTTGTATTGTAATCTACTTCATGACAGTATCGTTTTTATTTACAGATATTAGCTGCAAGTATTTCTATAATACTTTACTTAGAGCAATAAGTTTTCAAGGACCCTGGTTTTTAATACCATTAGTAATCACGACAGTTGTAAATATAATTATTGAAATAAATATTGAAAATAAAAATTACGGACTACGTGTTTTAAAATTAGAATGTATACATATAATCATTTTTATCCTTACATTTCTGGTTAATGCTTTTATCCTTTATAATCAAGTTTGTAGATCATAAACCTTTCATTATAAATGCCTGATAAGATGAAGAACATTTTTTTCCTTGTCTCTTTACACTGATGTGTGTATTATTGTAAAAAAATTATTTCCATGTATATTCAGGTTTCCGATGATTTCAAAAAGAAAAGCACATCTGCTGTTCTGGCCATTACTATTTTTATTATCGTTTATATTCTCATGTTTCTTTTGACTATAGCTCTGGCTGCAGGATGCATCATTGGAGGGATATGGTTAATTGCTGTAAAGCCCATGTTTTTGACCCTTATGCTGGGAGCCGGGCTTGCAGGAACAGGAGGTTTTGTCTTTTTCTTCATCATTAAATTTCTGTTTAAAAAACATATTAACGACAGAAGCTATCTCACCGAGATTAAGAGATCAGATGAACCTGAACTTTTCAAAATGATCGATGAAATTGTAAAGCAAGCCGAAACCGACTTTCCCAAAAAGGTATATTTATCTTATGACGTAAATGCAAGCGTTTTCTATGATTCCAGCTTCTGGAGTATGTTCTACCCTATTAAAAAGAACCTGACCATAGGGCTCGGATTGATCAACACCTCCACAAAACAGGAACTGAAAGCCGTTCTTGCCCATGAGTTCGGGCATTTCTCCCAACGCTCCATGAAAGTGGGAAGCTATGTATACAATGTTAACCAAATCATTTTCAATCTTGTTAATGATGATGAATCGTACCGTAATTCTATTTCACAATGGGCCAGCTGGAGCGGATATTTTTCAATTTTTGCAGCATTGGCGCTTTTTATTACCGGCAAAATCCAGTGGGTTCTTACCAAAATGTACTCTTTTGTCAACATCCGTCATATGGCGCTTTCCAGAGAAATGGAATTTCATGCCGATGAAGTAGCGGCTAATATTGCGGGTTCACTTTCTTTGGAAGAATCGCTGCTGAGAATGGAACTGGCCAACAATTCCTATCAAAATGTAATTAATTTTTACGAATCTAGGTTTTCAAAAAATCAGGCCAGCCAGAACATTTATAAAGAACAGTTTTTTGTCATGAACTTCCTTGCGCAGCAAAGTGAATTAGAAATCAAATATGATCTTCCCAATGTAAAGCTTTCCGAATCCGGTCTTTTTAACAAATCGAAACTGACGATTGAAAATCAGTGGGCATCGCACCCCTCCAACGAGGACCGTATTGCAAGGCTTCGGAATCTTAATATTATAAAAGATTCTGAAAACGGGCCTGCCAAAAACCTTTTCCAGGATTTTGAAAAAACAGAAGAAAAACTAACAATGAAACTTTTTTCAAGGGTAAAATATCAGAAGGAAAAAACTAACCTTGACTTTGAGACCTTTGCATCGGAATTTGAAAAACAGCACATCAAAGATTCTTTTGACAAGATTTTCAACAGTTATTACGACAATAAAAATCCTGACTTCAGTGTTCAGGAAAACGTAGCAGCAAAAGATCTTTCTTTTGATCAGCTGTTCAGCAAAGAGAAAGTGGAAATGGTTTATACATTAATTGCCCTTGAAAACGATAAAAAGACAATAGAAGCCATTATCAGAAAGGAAATTATTTTAAAAACTTTCGACTACGACGGTAAAAAATATAATATCAAAGAAGCAGGAAAGCTTGTTCCGGAAATCAGTAATTCTATTTCAGAGGTAAAAAACCAGATCCATCTGAATGATTCGGATATTTATACCTACTTCCTCAGATTAGCAAATGAAGTTAATAAAAAAGATGAGTTTGAAGATATCTACAGAAGATTCTCAACCTACGACAGCGAATACGAAGACAGGTTTAAACCTTATACGGATATCATTGCTGCCACTGCATTTCTGAACACAAAAACACCGTTTGAACAAATCAGCAGAAACGTCAAAAGTCTTAAACCTCATGAAGAAAAATTAAAAAGCGAGATCATCCCCTTTTTAGACGATCCCCAAATGATTGATGATCTGGAGGAACAAACCATAAAAGACCTGAAATATTATATCGAAAAAGATCTTCTCTATTTTAATAATAACCAATACCTTGAAACTAATCTGCAGTTGCTTATGACTGCTATCAATATTCTGCCTTATTTCCTTCACAAAAAATATTTCCTTCTGAAAAAAGAGCTTCTCGCCACGATGAAGGATCTTGAAAACAGAATTGATGTTTCAGAAATAACTTTAGCAGAGAAATTGGTAAATACAGACGGAAAGGAAACCGGACCTGCAGCAAATGAAGTAACAGTATAGCTTCTATATCATTAAAATCGTTCTGCTGGCAGAGCGATTTTTGTTATTTTTGAACAATGAAACTGAACACATTTATTATATAGTAGTATGAAAAAGACCTTTGAATTCCTTAAACAGCTGGAAAAGAACAACACCCGCGAATGGTTTGCCCTGCACAAACCTGAATATGATGCAGTGGTAAAAGAAAACAAGGCATTTTTCAATAAAATTTATACCGAACTTCAGGAGCACGATAATTTAAAAGGCATCCATATCTTCAGAATTTATAGGGATGTTCGTTTTTCTAAAGATCCTACGCCGTACAAAACCAATTTCGGGGTTGGATATTCCCGTTCAAAGCCAATGCTGAGAGGCGGATATTATATTCATCTGGAACCCGGCAACAGTTTTGTGGGAGGAGGGTTCTGGGGTCCCGATGCCAAAGACCTGCTCCGCATACGCAAAGAATTCGAAATCAGCACCGCAGAAATTGAAAAAATCACTTCTGAAGAAACATTTATAAAATACTTTGGGCAAATTGAAGGTGATGCTGTAAAAACAGCTCCGAGAGGCTTTGACAAAGATCATCCCGCCATAGATCTGATCAGGAAAAAGCAATACGTTGTACGGCGAAAATTTACTGATAAAGAAGTACTGTCAGACGGATTTCAGAAAGAAGCCCTTCTTACTTTACTGGCCATGCGCCCTTTCTTTGATTATATGAGTGAGGTGCTTACTACGGATTTGAATGGAGAACCTTTATCTTAAGCCTCTATAAAAACATTGATGACGCTTTTGTTCTAAGATGTTTTTTGTTATTTTAGAATCCGGTTAATATTTTACTTATTTTTATCTCACCAATATCACTAAACAAAATATTAATCATCATGAGCTTAAAAACATTAATCACGCACAGTGTTCAATACAACAACTGGGTTGTCAACAAGTACATCGACTGGCTTTCAACCAAATCTGACGAGCAGCTTAACCAGGAAGTAATTTCCAGCTTTCCGACGATCCTGGCAACTCTGCATCACATCTGGCAGACCCAGCAATATTGGTGGAGCCATATTGCCGAAAATAATGATTTCGATTTTGCAGAAATTTCAGCTGCAGTTACTAAAGAAGAAATTTTCAACGGCATAAAAACCAATTCCCAAAAGTTGGCCGATTATGTGGAAAGCCTGTCAGAAGAAGACCTAACAAAGAATGTAAAAATAGAATCCCAATGGTTTCAGTGTGACTTTTCCAAATATGAGTATATCCAGCACGCGATTATTCATGGAACCTATCACAGAGGACAAATTGTAACCATGGGACGCAATGTGGGAATAACAGATGCTCCAATGACCGACTACAACTTCTGGAATATCTACAAAGATGCGGAAATACAATCTGAAGCATAAGTAACCCAAGTATTCAAAATTTTACCAAAACCCCTTAATAATGAATTCAAAACCTTCCGGAGAATCCATAGTGTACTACCATGGCACCAAAGCCGATCTTAAAACCGGAGACCTCATCGAAGTAGGTTTCAGCTCAAACTATGGAACCAAAAGAAAAGCAAAATACATTTATCTTTCCGCTACTCTGGACGCAGCAATCTGGGGAGCAGAACTGGCCATCGGAGAAGGCAGAGAAAGAATTTACATCGTAGAGCCAACAGGGCCCATTGAAGATGATCCTAATTTAACCGATAAAAAATTCCCAGGTAATCCGACAAAATCTTACCGGTCCCGGCATCCTTTTAAGGTAATTGGAGAGGTGAAAGAATGGCAGGGGCATTCGCCGGAACAGCTTAAAGCCATGAAGGACCACCTTCAGAAGCTCAAAGACCAGGGTATTGAAGCCATTGAAGACTGATAAAACCGATTAAAAAATGAAAGATTTTGAACTTTGGGAAGAAGAATTAAAAATGATATGGGATCAGCTGGGAACCATTTCCAGTGACGATTTTATTGACAGAATAAAAGTACATACAGACAAAATATCTGCCGGCGAACCCAATGCCATTGCAGATTTTGAAAGAGCCTGCGCCTACGACTCTACCGGTTTTGAAAAAAAGCAGAACCGCTGTACAGGTCTGCTTTACAGCTGGGGCTTACCGGATTGCGGAGAAGACGGGCAAGAATTCAACTGGCAAGTACGTTGCGCAACAATGGTAAATTTTCTGAAAGCATAGAAATACTGAGGGAAGAAAAAGAAAATTATTCTGATGAACTGGATGATGCAGTCAATGCTTTTCTGGCACTGTCGCTTTCTTCTGTTGATCAGGATAAAGAAGCATTGTCATTAGTTCTGGAATCACTTTCTGCCCATTTACCGAGATACAATAAATCTGTTTACAATTATTCAAAAAAACTTATCAGATAATGACGATTTATCCAATTCGGATAAGAAAACAAAATCAATAGCTATATTATGAGAAAAATAATTCTGGACCTGGCCGTCACTTTAGATGGATTCATTGAAGGTCCTAATGGTGAAACAGACTGGTGCATCATGGACGATGATATGAACTTTAATGAGTTTCTGGACAGTATTGACACCATTTTCTACGGACGGGTAAGCTATGATTCCTGGGGAACCTACCAGCCGGAAGAAAATGCATCTTCCGAAGAAAAAGAATTCTGGGACACCATCCACTCAAAAAATAAATATGTTTTTTCAAGTCAGGACAGAGAAGATGAAAATGCAACTTTTATTAATTCTGATATTGAAGAAAAAGTAAAAGAAATTAAAAAACAAAACGGCAAAAATATCTGGCTTTACGGTGGCGCAAGTCTCATCAAAACTTTCATTCAGCTAAATCTGATTGATATTTACAGGATTTCTGTTCATCCCCTTGCCTTAGGAAACGGAAAACCTTTGTTTGAAGACCTGAAAGAAAGACTGGAACTGAAACTGATCACCACCAATGTTTTCAGGTCCGGAGTCGTACAGCTTATTTATGAACCCAGGAACAAATAAAACCGAATATCTACAACAGACAATATGGAAAAATATGCACAGTCCGGGGACGGACAAAAAATACACTATAAAGAAAGCGGAAAAGGAAATACTGCCCTCTTATTCGTACACGGATGGCTGGGCAATGCAGAATGGTGGAACGGCCAGCAGGAATATTTTAAAGACCGCTACGCTATTGTACAGATGAGCCTTGCCGGGCACGGAAAATCTGATGCCTCAAGAACAGAATGGAGCAGTGAACGGTATGCAGATGACATCAAAGCAGTAGCCGACCACATCAGCTCACAGGAGATTATTCTTATCGGCCATTCAATGTCGGGAGCCTATGTTCTTGAAGCAGCTTCAAAAATTCCAAAAACAAAAGCAATTATCCTGATAGATACCATTAAAAACCTGGATGAAACTTTTACAGAAGAACAGGTTGAGGAGGTTCTGTATGTACATTACCGGAATGATTTTAAAAATGCAGTTGAAAACATCCTTCCACAATACCTTTTTACAAACAAAACACCGCCAGATGTAAGACAGAAATTACAGGATGAATTTCTTCAGAATACCCCGGAAACTGCCATTGAGCTTCTCAAGCCTTTGTATAAAAAAGATTTCAGGGAAGATGCGTCGAAAATCCAGGTCCCGGTAAGAGCCATCAATTCGGATAATTTTGCCACGAATATTGAAAACAACCGAAAGTATCTGAAAGACTACAACTACATCGAAATGTCCGGAACAGGCCATTACCCTATGCTCGAAAAACCTGAAGAATTCAACAAAATTCTTGATGATATTCTTAAAGAGTTAAATGATCATTAATTAAAAATCATGCAGAACACCAGAATTTATACCACCTCTTTTGCCAGTGTTTATCCGCATTACATCCAAAAAGCAGAAAAGAAAGGCCGCACCAAATCCGAAGTTGATGAGATTATATTCTGGCTAACTGGCTATGATGAAAAAAGCTTTCAGGAAATATTGGATAACAAAACCGATTTTAAAACTTTTTTGAGCAGGCACCCAAGATCAATCCCAATGTTTCACTGATCAAAGGGGTTATTTGCGGATACCGCGTGGAAGACATTGAAGATGAGCTTATGAGAAATATCCGCTATCTGGACAAGCTTATTGATGAGCTGGCAAAGGGAAAGAAGATGGAAAAAATATTGAGGGAGTAATACAGGTAATTGAACCCAATGTAAAATCAGATAAATTCCTTCTCCATTCCAAAAAACTTCCCGAAATTTGCAGCCTGTGCGTTAAATATAATCAATGAAATAAAATTTTAAATCAGAACATACAGTAAAACTTAGTATAAGTTTTCTTCGGGGCAGGGTGAAATTCCCTACCGGCGGTTACAGTCCGCGACTCCCTTCTTCGGAAGGGACTGATCTGGTGAAATTCCGGAACCGACAGTTAAAGTCTGGATGGGAGAAGAAAATGAAACGGTCAGTAAGATTCCTTACGGACTTATTGTGCCGTATTTCATTTCCATGTACCGAAGACTATTTTAACTTTTAAAAGTAAAATAACATGGAAAAATTATTAAAACAATTTGGAGCCACCTCCACAGAACGTGTAGAAAATGCACTTCTAAAACTACAACAGGGAAAAGGAATTCTTCTGGTAGATGATGAAAACCGCGAAAATGAAGGCGACATCATCTTTCCCGCATCCACAATTACAGAAAAAGACATGGCACTTCTGATCCGCGAATGCAGCGGAATCGTTTGCTTATGCATTTCAGAGGAAAAAAGCAGGCACCTGAACCTCCGTCCGATGGTGGAAACCAACAATTCAAAAAATCAAACTGCATTTACCATTTCTATCGAAGCCAAAGAAGGGGTTGAATCCGGGGTTTCAGCTAAGGACCGCGTAACAACGATCAGAACAGCGGTAGCAGAAAATGCAGTGGCAGATCATATCGCAAGCCCGGGGCATGTTTTCCCTCTGATTGCTAAAAAAGGCGGTGTTTTCGAAAGACGCGGTCATACGGAAGGCAGCGTAGATCTTGTAAAAATGGCCAATCTGGGTGATGATGCCGTGCTTTGTGAACTGACGAATGAAGACGGTTCTATGGCAAGACTTCCTGAAATTGTGGATTTTGCTATCAAAAAAGAGATGAGCGTCGTAACCATTGAAGACATTTATACTTACCGTAAAATGGTGATGAGCAATTAAACTTAAATATTTTTAACGCACAAAAGTCGCCTGCTGATGCTATCAGCAGGCTTTTTTATTAAAAATTTAAAAATAAACAATTAAATTTGGTATTTCAATACTATTTTTTGATTATTTTTAACAAAAAAATCTTAACCATGAAAAAAACTTTACTCCTTTTATTAGGAGCATCTGCCCTGTTTTCTGCGCAGATCACGCTTACAAAAGCAGCCAATGATCCTATTTCCGGAAACGTTATCAATTACAATCACGCAACCGGGCCCGTAAACAACTCCGCAACGGGAGCTAACACCACGTTTTCAAACGCGGGTCTTACCATGGGAATTCCGTCAGTAACGACTTATTCCACTCCTACTTCTGCGGAAATTACAACATTTCCGGGTTCTACCATTAAAATGATAGACGGAACAACAACCGTTTATTATAAAGCTTCTGCAACCAAACTGGAAATTACGGGAATTATAAATCCACAGCTTACCTTAAATTTCAGTGTAGACAATGGTACTTATAATAATTATCCTACCACTTACGGGCCGGCACAAAACGACACTGCTAAAGGAACTTTTTCGTCATCTGTTGCCAACGGATTATTTAGCGGTACAATGACTGCCCAGGCTGATGCATACGGAACCCTGATTGTAGGTAACCGAACATACACTAATGTTCTTAGGGTAAAATATACCCAGAACCTTAATCTGTATTCATCTTTTGATGTTGTTTATGCCAACCCTATCGGAACAGCGACCAATACATCCTACGCTTATTACGACGCTTCTCACAGATATGCCCTGCTAAATTCTACAAGCGGAAATGTGAGTGTTCCATTGCTGAGCATCAACCAGACAGTAGGCACTGCATTAGCTTTAAACGAAGCATTCCTGTCAACCAGCAATACTACAGTAAAAAAAGAAAATTTAGTGGTTTATCCTAACCCTGCACAGGACTTTATCAGCTTCAAAGGAAATACAGATAATTACTCCAAAGCAAATATTTACAGTCTGGATGGGAAACTGGTTAAAACATCAGATGTAAAATCCGGAAATATTCAAATCTCAGATCTTCCGCCAGCGTCTTATTTCATAGAGATCAGTGGAAAAAATGCTGCAGATACAAAGAATACAAAATTCATCAAGAAATAATAAAAATAAAATCCCCGTTCCTACAATTGAACGGGGATTTTTATTAACATTCAAAATTGTTTTTAAAAAGTAGCTGCAGGCGCTGTTTCGTTATTCAGCTTTCTCTGTAGTTCTGTTTTCTTTCCTTTTGAGAAATCAAAGCTTACTCCCAGAACAAACATCGATTTGTTATTCATAATTTTAGTATGAACATTATAATCTACCAGACTTTCCGGGAGACTTTTTGTTTTATATTCTGAAGGCATACCGATCCAGTACATTCCTGCCGTAAAACTCCAGCTTTTAAGCCTGTAACTGGCAAAGAAGTGATTCTGGTTCTCATTGGTAGTAAGGAAAGCTCCGCTAAGGGTATACACCGGAATGTTCACCATATACTGTACACTGAAGGATTTATATTCCGAAGAAACCGAAAAATTGTTCGCGAGATAATCATTCTTGATCAGTGCCCCTTTACTCGTTCTTAAAGTTTCCGAAGTAGGTGTCAGTACAGCCTTTAACACAAGCAGGCTGCTTCCAAACGGTTTATAAGAGCCGGACAGCTGTATGCCGTACCGTTGGGAGTTTTTTCCGTTTTCATAAGTCAGTGCATAGCCTCCGAAAGTATCATCCAGAACATAATACTGATTGATCACTCGATCCGTATACCGGTAGAAAAGAGCTGCATTAAAATCAAATTTCTTGTTATTAAAAGAGTAAATCAAATTATTGGAAAAATTCTGCTGGGACTTAAGAAAAGGATTCCCTTTCTGCACAATATTCGGTGCCAGCTGAACCACGTTGCTGCTGAGTGCACTGCTCCAGGGGCTTGTAGGGCTGTAGCTGCTCGTCAGCCTCAGACTTTGATTACTTTTAAGCTGATAGCCTAAAATAACTTTTGGAGTAAAAGACCACTCGTCGAAGGTATTTGCAGCACTTTTATTATGAATGTTTGTAAGTCCTGCTCCGATTCTATAGCTGAACTTATCCACTTTCCCTGAAAATTCCGTATAAAAATACTGCTCCAGATAATTGACACTGTATTCCGAATGTCCTGCAAGATTATTCAGATCATTAGAAATAGCCGTGCTTGAAATACGGTAGCCGGAAGAAAGTTTCCCCGCCTTAAAATCATGAGTATGGGCAAGTTCACCGACAAAATTAGTCTGCTTGGTCTCCAGAATCATATCGTTGTCATATACAGAAACTTCTGACGGAACAATCCACTCTCTGGCAGATTCCGTTGTATTGGTACTATAGTGAGAGCCTACCGCATTTAAGCTGAGCTCATCCTTAGAGCCGATCTTTTTCGAATAATACAGGTCCAGCTTAGGAATAGCATAACTTGAGCCACTGTTTTTAAACATTTCGTGGTCTTCTCTGAAGCTGTCTTTGGTAAACACACTTTCCCCGGTGCCTTTTGAAAACCTGCTCATAATATCCATATTCAGTTTTGCCTGGAAAGCATACTTATCGGGCACCATCCGGGTGTAGCGTAAAGCAATATTCTGGGAAGTATATCCGAAATGATCTTTCCTCTTCTCATCCGAACGGTAATGTTCTCCGTTTAACTGATAATCATAAATACTCTGAACCTGCCTGTCATCGTAATCCCTTAAATTAAAGAAATATTCCAGTCCAAAATTATTTTTTCCTTTTGTAAAATTAGCATAAGCGGATGCATTCACAAACCCGGTGGTTAACCCCGACATGGTATCGACACCAAAAACATATCCGGTTTCATTGGATTTCGTGATAATATTAATCACAGTTTCTGCCCTGGAAGCCCACCTTGCCGGCGGAATATCATAATACTCCACTTTTACCACTTCACTTGGTGCTACACTTCGGATCTGAAGATCCGTAGCCTCTATCCCATTGATCAGAAACAGAGAAGTTCCTCCTTTTGTGCTCGTGATCGTATTAGAAACAGGATCAAGCTGCAGTTCCGGCAAAGTCTGCAGTAAATCTTTTGCATACCTTGCTTTCTCCAAAGCCTCCTTATCAAACGTGTAAACAGATTTGTCCGCAAACTGTTTCTTACGTTGAGATTTCAGGATCACTTCCTGGATTTCTTTTGTGGATTCTTTTCCAATAGTATCATTTTTTGCGCCTTCCTGTGAAAACACAAAAACTCCACAAAGAAAAAACACAGGATATAGAACTCTTTTCATATTCAGAAATAAATCATGTTGATAAAAGTAAGACATACCATACCCGGTATTTGTTACATCACTTTTAAGTTTTAATTGAAAAATAACAATAAACCACTAGGTTCCAGCAGGTATTTTTGACCATATTATAGTTTTAGTATTGAATAATATGTAAACACAAAGCCTCGATATCCGTCACATCAACAATACAGCACTAACAACAATCATTTAAACATTTTGAAGATAAAAATAAAACCATATTGAAATATTATTGATTTATTGCCCGTTTTTTGCTGATACTATTTTACATCACAAAATATAAAGTCATGAAAAAGCTCCTCATCTTAATTCCCTGTTTTCTGCTTTCAGAAGCAGACGCACAGGAACTTCAGGCTGTTCCCACCGAAAAAATGAATATAATCAAGACGAATGTGACAGCCTATGCTTTCAGAAATATCAACCTGTCTTACGAAAGAGCGATCAACCAATGGTTCTCTCTCAATATAGGTTTTGGAACAATGACGCAGGGAAAAGTTCCCTTCATTAATGCCTTTTTAAAAGATGAAGATGAAAAAAGATTTCAGAATCTGAGGGTTAAGGCTACAAACTTCACTATTGAGCCCAGGTTTTATATCGGGAAAGGATATGGAAAAGGCTTCTATTTTGCACCTTATTACCGGTATTCCGACGTCTCTTCCAACAGCTTTGATTTTTATTACGATTATGATGCCATTGATGGAAACACGTACCAAATCCCTCTTAAAGGCCAGGGAAGCACAAGTGGAAACAGCGGCGGCCTGATGGTAGGTGTACAATTCTTCCTTACGCGAAGCCAGAATCTGGTTCTTGATTTCTGGATTGCGGGTGCTCATTACGGAAGTGGAAAAGGCGATTTCACCATGACCAGCAATTATACATTAACGCCGGAAATGCAGGCCCAGCTCAAAAAAGAAATTGAAAACCTTGATATTCCTTTTGTAGATTACACGGTAGAAACCAATGCCAATGGTGCAAAAGTAAAAGTTGACGGGCCATGGGCCGGCTTCAGAAGCGGGTTGTCTATTGGTTACAGGTTTTAAAATGATAGTTAAATGGTACCAAAACCGTCCTTTTAAGGACGGTTTAATAATTTCCTGAATTTTGTATCTTGGCTCATTATCTCTATTATTTATGAATTCATCATCTATAACTACTGCTCAAAGAATCAAAGCCATTGTAGGCGGATCTATCGGAAACCTCGTTGAATGGTATGACTGGTATGCCTATGCTGCGTTTGCCATTTATTTTTCCAATTCGTTTTTTCCGGATTCGGATCTTAATGCCCAGCTGATGAATACAGCAGGTATCTTTGCTGTAGGTTTTTTGATGAGACCAATCGGTGGCTGGGTATTTGGAAGTATTGCCGATAAAATCGGAAGAAAAAAGGCGATGACACTTTCTGTCCTGCTGATGTCTTTTGGCTCACTTCTTATCGCACTTACCCCAACTTACAAAACCATAGGAATTTTAGCGCCCGCCCTATTGCTTCTTGCAAGGTTATTACAAGGATTAAGTGTGGGTGGTGAATATGGGGTTTCTGCCACTTATCTAAGCGAAATGGCCTCAGAAAACCGTAGAGGTTTCTATTCAAGCTTCCAGTATGTAACGCTTATAGGCGGACAGCTGATCGCGTTAGGAATTCAGTTGATTCTGCAGAAACTGCTTTTAACAGAAGCCCAGCTTGAGGAATGGGGATGGAGAATTCCTTTTGTGATCGGTGCATTACTTTCGGTAATTGCTTTGTATTTAAGAGCCAATCTTCATGAGACCGAAGCATTTGAAAACAAAAAAGAGGTTAACGAAAAGAAAAAAGGAACCGTTACAGAGCTTCTGAAACATCCTAAAGCCCTGCTTACGGTAGTGGGACTGACTTTAGGCGGAACTCTGGCATTTTATACGTACACCACTTACATGCAGAAGTTTTTAGTCAATACGGTTCATCTCACCAAAGAACAGTCGACGCTGATCTCATTTGTCTCATTATTTATATTTGCCTGCCTGCAGCCCGCTTTCGGAGCACTTTCTGATAAAATCGGAAGAAGACCGCTGCTTCTGGGTTTTGGTATTCTTGGCACCCTGTTTACCGTTCCGCTTCTCACCGCTTTAAGCACTACAACATCGATGTGGACTGCATTTTTCCTGATCATGGCCGCCTTGATTATTGTAAGCGGTTATACATCTATTAACGCAGTGGTAAAAGCTGAACTTTTTCCTTCTGAGATCAGAGCTCTGGGAGTAGGACTTCCGTATGCTCTTACAGTAGCTATTTTCGGAGGTACGGCCGAATATATTGCCCTTTGGTTCAAGCAGTCCGGATCAGAACCGTACTTCTACTGGTATATTACCGGATGTATTTTGTTCTCGCTGATTGTTTATGCCGGAATGAAGGACACGAAGAAAACCTCAGCACTGGATAAAGATTAGCAAACAAGCATAAAAATTAGGCGCCGCAGATTCTCTGCGGCGCCACATTTTATATTTTAATGGTAAGCCTTTTTAAATTTCTCCACCATACTATCCAGATTATGACGCTGGACATACACACTTTTTATTTCCTGATATCTTGGTGATTTGTAAAAAACCTCATGGAAATCCATACTTCCGTTCCCTACTTTTACTACTTTCTGTACGTCGATATTCAGTTTTTTCAGCTCGTCTTTAAAGACTTTAAATTCATCTTGTATATCACTCATTTATATTTTTGGATTTTAAGTTAAAAAAATCAACTTTACACTTAGCCCCCTTCAGTCAAGCGGGGCACACTTTAAATCTGTAATAAAATTAGTGAATTTTTCAATATAATCACAAGGTAAATGCTATTTTTTTATTCAATTTAATGATTTTGTAGCGATTTTACATTTTTTCATGGTTATCAAATGATTTCAAGCCCAACATTTTTCGTCGAAAAAATGTCCGAAAACCCTTACAGTAAAGGAAAAAATAATAATTTTTCAATAAACAACATCAACTTTATTTGGCAGATGTTTTTTTTCCGGAAATGTTATTAAAAATCATATACAGACGTTATTGCAAATAAATTACAGAACGTAATGAAATCATGAATTTTCAAATAATTATAAATATTTTAAAATATTCTGTAACATTTTAAAAAAGAAGATCTCTAAAAGACACATTCACCTTAAAAATTTATAGAAATGAAAAAATACAGAATTTTCTTTATCCTGATGTTAGTTTTTGCTGCAGCATGCAATATATTCGGACAAACTAAGAATTATCCGTTTGAAGTAAAGAAATCAGGCAAAGGGAAACAGTCCATTCTTTTTATTCCCGGATTTGCCTCTTCAGGAGAGGTATGGAATGATACGACAGCCAGATTTGAAAAAGATTTTACCTGTTATACGCTTACTATGGCTGGGTTCGCAGGAACAAAACCACAGGCTGATGCCAGTTTTAAGAGCTGGGAAAACGAAATTGCAGCTTACATCAAAGATCAGAAGATTGAACAGCCCATTATTATCGGGCACAGCATGGGAGGCGGTCTGGCCATGGCACTGGCCGCAGACTATCCGGAACTCATCTCAAAAATAGTTATTGTAGACGCCCTTCCCTGTCTGGCAGCATTATCAGATCCCAACTTTAAAGCTAAAGAGAATAATGACTGTATCGCCACTGTAAATACATTAAAAGCCATGACGGATGAACAATTTAAGCAAATGCAAGACAATGCCATTCCACGCCTTGTAGCAGATCCTTCCAAACAGGAAACAGTGGTAGGCTGGAGTATGAAATCGGACAGGACAACGTTCGCAAAAATGTACTGTGATTTCTCCAATACTGATCTCAGGGAAAAAATCCAGCATATACAGTGCCCTAACCTTGTGCTTCTGGAATCTTATTTTGTTAATTTTAAACCGGCTATTGAAAATCAATATAAAAATTTAAAAAACGCCGATATGAGATATGCTACAAAAGGGCTCCATTTTATCATGTACGACGATAAGGAATGGTACCTGGAACAGTTAAACAACTTCTTATCATCCAAATAATGGTATTTGAGGATATATACGAACTGTACTGGCAGAAGATATTCCGTTTATGCATGGGATATGTAAACAATTCCGAGCTGGCACAGGATCTCGCACAGGAAACATTCATCATTGTATGGCAGCAGCTTCCAAAATTCAGGCATGAGTCCGGTATCGGGACATGGATCTTTAGAATTGCTTCGAATAACTGTTTAAAGCAGATTGAAAAAGAGAAGAAATTCAGTAAAGCAGATCTTCCGGTCAATCTTGAAGAAAAAAGCAGGAATCCCTGGAACCGCAGATACAGCTCCTTTACCAGTTTATTTCAGAGCTGCCGGAAACGGATAGGATTATTATCTCCCTGGAACTGGAAGAGGTAAAGCAGGCAGAAATTGCAGGTATCGTAGGATTATCAGAATCGAACATACGGGTAAAGATTCACAGGATAAAAGAAAAATTAACTAAAAGATTCAAAGAAAATGGCTACTAATATAGATTTTAAAAACCTCTGGAAACAGCAGACGGCCGAGAAGCCCAGTATAGAAGAACTGCTCGTAAAACTGAAGAGTTTTAAAAAGGAAAATATAAGAAAACTTCTTGTAACCAATATTTTACTGATCATCACCTGTATATTCATTGGATTGGTATGGTATCATTATCAACCCCAGATGCTGACAACGAAAATCGGGATTGTACTGGTTATCCTGGCTATGGTTATTTTTTTAGCGGCCTACAATCAACTGTTTATGAACTTTTACAGGCTTGACAATAACCTGACCAACAGTGAATATCTACAAAATCTGTATCTGCTGAAAAACAAGCAGAAATTTATGCAAACCACCATGCTGAACCTGTACTTCATCCTTCTTTTCATAGGAATCTGCCTTTACATGTACGAATATACATCAAGAATGCAGTTTATTTATGCAGTAACAGCCTATGTCGTTACTCTTGCATGGATAGCTCTCAACTGGTTCTACCTAAGACCAAAAACTATTAAGAAGCAGCAGGCAAAAATTAACGGATTAATTGATAAATTTGAAGAAATAAACAATCAGTTAAAAGAGTAATCCACCTATGAACGATAGCAGCAGAAAGCACTGGGAAAACGTGTATGAAACCAAAAATCCGGACGAAGTAAGCTGGACACAGGAAAAACCGGAAGTATCCCTTGACCTCATCCGGTCTTTCGGATTAGGAAAGGAAGCCAGAATCATTGATATTGGCGGCGGAGACAGTAATCTGGTTGATTTTCTTCTTGAGGAAGGATACGAAAACATTACCGTTCTTGATATTTCTGCCAAAGCTCTGGAAAAAGCAAAGGAAAGGTTGGGAGAAAAAGCGGATCAGGTGACATGGATTCATTCAGATATTACAATGTTTGAACCTTCAGAAACTTACGATATCTGGCACGACCGCGCTGCCTTTCATTTTCTGACAAATGCAGAACAGGTTTCAAAATACGTAAGTACAGCCGGGAAATGGGTAACAGGATTTATGATTCTGGGAACTTTTTCAAAAGACGGTCCGAAGAAATGCAGCGGACTGGATATCCGGCAATATGATGAAGCTGAATTATCTGAAAAATTCGGATCAGATTTTACAAAGATAAAATGTTTCACTCAGGATCATACGACTCCCTTTGGAACGGTTCAGAATTTTATTTTCTGTAGCTTTAAAAAGATATAAATCCGTGGTTAAAAAATATAAAAAAGAGAGCTTCATTCCCAAAGCTCTCTTTTATTATATCGTTTTATTTCTATTTCTCTTCTTCCATCTCCACTTCATGTCTCAGCTGCGCTTTATAAAGGGTTGAGTAATATCCGTTCTTGTCAAGAAGTTCAAGGTGCTTCCCTTCTTCTACGATTTTACCATGTTCCATGACAATAATTTTATCCGCCTTTTCAATGGTTGAAAGCCTGTGGGCAATAATAATGGAAGTTCTGTTTTTGGTGATCTTTTCTGTTGCTCTCTGGATCAGCTTTTCACTTTCGTGGTCTATAGAAGATGTAGCTTCGTCCAGAATCAGGATTTTAGGGTCTGATAAATAAGCCCTAAGGAAAGATAGCAACTGTCTCTGACCTAAAGAAATAGAAGAGCCTCTTTCACTCACCACAAAATCATAACCTCCCGGAAGCTGCTCGATAAACTGGTCTACTTCAATTTCTTTTGCTCCCGCCTTGATTTTTTCCAGCGTAATGCTTTCATCCCCAAAGGCAAGGTTTTCAAAAATACTGCCGTGGAAAAGGAATACATCCTGCAAAACGACCCCGATATGGCTTCTCAGGTTATAAAGTTCATAATCTTTTAAATCAACATCGTCAATTCTGATGTTCCCGGAATTAATATCATAAAGTCTCGTGATAAGGCTGATAATCGTAGATTTCCCTGCTCCGGTTGCACCCACAATGGCTACTGTTTCTCCCGGATTTACTTTAAAATCGATTCCCTTCAATACCTCCTGCTTCTCATCGTAAGCAAAATGCACTTTTTCGAATTCAATTTTACCGTCAAAGTGATCTTTCTTTACCGTTCCCGTATTAGGCATCGCATAATCTTCATCCATCACACCCAATACTCTTTCCGCTCCTACAATTCCTCTCTGGATATTGTTGAAACGGTCTGCAATCTGCCTTAGCGGACGGATCAGCATGGAAATATACTGGATAAATGCAATAACTACCCCCGCACTGATCGTAATATAACCTCCATAAAACAGGATAAACCCGATAAATAGGGAAGAAATAAGCTCTACTACGGGAAAGAATAATGAAAAAATGAAAACCGTTCTCAGCAAAGCACTTTTCAGGGTAATATTAATATCATCAAACTTTTTAAATTCAGCTTCCTGCCTGTTGAATACCTGGATAATCGACATTCCTGCCAAACGTTCCTGAACAAAAGAATTCTGATTGGCTGTCCATGTTCTTTCATCTCCAAATGCTTTTTTCAGCCTTTTCTGGAAAAATCTGGTAATGACTACCATTAACGGCAGGATTGCAAGTGTGATATAACTTAAATGCACGTTCGTACTGAACATCATGACCAAAACAAAGGCAATTCTCAGGATATCCCCGAACACCATCAGAAAACCGTCAGTATAAACGGTAGCAATGGTTTCCACATCTCCCACAGCACGGGTGACAAGCTGCCCGATCGGAGTTTTGTCGAAAAATGAAGTCCTGAAATAGATCAGCTTGGCATAAAGCCTTTCCCTGATATCCCTGATAACATTCTGCGAAATATAATTTGAGAAATAAACCAGGAAAAAGTTTAAAATAGTTTCTGCAAAAACCAAACCTACCAGCATGTAGATATGCTTCATCATCAACGCTTTATCCTTCAGCTTGGTGATGTCGTTATCCACCACCTCCATAGTAAGGTATGGCCTGTAGGTAGAAACTACGGACAGTAAAACGGAAATGATTAAAGTAAGGATGAACCAGGACCGGAATTTCATTCCTATAAAGAACAGCCTCTTAACAATCCCCCAGGTATCTTGTTTTTTCATTGTACGAGTTGAAGAAAGAATTTAAAATTCTATGCAAAAATAATACTTTAAAATTTGACATTCTGTAGAACTTCATCAAATCGTCATAGAAAATTTCAGATAAGGATTATTTATACAATGAATATAGTGAGCTGTATTCTATTTATTTAAAACACTCTTCAACTGCTTTTCCCGAGGTTTTAGAAAGATTTTAGAATTGTCGGTCAGGAAACCAATATCTTTATATGATTGGTGGCTGAGGCTCCCGAAGTCACCGGAACCACTTACAAATCCTTATCCCCGATTTTTTCAATTTCCAGGGAAGGCTTATTGATGTTTTCTTTCACAAATTTCTTTTCAAGAAACTGATAAACTCCATATACGGCGGCAATTGAAATGATCCAGCTGACAATACTGATCGGGGAAAAGCCTGTATAGTCAACATTCTCTGCGGCATAAGGATCCGTAAGTCCCTCATAAATTCCATAAGAAAAACCAAAAAACAGTTGAGTTCCAAGATATATCCCGATCGCCAGAAGCCCATAATGCCATTTTGTTTTCCCGAATCTTTCTGCCAGTTGGGCATAATATCTGTAAGCCCCAATAAGAATAAAAATTGATAACATAATTTGTGTTTTATATATTTAACATTCAGCGATCCAGTATGAAAATAATACAATATTTTCGCGGATAGCCATCGATTGCTAAAATACCTTTTTTTCAATTCTGTAAAACAAAAGAACATCCGTAAAATCACGGAAATTTTATGACGGGACTAAAATTCATAGCCTACATCCACAAGGAACAATCCGTGTCCCGGAGCTGAAGTTCCGGCAGCATTACGGTTTTTATCCTCAATAATTCTTCGCAGGTCTTCAGGTTTTATTTTACCGCTTCCAATTTCTACCATTGTTCCCACGATAGCACGAACCATATTTCTGAGAAAACGGTTGGCGGAAACCGTAAATTTAAGTTCTGTTCCCTCCTGTTCCCATTCAGCTTTGTATATCTTGCAGATATTGGTTTTATTATCAGTTTTTAATTTGGCAAAGCTTGTAAAATCCTCATATTCAAATAAAATTTTACAGGCCTCATTCATCCTGTGGATATCCAGCGGTCTTTTCCAGTGCTGCCATGCCGATTCCTGGGTGAAAGGATTTTTCGCGAGGGAAATATAATATTCATACGTTCTGTAAGTGGCATCAAAACGGGCATGAAAATCATCTTTCACCTGAAAGACTCTTTTTACGGCAATATCCGGAGGCAGAAAACTATTCAGTTTATAAGGCAGGTTCATCTGATCCGCTGCTTTTTCCGTATCGAAATGCGCAAATATCTTTTTGGCATGAACTCCTGTATCCGTTCTGCCGGCTCCAGTGGTTTTGATCTCTTCCCTTAGTATGGTGGAAAGTGCTTTTTCCAGTTCTTCCTGTACAGAAATGGCATCCGGCTGTATCTGATAACCGAAATAATTTTTCCCGTTGTAAGAAAATTCAATAAAGTATCTCAATGTATTATAATAACTCAACAAAAATACTTTAATTTAATGAAATATTTGTTGAAAAGTCTTTGAGAATATTACTCAAAATCCTTATGAAATTCCCTATTTTTGCAAACGTATGAAAAGATGGTACCTTTATCCTTTTTCCCTTGGTTATCATTTGGTAACGGGTATCCGAAACACAATGTATGATCTGGGCGTTTTTAAAACGACAAAATTCAAAACTCCGATAATCAATGTCGGCAACCTCTCTGTGGGCGGAAGCGGAAAATCGCCTATGGTGATGTATCTTGCCCAATTCCTGTCTAAACATTACAGAACAGGAGTTCTTTCACGTGGCTATGGCAGGCTGACGAAAGGTTATGAAGTAACGAATTACGAAAGCAATTATAAAATTGTAGGCGATGAGGCGATGCAGCTTTTTGAACGCTTCAAAAACCGTTTCGTTATTGCAGTTTCGGAAGAAAGAGTTCCCGGAGCAAAAAAGGTGATCGAAGATATGGATCTTGGTGTCCTTGTCTTGGACGATGCCATGCAGCACAGGGCCATCAAGGCAGGTTTCAATATTCTGATGACGGATTTTAATGATCCTTATTTTAAAGACCACCTTCTGCCTGCTGGAGATCTGAGAGAATCCAGAAACGGCTCCAAAAGGGCAGATATCATCATGGTTAGCAAATGTCCTGATGAGCTCACCGAAGAAACCAAACGTTACTATATTTCAAGGATCAGACCTTCTTATAACCAAAAAGTATTCTTTTCATCCATCGGTTATGACGAAAATGTGTACGGAAAAGATAAAATGCTTCCGGACAACAACCTGAACTATTACGATATCCTTCTGATTACGGGAATTGCCAATCCAAAGCCGCTTCTTGAGCATCTGGCCAAGTTTTCCCAAAGAGTTACCCATTTAAAATTCAGGGATCATCATAATTTTACAGATGATGACATCAAAAAAATTACTGCAGAATATAAAAAATTGGGCGAATACAAACTGATCCTGACCACAGAGAAAGATTATGTACGTCTGAAAACTTTTGACTATCTTAGAGAAATTGTTTACTACTGGCCTATCAATGTCATTATTGATAAAAAGGAAGAATTCAACCAAATCATCTTAGATTATGTTAGAAAAAATTAAGCAGACTGCAGATTTCATTCACAATATTATCAAAGAAACTCCGGACTTTGCGATTGTTTTGGGATCCGGACTGGGAAAGCTACAGGATGAAGTAGAAGCTATTCACATTTTAGACTATCCTGAAATCCCTCATTTTCCTCAAACGACCGTTGCGGGACACGGAGGAAAACTGATTTACGGAATCCTCGAAGGCAAAAAAGTCCTGATGATGAGCGGACGTTTCCACTATTACGAAGGTCATTCTATGGAAACGGTTACTTTTCCTATAAGAGTTTTTCATCTGCTGGGGATTAAGAACCTCATACTTTCCAATGCCTGTGGAGGCATCAACCCCGCATATCGTATTGCAGACCTTGTTATTTTGAAAGACCATATCAATATGATGCCTGAACATCCGCTTCGTGGTAAAAATATCGAATCATTCGGGCCGCGTTTCGTGGATATGAGTGAACCGTACAACAAAAAAATGATCGAAACCGCTGAAAAAGCTGCCGCTGATCATCATATTAAAGTTCATCAGGGAGTTTATGTAGCACTGCAGGGACCGACTTTTGAAACACCCGCAGAATATGGTATGCTTAAAGCTATTGGTGGTGACATGGTAGGAATGAGCACCGTACCCGAAGTAATTGTTGCCAGACATATGAGCATGGATGTTTTCTGCATCTCGGTGGTTACAGATCTCGGCGGGCCGGATATTGCCTTTTCCGTTTCCCATGAAGAAGTTCTGAATGCGGCTAATAAAGCAATGCCAAATGTGATTGCCGTAGTAAAAGGTCTGATCAGAAACTACCAATAGAGTTCTATAGAAATTCTCAATCTCTTAAATTTTTCCTAATTCACAAGAAATCAATTATAAATTGCGTTTCATTGTTTAGATTTGTATACATGAAACTGAAAGAATGAAAAAGTTAGCATTAATTCTTACGATCAGTATTTTTGGGTTGAGCTTTGCACAGCAGCAGCCGAAAGTGCTTAAAACCAGCTTCACAAAAGAAGCCCTGGTACAGAAACTTGAAGACGAGGAAGGAAAAAGCATTACCATCCAGCAGATTCTTGATCACCATAAAGGAAAAGTTTTAGTGATTGATTTCTGGGCCGGATGGTGCAGAGACTGTTTAAAAGCACTTCCAAAAGCTGAAGAACTTGAAAAGAATAACCCGAATGTAGATTTCGTATTCCTTTCCCTGGAAAGATCGAAAGAAGGTTTTGATAAAAGCCTGGAAAGATTCAATATGAAGGATAAGGATAATTACTGGTTTGCTTCCGGCTGGAAAAATGATTTCAATAATTACATCGACCTCAACTGGATCCCAAGATATATGGTTATAGATCAGAAATCATCTATCGCAAAATATTATGCTATTTCCCCGGAAGATCCGGAACTTCAGCAAACCATCAACCGACTTTTGCAATAATGATTACAAGAGAAGCCACAGAACAGGATCTGAAGGTCCTTCTTGAATTTGAACAGGGAATTGTTACTGCGGAAAGACCATTCAACAGCACGCTTATTGATGGAGAAATTCATTATTATGATCTGCTTAAGCTGATACAGGCTGAAGATGCATTTGTAATCGTTGCTGAAGAAAATGATGAAATCGTAGCCTCCGGATATGCAAGGATTAAAAAGCCGGATAATAATTACTCTAATTTCGACTGTTATGCTTATCTGGGCTTTATGTATGTAAAACCTGAACACAGAGGAAAAGGAGTCAATAAATTGATTCTTGATGAATTGATGAGATGGGCAAAGTCTAAAGATATTTCAGAAGTAAGACTGGATGTTTATTCCCACAATGAATCTGCTGTAAAGGCTTATGAAAAAGCCGGATTTGACTCATTACTTACCACGATGAGGATGAAAATATAATCAGAACTCAATTCAAAAATAAATGAATCCATATCTTTGCGGTATGGATTCTTCTTTTCCCATCCGTAAGATTATTCATGTGGATATGGATGCATTTTATGCTTCTGTGGAGCAGCATGACAATCCCTCGTTAAAGGGAAAACCTATTGCTGTAGGGGAGAACACCGTGGCGTGGTTTCGGCGGCAAGTTATGAAGCCAGAAAATATGGGGTCCGTTCTGCCATGCCCAGTAAAACAGCTAAAGAAAAATGCCCGCACATTATTTTTGTACATCCCCGTTTTGCAAGGTATAAGGAAATATCAAAACAGATCCGGGAAATTTTTCATGAATATACCGATCTTGTAGAGCCTCTTTCCTTAGATGAGGCCTACCTTGATGTCACTGAAAATAAGAAAGACATAGAATCTGCCAATCAGATTGCGAAGGAAATCCGCCAGAAAATATTTAAAAAAACCGGTCTGACCGCTTCAGCAGGAATTTCCGTAAACAAATTTCTGGCAAAAGTAGCATCAGATATCAACAAACCGAATGGCCAGAAAACAATTCATCCAGATAGAATTGAAGGTTTTCTTGAGGAGCTGCCGGTAGAAAAATTTTATGGCGTAGGTAAGGTTACTGCGAACAAAATGTTTAGTTTAGGGATTTATAAAGGAAAAGATTTAAAGAAAAAAACACTGGAAGAATTAGTGAAGCTTTTTGGAAAATCCGGTTCTTACTATTATAATGTTGTACGCGGTATTCATCATTCTGAAGTAAAACCACACCGCATCCAGAAAAGCGTTGCTGTGGAAAGAACTTTTTTGAAGATCTTTTTGACGATCAGGCCATTAATGAAAAGCTGGAACACCTGAGCCAGGAACTTCACCAGCGGCTGCAAAAAAACAATATCCTGGGAAGGGCTTTAACTTTAAAGATCAAGTATAAAGATTTCTCCTTTTTACAAGAAGCTTTACCAAGGAAGAGTATTTTACCTCACCTGAGCAGTATTTTAATACCGGAAAAAAATTATGGGAGCTAAGACCTTTCGATAAGCCTGTAAGGTTGCTCGGGCTTTCTCTCTCCCATCTCAATACGGAAGAAAAAAAACAGGTTTCCATTCAACTAAAAATCCCGTTTGAAGAATTTGAGAATTGACAGGTGAAAATTTTTCACTATCTTGTAGGAACCAAACCCTATTTTTATGAACCAAACAATGATTCAGTTTTTCCACTGGTATTCTGAAGGCGAAGGAAAATTATGGAAAGAAGCAGAAAAACAGGCTGCATATCTGGCAAAATTAGGAATCACATCCGTATGGTTTCCCCCGCCTATAAAGGGACCAACGGAGGCTACTCAGTGGGATATGATGCTTACGACCTGTATGATCTCGGTGAATTTGACCAGAAAGGAAGCCTTCCTACCAAATACGGAACCAACACGGATTATATTAATGCTATCAAGGCGTTAAAGAAGGAGAATATAGAGATCATAGTAGATATTGTCCTGGGCCACAAAGCCGGAGGAGACGAGCTGGAAAAATTCAAAGCTGTAAAAGTAGACGAAAACAACAGGGAAAAAGTCATTTCCGATGTCATCGAAATAGAATCTTATACTAAATTCACATTTCCCGGAAGAGGAAAAAAATATTCTGATTTTGAATGGAATTTCACCTGCTTCAGCGGGGTGGATTATGCCGAAGGCATGGATTCCCATATTTTTAAGATACAGTCGGAATACGGTAATGACTGGGAAGAAATGATTGATGACGAGAAAGGAAATTATGATTACCTGATGTACAACGATATCGAGCACCGCAATCCTTTTGTACGCGAAGAGCTGAACACCTGGGCAGAATGGTATTTTAAACTGACTGATTTTGACGGGGTAAGGCTGGACGCCCTGAAACATATTTCATTTGACTTTTATAAAGAATGGCTCACCATGCTCCGCTCGAATTCCGGTAAAAATATTTTTGCCGTAGGCGAATACTGGGCTCCGGGACAGCTTAATCTTCTTCAGAAGTATATTGAGGTAACCGAAGGCTGCATGAGTCTTTTTGACAGCTCACTACAGAATAATTTCTACACCGCCTCCAGGGAAGGTGGCTCTTATGACCTCCGCAGAATCTTCGACGAAGCTCTTACACAGGCGGATCCCATGCATTCCGTAAGCCTTGTGGATAACCATGATACCCAGCCTCTTCAGGACCTTGAAGCTCCGGTAGAAGCCTGGTTCAAGCCCATAGCCTATGCACTGATCCTGCTTCGCGAGGACGGCTATCCATGTGTTTTTTATCCTGACCTGTATGGCGCCCATTACATCGATAAGGATAAAGAAGGCAACGATCAGGAGATTTTCCTTGAGAAAGTGGATGGTATCGAGGAATTGCTTCAAGCAAGAAAAGATCACGCCTACGGTATGCAAAGAGATTATTTCGAAGATGCCAACTGCCTTGGATGGACCCGTGAGGGAGATGACGAGCATTCAGGATGTGCTGTGGTCCTCAGTAATAAGGAGGCGTATAACAAACCAATGGAAATGGGAAAACAATATGCAGGCAAGAATTTCAGAGACCTCCTCAAAAGATCAGAGGAAACAGTAACCATTGATGAAAACGGATGGGGAAATTTTCCGGTTCCTGCAGGAAATGTAAGTGTATGGATTGCTGAACCTTAAAATCAGTAATTTATTATTGAAAGCTTATTTTCCGGATTTTTAGAATTTCCGGCCTTTCCGAATGATCGGAAATATGTCCGCTTCGGGCAAACTCTGCCCAAAGCGCTCTCAGTTTTTTGCCGTTTTCATGAATATAAGACCAGGGAATATCCTTGAGCATGCCGGAGGATTTCCAGGCTGATTCATTTCCGAAAATCAGAGGAAGATCAATGCAGTGCGGAGCCCCGACATGACTGTTTTCCAAACCGGAATGAATTCTGAATAAATACACATTTCCCCCTGCTTTTGCATAATTTTCTGCAAATACCTTTGCAGGGGTTCCATAGATGAGCTCAGTAGTTTTTTCAACGGTTTTATCCATGATCTTCAACCCTAAACCTTTTCCAAAGTATTTGTTTAAGGCATCCGAAGTTTTAAGGTAAAAAGCAGTTTCATCATTATTCAAACCAATCAGCACATCATATTTTTCAGCAGCGGCGTTCCATTTATCTATCGATTCCTCTTCTTTGCATAAGGGCGGAAAGCCATACTGAACGCCAAAAGGCATAGCCGCTTTTAAACCATACCTGATGACAGAAGGTACGAATTTTCCATACTCATCCATCATTTTTAAAACATCGGTTTCATCTTTTAATCCTTCGGTTTTTTTCAGGAATTCGGCGGACATTTTCTGTCTTTTATGACGTAATCCCAGCGGCGCACTCTGAATGATCACTCTCTTAAACAAGCCATCAACGCCTTCGGAAATCATAAGATGGGCAATAGCATCACCTCCTGACGACTGGCCTAACAGGGTAATATTTTCAGGATCACCTCCAAATTCCGCAATATAGGTTTTGATCCATTTTAATGCCTCAATCATATCAAACAGCCCTAAATTCGGCGGTCTGTTATCGTCACCTCCCAAAAAACCGAAAAGCCCGAGCCTGTAAGAAACAGTTACCACGATGATTTGCTGCTCTTTTACCCATTCACTGGGATCAGAAGTAGGAAGATCACCACATCCGATTTCATGAGAACCTCCATGAATCCATACTACTACAGGAAGTTTTCCGTGGTCTGTAAAGTGGACGGGACGAAAGATGGAGAGATACTGGGTTGATTCATCCGGATTAAAGTTTTCAATGTGGGTGGGACCAATCATTTTTTCTACCAGCGGACTGATGGCCTGCGGACAAACAGGAGTTTTATCCGGAAAAATGATTTCGGAAGGAGACGGCTGCTCTGCCACAGGTTTCTGAAATCTTTCAGAGTGGGCATAGCGGATGCTTCCGGCCTTGATGATGCCGTTACTTTTTAAGGCTATAATTTTACCGAAAGAAGTCTGAAAAATATGGGTTGTGGTTTGTCCGGCTGTCATTGAGAAGCTTTGAAAATTCAATCTATTAAAATTAACTCAGTTTTTTGGAATGAGAAAATTTTTGACTGAGTTTTAATACTTAATATTAAACACAAATGACACTAATTTTAGCACTAATTTTCACGAATGATATTGTATAAAAATGTACTGTTTATTTTCAAAAAGATCAGTTCAAAGTTTTGTATTCACTTGGAGAAATGCCGACTTTAGTTTTGAATAACCTGGTAAAATGCTGCGGATATTTAAAGCCCAGGTCATAAGAAATTTCGCTGATTGATTTTGCAGGATCCAGAATCTGTTCTTTAGCCACGTCGATCAGTTTATTATGAATAAATTCCTGGGCGGAAATGCCTAATTCTTTTTTGATCAGGTCTCCGAAATAATTGGCGGACAGGTTTAGCTTTTCTGCAAAGTAATTCACCATTGGAAAGCCTATATTTTTCGGGTTGTCTGATTTCAAATAATCATCGACGAGATTTTCGAACTTCCCGATAACTCCCTGGTTGATATGATCTCTTGTGATAAACTGACGGTCGTAGAATCGCATGCAGTAATTTAAGAACAATTCGATATTATTAACAATCAATGACTTGCTATGTTTATCGATAGACTGCTCAAGCTCGAACTTTATATTTTTAAAACACTCTAAAATGATTTCCTCTCTTTTTCAGAAAGATGTAATGCTTCATGCACTTCATAAGAGAAAAATGAATAATCTTTTATGTTCTTCCCTAAATTGGTTCCTTTGATGAGATCCGGATGAAAGATTAAGGCATACCCTGCCGGCTGAATCCATTTTCCTTTATTGTAAATTCCATACGTCTGGCCAGGTGCGATGAAAACCAGTGTTCCTTCCTGATAATCATAACTGTTTTTTCCATAAAACATATCTCCGCACATCACGTCCTTCAAAAAAACGGTATAAAAGCCGAACGTTCTTTTATGCTGGCAAACAGGACCGGATTTTGAAAAATCAATCACACTTACCAGCGGATGCAGGGTTTCCTGCCTGGCCATTTTATTGTATTCGGATACACTGTTGTAAATTTCAACTTCCTGATCTTCCATGAATTTCATTTTAATCTTATTCAAAATTACCACTTTCCTGCGTACCTTGTATAATGTCTGTAAAATTGGTAAGTATTTCGGTAATCTGTATAAGCTGCATTTATTTAAAAGTATCGATTTTTGTACCGTTATGAATACTGACTATTAAATATCTTATTAACTTAAATTAAATAAACCAATGAGCACATTAACAGTAAAAGCCTATGGCGCTGAATCAGCCACGGCAGATCTGAAAGAAATGAACATCGAAAGAAGAGCAGCTACGCCCAAAGATGTAGAAATTGAGATTCTATACTGCGGAGTATGCCACTCTGACCTTCATACCGCCAGAAACGACTGGGGCGGATCTTTATATCCTGTAGTTCCGGGACATGAAATTGTGGGAAGAATTACCAACGTAGGAAGTGAAGTTACCAAATTTAAAGTGGGAGATCTTGCAGCAGTAGGCTGTATGGTAGATTCCTGCGGACATTGCGACAGCTGTAAAGAGGATCTTGAGCAGTATTGCCTGAACGGATTTACAGGAACATATAACGGAAAAGACAAACATTTGGGAGGTCATACTTTTGGAGGATATTCCGAGAAAGTAGTTGTAGATGAACATTTTGTTTTGAGCGTACCGGAAAACCTGGATCTGGCGGCAGTAGCACCACTTCTTTGTGCCGGTATTACGACATGGTCTCCACTAAGACACTGGAATGTTGGTCCTAACTCTAAAGTTGCGGTAGTAGGTTTGGGTGGACTGGGACATATGGCGATCAAATTAGCAAAAGGATTAGGAGCGGAAGTTACTTTATTTTCAAGAACTCCGGGGAAAACTGAGGATGCCAAACAGCTGGGAGCTGACCACGTCGTTATTTCTACTGATGATGCGCAAATGGATACTGTAAAAGGTAAATTTGACCTGATCATTGATACAGTTCCTTATGAGCATGAAATTAACCCTTATATGCAGACACTTAGTCTGAACGGAACTCTTGTTCTTGTAGGATTTGTGGGGGAATTCCAGAATGCGGAAGTAAGCACAAGACCTATGATTTTCCAGCGCCGTTCTGTGGCCGGATCGTTAATCGGAGGTATCGCTGAAACTCAGGAACTGCTTGATTTCTGTGGAAAACATAATATTGTTTCGGAAATTGAGCTGATCAAGATGCAGGATATTAATCAGGCTTATGAAAGAATGATCAAGAGTGATGTGAAGTACCGTTTTGTTATTGACATGCAGTCTTTATAGCATTTTTTCGATCAAATAAAAAAAGACTCTTCATACGAAGAGTCTTTTTTTATTTAATACGCTTTTTTCATATCCTGAAAAGCCCAGTCTGCCATTGCATCAATTACCGGAGCCAGCTTGAGACCAGCATTACTCAGTTCATAAGTAACATGAGGTGGAACTACAGGTTTTGCAGTTCTGATGATCAATCCGTCAGCTTCTAACTGCTTAAGATGCTGGATCAGCATTTTTTCCGTTACTTCCGGAATCGCTCTTTTTAATTCGCTATATCTTTTTTCTCCTGTGGAAAGATTAAACAAAATGATCGGCTTCCAGAAACCGCCTATTTTTTCCATAACATACATTACGGGACACTGTTCCAATACACTTTTTCTGTTCTGCTGGATGGTAGAGGTTTCTTTAATTGCTGTCATGATACATACTTTAGGGTAAGTACTTGTACAAAAGTAAGTACAAATATAACTTTGTATCAGTAAACAAACAACATTTAATATGAAAATTATTGTAACAGGTTCTTTAGGGAATACAGCAAAACCATTAGCACAGCAACTGATTGCAGAAGGTCATGATATTACTGTAATCAGCAGCAGTGAAGCAAAGAAAAGTGAAATTGAAGCCTTGGGAGCAAAGGCTGCCATCGGTTCTATTACAGATATTAATTTTTTGACTAAGACATTCGAAGGTGCCGATGCCGTATTTGCCATGACTCCTCCAGTTATGGGTGAAAATCATATTGTAGAAAATACAGCTGAAGCAGGAAAAAATTACGCTGAAGCCATTAGAAGAAACAATGTAAAAAAGGTTGTCATGCTAAGCAGCGTGGGTGCTGATTCTCCTGTTGAGAACGGTCCGATTAAAGGACTTTATCATATTGAAAAAATTTATAATGAACTGGAAAATACTTCTGTTTCTTTTTTGAGAGCAGGTTATTTTTATATTAATTTTTTCAATGATATTCCGTTAATCAAAAATGCAGGAATCATCGGTGGAAATTATCCTGCGAATGTCAGTATTCCATTAACCCATCCAAAAGATATTGCCAAAGCTGCAGCTGAAGAACTGGTAAACAATACAACAGGGAAAAATGTCCGTTATGTGATAAGCGATTCCCGTCCGCCGGCAGATTTCGCGAAAGTTTTAGGTACTGCTACCGGAAATCCGGAATTACCGTGGGTTGAATTTACAGATGAACAATCTTTTGACGGAATGGTGCAGGCAGGGCTCCCAAAAGAGATGGCCGAACTGTATGTTGAAATGGGCAGAGGAATGAAAACCGGTGTCATTCAGAAGGATTTTATTGAGCAGGGATCTCCGGTTGACGGCGAAATTAAATTAGAGGATTTTGCCAAAGAATTTGCTTCCAAGTTCTAATTTTGGATTTCTATAAAAAGTTTCGGCGGACCAAAGGTCCGCCGAAACTTTATCTTCAACAAGCTATTCAAAATAAAAAAGCCTGAATAAAACTATTTTTTCTCTTTCAAAGTCCCTTTTAAAACTTTGATTTTCCCGTCGATAGGCTGATCAATCTTCAATCCCAGGATTTCAGCAACCAGGGGATAAACATTGACATTGGAAAATTCATCCACCACTACATTATTTCTGAACTGTGGTCCCCAGGCAAAGAAAGTAGCCTTCATTTCAGGAACCAGCCTTGGGTTATAACCATGTTTTCCTACCGAAGTTTTCTTTCCTTTTTCAAGGAAAATCTTAGGAGCCTTTGGAACAAGGAGAATCTGGCCTATTCTGCCGTACTGATCATCTTTAGTGCCGAAATGCAGATATTTAGGAAGCCTCTTATCTAAATACACATCGTAATCATCTGTTTTTCCTGCTTTTAGTTCTCTGTATACTGATTGTACCTCATCAGGATTCTTCACCACTACCCTTAATAAGGTCTGGGAATTATAAAAATCGAATCTGTCTTTATTAAAAAGTATGGAAGGAATCTCTAAAGGAGCTCCACCATCTACTTTTATCATTCCATGGTCGGAAACAAAAACGAAATTTACATTTTTCAATCCCAGGTTATTGACTTTCTGAACCAGATCACCTATTGCCTTATCTATCAGATGAACTGCGTCTTCTGTTTCTTTAGCTTCGGGGCCGAAGTGATGCCCGCTTCCATCCACTTCAGGAAAATACAGTGAAATAAAATGAGGTCTTTTATCCATCGGCAATTTCAGCCAGTCGATCACTTTATCAACCTTTTCAGAAGGGGTGAATTTTTCATGATAAGGATAGTAGTAAGTAGGTCTTTTTCCTCCGGCATCACTGGCAGAGCCTACCCACATCATAGAAGCCGAGATCATTCCCTGTTTTTCGGCCAGTCCCCACAAAGGTGTTCCGCCATACCAGCTTCCGTCTTCAGCATTTTTTTTATCGTTCATGGCATAGAATTCTTTTCTCTTGTAATCGTAAAAAAGTTATCGATTAACCCGTGATGTGAAGGATATAAACCGGTAGCAAGACTCCAGTGGTTAGGGAATGTTATGCTTGGATAGCTTGGAATCATTGCTTTTGCCTTAACTCCTTCATTGGAAAGCTTTAAGAGGTTTTCTGCATTGTATTTTTTAGCATAATCATAGCGGAAGCCATCCGTTGAGATCATGATTACATAAGGTTTCGTCTGGGCGTCAACACTGTTATACCGGTTGGGAACAACGATCTGGGCGGTATCCACCGGTGCTTTCTGGGCAAAAAGTGTTAAAGAAAAAATAAGCAGTAAAAAATGCAGTCCTCGCTTCATTATAGAAATTTTGGCAAAGTTACGGTCTAAATTTCTCCCGGAAAAGTTTATAAGATTAAAAGTATATTAAAAACAGATAGAAATTTTGAAATCAGATTCTTTATTCATTTTAGACACAAAAAATACCTCCGGATATCGGAGGTATTGATAAGCAATATTTACATTTAATTATTCTTTAATCAGCTTTTCATAAGAAAGGTTTCCATCTTTCAGGGTGATCTCAAAATAATAAATTCCTGGCTTCAGATCTCTCACATTGATGGTTTCCCCGTCAGGTTTTACAGATTTTATTTTTCTTCCTGCGGATTCATAGATGTCAACAGATTTTATTTTATCTGCATTTTTAATGGTTACGGTTTCTTTGGCAGGGTTTGGATAAAGAACGACTTTATGGTTTACAGCTTCTACATCATTGGTTCCCAGCACGGCAAAAGATCCGCTGGTAACAGATGTATTGGCAGCTCCTCCGTGTGGGGTTATTGTTAAACCTGCCGTTCCGGTAATTACACATTTGGCACTGATACTGGTTGCAGTGGCATAATTAAACTGATTATCATTAGCGCCGTCTGCTGTTGTCATATTACGTTCATAAGCCATTGAAACTGTGGATCCTGATATTGTCGGCGCATTGATTACCGTCCAGTCCTGAGTATCTGCATCATACACTCCGATTCCGCCCAGATGTCTGTCAACGAAGCCTTCACTACTGTATGTCAGAGCATCTGTGGGAGCTCCTGACATCCCGGAATTGGCAGCGCTTCTGAATGTAAACCCGAACCATCGGTCCGAAGGTCCCGTAAGGTCCAGCCGTACTTTGTTTGTTGTATTATTCAGGGTAATTTTGCCTGTTACTGTTCTTGTTCCCACCGTACATGTCATAACTCCTGTGGATTTTTGCTGTGAAAAGGCTAAAAATCCTACGATTAATAGTAAAGAAGATAGTACTTTTTTCATGCCTAATTTTTTAATAAGTTAATGATTTCGTGATTTTTAGAGAATATGGCATATTCAAATGCCGTTTTGCCTTTTTTATCGGCCAATTCTTTATTGGCTTTATTTTTCAGCAGGCTTTCTACCAAATCTTTATCCTGGAGCTGAACTGCATAGATCAAAGGGGTAGTTCCGTTCGCATCAGCAAGGTTGGGATCAGCTCCATTGGCCAGTAGCTTTTGGGTGAGAAGCTTGTTGCTTTTAAAAACAGCAGCCGTAAGTGCGGAGCCTTGAGCACTGCCATAATTAATATCTTTTACTTTATCCATCAAAAAATCAGCTACCTGATCGTTGCCTCTGTAACAGGCCAGAATAAGTGGAGAAAAACCATTTTCATTCGGTTTGTTGATAATGTCCGGATCTTTTTTCATGAGTTCTTTCACCTCAGCTACTGTTCCGCTTCTGGCAATATCAAATATGGTTTTCACTTTTTCCTGGGCAGACGTAAGAGAAAAGCCGAGAAAAAGACTTACGATGAAGATGATATTTTTCATTGTTTTGTCATTACATAATTGTATTCTACATTAACACTTTCGGCAATCTTCTTGGTGACCATTTTCGGAATTGTCACATTGTGATCGGCAGGTCTTGCCACAAAGCTTCCCTGCATATATATTTTCCCGTCTTTAGCGTAAATGGAGGCTGAAGAAGTAACTGCCTTATCTACTCCATGAAAATTCAGGGTTCCCTGAACGGTATATTTCTGTGGTGAAGCCGTGAGTTTTGTCTTATCAAAATTTACCACTTTGCCTTTGAAGGTAGCTTTAGGGTATTTGGCGGTTTCTGCATAGCTTTCGTTGAAGTGTTCTTCCATTAATTTGGTTTTAAAATGGAAGTTTTTGACAGCGGAAACGGAGGCCATTTCACCGTTATCCGCATTCAGTACAACAACGTTATTGTCATCTTTAGCGTAAACATCTTCGAACAGGGGCACGGAGGCCTCAAAGGTTACGGTACCTGTTTTGGAACTGTATTTCTGGGCTGAAACGAAGCCTGTGAAGAACAGCATACTGCTTATTAATACTAATTTTTTCATATCAAATATTTTTAATTTTCAGCAAGCCCGTCGGCTTTCCATTTGATGAAGGTGTTAATCTGGGTCTGGGATAAAGATCCGCCCTGAGGCATTTTTCCCGGGTCTCCGTTGGGTCTCTGTATTCTGTCGAGAATACCGTCAATATTGTTTTTTACATCGGTGTAAGTTGTAAGGGGCTTAAAGCTTCCTGTGGAATGGCACCCGATACAGTTGTTGTCTACAATAGATTTTACCTCGGAATTGTATTTAACAGTCACTGTGATAGGGGTCTGATCTGAGATCTCCTCGTAGGTTCTGCTGTCACAGGCAGTAAACAGGGCAGCCGATGATAGTATGTATAGTATCTTTTTCATCTTAAAAAACTCTGTAAAGGTTAAACCCAAAGAAAATCTGTCCTTTCCCCCATTTGCCTACCGCATTGGTAAGGTATCCTATATCTGAATTGATCTGGGAATTGGTGAATAAAAGCTGGAAAACATGTCCCCCGGTTTCTATGTCCATACCCAGCGAAAGTGGGTTCTTGTAGAAACTGTGACTGTCAAAATTCACAAAATATTCTGCATTTACAGAGATTCTTTTGGAGATTTTATAGCGCCCGCCCAATCCGGTCAGGAACTGATTTTTGTCTTCAATAGCCGGATCGTAAAGATTTTTGTGAACATAGGAAGGTGACAGCTGCAGTGAAAACTTATCGTTGAATCTTCTTGAGATTAAGGCCTGCGTAAGATAAGAAAGCCTGTCACTGAACCTGAGGTGGGGATAATTGTCCTTATCCAGATCTGTATTCAGGGCCATCACATTATAGCCTACAATATCTGCCGGGAAATTTTCACTCTGCTTTACAAGTTTGTATTTTACGGCACCTTCAAATGTTTTCATATTGGTTTCCCTGGAAAGACTGACTGAAACATTGTCGGTAATACCATAAATCACGCCTAATTTGGTAGAAGCATCATCAAGACCAAAAAAGTTTTTAAATCCGGTACTGATGTCTCCAAAGCGGTGGGCAACCACGATGTACCATTCATTTTTGGCAGAGAGTTTTGTGGATTGGCCCGTGACAATCTGTAAAGCTTTAAAGGCCGGCTGGGAAATTTCTGAAGTTGTTTTAAGGGTGTCAATATCTTTCAACAGGTCTTCTTGCGCTGAAACAAAACCTGAGGCTAATACCGACAAAAATAAGAGAGTTTTTGTCATATACAATTTGAATTAAATTATGATATGACAAACTTATCGAGTTATACATTCAAAATCCGGTGATAAAAGTCACCATAGAAATTGTTTTTATCAATGATAAAGACAAAAGAATTAAAACATCATATATTAGACAGGTCTAACATTTTCATTTACAGCAATTTTGATTCCTTCTTTGGTCTGAAGAATTTCGCCATCACTTTCAATTTTTTTAAGACTCTGCTTACTACTTCCCTTGAAGTTCCCAGATTGTTGGCTATTTCGCGGTGGGTAATTTTTAGAGGATGGTTTCCCGTAACCGAAATTTGTTGTTTGATGTAATTCAGGACCCGCTTATCAAGTCTGTGGAATACGGCATCATTTACCATATTCATGACGTCTGAAAAACGTTTATCATATTCATGATAAAATATCCTGTTGATCTCCGGAAAGCGGATGAGCCAGCCGTGAATAACAGAAACCGGAATCAGGATAACCTCAGACTCTTCCTCAGCAACGGCATATACCCTGCTGGTGTAATCTGTAAATATAGAAGAAAAAGTCATGAGACAGCTGTCATTGGGTCTTATATAATAATAGATAAGTTCCCTGCCGTCATTAAGTGTAAAAACTTTTATAGAGCCTTTAATAAGAAAAGGGACATATTTGTTTTTCTGTCCTTCTCTGACAATCTCTGTTTTTGATTTTATTTCAGTAATAATTGCATTAGCATGCAATTCATTTAAAAAATCTTCTCCTAAAAAACCAAATTTATCAAGAATGAATTGATTATTTACCATATCCTCTATGTCATATCTAAAACAAATTTAAAAAAATCAATATAAGAATACGTAAAAACATTTAACAATTAATGAATTAAATAAAAAACTGCCTCATTTATCATGAAACAGTTTTTTGTGAGTATTTATAATCTGTATTTTAAATTCAAACCATAAAAGAAATACGCTTTGCTCGGTCCGGGGTTGAGATCCGTCGCGACCCCTTTCGGATAACCATTTCCCGTATCTGCATCGTTGATACTATTTCCTAAAAATAAGAATGTATAATTGATCTGATTCGTTAAGTTATTCCCCATAATGTAAGCATCAAGATCAAATTTACCGAAAGATTTTTTATACCCTAATTTTGAATTAAGCAATCCAAAACCTTTTACAAGATTAGTATTGGCAAAATCTGTATATACATTTCCTAAATAATTATACGTATTTACAAGATAGAAACCTGATTTTGTGTATACATCCAAACCAATTGCATATTTGTTTCTCGGAACTCCTACTACAGTTTCATGGTCATAGGTTTGATCTGCTCCTAATAATCTTGTTTTAAAATCCTTATACTTCGCATCATAATAAGATAAATTCACAAACGGTACAACCCTGTTGATGAATGAATTATCGTTCTTATACTGATAGCCGATACTTATTTCCAAACCGCTATTTTTCTGACTTCCTGTGTTTGCCCAATACGTTTGATTACCGGAATTTGGTATCGTTAATTGCGTTAGTTTATCGGAATAATCAATTCTGAATAAAGAAACCTGATAATCTAATTTGGTATCCAATAGCAATCCATGTACACTGAAATCTACCATTTTTGCACGTTCCGGTTTCAGATCATTATTAGCTGTATTGGTATAATTGATAAAAGATGAACTTGCAGTAGGTGCATTATATCCTTCACTATAACTCAAATTAAAAATCTGATGCTTCCATTCTTTTTGCAATGCAAAGTGTGGTGTGTAAGCTGTTTCGTATTGCTTCCCGAACGACTGATCTTTTTTACCCGGAATTAAAGCAGGGATTGCATACAAATCCTTTCTGTCGTAGTTGGTTCTATTCGCACTAATTCCTGCAAGTAAAGTTAAACCCCAAGGTTTGTAAGTTAAGTAATCTATTGCAAAATACGTTGCCTGATTATTATTATACTTAAAATATGTTGCTCCGGAAATCCCCGTAGTTTCTAAAGGATTCGTAATTGATCCCGTGAAGCGATAACTTGAAGCAGTAGACATCGAATTCTGAATCTCTGTACCGAAATCCAATCTGTTCTCGAAATCTTTGAAATCATTTTTCAAGGTAAATGTAGAACGTAATCCCACATTCGGTGCACTTGTCACTCCATAAGCTCCGGCTGAAATACTTTCTATATTTCCATTGTAATAAAACAATGTCGTGTAGTTTCTAAGGTTCGGGAGAATATTCACAGAGTTGCTCAATCCTACTCTAGTCGATTTTATTTTTGTACCTGAATTTTTGCGAATATAAGCTGGATTTCCATTATCAATTCCTGCATAATAATCATCGTAAGAAATCTGTCCCGAAGTATGTTCGTAAGAATATGCCTGACTTCCAAAGAAACTTAACTGATCGTTTTTTCCAAGCTTAACCGTTCCGTTTACATTAAAAAAGTTTTTCAACCCACCTCCGTTTGGCCGATAACCATCAGTTTCCAGGTGGCCATAAGCTGCATTCACAGAATAATTTTCGTCAGCCACATTCAATTGCGTTCGTGACTGGAAAGTCTTGAAAGCTCCAACCAAAGCATTTTCTGAAACGGTAACTCCCTTCGTAAAATCAGGGCGTGTGTAGAAACGCACTACTCCACCAACGCCGCCGCCATACATCGTCGCAGCCGGTCCTTTGATTACCTCAACATTATTTACATACGCAAAATCGATATCATCAAGAATGGTAACTCCTTCCGCGGTTGTCAAAGGCATATTATTCCAATATGCTTTTACGCCCCAGTTATTGAATTTTTGATCGTTTCCGTATCCACGAACAACCAGTCTTTGTCCACCAAAATTGGTTCTCTTATCTACCTGCAAGCCCGACATTGTGGATAAAGTCTGGTCTATTGCAGCAGGATTATTTCTATTCAGCTCCTCTTCTGAAAGTGTTTCTACAGATTGTGCGTGTCTTTTGAACTCTGCACGTTCCTGTTTTATTTTTTTCTTCCCTGGATAGCCACTTCTTCGATAGTGTTTTCCTGTGATTGTTGCGCATTAGCAATGGCAAAGCCTAACAAAGCGGCAACACATATATATTTTTTCATTGATTAAATTAATTATTTGTCGTTTAAGAATTTTTATAAAAGAAAACTGTCTAAACTTTTTACTTAACCACAAAAGACACAAAAGATTTTAGCACTTTAGTTATTTTAAGTTTAATAATAAACCGCAAAGAAGAACACGTAAATTTTTTAATTTACAGACTTTTGGAGATGCTTTAAATCTCTTTTGCAGTTAAATTTTAAATTAGTTTAAACAGACTCAATTTTAAAACTCCTTTCCGGTGGCGGAATTATTATCGACAAATCATACGTATTTTCTATTCTTCTAGAATAATCTGATTTTGATTTTAAATACAATGAATCATTAAAATTAAATTCCCTGTAATCAAATATTGCGAAAGAATTGGATGTTTTAATCAATTTTTTTCCATGCATCGGCAAGTCGAAATGTCGCCATGTATATACTTTTTTAGATGTAAAAAATCCTGAGAATTTTAATATTGAATTGATGACTAAATCCTTTTTATCCAAATAACAATAAAAATATTTAGTTCCGTTAATAACATTAATGTTGATAATGTCGTAAGAAAATCCGTTCAGTGTAAATTCTTTTTCTTCCTTCCATTCTGCTTTTGTTAAATCTTTTTCTGAAAAACAGATTGTTTGGGATTTATCAAATTTATTTTTTGAAATATTGTATTGTGTCTTTTCGTAAACCTCAATTTTAATATAGGAAATAAAAGGATGGATCATATTGAGAAATACGATCATTAAAGGAATAAATAAAAATATAAAGAATAGTTTTTTGTGCAAAAAAGATGATTATTGTCTTTGAGGAATTAATTCCCCGGCAGGTTCTACCGAAACGAATTCCGGAATGGTTATTTTATATGTTTTTTTAGAATCTTTTGTTGTGTATTCTATCCAGCTATCTTTAGGATTTAATTTCGGATTTTCAGAAGATGATTTAGAAGGTGGATCTCCAAAATTTTCAAGCTGATGTGTACTTTGCAGGTTACCCCTTACAGTAATCATATTTCCAGAAATGGTTTGCGTAAAATTGATGGTATTTCCTTCGGCTCTTAAAGATTTTACAGTAAAAAGATCTTTATTGTTTTTTAATTTTAACCTGATGGTATAAACCGTTCCTTTCACACCCGGTCTTCCGCCAAACCAATCTGTTTTTTCTGCAGAAACCAAAGATATTTTACCATGATATAATGAGGAAACCGGCGCTTTACAAGAAAACGCCAGCATCCAAAATATCATTATTAATAACTGATTATTCATTTTTTAATCATCATCACCGTCATCACTTACTTTTCCCAAAACCAGATAGTTTCCATTGTAAATAATCTGTCCTTTGAATTCAGCTTTAAGCACATAGTTT
Source organism: Chryseobacterium sp. GTID13 (assembly GCF_056172655.1). Taxonomy (NCBI): domain Bacteria; kingdom Pseudomonadati; phylum Bacteroidota; class Flavobacteriia; order Flavobacteriales; family Weeksellaceae; genus Chryseobacterium; species Chryseobacterium sp. GTID13. Next base: position 372,934 of record NZ_JAOCMB010000006.1, read on the forward strand.
CCGGGAGTTAATCTTTGACCAAATTCTTCGTCAGGCTTCACATTTTTCTTGCTGTATGCCAACCTTCCTGATCCATCAAAAATACTGATGTCAACCGCATTATATTTAGCAGCATCAAATCTTAAATGAGAGATACCTTTTGAAGGATTTGGATATATTCTTATTTCGTCTTTTTTAGATTTTACTTCTCCTGTTGCTAATGCAACTATTGTATTTTGATTAGTCCAAGCTCCTCTTCCGTACGTAGATACCAAAACTGTTCTTGTCGTAGGTCTGTAATCTAAATTAGTAATTCTGATATTGCCTATATTTCCTGTAATTGAAGCCCACGTTGGTGATGAAGCAAGAAAATTCGTCGTTCCCCAAACTCCCATTTCGGTTCCTATAATTACTTCATTGGCATCATCAGGATTTCTTAGAACAGTTCTTACAGGCATATCCGGAAGATTTCCTTCTTTGTTTTGCCATGTTGTTCCTCCATCTGTAGAATAGAAAATACTTGTAAGGTTATAATTGGATAATGTTACAATAATTTCATTTTCGTTGGCTCCAAATTCAATATCAGAAATGGTACCTGTAGCAGGTGAAGTAATTGCCGTAGAAGTATAAGACGTTGTATTGGCATTTGTAATTTTAAAAATTCTTCCCAAGTTCGTTCCTACAAATAGAGTTGTAGAAGCTGTTGTATAAGGAGAAACTTTCATCCAGGAAATCTGCTCGTTAGTTTGTGCGGTTCCTACTGTAACGGTATTATTGGTAAATGATGTAGCTGTAGCCGATAATCCACTCGTTCTGAATAATGTAAGTCCTGAACGATAAGAATAGAATACATTATTAATTCTATCTAAAGCAATTTCATTAACAAAGTGCCCGTAAGCATTTCTATTCGCACTTGAAATCAGGTAATACGTGCTGGTTGTTAATAAGTAGTGATTATTGTATACATAACTTGCAATTTCGTAATTATCCTGATCATCATATTCTGTATACATTCCGTCTCCGGAAGTTGCAAGTTGGCTCGTTAAGAAATTGTTCGCCTGAGGAACGCCATACAACCACCACGAACCATTATCCTGTGCTCCTGCTAACAGTTCTTCATTTGCAGGGTTTTTAATAGGATTTAGCATTGCACCGTAGAATTGGGTAACGTTGTATCTTGTATTTCTTGCTGCAAAACCTGAAGTTGTTGCAATATTATTTTTATTAGCTGCAAAATAAATTCCACCATCATTTCCAAACATCATTTGGTTGGTAGAATAATTATTAAAAGGATTAAAAATAATTTCATGCTGATCCGAATGTACCGTTGAAACCTGTAATGCAGCCATATTATTATTATTCGACCATTTTGAAATCTGCGTCCAGCTTGCTGCTCCGTTGGTGGATTTATACAAATCAATACCTCCGATATAAACTATATTATCATCTAAAGGATCCGTAGCAATAATAAGATCATAGAAAGACTGCCCCCTTGTAAAGTCATTGGCAGGAATACTGGTATCAGCAGCTGTAGGAAGTGTAATAGTTGGTGTTGTATCATTGGTAGCCTGCCACGTAGTTCCTCCATCTGTAGATCTTGCAATACGTACCGGCTCCGAAGTACTGTTTGCTCCCTGCATAAGAGCATACACTTTATTCGCGTCTGTTCTGGAAAGAGTAAAGTTTACCCTTGCACTAGCACTTCCAACATTATAAACCTGATTAAAAGTATTTCCGTCCGCCGATTTCAAAATTCGACCTCCTGAATCTATACTCGTAAATCTTGAACTTCTTGTAGAAACCCAGACAGAATTATCTGCCCCAATCTCTATTTGCTGAATAGAATATCCTGTATTACTTGTCGTATTGGTAGTTGTATTAAGTGCCAGTAAACTTGTATTTTTAGTAAACGTCACCCCGCCGTCTATAGATTTATATAACCCGGCCTGGTTTAATCCCTGAAATACTCCATCATTATAATTACCGCTTACTCCTGCATAAACTTCTGAAACCCCTGCATTATTCCTTACTTTAATATCATTAATATAGAAATTTCCTACTCGGACACCGTTGGAATACGTTACCGGAATGGTGAAGATTTGTGTCCAAGTATTTCCTCCGTCTGCCGATTTCCAGATTCCCGAACCTATTGCATCCGTCGTTGAAGCTTCCCCTGTTCCTACATAGATGATTTGCGGATTATTTGGATCATACGTAATACATGAAACGGAAGTATTTGCCCAAAATGTACTTAGTGGTTGCCATTCATTGCTGGCTACAGACGGATCCTGATTTACCCAAAGACCGCCAGACACTCCGCCTGCAAAAACTCTTTTCCCTGTGGTATCATTCGGGTCATACATAATCGCTCTGGTTCTTCCGCCTACACTATAAGGCCCTCTTTCGACCCAAGGTTCATTAACTATTTTTCCTGTAGAAGAATTATTGCCGGAAATAAAAGACATCTGCTTGGTAGGGGCATATTTTCCTGCAGTAATGTCTTTATTTACTTTTACAAGTTCTTGAAAATTTGTTTGCCCTGTAACAGGATCCATTGTCCTTTTGTAATCTTCTTCATTATATGGATTAGGCGGGATTCCTGCAGCTTTTCCCAATTTATGCTGCTTTTTTACACTCTTATCATATTTAGAATATAATTCCTGAAGGTGTTTTTGATTAGCATGAAGTGTATTATCTTGTGCATAGAGACCTGCTGATGTGCACAACATAACACCAAAAATAATATATCTTTTCATTTTTTTATATTTTCTACAAATATACTTAAATACAACATCAACTGCATTAATTTGAATAAAAAATTAAAAATTACATAAAATAACAGCTCTTAAAGTATAAAAAATTCATTATTATGTTAAATGAAGACAAAAAAAATGCCTCAAATTAATTTGAGGCATTCTGATTTATTTTGAAAAAATCTTAAGCTTGTACGTTGTTTCCACCTAATACGAAAGGCTCAACTTCTTTGATTTCTCCAAATTGCTGCTCGTAGTTAGTGATGTTCTGTTGAAGAGCAGAAAGTACTCTCTTAGCGTGAAGAGGAGCAAGAATAATTCTTGATCTTACTTTAGCCTGTTGTACACCTGGCATTAATTGGATGAAATCTACAACGAATTCAGATGGAGAGTGGTTTACCAAAGCTAAGTTAGCATATACTCCAGCAGCTACCATTTCGTTTAATTCGATGTTGATGTTTCCGTCTTGTGGATTTTGATTGTTGTCCATTGTTATAAATTATGTTTTTTAAATTCGAAATTTGAGATTGTGAAAATATAAAAATAAATTCAAACCTCAAATTTCAAATCATTAATTTTAGTTAAGGTCTTCAAATTCTTTTTTAGAACCTACGATTACATTCTGGTATTCTTTAAGACCTGTACCTGCCGGGATTCTGTGTCCTACAATTACATTTTCTTTAAGACCACTCAAGAAGTCTATCTTACCAGCAACTGCTGCTTCGTTAAGAACTTTAGTGGTTTCCTGGAATGATGCTGCAGACATGAATGACTTAGTCTGAAGAGCCGCTCTTGTAATACCCTGAAGTACAGGCGTTGCTGTAGCAGGTAAAGCTTCTCTTACTTCAACTAAAGCCTGATCTTCACGCTTAAGCTTAGAATTTTCGTCTCTTAATTCTCTTGCAGTAATCATCTGACCTGGCTTGAATTCTTTAGAATCACCAGCGTCAACTACTACTTTAAGACCGAATACTCTGTTGTTTTCTTCCAGGAAGTCAAATTTATGTTCTAACGCACCTTCCAGGAACTGAGTATCACCTCCATCCACGATAGATACTTTAGTCATCATCTGTCTAACGATGATTTCGAAGTGCTTATCGTCGATTTTTACCCCTGAAGACGGTAAACTTCCTGAATTTCATTTACAAGATATTCCTGAACCGCAGTTGGACCTTTGATTCTCAGGATATCATCCGGTGTAATGGAACCGTCAGAAAGCGGAGAACCAGCTCTTACGAAGTCATTCTCCTGAACAAGGATCTGGTTGGAAAGTTTTACAAGGTAAATCTTTCTTTCACCAGTTTTTGCTTCTACGATCAATTCACGGTTACCTCTCTTGATTTTTCCGTAAGAAACTACCCCGTCGATTTCAGTAACAACCGCTGGGTTTGAAGGGTTTCTTGCTTCGAATAATTCGGTAACTCTCGGAAGACCTCCGGTGATATCCCCTGCTTTTGCAGATTTTCTCGGGATCTTGATCAGGACTTTACCAGCCTTGATTTTTTCACCATCGTTTACCATCAAGTGAGCTCCTACCGGTAAGTTGTAAGCTTTTTGCTCAACTCCTTTAGAATCTACCACCTTCAAGGTAGGTACGGCTTTCTTATTTCTTGATTCGGAGATTACTTTCTCTTCGAATCCTGTCTGTTCGTCAATTTCAAGCTGGAATGAGATACCCTGGATAATGTCTTCGTATTCAACCTTACCTGAGGTTTCTGCAATGATTACCGCGTTATACGGATCCCACTTACAGATTACATCTCCTTTCTTCACTTTATCACCCGGCTTAACAGCTAATACTGAACCATAAGGTACGTTAGCAACCATTAACGGCGTTCTCGTTTCGTTATCCGCCACCAATCTGAATTCCGTTGAACGGGAAACCACAACTTCTGCTGTGTTACCGTTTTCATCTTCAGAAGTAATGGTTCTTACTTCGTCCATTTCAACGATACCGTCTCTTCTTGCAACGATAGATGGATTTTCGGAAACGTTACCTGCAGTACCCCCTGGTGGAAGGTTCTCAACGTAAGCTGAGTACCAGGCTCTCCAATGGACTGTGCTGCAATTACTCCTACTGCCTCACCCATATGGATCATCTTACCTGTTGCTAAGTTTCTACCGTAACATTTCGCACAGATTCCTTTCTTGGTTTCACAAGTAAGCGGTGAACGAACTTCTACAGATTCTAAACCTGCTTCTTCGATTCTCTTCGCCAATACTTCATTGATTACCTGATCTGCTTCAGCAATTAATTCGTCTGTTTCAGGATCATATACATTGTGAAGGGAAACTCTACCTAAGATTCTTTCAGAGATCTTTTCAACAATCTCGTCATTTTTCTTAAGTGCAGTTACTTCAGTACCTCTTAAAGTACCACAGTCGTCTTCTGTAACGATAACGTCCTGAGCAACGTCTACCAATCTTCTTGTTAAGTAACCGGCATCCGCTGTCTTAAGAGCGGTATCCGCAAGACCTTTACGGGCACCGTGAGTAGAGATAAAGTACTCAAGGATGGAAAGACCTTCTTTAAAGTTCGCAAGGATCGGGTTTTCGATGATCTCCGCTCCGGTAGAACCGGCTTTTTGCGGTTTTGCCATCAAACCTCTCATTCCGGATAGCTGACGGATCTGTTCTTTAGAACCCCTCGCTCCGGAATCAAGCATCATATATACAGAGTTGAATCCACCTTGGTCAGATTTCATTCTGCTCATGATCATTTCAGTTAATCCAGCGTTGGTGTTAGTCCAAACGTCGATTACCTGGTTATAACGTTCTGTATCGGTAATCAGACCCATGTTATAGTTGGCTCTAATTTCGTCTACAGTTTCGATTGATTGTGCAATCATCTGTTTTTTCTCAACAGGAACCACAATGTCTCCCAGTGAGAAGGAAAGACCTCCTTTGAATGCGTTTGAATATCCTAAATCTTTCATTGCATCAAGGAACTTCACCGTTGTAGGGAAGTCTGTATCAGCAAGGATCTTACCGATAACATTTCTTAATGATTTCTTGGTAAGAAGTTCATTAATATATCCTACCTGCTTAGGTACAATCTGGTTGAATAAGATTCTACCCACAGAAGTTTCGATTAATCTTGTAACGATTTCTCCGTCTTCTTTAACAGGAAGTCTACATCTTACTTTAGCATTTAAAGATACTCTACCTTCTGCATAAGCGATTTCCGCTTCTTCAGGAGAATAGAATGCAAGACCTTCTCCTTTTACTTTCATATCTTCTGTAGAGCTCAGTTCTTTAGTCATGAAATAAAGACCAAGAACCATGTCCTGAGAAGGTACGGTAATAGGAGAACCGTTTGCAGGGTTCAGGATGTTCTGAGAACCTAGCATTAGTAACTGAGCTTCAAGGATCGCCTCAGGGCCTAACGGTAAGTGTACCGCCATCTGGTCACCATCGAAATCGGCGTTGAATGCTGTTGTTACCAACGGGTGAAGCTGAATCGCTTTACCTTCGATCATCTTCGGCTGGAATGCCTGAATACCCAGTCTGTGAAGCGTAGGTGCCCTGTTCAATAGTACCGGGTGACCTTTCATCACGTTTTCAAGGATATCATATACTACAGGCTCTTTTCTGTCGATGATTCTCTTGGCAGATTTTACAGTTTTTACAATTCCTCTTTCAATCAGCTTTCTGATGATGAACGGTTTGTAAAGTTCTGCTGCCATATCTTTAGGAATACCACATTCGTGAAGCTGTAAGTTCGGACCTACAACAATTACGGAACGCGCAGAGTAATCTACCCTTTTCCCTAGTAAGTTCTGACGGAAACGACCTTGCTTACCTTTCAATGAATCTGAAAGTGATTTCAATGGTCTGTTTGATTCAGATTTTACAGCAGAAGATTTTCTTGTGTTATCGAATAATGAATCTACTGATTCCTGAAGCATACGCTTCTCGTTTCTCAAGATTACTTCAGGAGCTTTGATCTCCAATAGTCTTTTCAGACGGTTGTTTCTGATGATAACTCTTCTATAAAGGTCATTCAAGTCAGAAGTAGCGAAACGTCCTCCATCCAATGGAACCAATGGTCTTAGTTCTGGTGGGATAACAGGAAGTACACGCATGATCATCCACTCCGGTCTGTTGATCATTCTTGTATTAGCACCTCTTAATGCTTCTACAACGTTCAATCTTTTCAGAGCTTCAGTTCTTCTTTGTTTTGAACCTTCATTGTGAGCTTTGTGTCTTAAATCGAAAGACAATGCATCAAGATCGATTCTTTTTAACAGATCTTCCACAGCTTCAGCACCCATTCTGGCGATGAATTTGTTCGGATCGGAATCATCAAGATACTGGTTTTCCACAGGAAGAGTTTCCATGATGTCCAGATATTCTTCTTCTGTTAAGAATTCCATAGCATCAAAGTCGGAACCGTCTAATTTTTTAGCAATACCCTGCTGGATCACCACATATCTTTCGTAGTAGATGATCATGTCTAATTTCTTAGAAGGAATTCCTAAAAGGTAACCGATCTTGTTTGGCAATGAACGGAAATACCAGATGTGTGCAATTGGAACGACAAGGTTGATGTGCCCGATTCTCTCTCTTCTTACTTTTTTCTCAGTAACTTCTACTCCACAACGGTCACACACAATTCCTTTGTAACGAATTCTCTTGTATTTACCACAAGCACATTCGTAATCCTTTACCGGACCAAAGATTTTTTCACAGAACAAACCGTCTCTTTCAGGCTTATGCGTTCTGTAGTTAATAGTTTCCGGTTTTAAAACTTCCCCTCTTGATTCCTGAAGAATCGATTCCGGTGAAGCTAAACCGATGGTTATTTTATTAAATCTACTTGATTTATTTTTATTTGACATTTGTTAGATTTTAAATTTTAGATTTTAGATTTTAGATTAATTTTTGAATGTTACCATTCAACATTTATAATTTAAAATTTAAAATTATTCCTCTAGTCTTACGTCTAATCCAAGACCCTGTAGCTCGTGAAGTAATACATTGAATGATTCCGGAATACCTGGTTCAGGCATAGATTCACCTTTTGCAATTGCTTCATAAGTTTTCGCTCTACCAATCACGTCATCCGACTTCACTGTAAGGATCTCTCTCAGGATGTTGGAAGCTCCGAATGCTTCAAGAGCCCAAACCTCCATCTCTCCGAATCTCTGACCACCGAACTGAGCTTTACCTCCTAACGGCTGCTGAGTAATCAATGAGTAAGGTCCGATAGAACGTGCGTGCATCTTATCATCAACCATGTGTCCCAGTTTCAGCATGTAGATTACCCCAACTGTAGCCGGCTGTGTAAATCTTTCCCCGGTACCTCCATCATAAAGGTGGGTGTTACCGAATTTAGGAAGACCTGCTTTCTCTGTGTATTCAGTGATCTGATCAAGAGTTGCTCCATCGAAGATCGGTGTAGCGAACTTCATACCCAATTTCTGACCAGCCCATCCAAGAACTGTTTCATAAATCTGTCCGATGTTCATACGGGAAGGTACCCCAAGTGGATTCAATACGATATCTACCGGTGTTCCGTCTTCAAGGAATGGCATATCTTCTTCACGAACGATTCTTGAAACGATACCTTTGTTACCGTGACGTCCTGCCATTTTATCCCCTACATTCAGCTTACGTTTTTTAGCGATATAAACTTTAGCCAACTTCATGATACCTGCCGGAAGCTCATCTCCGATTGAAATAGCAAATTTCTCACGGTTTTTAACTCCCTGGATATCGTTGTACTTGATTTTATAGTTGTGAATCAATTGTTTAACCAATTCATTCTTATCATTATCTACAGTCCAGTCTGCACCGCTTACGTTAACGTAATCTTCAACTGAAGTCAGTAATTTATGAGTGAATTTCACACCTTTTCCGATGATTTCCTCATCAAGGTCGTTGGTAACTCCCTGAGAAGTCTTACCGCCTACCAGTGTATTTAATTTTTCAATTAAAGTATTTCTCAACTCATCAAACTTAGCCTTGTAAGTGTTTTCAATTTCTTCAAGCTTAAGTTTTTCTTCAGTTCTCTTCTTTTTATCTTTAATGTTTCTTGAGAACAATTTTTTGTTGATCACAACGCCTCTTAGTGAAGAGTCTGCTTTTAATGAAGCATCTTTTACATCACCGGCTTTATCACCGAAGATGGCTCTAAGAAGTTTTTCTTCAGGAGTCGGATCAGATTCACCTTTTGGAGTGATCTTACCGATCATAATGTCTCCAGGCTTCACTTCAGCACCGATTCTGATCATACCGTTCTCGTCAAGATCTTTGGTAGCTTCTTCAGAAACGTTAGGAATATCTGCTGTAAGCTCTTCCATACCTAATTTGGTATCACGAACCTCAAGAGAATATTCGTCTACGTGGATTGAAGTAAACCAGTCTTCACGAACCACTTTCTCGTTGATTACGATCGCATCCTCGAAGTTATATCCTTTCCAAGGCATGAACGCAACCACTAAGTTTCTACCAAGAGCAAGTTCTCCGTTTTCAGTTGCATAACCGTCGCAAAGTACCTGTCCTTTCTGTACCGTTTCACCTACTCTTACGTTTGGTCTCAGGGTAATGGTAGTACTCTGGTTGGTTTTTCTGAACTTGGTAAGGTTGTATGTTTTCGTAGCGGACTCAAACTGTACCAAGTCTTCGTCTTCGCTTCTTTCGTATTTGATAGTGATCTTATCAGCATCTACATATTCTACGATACCTGTACCTTCAGCATTGATAAGGATTCTTGAATCTTTAGCAACCTGCTGTTCCAGACCTGTACCCACGATCGGAGCTTGTGGCTTCAATAGAGGAACGGCCTGACGCATCATGTTGGATCCCATCAATGCACGGTTCGCATCATCATGCTCCAGGAATGGAATCAATGAAGCGGAGATACCGGAAATCTGGTTTGGTGCCACGTCGATAAGGTTAACCTGAGAAGGCTCAACTACCGGATAGTCACCATCCAATCTTGCAATAATCCTGTCTGTCAAGAATTCTCCGTTATCGTTCAGTTCTACGTTAGCCTGAGCAATTACTTTGTCTTCTTCATCTTCTGCATTTAAGTAAATTGGATCAGCCGATAAATCGATCTTACCTTCTTCTACTTTTCTGTATGGAGTTTCGATGAAACCAAGGTTATTGATCTTAGCATAAATACCTAAAGAGGAAATCAAACCGATGTTTGGTCCTTCCGGAGTTTCAATCGGACAGATTCTTCCGTAGTGGGTATGGTGAACGTCACGAACCTCGAAACCTGCTCTTTCTCTTGATAAACCTCCAGGCCCTAGTGCAGAAAGTCTACGCTTGTGCGTGATTTCTGAAAGCGGGTTGGTCTGGTCCATGAACTGAGAAAGCTGGTTGGTACCGAAGAACGAGTTGATTACCGATGTTAAAGTTTTAGCATTAACAAGATCAAGCGGAGTAAAGATTTCGTTATCTCTAACGTTCATTCTTTCCTTGATCGTTCTTGCAATTCTTGAAAGACCTACTCCAAACTGTCCTGCTAACTGCTCTCCAACAGTTTTGATTCTTCTGTTAGATAAGTGGTCGATATCATCAACCTCTGCTTTAGAGTTTACCAATTCAATAAGGTGTCTTACGATAGCAATGATATCTTCTTTTGTAAGAACTTCAGTAGTAGTCGGGATATTAAGACCTAGCTTTTTGTTTAGTCTGTAACGTCCTACTTCACCAAGAGAATATCTTTGCTCAGAGAAGAATAATTTTTCAATGATTCCTCTTGCCGTTTCCTCATCTGGCGGATCTGCATTTCTTAACTGACGGTAGATGTACTCTACAGCTTCTTTTTCAGAGTTTGTAGGGTCTTTCTGTAATGTATTCTGGATGATAGAGAATTCATTGCTGTTTTCTTTGTGGATCAGGATCGATTTCACACCAGCATCAAGAATCAGATCTAAATGTTCTTTTTCAAGAATGGTTTCTCTATCCAGGATGATTTCGTTTCTTTCGATAGAAACTACTTCTCCTGTATCTTCATCTACGAAATCCTCGAACCAAGTGTTCAATACTCTCGCAGCCAATGTTCTTCCTTCTACTTTTTTAAGGGCAGCTTTAGAAACTTTCACTTCTTCAGCAAGGTCGAAGATCTGAAGGATATCTTTATCAGATTCGTAACCGATAGCTCTTAAAAGGGTAGTTAATGGTAACTTTTTCTTACGGTCGATATAAGCGTACATTACGCTGTTGATATCGGTTGTAAATTCCATCCAAGATCCTTTGAAAGGAATAATTCTTGAATAGTACAGTTTGGTTCCGTTTGCGTGGTAAGTCTGTCCGAAGAATACACCAGGTGAACGGTGAAGCTGCGTAACGATAACTCTCTCTGCACCATTGATGATGAAAGATCCGCTAGGCGTCATGTAAGGAACCGGGCCTAAGTATACATCCTGAACCACAGTCTGGAAATCCTCGTGCTCAGGGTCTGTACAATACAATTTAAGTCTTGCTTTAAGAGGCACGGAATACGTTAATCCTCTTTCCACACACTCGTCAATTGAATAACGTGGAGAATCTACCAGATAATCAAGAAATTCCAATACGAACTGATTTCTGGAATCGGTAATTGGGAAGTTTTCCTGGAAGGTTCTGTATAAACCTTCGTCTGTTCTGTCTTCTGGAAGGGTATCAAGCTGGAAAAAATCTCTGAATGACTCAAGCTGGATGTCCAGAAAGTCAGGAGTGATGATTTTTCCTTTAGCTGATGAGAAGTTAATTCTCTGATTCCCCCTTGTTGTTGCTGTTGTTTTACTCATAAAACTTTTAAGAAAGGGTTAAAAAATATTTTGATTTATTCAAAAATATCAGAAGAAGACAAAAAGAGAAAAGATGAAAGAGAAAAGAATATGTGGGAAAATTTTGGCGCAATTATCGGTCTTTATTCTTTGTTCTTTATTCTAAAAAGTCTTTGATCTAACTTCTAACTGCAACGCTGGTATATCTTTTCACAGCGTAATGCAAAATATTTTTATTTACTTTTGAGGCAGAATTCGCCGCAGTATCTATATACAAGAAACCCCTTTCATTATTTTTCATGAAAGAGCTGATTTTCAATATTTTATAGATTTACAAACAATTATTCGCGCCAAAAGAGGGACAAAGGTACAAAATTTCTATCATATAGACAAATAAAACTTATTCATTTTGAGACCGTTAAAAGTTATTTAAATAAAAAAGGCCGTCCCTAGGGACGGCCTGTAGTTATATAGAGTTTTGAAATTATTTTACAATGATCTTGTAAGATTTCATTGTTGATTTGGTTTCTATCTTCACAATATAAATACCTGCAGGTAGTGAAGCTGTGCTAATTTCGGCATTCCCTGAGAATTTACCTGACTTAACAAGCTGCCCCTGAGCTGAGAATAGTGTGTAAGTTCCCTCCTCTTTAGACTTAACATTTAAGTTTTCGCCAGATTTTACCGGGTTAGGATATACATTGATATCGCTTGCAGCTGAAGTAACATCAGAACCAGTAATTCCTTTTGCAGCAGATGTCAATCCGTTTTTAGCGAATGCAGCATAAGGCGAAAGCGGAGAATTAGGCGCTCCTCTCTTTACAAGATCTGTATCTACTACAGCCTGGATACCGTCTTTATCAGCATCATTGATTCTGGAAATAAATCCTACTCCAAAGTCATCCAGATTATCTTTACCGATAGCCCACAGGTCATAATCAGTTCCGTTTGAATTTAAGTCAACGAAGTCCGGCTTGTCATCTCCATCCGTATTTTTAAGAGGATATTTTAATACTCCAGAATCCGGAGAAGTTTCCAAAATATCTGCAATACCATTAGTTCCTACAGCTACACCAGCATCAATAACACCGTTATGGTCTGTGTCTATCTGGTTGATTACTGATGTTGGAATACCAGATTCAAATAAATCCAAAATACCATCGTTATCGGAATCCAGATCCAAATAGCTGGAAATTCCGTCACCTAATACCTGAACAGGACCAAATACCCCTTCTAAATCATCATCTTCAAATTTACCATTGTTATCAAGATCTTCTAAAGCATCTGGAATACCATCGTTATCAGAATCAAGGTCACATGCATCCATAATTCCGTCACCATCTGTATCGATAGTAGGAGATTTGTCATTTACTGCTGTACATCCTTCTGCACAATCAGGGATACCGTTACCGTTATTATCAATACTGTCATTACCGTTAGGACATTGATCGAAGCAGTTTGGCACTCCATCATTATCATCGTCTCTGCTGGCAAATGCATTATAGATATAGTAGTTTTGAGGAAAACCTATTCCCGTACCACTGTAGAAAGTAACTTTAATACGGTTAAAAGGTTTAGTTGCCTTACCTCCTACGTAAAATTTATTAGAATCCGTAGTGAAGAAGTTTCCGCTGATTAGACTTCCAGTACTTGTGAAAGTATCTGTTTGAGTATTACCATTGTAAAGGGTTACTGTAATGTTCTGAAGAACATTTACTCCAATTAAGTTTGCAGCTTTCTCTAATGTAAAACCCGCATAAGTGTTAGCAGGAAGCAAACTGTTTGTACTTACTGTTGTATATGCTGAGAAAATACTTAAAAGCGAAGCAGCAGGAATAGTTGCTGTAGCATAGTTAGAAGTATTGGTATCTACAATATTTCCTGGATTAACCATTTTTGCCAAGATAAGACCAAAAAGTCCAGGACCTGAAGTCCAGCTGGAACCTGATACTATATTTCCGGGAATTGCAGATCCGCTTGTCTGAATTTTATCATTACAGTCGCAAGAAGCAGGTTCTTCAAATGCATAATATACTTTTAAAGATCCGATGTTAACTCCTAAAGTCTGAGTCACTTTTAAACGCACTTCGTTAAAAGGCTTCGTTGTATTAACAGACACTTTTTGTTTTCCGGAACCAAAGCCTAAAACTTTGATATTAATTAAACCACCACCATCAGATAACGTTTTAGAATCCTGAAGCTGGCCATATAAATAGGTTTCTACTGTAATATTTTTTAAGAATTCTGCACTTAAAAGTTTTCCTTCATCGTCAGGAGAGATTACAAAACCGGCTCTGTTTCCTGCAGGATACACCTGGTTTTTATCTAAAACTCCCACTGAATAAGATCCAAGAAGTCCGGCCGGCAATACGATAGATCCGTAAGAATTCTTATCTCCATCTCCTATTCTCTCTCTGTTTTGAACAAAAGAAAGTGGAGCAATAAAGCTGCTGCTTCCTGAAACGTTTCCATCCACACCGCTTCCCGCAATGATGTCATCACAGATTCCATTGTTGTCCACAGGAACTTTAGTTGGATCGAACGCAAAAGCATAATATACATTCATTGCACTGAATATAGACAGTACATTGGTTTGGTATAATCTTACTTCGTTAAATTCCTTTGTTGTTTTAAAATGAAGGAAGATCCTGTTTTTGCTTCCTCCGAATGCAGGAACTGACAATAAAGTACTGCTTGTAGTAGATTCCTGAAGCACTCCGTCTTTATACGTGCTGATTCTTAATGAGCTTAACAGATCTACTGTAATAAAGCTGGTTCCCAAATCAACATTAAATCCTGTAATATAACCAGCAGGATAAGTGGTATTTGTATTTTTCACAGAAATACCGTTTCCGCTTACCAATGAGGCAAAGTTACCCATGCTTACACTATTATCCAGATTCGCATCGATTACCGGATTCATACTTCCGTTATAACATGCCAGACAAATACCTGAATTGTTCACAGGCTTAGCCTCTACGCCCATCCCTCGGATAGGTTCATAACCTTTCTGAGCAAATACCGCCGATGACATCATAAATATCATCAGCATGACTGCCAGTTTCTCGAATAATTTTTTTGCCATTTTTTTGTTTTTGTTTTATTTTCGTTAAAAGTTTGTGCCTTATTATAATGTCTGCCATCCAAACACAGCATTACCGGTCTGCCTGCAGCCAACAAAATTACCCGTTGTTATCCCCGCAGTGGTAGTTACCTCATATATTATTGTTCCCGCATTGGATGCATCACATGTTGGTCTCGGGCCTGTAGCTTTTATTTGAACAGCCTTGCTTACTTCTAAATCTGCAAAGTTTGTCAAATTAGGAGTTACATTAATTCCTACATCTGAAATAGCCGTACCTACAGCTCCCTGTCCGGAAAAAACATGACTGGTATTGGCATAAGTTGATTGATTGGCCTGTGACGTCCCGCTAATCCCGATCGCAATAGAACCTGACGTCCCCCAACTGTATTATTGCTTCCGAAAGCAAAATTATTTAAGGTAACAACGTTATTAGCTCCAAAGGCAAATCCTCCATTCGTAGCATTATTTGTATGCCCTACTGCTACAGCAATTGAATTACCTGTGGTATTAAAAGCACCAAAAGCGAAATTGGCATTTGATAAAGTTGAATTATTATTACCAAAAACCTTACCTCCTCCTACTGCACTGTTATTGGAACCAATAGCAACAGCCGGGAAATTGACAGCTGAAGTAGTAGCTGTATTCCCTTTACCAAGAGCGATATTATTTGAAGTATTGTTAATAACATTTGAACTTCCCCAGGAAAGACTTGAAGTGGTTTCACCTCCTCCTGACAATCCTCCTGTAGCATCAAGAACGGCATGCACCTTATTAGCGCTTATCATTACCAGATCAGCCGCTCCTTTAGGCCCCAGATAATTAGCAGAAGCCGGCGCAGCACCTAAAACTTCTGTTGTAGTAGAAATTTCCCCTGCCGCATTACCTTTAATCTGCCATTCTGTGCCTGTTTGTTTTTGCCATAGAGATCCATCGAAATAATAATACCCCGGAGTTGTTACATTAATCGTAACACCTGAAGGAGTGGCATTAATTGAATTAACATATACTAAGGCTCCTGTTTGAGCTGCAGCATACGTTTTAGCGGCTAGCTGGCTTAATGAAAGCCTTGGAGCAATAATACCGTCAGCCTTACTGGTATCAGTCGGAAATCCTACTACATCAAGAGTTGCCTGCCCCTGATTAGTATTTATTCCAACTTGTGCGTTTATGCCAAAACATATGGACATAGCTGCAATCGTAAATAATCTGTTTTTCATTTTTAGTGATATTTGTCTTTTTTTGTGTGTTTTTATTTTTTGTGTGTGTTTTTATTTAGAAGAGGAGCCGTTTTCCTTTCAGGCAAAGGGGGAATTGTATGAAGATATTGATCTTCAAACATGTACTGATTCCTATTTGGGCTTATGCTGAATTTTATAAAGGTAGTGCCATCATAAATAATCTGTTTTTCATCTTTGTTAATATGTTTTTTTTGTGTGTTTTATTTTATGGAATCATTCTTTTAAGAATGGAAATATTTTTCCCGCCAGCGAACGGCAGTTTATTCAATTAAGATAGCTTATCCGGAAATTCGGTGATACTGCTAAAACCTTCAATTTTTTCGAATCTTTACTGTAATGCGGTCCGGATATACCCGGCTGTGCAGCAATATCACAAAGTGATTTCTGCCATCTGACCCCTACATAAAGCCTGCTCATCTTTATAGTTGCCTTACTGAAAACAGGAGTTCTATCTTTTTCTGAATACTTTCTGGAATTGTCAGCTTTGCAATTAAAGCCTGAGGAATAAAAGCACCACGATGAAACAGCAGAGCTCTTTACTGTTAAATACGTATTGCTGGAATTTTCTATCTGCCATGCGAGCAACATATTGATACAACATGCTATAGCATAGCCATAGAAGAAAAAGTAACTTCTTTTCAAATTATCTATGTGTGTTTTTTCGAGTACAAATATAGCAATTTTACAATCAAAACAAATTTTTATATTAAATTTTTATAAAAAATAAAGAATTCTATGAATAATAAATACATTAAAGGATTAAAATTTAAATAATCATCAATGATAATTAAATATTAAATTATTAAAATCAAACATATTTAAATACATTTATGAATTATTGATGATTTTTAAAACTGATAAAAACAAAAAAAGCCCGGACATTGCTGTCCGGGCTTCTTATTTATGGGTAAATTGAATTATTTCAATTCTACTTCAGCACCAGCTTCTTCTAATTGCTTCTTAAGAGCTTCAGCTTCGTCTTTAGATACACCTTGCTTGATTGGAGCAGGAGCACCGTCTACGATATCTTTAGCTTCTTTAAGACCAGCACCAGTTAAATCTTTTACTAATTTAACGATAGCCAATTTAGAAGCACCTGCAGACTTAAGAATTACGTCGAATTCAGTTTTTTCTTCAGCAGCTTCACCTGCACCACCTGCAGCAACTACTACAGCAGCAGCAGCTGGCTCAATTCCGTACTCATCCTTAAGGATAGTAGCTAATTCATTTACGTCTTTTACTGTTAAGTTTACTAGCGTTTCAGCTAAATTTTTTAAATCTGACATTGTTGTAATGTTTTTGTTGATTATTTATTTAATTTTTTGAGTGTAATTATTCAGCAGCTGGCGTTTCGTCAGTGCTTTCTGCTGCAGGAGCTTCAGGAGCCGCTTCAGCAGGAGTTTCTTCTACAGCAGGTGCAGCAGCTTCTTCAGCTTTAGCTTCTACTGTTTCAGGTTTGTTTTGAAGAGCAGAAACAACTCTTTGAATTGGAGACTGAAGTAATCCGATGATTTCACCGATCATTTCTTCTCTAGACTTAATGCTTACTAGGGCATCAAGGTTGTTGTCACCAACATAGAAAGTTTCCTGTACGAAAGCAGATTTCAAAGCAGGCTTCTCATCTTTCTTTCTGAAGTCTTTGATTAATTTTGCTGGAGCGTTAGCTGTTTCAGCAACCATTAAAGCAGAGTTACCTTTGAAAGTATCAAACATTTCAGAGTAATCTACTCCTTCAATCTGCTCCATTGCTTTTTGTAAAAGTGTATTTTTTACTACTTTCACTTTGATATTTTGTTTGAAAGCTTGTCTTCTGAAATCAGATGATTTAGCAGCGTTCAAACCTTCTAGATCTGCTACATAAACTACTTTAGCATCCTGAAGCAAATCTTTGATCTCTTGTATTGCTACAACTTTTTGGTCTTTTGTCATTGTCTTAAGGATTATTATTAGTTAACAGATTTAGTATCAATTGCAATACCCGGGCTCATTGTAGAAGACAAGTAAATGCTTTTTACATAAGTCCCTTTAGCAGCAGTAGGCTTCATTTTGATCAAAGTCTGGATCAATTCCTGAGCATTTTCCTTGATTTTAGCAGCATCGAAAGATACTTTACCAATACCAGCGTGGATAATACCGTATTTGTCAACTTTGAAATCAATTTTACCTGCTTTCACTTCAGTTACCGCTTTACCAATTTCCATAGTTACAGTACCTGATTTAGGGTTTGGCATAAGACCTCTTGGACCTAATACTCTACCTAATGGACCTAATTTACCCATAACAGCCGGCATAGTAACGATAACGTCAACATCTGTCCAGCCTTCTTTTATTTTTTGTAAATATTCGTCAAGACCTACATAATCAGCTCCAGCTTCTTTTGCTTCAGCTTCTTTATCTGGTGTAACCAATGCTAAAACTTTAACATCTTTACCAGTACCGTGAGGAAGAGATACTACCCCTCTTACCATCTGGTTTGCTTTTCTTGGATCTACACCCAATCTTACAGCGATATCTACAGAAGCATCAAATTTTGTAGTGTTTACTTCTTTTACAAGAGCAGAACCTTCTTCAAGGTTATAGATTCTTCCTTTTTCTACTTTGCTTAAAGCTTCCTTTTGCTTTTTAGTCAATTTTGCCATTTCTAATAGTTTTAAGCGTTAAAAGTTGGTTTAGTTCCTGTTACTCTTAATCCCATAGATCTAGCAGTACCTGCAACCATAGAAACTGCAGAATCCATTGTAAAGCAGTTAAGGTCAGTCATTTTATCCTCAGCGATTTTCTTCACCTGATCCCAAGATACAGAACCTACTTTGTTTCTGTTTGGTTCTCCGGAACCCCTTTGATTTTAGCCGCATCCATCAACTGAATTGCTGCAGGTGGAGTTTTGATAACGAATTCAAAAGATTTGTCTTCGTATACTGTAATTACTACAGGTAAAACTTGCCCTGGCTTATCTTGGGTTCTCCCGTTAAATTGCTTACAAAACTCCATGATGTTCACACCTGCGGAACCCAATGCTGGACCTACCGGTGGAGAAGGGTTAGCTGCGCCACCTTTCACCTGAAGCTTTACCATTTTAAAGACTTTCTTAGCCATTTTTAATTTTTTTAGTTTGAATAATTAATGAGTTTGGAAGCATTTATTATTCAGCAGATTACCGACTCACATACAGTAAATCTACTTTTCGGACTGCAAAATTATAAAATATTTTTGAAATAGCAAATGGAATGCACTGATTTTTAGAAAGAATTCAGAATATTTTTTTAACTGCAGTTATGTGAAGCACCAGGATTTGTTCTTGCAGCCTGATAATTCAAAGATATTATACAACCATTTGTAGCTTCTGTGTTGAAGGCTGGGCACAGTATTATAATTTGGACATAAAAAAAGACCGCTTTTCAGCAGTCTTTATATTTTAAAAGTAATGATTATACTTTTTCTACTTGCATATAGCTAAGCTCCATTGGAGTTTTTCTACCGAAGATCAGTACAGAAACTTCAATTTTCTTTTTGTCTTCAAGAATCTTCTCAACTGTTCCGTTGAATCCATTGAAAGGTCCGTCAATTACTTTAACATTTTCACCTACAATGTATGGGATCTCAACATCTGTTGCAAATTCTGAAAGTTCATCCATTCTTCCCAACATTCTGTTTACTTCAGATTTTCTCATTGGAACAGGATCACCTCCTTTGGTTAAACTTAAGAAAGATATTACTCCCGGAATATTTTTAATCACGTGAGGAATCTCTCCCATCAGATCAGCTTCTATCATTAAGTATCCAGGATAGTAAGGCTTCTCTTTAGGAACTTTTTTTCCGTTTCTGATCTGAATAACCTTTTCCATAGGAATAACCACCTGAGTAACGTACTGCTCAAACCCTAAACGTTTGATTTCCGTCTCAATGTAGTTTTTCACTTTATTTTCCTGTCCGCTGATTGCTTTCAGCACATACCATTTCAATTCGCTCATTATGGGAAAACACTTTTATTAGTTGAACACGTTAATTAGCATTCCTATTATGTTGCTGATTGCTTTTGAAAACAATTCATCAACTCCAAAGGTAAATAATGCCAAAATCACTGTAGCAATAGTTACTACAATAGTAGAAGACTGAAGATCAGCCCACTTTGGCCATTCAACTTTATGTCTGAATTCGTTATAAGAACCTTTTAAAAAATCGACAAATGAACTCATAATTAATATTTGCACGGGCACAAGGATTCGAACCCTGATCAACGGTTTTGGAGACCGGTATCCTACCATTGGACGATGCCCGTAGATAAAAAGCTTCCGAGAGTTTCCTTCCGGAAGCTTTATTTATTTTAAGATGATTAGTCTAGGATTTCAGTAACCTGACCAGAACCTACTGTTCTACCTCCTTCTCTGATCGCGAATCTAAGACCCTCGTTAAGAGCGATTGGTTGTAGCAATTCTACAGTAATTTCCAAGTTATCACCAGGCATTACCATTTCTACACCTTCTGGTAAGAAGATCTCACCTGTAACGTCAGTAGTTCTTACGTAGAACTGAGGACGGTACTTGTTGTGGAATGGAGTGTGACGTCCACCTTCTTCTTTAGAAAGGATATAAACAGAAGCTTTGAATTTTTTGTGTGGCTTCACAGAGTCTTTCTTAGCGATAACCATACCTCTCTTGATGTCAGTTTTTTCAATACCTCTCAACAATAGACCTACGTTATCACCAGCTTCACCTCTGTCTAGGATTTTTCTGAACATCTCAACTCCTGTAATAGTAGAAGTTAATTTTTCATCACCCATACCTACGATATCAACTGGGTCACCAGTGTTGATAATACCAGCTTCGATTCTACCTGTAGCAACAGTACCTCTACCTGTAATAGAGAATACGTCTTCGATAGGCATCAAGAATGGCTTATCAGTATCTCTTACCGGCTCGTCGATCCACTCATCAACTGCATCCATTAGAGCTTCAACAGTTTTGAACCACTTATCTTCAGAGTTACCTTCAGTAGCAGCAGTAAGTGCACCAAGAGCAGAACCTTGAATTACTGGAGAGTTATCTCCGTCGAAATCATAAGTAGCTAACAGATCTCTAAGTTCCATTTCAACAAGCTCTAACAATTCTGGATCATCCACCATGTCAACTTTGTTCATGAAAACAACGATCTTAGGTACGTTTACCTGACGGCAAAGTAGGATATGTTCTCTTGTCTGAGGCATTGGACCGTCAGTTGCAGCACATACTACGATAGCTCCATCCATCTGAGCAGCACCAGTTACCATGTTCTTAACATAGTCGGCGTGACCTGGACAGTCAACGTGAGCATAGTGTCTTTTTACAGTTTCGTATTCAATGTGAGCAGTATTGATAGTAATACCTCTTTCTTTTTCTTCTGGAGCAGAGTCAATCGCAGAGAAGTCTTTTTTCTCAGCAAGACCTTTGCTAGCTAATACAGCAGAAATAGCAGCTGTAAGTGTAGTTTTACCATGGTCAACGTGACCAATAGTACCAATGTTCAAGTGTGGTTTGTTACGATTAAACGTTTCCTTTGCCATGATTTAAAATTATTTATTTTATTATTTTTCAATTTTTCGGTGTGCAAATATAATGATTTTTTAAATACCAAAACCTTTTTATTTAAAAAAGTTTCAATATTCAATCAAAGAAGCACAAACCTTATATTTCGATGTATTGAGACTGCAAATTTACACAAATTTCCGGATTGAAAAAAATGAATATTAACGTTTTTATGATGCAGCATAAAGTATCTGGCTAATTATGAATGGTATAGGATGGAAAAATATTTCATTTGCCTTAAATTCCATTAGACAAAACCGCAACCGCTGTTTTCCCGTATATATTATAAAACCCGTATAATAAAGTTCCTTTTGATCTCCTTTGCAGAGATATTTTGAAGATAATATCCGAAGATAATATAAGGAAGTTTAGGACTAGACTTTAAGAAAACACATTATTTAGATGCAGGAAGCGCGGCAAACTACGTTTGCCGCGCCTCACTTATAAAAATATAGAATAGAAGAAATATTAAATCTGCTGGGACTTCCTGGTCCTGTTGAAGATCCAGAAGATAATCGGGAAAATAAGCAGCGTCAATACAGTTGCTGTAATCAATCCTCCGATAATTACAATCGCCAAAGGCTTTTGGGATTCGGAGCCGATTCCTGTAGATAATGCAGCAGGCATTAATCCTATTGAGGCCATTAAAGCTGTCATAATCACCGGACGCGTTCTTGATTTCACTCCATTGAGTATGGCATCATCTAAACTGAATCCGTTCTTGACATTCTGGTGGAATTCCGTAATAAGGATTACCCCGTTCTGAATACAGATTCCGAGTAAGGCGATCATCCCCACCCCTGCCGAGATTCCGAAATTCATCCTTGTAAGATGCAGGGCAATAATTCCTCCGATCAGTGCAAAAGGTACGTTTGCCAATACAAGCAATGAATCTTTCATGTTTCCAAAAAGGATGAACAGTAAGAAGAAAATCCCCAGAATACTGATCGGTACTACCTGCGCCAGCCTGTGTGAGGCTCTCTGCTGGTTTTCAAACTGGCCTGTCCAACCGATAGAGTAACCGTCCGGAAGCTCAATATTGGCTACTTTTTTCTGTGCATCAGCAATGGTGCTTCCCAAATCCCGGTCGCGAATGGAGAATTTAACGCCGATATACCTTTTAATATCATCTCTGTAAATAAAGGCTGCCCCGTTATCTTTCACAATACTGCTGATCTCCTTCAGAGGAATTTTTGTTCCGTCCTGGGTAGGAACCATCAGGGAAGCGATATCATTTTCGTCTTTCCTGTATTCCTGGGAATATCTGAGGCGGATCGGGAATTTCCTCTCGCCATCAAACATTTCTGAAGCGGTTTTACCTCCGAAGGCCATTTCCAGCACAGACTGTGCATCATCGGGCATCACTCCGTAAGCTGCCATTTTATCCCTGTCCAGAACTACACTTACTTCCGGCTGACCGATATTTTTAATGATTCCCGGATCTTTTACCCCGTCTACATCTTTGATTTGTTTTAAAACCTCATCAGCCAGTTTATCCAGTGTTTCAAGGTTATCTCCATAGATCTTGATTCCGTTTTCCGCTTTGAAGCCGGCTACGGCTTCCGCTACATTATCCGAAATCGGCTGGGAATAATTGAAGGTAATCCCCTGGTAACTTCTAAGTTTTTTATCAATCTCTTCAATGAGCTCTTCATAGCTGATACTGCGCTTCCATTCCTCCTTGGGCTTAAGATTTACGGCAAACTGTACAAATCCGAAACCGTTCGGGTCTGTTCCGTCATTGCTTCGCCCTGTCTGGGCAAGAACATCGGTCACTTCTGGAAAGCTCATAATGTCTTTCTTCAGAAGATCTGCTGTTTTCAGGGATTCCTTCAGGGATGAGCTCATCGGCATTTCTGCAGTGATCCAAAGGGAACCTTCGTTCAGCTGCGGCAGGAATTCCGTTCCCAGGAATTTTCCTGAAAATAAGGTAACGACCATGAAGGAAATAGCAACCACTAAACTCATTCTTTTATGTTTAAAAGTATAGTTGAATCCTTTCAGTACGATCCTGTCCCAGAAATTCACAAACGGGTTGTTTTTTTCTTTTACATTCTTGTTTAATAAAATATGGGAAAGAACAGGAACCAGAGTTAATGTGAATATCAGGGCACCTATCAGCGCAAATCCTAAAGTGAAAGCTAAAGGTGAAAACATTTTCCCTTCTACTTTCTGAAACGAGAAGATAGGAATCAGGGAGGTGATGATGATTAACTTTGAAAAGAAGATCGCTTTTCCCAAACCTGTTCCGGTCTGCCTGATCCAGCCTCCTTTGGCCAGCTTGTTGAATTTTTCTGTTCCGTATTTGAGTGCTTTATGATCGAGCATCACAAAGAGCCCTTCCACCATGACGACGGCTCCGTCAATAATGATCCCGAAATCCACCGCTCCCAATGAAAGCAGGTTGGCACTCATTCCTGCCAGTTTTAAGCATAAAAAGGCAAACAACAGGGAAAGTGGAATAATGATGGAAACGATCAGAGTTGTTCTCCAGTCTGCCATAAAGATCAGGACGATCACGGTAACCAGGATGATTCCTTCAATAAGGTTGTGCATTACAGTGTGGGTTGTGAAATCCATCAGGTTATCGCGGTCGTAGAAGGTAACCATTTTCACATCTTTTGGAAGGATTTTTTCGTTCAGCTCTTTAATCTTTGCTTTTACGCCTACCAGAACTTCTCTCGGGTTCTCCCTTTTCTCATCACAACAATTCCTTCCACAGTATCTTCATGATTATTGAGACCTGCCTGCCCTACCCTTGGCATGGAACTTTCGTGAACATCCGCCACATTTTTTACCAGCACCGGATTTCCGCTGTCGTTCTGAATCGTAATGTTTCCGATATCGTTTATGGATTTCACCAATCCTATTCCACGGACTACATAGGCCTGGCCATTTTTTTCAATCACATCGCCACCTACATTTAAATTGCTTTTGGTAACGGCATCATATACCTGAAGCGGTGTAAGGTTGTATTTGTCCAGGGCTCTCGGATCAATGCTCAATTCGAAAACTTTGTCCTGCCCGCCAAAAACATTAATATCCGCCACTCCCGGAACTCCTCTCAACGCACGATCGATCACCCAGTTCTGAAGAGTGAGCAATTCTCTTGAATCTTTTGTTTTACTTTCCAGGGTATATCTGAAAATCTCCCCGGTAGGCCCGTAGGGTGGCTGAACTTCCGGATCCACCTCATCAGGAAGGCTTACGGTTCTTAATTGGTTATTGACCTGATTTCTGGCAAAAGTATCATCCACCCCGTCGTCGAAAAGAATTTTAACAATAGAGAGACCAAACATGGTGGTGCTTCTCACACTGGTTTTCTTCTGGACCGGGCTCATGGCCAATTCGATGGGCGTAGTCACAAAACGTTCCACTTCTTCTGCGCTCCGTCCATTCCATTGGGTTATAATAACGATCTGGGTATTGGTCACATCGGGAAAAGCTTCAATGGGCATATTTTTGAAGCTTATAAAGCCGGCAATGGCCAAAATCGCTACCCAGATAAAGGTAAATGCTTTATTTTTTAACGAGAAAGCAATTATATTTTTAATGAATTTATTCATGATCGGTTAAATTGATGACCTAAAAAAGCCGTTGAAAGAAATTTTTATAAAATTTATTTTGAACATTTAAATTTTAAATAGTTTTCCAAACCATTAAGAAGATTTAAGGGTTTATGAATTATAAAGCCACCACAAACAAAATCAGATAATCCTGAAAATCTTAATGGTTGACAATAAGAATTTAACTGTTCAGGGAACGGTAGATCAGCAGCTGGTTGTTGGTGATCACTTCTTCCCCTTCAGACAGCCCTCCGTCCACATAAGTAATATCTCCCACCTGTTTTAATATTTTTATTTCCTTGATTTTTATATCTGTTCTGGATTTGAAAACCACTACAAAACTTCTATTATCATCAAAAATCACGGCTTTTGAAGGTACCGTGAGAGCAGTATTGTTCTCTGAACTTGAAACCTTGATGGTTGCTTTGCTTTCCGGGATCAAAAGACCGTTGGCATTATCCAGTACCACTCTTGCCTGCATGGCATTGGTTTCGGGATCAATAATCTTGAATATCTTATCTATTCTTCCATCAAAAACTTTATCCGGATAAGACAGGGTGGAAACCTGCGCTTTCATTCCAAGACTTATTTTTTCAATGTCCGATTCATTCACGTTCATGATCGCCCATACGTTTGTTGTATTCGCTACATCAAAAATATTTTCGCTTCTGTCACTTCTCAGCTGCATATCTTTATTGATGTTTTTCTGAACAATATACCCGCTGATGGGAGCTACAACACTGTAGATATTTCCTTTTTTCACATTATAAACGGTACTTACGGCGGTAGCTCTCTGCATCTGGTCCTGCGCTTTCTGAAGTACGCTTTTAGCTTCAAGGACTTCTCTTTCCGTATTTAGTTTTCCCTCGTACATTTCTTTGGCTACACGAAGGTTATTTTGAGCAACCACTAAATCGGTTTTTGCATCACTTACATCTTTTTGGACTTCTGCCAACTCGGTACTTCTGATCGTGGCCAGCACCTGACCTTTTTTACATAGTCACCAAGCTCGGCATTAACGCTTAGAACATTTCCGCCTACCAAAGGATATACATCGATATAGCTGTTTTTATCGGCAGATATTTTCCCGTAAAAACTGTATTGATCTTCTACATTTTTCTTTCAACTTTAGCCAGAGAAATGGAATTGAGCATCGTATTACTCAGCTCAAAGCCTTTTTTGGCTTGTGGTGTTTTTTCTTCTTCTTTTTTGGCACATGACAATAAAGACAAGGCTATCAGTACAGGTATTATATATTTTTTCATTGCTTAATAGAAGATTTTCGTTTGTATAAGTTGATTAAGTTGCTCCGCCGACTGCATAATCTCGTTCTTCATATCATATATCTGGAGCGCCGTTTGTCTGTAACTGTCCATGAAGTCTGTAAATTCAATAAGGTTGATGTTTCCTTTTCTGAAGTTTTTCAGCATTCCGTCGTACACCAGTTCCATATTGGTGAGATCTGTTGTTTTGATTTCCGCCAGTTGATCATACTGACTTTTCCATGTTTTGTAAGCTGCCTGGACCTTGGTTTCAAGCGTCAGCTTTTGGTAATCTGCATTTTTCTGGTTCTGCTGAATAGCATAATTCGCTTTCTCAACATTTCCCTGGTTGGATTTCCATAAGGGCAACGGAATACCAAGCATAAGATTGACTTCATTTTTAAAAGTACCCCCGTTCTGGTCCCATCCGGCCCCAACATTAAGATCCGGAACATTGAGGGATTTTTGCCACTGGGCATACAGCTTGCTATTATCAATCAGCTTTAGAAAATATTGGTAATCGGAGTTATTTTCCAGTGCTTTTCTTTTTAGTTCATCTTCGTCTCCGAATGGCTGTGCAGCAAGAATTTCTTTTGCATCCGCATCGGAAAGCTGCGGTTCTATATCATCTGAAATTCCCGTCAGCACTTTCAGATTCTGTTCAAATTCAAGGATATTTTTATTAATGCCCAGTTTATCATTATTAAGCTGAATAACCAGGCTCTGTAATCTGACTTCGTCTTTAAGGGAAACGTTTCCCTTTGCCGACTGTACGCGGTAAGCATCCAGCAGATCATTCATGTATCCCAGTTGCTTATTGGTATTGTCCAGTTTCTGCTTTTCGTAATATAAATTGAAATAAGCACCCCTGAGCTGTGCTCTTAAATCCACCAAAAGCTGTGAAAACTGAAGCTGAGCCAGTTCTTTATTTGATTTTGCAAAGGCGATCTCGTTTTTCTTTTTACCACCCATATAGATCAGCTGGGTGATCCCTGCTCCTTTGGCATGCCCAATATCGAAGGCTTTTTTACCTTCCGGATTGTATGCATTGATCTGTCCGCTCAGCTGTGGTAGTTCCCAAATCTTAGCCTGCAGAATGTCTGCATCGGCCATATTGATGTTGTATTGTTCTGCAAGAAGCTGAAGATTGTTTTTCTGAAAGGCCTCTTCACAGTCCAAAAGTGACATCTGCTGTTGTCCCGCCATGAATGAGGAGATGGCAATAAACAGCCCCGCAATTTTGTTCATTCTATCTTTTTTATGATACAAAATTGCCTTTATACGATTAAAATGACCTTAAAGGAGCCTTAAAAAAAATTAAATTTATTTCAGGAATGCTGATAAATACTGTATTTATTAGAAAAATTGATTAAAAATATACACTTATTAAACTATTAAAATGAAATAGTAAAAATGAATCAATCAAAATGTTTATTAAAAATAATCCTGAAATTATTGGTATGATCAGCCGGAGCAGAATAGCTGATTTTTGCGTTATGGTATTCAAGGATCCTTTTGACAATCCGAAGGCCAAGTCCGGAACCTGAGATATTCTGAGAATTATGCCCTCTCATAAAAGCTTCAAACAGTTTTGCCTGTTCCTCTTCAGGAATGGTATTTCCGTGGGAAGTGACATCAACAGTTAGCTGATCGTTGGTTTCTGTTATTAAAACATCTACTTCCGCATCATCTGAATAAACTGCCGCATTTTTAAAGAGGTTGATAAAGACAATCACCAGCAGAGATTGAATGCCGCTTATTGTGAGAAGCCCGTTTTCGGAAGTATCTTCAGAGATCAGGAAATCAAGTTTAAGAGCCGGATAACTTTTTTCTACAGCTTCGAAAGCCTCAAATATGACTTCATCAATCCTTACTTCTTCATAAATACTCTGGATATTTTCCTTATCAAATTTGGTAAGCAGCAAAAGGGAGTTGGTAAGATCGGAAAGCTGATAGACATCTTTTTGAATCTGCTTCAGGGAAGCAAGTGTTTCAGGAGAATGTTTTTCAAATTTGATCAGGTTTTCCAGCTGGAATGCCATTCTTGTAATAGGCGTCCTGATCTCATGCGATGCACTTGCCGTAAAATCTTTCTGTGACTGAAATACATCATCCAGTCTTGCAATCATCGTATTAAAAGACTTTGCCAGAACGTTGATCTCGTCATCAGATTCCTGAACAGCAATCTGTGTGGTCAGTTTATGGGCGGTAACTTCTGAAATCTCCTTATTCAGGTCTTCTAACGGACGCAGGAACTGGCCCATAAAATAGTAGCTGAAAAATCCTATCAGAAGGGTACTCATTACATAGGCTGTAATCAGGAGGTATTTCAGGTATTCAAGCTTGGATTTTCCATTGGAATCAAAAGCACTGGTAAGGATATAATAATTTTTACCATTAATGTTTCGAAGTGCCGCATAAATCTCAGGAACCGTTTTTTCAGTATAGATAATTTTCTTTTCGTCCAGATCTTTGAGAAGGCTGCTGTCCCAAGTGACATTCCGGTCTTTAATCGTACTGTAGATTAACTCTTTATCACTGTTGAAAATTAAGATTGTTTCATTAAGGAGAATATTGTCTGAATTCTCATTAAAAAAATAGGAGCCTCTTCTTCAAAATTTCTGGATTTTGAAATGAAGTGTGAAGTAAATTCAAGACGCTGCCTGAACCGTTCTTTGAACTCATCTCTCCTGAAATCGTTAAAGGACATATAAATAACTGCCATCACCATTGCAAAAAGCAGGGAAAAGGCAACACTTATTGTTAATGCGATCCTCCTTTTTAATGACATTTACAAAGGGCTTAAATAATATCCGAAACCGGAGCGGGTATGAATGAGCTTAAGTTTAAAATCCTTATCAATCTTTTTTCTTAAAAAATTGATATAAACTTCTACTGTGTTGGTGTTGGTATTGAAATTATGTTCCCAGACATGTTCTGTAATCTGCTGCTTGGAAACCGTTCTTCCCTGTGCCTCGGCAAGGTAAACCAACAGCTGAAATTCTTTAAGAGTAAGAGCAATCTCGTTCCCTGCTCTATATACTTTCTGTTCAGTTTTGTTGATGATAAGATCATCTACCCTGATGATATCCTGATCCGCAGAATCAGACGGGGTTTTTCTCCTTAACAACGAATTCATCCTCAACAGAAGCTCCTCAAACTGGAAAGGTTTTACCAGATAATCATCGGCAAGCCTGGTAAACGCGTCTTTTTTATCCGAAATATCTCCGTAAGCGGAAATAATGATGATGGGGGTATTTTTATCAAAAGAACGGATCGTCTGGCAGACATCCAGTCCGTTTATCTTAGGAACATTGATATCGAGCAGATACAGGTCATACGTATTGTTCTTGATCTGGCGAAGAAATGTTTCGCCGTCATAGATCTTATCACAGGTAAAGCTGTTTGATTCCAGAAACCTGCAGAGTTCCGCAGAAAGAATGAGGTCGTCTTCCAATAAAAGAATATTCATCAAAATCTTATTTTATACGAATTTAACAAAATTTTTATGTTTCTGCCTCATCCATTAAAAGTGGATGACCAGTTTTAATTAAATTTTAAGCCGGTTTTTCTTTATGTGAAAACAGAAAATGCCTTACCATAAGTCAAAGTATTTTTTTAACGCAAAGTTTTAATTTTGATCATCTATATGGAGAGAGCAAAGAAATAATCAATCTTTGATTGATTTGACGAAGCGAGCGTATGATCTTACTGCTGATATTTCTTAGTTGAAGATGATATCTGAAAGGATATGCTATTTGAGTTCAGGGCAAAAAAACCCCGAAAGAAATTCGGGAAATTGGTGAGCCAACTACGGGACTTGAACCCGTGACCTCTTCCTTACCAAGGAAGCACTCTACCGCTGAGCTAAGTCGGCATTGAAGCAAAAAAATCACACTGATTAGCATGATTTTCTTTGAGCGGAAGACGGGGGTCGAACCCGCGACATTCAGCTTGGAAGGCTGACGCTCTACCAACTGAGCTACTTCCGCAATTTTGTTTCCAAAATTATTGGTAACGCTGTGCAAACTTAGGAAAATCCTTTTAAATCTGCAAGACTTTTTCTTAATATAAAATGTGGGGAGAGCAGGATTCGAACCTACGAAGCCGAAGCAACTGAGTTACAGTCAGTCCCATTTAGCCACTCTGGAATCTCCCCTCATGTTTATATTAAAATTGAGCCTCCAGAGGGATTCGAACCCACGACCCCGAGATTACAAATCACGTGCTCTGGCCAACTGAGCTATGGAGGCAATTTTAAAATTTAGTCTGAATGCTTTAGAGAAAATCTACTCTACGCTTTTTCAGCAGTGAAAAAAATCACCCTCTAAAAGAGTGATCAATTCTGAGCGGAAGACGGGGTCGAACCCGCGACATTCAGCTTGGAAGGCTGACGCTCTACCAACTGAGCTACTTCCGCAATTTTGTTTCCAAAATTATTGGTAACGCTGTGCAAACTTAGGAAAAATCCTTTAGATACACAAGTTTTTATCTAATATAAAATGTGGGGAGAGCAGGATTCGAACCTACGAAGCCGAAGCAACTGAGTTACAGTCAGTCCCATTTAGCCACTCTGGAATCTCCCCTCATGTTTATATTAAAAAGAGCCTCCAGAGGGATTCGAACCCACGACCCCGAGATTACAAATCACGTGCTCTGGCCAACTGAGCTATGGAGGCAAATATAAAAAAAGAATTCAAAAGATCGCTGTTCCCTTTTTGCGAGTGCAAATATAGAACGGATTTTTTGAATTCTCAAACTTTTCTATAATTTTTTTTAACTTTTTTACTACGCCATTTCTTTTTTCTTGATTAATAGCTTTTTAGCAGTATCAACACACAGGTCCAAACTTTCTTCAAAACTTTCACATGTCTTTTTCACTACAATATCGTCTCCTGGAACGGCTAAAATCAGTTCAGCGGTTTTGTTACTTTTGTCCGAGTTATTTTCAACTTTTAAGAACACCTTACATTCATGAATTTTATCATAAAAGGTTTCCAGTTTGCTTACTTTTTTGTCAATGTGTGATTCCAATGGTTCGTGTGGAGTTAAACCAATTGATTGAACTGTGATCTTCATAATTCTTCTTTTTAGATGCTCGAGGGTGAGCCTGATTAAACACTTTTTTCAATTGTTCAATATTGGCATTCGTATAGACTTGAGTACTGGCAAGACTGGAATGCCCTAATATTTTTTTTACTTTGGAGATCTCCGCCCCATTATCCAGAACGTGTGTAGCAAAGCTATGCCGAAGGATGTGAGGACTTCTTTTTTCTTTCGTTGTTACAAGACTAAGGTACTTATTAACTACCACATAAACAAATTTTTCATTGAGTTTTTTCCCCTTTTGATTGACAAAAAAATATGATTGATGTTGGCTATCAGGTTTCCTTATTTTCAGGTAACTTCTTAGCAGATCCGACAGGTCCTGGGAAAGAGGAATAAAACGCTCTTTATTTCCTTTCCCTATTACCTTCAGTTCGTTTCCGCTCAGGTTAACATCCTCAAACATCAGGCCACAAAGCTCAGCTTTACGCATTCCGGTCTGATAAAGGACTTCAATAATACATTTTTCAAGGGGATCAGGCTGATCTGCCAGAACACGATCACTCAGCGTCTGCATTTCTTCCTGTGAGATAGGAATCTGTTTTTCAGCATAAAACTTAAGTGAGGGTATGCTTTCGGTGGGAGAAACTTTAATTTCGCCTATTTTTAAAAGAAATAAATAAAAACTCCGGAGTGAGGAAAGTTTCCTGTTGATGCTTCTTTTAGAAATATGGTTTTCGCTCAATTCGACAATAAAATTCCTGATTATTTTTTTGTCTGCTTTGGAAATATCTTCGGAGCCTTCTGTTTTAAGGTAGAAATGGGAAAAGTCTTCAAGATCTTTCCTGTAGCTTGTAATGGTATGAGGTGAATACCTCTTTTCGAGTTGTAAATATTGCAAATATTTTTCTAACATTACTTAAGGTATAAAAACAAAAATTCACCTCTCAAATATACGTATTTAAGAAGTGAATTTAGTATGTGGTTAAGAAAAATCTTAAGCCTGCTCTTCCTTGCTAAGACCTCTTTGTTTGTAAGCGGCCTTTAGTCTAGCTTGTCTTAAAGTTACAGAAGGCTTAATAAACTGTTGTCTAGCTCTTAATTGACGAACTGTACCCGTTTTATCAAATTTTCTTTTATATTTTTTTAAAGCTCTGTCGATGGATTCACCATCTTTTACTGGAATTATTAACATATTTTACATCTCATTTTGGATTGCAAAACTAGGCAATTTTTCTTATATCACAAAATATATTGCCACAAACAATCATTCCCCTATCAGGATTTTTAATAAAAATCCAGTATTCAAGGTCATTAACGCAGGATAATATTTTATCCACAATAACCAAATTTTTAGATCCCGACAGCTTCAAAAACATCCATTTCCTTTATTAAAATACCTCATATTAATAAAATGTAAACAAAAAGTATTATCTTTGCATCTACTTTATTCATGGGGTTGACTGGTTTCGACAGCAAGATCAATGGATAAGTAAGCATGCAGAGAACCGTAGCGCGATCTCTTTAATCCCTTGCTACAAAATTTTAACTGGCAACGAAGAGTTCGCTCTTGCAGCTTAATATCGAAGTATAGTAGATCAAGCGTTTTCCTGAAGATAGTAAGGAAGCAAGATATCTCACAAATGCTCTGTTCTGCGGCGTTTGATTCTGGGATATAGGAATGCAGAAATAAGGTTTCAGATGCTTTGGCTGAAACTCGAAAATTTCAGAAGATAAGCTGGAAGTTGGGTGTCTGCCCTCTGCCTCCAGTCGAAAATCAATGGTAGAATAAGCATGTAGAAAGCTTATGTATTGCTTGTTTGGACGAGGGTTCGAATCCCTCCAACTCCACTTTTTAAACTAAAGAGAATTTGTAAATTATTGAATTATAAATAATTACATTTTCTCTTTTTTTTATTTGTGTCCGAAATTGTTCCCAAACATTTTTACATAGTCTCCTGATTAACGGAATACAATTTAATTATAAATACAAATATATAAAATAGTTATTTTAAGCCTTGAAATAATGTCCGTTACTTTCAAAATAATCATACATTATACTCCTTGCCGTAGCTTCCCAATCAATAACAACCCAACTAGGAATATTAAACGCATCATCTTCATAAAGCCATTGTACAAAATCTTCATCACTTCCAAACTCGCCGTAATAAAAATTGTTTACATACTCATAAAGGCTTTGAAACTCCATTTTACCTAAACAATCCAAACACGCTTCGTAAATCTTTACATTGTGCCCCGAATCATTGATTTGTTCAAGAACATCATATATATCTTTTGATATATGGCACTCGCTCAATAATCCCAGCTTTTCCAGAATCGGACATTCATAATCCTGAAACATAAACTCAGGGTCGGCTTCATCAGAATGAAGTTCATACATTGCAGTAAGTAGTTCGTCATAATCGGAATAATCAGAGAGATTTAACCATTTACCATAAAGGCTTCCGTTGTTATACTTGGCATACGTGCCACAATAGATACTAGCAGTATCAAGACAATTTTGTAAATTTGTCATGTTGATAAGTTTTAAGTACGATTTAAAATTTATTGATTCGCCTAGCAGTACGCCAATACTTCTAGGCATTTTTTTTATGTATATATTGAGATATTCTTTTAATAGAAAGTAGCTTACAAAAGCAGTATAAATATACAATAAAAGCCCATAAACATAAGAGTTTACAACACTTTTTAACTAAAATATTAACGTCTGTTAAAAACTTTTTAACCACTCGAAGCGCAGAAAAACAAGAACTGTTATCTAAAAAATAAAAAGCTTTTGGAAGGGGTATATCAAAAAAATTTCTGGCAAGGGGTGGGAAAAGGATATAGTAGGTACACACTCCAAATCTTTATAAAAATTTTCAGATTTGACTACAGAAGATTTTATATATAGATTTGGGTAAATAAGACTATAAATATTATATAAAAAAACGACTAATATTAATAAGAAATAATTAAAAGTCCAAATAACAACAAAAGCATATTCACTAGTAACTTTAAAGTTGTATCTTAATATTATTTTTAATCTTAAAATGACACAATACGATTTAAACATCTTTTCTCCAAGTGAATTTGAAGAATTCTGCAGAGATATATTACAAGTCAAACTAAATATATTTATAGAATCATTTAAAACAGGAAGGGACGGCGGTATAGATTTAAGATTTTCAACTCCTGAAAATAAAAATGTTATTATTCAATCTAAAAGATATAAGGACATAACATCTTTAAAAAACAATCTAAAAAAGAAGTTCCAAAAGTTAAAAAACTGAATCCCTCATCTTATATAATTACAACTAGTATTGGACTATCTCCCTATAATAAAGAGGAAATTAAAAAACTTTTTGAACCATATATAAAATCAACAGAATATATATATGGAAAAGATGATTTATTAAATATTCTAGCCCAAAATAAAAAAATTGAAGAAAAATATTATAAGTTATGGATTGCTAGCACCACAATACTAGAAAAAGTAGTCCATAACAAAATCTATAACCAGTCACAATTTGAACTACAAGAAATTAAAAACCAAACAAAATTATTTGTTCAAAACGAAAGTTTTCATGAAGCATTAAAAATTTTAGATAAATATCGTTATATTATAATTTCGGGAATACCTGGGATTGGAAAAACAACATTATCCAGAATTTTAACACAATATCTTCTTTCAAATGGATATGATGAATTTATTTATTTAAGTGATAAGATTGATGATGGTTATACTTACTTTAAAGAGGATAAAAAACAAGTGTTTTTATTTGACGATTTCCTTGGCAAAAATTTTTTGAGGCAAAAAGTCTCCAAAAGAATGATGATAAAATAGTAAAATTCATTAACAAAATTAAAGATTCTTCTGATAAAATATTAATATTAGCTACAAGAGAATATATATTAAATCAAGCTAAAGAAGTTTATGAGGCATTTAAAATACATGATATAGAGATTGCAAAATGTATAATTGATTTATCAACATATACAAAAATAATTAAAGCGAAAATTTTATATAACCATTTATTTCATGGACAAATACCTGAAGAATATCTAAACAATTTACTTGAATTTGATAATTATAAGAAACTAATTAATCACACCAATTATAATCCTAGAATAATCGAAACTTTTATTAAGCAAAAGATTTGGAATAATTGTAAGCCAGTACTTTTTTTAACACTATTAAAGGGTATTTCGACAATCCTCAAAGTGTCTGGCAGTACAGTTTTGAAAACTCTTTAGATAAGTTTTCCCAATATACACTTTTAGTTCTATCAACACTTGGAAATCCAGTATTATTGACAGATTTAGAAATAGCTGTAGAAAGTTTTCTATTGAAAAATTCTAAATTAGGAATTAATTTTGATTCGTTGACTTTTTCCAAATCAATAAGAGAATTAGAAAATACTTTTATAAAAACAATTCTAGACAAAAAAGGGAACATTGTTATTGAGTATCAAAATCCTTCTATCTATGATTTTTTGGTAAATTATTTAAAGGATAAGAATAAAATAATAGATGATTTAATAAGCTCTTTTATTTTTGTGGACCAATTTCAAACAATATTTTCTGGACAAGAATTATTTGGTAAGATAAGATTAAAGCAAGAATTAATAGATAGTCTAGCAGATAAATTAATAGAGCTAGAAGATAACCACAAAACTTGTAGAATTTACAAAATTGAAGTTAATGGTTTACAATTTACTAAAAATAATGATTACATATATGGATTTATTAACTATCTAAATACTCATTATTCTATATATAATAGAAAAATAAAAGAATTTATTTATAATAATTTTAATCAACGATTAATTTTTACAGGCTACAGTTATCATTCAGACTATTTAGACCTATTAGGAACACTTGAATTGTCAAAATTTAAGATTGATAAATATCTAATTTTAGATTCCTTTCTCATTTATAGTTATTCAATTTATCATTTAGAATTATTTGAAAGCTTTTTTCTATTTTTCCAGAAAAATATCAAAAATATATTAATTCACCTCGTTTTTTTGAATTAGCACGTAGATTAATACTGGAAGAAAATATCAAGGATGAAGAAACTATTTATTACAAAGCTACGTTAGAAACAGTTAATGCAAAATATAATTTAGGTTTAGAAAATCACATAAACGAAATTGAGATACTATCAGCTCAATTCAACAACTACATCAATCATGAAATAGAAATTACAAGTGACATGAAAACTGATGATTATTTCACAGATAACTTAAACGAAGATGTAATAATTAAAGAAATATTCAATGGCTTAAAAGAGCTATAACTATCTTCAGAATTAAGAATTCATTTTTTTATATATTTGTGCTTAGAATTTTATCGAAAATATAAAGCGTTAGCTATTATTTGAGTGTCTCAAAATCGCCAATTTTAAAGTAACACCTCAGAAAATAATAGGTTAATGCCTACGCTATGGCGTGGGCTGAACTTATTTGGGGTGGGGCGTTTGGCGATGCCTGAGACCAATAAGGCTTAGTCCCACGCTTTCTTCATTATTAACCTTCACTTTAGGGGCTAAGTGATACAATAAATCACTTATGAAAAAAATTACCATTTCCGCATGCCTTTTACTCGGAACCCTTTGTTTTTCTCAATCTATTACCAGAAAATACAATTCATACTATGATAGATATGAATACTACGAGCCAAGCGGTAGCATGATTAGCTATGAAAAGTATAACAGCTTCACTAAACAATGGGAAATGTATAATGTTGATGGTTCAGCAGTTTCAAATACAGCTCGCAAACCTACACAATACCGTAACCCACAAGAATTGAATATTTCAAGTTTGGGAAATGCCACAACTATTTTACAAAATAGATATAACAATAATGTTCAGCAAGTTCAAAATACAATAAATAGTATATCTAATCAAATCAATAGTCTAGATGTAACCAATGAACAAAGAAGGCTTATCTCTGATACTTTTCAGAAAAGTTGCATTAATGAGATAAATAGAACAAGAATTAATTATGCATCAGCAAATGAAACTAGCCGTGTTATACAGTGGCTATATGATTCTGTAAATACAATAATTAGAAATGTTACAGCTAATTAATCTGTCATGAAAGAAAAAACAACTATTCAGATTGACCGTAATATACCTAAATCAATATTGATAGGTTTTGTATTAGCTTTTTTGACTGTTTTTGCAGTAGAGCATTTTAGTATATTCTCATATATCCCCAATTTGAATATCCCTAGTACAGATAGTAACGGAAAGATTATTTTGAGTGGAACATACGACCCAACTACAACACGTGTAGCTACATTGTATCAGACTACACCTTTTGGAACAAGAATAAACCTACCCACAAACGGCATGATGTGTAGTGAACTTCTGATTGAGGGTTCAGACTTTAAAAGCTACTCTAACAAAGGCTTGTTATTTGCAAAATCTGTATTCAATGATTACAAATATCTTTTGCTTTTTTGGTTAGTCTATACGTTAATCACGTTGTTTTTCAAAAGGTACAGATTAAAGGTTATGATTCTGATATTACCAACTTTAGGTATCAGTTGTGATAAGACCAAACAAGAGCCAATAGGAAGCTGTATAAGACCCATAGACACGACAAAAATCAGCTCAAACAACACAAATACAACAATACCTCAAAATACACCCAAAACAGCCGTAAAACATTCGTTTGTAGTCTTCAAGGTAAAAGATAGATACTTCGGGAAAGAATCTGTAATAGTAACAGGAATATTTAATACACCTTACATTATTAGCACGGATGATGAATACATAATTTTAGATGATACACAGGCTAAATGCAATGCCTATTTGTTTGACAAGAACATTCTTGAAAGATACATAATGAGATTTGACAGCTACGCAGAAGCAAGTCAGGAAAAAGAAAGAATCTCTAAAATCCGAAATACTACTAATAGCCAAACTCCAAAAACTATGACTAAAGAAGACCAGGAACAAGCTATTAAAGAACTAAAAAGTATTACCCCCGAAGAATGGGAAGAAGCAAAGAGATTGCAGACTGAATATGAAATCTGGGAAAACGAACAGAAAAGAAACAACAATTATAACTAAAATCAATTATCATGAAAAAATTATTTTTTACGCTTTTATTAGCATCAGCACCAGTATTATTTTTTGCACAGGAAGAAAAACCTAAAGAATCACAAATAGCAAAAGAATGTGAGCTTCCTGCTGATTTCAAAGAGCCAATCAAGAATAAACGCCTAAAAAAGTTCGTAGCCATTGATAATGGAGTTGAAGAAAAAGAAATAATCATTATCAGAGCGCAAAACGGTCTAGGTAGTGGAATCTATACGGCTTGTGTAAAAGGAAAGCCTATTAAGTATCAAAAGATGGGAACAGTTTTTATGCGTGAGGGAAATAATCCTTTTGATAACTCAAAGTGATATTGTAGTTTAAGAATGATAAATGATTCCAAATACAATAATATACCATTTATTTTAATTCTATTAACATTCAGCAACAATCATAAGAATCATAGTGAAAAGGAAATAAAAAAATCATTACTCAAAACCTGTTTACATAAACAGGTTTCGTTATATAAAAGATTAATTAAAAGGAATAAAATGAATTACGGTTTTCCACATAATTAAGAAATAAAAAATGCTTAAATTAGAACCTTAACATCCATATATAGTGAGAAATAGACTATAATGAAATTATTACTCGTAGATGATATACCGAATTCAAAATTATTTAGAGCAAGTTCATTTAGATGTTTCGAGTAGCATCTCAAAACAATTTGACATGCAAAAGAATCATTTTGCAAAGTTTTGCACTTTTGATTTGATTAATTTTCATCTGATTAATCAATATATTTTAGATGAAAATAAAAAAGATTTTTTCATTAGTATTCCAGAAAGTGAATATAGACCAAACTTTTTTGCTTCAATTTTTCATTCAATAGTTTTAGTTAAACTTTATCAAAACTATTTTAGTCACGATAACGTAATACCGACTTTAAATAAAGGAGATTTAATTTATGGAAAATACAACCAAGAAAATAGAGTTTTTATTGTTAGAAGTATTTTTACAGAACAAATAAAAATAAATTTCAAATTTCCTAAAAAAATGAATTTGGGATTAGTGATTTTTCACTCAATAAGCAATTCTTTACTAAACTAAATCCCAATTTAGTAAATACAAAAAATTCAGTAAAAAATGTAGATTCTTATCGTGAATTTTTGTCTTCTAATTTCAATGTTGATTTTCCGTTTATAACTGATTTTAAAAATAGGACATTAGTGATTGCAGAAAAACAATTTTTCAATGAAAGTAAATTTCTACCAATTCGATATACAAACAAAAATGGAAAAATAAGTAATGATTTACCCTTTTTCAGTTATTTAGTTGAATGTTGTAATGACTTTAACTCTGCAAAAGAATTTTTATTGAATAATAATCAAAGTTTTGATGAGATAATTATTATTGGAGATTCTAAATATCGAGATAATTTTGACTTTATTCTTCACGAAAAATATAGAGATAAATACAAAAACATTATTCTTATTGGTTCAGAAAAACCAAATACCGAAAATCAGTTTTTGGAATGGTGTTGGTCTAATGATGAAATCAAAATTGCCAATAATGAAGTGTTAAGCAATTTAACAAAAGTAGTATTAAACAATGATAAACTATATTCTTTGTTTGTAGATTTAAAGTCAGAAATTGAAAACATAAAAGAAGAAAGTCAAGTAAATCTCGCTTTTATGTTGAAATACTCTAATTTCTTTTTAAGAATGATTTTGGTTAACACCAATTTATCAAAAGGAATTTTCCAAGAATACTTAGACAGATTAAATTACTATTTCCAAAGTGAAACATTTGCTGAAGAAGTGAATAATCTTTTTTTCGGAAAGGATATTTATAATCCCGATACTATTAAAAATTATACAAATAGGGTTTTTGATAAATTTTCTAAAATTTCAGCGTCTCTGGAAAATGAAAATATAAAATGGAACTACATAAAGGAAAAAGCGAAATCTAATCAAGGAAAATTCATTTATTTAGTTGTAGAAAAGAAGAATTATGATGCGGTAAATAATCAAATAATAAATGAAAGAATAAACAATATTTGCTTAATAAGCGACAAACGAATCGACAATTCAAAACTTTACTTTGACAAATGGTTGAGTGATGAAAAAACTCACAAAACAAATTGGTAATAATTCCATATCTAAATAATTTGGAGCTGTTTACAAAAGTTAAAGGCACAAAAGGAAATTATGAAATTCTTTGTTACGAAAACTTAGATGAAATTTCATTTGATAATATAGAACAAATTTATCAAAGTCAAGAAAACATAAAATTGACACACATTGATAGATTTAAATTTATAAAAACAAATTTTTCACATATAACAAGCGCTAAAAAGAGAGATTTAGAAGAGATTTTTACTTTTGATATATATAATGAGAATTTCAAAAATAGTCCTTACGAAACCATTGATTTACCAAAAGAAAAGGCAGTTTATGAGATTTTATTTGATGACGGAACAATAGAAAAATTTGATTCATCGAAAGGAGTTTTTCTAATTGAAAACGGAGAACAGATAAAAACCACAATTGGCGAGGTATATGATAATGCTACTATTAGATTTTATCAAAACAATAGTGCAAATGAGTTTAAGCGCATTTTGAAAATTTTCGATACAGAAAACTTATTGGACTCTTTTGATGAATATTCTGAAAGTTGGAAGCAGACATTGAAAAAGCTATCATTAGATTATGGTGGAATTGAAAAACTTTATCGGTTAATTTTTGACACTTATAAAATAAATTACATTACGTTTAAATTTTATTTTTCTGAAAACACAACAACAAGATTTCCAAGAATGAAAACATTAGAGGCAATTCGAGAATTTTGTGTAAAAAATGGTTATAAAAATGATTTGATAGTTAATAATTTTGAAAAATTCGAAGCTTATTCAAAAAAAGACCATTCCATAAGACAGCAAGTAGGAAAAATTTTAGGAAATGATTTGTTAGATTATGTTGCTTGTAATAAAACAGAAATTAGTGATTCCTTAAATAAATTGCCTAAAGAAATTTTGGAGAAACTGACCAAAACAATTCAAGAAAAAACTATAATTAGAAAAACCTTATTAAATGAATAAGTACACCGAAGAGCCAAGATTAATATTCAGGGACACCATTCAAAATAATCTGATTGGTCCAGGTTCCGATATTTTTGTTTCTGATGCTGAAAATGAAATAATTTCTGATTACCCTTTAAGTAGATATTATTCAGGTATTTTATTTCCCGAAAGAGATATAGCAACATCAATTGGAGAAAAAGAAACAATTGATACCAATGCTGAAGTTGAAGATGACGATTTAGAAGAAAATCTTACTTCATCAGCTGAGACTGATGAGACAAATGATGATGAAATTATTAAAATCAATAATGTAGAACCTGAAAAGGAATATTCGGAAGCAAACCAATATTTTCCAACCAATTTTGGACTGACGTTTTGCGTTCCAAAACAAATGAAAAGTATTGATGTGACTTTTAATTTTGCAAAGTATAATCAGATTGACTCAGTAAATGCAGTAATAGAAATTGAGGAAAAAGATTATCGTTGGTTTGTTGAACATCAATATAATTACATTAGCAGCTACTTCAAATATGAAAAAGGACGAATGTCCTTAAATAAAGAAGTTTTTGAAAAAGGAGATTTAGATATTCGAAATTTTAGGCAAAGATTCAAAGAAGATGAAAGGCAAGCAGAATTACTCGACAGCATTCCATACAAAAAAGCGGAATTATTATTAGGTCGTCTTTGGAAACGCATAAAAAGAGAACCTTTTACAGTAACACTTGATTTACAAGAAATCGATGTTGATGAATCAAAGGCATATCCAATAGATGAAAATCAAGACAATAGGTCAATTATTACGTGCTATTATAAAAAAGTTTATGAAACAGATTATGGTAAATTCATAAAAATTTTGTTGGCAAATAGATTAAATCACCCGAAAAATAAATTTTCTTATAGTAATGAACAATTAAATAGAAGCGCAATATTTCAAGGGGAAATACTTATATCTGGTAAGGAGTTTTTACCGTACAAACAACTTGCAGAAATAAATCCGTTTGATGAAGAGCTTAACTTAATAAACTTTCAATATAGAGAAGAATATTCTTTTGGAATTGGTCATGGTTGTGCTGTTACTTGGAATAATGATAAGAAGCCAACTGAATTAAAAACAACGTTTTTACCTGATGTTGATATTAAAAATTATAGTAACGCATTCAAAGAGACCTTTCCACAAGAATTGAAAGAAATAACAGCATTAAAAAATCTTTCAATTTGGACGGATTTAGATAAATCAACAATTATTAAAAAATTAAAACTATTTGCAAAAGAATATAAAGATTGGATAACAAACGAGCAGGAAACCACAATTGCAGAAAACAATTATAAAAAGTCTTTAAATACTATTTTAGAAAAACAAAATGCTACTTATAAAAGATTAATTGAGAATATAAATTTTCTTGATTCTAATGATGTTGCCTTTAAATCTTTTAAAATAGCAAATACAGCAATGTATATTCAAATGCTTATTTCTAATAAAGACTTGTTTGGAAAAAAAGGAATTGAATTAAACGAAATCAATAAAAAATTCAATTACAATGATTTATATTTTTTCAAAAATCATTCATTCAGTCCTAATTACAGACCATTTCAACTAGCATTTTTCCTTTTGAATCTTAAATCAATAATTGATGAAGATTCTGACGATAGAAATAATATTGTCGATTTACTTTGGTTTCCAACAGGTGGTGGAAAAACAGAAGCGTATTTAGCAATTACTGCATTTACAATTATAAGTAGAAGAATTTTATATGGTGAAAATGCTAATGGAGTTTCTGTAATAATGCGTTATACATTGAGGTTGCTTACTGCTCAACAGTTTGAAAGAGCAACAAAGCTTATTTTGTCATTGGACTTTTTACGAAGAAACTTTCAATCAGAGAATGAATATTTTTTTGGAAACGAAAAAGTATCAATCGGAATGTGGGTCGGAGCTTCCACTACTCCAAATTCATATAAAGATGCTCAAAAAATTTGGAAAAATGTAAATGATGAAATTGTTAAGTTAAACATTAAAAAGGAAGGTAATTATCATAAATTAAATACTTTCCCAATTACAAGTTGCTCTTGGTGTGGTTGTAATTTGGTAACAAAAAATCAAAATGAAAAATACGATTTAGGCTATTCTGCAACAGATAAATCATTTTCAACAAACTGTTTAAATCCTGATTGTGCATTTAGTGACGAACTGCCAATCTATTTTGTAGATGATAAAATTTATCAAAATCCACCAACATTACTTTTTGCAACCGTTGATAAATTCGCAATGCTTTCTCATAGAGAAGAAGGACACAAATTATTTAATTCCCAAGAAGAAAATAAACTTCCCCTGACTTAATTATTCAAGACGAGTTACACTTATTGAGTGGTCCATTAGGTTCTATTACAGGTTTGTATGAATCTATTGTAGAAATGCTTTCAACCAAAGGAAACAGAAAACCTAAAATCATTACTTCAACTGCAACAACAAGGAACACAGAACAACAAGTAGCTATGCTTTATGGAAACAGGTCTTTGAATATATTTCCACCTATGGGGGTAACCTTTGATGATAATTTCTTTTCTTATGTTTCCAATGAAAGCAAAAGAAAACATATTGGATTTATGCCAACAGGAAAAACTGCCCTCAACTCACAGATACGAATATTAGGGAATTTATTATTAGCTCGTATTGAATTGTTCAAATATTTTAGAGAAAAAAACAATTATCACGAGAAGAGGCAATTATTAAAGAAGATAATTTTTGGACGATAGTTTCATTTTACAACAGTTTGCGTGATGTTGGTAAGATATACAATAAGGTACCTGCCGAAATTTCAGATTTTTTAAAATTACTACATAATCGTTATCACCTAAATAAACAACTTTATGGGTTCAATTATTTTGGATTATCAGGAAGAACAAAAGAATTGACAAGTAGAGTTGAGAGTAATTCTATTAAGAAATTGCTTACTGAATTGGAAGAACCCTTTCAGTTAGTATCAAAAGAAGGTTGGGGTTTTGTACAAAATACGGTTGACTTAGTATTAGCTTCTAATATGTTTTCTGTTGGAATAGACATAGAAAGATTGAA
The DNA here is from genome assembly GCF_056172655.1 of Chryseobacterium sp. GTID13. Classification (NCBI taxonomy): domain Bacteria; kingdom Pseudomonadati; phylum Bacteroidota; class Flavobacteriia; order Flavobacteriales; family Weeksellaceae; genus Chryseobacterium; species Chryseobacterium sp. GTID13. The sequence continues at coordinate 417,354 of NZ_JAOCMB010000006.1, forward strand.
TGTAATGTTGATGAATGGGCAACCTAAAAATGTTGCAGAATATATCCAAGCATCAAGTCGTGTAGGAAGAAAAGACAAAGGAATAGTAATCAATTTATTAGATGCCAATCGCTCAAGAGACAAATCATATTTTGAAAACTATGTACCTTTTAATAATGCTTATTACAAATTTGTAGAACCTTTGAGTGTAACACCTTTTACAGAAATAGCTTTAGATAAAGTTTTAGCTAGTTTATTAGTTTGTTTTGTTAGACATAAGCAAGGTTTATATCCAGACAAAAGAGCAAAAGATTTTGTTGGAAATTATGAAGAATTAAAAACATTTATTTCTGAAAGAATTAAGAATGAAAAACAATTACAATACGCTTTGGACAAATTAAAAGATTTAGTTGATAAGTGGACTTCAAAAGAAGGCGATTTGACTTATAAAATCTTGATTAAGAAAATGTCTGATTTAGATGATTGGAGCTTAATGATGTCAATGAGAGAAATAGATACGAATAGTATTGTAAAAATAATTAACAAATAATGGGGCAATTTGAACAAATACAAACAAGAAAAGCTATAAGCTCTTACGGTGGCGTTGGTTCTATTATAGAAACAAGAGATGGCTCAATATTAATCGAAAGTTTTGATAAGTGGCCTTTTTACCAGCGTGTAGAAAATGAGTTTGAGGAGCATAATTTTATAAATGATAAAAGGTTTAAAAACCGTTTGAGTAAATATTTTCAACAATTAGAAAATTTGGTTAAAATTCCTGTAAATGAATTAAGAAAAGGATATGACCCTGAAAATAAGTTTGCTTTTTTATCTGCTAAATATTTCCCCGAATGGTTTTATTGTAATAATTGTCATCGTTTTGACAGAATTGATAACTGGAAACGCAATTGGGATAACAATGTAGAAAGTCAGCACAAAACTACTAATATGGAACGAAGTTATTTCTATCCACCAAAATGTTATTGTTGTTATGTAAACAATAGAGATAAGAAACGTAGATTTTTTGATTTGGAGCAAGTACGATTTATTCTAACGGCACCAAATGGAGAAATCGCGGATATTCCTTGGGATAAATGGGCTTTGTTTTTAGACGTAAAGAAAAAAGGGAAGAAAAAGGAAGTTGAAAATGCAAGCACTGAAGAAGAAATTATCACACTTTCAAATATTCAAGTTCCTGACGATGTAATATTTGAATATAAGACTTCTGATAAATTAGATGACTTGAAAGGAATTTGGATAATGGCAAGGCGAAAAAATGGGGAACAAATAAGCTTCGCTACTTTATCAGGTCTGTTTAATTTAAGAGTGAAAATACAAGACTTATTACCCAATACAAAAGAAACTGATATTTTGTTTAAACCTGTTATTCGTTCAAGTAATAGTGTCTATTATCCTAATATTTTATCAAGTATCTATATTCCTGCTAATGATGAATTGAATGAGTTTACAATCAATTTAATCAAAGAAGAGTTTGAAGATGGTAGTAATGCAAATCAAATTTCTAAAAATCTAAGACGATATAAAAATATTGATATTGATGCTAACATTGTACAAAAATTAATTGACAATAATTTTAGTGAAAGAGATGCTGAAATTGCAAAAACAGAAAATCAATATCGTCATGATGAGTATAAATTTATAATTGAGAATTGTTGCGAAAGAGTTGAAGATAAATTAATATTCAACAAAATTAGTAATGCTTTTTTCAAAATGATTTAATTAAATCCATTTATAAAATGGACAAAATAAAAATAACTTCTGTTCAAACTTCATACACAAGACAAGAACCCATTTCTACCAATTCATTTTTAGAAGATGAAGACACAGAAAAAATAACAACCGAAAGTATAACTAAAAAATTTACATCCAGTTATGGAGTTAATACAAAATATTTACCTGCTATTGAAAGTTTTGGAGAGGGAATATTTTTTGAGTTCGATAATAATCTTTTAGATAGGTGGATTTCAAGTAATCCAAAAATACAAGAGAGAATAGATATTATTATTGGTAATCACAGTTATTTAGATTCAAATTTTGATGAAGACTTGGTAATTAATCCTAAATATATTCTAATCCACACATTTTCACATTTGATAATAAAAGAATTAGAATATCTATGTGGTTATGCTTCAACATCAATTCAGGAACGTTTGTATTTAGACAATGATTTAGAAATGAATGGGGTTCTAATTTATACAATAGCAGGTTCGGAAGGAAGTTATGGTGGAATTACTTCAATATGTGATGATGATAGGATTGGTAAATTGATAGAATCGGCAATGATTCGTGCAACTGATTGTGCAACCGACCCAATTTGCTATCACACACATGGGCAAGGTGTTGCAAACCTTAACCTTTCTGCATGCTTTAGTTGTACCTTACTTCCAGAAACTTCATGTGAAATGTTTAACTGTTATCTTGATAGAAGAATTTTAATAGATAATAATTATGGATTTTTTAAAACCATTTTATATGTATAACAGTTAGGAGAAAAAACTTTACTTCTATTCATTTCATATATAGTAAAAGATTGACTTTATTACCATCTAACAAAGTCAATCTTTTAGTTTTAAAAAAATAATGTATTTATAATTTTCTCTCATATTTTTTTAGATTGTATTGATTAGATTAATGAGAGTAATATACAATTTTTTCAAATTTAAAATCTTCATTTTGTCTGAAATCCACCCCTCTTTTAACAGCATACTTATTCCCCTGGACTTTTTCAAAATACTTGCGAAAATATTTATTTACATATTCGAAAAAAACTGAAAGTTGCTCTTCATTAATTTCTATTCCCGCTTTTTTATACAATAACACCCAATCTTCTAAAGGCAAAACATTGGCATATTGACCCATCATTCTAACTACTTCTCCATCAGTTGAGTGTGATATTAGTTTTAGAAATACATTTAAATCTATTCCCGACTTTAAAACTTTTTTAAAATCATTTATTTGTTCGATTAATTCATCCATAAATTTATAATTTTCTGATTATTTTCTTTATTCTCATACTTTTAAATGTAATATTTTAAGGAATGAAACCAAACCTTCCTCTTCCTTTTACTCCAGAAAACCTAATATGATTTATTATATCTTTTATATCTGATGGAGGTTCTTCATTTTCAATTATTATAAATTGTTCAATATTACTTTTAGCAATATATCGGTAAAAATTCATTGCTAAATCTTCATCAATTCCCTCTCCTTCGCTATCTGGTTTTCTATAAGTAACTAAAGGTGAATCCAAAACAGGAACTCCGATAGCATACTCTTTACTTAGCAATAATTCTTGTAGAGCTGTAATGAAAACAGCATAGTATATTGCTCTGTAGCCCTTTCCAAATTCATTTCTTAGTTCACCAGCAAGTTCAAATTCGAGAGCTTTAATATTAAAAGAAACATCCTTCCTGATTTTAATTCCTTTTAATATTTCAGTCATTTTTTTGCATAACGGAGTAATATTGCTTGTTGTTATTGTGTCTATATTATCTTTTGTAATATCATTGGGTAAAGACTCTTCTAAAGTTGAAATTGTATTTTCATAACCAACTGCTTTTTCCAAGTTATTCTTAATGCCTAATAATTGACTTTTTTATTACTAAGTTTTGATATAACTTCAATAATTTCATTTAATTCTGTTCCTATACCAACATTCAATTCTTGTTTTAATGAGTTCGTTTCCTCATTTAACAAATCCTTTGAATTTTGAAGTTTATTCTTTTCGCTTATTATGATAGCTCTCGAAGAGCTAAGTTCATTTAATAAGGAATGAATTTTATTAATTTCATTTTTACAGGCTATTTCAATTTCATTTAATGATAGTTCATCAATTTCTTCATCAATTTCACTATGACACACAGGGCATGAATGATTAGTTGAGCTGGATAAAAAAGAGCTGGCTTCTATCGTTGATTTCAACCTGTCAATATCACTAAAATATTGTTTTTCCAAAATACTTGACCTCTTAAATAATTCAAGAATTTCCTGAAATGCACCTTGTGTTTCTATTAATTCAACACTTTTGGTTTTATACTTATCTTCAATATCAAGATATGATTTTCTAATATTATCAAACTTTTGTTGATTTTCTTTTAAAGACTTTTCAATTTTCGATAATTGTTCATTGATTTCTCCAAGCTCATATCCTTCTAAGTTTAAATAATCTGATTCAACAATTATATTTTTTAGGATTTCTATTTTACCTTTTCTTCTAGCAATCTCATCAGAACTTAATTTTACTGAAACACTACTATCATCTTTTCCTGTTATTATATATTTAAATACATTAGACTCTTCTGTCATATGCATATAATGTGTGTAAATTGGAGAGTTTTTGGTAATTATTCTTACCTCATCAATTAAAGAAAATTTTATTAAGTTACGATAAGACAAGCTATTAGCATTTCCTTTTTTATTTTTCCTGATTTTTTTATCTGAAATATTATTCAATTTTAATAAGAACTTTGAAATATTATCAGATGATTTTGAATCATGTTTCTTTTTTAAAACTTCAGGATACGGAAATTTGTGTATTTCACTTATTTTACATTTATAAAGATTGAAAAAAGTTGATGTAAAGCCACTTTCAAGCGTATAATATTCTTCCTCAGATTTTAATTCTAAATATATTTTTGAATATGGTCTAATTTTTTCTGGGCTTTTAGGTTTATCAGATGAGCCTAACATATAATCTAAACATTCGAATATTAAAGTCTTACCAGTATTAGAAGGTCCCGAAATAACATTTAGCCCTTTCGTAAATTTTATTATAGCATCCTGAACATTCTCACCGCATAAACGAAGTTCAGTAAAAATAAATCCTTTTTTCATTTTAATATACCTAAGTTAAATTCTGAATGTATGAAATCTACCTTATCTTCAAACAGTTTTTTTAATTCACTCCCTTCAAAACAATTATACTTTTTCATAAACCAATGCACTCTTATTAGTAAATCACCTGTGTAATTTTCTGATAGATTCTCAATAAAAGGTGATGAATTTTCAGATGCAACATACTTAACTCCACTAGTAGAATAGCTAATTTCAATCAATGATTTTTTTATAAAAAAGTTTAGACTATCTTGGATAAATTTTCTTCTAACATAAATTTCGCTTTTTCTATGAGGCACTGGTACATGTAAACTTTTCATGGAAGCATCAAAATCTCCAGAGTGTATAATTATATAATCAATATATATAAGACTTTGAACATCTAATTGAATAGGATAAATCTCATTTAAAATACATAATGAACGTAATCCAATTTCAATTGGATTATTAAAAGGTGTTGTATTATTCATCTATCCATTTAATTTTATTATTATTGACAAGTTGATGGCATATACCTTTTCTATCATTTATAATACTTACTGCTGTTATTGGATTTGATGTAATTTGAAGGTTTGATGCTTGTTTTTCAACTTCTTTTATTTTTTGAAAAGCATTATCATGATAATCTTCAACAATATCTATAATACCATCATAAATTTCTTCTTGAAAATCTTCAAATGTGTTTGTAGGTAAACTATCCCTATAAAAGTTTCTCAGTTGTTCTGCATAGTGAAAGTTAATTCTGCTTCTGTTAAAATGATTTGAATATTGTTCAATACTATTAATATCACCAGCTGTAATAAACTTTTTATTTGCCTCTGAACCATAAGATAAGAGAAGTTGTTTAGTGTAAACAATCTCATATTTGTTAACTACGGTTGGAATACTTGCTTTATCAAATTTTGGGCGTTCAGGTAAACCACCACCAAAACGGATGATATGATTAGGATGTAATTTATGTTCCTCTATTACATTCTTAATATTTATTTTCTGAAATATTGAGAAGTCAAATGAATTTAGGTATTGTAGAAAATTATCTTTTAGCTCTATTGAAACATTTTTTGAAACTTTATCTTTACAATGATTATCCCAATTTGCAATTAGATTTTTCTTTAATTCATTTGGATTCTGCAAAAACTTCGATAAGCTAGTCCCGCATCCTTTCGGAGCAACAAAATAATAATTTTCAGGAATTGGATATTCCCCAACAGAAGTATAATATACTATTTTAGCAATTTCTACATAAACATCTGTAGGATAAAGAGGCTTATCATAATGCTTACATTGATAACAATCCCAAGAATGTTTAGGATTATTCTTATCTGTAATATAGGCAACAACATCTCTTCCTTTATCATTTGCACCACCTAATCTTTCTATTTCACAATATACCCTCTTTTTTAATTCAAGCCATTCAGATGTAAATTCCTCCCACTCCTCAGGAGAGAAAATTTCAATTCGCTTAATCGGAATAACATTTGCTCCATAATTAACAGCAAATTTCGAAGTAAATTTTTCAGCGCTCATGTAAATAATTTCATATTGTAAGTGCAATTAATTATTATTGAAATCAAATGCACAATACTTTGAGTTAGTCATAGTTAGTCATAAATATAAGAAATATTTCAATTATATGAATAACATCTATGAAACCATAACAGAATTTTGTATTTCATATGGATAAATTATAACAAATCACGCCTCATTAAACTGTCCAAATCTTTTAATATAGGATTTATTTCAATAAACTTTTGAAATAATCTTTTTTAGTTATTGCTATTTGTACATGTTCTTCGTTAAGGTCTTGTACAATCTCTGTTTTTAATTTAGTATAATATTTCTGAACAGTCTTTGGGTCTTTGACTGCTACTTTTGCCAGCCTCTTTATCGTCATTTTCCCATATAAATCATAATCCCAATTTCTCATTACTTCCAAAAGCTCTGACCGAGTTTTATTTGTTCTGTCCTGATGAATCTGCTTTATATTTAATCTTCTCTTGTCCGTGGGCGTTAGGTTCTTAGAATTATCATAAATAAACCTCCTTTCAGCATTCGGGATGGGTTCAACATCATTTAGATTTTGATAAATCTTTGCTACTGTTGTTTCAATTTCACTGTTTTCAAGAGGCGGACTCATTTTGCTGTAATTAATTGCGTACAGATATTTTAGTACCAAATCCTTATCTGCTTCTTTATTCAAAGCAATTAACTGATAAGCTATACTTTTTAGTATATTTTCTCTTTCACCTTCAATAATTTTTCTGAATGGTACATATATCAACGAATATTCAAGTTTGTTATCCCTACCAAAATCATATAAACCATTTTCATCAAAAACAATATTATAGTGTTGCAGTAACTCATCTAAATTGTTAAATCTCAATTTGTACCCAGTATAATCATACCCTATTATAGTAGTCTTTTTAATAGTATTATATTGGGTACTTTTTTCTGCTGAACTATCCTGCATAGGTTCCACAGACTGCGTAGGTATCATTTCCGTAACAGGGAAAACCTTTACATTATCATTATAGTATGCATTCGGGTCATATGATAATACTGTAAGTCTGTCAATAGACACCGCCTTACTGTCAAAAGGTATATCCAAAAGGTTAGCAATCTCCTGAGTGGCATTCTTAAAGTTATCAGGTGTTAGTCCATCAACTTTTACTATTAAAGTCAGTCCAGTATTGGATAAACTTCTCCAATAGGCACATACATAGGCTGTATTGATTTCTAAATCCTGCTCAGTCCTACCATCCACATCAATATAAAGGTATCCGGTAGATTCTGCTACATTTTTCCCTATTATATATCCATCTAAAAAGTTAAAGTTAATGGATATTGCAGGAAGTTTGCTTATCTTGATTGCTTTGTACTCATCAGAGCCCCGTTCTAAAGTTCGGGCATGCTGTATCAGCTTCAGATGTTCTGTTGGTGGGGATTTGATAAATTCAACAACTTCTCCGATATTTTGGAATGAGTCTGTAATAGTACGGTTAGTGCAATAATCTATTTTGTTAATCATAATAATGTTGTTTTAAAAAGAGGCATAACAATGGCTGTACACGGCTTTTTTTGCAATGTATTTGGGATTGTTATGAGAATTGTTTTAGTTGATTTTTAAGGTGTTTACAAGGCTATTACGGCAAGTAAATACAGATTGTGCAGTATAATAGTTAAAAGATGTTTTTATCCAGAATCATTACCTATAATAAGCTCTTAAGACAAGTTAAGTAGCTTAAATAGATTAACAACGGATTTGAATTACTATACTGTAAAAATGAGGAATTTAAGGATTTAGACGAGCTTGAATATCACTTTTAGAATAGTAAACCAATTTTTGTTGTTGGTTTTAAAATCCTTTTTTATTCCAGTTATGAAGTGTTGTTAGGCTTACATTTAAAAGCTCAGCCGTTTCGTCACGGGTATAAGTCAGTTTCTCATTCTTTGATGCTTGTTGTTCAACCTGCATTTGATTCACTACTTTACGAACTACCTGCTCAAAATCCTGCATTAGTTCATCTTTTGTCATTTGGACCAGTAATGTGTTATTACTATTGTTGTTTTTACTATTCATAATTTATATTTTTTATTGTTATCTGTTCAATCACCTGACGTACAGGTATAAAAAAGGAAACCCCTTAAGAGATTTCCTATTGATGTTTAGCCGTAAAAAATAAGACCCAATCATTAGATTGAGTCTTGTATGTTTGTTAATTGATATTAAAAGCTATATTTTGATTAAATATAATTTCTCCTTTGAAAAAGAAACTGTACCTTTTATTTTAGTTCGGAGGACTTCCCGCAACCTTCAAAAACTATATAAACATAATCCTTCAAAAAAGTTTATACAACTTAAGGATTAAATTCTATTTACGGTTTTGGTGTAACTATTATTGTAATACAAAGTATTGATTATTAGTATTTTACAAAATTAAACATTGCATTTAATTAATCAAGACCTTGTAATAATTACTAAAATTAATATAAAATAGCATCTACTCTTAACTATAAATTTTAATCATAAAAAAGTGATATAATATATTTATAAGCTATCGAAATTTTATCAAAAATTAAGACAAACAAAATCTAAAAACCTAATTTGTTAAAAATTTGGGCTGTAGATTTAGCCTTTTCAACATCAGTCTTATTAATGTATGTCAATAGCTGTTTTTCTGTTGTATGCCCTGTAAAGTTCAACAAATAAGCAGTAGGTACTTTTTCATAAAAATTTGAAGCAAAACTCTTCCTACCAATATGAGAGGTTACAAGCTCATACTTAGGATAATAACCAAAAACCTTTCGTGTTATCTTACTTTTGTCTTCTCTTTCAACTACCATAACCTTTCCATTATATACTATTTCATTGATACCAGAAATTTCACAAACTTGTTTGATATAAAGATTTAGATTTACATCGGAAATTTTTCGGGGAAATTCTCCTCCCCTCTTAAATAAAATATCCTGAACTTTCTTCAACAATGGAATTTTCATTCTTACGTTTGTTTTTTGCTGAGTAAATTCTAAGTATTTCTGTCCTTCGCTATCCTCTACAATCATTGATGAAGTAAATTTCAAATAATCGCTAACCCTTTGTGCAGTGTAACAGGCTACCAATAACCAGTCTTTTGCATTATCCAGATAATCAAAGGGCATTTCTTTTTCTTCGATTCTTTGAAGTTCATCAAACGTCAAATATATAGATTTAGGTATCGCTTTTGTAGCCTTCTCAATATCAAATTTCCACATTACAGTATGTTTATGAACTTCAATATCAAAAGACTCAGCTACTTTACAAATCATTTTAATGAATTTAAGATTCCGATAAGTAGTTGATATTTTATAGTTTTCCTTTTGACAATATTCCTCAAAATCGGCTTTAAAACTGTTATCCAAATCTTTAAATCGCAGATTTTTAAAGTTTTTCTTTCTTATCTTCCTATCTTCGACATATCTATTCAAAAGTTGTTTTACAACATTTGCCTTCTTTATAGTTGATTTAGCAACATTCCTTTCCTTTAGTGAAATGTAATCGTCTATGAACAAAAGTAAGTTGTCAGAGTATTCCTTTTTATCTGGCTTTGATTTAGTTGGCAGAATTACATATTCTAGCCAATTCTTCAGGTCAATATCTGGACTCTCCGCATTATACTTAAAGATAATCTCTGTTTCCAATTTAATTAAACGGATATTAATTGTATCGGAATCATTCTCTGTTACTTTCTTTGAGGTAAGTTTACACTTACCATCTTTCCAATCTTTCGGTTTACATTTCAGATAAGGTACTGGAGATTTTATATCAATGCCCTTATCTCTAAATCTTACCCAAATTGTACACTCTTTGTCTACTACTTTTCCGCGAATAAAAAAACTTACTGATGCCATTTCGTAATTTCAAAATTGTTCCCAAAATTGTTCCCGAAAATCAGAAGATGCCCGTCTGCTCTCTGCTTTCAGTCGAAAACCAATGGTAGAATAAGCATGTAGAAAGCTTATGTATTGCTTGTTTGGACGAGGGTTCGAATCCCTCCAACTCCACTTAAATAAACCGTCCCATAAATCGTGACGGTTTATTTTTTTATAACCGGCTTGGCGGCAAACCATAATATTTTTTAAAGGCAAATGAAAAATGAGACAGGTCTTCAAAGCCAAGGTCAAGATAAATATCAGAAGCTTTATTTCCTTTTTCTAAAAGATAGCGGGCTTCCTGAAGTCTTTTTTCAAGCAGCCATTTTCTGGGAGCCGTTCCGAATATTCTCTCAAAATCACGCTTAAAAGTGGCCAGGCTTCTCCCCGTGAGATAAGCAAAACGGTCCAGCTTTACATTAAAATGATAATTCCTGAGCATAAATTTTTCAAGATCAATTTTGTAAGGATCGGAAATATCATAGAGAATATTTTTCAATGATAGATCGTGCTTAAATAGAAGAATTAAAGCCTCTTTTTGTTTTAACAAGGCCAGTTCAGGCGATCTATTTTCCAGCAGATCCTGATATTGCAGCAAAGATTCCATGAAATACTTCAGGTGCTGAACTGTAGTTAATTCAATAAAGGCAGGTGCTTTCACTCTATCCTGAAGAATAAAATGCTCTTTTTCACTCAATTGTTCCAGCATTTTATCATCAAATCTTATGGATAAAGATTTAAACTCAGATTCTTGACCAGGATTTTTCAGAAATTTCAATAACTGATTTTTCCTCACAAGATAAATATCACCGCTGCGAAACAATTGCCGGTGAGTTCCGTCATTAAGTTCCATTTCTCCTGAAATCACCATACATAATGAATTGTAGGAAGAAAACTGCTCACCTTCACGAAACACTGTAAAATAACAAGAGTAATTGATGTAATTTATACTTTCGGACATTTTGATTAAAGTTAAAGTCAAGCTAAAAGCTTTTAACTTGACTGTTCAATATAATATTTTTTATGCTTTCTTAAATCAAAATTGATTTTGGCTCCAAATATTCTTCCAAACCATATGTTCCAAACTCCCTTCCAATACCGGATTGCTTGAATCCACCAAACGGCGCCAGCGGATCGTGTTTGAACCCATTAATACAAACTCTTCCCGCTTCAATTCTGGAAGCTACTTTCAAAGCCCTATGCTCATCCGAAGAAGTTATATAAGCAGCCAATCCATATTGAGTGTCATTGGCAATAGCAATGGCATCTTCTTCATCTTGATAAGAAATAATGGACAGTACGGGCCCGAAAATCTCTTCCTGTGCAATCCGCATATTGTTTCGGACATTGGTAAAAATAGTGGCCTTAACAAAATTACCATCTTCAAATCCTTCAGGCTTTCCCTTTCCACCCACTAATAATTCTGCACCCTCATCCAATCCTAACTGAATATAATGCTGCACCCGCTCATATTGTTTTTCAGAAACCATAGGACCCACATTCGTATTTTCATTGACAGGATCACCTACAACAACCTGAAGAGCGGCCTCTTTTGCCAACTGATTAGTCTCTGCCAGTCTCGATTGAGGCACCAACAAACGTGTTGGGGCAATACAGGCTTGTCCGCTGTTCATATAAGCACCAAAAACAGCCTGGCGAATGGCTTGTGTAAAATCAGCATCATCAAGAATAATATTTGGTGATTTTCCACCAAGTTCCAATGTCACTCTTTTCATACTGTCCACGGCACCTTTCGCAATCATCTTTCCCGTTTGGGTAGATCCTGTGAAAGATATCTTAGCAATATCCGGATGATTTACAATTTCACTTCCTACTACGCTTCCAAGCCCGTTTACCACATTGAAGATCCCATCCGCAAGTCCTGCCTCATGGAAGCACTCTATAATAAGTTGTGTCTGAAGCGCACTCATTTCGCTTGGTTTTACTACTACCGTACAGCCTGCAGCAACCGCTGTCGCAAATTTATTGCAAATAAAACTGTTACTGGAATTCCATGGTGTAATAATGCCCACAACCCCTACAGGAACCATCTGAACATGGGTATTTCCTGCTTTTCTTTCAAATTCGAAATGATGCAATGTTTCTATCATATGCTCAAAAGAGCCAACCATATTCTGAAAACTCATTGTACAGAACTCTCGGGTTCCGCCATATTCCAGGATCATGGTTTCAATAAGTTCCTTTTCTTTATTTTTTACAGATTTCTTTAATTTTTCAAGGATTTCAATGCGCTGCTGTATACTCGTTTTAGAAAATGTTTTAAAAGCAGTCTTGGCAGCAACAATAGCCTTTATGGTGTCACTTTCGTCACCCAGAACCACTTCTCCAATTTTCTCATGATTAACAGGACTAATAAGATTGAATACTTCTGTGCCGTGTAATTCAGCAAACTCTCCATTAATGTAGGCTTTATCTATGCGTCTCATATTGTTTGTTTTAATGTGACAAAGTTCCCACAATTTCACAGGAATTGTTTTGTTGTATGGCTCAATTAAACTTTGTTAGAAGGCTCAGGCATTTATAAATTTGTTTCTATAGATTATTGATTAAATATCTAAATCAATCTTTCATCATATATATGTCAGGCATAAATGACTTTTTCGGAATGATCTTTTTGAATGATTTACACCCCAAACATAAACACCTGAAAACGAAAACACTAAAACTCCATGCTATAAAATAAGTATAGTCTACCCACAAAAAAGACTAAAAAAATGTTTTATCGTAAAGAATTTTATATATTTGCACCATCTAACAATTAAAAAAATAATTTACTATGTCAGACATTGCATCAAGAGTAAAAGCTATCATCGCTGATAAGCTTGACGTTGAAGAAACAGAAGTAACTCCTGAAGCTAGCTTCACTAACGATTTAGGAGCTGACTCATTGGATACAGTTGAGTTAATCATGGAATTTGAAAAAGAATTCAACATTCAAATCCCTGATGATCAGGCTGAAAAAATTACTACTGTAGGACACGCTATCGCTTACATCGAAGAAGTAGTAAATAAATAATATTCTTCAACAAAAAAGAAAATTTTAAAAATTTATGGAATTAAAAAGAGTAGTTGTAACCGGTTTTGGCGCAATAACACCGATTGGAAATAATGCAAAAGAATACTGGGAAAATCTTGTTAAAGGTGAGAGCGGTGCTGCTCCGATTACTCTTTTTGATGCCACAAACTTTAAAACTAAATTCGCTTGTGAGGTGAAAAATTTCGATCCGTTGCAGCATTTCGATAAGAAAGAAGCAAAAAAAATGGACCGGAATACCCAGCTTGGGCTGGTAGCCGCAAGAGAAGCGGTAGCACATTCCAGAATTATTGAAGACAATGTTGATAAAAACAGAGTCGGAGTAATCTGGGGTTCAGGAATCGGAGGTCTGGAAACTTTCGAAACTGAGGTTTTAGGATGGGCCAACACGGAAATTCCAAGATTCAACCCATTCTTTATTCCTAAAATGATCGCGGATATCACTCCTGGACACATTTCAATTGAGTATGGCTTTCACGGGCCGAATTATACTACGGTATCTGCCTGTGCATCTTCAGCCAATGCTTTGATTGACTCCAAGATGATCATCCAGCTTGGAAAAGCAGACGTTATTGTATGCGGAGGCTCTGAAGCAGCCGTAACAGCAAGTGGTGTCGGTGGATTCAATGCGATGATGGCACTTTCTACAAGAAATGATGATCCTAAAACAGCTTCAAGACCATTTGACAAAGACAGAGATGGCTTTGTACTGGGTGAAGGAGCAGGATGCATCATCCTTGAAGAATATGAGCACGCCGTAAAACGTGGTGCAACAATTTATGCAGAATTGCAAGGTGGTGGTATGAGTGCAGACGCACATCACATGACTGCCCCGCATCCTGAAGGATTAGGAGCTTATCTGGTAATGAAAAACTGTCTGGAAGATGCAGGCCTAACTGCTGATGAAGTAGACCATATCAACATGCATGGTACGTCTACTCCATTAGGAGATATTGCAGAATCCAACGCAATTTCAAAGTTATTGGGCGAGCATGCTTATGATATTCAGATTAATTCTACAAAATCAATGACCGGTCACCTTCTGGGAGCTGCCGGAGTTATTGAAGCTATCGCTGCATTGGGAACTATTATTCATGGTGTGGTTCCGCCTACCATCAACCATTTTACTGATGATGAAAATATTGACAGCAGACTGAATTTCACATTCAACACCGCTGTTAAGAAAGATGTAAAAGTAGCCATGAGCAATACTTTTGGATTTGGCGGGCACAATGCCTGCGTTCTATTTAAGAAAATCTAAATTCAATGAATGGAGTTACAGAAATACTTTTCTAAATTCCTTCTCAGACAAAGAAAAAGAAAATTAACGGAGAGAGACTATTTCCTCAGTACCGAACTGAAAAAAATGTTAGGTGCGGAGATTCAGAATATTGCTCTTTACCGTGAAGCTTTCTCTTTAAAAAGTTCTTCTAAAAATCAAGACAGCAATTACGAAAGACTTGAATTTTTGGGAGATTCTGTTTTGGGTACAATTATTTCCTGTCATCTGTTCCAGACCTATCCTCAGGCTAATGAAGGATATCTGACCCAGATGAAATCTAAAATTGTTAATAGGAAGAATCTTAATAAATTGGGTGAAGACCTGAGGCTTATCGATCTTTTGCAGAAGCAGGGATCTGCGGCATTGGGTGAAAATATTTCCGGAAATTTATTTGAGGCACTTATTGGTGCCGTTTATCTGGACTTCCATTATGATGCCTGTAAAAGGATTATTCTGGAAAGATTACTGACGCCTACAGAAATTAACAAGCTTGAGAATAAAATTGTAAGCTACAAAGGTCTTCTGCTCGAATGGAGCCAGAAGAAAAAGTAAATATAAAATACGAGACCTGTGAAGAGGTTCAGCCCAATAAAGCAGTCGTATTCAGGTGCCATGTCTGGCTGGGAGAAGAAAAGATCGCCAATGCGACGGAAACTTCCAAGAAGAAAGCAGAAGAAAAAGCAGCACAAAGAGCATTTTATATTTTAAACAAAAAAGAAAACATACTTGGAAATTCAAAAACTTTATGATCTTGATGATATAGAATTTGAAGATATTACCATAGGATTGGTAAGATTAGCAAAAGATATACCTGCTCATGAGTTTTTCTACAAAATAAATCAAATCAACGGCCTTACCTTTTCAAGAAAGAAAGATATGATTATTCATGGGGCTTATTATGATTATTTTTTTCCGAGATTTGAGGCTTATGACAGGTTTACAAAGACATGTTTTACATTCATTTCAAACCGGTCTTCGGAAAGTAAGCAAAAAAAACTGCAGACTGAGCTCTTCACAGAAGAAGAAAACATTAAATTTTTATTAAATAATCAGGTAGATGTAGAATATATTCTTCATACTTCGGAACAAATTCCTGATTTTTCCGTAATTTTGCTCCCTGAAAATCTTGTGTTTCCGATACAAGACTATACATTAGGTTCTGAAGAAGAACTTTATCAAATTATCCAGTATTATGAATAAGTATTTAAAGAAGACAAAAATTATTGCAACACTAGGGCCGGCTTCATCGTCGAAGGAGGTAATGTTAGGACTCATGAAAGCAGGTGTTGATATTTTCAGAATAAATTTTTCACATGCAGATTACGAATTAGTTCGAAGTAATATACAAATTATCAGAGAGCTTAATCAGGAATACGGTTTTTCTGTAGGTATCCTTGGAGACCTTCAGGGCCCGAAACTGAGAGTAGGTGTCGTAAAGGAAGGTTCTTACCTGAATCCGGGTGATATCCTTACATTCACCAATGAGAAAATAGAAGGAGATTCTACCAAGGTTTACATGACGTACCAGCAGTTTCCTCAGGACGTAAAAGTTGGAGAAAGAATCCTTATCGATGACGGTAAACTTGTATTGGAAGTTACCGAAACCAATGAAGTGGATACTGTAAAAGCAAAAACTATTCAAGGGGGCCTCTAAGCTCTAAAAAAGGGGTAAACCTTCCTAATACCAATGTATCACTTCCTGCCCTTACGGAAAAAGATATTCAGGATGCCAATTTCATGCTTGATATGGAGGTAGACTGGATCGCGCTTTCTTTCGTACGCCATGCACAGGATATCATTGACCTGAAAAAACTGATTGAAAGCCATCCGAACGGTAAATTCAAAACTCCGATCATTGCCAAGATCGAAAAACCTGAAGGTGTTAAAAATATCGACGAAATTCTATTAGAATGTGACGGATTGATGGTTGCCCGTGGTGACCTTGGTGTGGAAGTTCCGATGGAGGAAGTTCCTGCGATCCAGAAAAACCTGGTAGAAAAAGCAAGGTTCTATTCCAAGCCGGTTATTATTGCCACCCAGATGATGGAAACAATGATCAACAGCCTTACGCCAACCAGAGCAGAAGTAAATGACGTTGCCAACTCTGTACTGGACGGTGCGGATGCCGTAATGCTTTCCGGAGAAACTTCCGTGGGAAGATATCCGGTTCAGGTGGTTGAAAACATGGCTAAAATCGTACAGAATATCGAAAAGACTCATTTCTATCAGCATAAAAATGAGCCTATCGAAAAAGATTATAACTGCATCGATGAAAGATTCATTACGAACAGGGTATGCCTTGCAGCCGTAAGAATTGCCAAAACCACTAATGTTTCTGCAATCGTTACTTTAACTCATTCAGGATATACTGCGTTCCAGCTTGCTGCTCACAGACCGAATTCCCATATCATCGTATACAGTGGAAACAGAAGAGTGATCACGATGCTGAACCTTCTTTGGGGAGTTCATGCCTACTATTATGACATGAAAAAATCTACCGACGAAACTATTATCCAGGTAAATATGCTGACTCACAACCACGGGTATATCGAAAGCGGTGATTTTGTCATCAACATTAATGCGACTCCGTCTTATGAAGGAGGGAAAACGAATACGCTGAGACTGACGACGGTTTAACAATAAGCAATAAGCAATAAGCAATAAGCAATAAGCAAAATTACTTTTTGCCAACCATACAAAAACTCCCGGAAATAGATTTTTCCGGGAGCTTTTTATTTTTTAGGGACTGTATTTTATGAATAGATTGTACTTTTTACATTGTACAATTAATTTCCTACGATTGTTCTTGCTGTCACAAACTCTTTTAAAGCCAATAAAGACAGTTCCGTTCCATATCCTGAAGCCTTGCTTCCACCGAATGGGAAACGTGGATCAGAACTCGTCATTCTGTTGATATTTACCGTTCCCGATTCCAGGTTTTCGATAAAGAATAACTGACGATCTGTTTTTTTCGTCCAAACGGAATTGGAAAGTCCGAAAGGAATATCATTAGCCATTTGTAAAGCTTCTTCATCACTTTTAGCAGTCATGATCATTCCAAGAGGTCCGAAAAGTTCTTCTTTTAAGATAGGATTTCCTTCCTGAACGCGGATTAAACCGGGCTTAAATTCATTCTCAGAAATTCTTTCCAGAGGAATGATGATCTCAGCACCATTTTCCAGCGCCCTGTTGAACTGAGCTTCCAGCTCATCAGCAAGATCAGGTCTTGCCATTCCTGCTAATTTGGTTTCCTTGTTTAAAGGATCTCCAATTTCATAGGTCTTATATTCTTCAATGAATTTCGGTAAAAATTCATCTTCAATTTTTTCATCGATAATAAATCTTTTGGCTGCAGTACAGGTTTGTCCGCAATTCTGAAGCCTGGATTTCACTCCTGCTTTTGCTGCTTCATCCAGATCCGCATCATCGAAAATAATGAAAGCATCACTCCCTCCTAATTCCAATAAAGATTTCTTGATATTTAAACCTGCGATTGAAGCCACTTCCCCACCGGCTTTTCCACTACCGGTAAGACTCACGCCTTTTACAGCGTCATGCTCAAGGATTTCCTTTACCACTGTATGCCCAACTTCCAGATTCTGGAAAACACCTTCGGGAAAACCAGCTTCCAAAAGAACATTTTCAATGGCATTTCCACTTCCGAAACAAATGGAAGCATGTTTCAACACTACTGTATTTCCAGCCAAAATCGCGGGAACAGCAAATCTCAATACCTGCCAGAAAGGAAAATTCCATGGCATAACGCCTAAAATCACTCCTTTAGGAACGTAATGAACTTCAGAATAAGAAAATTCAGATTCAACCTTTTCAGGTTTTAAAATATTTTCAGCATCTGCATAATAATTCATCATTAAAGCACATTTCTCTACCTCAGCAATCGACTCCGAAATAGGTTTATTCATTTCCGTAGTAATGATCCTGCCAAACTTTTCCGAATTGTTCTTTAAAATTTCTGCCGCTTTTGCAATCAGCTTCTGTCTTTCTTCAAACGGCACTTTTCTCCACTCTGAAAATGTCTTATCTGCTTGAATAAGCTTATTTTCAATTAACTGTTCCATAATATAATTTCTGTTTTAAATTCACAAAATGAATTTATGAATGCTTCTACTCTAAAAGCACGGTGAAAGTAACAAATTTTATTCCTTAAGGCTAATTAAAGCAATGATTTTTCTCTATTGAAATAATATAATTTCTTCTTAAATCATAAACCATTCATTCACAAGACATGCGGCGAGCCTTGCTGTTCTGTCCTGAATATCAAGGGAAGGATTGACTTCTGCAACATCAAAAGCTGCCAGCTTTTTACTTTTCAAAATATGCCTGTAAAAGTGCATAAAAGGGGTATCTGCAAAAATCCCGTTATAGGCTGAAGCTGAAACTCCCGGGGCAATAGAAGCATTGAAAACATCCATACAAATGGTAAGATAGAGAAAGTCTACATTTTCCACCAACTCATCAATCCGCTGATAAATCGAAGGCAGGTTTTCAAAAAACAGTTCGTCTGCCAGGATATATTTCATCCCGTACTGATGTGCGGTATCGAATAATTTCAGGGTGTTGGAGTTTCTCTGGATTCCGATATGCAGCGAATTGATCTGTCCTTCCTGTGCAATCTGCCAGAAACCTGTTCCTGAGCTGGCCCCCACTCCTTGTTCAGGCTGCCTGTTATCAAAATGGGCATCTATATTGATGATTCCTATTTTTTGCTCGGGAAAAGCAGTTCTTACCCCTAAATAATGGGCATAGGTCACTTCATGGCCTCCGCCTAAAACAATTGATTTCCCTCCTTTCAACAAGACTTTTGAAACATTTTTTGCAAGGCTGCTCTGGGTACTTTCCAGATCACCGTCTTCACAGGTAATATTTCCGAAATCCAGAAGGGAAAAATCCGGGCGGATCACCGGGAAATTAGACATATTTTTCCGAATCACATCAGGAGCATCCTTAGCTCCCTGGCGACCTTTATTCCGCCTTACCCCTTCGTCTACAGCAAAACCATGCAGCACAAAATCATCAGCCTTAATAAGGTCGTAATTACGTTCTTCTTTAACTCTTTGAAATATTCTGTGGAAAAGGAGCTCTTCTCCGTCTAATCTGCCTTGCCAAATCATAAATCCGGTTTTTTAATTTACATTATAGCGTTCAAAACTCTGCCAGTATTTATCTTTATAAATTTCGAGTGAAATCTTATAGTCTTTATTTTCTTTGATAAGCCGGTCCATAACTCTGGAAACCTGCCTGAAATCCTTGCTTGCAAAATAAATGCTCTTTGAACTGTCTGCTGTTTCCCTTCCGATGTACAAATGACCATCTTCCGGGCTAAGAAGCTCTACAGCCTTATCTTCAATAAGATTCATTGCATTGTAATCTTTCTCCCGCGGAAGCCCTTCATCGTCTGCTTCGTAATGAATTTTCAGGAGCGAAATCCATGGATATGATGCTTTTGCACTGTACTTTAACAGGAACACATTAACTACTCCCATAAGCGGCATTCCGTTGTCCAGGGTTCCTTCAAAAAGAGAAAACTGATCATCAGCTGCTGAAATCTCAACATCTTTATATTTTTCTGTGAATTCTCTTTCGCGCCAAAGGAGAAATTCTTTCAATTTTTTTATGGGCACCAGCTCTTTCTTTGCTTCATTTTTACCGATGATTCTGAAGGTATCAATCTGAGTGGCAAAATTCAGCTCTCCCAGGAAATTATCCAGGAAAATGCAGACTCCCGTTGTGACGGAATTTTTATTTTCCTCAGTGAAATCATCGTAAACAAATACAAGGTCAATTTCATCCGGGTAGCCTTCTATTTCATTGGAGTAAAAACAGATATTATCTTTCGTGAATTCCAAACCGTTCAACCTGACTCTTACGCTTTCTACATCTGTTTCAGGCTTAAGAGCAGTAAATTTCCAGTGATCCATCTCCGGAGCGGCAGCAATAAGTTCCTCTGCAAAGGCTATTTTCCTGATATCCCCTTCTACCGTAACGATAAGTTCTGCCGTATTTTCATCACACATCCCGGACAGGAAATAGTAACCACTATTTATTTTCGCGAGTTCAGGGGCAAGGACATCAAAAAACTGTTGTTCTATATTTACCCTGCTTTTAACGACTTCAAAAAATATTTTTTCTCTTGTTAAAAACCAGTCCCAAAAGGCTTTGTATGTATCCTTTTCCTCCATGCTTTTCTTAAGGTTTTATCAGAGCATCATTTAACGAACCTGGTTTCCATCAATATATACGTTCTCTGCACTCAGACTTCCCTGATTGTAAAGAACATTCTGAAAATTATCAGTTTTAAAGGTTACAAAATCTGCCTTTTTTCCGGGTTCCAGTTTTCCTATATTTTCAAGATTTAAGGCGTAAGCAGCACGGAAGGTCATTCCGGCTAGTACCTCAGCGGTAGTCAGTTTTTCAAAAGTAGCCAGAATAGACGCCTGTGTAATTAAATTTCCCATCGGTGCAGACCCGGGATTCCAGTCACTGGCAATGGCTACAATAGCTCCGGCATCGAGTAGTTTTCTGGCCGGAGTAAATTTCTCGCCAAGTCCTAGGCTCGCACCCGGAAGAGCGGTGGCTACTGTATCTGATTTTGCGAGAAACTCAATATCTTCATCAATAGTTGCTTCCAGATGGTCTGCAGATTTTGCGCCCACTTCTACTGCAATTCTTGAACTTCCCGGTGTAAACTGATCCGCATGAACGGTAATATCAAAACCTAAATCTTTAGTTTTAAGAAGGAACTCTTTACTTTCTTCCGGCTGGAATGCAGATTTCTCAATAAATATATCTACACGTTCAGCCAGGTTTTCTTCTTTTACTTTAGGTAAAATTTCGGTAAGAATATATTCCAGGTATTCCTGATTGCTTCCTTCAAAATCTCTTGGCTTCAGGTGGGCAGAAAGGCATGTAGGGACAAGCTTAGCCGGTGTCTGAGCCTGTACTTTCTTGATTATTCTAAGCATTTTAAGCTCGTTTTCCACATCCAGTCCGTAACCGCTTTTTATTTCAATGGTTGTAATCCCCAAAGAAATCAGGAATTGGATTCTCTCCAATAAAGTCCTTAACAACTCTTCTTCCGAAGCATTTCTCGTATGCTGCACTGAACTCCAGATTCCTCCTCCGCTTTCTGCAATTTCAAGATAGGTTTTCCCTGCATTCCGCATTGCAAAATCATTAGCCCTGTTTCCTCCAAAACAGATATGGGTATGGGAATCTACAAATCCGGGAAGGACGACCTGCTCTCCTTCTACAGTCACAGTTTCAGCATCCGGATTTTCATTCTTCAATGTCTTAAAGTCTCCAACTTTATTAATCAGGCCATGATGATCTATTAAAATTCCACCATCGAATATGATGTCAATCTGGTCATCGGATATTTTTCCTCTTAACGGAAGGTTCGCCAACGTTACGATCTGCTTGAAAGGGCCTATCAATTTCATTTATCTAAGATTAAAGCTAAAGCTTGTTAATAATTAATTTTTCCTCTCAAAAATACTTAAAAATATCCTAATCTGCTAACCAAAAAATAGTTTAAACCTCCACCATTACCTTTGCCTTAGCCTGTACCTTTACTTTGCAGCCCTTATTTTTGCAATCTCTGAATTTTATCATTCCAAGTTTTACCCTTAGTCTAAATTTGCTATCTTTGAGGTAAATGAAATGAATTAATGCCAGATTTTTTACATCCAGATAAGGAAAACTACTCGCATGAAGAGCTTATGCAGGAGGAGCAGATCCGGCCCCAGAGTTTTAAAGACTTTGCAGGGCAGAGAAAAACTTTGGAAAACCTTGAAGTTTTTGTCAGCGCTGCCAAAAGACGTGGTGGTGCTCTTGATCATATTCTTCTGCATGGTCCGCCGGGTCTGGGTAAAACCACTTTAGCCAACATTATCGCCAATGAGCTTGGGGTAAACTGTAAGATTACTTCCGGTCCTGTTCTGGATAAACCGGGAAGCTTAGCCGGCTTACTTACGAATCTGGAAGAAAATGATGTTCTTTTTATTGATGAGATCCACCGTTTATCACCTGTCGTGGAAGAATATCTGTATTCTGCCATGGAGGATTATAAGATAGATATCATGCTGGAAACCGGTCCGAATGCCAGAAGTGTACAGATCGGCCTGAATCCTTTTACCCTGGTAGGTGCCACTACAAGAAGCGGAATGCTGACGAAGCCGATGCTGGCCAGGTTCGGTATTCAAAGCAGACTTGAGTATTATTCGGTTGAACTTTTATCGATGATTATCCAGAGGAGTTCAAGGGTTCTTGGAAGTAAAATTTATGAGGACGCCGCGATAGAAATCGCCAGAAGAAGCCGTGGAACTCCGAGAATTGCCAATGCTTTGTTAAGAAGAGTTCGTGATTTTGCTGAGATCAAAGGAAACGGAGAAATTGAGATCAACATTACAAAATATGCTTTGGATTCCCTTAATGTGGATGAATTTGGACTGGATGAAATGGATAATAAGATCATGCGTGTCATGATTGAAAATTTTAAAGGAAAACCTGTCGGAATTTCTGCTCTTGCCACTTCAATTGCTGAGAATCCTGAAACACTGGAAGAGGTTTACGAACCGTTCCTGATTCAGGAAGGATTTATCATCAGAACGCCAAGGGGAAGAGAAGTGACCGACAAAGCTTATCAGCATTTAAAAATATCCCGTCCGAAAAACCCGGGAGAGTTATTTTAAGAATCTATGTTTGTTCCAAAACTATACAGAAGTGAAGATTATGATCTGATGAGAGAAATCATCAGAGAGAATGCTTTTGCCTTACTTATTTCTTCCAATGAAAAAATAAGAGCGACTCACTCCATGATGATGCTTAATGAGGATGATCCTGAAAACAGATATGTTGAAACCCATATTTCAAGAGCAAATCTTCAGGCAAAAACCCTGAAGGATGGTGATGAAGTGCTGTGCGACTTTCTGGGAGCCCACACTTATATTTCAAGCAGCTGGTACGATCATGTAAATGTTTCAACATGGAACTATGAAGCAGTTCAGATTTACGGAAAGGTCCAGCTTATGAATCACAATGAACTTTACCAGCATCTGGAGAAGTTAACTTCCAAGTATGAACAATTCCAGAAGTGTCCTGTTATGGTAAAAGATATGGGAAGGGAGTTTGTAGAAAAGGAAATGAAAGGAGCTTTCGGGCTGAAAATAATTCCAACAGAAATATTTATCAAGCAGAAGCTTTCCCAGAACAGAAAAGATCATGACTACCAGAATATTATCTCAGAACTTGAACATTCGGATGAAAATGGAAGAAAAATTGCTGAGAAAATGAAATTAATAAAGAAATAATAATCAAAATATATATATGAAGTTATATCCAATACAATGTGGAAAATTTAAACTGGACGGCGGAGCCATGTTTGGAGTCGTCCCAAAGAGTCTGTGGGAAAAAACCAATCCTGCAGACGAAAAAACCTGATTGAACTGGGAACACGTTCCCTGCTTATAGAAGACGGCAAGAAACTGATCCTTGTGGACTGTGGTCTCGGCAATAAACAAGATGATAAATTCTTCGGACATTATTCGCTTTGGGGAGATGACAGTCTTGATAAAAATTTAAAGAAGTTCGGTTTCGTGAGAGAGGACATTACAGATGTTTTCCTTACCCACCTTCATTTCGACCATTGTGGAGGCGCTATTGAATGGAATGATGACAGGACGGGATACAGACCTGCTTTTAAAAATGCACAGTTCTGGACGAATGAAAATCACTGGCAGTGGGCTACAGAACCTAATGCCAGAGAAAAAGCCAGCTTTCTGAAAGAGAATATCCTTCCGATGCAGGAAAGTGGGCAGCTCAACTTTTTACCACTTCCTACTACAGGAAATTATGGTTTTGCCCCTGATCTGAAAATGGATGTGATCTTTGTAGACGGACACACTGAAAAACAAATGCTTCCGGTAATCCAATACCAGGAAAAGACTATTGTTTTTGCAGCGGATCTTATTCCTACTGCAGGACACATCAACCCGGTTTATGTAATGGGGTATGATACAAGACCTCTTCTCACGATGGAGGAGAAAGCAAAGTTCCTGAAACAGTGTGTAGATAATGAATACCTGCTATTTTTTGAACACGATGCCCATAACGAACTGGCAAGTCTTAAAATGACTGAAAAGGGGTGAGATTGGATGAAATTCACAGTTTTAATGATGTTTTTGGATATTAATTTTTGATTATGGAAGAGTTACATTCAGAAACACAGAAAGCAGAGCCGGAACCAGCACCCAAGGTTATTGGACTTACCGGCGGTATAGGCTCGGGAAAAACTACGGTAGCCCGGTTTATTGAGGAGTTCGGATTTCCGGTTTATTATTCCGATGACAGGGCTAAAGCAATTGTCAACGAAAGTGAAGATTTAAAGATAAAGATTAAAGAATTACTGGGTGATGAAGCTTATGATTCCAATGGTCTTTATGACCGGAAATTTGTAGCGGAAAAGGTTTTCAATAGTAAGGAGCAGCTACAGGCATTAAATGAAATCATTCATCCTGCCGTACGGATCGATTTTGAAGAATGGCTGAAAAAACAGACTAAATATTTAGTATTTAAAGAAACAGCCCTTTTGTTTGAATTAAAACTAAACAGACAGTGTTATAAGTCACTCCTGGTGACAGCCGAGGATAACATCAGAGCGAAAAGGGTAATGGACAGGGACGGAAAGACCTACCGTGAAGTAGAAGCCGTCATGGAAAAGCAAATGCCCGAAAAGGACAAGATAAAACTGGCTGACTGTATTATCTATAACAATACCAACCTCGAAGATCTTAAGGAACAAACCGAACAGGTCATTTTCGATATTGAATAAAATAAACCTCGTTAGAGAAATTCTAACGAGGTTTTTATTTATATCATTGATTCTTTATCCGCTTTGGTAAACAGATGTTTTGTAGTGTCTTTTTTACTGCATACTTAAATTTCAAGACAATACACTAAATCAACAACAGCAAACCCAGACATAAAAAAAGCCCTCATCACTGAGGGCTTCCTTATATTTGAAATTTAATATTATTCTTTAATAAATTTCTTCTGAACTGTTACTCCATTGTCTTCGATATCTATTACGTAAATACCGCTGATCAATTTGCTGACATTCACCTGATTGTTAAGCAGAATACCGTCACCAATAACCTGTCCTGCAGAATTATAGATCTTATATTTAGCTTTCTTGCTAATATTTTTCACATGCAATACTGTACTTACCGGGTTAGGGTAAATCATGATATCAGTCTGATTAAGAGAATTTGGCACTCCCGGTTTAGAGATTCTTACAGAGTAATCTTCTACTTCCCCGTTGGCAAAATTCGTACAGTTTACAGGAATTCCATCTCTCATCATTGCTACTCTCATTACTACATACTTGTGGCTCGTCATGCTTACGTAAGCGTCCACAGGTACATTGAATGTTCCTGTAACAGGACTTGTAGTATTTGGAGGTGATGTGAATACTCTTTCATCAAGATCAAAATATCCGTTTCTGTTGAAATCGATCCATACCGCGATACCTTCATCATGGTTGGTTCCGTTCCATTTTTTCTCAATCGTAATCTGGTTTCCTGTAGATCCCTGAACCATTTCAATAAATGTATCAGGTACTCCTGTATAGTTTGTATAGCTGGAAGGTCCTGACTCATTCTCCATCTTAGGTCTTCCGCTTGGAACTACCGTAACTTTGGAGATATGCTCATTAACAGCATTTTGAGAAGCCATCTGGCAATAAACTACTGTAGGTGTTGTGAAATAGTACGGAGGTGTATAAGTCCCCGGTGTACCATTACAAACATTCACCACCTGCATTTCATATTTCGTTTCTTCCAATAATCCTGTTATAGTGTACGTATTCGTTGTTAATGGAACATTCGTCCAGCTTGGAATACCTACTTTTCTGTATCTAAGGATATATGTAGCTCCAGGGAAACCTTCCCATGTAACTTCAGCCCATGTAGGATTGATCTGAAGTATCGTTAATCCCGGAGGAGGAAGTTCACATGTTCTTTCCGTAGTAAATACTTTCGGGTTAGAATATGGATTAAGAGTAGTTTCTCCAACACATTTATTAGCCACTCTTACTTCATATTTTGTATATGGATCCAAATTTGTTAATAAATAGGTATTGGTAGGAGGTGCAATATTAGGAACCTGTGTCCATGTAGCTGCCCCTACTTTTCTCCATTCCAGTGTGTATGTTGAGCTTGCCGAAAGCGGTGCCCAAGTAATCAGTGCGGAATTTGTAGTAATATTACTTACCGTAACATTTGGAGGTGTAGGATCACATCTTGTTACAAATGTCTTGATCGCAGTAAATGCACCAGCAACATCTCCACAAACTGTAGCTACCTGAACTTCGTAGATGGTAGCCGGAGTTAAACCGGTCAATACAAGTGGAAGGTTGTTTAATAATGCCGAAGCATATACTTCTGTCCACGCTCCCGGAGGAGTTGCCTGAACTCTGTATCTTACAAGATAAGTCACGTTAGTTGCCGAACCTGTTAATGTAAGGGTAGCTGTGTTATGGGTAGCTGTGATCGTAGGCTGGTTTGGTGTTGCATTGCTACAAGGTCTGATTCTTACCGCATAGTCCTCAACTTCACCGTTTACCGCATTCTGACACAATACCGGAGCACTTGTACGCTTAAGAACAACTCTCATTGTAGTAGTAAGCGGACCTGTATAAGCAGCTCCTGGAACGGAGAAGGTTGCAGTTATAGGAGTTGTTGTGTTTGCCGGAGAATTGATAATCTGTTCTGATGTTTCAAAAACACCATTTCTGTTATAATCAATCCAGACTGACACTGCATCATTACTTGTCGCACCTGTCCATCCTTTTGCTACAGAGATCTTATTATTGGCAGAACCTGCATCAAGAGTGATTAATGTCTGAGGCGTTGTATAGCTTGTATAGTTATTCTGTACAGTGGTATTGCTCATCACCGGCACTCCAGGGTTGGAAGAAGTAACAGTTACATTTGAAATGTGGTCGTTAGTTCCTGTACCTGTCATCGGACAATAAGTAAGTGGTGGTGTTGTAAACTGTACTGTTGTAGAATATGGTCCTGTAGAAGTTCCACATGTAGTAGAAACCTGTACATCATATTTAGTTTGCTCAGCAAGTCCAGGAATTGTATAATTGTTTACTCCCGGTGCCAAAGTCACAGGTGGAATTGTGAAAGTTGCTGCACTGGCCAGCTTCCATCTAATGGTGTAAGTAGCATTTGCTGCAGCCATCCAATAAACCGTCGCTGTAGAAGCAGTAAGGTTGGTTACCGTAATGTTTGTAGGTGGCGCTGTAGTACAGGCAGGCTGGTCAATAAGTTTCACAGCATAGTCTTCTACTTCACCCCATGTGAAAGTTCCGCAAGGAGCAGCCGTAGCACTTTCCCTCAACGCTACACGCATACGGGTGGTAAGGTTTCCTGTGTAAACTCCTCCGGCAACGTTCGGTACAGTGAAAGTAGCAGTTACAGGAGTAGTTGTATTACTTGGAGAGTTCAATACCTGTTCGGATGCTTCAAAAACCCCATTTCTGTTAAAGTCAATCCATACCCCTGTTCCGAAAGACCATTGAGTTCCCGGCCAGGTTTTTTCGACAGTAATAGTATTCGCTCCTAAACCTCTTACCAGGGTAACAAGTCTTGCAGGATCTGTAGTGTAGTCTGTATAATTACTGAAATCTGAAACGCTGGTCATTGGGATTGCAGCATTCGGAGTTACAACAACTTTACTGATATAACCATCAATAGTGCTGCTTGTAGAACCAGAAGTACAATAAGAAATAGCAGGTGTTGTAAAGGTGGTACTTGGAGAGAATGGTCCCTGGGTTCCACCACAGATGGTAGCAATCTGCACTTCATATTGGGTCTGTTCTGTAAGGTTGTTTATTGTATAATTGCTCGCAAGAGGAGTCGTAATATTTACTGAAGTCCATGTTGCAGCACTTACAGCTTTATATCTTAATACATAAGTAGCCCCTGTAGAAGGCAGCCAGCTTACAAGAGCTGTAGTTGGGGTAACGTTGGAAACCGTAATATTACTTGGAGGTGCGGTAGTACATGGCTGTAATGCCATAACTGTTAATGTAAAGTCTACATAGTTACCATAAGGTGCCGATCCGCACGAATTTACTGTTCCGATGAACGATGTTGCCGTTCTTACCCTGTAATTACCCGGTGCCTGTGACGCAGGAATGACAATTGATGCCGTTCCGTTTGTAACATAGTTGGGAGTTGCCAGAATTGTTTCACCCGGGTCATTAAAGCTCATATTATTATTCCAGTCAACCCAAACATAATAATAGTAAGTACTTGTTCCGGTATTCAGGTTCATTGTTACCGTGTTACTAGGCAGCGCGGTAATAACCGGAGAAGCACTGTTAACATAAGCAGTATAGGAATTAGCCGTATAGTTTATATTCGTGATCCCTCCTGTCGTATTAACCGTTTTCAGGTAATATGAAGTTGAGCTTGAACCTCCTGTAGGTGTACAATATCCTGTAAATATATTCAAAGGACCGATCCATGTACTCTGATCTGTTCCGCTGCATCTTGATCTTACCCATACATAATAAGCCGTATTGGCTGTCAACGGAGAAAGTGTTGTACTTGTCCCTGTTGTAATGGTTTGTGAAGGCGTAGTTGCAGATGTAGGAGCTGTAGCGGATGTGCTGTAGTAAACATCATATCCTCCTGCCGGTACGGAAGAAGGGGCTGTCCAGCTGATTGCTGCACTTGTTGTTGTTACAGTTCCTAAAGTTAGTCCTGAAGGAGGTATACACGAAGGAGCCGCTCCAAAGGTGAATTGAACATTAGGTCTGTTGGAGTTAACCGTTCCTGTATTGTTAGTAGGAGGTGTACTATCA
Source organism: Chryseobacterium sp. GTID13 (assembly GCF_056172655.1). Taxonomy (NCBI): domain Bacteria; kingdom Pseudomonadati; phylum Bacteroidota; class Flavobacteriia; order Flavobacteriales; family Weeksellaceae; genus Chryseobacterium; species Chryseobacterium sp. GTID13. The sequence continues at coordinate 446,829 of NZ_JAOCMB010000006.1, forward strand.
ACTTCAATATACATATGTCGTGAAGTAGCACTAGAGTATGTAAAACCACTTCCTGAAGTACTTCCGGTTCCGGTACCTCCATAGTCTGTTTCTACCAGTACCATCAGGTTTTCTGTCCCGTTGTAATAATAAGGCGTTTGCAGGGTGAGTGTGTTCCATCCTGTCGTTATATTATTGATCGTTCCGGTATACACTAAACTAGCGCCGGCCTTAGTTGTAGGCCAGTCTTGTGATGTAATGGTGTTGGTTGCAGCCGGAACAGTTTTTAAATAAACCTTTACCGGAGTAGCAGCACTTGTAGCTGTTGTGGCATTCCACGCTACTGACAGTACACTTCCTCCAGCAGGCAAATTAATTTCAGCTGCAGTATAAAGTGATGCATCTCTTTGATACCCATAGTACACACTCAAAGGATATCTTTGAGTACTTGTACCTGTACCAATGGTAACTGTTTGTGCCTGTGAAAACAGCCCGAAGACCATACAAAGCAATGTTATGAGCACCCTAAAGGGCCGGCTCATTTTACAGAGTAAAAATCCACTCATATTTTAAAAATTTAGTTATAATAACAATAGTAATAAGGTATAGTATTTCTTATTTGATAATGCTCAAGTACGTTTAGAGCATCTATTTTACAGATTATCTGTATTGAAAAAAGTAGTTTTTTAATTCATACGCTAATATTTTAATAATTACACAAATCTAATAATTTTTTCACTATTAATATATTCATTCAAATATTTTTTTGTAAAAATTTCACAATAATAATACATTCTGTGTATAAAAATACAAAATCCTCAGGAGGGCCTGAGGACTTTATCTTGTTTTAATTAGGATTATTTTTTGATGAATTTGGACCTGAACTGATCTTTATCTTTTTCATCTATGGTGATCACATATCCACCTTTTACAAGAGAGGAAACATTGATCTTTCCGTCATTAATATTTCCGTTTCCTACCAGCTGACCGGCAGTATTGTAAATTTTATAGACTGCTTTATCTGATACTTTGGTCACATTCAGAATATCAACTACCGGATTAGGATAAATCTGGATATCGTTATTTGGATTGCTGACATCACTTGTACCCAATGCAAGCTGAATCTGAACAGGGTAATCTTCAATTTCACCATAAGCAAAACCGTTACATCCGTTCGCAGGCTGATCTTCGTAAGCCATTACCACTCTCATGATCACTTTTTTGTCTGTGTATGCATTAGCCGGTACAGAGAAGGTTCCTGAAACAGGAGTTACCATGTTGGACGGGCTGGTGAAAATGATTTCAGAATCTGTAAAGTTACCATCCCTGTTGAAATCTATCCAGGCAGTTACTCCTTCATTATACTGGCTGGCAGTCCATGCCTTCGTAACACTGATTGCATTACCTGAACTTCCCTGTCTAAGGGTAATTAATTTTGAAAGATCTGATGTATAATCTGTATAGGTGGAAGCTGCACTGGTATTGGAAACCGCTGACATTCCAACCGGAGTTACAGATACGTTTGAAATATATTCATCATCGGAGCTTCCTGTAACATTGGTACAGTATGCATAAGGCAATGTACTGAAGTTGGTACTCGCAGAATAAGTCCCTACAGTGCTTCCGCAGATATTGGCAACCTGTACTTCGTACTGAGTAGTATCGTCAAGTCCTGAAATATAATAAGAGTTGGTTGGAACATTTACCGTAGTCCAGTTTGTAGTTCCTGTTTTTCTGTATCTCAGAGTATAAGTAGCTCCCTGAACCGGTGTCCAGGTAATATTTCCTGAAGAAATTGTTAATCCTGAAGCAGCAACTCCTGTAGCGGTTGCGGAAGAACAAGTTGCTGTGGAAGCAGCCACTGTAGCATTTCCTATTGCATAGAAAACATTACCTACGGCACTTACCCTGATCTTTATATTCGTTCCGGCAGGAAGGGAAGAAAATGTAAATGCTTCTGCCCCGTCATTCGGTGTGGATGGCGAAAGTACTACCCATGTCAGTCCGTTATCTGCCGTATAGTCTATTTTTACATTGGGAGCATTGTATATACCGCTGTTGGTATTCACAACATCCCAAGTAACTGCACCTGCAGTATTATTATAAACAGTAGTTGAAGTTACTTTAAAAGGTCCTTCATTTCCTACATTAATATTCTGAAGCGCTGAATTGGTTTGCTGTTCATTTACAATCGGGCTGTTATCTCTTGCTGTAAATACAAAGCTTGAAGACCTTGCTCTGTTGGATACGGTTTCCCAGTCTGCTGTGGAAGAAAGATTTCCTGCCAGAACCGTATTCAGTTTAGGAAAATATCTTGTAGGCGAAGTAGATGGAAGTATAGATCTAAACAATGGACCTACGCCTGTGTTGCCATTAACAGAAGTAACCGGAACGCCGGCATTATCAAACTGCTCCCACGTAAAGGTCATAGGATTTCCTTCCGGATCAATAGCATTTCCCGTAAGGGCAAATGCTGTCCCTTTTGGAATAGCGTAATCATTTAATGCAGCAATTACTGGAGGGTTATTGGTAACCGGAGTTTCAACATCACAGGTTTTAGCAACAAGGTTATTCTGAACCTGAAGGATGCTTACAACATGGAAATAAGGATCCGAGTTCATCTGAACGTTTGCACTCGTAATACCGGCATATCCCATAATAGTGGATCCTGATCCCGGCTCCATATTCACTCCTGCACCTTCAAGATTATGAGAGAAGGTATGGTTGGCTCCAAGCTGGTGCCCCATTTCGTGTGCTACATAGTCGATATCAAATGTATCTCCCTGCGGAATGGCATTGGCCGGTGAAGTATATCCTGAACCTTTGGCTTTGGCCGTTGGTGTTGCAGGGTTTACACAGATACATCCTATACATCCTGCGTTTCCTCCCCCACCGCTTCTTCCGAAAAGGTGTCCTATGTCATAATTTTCATTCCCTACAACACTGGTAAGGGTCTGCTGAAGCTGAACGTTCCAATTACCCATCTGGGAAGCAGGGGAATATGGATCTGTAGCAGCATCCATGTAGACCAGTGTAGGATAATTGACCATGTTAAGGTGTATCCCCATATCTTTTTCGAAAACTCCGTTTACCCTTGAAAGTGTAGCATTCATAGCGGTAAGTGCCCCTGCCTGGGTACCTCCGAAGTAAGCAGTGTATTCCCCGGTAACGGAAAGAGCAAGCCTTAGAGTTCTGTACTTTTTATCTGAAGATTTAGAAAAATCCGTACTATTATTAGCAAAGGATTTATTGGTATTGTAAAGTTTGGCAATCTCCTGCTTAGAAAGGACATCTTCATCCATAGAGCACAGGAAACCTTGTGGGCCCGAAGGTTTTGTTTTTCCATGCACACCATATATGGTTTTGGAAGCATTCTGAGGTTCAATGAACTGATATACTCCATCTTTAATAATCATGGACTGAAAATCATTGGGAGCCAGTGAAAATCTTAAATACTTGGAAGGATCATCAATTCCCACACCTACATAGGATCCCAACTGATACTGATCGGCAAGGTCTTTAGCAATAACAGGAAAGCTGTAAACATTGAATCTTTCAATTTTACCGTCTAAAGTAGGAAGCGAAATAGCAATAGGCTTTGCATTCTGTCCCATCTCCTGAGCGCCGGCAAGCTGTGATCTTAATGAGGAAATATCGAGAGCATAATATTCTTTAACATCTGACCGCTGTATGACTTCTCCCGATCGTCCCGAAGACGGAGTCCACTGCGCAGTAGCAGCAGCAAACATACAGAGAGAAAATACTGAAGTAAAAATTTTCTTCATAATCATTTAAATATTAGATTAATTTTACAAATATAACATTTCTGTTAAGATAAAATCATTTAAATGCAAACAATAATAAACAATCAGCACCATATCCCCTGTTTAAAGCATTATTATAAAAAATAAATCCTCAGAAAAATCTGAGGATTAGTTATAGTTACAGCTTATTTTATACAGTTAATAAAAATTATTCTGCATAAGATTATCTGCTTTAAAACTTATAAGCGATATTCCAGGCAAATCCCATGTTGAATTTGGATGAGCTTCTTCCAAATCCGGGAACAATCATTGGGGTAATATCATCCTGTTTGGACGTATACACTAAATATCTTGGCTGGAGATTGACATCAATATAAAAATTGGATTCAAAGAGCTGCACTCTCCCCCCAAAGTTCCTTCTACCCAGGCGGAGGTCTGTGATGAAGAGGGAAATGCCACAGATGAAGCACTGCCACCAAAGCCACGAACCGGAACTGCCATATATTCCTGATTGTAAAATGCCCCTCCTATCTTACCACCGGCATAAAAACCGTTGAATTCATTTTCGAGGTCTTTTGCCAGCATGTAGAATGCACCCAGCTTTACAAAAGGACCGCTTGCCTTTGCGTCATAGCCATTCTTCTGATATACATTTTTCTCAAAACCGGCTTCTGCAACCGCATGAATGTTTCCTTTCACCTTGGAGGAAATAAAACCCTGATAAAGGATCCTGTCTGAAAAAAGAAACTCCTGCATTCAGGATATCAAAACCTACCATAAAGTTCGGCTTGTATTTTTCCTGCACTTTTTTAGCTTCGCCGGTTTCCTTTTTTCCTGGGCGAACCCGGCTATAGATATGATGCTAAAAAATAAGGAAAAGATTAGTCTTGTCTTCATTCTCTATTTGGTTTTGTCCTGCTTCGATTTTCTGTACAGGATTGGGTTGTATTAATTGTGAGTTTAAATTCTCATACGTTTTCTTGATTCCGCATCCGGGAGAAACATAGGTAGCCTTTGTTGTATAATTAATCCGTACGTGAGATTCTGATCCTTTATCTGCAATTCTGAAATAAACATCCGTATAAGGTGAATCGTCAACTCTTAAAGGGATAAGCCTGGAATCTGTTTTCTCGGTTTTTCCAAGCTGCACTTTACCGGAACCGTAATCTACAGCGACATACAACGAATCTAAAGTTTTGGCCTTTCCAGACACTGCATCCTTGAATGCCACTTTCATTCTTGGCGTTCCCTCTCCACTTTCGCAGATATCGTCATCTCCGCCGCAGGAAAAAAGCATTCCTACAAAGCAGATCATGATGAGAAATTTAAAATACTTCATATTAAGATTTGAAAGTCAAATTTAAATAATTTTATTTTTTAACAAGCAAGGCGATGTTTTCGACGTGGTGGGTCTGCGGGAACATATCTACCGGTAGGATTTTTACCAGAGTATAATGTTCTTTCATTAAAGCCAGATCTCTTGCCTGTGTTGCTGAATTACAACTTACATATACTACTTTTTCAGGGGCAAGTTTCAGTATCTGCTCTACCACTTTCTGATGCATTCCGTCTCTTGGCGGATCGGTAATCAAAACATCTGCTTTCGGATGATTTTCCATGAATTCATCATTAAAGACATTTTTCATATCTCCACAATAGAATGTTGTATTGGTAAGACCGTTTAATTCAGCATGCTCAATAGCAGCATCAATGGCTTCCTGTACAGATTCTATCCCGATTACCTGCTTCGCATTCCTTGCTACGTACTGGGCAATTGTTCCTGTTCCCGTATAAAGGTCATAAACGACTTCATCACCTTTTAAATCTGCAAATTCCAATGTTTTTCTGTAAAGCTCCAGCGCCTGCTTATAATTGGTCTGGAAGAATGATTTAGGACCTATTTTAAATTTCAGCCCGTCCATTTCCTCCATCAGGTAGCCTTCACCAAAGTACACATTGATATCAAGATCGTATATGGAATCATTCTGCTTAGGATTGATGGCATACACAAGTGTTTTGATCTGTGGAAACTGCTCAAGCAAGAACTGGAAGAGTTTTTCCCTGTTTTCTTTTTCTTCCCTGTAAAGCTGGAACAATACCATCCATTCGCCTTTGGAGTTCTGTCTCATCATCAGGGTTCTCAAAAATCCTTCCTGATTTCTTACGTCAAAGAAGTCCAGTCCGTTGTCTACTCCAAACTTTTTAACAGCCAGACGGATCGCGTTGGACGGATCTTCCTGCAGGAAACACTCTTTAAGATCCAGGATCTTGCTCCACATTCCGGGAATATGGAAGCCCAGAGCATCCTTACTGCCAAAATTTTCCTCGGAACTTATTTCATATTGGGTCAGCCATCTCGCATTGGAAAAGGAGAACTCCATTTTATTTCTGTAGAAATACTGTTCTTCAGCCCCTAAAATCGGAAGGGTTTCGAAATCATCAATTCCTCCGATTCTTTTAATGTTATTGTATACTTCTTCCTGTTTAAAATCAAGCTGTTTTTCGTAGCTCATATTCTGCCACTTGCATCCTCCGCACGTTCCAAAGTGAATACATTTAGGATCTACTCTGAATGGAGACTTCTCCAAAATTTCTACCGTTTCGGCTTCATAGTATTTGGATTTGGATTTTTTTACTCTGGCATTTACCACATCACCGGGAACTGCCCCGGAAATCAAGACGGTTTTTCCTTCTGCGGTTTTTCCTATGGCAACACCTTTTGCCCCTGCCCCAAACAGCTTAATATTTTCAAGAATTATATCTTTCTTCTTTCTCATCCCTAAACTCAATTTCTTTTAACGTTCAGATGACACCGTCGGGTTTCACCGTAAACTCTATTTTTATTTTTTCTAATACAACCGAAAGAATTCTCCCGGTTTGATTCCGCAAAAATACAATAAAAAAACCTTATCCGAAGATAAGGTTTCCATCTATGTTAAAGTTTATTATTTTGTTGGAGCTGGCTGAGGATTGGCAGGCTGTGCAGAAGGGTCAGCCGGCATTCCCGGCATCATCTGAACATTAGGCTGTACTTTCGGTGCAGAAAGACCTGTAAGCTTATCCAATATGGTCACTACTTCCTGTTCGCCAAGATTTACAAAAGATCTGCTGGCAATTTTACCGTCTTTGTCAACGATTACAAAGCAAGGCAGTTTAAATCCGTAAACTCCGTATTTTTTAGCAATATCTGAATCAAGACCTTTTTCTCCGTACACATTGGTTCCAGGAATTCCTTTCAGCAATGCACTGTTAGTTTTTACGAACTGGTCTTTTGTATCGTCTACGTTTACAAAAACAAAGTTCATTTTAGATTTATAGAAATTCACCACTTCTTTCAGTACAGGAACTGTAGCTTCACTGATGTAAGGATTCCATGATGCATAGAAGAACAGCATGTATGGTTTTCCTTTGTTCTCTGAAAGCTGGTAAGATTTACCGTCTGCTTTTATTAATGCTGCTTCAGGAGCAGGTTCTCCTACTTTAAGACCGTTCACGGCTAACTGCATTTTAACAAGGTCTGCCTTGATGCCTGCATCTGTAATATCCGTATCGATGATTTTCTTAACTTTATCTATATTCTTTGCAGGAGCACCCGGATGAATATCCTGAGCCACTACAAATGCCAACAAATAGTCTTTGGCAGTCTGTGAAACTTCTTTTCTGTCTTTCAGGAACTGTGCAAAAATTTCGGAAGTAGTAACATCTGTTTTTCCTTTAGCTTTTGCCTCGGCATACTTCTGAAAGTCAGGACTCATTTTCACAAGAAGATATTGTCTGTATAACGGAATCGTTTTTACCATTACATCTTTATCTCCTTCCAGCTTGGTTTCATAATCCTTGAAAGCCTGGGAAACTTTAAATGAAGGGTTCCCTGACATCTGACGCTGTGACATCTCATAGTTCGCCAGAAGGTTAAGGATCGTTACTTTTACATCATTCTTTTTCCACTCCAGGATTCCTTTGCTTGGATTATTTTTCTGAGCAAGCTCATCTACATTTTTATTGATATCGGCTTCGATCTTCTGAGCTCCTTTCAGGAATGTTTTCTCATCGCCGGACATCAGCTGCTGAATATTGATTTTACTTCCGTACTCACCCAGGAATTTCTGGCTGGCCTGAAGGAAATCATTATTTTTCTTAGCGTCTCCTGTTACTACGAATTCGTTAGGGAAAGTCATTGCATTTCCTGAGATATTCAGTTTCTGTCCGCCTTCAACATAAATAAGGTTTTGTCTTCCTGCATAGTTAATGACATACATCCCGTCTTTAGGAGCTTCAAAGCTTCCTGTAAAGTTTCCACTTTTATCTAAACCAATATTAACAAGCGGAAGGGTTGCCACGCCAGAAGCTTCAACGAATTCAATTCTTTCGAGTGGTGAACTTCCGGTAATTTTTCCTTTAACTTCAACTTTTTTTGAACAAGACATCACAAAAGCTGTGATGATAAACAATAAAAGATATTTTTTCATTTCAATTTTAATATTACGCAAAAATACGTTTTTTGCGGCTTGTTGATTAACACTATTTATTTTTTTTGAAAATTTTATGAAATACCCTCAACAAGGGATTTCCAAGGCTTTTTCCATTCTTTAAAATTCCACTGTGAAAAATAGATTCGGAAAAGCCACGTCCGTTTTCATATGCCTATGTGCTCACCAAATATAGACTTATTAAACAAGGAATGTCTTATTTAAGCAACAACTTAACAAATTTTAACAGCCCTATGGTATGTATAAAAAAATCGCCTCCAAAATGAAGGCGATTTTTAATGTATCTGAATTAAGATTTTATCCCTGATCTACCATAGCAGCCATATATTCTCTGTTCATTCTGGCAATGTTTTCAAGAGAAATTCCTTTCGGACATTCCACTTCACATGCTCCTGTATTTGAACAGTTTCCGAATCCTTCTTCGTCCATAGCTTTCACCATGTTAAGAACTCTTCTCTTAGCTTCTACTCTACCTTGTGGAAGTAATGCATACTGAGAAACTTTTGCTCCCACGAACAGCATTGCCGAACCGTTTTTACATGTAGCTACACAAGCTCCGCACCCGATACAAGCTGCAGCATCCATTGCTTTGTCTGCATCTTCTTTAGGAACCGGAATTGCGTTGGCATCCAGTGTATTACCAGAAGTGTTTACAGAAATGAAACCTCCGGCAGCCATTACTCTGTCGAATGCGCTTCTGTCTACCATTAAATCTTTGATAACAGGAAAAGCTGCACTTCTCCAAGGTTCAATAACGATAGTCTCTCCATCTTTGAACATTCTCATGTGAAGCTGGCATGTAGTAATTCCTGTATCCGGCCCGTGAGCTCTACCGTTGATGTAAAGAGAACACATCCCGCAGATTCCTTCACGACAGTCGTGGTCGAAAGCGATAGGTTCTTTTCCTTCGTTAATTAAATTTTCGTTCAGAATATCTAACATCTCTAAAAATGAAGAGTCTGTAGAAACATCTGATATTTTGTAGGTCTCAAACTGACCTTTAGTTTTGCTATTTTTCTGTCTCCAAATTTTCAGTGTAAGATGAAGGCCTTTTTTTGCACTCATAATGTTATATTTATAGGTTGGAGATTATTTATAACTTCTAGTTTTAACCTCGATGTTTTCATATATCAGGTCTTCTTTGTGCAGAATTTCATTGTTGATATCTGCTCCCTGATATTCCCAAGCTCCAACGTATTTGTAGTTTACGTCGTCTCTTTCCGCTTCTCCATCCGGAGTGGAATGGTCTTCACGGAAGTGCCCACCACAAGATTCGTTTCTATGCAGTGCATCGATAGCCATTAACTGCCCCAGCTCAAGGAAATCTGCCACTCTGAATGCTTTTTCAAGCTCAGTGTTCATTCCGTCTTTGTCACCAGGTACTTTTACATTTTTCCAGAAATCGTTTCTTACTTCTTCGATTTCTCTGATCGCTTCTCTTAATCCTTCAGGAGTTCTTCCCATTCCTACTTTATTCCACATAATGTGTCCTAGTTTTTTGTGGAAATGGTCAACTGAATGAGTTCCTTTATTATTTAAGAAGAAATCTATTTTATCTTTAATTCCTTTTTCAGCTTCATCAAATGGTGCTGTTCCTGTAGGAATAGTTCCGGTTCTGATGTCTGCAGAAAGGTAATCTGCAATCGTGTAAGGAAGAACGAAGTATCCGTCTGCCAAACCTTGCATCAAAGCAGAAGCTCCCAATCTGTTGGCTCCGTGGTCAGAGAAGTTAGCCTCACCGATTACGAAACATCCGGGAATTGTAGACTGAAGGTTATAGTCTACCCAAACACCACCCATGGTGTAGTGTACTGCAGGATAAATCTTCATTGGAGTTTTGTAAGGATCATCGGCAGTAATTTTTTCGTACATTACGAATAGGTTACCGTATTTCTCCTCAACCCAACTTTTACCTAAGTCATAAATCTGCTGATCTGTAGGATTGTGAATATGCTTTTCGATAGCGGCTTCTCTACCTTTTTTCATGATCTCTGTAGAGAAATCAAGGTAAACACCTTCTTTTGTATCATTATTTTCGATTCCGAAACCGGCATCACATCTTTCTTTAGCAGCTCTGGACGCAACGTCTCTAGGCACTAAGTTTCCGAATGCAGGATATCTTCTTTCCAGATAATAATCTCTATCTTCTTCTTTAATATTTTCCGGTCTTAATTTACCTTCTCTGATCGCTACTGAATCTTCAATCTTTTTAGGAACCCAGATTCTTCCGGAGTTTCTTAATGATTCAGACATCAGAGTCAGTTTAGACTGCTGAGTTCCGTGAACAGGAATACAAGTCGGGTGAATCTGTACATAGCAAGGGTTGGCGAAGTACGCTCCTTTCTTATGAATCTTCCATGCTGCAGAAACGTTGGATCCCATTGCATTGGTAGAAAGGAAATACACGTTTCCGTATCCTCCTGAAGCAATTACAACTGCGTGGGCAGAATGTCTTTCAATTTCACCTGTTACAAGGTTTCTTGCGATAATCCCTCTTGCTTTTCCGTCAACAATGACAAGATCAAGCATCTCGTGACGGTTGTACATCTTGATTCTACCTTTACCGATCTGACGGCTCATTGCAGAATAAGCTCCTAATAACAACTGCTGTCCTGTCTGTCCTTTTGCATAGAAAGTTCTTTTTACCTGAACCCCACCAAATGAACGGTTATCTAACTGACCGCCGTAATCTCTACCGAAAGGAACTCCTGAGAAACACACTGGTCGATAATATTTGCTGAAACTTCCGCTAATCTGTAAACGTTTGCCTCCCTTGCTCTGTAGTCACCTCCTTTGATAGTGTCATAGAACAATCTGTAAGTAGAGTCACCGTCACCCTGATAGTTTTTAGCAGCATTGATACCTCCCTGTGCAGCAATTGAGTGTGCTCTTCTTGGAGAATCCTGATAACAGAATGCTTTTACGTTATATCCTTGCTCAGCCAGAGTAGCTGCAGCAGAACCTCCTGCCAAACCTGTCCCTACAACAATAATATCAATCTTGTCTCTGTTGTTTGGTGCAACAAGGTTCATATGGTCTTTATGATGCTTCCATTTATCCTTTAACGGACCAGCCGGAATTTTTGAATCTAATTTACTCATATTGGTATATTGATATTATTGAGTTACAAAGTGAAAAATTGCGATAAAAATGAAACCTGCAGGAATAAGGATTGAATACCATTTTCCAAAAGCTTTAATTACCGGAGTATATTTCGGATGTCTTGCCCCAATAGACTGGAACGAAGACTGGAAACCGTGAGCAAGGTGCAGTCCCAATAAAACGAAAGCGATTACATACAGTACCACTCTCCAGATATCGGCAAACTTCTCGTGAAGCTCCGGCCAGAAACGCTCTGAATCAGGAGCAAGCACTTCCACATACTTATAATTGATTTCATGAAGCCAGAAATCATAAAAGTGAAGTACCAAGAAAGCTAAAACAACAGCTCCGGAAATGATCATATTTCTGGACATCCATGAAGAGTTCACAGAAGGGTTGTTGGATGCATACTTTATCGGACGTGCTTTATTGTTCTTAATCTCCAGTACGAATCCCATGATAAAATGGAAAATAACTGCAAAACCAAGAATAGGCTGCATCAGGAACTGAACAAGCGGATTATAACCCATAAAATTAGAAGCCGTATTAAAGATATTACGGTTCGGCAATACAGATAATAAGTTTGTCGTTAAATGCAGTATAAGAAAGATCAGCAAAAATAGAGCTGATAATGCCATCGCATATTTTCTACCTATCGTAGAACTCGTTAAACCTGCCATATAAGTTTAAATTTGAATTTCCACAAAATTAAGAAAGTTTAACAATATCGAAAAGTGAGAAATCTCACAATTAGCCAGTTTGTAATCTTTCTAAATAAGAATCTATCACATTATTTAAAGGGAAAAATGAAATATCCGGATTATTATTTCAAATCATAAATTTTACCATTGTAAACCACCTTTTCTGCTGCCTGGGGAAAGATCTTTATTTTTACATCTTCTATGCGTCTGGAAGAACAGTAAGGAGCAGCTATAAATCTGGAAATTTTCTCTTTATCCGAATTTTCTGACGCCCAAAAACAAGCTCGGTTCCCGTTTTTTACAGATAGTACTTTCGTTTTATTAAAATCATGAAGCAATATCTCTTCTTTCTGATTTTCAAAGATATTAAATCCGGTTCTGAGCACAGAAAAGACAAGAACGGCAGCAACCACTCTGACTAAACTTTTGAAATTGACATTTAAAAATAACTGCCTCAGCATATAAACGATCACGGACAAGGATAAAACCTCAACAAGATTCATCGCTATGTTTGAAAAAAACAATACATCTCTTTCTGCAAACCAGTGAATCAGGTTTAGCAAAACCTGGATTGAACTGTCATATACGAAATCAATCCAGGTAAAATCTATCTTTAATCCTATGAGAACCGTCATCAGGAAGGAAAATACAATCAGAATTTCTGAAAACGGGACAATCAAAATATTGGCAGGAACAGAAACCAGGGAGAACTGGTGAAAATAATACAGCACCAGCGGCAGCGTAGCCAGCTGTGCGGAAATTGAAATGGTAATAGTATTGAAAATGAGCTTTTTAAAGTAACCGTCCTGCCGCGGGAAATATTTCAAAAGTGGCTGGTTCAGCAAAAAAATACCCAATACTGCAAGAAAGCTAAGCTGAAAACCTACATCAAAGAGCTGCTGGGTATCGCAGACCAAAATAATCATTGCAGACAGGGAGAGGGAATGAAGCAGGTCCGGCTTTCTCTGAAGCAGCACATAGATAAAATACACAGAAAGCATAATACAGGAACGCAGCACCGAGCTTCCGAATCCTATAAACGCAGCAAAAACCCAGATGAAAACAATACTGGTGATCATCGCATATTTCCTGAACCTTAAAGGGCTGAACCTCGTCAGTAAAAGATAAAACATCCCAAAGATCACCACAATATGTGTCCCGGAAATAGCCAGCAAATGTACCATTCCGGATCTGTTAAAATCCTGCACGGTACCTGCATCCATTTCGGTTCTGTCCGCCAGGATAATTCCTTTCAGAAATTCACGGGTTTTGTATGACATTTCAGCTTTGTCAATTTTTTGTAATAGGTTCAACCGATGTTGCTGAATCTGTTCATTGATAGTCAACTCCGTTCTCGCTGCTGATATTATATCTCCGGATATATAACACTGATATTCAATATTCTTTCTTTTCAGATACTTTGCGTAATCAAACTGAAAGTCATATTGGGGAGGCTTTGGTTTCGATATATAAGCATCCGCTTTGTAATAATGATTAAAATTCAGCTCTTTGGCTGTTTTGGGAATGTAAATAACAGCTTTGAAATTTTCTTTTTCCGATTGAACAGATCCCTCATATTTTTTATTTTTCTCCGTAGAATTCAGTTTTTTTGAAACCTTAAAAAATACAGGACTGTTTTGTGGCAAAGTTCCTGGAGCAGATGAGAGAGTATTAAAAAAATGGAGAATTATTCCAGCTCCGAAAAACATAAGCCCCAGCAATATCGATTTGATTTTGTGAAGAGTATATGATGTCACAAAATACAAGAGGAAGATCAAGAAGCAGCCCCCTGCAATGGCATAGATTATAGTTTTACCTATCGGAAAATTATCCTGAAAAAGAATTCCCAGAATAAAACAGACGGAAAGAATAAGGAGAGGCTGCTTGTTCATCTTTGTGTAATTTTATCGTTAAAAAGTAATTAATTTACTTATGATTCAATAACACTGATTTTGCAGGATTCAGATATTATGTCCCATTACAATGAATAATACAAGGCCTGATTATTTACTATAAAATCCGGTTTTAATAAAAAAATAAAAGCCGTCTTCAAAGACAGCTTTATCTATTTATGGGTTATTTATTTTCGGAAAACTGACGGATCAAACGTTTGGTTTCCTTTATATAAAACCAAGAATCTTTTCCGTAATCTTCATATTTGAAATCTCCTGACTTTTTAGGGATTGCAGGTTCTATTTGCGTTCCTTCATGCCATTCATTAAAAGAAGTAATGCCGATGAAGTCCGGATTTACTTTTGCAGCTGCATGAAACATTCTTTCATAGTATTTTCCGTTTTCACGGCTTTTGAAATTAGCTTCATTCCAGGGTCTTATTCTGGTATCGGAGTATCCCGGGCCTACACAAGGTATGAAGATAAGATGATGTTCTTTTGCAAACTGGGAAAGATAGCTCCAGTTTGATGTTGTGCTTCCGAACACAAAGCCTTCACTGGCAAAATAGGTATAAAACCCGTCAAATCCGGACGTCGCAAAGAATTCAGAGTGTTCTTTTTCAACCCATAACCCAATATAAAGCCCATCCAGATCTGTATTCCTTACCGTATTTTCTCCATTTTTGGAAAGCAGTTTTGACCATTCCGAAGAAGGGATCTTGTAACTGTCGTACACATAGTACAAGGGTTTGCCATCTTTTTTGTAAAAAGCATGATGATGGGAGTAAGTTTTGACCAGATAAGCAAGCTGCTCCCTGAGTTCAACAATATTTTTGTAGAATGGTTCGATGTGAAAAGCCACCTTTAAGCCAAACTGATCGGCAATATCCAGGTATTTTGTGATGCTTTTATCAACAAATGAATCTTTTCCCAGCCAGCTTAAAACTACTACCCCAACTCCGGATTCCTTGATCATTTTCATATGCTTCTTAATAATCACCGGATCGTTGGAACTGTAATTTCCCAAAGCAGGATAAAAATTAGCACCAATATCATCACCTCCTTTATGATTTCCCAGGTTGTTCCATTTGGGATTATTCCAGTGAGGCAAAATATCATGATTCCAATGCTCATATTTTCCATCTACTGCCGGATTTGCATACCAGCCGTAATAGAAGATCTGAACTTTTTCATTCAATTTATTATTCTGAGCCAAGCTTTTTATTGAAGTGCTCATCAACAAAATGCATATCAGTAAGCTTTTAAAATTCATGGTCGTTAAATTTAAATCAGAAAATCATTCAATAAAAACCGGCTTTCAGGAAATTTATGCGAAATATTAAATACTCAAAATTACTTCGGCAGCTTTTTCACTGGCTCCTTTCCCGCCCAGCTTTTCTCTTAAAAGATTGTAATCTGCCAAAACCTGATCTCTTTTTTCACCTTCTACCATTTTATTAAGCTCTTCAACAAGGTTTTTGGTGTTCAGATCGGTCTGGATGAGTTCTTTCACTACTTCCCTGTCCATAATCAGATTCACAAGAGAAATATATTTGATGTTTTTAACAAGTCTTTTTGCAATGGCGTAAGAAATTTTGCTACCACGATAGCATACAACTTCCGGAACATTAAGCAGAGCAGTTTCCAGAGTTGCCGTTCCTGAAGTTACCAAAGCTGCTTTGGAACATCTCAGAAGGTCATAGGTCCTGTTGGAGACAAAATGAACATTATCATCCACGTATTTCTGATAAAATTCTTTCGGAAGGCTCGGTGCCCCGGCAATCACAAACTGGTAATTCTTAAAATAAGGCCTCACGGAAAGCATAATTTCAAGCATTTTCTCTACTTCCTGCTTTCTGGAACCGGGAAGAAGTGCGATAATCTCTTTTTCATTAAGATTGTTTTCCTCTTTAAATTCTTCAATGCTGATATCGTTCAGACTACCTATGGCATCAAGAAGCGGATGGCCTACAAAATGGGAATGTACCCCATGTTTTTTATAAAAATCTTCTTCAAAAGGAAGAATGACCATCATCTCATCCACATATTTTTTGATAATCTCTACCCTTCCTTCTTTCCAGGCCCACAACTGCGGAGAAATGTAATAAACGACCTTGATTCCGAGCTCTTTGGCAAACCTCGCAATTCTCAGGTTGAATCCGGGATAATCGATCAGGATGAGAATGTCAGGCTTATGATTCCGGATGTCTTCTTTGCAGAATTTAATATTGTTCAGAATGGTTCTTAAATTCATAGCCACTTCCAAAAATCCCATGAAAGCGAGATCACGGTAATGTTTTACCAGCGTTCCCCCTGTGCTTTCATAAGGTCGCCGCCCCAGAATCTTATTTCTGCCTGCGGGTCTTTCTTCATAAGGGCTTTCATTAAGTTACTCCCATGCAGATCACCGGAAGCTTCTCCTGCAATAATATAATACTTCATTTCTATAGTAAGGATAGAGAACAAATTAAGCTTTACTTGATCTTAATTTGTAAATTTGTCCAAAGATAATGATAAAAAATGTCAGAAGAATTTGAAATCCGAAATAAAGTTGCCGAAAGCGGCCTTGTGAATTTCGACCTGTCCACTCTGGTTCCCAAGGGAGTAAGAAAGGGAATTGACCTTAAAGATTTTCTGTTTCAGGAAATGATCCTGAAGGAGAAAGATTTCAGGGAAAAGGTAGAGGCAATAGATACGGAAGAGTATAAAGACACTTATATATATATTTACAATTCTGTGGATACTATTGTTCCGCTGTGGGCTTATTTTGTACTGACTGCAAAGCTTACAGATGTAGCTAAAAAGATTGTTTTCGGGAACCGTGAAGACCTGGAAGTAATTCTTATGCATAATGCTATTCAGACTTACGATTTTGAAGATATGAGAGGCAAAAGAGTGCTTGTAAAAGGATGTTCGGATAAAGAAATCCCTGAAAATGCATATATAGAACTTGTTGAACAACTCAAGCCAATGGTAAAATCATTAATGTTCGGGGAAGCCTGCTCTAATGTTCCTATTGTTAAGAATTAAAGTATGTTTAAAAATTTCTACGCAGTCTTAATTTTTTTATTTTTTTAGCGATTTATTATGCCGGAAGTTTTACAAGGATCCCGTTTGCGGACTGTGTAGGCTTTGTACACACAGTTGAGCTAGGCAAATATGCGACAGTTGCTACGGCCATTACCCATTTTCTGTATGTAAATACGGGTATCCTGATTAAAGATATTACCGGACTTGATGCCATTGCTGCAAGCAGGCTTTTAATTGTAGGTTCCGCTGCCGCTACGGTATCAGTGATCTATCTTACGGTAAAAAGCATTACAAAAAAGGAATGGGTTTCCATCACAGCAGCATTTGTTTTCGGGTTTAGCTTTTCTTTTTGGAGAAATGCTGAAATTGTCGAAGTATATACCTACAATGCTTTATGGGTAAGTTTATTCTTTTTTTCAATGGTAAAGAGCTTTACGGAAAACAAGAAGGTTTACATTGTACTAAGCGGATTATTTTTAGGAATAAGCCTGTGGCTGCATATACAGAATGTGCTAATGATTCCGGCTTTGTTTGTTTTCCTATATTATTTTAAAGAAGAGAAAAAATATGTTTATTCTTCACTCTTTATATTCCTGTTTCTTTTCCTGGCTATTAATATTTTAAATCTTTCTCAGGGATTACCGTTAAACTCTCCCTATACTGCACAAGGTGGACACTGGATACAGGATACATTCAAGAAAACCCCTAAACAGTACTTGATAGATTTTGTACAGTCAGTCGCCTATCTGGTTTACAACTTTAATATTTTTGTCATTTTCGGGATCATCGGAATGATACAGCTATACAAATCGCACAAAAAGATGTTTTTTGTATTCTTTACAGCTGCGGTATGTGTGTATGGATTCTCTACCTTTTATGCTGTTTCAGATAATTATGTGTTTTTCATTCCCTTCAATATGATCTTTGCCCTTTCTATCGGGTATGGGCTTGCATTACCGAAATTTGCCTCGTTGAAAAAATTCTCATGGTTGTGCCTTCTTATTCCTCTAGGTTATTTTGCTGCCTACAAGGCTCCATTTTTAACGGAACCGGGAAGAAAATTTCATGAAGCTAAAGAGTATAAAGGCGGCCTTGATTATTACATGCTTCCATGGATGAATAATAATGTCGGTATTTTGAAATTCATTATCGAAAAGAAAAAATCTCCTGACCCGATGCACTGGATGATCAATGGTGCCAAGGATTATATAGAACTCCTGAAAAGCAAAGGATATACAGAGGAAGAGATCAAAAAACTTTAACAATAATTGTGAATACAAAAATTCTGTGAATCACATTTTTTGATATCTTTGATTTACTTAATATTTAAAATAAACACAAACATGAGTTTAATCGACCTACTTACAGGTAACACCAGCAATCAGGTTGCTGAACAGGCAGAAAACAAATTCGGAATCAGCAAAAACCAGATCATAGCACTTTTGGCTGTAGCTGCTCCTTTGGTTATTTCTTACCTTAGAAACAAATCTCAGGATGCTAAAGAGGCAGAAGCTTTAAATAACGCATTAGATAAAGACCACGATGGAAGTATTCTTGATGATGCTTCACAGGCTGAAGCCAGACAGGCAGAAGGCGGATCTATCCTTGATCATGTTTTCGGAAGCCAGAAAAGCACTGTTGAAAATCAGCTTTCTCAGAATACAGGAATCTCTATTGATAAAATAGGACCAGTGCTTGCTATGCTTGCCCCGGTAATCATGGGCTACATCGGTAAAGAGAAACAGCAGAATAATGTAGGGGCCGGAGGTTTAGGAGATCTTTTGGGAGGAATCCTTGGAAGTGCATCCAACCAGGCTCAGGCACAGCAGTCTAACCCTTTGAATGACATTTTAGGAAGTGTTTTAGGAGGTGGCCAGTCTCAGTCCGGAGGTAATCCGCTTAACGATATCTTAGGAAGCGTACTTGGAGGTGGCGGTGGCCAGCAGCAGCAAGGAGGCGGATTAGGAAGTATCCTTGGTAATATTTTAGGAGGAAAATAATTTAATTTTGTATATTGAAAAAGGCTGAAGATTCATCTTCAGCCTTTTTATTTTTAGCTTTTTGCTTTAGTTTCAGAAGAACCAACCGACTTGGAAGCTTTTCTAGGTCTTCTTTTACCATAGCTTCCTGAATTGATCTTTCCTCTTCTTGATTTTTTGTCTCCTTTTCCCATAGTGATAAATATTTATTGGTTGAATACTAAATTATGAAATATGGTATACAGCAAAAAATTAAGGCTGTTAAAATTTTTATAAAAGTGATTAATTCAGAGCCGGAGAAGGAGCTTATCCAAGCCACATAAAGTCAAACTGTAACCAACTACAGGTAATCATACACTCTTCCAGCAACTTCAAACTTCCCTCTCCCTGCTTCCATCCTTTACACTTTCACCGTCTTCCATTTCCCTTTTTTAAACAAAATAAAAGCAACGATGGTAATTAACGTTTCTGCGGCAGGAATCGAGATAAATACCCCTTTCGGGCCCATTCCAAAATGCTTGGAAAGAAAATAGGCCAACGGGATCTGAAACAGCCAGAACCCAAAGAAATTCACCCATGTTGGCGTCCAGGTATCGCCAGCTCCGTTAAAGGCGTTGATTAATACCATTCCAATTCCATAGAAAATGAATCCCACACTCATAATGTGCAATGCGTTTTTGGCAAAACTTTTAATTTCCGTTTCCTGAGTAAAAAATCCGACAAGGAAATCTCCGAGTAAGAAAAATATTAAACTCACAGCCAGCATGAAAATCACGTTATACTTTACTGTTTTCATGACCGACTGTTCCGCTCTCAGCATTTCATTAGCGCCCATATTCTGCCCTACTAATGTAGAGGCTGCATTACTTAAGCCCCAGGCAGGAAGCATAAAGAACATCATCAGCCTTAAAGCTGTCTGGTATCCGGCAGAAGCGTTCTCTCCGCCCGTTGTTGCCACCAGCTGGGCAAGAAAGATCCAGCTGCATGAAGCAATAACAAACTGGAAGATTCCCGGAGTTGCAATTTTCACAATAGATTTGATCTGCTTAAAATCAGGGCTGAAATAAGAAAGTGAAATACGGATCTGGGTATCAGCAACCAAAAGATGATACAGCTGGTAAATTACCCCGATACTCCTTCCTATCGTAGTCGCTAAAGCCGCTCCTGTAAGTCCCATCGCAGGAACAGGACCAAAGCCTTTGATAAGTACCGGACACATAATAATATTGACAATGTTGGCGATCCAAAGCGATTTCATAGCAATAGCCGCATTTCCGGCTCCCCTGAAGATTCCGTTGATCAAAAACAGAAGCATAATAATCACACTGCTGCCCATCATTATTCTTGTGAAATCTTTCCCATAAGCTGCAGCTTCAGGCTTTGAACCCATCAGAATCAGAATTTCCTCAGCATAAATGACTCCGAACAAACTAAGAATAAAAGTTACAGCAAATGAAACCAGTAATACCTGTGCGGCGCTTCTGGAAGCCTGTTCCGGGTTCTTCTCCCCGATTCTCCTCGCTACCAGAGCCGTGGCAGCCATACTCATCCCTATTGCAATAGAATACATTACCGAAAGCACAGATTCCGCTAAGCCAACACTCTGGATAGCATATCCGCTTTCCTTCAAATGTCCCACAAAATACAGGTCAACTAAGGCAAATACCGATTCCATAGCCATTTCCAGCATCATAGGAACAGCCAGCAAAAGAACAGCGCTTCTGATCGTTATTTTTGTATAGTCTACTTCTTCACCGCTAAAAGCTTTTTTCAAGAATTCTATATATTTTGTCATTTTCTAATCAATAATTATCTGATTTCCAAAAATACAAATTCAATTCTTATAAAAAATTAGTTACTCATATCAAAAAAATAATTTAGATTTGTATATTCTTAAAATGAATCTTATGAAAAAAATAATCTCTACTGCTTTTCTACTTGTCATCTCGGCATCTGCCAACATGCTTTCTGCTCAGACTCAAACTCTAAGCAAAACTCAGATGCAAGCTATTCAATCTGATAATGTTGCTTCATTTAAAAAGAATTTTTCAAAAGCAGATTACAACAAATGCTTTCCACTTAAGGATGAGACTTTCAGCGCATTAGGCTTCAGCTCACTTTACGGCAGAAATAATATTGTTAAATTTCTTTTGGACAACCAGGCAGATGTTAACAAGGAATGTAACGGAAAAACTCCTCTTGCATTAGCTAAATTGGGGAAAAAAGAGCAAACTGTACAATTGTTGTTACAGCAAGGAGCTACTAATAATTAATTAAAAAGCCCTCAAATAATATACAAGACTTCCGAAAGGAAGTTTTTTTGTTTCTGAAACCTTCAAAAATCCTATCTTTGCATCCTGAATTTACGGCTGAAAAACTTTATGATCAAAAGCTCAGCCCTATATCTTAAACATTGAACCTTAAACAAATAATTATGTTTCGATCACACACGAACGGAGAATTATCTCTGAAAAATCTTAATGAAGAAGTTACACTTTCCGGATGGGTACAGACTATCCGTGACAAAGGATTTATGATTTGGATAGATCTTCGGGATCGTTACGGAATTACCCAACTTGTTTTTGATCAGGACCGTTCTTCTGCCCAACTGATGGAAGAAGCTAAAAAACTGGGCCGCGAATTCGTGATCCAGATTACCGGAAAAGTAATTGAAAGGGTAAGCAAAAACCCCAATATTCCGACAGGAGAAATTGAAATTTTAGTTGAAAAATTAACCGTTCTTAATGAATCCCTGCTCCCGCCTTTCACTATTGAAGATGAAACAGACGGAGGAGAAGAATTAAGAATGAAATACCGTTACCTGGATATCAGAAGAAATCCGGTAAAAGAAAAGCTGATCTTCCGTCACAAAATGGCTCAGAAGGTAAGAAACTATCTTTCGGACGAAGGATTTATTGAAGTGGAAACTCCGGTTTTAATTAAATCTACTCCGGAAGGGGCAAGAGACTTCGTGGTTCCAAGCAGAATGAACCCGGGACAGTTTTATGCCCTTCCGCAGTCGCCACAGACGTTTAAACAGCTTCTGATGGTAGGCGGAATGGATAAATACTTCCAGATCGTAAAATGTTTCCGTGATGAAGATCTGAGAGCGGACAGACAGCCGGAATTTACCCAAATCGACTGTGAAATGGCTTTTGTAGAGCAGGAAGACATCATGAATGTCTTTGAAGGAATGACAAAAACGCTGATTAAAGACGTTACAGGACAGGAATTCGGAGACTTCCCGAGAATGACCTTCGCAGATGCGATGAGAAAATACGGAAACGACAAACCGGACATCCGTTTCGGAATGGAATTCGTGGAACTTAATGAACTGGTAAAAGGAAAAGATTTCAAAATATTTGATGACGCTGAATTGGTAGTCGGAATTAATGTAGAAGGTTGTGCAGATTACACAAGAAAGCAGATCGACGAACTCGTAGACTGGGTAAAACGTCCACAGATCGGAGCTTCCGGGATGGTATGGGCTAAATTCCAGAATGACGGCGTGAAAACCTCTTCTGTCAATAAATTCTACAATGAAGAAGATCTTTCTAAAATAATTGAAAAATTCGGAGCTAAAGAAGGAGACTTAATGCTGATCCTGTCCGGAAACGAAAATAAGGTAAGAGCACAGCTTTCTGCCCTGAGAATGGAACTTGGAAACCGTTTGGGATTAAGAAAAGGAAATGTATTTGCCCCGCTTTGGGTAATCGACTTTCCATTACTGGAATTTGATGAAGAAAGCGGACGTTATCACGCTATGCACCACCCTTTCACTTCTCCTAAGCCGGAAGATATCCATTTACTGGAAACAGATCCGGGCAAAGCAAGAGCCAATGCTTATGATATGGTCCTTAACGGAAACGAGATCGGAGGAGGTTCTATCAGAATTTTTGACAAAGATCTTCAATCTAAAATGTTTGATCTTTTAGGATTTACCAAAGAAGAGGCAGAAGCCCAGTTCGGATTCCTGATGAATGCTTTCAAATACGGAGCTCCGCCTCACGGTGGATTAGCTTTCGGGTTTGACCGTTTGGTAGCTATTCTTGACGGAAACGAAGTCATCAGAGACTACATTGCGTTCCCTAAGAATAACTCAGGCCGCGACGTGATGATCGATGCACCGGCATCCATTGCTGAAGCCCAGCTGGATGAACTGGAAATACAATTGAATTTAAAAGCATAACGTAAAGCGGAGATTTTTATCTCCGCTTTTTTATTAATACACACTTATGATACCGAAAATTGCTATTCTGGGAGACTTCAATCCCAATCATTTCACACTTCATGCACTCAATGACAGCACAAGAAGTGTTCAGAAAAAACTAAATCAGGAAATTCAGTTTGATTGGATTGCTACTGATATTTTCGATGCTAAAACTGTTTTTGAAAAACATAGGTATTTAGGATTGTGGATCGCTCCGGGAAGTCCATACCGGGATATGGAAAATGTACTGAATGCCATACAGTTTACCCGTGAGAATGATATTCCCACTTTTGGTAATTGTGGCGGATTTCAGCATATGATTATTGAATTTGCCAGAAATGTATGCCATATTGAAAATGCAGATCATGAGGAAACAAATCCGGATGCAAAAGATTCATTGATAAAAAAACTTTCATGTTCATTAAGAGGAGAACAGGAGAATCTGAAAATTATTGATAAAAACAGTTTTCTTTATCGAACAATTAATGAGGATACTATCATAGGCAAGTATAATTGCAGTTATGGCATCAATGAAAAATACGTTGATATTTTAAAAGACAGAGGACTGTCTTTAACTTCACTTTCTGAAGATGGGAATTATCGTTCATTTGAAATACAGTCCCATCCTTTTTTTGTAGGAACATTATTTCAACCGGCGCTTACTTCTACAGATAATGAGCCTAATCCCATGATCGTAGAGTTTGTAAAAAAATCGTTGGCTTGGATTTAAAATGGATAAATAACCACTTCTAATTAAAAAAAATGAAAATTGCAGCAGCTCAAATTAATCCTGTAAAGGGAGATATCCATAAAAATATTGAAAATCACAAAACATTAGTTAAAGCCGCAGCTGATCATAATGTTGATCTGGTGATCTTTCCTGAGCTTTCAGTTACCGGCTATGAACCTGAACTGGCGGAACAGCTCTCAATTCATTATAAAGATCCTGTTTTAGACATTTTTCAGAAAATGGCAGATGAAAATAACATTACCATCACTGTTGGAATGCTTACGAAAGCAGATGACAAATTGTTTATCAGCTCCATCATATTCCAGCCGGGAAAAGAAAGAAATATTTATTCAAAACGTCATCTTTTTCCAACGGAGACAGGTATTTTTTCACCAAGTGAAAGCTTCTGTCAGCTGAACATATTACAGAATAAGGTTTCATTAGCGATATGCTATGATCTATCTGATCCAAATCATTCCCAGGAAGCTTATCAGGCCGGATCGAATGTATATGCTGCCAGTGTTCTTAATTCTATAAGTGGCATAGACGATGATCTTATTAAACTTTCCGATATCGCGAAAAAATATCATATGCATGTTTTGATGGCAAATTTCACCGGAGAATCAGGTGGCTATGAATGTGCCGGAAAATCTTCTGTATGGAATAATAACGGAAGCTTACTCGGACAGCTCAATCTAGAAGATGAAGGACTTCTTATTTTAAATACGAAGAATAATCAGATAGAGGAAATTTATATCCATTGGCACTGAAAAGGTGGAGAAACTTTCTCCACCTTTTTTATTTCACAAACTACAATTCTTTTACTTCAATTCTCGTTACAGTAAACAATAAAGTTGAAGAAATCTATCAATTTCAAACAATTATAACTGATACTATTTAATAAGGTTTATAAATTCAAAACAAATACCACATTTAGTAAATATTTTTCACTCGGCACAATCATTGTACTTTCTTACGCAAAACGTAAGACAATGAAAGCAATTTGGAACGGCGCCATTGGATTCGGTTTAGTCAATATTCCTGTTAAGATCTACTCCGCCACAGAAACTACAAAACTTGACCTCGACATGCTCGATAAATCTGATTATTCGAACATTAAATTTAAAAGAGTAAACGAGAGCACAGGGAAAGAAGTGAAATGGGAAAACATTGTAAAAGGTTATCTCATGGATGATAAATACATTGTTCTCGATGAAGAGGATTATGAGGCCGCGAGCCCTGAAAAAACAAAAATACTTTCCATTGACCAGTTTGTTCAGGAATCTGAAGTAGACAGTGTATACTTTGAAAATCCTTACTTTCTGGAACCCCAGAAAAACGGTGAAAACGCCTACAGGCTTTTATTAAATGCATTACTGGAAACCGGAATGGCCGGAATTGGAACCTTCGTCCTTCGTGACAGTGAGGCTATCGGAATGATCAGGCCTTATAATGACGAGATACTTGTCCTCAACAGGCTGCGATTTGAACAGGAAATCAGGGATTATAAAGATCTCAAAATCCCGGCCCAGAAAGCTCCCAAACCTGCCGAACTTAAAATGGCGGTAAGTCTTATCAAACAGCTTTCCCAGGAGTTTGATCCTGCTATGTATAAAGACACTTATTCTGACGAACTGATGAAGATCATCAAACAGAAAGCAAAAGGTAAAAATATAAAAGCTAAAAAGGCCGAGCCAGCCAAAGAAGGTAAAGTAATTGACCTTATGGCCCAGCTGAAAGCCAGTTTACAAAATTCCAAATCCAAATCTGCATCGTAATGGCTCTAAAAGATTATAACGAAAAACGAAAGTTTAACGAAACTACAGAACCGGAAGGCAAAACGAAAAAAAGCAAGGATAAGCTTATTTTCGTCATCCAGAGGCATGCGGCATCCCGTCTTCACTATGATTTCCGTCTTGAAATGGACGGTGTTCTTAAGAGCTGGGCTGTTCCCAAAGGTCCTTCACTGGATCCCAAAGATAAACGGCTTGCCATGATGGTAGAAGACCACCCGTACGATTATAAAGATTTTGAAGGAAATATTCCGGAAGGCAATTATGGTGCCGGGCAAGTGGAAGTCTGGGATAGCGGTACCTACGAACCTCTTGAAGAAACCAAACTTTCTGCTGAAAAAGAGCTTTTGAAAGAACTTCATTCAGGATCATTAAAATTTATTTTACACGGCAAGAAACTTAAAGGCGAATTTGCTCTTGTTAAAATGAAAAACAGTGAAGATAATGCATGGCTGCTGATCAAGCATAAAGATGAATTTGCAGAAAGTCCGTATGATGCTGAGGAAAATACTTCATCGAAATCTCTGGTGACGAAATTTTTAGAGGAAAAAAAAGCCTAAAAACAAAGGAAAAAAGAAGTCATAACTTCAGAAAAAAAGTTTCAGAGTTTCAATTCTTTAACGAATGAAAAAAAGCTAGCCTCGTTTATCAAACCTATGCTGGCCAAGTCTTATGAAAAGGCATTTGATGATGAAGACTGGATTTTTGAAATAAAATGGGACGGCTACAGGGCTATTGCCGATCTCAGCCATAAGAATCCCCTGTTTTATTCGCGGAACGGAATTTCATTTCTATCCAAGTTTGAAAGAGTTACGGAAGATTTTGAACAGCAGAAACATAAAATGATCCTTGACGGGGAAATAGTTGCCTACGACGAGCATGGTAAACCCAATTTCCAGCTGCTACAACAGATCGGTGACAATCCCAATCTTGCGTTAACCTACCAGGTTTTTGATCTTCTCTGGCTGAACGGCCATTCTACGGAAGATTTGCCTCTTCTGCAGCGCAAAGAGCTTTTAAAGGAAGCTTTGACAGAAACAGATATCATCAAGTACTGCGACCATATTCCTGAAAAAGGAATTGATTTTTTCAACCAGATGAAAGAGATAAAGCTGGAAGGAATGATCGCTAAAAAAGCAGACAGCTTATATGTGGAAAACCACAGAACAACCGACTGGCTTAAAATAAAATTTACGGAAACAGATGAGGCAATTATCTGTGGATTTACAGAGCCCAGAGGTTCCCGGAAAGCTTTTGGTGCATTGATCCTTGGGAAGTATATTGATGGCGAGTTGATCTACTGCGGCCATACAGGGACAGGTTTTAATAATGAATCTTTGCAGCAGCTTTATGAAAGGCTTCAAAAACTGATCATTAAATCCTCACCTTTCGAAAATATTCCTAAAACCAATATGCCTGTGACCTGGACAAAGCCTGAACTGGTCTGCGAAATTAAATTTTCAGAAATCACCAAAGACGGCATTTACCGGCATCCCGTATTTGTTGCCATCCGGGAAGATAAGGAACCGGAAGAAATCACGATCAGTCCAATTAACCCAAAACCTAAGGAAATGAAAACCAAAACTTCAACAAAAAAACAGAAAATAGTGAAAAAGAGAAAGAAGTGACCCTGGACAAACATACAGTGAAGCTTACCAATCAAAATAAAATTTATTTTCCTAAAGATGGAATTACAAAAGGTGAGGTCATTGAATATTACCAGTCTGTCGCTTCTTATATTTTACCTTATCTCAAAAACCGTCCGCTGTCTTTGAACCGTTTTCCCAATGGAATTGAAGAACAGGGCTTCTATCAGAAAGATGCAGGGGACAATATGCCGGACTGGATCAAAACGACCAAAGTGTATTCTGAATCCAATGATAAATATATTGATTATGTTTACTGTAACGATAAGGCTACTTTAGCCTATCTGAATAATCTGGGCTGTATTGATATGAACCCTTGGAACAGTGCCCTCCCCGACCTCGAACATCCTGATTATCTGGTACTGGACCTCGATCCTTCAAAGAAGAATACATTTGATCATGTGATTGAAACGGCACTTCAGGTAAACGAGGTTTTACAGTCAGTGAAAATTAAAGGGTATTGTAAAACTTCGGGAAGTACGGGAATTCACGTTTATATTCCGATGGGTGGAAAATATGATTTTGACCAGGTGAAAGATTTTGCCCATATCCTGATGAAACAGGTCAATGAAAAACTTCCAAAGCTTACTACTCTGGAAAGAAGCCTGCAGAAAAGAGATGACAAGAAAATATACCTCGATTATTTGCAAAACAGAACCGGACAAACCTTGGCAAGTGCCTACAGTTTAAGACCGAAAGAAGGCGCGTCCGTTTCAATGCCGCTGGAATGGGAGGAACTGAAGTCAGGCCTGAAACCTACTGATTTTACCATTGATAATGCTTTGGAAAGAATTAAGGAAAAAGGGGATTTATTTAAGCCGGTTTTGGGAAAAGGAATTGATATGATGAAGGCGTTGGAATTGTTACAGAGTACTGAATAATTTTGATATTTTGAATATAATCAAAAGTCAATGAAGTTTACATCTTTAATATTTCTATTAATATTTTTTATAAGCTGTTCTAAAAAAGAAAATTTTGGGAAAGGTAATTCAGGGCAACCCGAATATTCATTTGAAAATATATTTAGTTTCGATAAGGAAGATACCATATTCATAAAATCAAGATTTGCAGATTGTGGAGAATGGGGAGGCCATGATGAAATTATTAAAGTTTATCAAACAAAACGCAAAATTGAATTAACTTATATAAAATATAAAGTCAGTTGTGATAAGATGGATAGTTCAGGTTCACTTATCCAAAATAAAGATACTACTCATCATTTTGTTCTATCTGATTCACAACAATTAAGCCTGATAAATTACTTTAACAATCTGATGAAATCGAAATTTATAGATAAAGAATACGGTAATAGTGGAAATTCTTTTTTAATTGAAGACAGTAAAGAGCAATTAAGATTTTCACAATACGGAAATAATATCCTTTTTCTCAACAATTATAACGTTTTAATGCAAAGCTTAGGTCTTTCAAAAGTGGTCATTAAAAATGAATGATCTAAGGCAGTTTTGCCACCAAACTTTCAGGCAGTATTTTTAAAATCATATAAATCATCTTCCATTTGATATTCGGGACAATGGTAAAAGAGTTGCCTGCGTTGACGATATGTTCTGCCACATAATCCGGTTCCATAATCAGCGATTCATTAAGCTGGAGCCCCTCATTGATCTTGGTTCTGATATAGCCAATTACCAAAGTATTGACTGTTATTTTTCTGGATGAAAGTTCCTGTCTTAAACCGGCCAAATAGGTTGTAAAAGCCGCTTTCGTACTTCCATACACGAAATTACTCTTTCGTCCCCTTACTCCCGAGAGAGAAGACAATCCTATAATTCTTTCCAGGTTTTTATTGTTTGTATCCATAGCAATGATATTAAGGATGGAAACGGCCCCCATATAATTCACCTGCATCATTTGCTTTGTACCTTTAAAATCTCTTAAAGCCTTTTCATTATCAACCAAAAAACCTGCTGCATACACTACGATATGAGGTTTTACAGGAAGTTGATCATAAAATTTCTGATGAGAATCAAAATCTACAGCGTCAAAATAAAGGATAGTAATTTTTGACGGATCAAGGTGATGATCTCCGATAAATTTCTGAAGCGAAGCCGTGTCTCTTGAAGCCGCTATCACAGAAAATCCTTTTTCAAGGTACTGTTTGATACATTGTTTGGCTACATCTGAATTGGCGCCTAAAATGAGAACGGTTTTGCCTGTATTTTGATTCATCCCGCAAAGATATTTTATTTGGTTTTATGAAACATGAATTTTAAAGAGAGTTGAGGGATTTTTAAAATTAAAGTGCATAAAATGTGAAGTCGCTGAGCTTTTTCACGCAAAGGTTAAATTCTAATTGTGGTAATTTTAGGAAGCAAAGAGGTGTGACTTCGTCACTGTTTAAGCATGCGTTTTATTCGCACGTTTAATAGAATCAATCTTTGATTGATTTTTTCTTTGCAAGCTTAGAATATGTAGTACTACAATTAAACTTTGCGTTAAATAAAAAAATGCATTTATGCTTATAAAAAGACCGGCGCGGTGAACTTCGTTCACCGCGCCGGCTCAATATTTTCAAACCAGGAAATTATTTTTTCTCAGTTTCAATTTCTTTTTTCTCAGCTGTTTTATCAGCCGCTTTTGCTTTATCTCCGAAACGCGCTTCAGTAAATTCTCTTGAAACAGCCGCTTTTTCGAATTTCAGTTTTCCGGATAAAGTTTCGATCACGAATCCGTCATCCTGAACCTGGGCAATTCTTCCGTGAAGACCTGAAGTAAGCACCACTCTGGTTCCGACTTTTAAAGTTTCCTGGAAGTTTTTTTCCTGCTTCTGTTTTCTCATCTGCGGTCTTATCATCAGAAAATAAAACCCGACAAACATCACCCCCATCATGATCAGCATCATTGATGAAGATCCTTGTGGCTGTGCCTGTAAAAAGATTGTCAACATATTGTATTACGGTTGAATGTTCGCTGTGAACGTTAATTTAATAGGAGCTTTATCTACGTTGGCAAATACATCTGCATACTTCTGAACGTTTCCGTCGAAGCTTGAAGAATCAAAATGCAAGGTAATTTTTCCTTTTTTACCCGGAAGGATAGGATCTTTTGTAAAATCAGGAGCCGTACATCCGCATCCAGGCTTTACTTCGGAGATCACTAAAGGATTTTTTCCAGTATTTGTGATTTCGTAAACGTGCTCTACTTTATCTCCTTTTTTGATGTTTCCAAAATCGAAGTTATTTTCAGACAGGGCCACAGTTGTTAATGGCTGGTTAGAAACCGGAGCTGTAGCAGCAGCTGTTTCAGCAGAAACCGGTGCCGTTGCAGAATTAGTCGGAGCTAAATTGGTTGCACCTGCTGTAGAATCTGTAGTATTAGCAACTTCTGTTCCTGTAGCAGCTTGCTGGTTTTCTTTTTACAAGATACCAGACCCAGGCCTATGATAGACAAAGCGATAATTGATAATGTCTTTTTCATGTTAAATTCTATTTTGATCTTTACAATATTTATCCAAAATTCCGTTAATGAAGATATTGGAACGGTCCGTTGCAAATACTTTCGCAATTTCAATATATTCATTGATAATAACTCTTGAAGGGGTAAAAGGAAAATTATCCAGCTCTGAAATAGCCGTAGCCAGAATTACTTTATCCATTAGGGAAACTCTTTCCAGATCCCAGTTTTCCAGTCTTTCGCTCAGCTTTTTCTCATTAGCTTCCCAGTTGTTCAGGGTGTCTCTAAGAAGTTTTGCAGCGAAAGTTTTGTCTTCTTCATCTTTAATCATTTTAATTAAAGTTCTGCTTTCTTCATCTTCTTTCAGGAAACCGATTGTTTTCTGTACCATTGAGTTGGCGATATGGATATCGTCATACCATGAAAGTTCTTTATCACTAAGATAATCCTGGAAATCATCATTTTCAGCAATATATCTCAGGAAAAGTTTTCCGATAAACTTCTGATCGTCTTCAAAAGAGTATCCGTCTTCTTTCATAAAATCCTGGTAACGCTTTCCTGCAGTAATCCTCTGGAACGTTTTCACCAATAAGTCATCATGCAGATCCCATTTCAGCTGCTTGTGCTGGCCTGTAAAAAATAATCTTTCAGGATTTTCCTCAAGCTTGATCAGTACCTGGTTATTGATGAATTTTTGGTTAGGGTTGATATCAGCATCGGTTTTGATATATTTGTTCTTACCGATTTCTATTTGGGTCTCTGCCAATTCTTTCAGAGCCACCAAAAAATTAAGCTGATAGATATAGAGATTATAGATTTTCTCTATTCCAGAGAACATGTTTTTCTCTAAAACATCAAACTTTACAGGATTCTGATAGTATGAATACACTGTCTGTACTACTTTTTCACGGATTTGTCGTCTTCCTAACATTCAAAGAGCTTTTTATGGGTGCAAAGATACAAAAATTAAAATTGATGAAATTCGTAGTATGTATACATTTTTGTAAATTTGTAAAACTTTATGAAAGCGCTAAAAACCTTAAACCCTTACTTTTGGAAGCACAAAATATTATTGTTTTGGGGGTTATTATTTATCATTGCCAGTAATTTCTTCAACATTTATAAGGTTCAGTTTGTAGGAAAGTCTGTAGACGAGCTTACAAAAAGCGGAAACCTGGGTTTTAACAAACAGGTTTTGGTGTATGTGGCTATCATTGTCGGCTGCTCGCTTCTCACAGGATTTTTTACGTTTATGATGCGCCAGACGATCATTGTGGCATCCAGAAGGATTGAATATGAACTGAAAAATAAAATTTACAGACACTACCAGGAGCTTTCTCTTACAGATTATAAACAAACTACCATCGGTGACCTGATGAACAGGTTAAGTGAAGATGTTGTGGCCGTAAGAATGTACTTGGGTCCGGGGGTAATGTATGTGGTGAATCTCGTGATCCTTCTTCTGATTACGAGTATTTATATGGTAAAAACCGATGCTTCCATGACTTTATGGACTCTTTTGCCGCTTCCCATTTTATCTTACATTATATTTAAGGTAAGCTCAATTATCAACCAGAAGTCCAAGATTATGCAGAAAAGCCAGTCTGCTATTTCTACTTTTGTACAGGACAGTTTCTCCGGAATTCGGGTGGTGAAATTTTTTGCCAGAGAAAATTACATTAAGAAAAATTACGGTATAAAAGTTACCGATTATCAAAACAAAGCATTGGATCTGGCGAAAACCGAAGCGTATTTCTTTACCATTATCTTATTTGTAATCGGATTGCTGAATGTGGCTGTCATATTAATCGGCGGTCAGAAATATATTGCCGGGCAATTAAGCGTTGGTAAAATTGCTGATTTCTTCATGTATATCAACATCCTGATCTGGCCGTTTTCAATGGTGGGATGGGTAACTTCCGTAAACCAGAGAGCTGAGGCTTCGATGCAGAGGATTAATGAATTCCTGGAGAAAAAATCAGAAGTCATCAATACGAATTTCGAGAACTATCCTATTAAAGGAGATATTGAATTCAGGAATGTTTCTTATGTTTACCCAAATACAGGAATCAGAGCCCTGGATAACCTGAGTTTTACAATTAAAGCCGGAGAATCTCTTGCGATCATGGGTAAAACAGGAAGCGGAAAATCTACCATTGCCCTTCTTCTATGCAGACTGATTGATCCTACGGAAGGGGAAATTTTAATTGACGGTAAAAACCTGAAGGACCATAATCTGACGAATTACAGGAATTTCATCGGTTATATTCCTCAGGAAAGTTACTTATTCTCCGATTCTATTGAAAATAATATCGGCTTTGCTATCGACCATCCTTCCCATGAAAAAGTGGTGGAATATGCTAAGATTGCTGACGTAGATAAAAATATTATCGGATTTAAAGACCAGTATAAAACACTCGTAGGTGAACGTGGAGTAATGCTTTCGGGGGGACAAAAGCAAAGAATTTGTATCGCCAGAGCTTTAATTAAGAACCCCAATATCATTATTTTCGATGATTCCCTGTCTGCCCTGGACACAGAAACGGAACAGAATATCCTTGAAAATATCGACCGGAAAATCAGCAACGCTACGTCCATAATTATCACACACAGAGAGTCTAGCGCTCAGAGAGCTGACAAAATCATCAACTTAACCGAAATTACCAATTCTGTAACCGCTTAGCCATTTCGTTCTCAATTGTTAAATAAATCATAAAAAAAATTTTGTGATTAAAAGAATTCTTTTATATTTGTTCTTAACAAGATTAAAAAATATCTAACAATGAGTGAATACAAGGAACGCCATGAAAATGAAATTTTCACGAAGGTGTTAAAAGCAGGAAGAAGAACTTATTTCTTTGATGTGCGCGAGACGAAAGCAGGAGATTATTATCTTACGATTACTGAAAGTAAAAAGAATTTCGGAGAGAATGGGGAAGCTACATTCGAGAAACACAAAATTTATCTTTACAAAGAAGATTTTAAAAGTTTCCAGGAGATGTTTAATGAATCCACAGATTTCATCATTAATGAAAAGGGTGAGGATGTAATATCAGAAAAACATGACAAAGACTTCAAAAGCAAATCATTCACAATTGATTCTGACGACGAAGTTTAAAAAAAGAATATTCTAAAAACACAAGCATCTGAAAAAGGTGCTTTTTTTATGCCCAAAATTAACTGAAGCTCATTGATAAAATAAAAAAGTACACTTTAAAAGTGTACTTTTTTGATGAGTGATAGTTAAAAACCAGACTACATGAGTCTGATGATTAACCTAATTATCCATTTTATTTTTTAATAACTTTCAATGTCTTTACTTCATCATTTGAATTTACTTTAACCAGATAAACTCCTGATGCAAAGCCGGAAAAATCTATTGTGCTTTCATTAGCATTTATTGTCTTATTCAACACTTCTTGCCCTAATACATTATAAACCGATACTAAAGAAATCTTTTTATCAAGTGAAATAATAAGCTTGTCATGAACCGGATTCGGATAAGCCTTTAACGTGTTGTTCGACTTTGTAAAATCATCAACACCTAAAGTAGGACATGCAATAGCCGTTGGAACATTTTTATCAACCGTGGAACCGTCACCTAATTGACCATAAAGATTTAATCCCCATGTACTCACGGTTCCATCGCTTTTTAAGGCAAATGTATGTGATATTCCGCCGGCAACAGTTTTCCACGTTGTAAGACTGCCTATTTGCAAAGGAATGTTACTGTTTGTAGTAAGTCCGTTTCCTAGCTGCCCATACTGATTTCTTCCCCAGGTCCAAAGCGTCCCGTTGGATTTTATAGCAGTAGTATGATTTCCTCCTGAGGCAATGGTCTGCCAGTTAGTAGCTGTTCCGATTTGCGTTGGAACATTCTTATTGGCAGTTGTCCCGTCTCCCAATTGTCCGTTAGCATTATATCCCCAGGTCCACAGAGTTCCGTCTGTTTTTAATGCAGCAACATGTAGCCCTCCTACGCCAAGACTTTGCCAGTTACTAGCGGTTCCAACTTGAGTAGGCACCAGTCTGTTGGTATTGGTAGCATCTCCAATAGTTCCATAAGTATTACTTCCCCAGGCCCACAATGTTCCGTCTGTTTTCAATGCAATGGTAAAATCCTGCCCGCATTGAACGGCTAGCCAATTAGTAGCAGTTCCTATTTGAATGGGAACTAAGCTGGTCGTAGTACTGCCTGTACCTAACTGTCCGTAAGGATTAAGCCCCCAGGCCCATAGTGTTCCGTTATTTTTTATAGCCACCGTATGGTACATTCCTGTATCAAAAGTTTTCCAATCAGTAGCGGTTCCTACTTGTACCGGTGTGTGCTGCTCTGTATTTGTACCATTGCCCAATTGACCTGAATTGGCACCCCAGCCCCATAATGTTCCATCTGTTTTTTGTGCAATGGTGTGGCTGCTCCCGCCGGCAATCTCTTTCCAGTTATTACCTGTTCCTATTTGTTTTGGGGTTGACGAATTAGTGGTTGTTCCATTTCCTAATTGTCCTGAATAATTATTCCCCCATGTCCATAATGTTCCGTCTGTTTTTATAGCTACACTGTGCAGACTACCCGCGTTTATTTTTGAAAACAACCCGTTTGAACAGCTCCCGGCGACATTTTCGTCAAACCAAGCTGCAATGTTCCCAGCCAGATAGTTCCTGAAGATTGTGTCTTAACTGCACTGAAATAGTCATCCGGTAAACCTAAATTTGTATTGTTTCTGGTATAAGTCGTACAGTTCGTAAAGTTTTGCAGGCCAGCCCCATTAAAACCAATCCACACCTTATTATTGACATCAACATCCAAAGCGTTCAGATTGTATCCTGCAAGACAAGAGGTGCTTTGATAGGTGAATGTGAGATTAGTTCCGCTTGTTGTTAATGTAACTAAGCTATCAGAACCCTTCACAAATACTGTATTGTTGGCAATTCTCAATATTCTTTCAGTTCCCTGGGCTATAAAATCAAAATCAGTTCCATTGAATTTATACAATGAACCTCCATTTGTAACCCAAACGCCATTATTATTGTCAGTTGCCACAGAATTCAGATTGTTCAAAGCAGAATAATTAGTCCATGTAGTACCGTTGAATTTTGTAAGTCCTGAATCTGTTGCAATCCAAAGATTATTCTGCCCGTCAACGGCTATATCGTTAATTGCATTAGTGGGCAACCCAGAATTGGAAGTTGTATAGTTAGTCCAGGTGGTTCCGTTATACAAAATAATTCCATTAAGCTGTGATGCAAGCCACTTTCTTCCCAAACCATCAATCTGAATTTTTAGAATTAAGTTGGATGCAATACCGGAATTAGCAGTATTATAATTGGTGAAGGTTGTTCCGTTAAAAGTTGAAATTCCATTGGAAGTTGCCAGCCAAAGCAAGCCATTGGCATCGGTTTTAATATCTGCAATGTAATTGCTTCCTATTTCTGAATTTGAAGTATTGTAAGTTGTATAAGTATACGTTTGTGCCAATGCAGAAAGCGAACTGAAAATTAAAAGTAAAAAGTAGAGTTTTTTCATGGTTTTAAGTAAAATAATTCTTTTCATGCTTAAGTTTTGTAATATTTCCCTACTCGTCTAGCTTTTCGGTTCCGCTTCGTTTGAATGGTTTCTGAACTCCATAAGATGGAAACTTTTCAAAATCAAATTCTGACTTTAAAAGTATTTTGTTAATTGGGCATACAGGATCATTAACGGCAGAGCATCTGCAGTCGTTTTCAGTATCAATAGTTTCCAATAGGATTGCTGAAATAATTAAAATGAATACACAATTTATTTTTTTAAAGAATCCCAAGGGATTGCTTTAATCTAAATTGCCGGAAATGAGTATTGATGAATTAACAGAATAAATTCAGGGAAGTATTTTCATGGTTTAATTGTTTTTCAAATTTAGGTTTTAGTTTTTAATGACAACAGTTATCATGCTGATCATGTATGTTGACACTGCAAAAATATACTTTTCTCTTGGATTATCAAACAATTAACAGAAATTAACACACCAAAAAGTGTTTTCTTGAATAGGTATTTTTTATAGTATATAGAAATAAAAAAAGTACACTTTAAAAGTGTACTTTTTTGGGTGAATGATGGGTCTCGAACCCACGACCTTCGGAACCACAATCCGACGCTCTAACCAACTGAGCTACAATCACCGTTTTGTGAGTGCAAATATAGGAAAGATTTTTTAATTACCAAACAATTCCATCAAAATTTTTCATCGCAATCAACTTCTCAGACGTAAATCCCTCAGCATAAGTCACTCCCGATAATCTTCCCAAATCCTGAGCACGGTACGTCAGACTTTCCAAAAATCTTTTGTTGCGATCGGAGTAACAGGTTCGTTGGACGTAGGGTCATAAAATTGTGTTTTGAAAGCCATACAGGCCGCAATCTTTTTATCCAGATGTTCTGATATGTCAATAACAAATTCCGGTTTGATATCTTTCCATTGGATATAGTGGAAAATCTGCTTTGGTCTCCATACTTCCTGGTTTTCGCCTTGCAAAACCGTTACGATTTTTCTCAAACCTGATAAAAAGCACGCATCCGATACTAATTTCGCTCCTTTTGCATGGTCCGGATGTCTATCATCAATTGCATTGGCTAAGACGATTTCCGGCCGGTATTTGCGAATCATTTTTACGATCTCTATCTGGTATTCTTCAGAATTAACCAAAAACCCGTCTTTCATTCCAAGATTTTCCCTGGCAGAAACTCCAAGGATCTTTGCAGACTCTCCTGCTTCTACTTTTCTGGTTTCATCTGTTCCTCTGGTCCCGAGTTCTCCTTTTGTAAGATCTACGATAACGCATGTTTTCCCTTCCGAAATCATTTTGGCGATAGTACCACCACATCCCAGCTCTACATCATCGGGATGCGCTCCAAAAGCAAGTATATCTGTTTTCATCTGTTCTCTTTATTTTTTTAATTTGTCAGATGGAACGCCCAATGATCTTTCTCATATTTTCGAATTTTTAACCCCGGCGTTTCATATTTTCAAAGATAAGACTTAAAATAAAAACTCCCCAAACATTGAGAATGGGAAGTTTTAATATCTATAATTTAAACTTTAAATTACTTGTTGATTTCTGCATTTAATTTTACAGCATCCTGGTAAGTAGGATCAAGCTGTAATGATTTAGCTACATAATCTTTAGCTTTTGCAGGGTCGGAATCTTTGCTCATGTAAGCTACTGCAAAGTATGCATACGCTAAAGTCTGCTTGTTCGCTTCCTGATCTGCAGGTTTTACTGTGCTGATGAATTTTTCATAAGCTAATTTTGCAGCATCATTATTTCCCGCCTGCTGGTAAGAATACCCCTGGCTGTAGTAAGCTGGAGCCCAATCCGGAAGAAGGGCACTCATTTTCTGCCATGTAAGTACTGCACCATTCCAGTTCTTAGCATCCTGGTAAGCTGTTGCCAGTTTAAACAGGGAATCTGAATCTTCTTTATTAGCAGCTACTTTTTTCTTCAATGCTTCAATTTCAGGAGTGGTAGGTCCTTTTTCTGCTTCAGCCTGAGAAGCACCTCCTCCTGCGATGTTAGCCAGCTCTATATCCCACTTCATTGTTTCATCTTTAGCAGCTTTGGCAATAGCAATTTTTTGCTGTGCTTCTGTATTTAAAGCTGATTTCTTAGCAGCATCAGTTTCAGTTTTAGCTAAACCTGCTGCAATAAGTCCCTGAAGACCCTGGTCAGCTGGCTGAATTCTTGTTTTCTCAGCCTGAGATACGAAAGTATCCATATTTTGCTTTGCTTCAGCATATTTTCCGTCTGCATAAGACTGGTAAGCTCTTAATTTAAATTTGATTGGATCATCAATTTTATCAAAGATCTTATCTAGAACTGTTTTAGAGTTCGCATAATCCTCGTTCGTGAAATACAATTTAGCAATTTCCAACTGGGTATATGGATCCTCATCAGCATATTTTGTATAGTTGATCAGGTCTTGAGTTGCTTTTGCATTCTGCTGGTATCTGATATCGTAAGAAGCTAATGCTTTGTATGCAGGTGCATAGGTTGCATCTACAGCAATTGCCTTGTCAATACTTTGTTTAGCCTGCTGCCACTGTTGTGCTGCCATCCATAAGGTAGCCATTCTTGTGTAAACAGATGCTTTATTTTTAGCTAAAGGAAGCGCCTTGTCATAAGCAGACATAGCATCACCAGGAACTCTTTTCAATCTGTAAGCATCCCCAAGTGTGTAGTAGTAATGAGCAGGAACTCCTTTTTTCTCAGCTTTTTCAATAGCTTTTGTCAGATACTGGATAGCTGCATCAGGTGCACTGTTCTTTTCGAACAATGTTAAAGCTTCTGCTGCTCTGAATAATACTTCAGCATCTTTTTCTTTTGAATCTGCTACAATTTTCTGAATTTCAGCAATTGCACTTTTATCTCCTTTACCTAATTTTACAGTAGCCAGACCTATTTTGTTAAGATAGCTTTTGCTGTCAGCAGCTAAACCTTTGTTAAAGCTTTCAACAGCTTTAGCATAATCAGGTTCTCCCTGCTTCAGGTATGTGTTTCCTAAATAGAAGTAATTTTCTGCTGTTGGTGCTTTGGCAACCATTTCTGTGAAATTGGTTTTAGCCTGGGCAAATTTATCACTGTCTATGCTGTTAATACCATCCTGCAGTGTTTGTGCAGTGGCTAAACCGGAAAAAATACTACGGCAGCTCCAAAAGCAATTTTCTTTACATTCATAATCATTATATCTTTCATTTTATATTTTTCTTATATTTTGAGTTATATGCTCCACAATTTTCAGACCAAAATAATATTTTATAAAGTGGGTACTATTATTTTAATATTTTTTAACGCATTTGTACCTCCCTTTTGTATATATTATAGGGCTGTAAACCTTCTTTTTGTACAATCATCTGCCCTAGCTGGGTACATGAATATCTGATAAATCCGTTTGCAATATTAAAATTTCCTTCATTGGTTAAAAAATAGAGAACACGGGTAAAAGGGTATTCCATTTCACGAAGGCCGGCAGCATCAGCGGTGTATAGTTTTCCGTTATTTTCTACAGGAAGAATTTTCACCATATCTCTCAGCTTCTCAGAAGTTTTATCATAAGGACGGCTGAAAGTGTTCAACCCTATCACTCCAATTTTATCCGGATATTTTCCTAATTCTTCTATGATTTTCTGGTTTCCGGGAATAATGGAAAATTTGAGTTCTTTTGGTTGTTTTTTAAGTTTCTGGGCAACAAAGTTCAGGTTACTTGAGTTAGTTCCGTCGAAAATAAAGTTCTTCGCATCGGATTGTAATCCCTTATTGATTTCATCCATGGAAATACTCTGTTTCGGCGAATCTTTAGGAACAACAAATACAACCGCATCAGCAGCGAATTTTGCAGGAAGAAACTTAAGATCTACCTGTTCTTCATATGCTTTTTTCTCTTCCGGGCTAAGATCCCTGGACATTACTGTTATCCTTGCTTTATCCTTCAACAGATCAAGGAAAGCCAGATCTTCTTTTTGCGTTACAATCTTAATATGGGTTTCCGGATAATTAATCATATATCCGTCTGCCAAAGCTTCGGTAACGCTTTTAAAAGATTCATCGGTAAGTATGGTAAGATCTCCTTTATGATAGGACGGAGATTTGTCGTCTTTTTTGCAGCTTACAGCGGCGATGCTCATTATAGAAAGCAACGCAATTTT
Source organism: Chryseobacterium sp. GTID13 (assembly GCF_056172655.1). NCBI lineage: Bacteria > Pseudomonadati > Bacteroidota > Flavobacteriia > Flavobacteriales > Weeksellaceae > Chryseobacterium > Chryseobacterium sp. GTID13. The sequence goes on from NZ_JAOCMB010000006.1 coordinate 487,236, forward strand.
TAAACTATTTCTCATTTCCTGAATCTTTAAGTCTTGACACTGCTCTATAGATTCTGAAAATTCCATAAAGAATAAGCACTGCACCCATTGCATAAGCAATAGCAGGCTCTAAAACCGTAAAGAAAAATTTGTAGGTGATAACCACAACTCCCAATACGATATAAAATAATCCTGTAACTAAGGATAACCAATTGAACATCATGTAACAAAAATACCAAAAAAATAAAAAAGAGAAGCATATGCTTCTCTTTTTATTTATAAGTTGAATAAATAAGTCTTATTCAAAGTTCATAGTGAAAGGTACGCTATAGTAAGATCTAACGCTCTCCCCGTTTCTTTTCGCAGGAGTCCATTTTTTAAGTTTCTTAACTACACGTATTGCTTCGTTGTTGAAGTCGTTATTTGGAGATTTCTCTTCAATAGTAACTGCTGAAACAGTTCCGTCTTTTTCTACAACGAACTTAAGCTTGGCTTTAAGTGTACCTTCGCCTCCTTCCATCAAAGAAGTATCAAAGTTTTCCCCAAGGAACTTTCTTAATGCTCCCATACCTCCAGGATATTCTGCAGACTGGTCTACATCTTTGTAGATCTCATTAGGGTTATTTGTTTTCACTTCTACTGTACTTGCTTTAGTACCTGTAGATGGTGGCGGTGGCGGTGGTGTATAAGCCGGAGCTTTTACCCCTTCCTGATTGTTCAGACCGGTCGTCGTTTCTAACTGCTTAGAAATTGGCGGCGGTGGCGTTTCAATCTTCGGAGCTTTTACAGGCTCAGGAACCACGTTCTGAATCACCTCAATTTTTTCCTCTTCTTTTGGAGGAGGTGGTGGAGGTGGTTCTTCTTCTTTTGGTTGCTCTATAATTGGCTCATCTTCAATAATGTTTACCAAGTCTGCCTTTACTTCCTGCTTAGGCGGTTCAGTAAGTCTCTTAATGGTAAGATAAATAAAAGGAGACAAAGCCGCAACCAGGAATAATGCCGTTCCAACAATAAAAGATTTTGTCAGAAGTCTTGGATACTGATGTCTCAGATCATAGGCACCATATTCCTTGTTTCTATTTTCAAATACAATCTCATCTAAAGTAAGATTCTGATTGTACACATTTTCATCTGCCATAGATATACAATTTTATGGTTAAATTACTTTGTAGCTGGTGCAGCCGCAGCTCCATTATTTCCAACTTTCTTGTTATAGATAGCTTTCTCCCAAGGCTTCACATCGGTTACCCCGTACTGCTCGCTCTTTGTAATGGCCATTTCATCAAGAATATCTACAAAGTTCTTATATACAGCATCGTCAGTCGGCTTAATGATCACGGTAAATTTCGTTTGATCTGCAGCTCTAGATTTTGCCTGCTGAATTACTTTTCTAATTCCTTCTCTATCAAGAGTAGTTTCCATAAGAGTCTGGTCATTCAAGGAAGTAGCATCCTGCTGGTGCCAGAAAACTCTGTTGTCTTTTCCTAATAAGACAGAAATTGAGTTAGAAAGTTTAATTTCTGTTGGAGGTGGTTTTTGTTTTTCATCTTTCGGTTTTGCCGGAAGACCCAAATCCATTACATTCGGCTTACTGAATGTGGTTGTGAACATAAAGAAGGTAATCAATAGAAAACCCAAGTCCACCATCGGAGTCATATCTACTCTGGTATTCTGCTTCTTGGAACGGACCTTGCCGCCCTTGCCGCCTTTTTCCTGTACTTGTACTTCTGCCATTTCTAAATGATATTATTATGGTTTACCTTCTTGTGATGTAATCAACCAGAATTTAAGAAAATCAATATCTCTTAAACCTTCAAATAGGCTTTTAACTTTTGGATACTGAGTAGTAACGTCTCCCTTGATTGCCAATTTGTAATCAGGATTTACGCTCAAACTCTGCTGTACCCAGTCTACTAACTGCTTATTTGTACTATCCATAGGAATCCCTGTAGGACTCTTGAAACTTTTCTGTTCCTCATCTGACATATCGAGATAGCCTTTCAGTTGGCTCATAGGAACCCCAATCGCTTGTACTTTCTGAAATGACGCTTTTTGCTGGTTGGTAAAAGTCATGTTATACTTTTGCCCCATTTTGTCTAAAAGCTGTAATCTCTCTGATGCGTTGTCTACCGGCTGGAAATAGAATTTTCCGTCCGGAGTAGCGTTGATGGTCATCAAACTTGCATCAGGAAGTAACTTCTCTGATATTGAAGATGGCGGTTTAATCTGCTCCACGTCAGGTTTTTTAAACTGAGTGGTCAAGATAAAGAATGTAAGTAGTAGGAAGGCAACGTCGCACATTGCCGTCATATCCGTCACTACACCATGTCTTTTTGGTTTGACTCTCGCCATTGTTTTGAATTATTTAATATTAAACTTCTTTTTAATTGGAATGCAAATTCCTTGCTAATTCTTAGTTGAATTCAGCGAAAGACTGCTGGATGCTCATAGCGATCTCGTCGATCTTATAAGTTAATCCGTCAATTTTAGATGTAAAGAAGTTATAAAGGATAATCGCGATAGCTGAAGTACCAATACCTAATGCCGTGTTGATCAAGGCTTCGGAGATACCTGTAGAAAGTGCAGCAGCATCCGGAGTACCACCACCTGAACCTAATGCGAAGAATGCTTTGATCATCCCGATTACAGTTCCTAAAAGTGCGATTAGCGTTGCTACAGTACCTAAAGTAGAAAGAATCATCATGTTCTTTTCAAGCATTGGCATTTCAAGAGTTGTAGCTTCTTCGATCGCTTTGTTAAGAGCTACCATTTTTTGCTCTTTATTTAAAGTAGTATCGTGAGAAAGTGCTTTGTAAGTAGTAAGACCTTCTTTCACTACGTTACCTACAGATCCTTGTTGTCTGTCGCACTCTTCTAAAGCTTCATCAATTTTGTTTTGATTCAATAAGCTTCTTACTTGTACTACGAAGTTGTCTAGGTTTCCTTTTCCAGCAGCTTTACCAAGAACGAAATATCTTTCAAAAGAGAAAACGATTACAGTAATCATGAAAGTAATCAAGATTGGTACGATAACCCCTCCTTTGTAGATAATACCTAAAAACGATTCTGGGTGAATGTCTTTTCCATCAACACTTGAGAAAGCTACAGATCCGCTACCTAGCTTTTCTGCGTCTTTAAAGTTTCCTGGGTTCCCAAGAACAAATAAATAAATACAAACTCCTATAACGAATAAAATAGGAATAATAACAGCCGGGTTTAGACCTCCTGCTTTTCTAGCAACTACTTGCTCATCATTTTTTGAAACATTCATTTCCATATTTAACTAAATTATATTGTTTTTAAAATTTTACAGGGTGTAAATTAAAGGCAAAATTAATTAAAATGCAAGAGTCTTAAATAAACATTTTGCATTTTTCTGATAAAGAAATTTTAATACGATTTCGATATAATAATTATTTTTAATTATTTTATTTATTTTTCTCAAATTTAACATTTCAGTTAGAAATTTAAAAAAATAAGACCCTCATTTTTTTTAATTTGCCAATGTTAACTTTTTTTAAATTACGATATTCACAATACGGTGAGGCACTACGATGATTTTTTTAGGAGTTTTACCTTCTAAAATAGGTTGCATTCTGGCATCCGAAATCACCAAATCTTCTACTTCCTTAGGCGATAACTGGGCAGAAAGTGAAATTTTGAACTTCATTTTACCGTTTACACTTACCGGATATTCAATTTCATCTTCTACAAGGTATTCTTCATTTAATACAGGGAATTTCTCAAATTCCACAGATTCCTTATTTCCTAATAAGCTCCAAAGCTCTTCACAAATGTGCGGGGCATACGGAGAGATGATAACGGCTAACGGCTCTAAAATATTGCGTTTGTTACATTTTATTTTTTGCAGCTCGTTCACAGCGATCATAAATGAAGATACGGAAGTATTGAATGAGAAGTTCTCAATATCGTAAACCACCTTCTTTATTAAGGTATGCAAAACTTTGTATTCTGCTTTTGTAGGCTCCTCATCGGAAACTTCAAAAGTATCGCCGTTGAAATACAGGTTCCAGAATTTTTTAAGGAAACCGTATACTCCGCTTAACCCTTGTGTATTCCACGGCTTGGACTGCTCCAAAGGTCCCAGGAACATTTCATACAGTCTTAAGCCGTCTGCTCCGTATTCTTCACAGATGTCATCAGGGTTTACAACATTGTATTTTGACTTGGACATTTTTTCTACTTCACGGTCTGTGATGTATTTTCCGTCTTCTAAAATAAATTCAGCATCGGCATAATCCGGTCTCCAGGCTTTGAAGGTTTCAGTATCCAATTCATCAGAGGTTCCTTTTAATAAGGATACGTCAACGTGAATTTGCTGAGTCTGATATGAATCTTCAAAATTTCTGATCTCAACTTCTTCCCCATCGATTTCATCAAATTTCTTTTTAAAGTTTTCCAAAATTTCATTTCTTACATCCTCATTAAGTATATATATACCAAGTTCTTTTAATGAATCTTTTTTGAAACAATTTTTTGAAACAAATAGAGTAATACTAGGAGTAACCTCTGCAATTGAAGATACATTTGCCAATTTATTCTTAATTTCTAATTCAATTCTAAAATTAAAAATAACCCTGTACACAAGTGCACTCATCCCTAAGATCATCCCCTGGTTGATCAGTTTCTGGAAAGGCTCATCCTGATTAATATAGCCTCTGTCTTTTAAGAACATGTTCCAGAAACGGGAATATAATAAGTGGCCGGTTGCGTGCTCGCTTCCTCCAATGTATAAATCTACCTGTCCCCAATAATCTGCCAATTCTTTTTTAACAAAAACCTCCTGATCATTCGGATCCATATATCTGAGGAAATACCATGAGCTTCCTGCCCAACCCGGCATGGTGGATAATTCCAGCGGGAATACGGTTTGATCATCAATAAGATCTGTGGAAACCACTTTTTGATTGGCTTCGTCCCAGGCAAATACTTTCGCATTTCCTAATGGCGGATCACCGTCTTCAGTCGGTAAATATTTTTCAACTTCAGGAAGTTCCAGCGGTAAAGCGGAAACCGGAAGTGTGTAAGGCATTCCTTCCTTATAATATACAGGAACCGGCTCACCCCAATAACGCTGTCTTGAGAAAATGGCGTCACGCTGTCTGTAGTTTGTAGTTCCGTGGCCAATTCCTTTGTTTTCTATTTCAGAAATTATTTTTGATTTGGCATCATTATAATGTAACCCGTTTAAGAAATCTGAATTGACACAAACAGAATCTTTAGAGTCGAAGGATTTTTCCTGAACATCTTCATCGGTCTCAACTACCTTTTTAATCGTAAGGTTGAATTTCTTTGCAAATCTGTGATCGCGCTCGTCATGTGCAGGAACAGCCATTACAGCACCTGTTCCGTAGCCCATCAATACGTAATCTGAAATATAAACAGGCATTTTCTCGCCACTGAAAGGATTGATGGCATAAGCTCCCGTAAAGGCACCGCTCACGTTCTTCACATCAGACATCCTGTCTCTTTCCGTTTTTTGGAAGTTTCTTCTATATAAGTATCTACTTCAATTTTCTGAGCGGCTGTAGTAATAGCATCCACTAAAGGATTTTCAGGGGCCAGTACCATAAATGTTGCTCCGAAAATAGTATCAGGTCTTGTTGTAAAGACTTCAATGGTTTCATCATGACCTTCTACCTGAAACTTCACCTGCGCTCCCTGGGATTTCCCGATCCAGTATTCCTGGGCATCTTTAAGCGGCTGTGGCCAGTCTAAGGTATTTAATCCCTGCAATAATCTTTCTGAGTATGCGGAAATTCTCATGCTCCACTGCATCATTTTCTTTTGGAATACAGGGAATCCTCCTCTTTCAGATTTCCCGTCTTTCACCTCATCATTGGCCAATACGGTTCCTAAAGCCGGGCACCAGTTTACGGTAGTTTCGGCTCTGTAAGCTAAACGGTAATTTAATAAGATATCTTCTTTATCAAGGTCAGAAGCATTTTTCCATTCTTCTGCCGTGAACGTCAATTCGTCGTTTTGATTCGCATTTAAACCTTCCGTCCCTTTTTCTTCAAAATGCTGGATTAAAGTCTGGATAGGTTCTGCCTTATCTGTATTTTTATTATACCATGAATGATACAGCTCAATAAAGATCCACTGTGTCCATTTATAATAAGAGGCGTCTGAAGTTCTCACTTCTCTGCTCCAGTCGAATGAAAAACCGATCTTTTTCAGCTGCTGTTCGTATCTGTTGATATTTTCCTCAGTTGTGATAGCAGGATGCTGACCTGTCTGGATCGCATACTGTTCAGCAGGAAGTCCGAAGCTGTCATACCCTACAGGGTGAAGAACATTAAATCCCTGATGCCTTTTATATCTCGCATAAATATCTGATGCAATATATCCCAGCGGGTGCCCCACGTGAAGCCCTGCCCCGGATGGATACGGAAACATATCGAGAACATAAAATTTAGGTTTATCTGTGTTGTTGGAGGTTTTATAGGTTTGATTGTCCTCCCAGTATTTCTGCCACTTTTTTCTATCTGCTGATGATCGTAAAACACTTTATTATAGATATTAGATGTTAGATATTAGATGTTAGATTTTTTTCAGCTCCCATTCTAATTTTCACAAAAATAATGATTTTAAAAGAAATGGAAATTTTAATTTTAATTAATTCGGAAATCCCTTACAATAAAAAATCTCATCCGGAGATGAGATCTGTATTTAGGTATGGAAAGTATATTTACTGAGGAATTCTTCTCATGGTATACGTCCTTGTTTTATATACAGTCGGATCCTGGGTCTCTTCTCTCAGGGATAAGTTCAGGGTAGTATCGTCGAGGGTAATTATTTTTCCGTTGGACGGTTCTACAATTCCCTGGAATTTGATCACTATTGTTTTCGCACTTCTATCATATGTATAGGTAAAATTCTGATCAGATAAGATGGTACATTGCGGGGTTGTACCGATCTCTCCATTCGTGGTTACTTTTCCTGTGGCTTCAGAATTGAATCTCCATCTGCCTTCTTTCTGGCAATCGGTATAGGTAATAAGGTCTGAAACAGGGTCTTCACCGGTTTCTACAGTAGTAACCACTTCTTTCAATGGCTGCCAAACCCCTACAAGAGGATACTCCATTTCCTTATCATCATCATTACACCCTGTAGCTACAAATAATGATAAACCTGCAAATAGTAATGCTAATTTCTTCATAGATAAAATTTTCAAGGGCTAAAATTATAATTTTTTTGATTTATATCACCATTTTTTGTGAAAAATAATTTCAATAAAGTATATTTCTGAAAATTTTGGAAGGTTAACCTTTAAAACAGCCATTATTTAACAAATATTGAATTTCAGTTTCTCCTCTATCCATTAAAAAACTATTTTTGCAGAAAGAAACAGAAATGCAGAGTATAACGAAAAATAATTTTGACTTCATCCGTGTTCTCCTTGCTTTCATTGTCTTTGTAGGACATTTGGGAGCTTTAAGTGACTCTAAACAGCTTGAATTTTTAACCCACAGTCCCGTAGAAGTTGCCGTTTTTTCGTTTTTCATTGTCAGTGGATTCCTTATTGCAAGGAGCTACGAGAGATCTTCCAGCCTTAAAAGCTATGCTAAAAAAAGATTCAACAGAATTGTTCCTGCCTATTTACTGGTTGTATTTCTCTGTACTACCCTTCTGAGCCTCGTAAGTACCTTGTCTTTTTCTGATTATTTCAGTAATATACAGGTCTATAAATATTTCTTCTGGAATTCTATTTTTATGAATTTCATGGCCCCTTCCCTTCCGGGAGTATTTGGCAACGAGGCGGTAAACGGCGCTCTTTGGACCCTTAAGATTGAAATGGCTTTTTACTTTGCCGTCCCGCTGACCTTCTTATTATTCGGAAAAAACAATAAATACAGGAATGTAAGTTTAATTGTACTGTACTTCCTTTCCCTGATATTCCTCAATTATTTTGAAATGACAGGCAGACCAGCCATATCCAGACAATTGCCCGGATCACTTTGCTATTTCATTGGGGGAATGCTGATCTATTTTCATTTTGACAAATTCATTCAACATAAAAACGTACTGTTCATTATTGCGATTATTACGGTCTGGATAGATCTGATTCTTCATATCAAGCTGTTTTCGCCTATGATGATCAGTATAATTGTGCTGTATATTGCTTATTCCCTGAAATTCCTGAACAACTTCGGGAAGTACGGAGATTTCACCTATGGTATTTACATATTCCATTTCCCTACTATCAGGGTATTTGCTACGCTTGGACTGTTTGCCAGCTATAATCCTTTTTTCATGGGTTTTGTCTGCATGCTGGTAGTGATCGGGATAGGAATTGCATCGTGGCACCTGTATGAGAAAAAATTTTTATAATTTTACCGCAGAAAAGCATAAATGAAAGACCTGGTTTCCATCATCACTCCCTGTTATAATTCCGCAGAATTCATCGAAGAGACGATACAGTCTGTTTTAAACCAAACCTATGAAAACTGGGAATGGCTGATCACCGATGATCTCTCCAAGGACAATACGGTCGAAATTATCCGGAAATATAATGATCCGAGAATAAAATTACACGTTCTTGAGAAAAATGGAGGTGCAGGAAATGCAAGGAACAACAGTCTTGAAAGAGCTGCAGGAAGGTATATTGCTTTTCTGGATTCCGACGATTTCTGGTATCCCGAATATCTGGAAACCATGACAGATTATATGCAGGAAAATAACGCGGAACTGGTCTACTGTAATTACTCGAGATGTAATGAGCAGCTGCAGCCCGTTTTAAAGGATTTCCTGGCTGACAAGGTTGTTACTTTTTCCAACCTCCTGAAAACCTGCAGGCTTGCTCCGGTTTCTACCATGTACGATACCAAAAGAGTCGGAAAATTCCTGTTTCCTATAAAAAGCAAACGTGAAGACCACGTCATGTGGCTGAACCTTTTAAAGGTAATTCCTGAAGGAATGCCCATTAACAAGACGCTGGCAAAGTACAGGATGCGGGAAAACAGTGTTTCGCGGAAGAAAAAAACATCATCAAGGATCAGTATCTGGTATATAAAGACTTTATGGGCTTTTCTACTGTAAAATCCTTTTATTATACGGCCAACTGGGCGATAAACGGGTTCCTGAAATATTCTAAGATTTTCAATTAGTGGAATACTCAAAAGAATTTAAAGCTGCATTGAGTGCTTTTTCCAGCATAGAAAAAGACCGTCTTATTTTCAGGCTCCTGAAAAAGGATAAACTTTTGTCTAAAAAACTGTATTTTGAGCTGATAGACCCGGAAACAACCGATGACAAGAGAAATACCATGGAAGAAAATGTTGTAGAAAAAATCCTCCTGGCTTCAAAATATATCGGGAATGCCAAATATTTCATGAGTACTATCCGGACTATCAGTGCAGATATTACCGAACATGTTAAAATAACAACGGATAAGTTTGGGGAAGTTTCTCTGAATCTTTTGCTGGTGAACAGAATTCTGGATTCCAACAGTGATCTGAGCAGACAAAGGTTTGATAATGTCTATAAATTATACATTTATATCATTAATAAAATTTTCAAAGCACTGGTATTAACAAGAAAGCTCGATGAAGATTACTGGATGGAGATTGATGAGCTTCTGAGAGAAACCCGCAACAAAATTTCTGAAAATCATTACCTGAAAAAACTCTGCATCAATAACGGCCTGGATATCAACTGGCTTGAATCCGATAATATCCCGGAAAATATTGAACAGATCATCAAAGACATTAAAAACCAGGGATTTTTAAGATAAAATCTTCTGCAGGATAAGATTTGTAGCATCAGGCTTTTCTTTTATAAACTTTCTTGCATTTCCGGACATTTCCTGTAACTCCTCTTCATTGTTAAGAAGAAACAACACAAAATCTGCTGCTGCATATTCTTCTGAAAAAGATTTTCCTCCGCCGGCTGCAATAAGATCGTCTGCCTCAGGATTCTTTTTATAATGATCCCCAAAAATCACAGGAGTTCCAAAAGTAGCAGCCTCAAGGATATTATGCAGCCCCGCATCATGAAAACCTCCGCCAACTACTGCTACATCTGCATAAGAGTATAGTTTTGACAATAAACCAATGCTGTCGATGATTAAAACCTGATATTTGGGAACCGGAAGCACCGAATTCCGTATTTCGCTGTATAATAATGCTTCGGGGAAAAGATTCTTTAAATGATCCACTCTTTTCAGATCATGAGGAGCGATGATCAGCTTCAGATCAGCATTCATCCTGGAAACTGTGGCAGCAATTTTTTCTTCTGCATGCCATGAACTTCCGAATACAACAGATTGATGCTTTCCTATAAAATCCGCAATGAATTCAACGTGATTATCTCTTGCCCGGAGCTGTTTTACCCTGTCGAACCTTGTATCTCCTGCTACCGAAGAATTAACCAGTCCGATACTTTTGGCTAATGCAAAAGAAAAGGTAGTCTGGTGGAAAAACCAGTCTACATCTTTTTTGAGCTGCTTTACAAACCATTTCCCATAAGATGTAAAGAAGGCCTGACTTTCATAAAACAAGGCAGAAATCACATAAATTTTAGCTCCATGCTCTTTAAGCTCCGCCAGAAGGTGGTACCAGTAGTCATATTTAACCGTGAAAAACAATTTTGTATCAAATTGGGAAATGAACTTTTTTATAGTACTTTTTTTATCAAAGGGAAGATAGCAAACCACATCTGCAATATGTTTCCTTTTTACAATATTTTCATAGCCTGAAGGGGAAAAGAAAGTAATCAGAATTTTATGATCGGGAAAATTCTCTTTGAGCTTTTCCAAAACGGGAAGCCCCTGCTCATATTCGCCAAGGCTGGCTGCATGCATCCAGATTACTTTGTCTGAGGGTGAAAATGCAGCTTTTACTTTGCTTAATGACTGCTTTCTCCCTTCAACTCCTTTTTTAGTTTTATCATTAAACAAAGAGAAAATTTTCATTCCGAAAATGAGGAGGCTGACAAATATGTTGTATAGAAAGGACATCTTAATTATTTTTCAATTTCAGTACGGTCATTATGGGTCGATGGGCTGGAAATAACAAGGAACTCTATTGCATCTTCAGACTCATTGGAAATAAAATGTTTTGATCCGGCCTGAATGGAAATGCTTTCCCCGGCCTTTACTTGAAATTTTTCGTTATTGATGTGCAGCATAGCTTCTCCTTTTAAAATGTAAAAGACCTGCTCTGCCCTTTCATGGAAATGAAGTTTTTCAGCAGTTCCTGCCGGCATTTTTTCCAGTTTTACGGAGAGATTCTTGGAATCGTTCAGTACCCAGCTGTCACAGCCGTTTCCCCATGTATAATGTTCCGAATTCTGTTTAGATTGTATCATTTGAATATTCCTACAAAAATTAAAGCAATAATTAAGCTTCCTATTACTAATAAAATAGCCGTGGACAATGGAACTTTTGGTTTCACATTTTCATCAAAAGCATATCTGAACGTATAATCCTGTCCATTCATAAAAATAAGCATGATCAGCGCGAACAGCCACCTCAAAAATGTTTCCATAATCAGGAACTGGACATCTTTATTCTGGTTTGTAATTTCTACAGGAAAATTGGCTGTTTCAGGATGCCTTAATGTATAGGCAAACAGGAAATAGAAAAACGTTCCCAGAAGTGGGGTGAAAAAGGAAAACGCTTTGTTTCCAAAACTATCTGCTTTTCCATCAAAATCAAAATGTACAGGAATTCTTTTAGGGAGGTTTTTATAATGTTTCAGGGTAAACCACCAGAAAAAAACCACTAATCCGAAATTAAAAATATCAAAAAGAGTAAAAATAATATTCTCCATTCCGATGGTTTTTAAAGCTAGAGTACGTTTTTGATTACTCTCAGTTTATGGGTATGCTTATTCATTTCTTTGTTGAAAATTCCCGTAGAATCAAGGGTATCTATCCTCACTTTTCCTGAAGCATGGATGATTTTTTGGTTGTCCAGCATGATTCCGACATGAATAATTTTTCCTTCAGGATTTTCAAAAAAGGCAAGATCGCCGGGCTGGCTTTCCTCTACAAAGGTTAAAGGCACACCCACTTCTGCCTGCTGATAGGTATCTCTCGGTAATTTTATATCATGAATTTTATAGACAAGCTGGGTAAAGCCTGAGCAGTCTACTGCAAAAAAGCTTTTACCACCCCATAAATAAGGTACATTAAGGAATTCTTTTGCTGCTAAAGCAATACTCTCACGAAGATCATGGCTCCTTCTTGAAGCCACCGCCGGAAATTCCACCTCAGATCCCATGGATAAAAGGGTTTTTCCATCATTCGTAAGTACCGAAGAGAAATCTTCAGTCACGATGGTTACTTTTCTTTTGGCCAGCTCCTCGTCTGTTACGGGCTTCAATTGCTTGGTATCCATCCATCCTTCATAGCCATCATAATGCATTTTTATTCTGGTCCAGTTTTTATTCACTTCCAAAATATCTGCGCTTTCCCCAAACAGTATTTCCGTAACAATTTCCGCTCTGTCAGAACTATCTGCACGAACCGGTGCTACCGTAACATTACAAATTCCTTTATTCATTAAATTCTAAATTTAAAGATTAAAAATTTAAAGATTAAAAAATTACTTCCGTAAAATCTTTTAATACTTTAATCTTTGAATATTTTAATTACTTCCTGCGAAGGAAGTTTACTCCGTCACGCAAAGGTAAAATAAGATTTTCAAAATCATCGTCTTTTGCGATCAAATCATTCAGTTCCCTGATGACCTGTGTAGATTTCTGTTTCGGATTTTCCTCCAGTACTTTTCCGTACCAAAGAACGTTATCAAACAGTACTACAGAACCCGGTTTTGTTCTGGGCTTGATCAGTCTGAAATATTCCGCATAATTTTCTTTATCGGCATCTATAAAAACAAGGTCAAAAACCTCATCCGTTTCTCTTAAAAACTGTTTTGCATCCTGAAGCCTAAAATCAATCTGTTTCGCATATTCACTTTCCTCAAAATATTTTTTCGGCAGATAAGCAAGATCTTCATTCACGTCCAGCGTCGTAATTTTTCCCTCTTTAGCCAGTCCTGTTGTCAGGCAAAGTGTGGCATATCCTGTAAATGTTCCTATTTCCAGTACATTTTTAGGCTGCATCATTTGGGAAATAATAGTTAAAAGTCTTCCCTGCTGATAGCCCGATATCATGTGCGGCTGTGTGGTTTTCTGATACGTCTCTCTTCTCAGTTTTTTCAGAATTTCAGGCTCTGATGACGCATGGGTCTCCAGGTACCTGTCCATTTCGGGATTTTTTCTTCAAAAAAGCTCATACTGCAATTCTTTTATATTGTCCAAAAGTACTTAAATATAAAGAAAAAATAATTACCAGCTTTACTTTTCATTGCTTTCTCCGTAAAAACCCCATTTAAAATACCGTAAAAATACGGATACTCTCGTACGGAAGTTAATGATACATTTGCAGAGAACAAAGGGTAAGAACACTAAGAAAAAAGTAATGAATGTAGGGGAAAAACTACTAATTAACACTGAGAATCAGAAGACCGCAGGGCCGAAAGGCAAGGCGGATTCTTCGTCTAAAAAAACTAAAACAGAAATATCCAATTCATTTTTTCATCGGATTATTTCATTATTGAAAAAAGAAGAGCTAATTTGATGAAAAAAATAAATCCCGAATGATTTCGGGATTTATTTTTTGTATGTATGTTCAATTATTTCTTAGGAGCAATATCCATTAATTTCATGAATTCATCCAGCTTCGGCATAATGATGATTTCCGTTCTTCTGTTTTCCGCTCTTCCCGAAACACTCATATTCGTTGCCTTAGGGTTATATTCAGAACGTCCTCCCGCTGTCATTCTTGCCGGATCCACGCCAAACTGTGTCTGAAGGACTTTCGCAATGGAAGTTCCTCTCAATGCAGAAAGATCCCAGTTGTCTCTTGGCAGGTTCGGAGAATTTAAAGGTGCATTATCTGTGTTACCTTCGATAAGCACTGAATATTTATCATAATCATTAATTACTTTAGCCACTTTCCCTAGCACTTCCTGGGCAGCAGGCAGTACATTGTAGTCTCCTGTTTTGTAAAGCATTTTATCAGAAAGCGAGATCATTACTACTCCTTTCAGCACTTTTACCTGTACATCATCGTCTGCTACATTATCAAGAGATCTTTTAAGCTTGTTGGATAAAGCCAGATTCAGACTGTCATTTTTAGCATTATTAGAAATCAGCTGTTTGATGTAAGAGTTGGAAGCATTGATTTCCCCAACCAGTTTATCAATATTAGCCGAACTTTTGCCTGTATTGGAAAGACATGCATCCAAAGACGATTTCAAAGCGTCATGCTGGCTTTTTAAAAGATTATTCTCCCCTGTCAATGCAGAGTTCTGAGATTTTAAATCCTGGATCTCTCTTTGTCTTTCCCCGATATTTTCAATACACTGCTTATAGTTTGTGCTTAATGCATCATACTGCTTTTTACTGACACAAGAAGTTAGCCCCAACGCCATTGCAGAAATTCCTAAAATTTTAATAATCTTCATATGTAATCATTTTTAGACGAATCAAAGTTAGCAAAATTGAATTGAATTTTATGGATTATCTTTGCATAAAAGAAATCTTCAACATAAGTCTTGGAAAAATTCAGTTTTAAAAATCAGCTTGAAAAGCTTGTCAGAAATCCGGAAAATCACAGCTATCTTCTGGCTGTAAGCGGCGGTGCCGATTCTATGGTCTTGGCCTCTTTTTTTCAGGGTTTGGGGCTTATCTACCAGGTTGCCCATATCAATTATAAGCTCCGGGGCGAAGATTCGGATCTGGACCAGAAAACGGTTCAGGATTTTTGTGAGAAAAATCATGTCCGGTTTCATCTGTATGAAGTTTCGGAAAAAGATAAAAAACCGGACAATTCCATCCAGCTTTGGGCCAGGGAAATCCGTTACCGCTTCTTCAGGGAAGTCCGGGAGCAGGAAAGCCTTGAATTTCTCGTTACCGCTCATCACCTGAACGACCAGCTGGAAACATTCATCATTAATCTTTCCAAAGCTTCCGGCATCAGCGGACTGAGCGGAATTCCGGCAGGCAGGAATAATACAATCCGCCCACTTTTAAATTTTTCAAAAGAGGAAATTTATGAGTATGCTGAAAAAAATAAGATTGATTTCCGGGAAGATCTTTCAAATAAAAAAAGTGACTATCTAAGAAACAAGATCAGAAACGAAATCGTTCCCAAACTTTTAGAAACGAATGAACATTTTCTGGAAAATTTCAAAAAAAGCTCCTCATATTTAAACCAAACCAGGGATTTTGTAGAAAAACAGATTGAGGAAATTGAAAATAAGATCACTTTATTTAACCCCGCGTACAAAATCTTATCAAAGGAAAAGCTGAGCCTGGAAAGCGCTTTCGTACAATTTGAGATTTTAAAGAAATACGGATTTGACCAGGAGGAAGAAATTCCTAAAATTTTCACTGCAGAAAACGGAAGCTCTTTTTTTCAAAAGATTATCACCTCATCATCAACCGGAATGAGTTAATTCTCGTAGATAAAAACAAGGAGCAGGAAGCAAAAGATGAAATCCGCCTCATTGAAAGCTTTGATTCCCTGGGAAATCTCATGAGCCTCAGCCTTGAAAATACAATTGAGAATATTGAAGGAATCAATAACAGTTTTGAATGGGATTTTGATGCCGCAAAACTTCAGTTCCCACTGCGATTAAGAAAACACCAGGATGGTGACGAGTTCTATCCTTACGGTTTTTCGGGCAGAAAGAAAGTTTCTAAGTTTTTTAGGGACGAAAAATTATCTATTTTAGCGAGGCCAAAAATTTGGATCCTGTGTGACAGTATGAATTCCGTGCTTGGAATTGTACCTCTCAGACAGGACAGACGATATGCAAAGGATGAGAAAACGAAAAGTATTCTCAAAATTTTTAATGAAAAGAAAAAATGAAATTTAGAAACTGGTTTTTAGCGGTTCTGCTGTTCTTAGCGGCAGGAATTAATGCACAGATCAAAAATCCTGTAAAGTTTAAGTTCACCATCAACGATCTGGGGAACAACCAATATGAAGCTGTTTTAAATGCTACCATGGAAAGCGGCTGGCATATTTATTCCAAAGATCTTCCTGAAGATACGGGAATTCCTACGGAATATAAAGTTTCGGGGAAAAACATCGAGCTGATCGGGAAATTTACTGAAGTCGGTAAAAAGCATGAAGAATTTTCAGAGGCTTTCGGGGGAACGATTGTTTTTTACTCCAATTCAGCCGGTTTCAAGCAGAAATTTAAACTGAAAGATCCTGCAAAACCTGCGGATGTCACCTCTGAAATTACCTACCAGACCTGTGATGACAGGGTTTGTTTAGCTCCGAACACTTTAGAATTCAATCAAAAAGTAACCCCGAAAGGAGCCGTTGAAGAAGCTACAGAAGAAAAAACTGAGGCTCCGAAAGATTCGGTAAAAACGGTAGAAACTGTGGTTGCAGATCCTGTAAAAGGAGAAGTAACCGTAGCAGAAACTTCAAAACTGGATCCGAAACAGCTGAAAATAGCAACCATTGATTTCCAGAAACCTTTGACCGACTGCGGAACTGCTGTGGAAAAAGTAGGCGAAAACTACTGGACCTATTTATTTTTAGGATTCGTAGGGGGCTTAATTGCACTGCTGACTCCATGTGTTTTCCCTATGATCCCGCTAACGGTTTCTTTCTTTACCAAAGGAAATAAAAATAAGGCAAAAGGCAAAAGAGATGCATTGATCTATGGATTTTTCATTCTCCTGATCTTTGTTCTATTAAGTCTTCCTTTCCATTTGATCGATGGAATTGCCGGAAATATCTTCAATGAGATTTCCACGAGCGTATGGCTGAATATTGCCTTCTTTATCATATTCATCTTTTTCGCTGGAAGTTTCTTCGGATATTATGACATTACGTTACCAAGTTCTATTGCCAATAAATCTTCCAAAGCTGAAGAAGCAGGAGGAATTATCGGTATTTTCTTCATGGCCTTAACTCTTGTCATTGTCTCTTTCTCATGTACTGGACCTATCCTGGGAAGTTTACTGGGAAGCGCAGTAACAGGATCTACCAATGTTCCTATGCTGCTTACCTTTGCACTGGCAGGATTCGGGCTGGCATGGGCTATTGTTTTTGGTTTGCTGGCTTTATTCCCGCAGGCTTTACAGAGTCTTCCAAAATCAGGAGGATGGATGAATACCGTGAAAGTAGTGCTTGGTTTCGTAGAATTAGCTTTAGCTTTGAAATTCTTATCTAAAGCCGATCTGGTTTCTAAAACATTCCTGTTAAAAAGAGAGCTTTTCATTGCCATATGGATCATCATTGCATTAGGATTGGCACTTTATTTATTCGGGTTGATAAGATTCCCTCATGATGACAAAAAACCGAAAATTTCCGTTACCAGAAAGGTATTGGGAGCCTTAGGAATAGGTTTTGTGATTTACCTGATCCAGGGATTAATTCCTGCTGACCGTCCAAAACTACAGTTATTAAGCGGAATCCTTCCTCCATTGAATGTAAGTTATCTTCACGATGAAAAAGACGGAATTCTGGGAATGCATCCTGAACACGATTTCTTTAAAGCCGTTGAGCTTGCTAAAAAAGAAAGCAAGCCTATTTTGATCGATTTCACGGGTTATGGTTGTGAAAACTGCCGTAAAATGGAGGAATTCGTATGGAGTGAGCCGGACATTCTTCCGATTTTACAGAATGATGTGGTATTAGCTTCTCTGTACGTAGATGACAAGGAAGAACTTCCTGAAGATCAGAAAACCAAAATCGATCTTGGAGACGGACAGGTGAAAAAGGTAAAAACAATTGGTGACCGATGGAGCTTATTCCAGCAGGTGAATTTCAACAACAATTCCCAACCGCACTACGTTTTGATCACTCCGGATGGAAAAGTAATCAATACACCGGTATCCGGATATATGCCGAAAGAGGATTTTAAAAAGTTCTTAGAATGCGGAGTTAATTACTATAAAACGACGAAGTAAATTTTTAATTTAAACATAATAAAAAGCCTTATCATTATTTTGATAGGGCTTTTTTGATATTGTAAAACTAAAAATTGCAATATTCTTAAAAATTCACAAAATCTTATGAATATAAAATCTTGTACAGCTATTTTATGCCAATAATTTTATAAATTTTAAATTTCATTGTTATTTATTAATTTTAGGTATAAACTTTGTATACACTCCTTCAAATAAGTATCGATACTTTACTTTTTCACCAAAACCGTTTAACATTTAAAAATATGAAATTATGGCTGAAGTAATCGCACAAGAAAAACAGGGAGGAAGCAAACAAAGAAAAAAATTAATCCGGGTGGATATGACTCCAATGGTAGATTTAGGATTTCTATTGATCACCTTCTTTATGTTTACCACCAATTTTACAAAACCCAATGTAATGGATCTGGGACTTCCGGCGAAGGATCCTAATCCACATCCAACAAACATTCCTCATATTGGAGATAAAAATCAGGTAACCTTTATCCTCGGGAAAGATAACAGGGTATTTTACCACCAAAGCAATGAGAAGGACCTGAATACAGCAAACCTGAAAGAAACAGATTTCAGCGGGGTAAAAATCTCCAAGATTATTTCTGAAGCTTATCAAAATGCACCGGCACCGGAAAATTTCACCGTCATTGTAAAACCTACTGATGACGCCAATTATAAAAATTTTGTAGACATTCTGGACAATATCGCGATCTCTAAAAAAGAAAGATACGGCATCACAGATATAAAACCATGGGAAAAGAAAATTTATACCGAATTAACCCAATAGAATCGAAGAGCATTTTTACAATGCTCTTTTTTATTTAAATTTGAAGAAACAACTAAGATTATGCTGAACTTTGAAAGAAAAGGAAACGGAAAAGAGACTTTAGTGCTTCTTCATGGTTTTATGGAAAACATTTCTATCTGGAGCGACATGGAACCTCATCTTTCTGACAATTTCTCACTGCTGAAAATAGACCTTCCCGGTCACGGACAATCTGATATCCTGGCCGAAGTCCACACTATGGAACTGATGGCTGATGAAGTGAAGAAAGTTCTGGATCATGAGAAACTAAGCAAAGTGCATCTTTTGGGACATTCCATGGGAGGATACACTTCACTGGCCTTTGCAGATAAGTATCCTGAAACCCTTAAAAGCCTGACTTTATTTTTCTCTACCTATTTCCCTGATGATGAAGAGAAAAAGCAGCAACGCATCAAAAGCTACAGGATTATCAAAGATGCTTTCGCCCACTACGCCCGTGCCGGGGTTCCTAATCTTTTTAATCCTAATGAAAGAGATGTTCTGGAAGGAAAAATTGAAACTGCACTGGAGACAGCACTTTCTACCAACAACATGGGAGCACTTGCCTGTGTAAAAGGTATGGTGGAAAGAACAGACAAAAAGCATGTCTTGGAAAACCTGGAAGCTAAAATTTTAATCCTGGCCGGAAAACACGATAATGCAGTAAAAACAGACACCATGATCAAGCATCTGCCGGACAGAACCAATATAAAATCTTATATCCTGGACTGCGGACACAACGGACATTGGGAAAAACCAAGCATCTGTGCCGAAATCATCAACACTGAGCTTCTTCACAATTTACCCAAAAAATTAGTCCTGTAACAGACCGGCTTCCTGATCTGAATCAGTGTGTATCAAAAATTCTTGTATATTAGTAAGGAATAATTATTTCAATGGGTTTATTCTCGTTCAAAAAAAGAAACCGCCGGTCATCGGCCTCACCCTTTCCGGTGGAGGCATGCGTGGGATTGCCCATATCGCAGTACTGAAGGCACTGGAAGAATACAATCTGAAACCGCATATTATTTCAGGGACCAGCGCCGGCTCTATTGTGGGAGCATTTTATTCTTTCGGAAAATCACCGGATGAGATGATGGATATTGTAAAGTATACTACCTTCTTTTCAAGATCCTATCTTAAGCTTTCCAAGAATGGCATTTTCAGCTCCAATTTTATCTTAAAACTGTTCAATGATCATTTTCCTGAGAATGATTTCAGAATCTTAAAAATTCCTGTTTATGTAACTGCTACGGAAATGACCCACGGAATTGTAGATTTCTTTTCGGAAGGAGAACTTTTCAGCCCTCTTTTAGCTTCATCAAGCGTTCCCTTCGTTCTGCCGCCTGTAAGAATGGGAGAAAAAATATATGTCGACGGAGGCGTCTTAGACAACCTTCCTATAGAACCTATTATTGATAAATGTGACTTTCTGATCGCTTCCCACGTCAACTCTATAAGCTATGATGAATTAAAAAAAATGAGCCTTATGAAGGAATTCGACCGGATTCTCCATTTGGCCATCGCGAAATCGGTTTATTCAAAGGTTAAATCCTGTGATATTTTTTTAGACCCCCTAAAATGACGAAGTTCAGCTTATTCAGCAAGAAGAACCTGGATGTCATGTTCCAGGAGGTTTACGAGTATACGTGCGAAGAACTCGAGAGCAAAGGCTACACAAAAGGTTTGAGTGTATAAGTGTTTTAGAGTCTGAGTGTATCAGAAACTACAAATTACATTTTGCCTTTTTACAATTTTGCCTTTTCGCCTTCTTACAGCTCTTCCTGCTCAAGTTTTCTCTTAAATGTTTCAATAGTATCTGCCAGAGATTCATCAGATTTTCCTCCCGCTGCATTGATGTGGCCGCCGCCGTTAAAATATTTTCTGGAAAACTGGTTCACATCCACATCGTCTTTGCTCCTGAAGGAAATTTTAATAAAATCTTCATAAAGATCCTCCATAAAGAAAGCTGCCATCTTTACGCCGCCAATACTTAGCCCGTAGTTCACGAAGCCTTCCGTATCCCCTTTCTGGAAACCAAATTCTTTCAGTTCGTTTCTTGTAAGAGACAAAATAGCCACCTTACCATCATCCACCACTTCTATTCTTCCCAGCACGAGAGCAAGAAGATGAAGACGGGAAACCGTATTGGTATCCCATGTATTGGAAGTGATCACGGAAGGATCAGCACCATTTTCAATTAAGTGGGCAATAATCCTGTGGGTGGTTGCGCTTGTGGAACGGAAACGGAAGCCGCCTGTATCCGTCATAATCCCAGTGTAAAGACATTCTGCAATATTCTGGTTGACCAGCTTTTCGTCCTCCATCGCTTCTATGAAATGATAAATCATCTGTGAAGTGGCAGGAATTACAGTATCAGAATAAACAAAATCGAATTTTTCAGGCTGCTGATGATGGTCGATAAGAATTTTCTTAGCCTTTGATCTTGTCAGCCATTCACCCAACAATCCTATTCTTGAAGGAGAATTAAAATCAAGACAGAAGATCACATCTGCTCCGCTGATCAGGTCGAAAGCATATTTTCTTTTATATTCACCGATGATCACCTTTTTAGATTCCGGCATCCATTTCAGGAATTTCGGAAAATCGTTGGGTACAATTACTTCCGCAGGAATACCTTTCGCAGCCAGATAATGTTTCAGCCCCAGGCTGGAACCTATAGCATCCCCGTCCGGATTGTAATGGGTGAGGATAACGATCTTGTTTTCAGGCGTAAGTAATGTATTGATATCTAAAAGTTCTGCTGGTGTAAACATCGTGTGTTTATTTTTCTTTAAATTTGAGTTTTCAAAGATAGAGCTTTTAAATAAATGAGCTACATATTATTTATTTACACCGGATTTCGTTTTCAGGTACAGCTTATAAAAACAGGAATGAAAAACATTTCAAATAATTTCTAAAAAAAGATAAGTAAAGTTTGTAACTTTTAAAAATTTCTATATCTTTGCAACCTGAAAATTAATAGATTAATTACGATTTAAATATATAGTAATGAGTAAAAGAACATTCCAGCCATCAGAAAGAAAGAAAAGAAACAAACACGGTTTCAGAGAAAGAATGTCTACGCCAAATGGAAGAAGAGTTTTGGCAGCAAGAAGAGCTAAAGGCAGAAAGAGTTTAACTGTTAGTGCATCCCGCGCTAAGAGATAATATCTCGGATTATCATATACAAATCATGCTTGAAAAGTAGTTTTTCAGGCATTTTTTGTTGTTAAAATTTCCTAAAGTTTAAGGTTCTTAAGCTTCTTTTTTCTATTTTTAAGCTCTGAAAAAACAGGTTAGAAATAGCAACATAAAACTGAATTATGCCGCATACAAATATCTCCGGAGATAATATTATAAGCTTACAGCACGCAAAAATTGCGCAAAAAAACTTCACTGTACTTTCTGATGTTAACCTTAACATTAAAAAAGGCAGGTTCTGCTACCTTATCGGAAAAACAGGTTCCGGAAAAAGTTCTCTTCTGAAAACCCTTTACGGACACATTCCTTTAGCATCAGGACACGGATCTGTAGTAGGTTTTGAACTGGCGAAGCTTAAACCTTCCGATATTCCTAACCTGAGAAGAAAACTAGGCATTGTATTCCAGGACTTCCAGCTTCTTTCCGACAGAACGGTTGAGAAAAACCTAAGATTCGTTCTTGAGGCAACCGGCTGGAACGATAAAGTAAAAATGGAAGACCGTATTAATGAGGTTTTAGGAAGCGTAAACATGAAAAGCAAAAAGCACAAGATGCCGCATGAGCTTTCCGGAGGCGAGCAACAGCGTATCGCTATCGCAAGAGCTTTACTGAACCACCCGGATCTTATCCTTGCCGATGAACCTACAGGAAACCTTGACCCTGAAACTTCCAACGAGATCATGACCCTTCTGAAGCAGGTAGCCCTTGAAAACGGAGCTGCTGTGGTAATGGCAACGCATGATTATCATATGATCCAGAACTTCCCTGGCGAAGCAATCAGATGTGAGGATGGAAAAGTATCTGTGTTGGATACTGCAGAATTATTTGAGTAAAAGATTGAAGGATTAAAAGATTAAAAAATTCAGAATCTTTTAATGCTGATTTTTAAAGACATGAAACTCTTTAGTGAGTTCAAGATAGGGGTCCGAGTATTGTCTCGGACTTTTTTCTATCACGAAATCAGACTCATTAACCATTCCTTCTGTAAAGGAAAACTCAAGAACTAGTCTTTTCGTTTTTGAGCCTTCTATCCCTTTAATATTAATTTTTCGTTTTAAAAATAACCGGTGTTTCAAAGCCGTTTCAACAAAGCCGTTTCCAGCTTCCGCAGGAATAATAACCGATAGAATACCTTGTTCAGATAGTAAGTTTACAGAGGCTTCGATAAGCTGCTTAAAATTCAGCTCAACAGTTTGGCGGGCCAATTTATCTTTATCAGAAGAAGATTCTTCAAAATAGGGCGGATTCGAAACAATAAGATCAAATTTCTTTTCTGTTTCAAAGGTTTTAAGATCCTGATGAATATTTTTCAGCCTTGAATGAAAAGGAGAATGTTCAAAGTTTGTTTTGGTAAGTAAAGCTGCTTCTTCATTGATGTCGAGTCCAAGGAAAAAGGCGTTTGGGTTTCTTTGGGCAAGCATTAATGAAATAAGGCCGGTACCGGTTCCTATTTC
Source organism: Chryseobacterium sp. GTID13 (assembly GCF_056172655.1). Lineage (NCBI taxonomy): Bacteria > Pseudomonadati > Bacteroidota > Flavobacteriia > Flavobacteriales > Weeksellaceae > Chryseobacterium > Chryseobacterium sp. GTID13. The sequence goes on from NZ_JAOCMB010000006.1 coordinate 510,659, forward strand.
CAAAACTTCCGAAGCATTTTCAGCATCAGCCAGAACACCCAGCAGTACCCCGTCAGTTCCCACACGGAAAACATCTTTTGACTGCTGAATTTCAAAATGTTTAAATCTAAAAGGCTTCACTATAAATTGGTAGGCAGCGTGATAGTAAATGTAGATCCTTTTCCCACTTCAGATCTTACAGTGATCTCTCCCTTGTAATCTTCTATCATTTTCCGTACCATAGAAAGCCCAAGCCCCATTCCGCTGTTTTTAGAGGTAAAATTAGGCTCGAATATTCTCTCATACATATTTTCAGGAATTCCGATCCCGTTATCCTGCACGGAAATCATTACTCTTCTCTGATGCTGTTCCACATCTACATTGATGATCAGTTTACGTTCGTCACTCTGTGCCTGTTTTGCATTGGTCACAAGGTTGGTAATGATCCTGGAAAGGTAAATCCTGTCCATATTGATCATAATATTCGACTTATTGGAATGCATAAAAATACTGTCATCGTTGAAAACACGCAGAATATCTTCAACTTCCGTATTCAGATTGATGACCTCGTTATTTTTTTCAGGAAGCTTTGCAAATTCTGAGAAAGCAGAAGCAACAGTGGCAATCAGGTCAATCTGGTCTACCATTGTTTTGCTCATCAGTTTTACCCGTTCCCTTATGTTCGGATCTTCAGGATCAAATTTTCTTTCAAAGTTCTGGATGGTCAGCTTCATCGGAGTCAGAGGGTTTTTAACCTCATGAGCTACCTGCTTTGCCATTTCCCTCCAGGCTTCTTCAGACGCTTTGAAACGCAACCTCTCCTTCTGGTCCTGGATCTGGAGGATCATCCTGTTGTACGCTCTTGCCAGCGCGTTAAGCTCATCATTCTTGTAATATCTGATAGGACGCATTTCATTTTCAAATAAAGTAATACGGGTAATCATATCAGAAAATTTGGTGATATTTTTCGCTAAACTGTTAGACGTTACCCAGCTAATCCAGATACTGAAAAGAATGAGGAAAATATCTACCAGGAGAATATATTTTACGTACTGGTGAAGAACATCCAGATAGGCAGATTCATTATGATATAAAGGAATATATACAATTCCTATAGGTGCAAGCTCATTGTTTTTCAAAAGAAGGTAAGAGGAAGTACGTTCCGCATCTTTGGATTTGTCATACCCTTTAATATCTACCCTGGAATCAGTGGCAAGAATTTTATTAACAATATTGACCGGTATGGTTTTCTGGTCAATAAGACTTTCATCCTTATTGGAGAGGAGGTAATTTCCCTTCAGGTCGTAGATTACAATATCATGCTTGTTGATATCTGCTATCTCAAAAATACTATTACCCAATACCTGTGGAAGATCTTTGGTCTCCACGAGGGTTCGGCTCACCGCATAGTTAAGATAAGTCATCACTGCATTAGTTTTCTCCTGCATATCAATATTACTTTGCTGCAGGGAATTATTCCTTAAAACGAAATAGGGAACCAGCGATGTAGCGACAACACTTAAAAAACATACGAGCAGAAAACCGAAAAACACCCGGTTTCTTAAACTGTACCCTTTATATTTACTTATTGGCATCCTACTTTTTAATTAACCTAGCAATATACTTACCAATAATGTCAAATTCTAAATTAACTTTATCTCCGATTTTAAGATGCTGCATATTGGTAAACTCCCAGGTATAAGGAATAATAGCTACAGAAAACTGCGTATCCTCGCTTTTTGCTACGGTAAGGCTTATCCCGTTCACTGTAATGGAACCTTGAGGAACCGTTACGAAACTTCCGGCGTCTTCATATTTAATTGTAATAAAATAGCTTCCGTCCTTATTCTCAATGCCTGCCACTTCACCTGTTTTATCGACATGTCCCTGCACGATATGCCCGTCCAGTCTTCCGTCCATCTTCATACATCGTTCAAGATTGACCACAGTACCTACTTCCCATTTTCCAAGATTGGTTTTTTCCAGAGTTTCGTTGATTGCCGTTACCACATACTGATCTCCCTTGATTTCAACAACCGTAAGACAGCATCCGTTATGGGCAAGGCTTTGATCTATTTTCAGCTCATTCGTAAAAGGGCATGTTAATGTAAAATCTATGTTGCTTCCTTTTTCTTCAATCTTTTCAATAACGCCAACTGCTTCAATAATTCCTGTGAACATATTATTTTTTGCTAAATTTGTAAATTATAATCTTCAAAGATAATCAAAATGAGCCCAAAAAACCATAAAGTACGAGTAGGAATTTCAATCGGTGATTTTAACGGCATCGGTCCGGAGATCATCATGAAGTCCCTGAGTGACAAAACCATTACGGATTTTTTCACTCCGGTGATTTTTGGCTCGGGAAAGTTATTCACCTTCCAGAAAAATATTTTCAAGCTTAATCTGAACTTCAACTACATCAATGAAGCATCGCAGGCACAGGCAGGAAAACTGAATATGGTAAACCTTACCAAAGACAATGTGAACGTAGAACTGGGAGTTCCTACGGAGGAATCAACCAAAATGGCGATTGATTCCCTGGAAGCTGCTACCGAGGCTCTAATGAAGGGTGACATTGATGTTCTTGTTACCGCACCTATTAATAAGGATGAAATGGTAAAAATGGGCTTTAAACATGCCGGGCATACAGGATATTTTGAAGAAAAATTCAGTAAGAAAGGGCTTATGTTCCTGGTTACGGAAGATCTTAAAGTAGCTGTTTCTACCCACCATATCCCGATTGCCAGCGTAGCAGAAAACATTTCCAAGGAGAAAATCAAGAAGCAGATCAGAGCTTTGAATCAAACTTTAATTGAGGACTTCTGTGTACAGAAACCGAAAATTGCCGTATTGGGACTAAATCCTCATGCAGGCGACGGAGGCGTAATCGGAAAAGAAGAAATAGAAATTATAGAACCGGCAATAAAGGAGCTATCCGACAACGGAATACTGGCTTTCGGACCTTATCCTGCGGACAGTTTTTTCCAGCCTAATAAATATAAAAGCTTCGATGCTGTTTTAGCTATGTACCATGATCAGGGGCTTGCACCGTTTAAAACCCTGGCCTATGAAGAAGGAGTGAATTACACGGCAGGACTTCCTTTCATCAGAACTTCTCCGGACCATGGAGTGGCTTATGATATTGCAGGAAAAAACATTGCCGATGAGCAGAGTTTTACGGAGGCTATCTTCACAGCTATTAAAATATTCAGAAACAGAAGCGAATATAACGACCTGATGACCAACCGTATGCAGCCAAGAAAGATGGCCGTTGACAACGGAGTGGATGAAGATCTGCCGGATGAAAATGAAGGATAATCGGTTAAAACAAATTTTAAATTAATTTGTTATGGATTTTATTTGTTATTATAAAAAAATTGCATATTTTTGCACACTCATTTTATGGACAAGTTAAGAAACTATGACGTAAGCTTTTCCGGACTCAAAAACGGGAAGCACGTGTTCAAATTTGAGATAGATAAAACGTTCTTTCAATTATTTGACACTGAACAGGAATTTACAAATCCTAATATAACTGCAGATGTTTTTCTTGAAAAGCATACTACATTTTTAGAATTTGAGATCAAGGTACATGGGACAGTAGTCCTTGTTTGTGATATCACAAATGATGAATTCGACTATCCTATTGAAAACGAGATCAAAATTTTGGTGAATTTTGGTGAAGAATATGACGACAGCAATGAAGACGTCATTACGATACCGGCTTCAGACCATGCATTCAATGTAGCTCAGCTGATTTACGAAAATGTACAGCTTTCTATACCGATGAAAAAAATTTCACCGAATGTAAGCGATGAAGATCTGGAAATTCTAAACAGGTTCAGTCCGAAAGATATTGAAGAATCCGAAGAGGAAGAGCATGACAGTGATCCCCGATGGGACGCGTTGAGAAAATTAAAAGACAATAATTAAATAAAATAATTTAAATATGATGAGATGATGAATCTCATCGCTCATCAATTAAAAAAGTTATTCAAAATGGCACATCCTAAGAGAAGACAGTCGTCCACAAGAAGAGATAAGAGAAGAACTCATTATAAAGCAGTAGTTCCTCAATTAGCGAAAGATGCAACAACTGGTGAACTTCACCTTTACCACAGAGCTCACTGGCATGAAGGAAAACTTTACTACAGAGGTAAAGTAGTATTGGAAAAAGAAGTAGCAACTACAGAAGAAAACTAAGAGTCGCTTTTCACTGAAAAAGCCTCATTTTAATACAAAAACCGCCCAATTTTGATAAAATTAGGCGGTTTTTTGTTGTTTTTTATGTTTTTTTGGTATCTTTGGGACAAAATCAAATATCAATTTTATGGACATTAAAGACATACAAAATCTTATTAAGTTTGTATCTAAAGCTGAAGTTTCAGAAGTAAAATACAAAACTAAAGATTTCGAAATCACCATTAAAACTCCATTAGCAGGTAGCGATGCTGTTTATGCACAGCCAGCAGTGTACCACACAGCTCCTCAGGCTGCAGCAGCTCCAGCTCCAGCTGCAGTAGCATCTCCGGCAGCAGTTTCCACTGAAAAAGCGGAGGCAGCATCAGATGACAGCAAATATGTGGCTATCAAATCTCCAATGATCGGTACTTTCTACAGAAAACCATCTCCGGATAAAGATGTATTCGTAAACGTAGGTGACGAAATTTCCGTAGGAAAAGTAGTTTGCGTAATCGAAGCAATGAAGTTATTCAACCAGATCGATTCTGAAATCAGCGGAAAAATCGTGAAGATTTTAGTAGACGATGCTACACCGGTAGAATACGACCAGCCTTTATTCTTAGTAGATCCATCTTAATTTAGAAGTTAGATGTTAGACATTAGATGTTAGACTTAATTCTGCATTCAAAATAACATTATCTAATTTTCAAATTATCTAATTTTCAAATTGAAGAAGATGTTCAAAAAAATATTAATAGCCAACCGTGGCGAAATTGCAATGCGTATTTTGCGTACCTGCAAAGAAATGGGGATCAAAACTGTTGCCGTATACTCTACTGCAGACAAAGACAGTCTCCACGTAAGATTTGCTGATGAGGCAGTTTGTATAGGGCCTGCAATGAGCAAAGACTCCTATCTTAAAATCTCCAATATTATAGCAGCAGCAGAAATTACCAATGCCGATGCTATCCATCCAGGTTACGGATTTTTATCTGAAAATGCCAACTTCTCCAGAATCTGTCAGAAAAACAACATCAAGTTCATTGGTGCTTCTCCTGAGCAGATCGAAAGAATGGGTGATAAAGCCAACGCCAAAGCGACAATGAAGGCTGCAGGAGTACCATGTGTACCAGGTTCCGACGGACTGATCGAATCTTACGAGCATGCTGTAAAAGTAGCTGAAGAAACAGGCTATCCTGTCATGATTAAAGCTACTGCCGGTGGTGGTGGAAAAGGGATGAGAGCCGTATGGAAAGCCGAGGACCTTAAAGATCACTGGGAATCTGCCATTCAGGAAGCGGTAGCAGCCTTCGGAAATGGAGGAATGTATATGGAAAAGCTGATTGAAGAGCCAAGACACATTGAAATTCAGGTAGCCGGTGACCAGTACGGAAAAGCATGTCACCTTTCTGAAAGAGACTGCTCTGTACAGAGAAGAAACCAGAAACTGACTGAAGAAACCCCTTCTCCTTTCATGACTGACGAGCTTCGTGAGAAAATGGGTGAAGCTGCCGTGAAAGCTGCTGAATTCATTGGATACGAAGGTGTGGGAACTATTGAATTCCTTGTAGACAAGCACAGAAATTTCTATTTCATGGAAATGAATACAAGAATCCAGGTAGAGCACCCTATTACCGAGCAGGTAATCGATTATGACCTGATCAGAGAACAGATTCTTCTTGCAGCAGGAACTCCTATTTCCGGAATCAACTATTACCCGAAATTACACTCAATCGAGTGCAGAATCAATGCTGAAGATCCTTATGCTGATTTCAGACCGTCTCCGGGAAAAATCACAGGATTAAATATTCCTGGCGGACACGGGATCAGAGTGGACACTCACGTTTATTCAGGATATACAATTCCTTCCAATTATGACTCTATGATCGCCAAGCTTATCACTACGGCTCAGACCCGTGAGGAAGCTATCGCTAAAATGAGACGCGCACTGGAAGAATTCTATATCGAAGGTGTAAAAACAACGATACCTTTCCATAGACAGCTGATGGATAATGAAGATTATCTGTCAGGGAACTATACAACAAAATTCATGGAGGATTTTGTAATGGACAGAAAATATGATAATCACTAAGATTATTTACAGATACATTTTAAACTGCCTCATCCGGGGCAGTTTTTTTATTCCAAATCAGGCTAAGCTTTATAAAAACGTTGAATCTCCCTGCTCATCGGAAGTTAAACATTTCTTAATACTAGATTTTATAAGCCACTGATTACCAATCAATAGTTAGCCTAACAATTGTTAGTCGAAGAATTACTACACTTTTTAAAATTTTTCCAAAAAATTTTTCCTGATAATTTAATTACTTCTATTTTTGGTGATATAAACAACAAATCACAAAATATTAACAATTAAAATTTACTAATCATGGCAGAAAGAAATTCAAGAGGAATTTTAAAATTCAACGGCGGTGAGGGACAAAAGTTACTAAAGCTTAACTACAGTGTATCCCGTTCTACAGATGTATCAGGAAGAGTAGCATCAGATCCTTCCAATGCACTCATCAAAATTACAGTGGAAGCTACAGAAAAATCAGACATTCTGGAAAGTCTTCTTAACGGAAAATACAAGCCTACAACCGGAGAAGTTACCTTCAATAAGTCTCACGAAGAAGGAACACTGACTACTTTGAAATGGGAAAACGGATATGTAATCCAGCATGAAGTAGATTTCGACGCAGTAGATGATAACAGCATGTACATCACTTTTGTTGTGAGTGCAGAACAAATTGATCTTGGTAATTCTTCATACAGAGGAGAATGGCCTTCATCTTAAGATTGTAATTCTATATCAGGAAAATAACAACAGACAGAATGGTACCCAGATTGCGGGATACTGTTCTGTCTTTTTTTGGCTGCAATAACTATTATGTATTATTCAAAAGCTATCCTGAAAGATAGAAAACCTATCCTACCTCATGAGGAAAAGAAATATTTTCTAAAACGTGCCAATCCGCCCCTAAAATACACTTTAAATACTTCCCCGTACCCTATTATGTTTTTGTTCATGCATCTCATTAATAATGCTTAAATTTGTCAAAAACCAAAACATATGTCAACAGCAGCAACAGCAAAAAACTCACAGTATTTTATTGACCTTGAAGACCAGTACGGAGCGCACAACTATCATCCTCTTCCAGTAGTTCTGGACCGTGGAGAAGGTGTTTTTGTATGGGATGTGGAAGGCAAAAAATATTATGATTTCCTTTCCGCTTACTCTGCTGTGAATCAGGGACATTCTCATCCCAGAATTGTATCAGCGCTGGTAGAACAGGCTAAGAAACTGGCCCTTACTTCAAGAGCTTTTTACAATTCAAAACTGGGAGAATATGAACAGAAAATCACTACTCTTTTCGGATTTGACAAGGTACTTCCTATGAATTCCGGAGCCGAAGCAGTGGAAACTGCCGTAAAATTAGCCAGAAAATGGAGCTATGAAGTAAAAGGAATTTCAGAAAACGCAGCCAAAATCATCGTTTGCGAAAACAATTTCCACGGAAGAACCACTACTATTGTTTCTTTCTCCAATGATCCTGATGCCAATCAGAATTACGGGCCTTTTACACCCGGATTTATAAAAATTCCTTACAACGATATTGCCGCACTGGAAGAAGTACTGAACAGAGAGGCAGGAAATATTGCCGCATTCCTGGTAGAACCTATTCAGGGTGAAGCCGGTGTTTACGTTCCGGACGAAGGTTTCCTTAAAAATGCATCTGAACTTTGCAGAAAGCATAACGTACTGTTTATCGCAGATGAAGTTCAGACCGGTATTGCGAGAACAGGACAGCTGATTGCCTGCCATCACGAGAACGTGCAGCCTGATATCCTGATCTTAGGGAAAGCCCTTTCAGGAGGAATGTATCCCGTATCCGCGGTATTGGCCAATGACAATATCATGAATGTGATCAAACCGGGACAACATGGTTCTACATTCGGAGGAAATCCAATTGCCTGTGCAGTCGCAGTGGCGGCTCTGGATGTAGTTGAAGATGAAAAATTATCTGAAAGAGCAGAAGAGCTGGGCAAGCTTTTCAGAACTGAAATTGAAAAAATAATTGGCAAAAGCAACCTGATTACCAAAGTAAGAGGAAAAGGTCTTTTAAATGCTATCTTAATTAATGATACTCCGGACAGCTCTACAGCATGGGACTTATGCTTAAAGCTAAAAGAAAACGGCCTTCTTGCGAAGCCTACCCACGGAAATATCATCAGATTGGCACCTCCTTTGGTGATTACAGAAGAGCAGCTGTTAGACTGCGTCAAAATCATTGAAAAAACTATTACAGAATTTCATTAATGAAGTTATCAGTCTGTTATATTGTTTTAAATGGGGAAAGAATCATTGAGAAAAGTATCAGGAGCATCTATGAGATAGCCGATGAGATTATTGTCGTTGATTCTTTTTCCACAGACAAAACCGAAGAAATCTGCACCGGGTTTCCAAAGGTAAAATTTATTCAAAAAAATTTCTCGGCTTCGGCTGCCAGAAAAACTATACCTTGTCTGAAGCTTCGGGAGAATGGATCCTGTTCCTTGATTCTGATGAGGTTCCGGACCTGAAGGCAGTAGATGCCATTAAGGAAATATTGAACAATCCTAACCCTCCTTATAATGTTTATGAGATCCACTTCAACAATATCCTGCTGAAAAAAACCATCAAGTATGGCGGTTGGGGAAACGTATGGAGAGAAAGGTTTTTCAAAAAAGGACATGGAAAATACACCGACGACCTGGTCCATGAGTGCTTTATAACAAAGGATAAAAAGGGAAAATTGCCCGGAAATATCGATCATTACACCTATAAAAGTATTGCCCATCATATTGAAAAAATCAACAGCTATACACAGCTGATGGCTGAAAAAAAGTTTCCAACGGGAAATCGGTATCTCTTTTTAAGATTATCTTTTCGCCTTTTTTTGATTTCATGAAAACGTATTTTTTCAAGTTTGGCTTTCTCGACGGCGTTGCAGGATTTTATATTTCCATAACCGGAGCATTTTACACTTTCCTGAAGTACATAAAAATCAATGAGATTCTCAGACTCAAATAATTAATCTATTTAAATACAATAGCCGGACTGTAGAGCTTCCGGCTAATTTTTAATTCTCAGCACAGGCATATTCACAGGCTTAAACATTATTTTAATTTTTTTTAAGCTTATGCATCTGATATTTAATTATTTTTGAAGGTTGTAACAGATCTCTTTTTTTGTAGACTTATCAACATAAAATCAGTCATTCAATTAAAACATTGGAATTATTATAAGCCGTAAGATCGTTATAGAACCTGCGTTTTATAAAATTCAGATAACCATGCTTAGATTCATCAAAAGGACGCTAGGATTTTCAAAAACAGAAAGTGTTCGTATTCTCATGTATCATAAAGTACTGCCGGAGAAAGAAATTCCGGGCAGAGATCTCCTTACTGTATCAGCAGAAAACCTTGAAAGTCAGTTTAAATACATTAAAAGCAATTACAACACTTTATTTTTTAACGACCTGAATACCAGCAGCCAGCTGAAACATAAGCTTATCCTGACATTTGATGACGGTTATCTCAATAATCTTCAATACCTTATTCCATTACTGGAAAAATATAAACTGAAAGCCACCATCTTCGTTCCAACCGAGCTTATCGAGAAAAGTGAAAAAGAAGAAAACCGCCAGTTGATGACCTTTGACGAGATTAAATCCCTTAATCCCGAACTGGTTGAAATAGCCCTGCACAGCCATGCCCACAGGAATTATTCTCAAATCTCCTTACAGGAAGCGGCAGATGATCTTCATAAAAATATCCGTACCCTGGAGGAAAAAGCTATTCCCTTTACAAAGGTACTCGCGTATCCGTATGGTAAGTTTCCCAAAAAGGTAAGCAGAAAAAAGAATTTTTCTCTATCCTCGAAAATGCAGGAATTACTTCTGCAGTACGCATCGGCAACAATATTGCCTATTATCCGTGGAAAAATAAATTTGAGATCAAAAGGATCGATATCAAAGGAGGCGACAGTTTCAATGTATTTAAGTGGAAACTGAGACTCGGAAAAATCAAATTCTAAGTCAGCAGCCCGCTGTAAAGCTTTTCATAAGCAGCTACCATTTCAATATACCCGAATTTTATTGCCCTGCCTTTTAATTTTGAGGCGTATTCCTCTTTTCCGGAGCCATAAATCTGCATTCCCGATGCATAAACCTGCTGCATATGTTCTGCCGAAAAATCATCAAAATAGAAAGCCAGGTCTCCTCCAATTTCTGGAAGACTCGTTAACTTACTTAGAAAAACAGGCTTCCCAAAGTACATGGCTTCTACAGGCGGAATTCCAAAGCCTTCTGCCAGTGAAGGATGACAGTAGGACTCACAATGTTCCAGAAGGAAATATTTTTCATTATTATCTACATTTTCTAAAATATGCACTCTCCCCTCCAGCCCGAGTGTTTTGATTTTTTCCAAAAACTGTTCTTTGTAGGCAGATTTTACAGAGGAAGTGATCAGTACAAGATCTCTGTCGTTTTTTGAGATAAGATCCAGGAGCACTTCCTGGTTCTTTTTTGGAAAAAGGACCCCGATATTCAGAATATATTTCTTACCGATGAAACTGTAATTGCTGCGGGAACTGAATCCTGTATTTTCAGGAAAAATGAGCCCGTTATAGATCACTTCAATTTTAACATCGTTTTTCAGCTTGAAAAGTTTCTTGTTTTTAAGAAAATCATCCTTCACAAACTCTGAAATGCAGACTATTGCATCCGCATTCCCGATATTCTTCTGAACAAGCTTCTTGCTTTTATTTACTTTCTGTTCTGAGCTGTTATCGTGTAAGAAATTAAGATCATGGAGCGTCACCACTTTCTTCTGCCCTTTCTTTATAGTATGAAAATATTCAGAAAGCTGATGAGTGGTATGAATTAGTGAAAAAAGCCTGATATTGACCGGAAATTTCTTTTGCCAGAACTTCCAGCCGATAATATTAAACTTTTTTTTGTCTGTGGAATATTTTTTTCGGACCGTAAAAAGTATAGTCAAAACCAGAGGCTTTTTCGTCCAGACCCTTTATTAATGAAACACATACGTTGGCAATTCCCGACTTCGGGTACTTTAATCTTTCGGCATCAATAAGAATTTTCTTTTGCATTCCGCTCAGGGTTTTCATCAAAAATATAAATTTAATTATGAAATTTTTATTTTTGCAGTATGAAAATTTGTTTAATCAGCTTCGATTTCTGGCATTATGATGAACACATAGTGGAAAAACTGAGTGATAAAGGCATTGAGGCATGCCATATCAACATCGGAGCCTTTACCCATAAAAACACTGGTGAGCGTATAAAAAACACTTTCAGCAAGATTTTTCTGGGCAAAAACCCGAAATATCACAAAAGACAAAGTTTCATACTGGAATCTCTGGAAAAAATCGGCAAACAGGATCAGATCCTGGTCATCAATCCTGAAGCTATTGAGGAAAACATCCATAAGAAGATCAGGGAATACACGGACCGGAATATTGCCTATCTTTATGACAGCATGGCGAGAAACCCCGCAACTCACCTTCATCATTTTGATACTATATTTTCTTTTGATGATAATGATGTGAAAAATTTCGGTTTCGAAAAGATCACCAATTATAATTACCTCGACCATATTCCTGCCGAAAAACAACATCCCAAGCTGGATCTGTTCTACATTACATCCTATGATAAAAAAAGGCTCTCTGCTTTGAATCTTTTGATCAACAGATTGCTTCCTCTGAAAATAAAATTTGAGGTCTACATGGTAGGCAAAAAAGGCTGGAAAAACAAACTGAACCAGATCATTGATCCCAAAAACATCGATATTTTAAAGTTCGGAAGAAAAAAATACCTCATCATGCACTGCCTGAATATTACAAGAATACCAAAGTGATTCTTGATCTGATGCGTGCGAACCAGACCGGGCTCAGCTTCAGGATATTTGAAGCTATGGCGCTGGAAAAGAAAATCATCACGGACAATCCTACAATCAAAACGTATGATTTTTACAATCCTAATAATATCCTGGTTCTGGATAAAAATTTCCGAAATGTAAGCAAAGATTTTTTCAATACGCCATACGAAAAACTGCCTGAAGAAGTTTATAACAAGTATACGCTTGACCATTGGGTGAATACCGTATTTAAACTGAATCCATGACAGAAATAAAAAATGTACTTATTGTAACCCGGGAATACCAGTCTTCCCGAACTCCCAAAGTAGGCGGTACAGGTGTTTTTTATAAGAATTTGTGCGCAGAGCTTGTCAGGAGAGGTATTTCGGTGCATGTTTTCCTGATCTCAAAACATGAATTTGATATAGAAGAGAATGGTATAAAGATCCATTCCATAAAAGATATTTTTAAAGCTAATCCTCTTCTTGAGCTGCTAAGATCGGCTACCGGAAAAATAAAGGCTCTTGAAAAAATTCATTTTAAAACCTATCTGTCGGAGAAAAAAATAATTTCGGAGAAAATAAGTGCCTGGATCAGAAAAAATAATCTTCATTTTGACATCGCAGAAACCCATGACTTCGACGGTCTGGCACTTTCTATTCCCAAAGGAATTCCTTATGTGATCAGATGCCACGGTTCCTGGTCTGTTCTGGAAAAGTATTTCGGATATAAAAAAGTTCATAAAGGACGAGTTTTCTGTGAAAAGGAGGCCTTTAAAAGCTCGAAAAACATCATTGTGATATCCAAGTACAATGAGACGATCAATAAAAGCCTTTTCGATATTAAAAACCCCAAACTCATCTACAATGGTATTGATGAAAAGTTCTACAAACCTTCCGGGAATGCAGAGGTAATTCGGCAATCTGTTTTCTATTTAGGCAATGTATCCTACGAGAAAGGTGCGGAAACCCTAATTAATGCATTTATTAAACTAAGAAAAAAATATCCCGAAGCATCGCTCCATTTTATTGGAAAACCCAACCACTACCCCGATTATATAACCGAAAACATACAGGATCCGGAAACCAGGGATTCAATTCATTTTTACGGAAACAAACCAGGCGTGGAAATTGTGGAGCTTATTGGCCAAGCAGAGGTTGTTTGCTTCCCCTCCAAAGGTGAAAATTTTAGCTTATCTTTGCTTGAGGTAATGGCTATGCAGAAATCTGTGGTGTGTTCTGCAATAGATTCCTTTAAAGAAATTATAGAGGAACATGTAAATGGTCTGATTGCCGGGGAAGATCACTTCCACGAAAAGATAAGTCTTATTTTTGAAGACGATGAGCTGAGAAACAGGATTTCAGTAAATGCCCGTAAATTAATAGAATCACAATTCGGTATTGATAAGATGGCAGATGAAACCCTGAGTTATTATAACGGTATTTTATAGAATACAATTTATACTTGCCGGAAATAATGACCGTATTTCTTAGTTTATCCTAAGTTTTAGAATATGAATGCGAAGGAACAAATTGAACATTTAGAAAAGCAGCTTAAAGCACTTAGAAAAAAATATTATATCAAGTCTTTTTTCAGGAAAGCCAAAAGACTTGTCACGGATTTTTTACCGCTGGATTCTATCCCTTCTGAAAACTGTACGGAGAGAATTACGATCAGTGACAAAGAAGAGTCAGAATTGTTTCTGCCTAAAACATTTGATACTATTACTCAGGCTTCTATAAAAGCTCCTAAAAACCCCATAGAGATTTTTGCCCTTCAGAATGTTCTCTGTATCCCGAATTCTACCTATTTTTTAGATCTTAAAAAAGAGAAGATCTACTATGAAAGATGGCATGACGACGACAGGATCACGTATGTCTACAATACCAACAATCTTTTGCAGCATTCGATGACTCTGGCCAAGGTGAAGAACTATAAAGAGGTTTATTATGATGAGGAAGCTATTTTCATGGGTGGAACGTTTACTTTCAATTATTATCATTTTCTGGTAGATATCCTTTCAAAATTTGAGTATTTCAAACATATTCCTGATGCTAAAAATAAGCTTATCGTTATAGATGAAGATGTGCAGAAGGTTGAAAACCTGAAGGACCTGCTTATGTTCTTTTTGAGGGATTATAAAATTGTATTCCTCAGCCACGAAAAAAATTATTACCGCTTTAAAAAGCTTTGGCATATCACCAGCAACAATTATGCAGTCCCGAATATTATGCCGGGAATGACCTACGAAGCCGGATTTACCAAACTGTCTAAATCGTCGCTTCAATATCTCCGGAAAACAGCCTTTGACAATCTGGATCTTGCTAAAGTCCGCATTCAGCCTGTTAAAAGAATCTTTATTTCCAGAAGATCCCAGTATAGAAAATATAATGAAGAAGAAATTCTGGCATTGGTCCAAAAGCATGGTTTTGAAGAGGTCTTTTTTGAAGATCTGAACATTCATGAGCAAATCTATCTGGTCAACAATGCCGAATATATTATTGGCCCAAGCGGTGCAGCCTGGACAAATGTATTATTCGCCAATGAAGGAGCCAAAGGACTGAGCTGGTTCAGTTCCGTATGGGGGATTTTGCGATCTTTTCTACCTTGGCCAAACAAGCAGGCTTTGACCTTTATTTCTATATTTATCCGCAGGATTATGAAGGCTTCCATGAGGATTACAGATTGGATCCTGAAATTTTTAATGAGTATCTGGAGCGATTGCTTAACTTGCCTTCTACTGAAATTCAAAATCACCCATAGTCCGCTTCCTAAAAAACAATAACTCCTCTTTATCAACTTTATTAATATAAGAAACAACTTTAAAGAAACCTGATCATATCACTTTATAAGTCAAATATTTGAATGAAAAATAAATATATTCTTTTATTTTAATTTATTCCTATTTGTTTTCTGTAGTATTTAAAAATAATGTAAATTTCGCAGGTCAAAAATTGATTTTATGTGAGATCACTTTTTTTGATTTTTTTTAATTATAAATCATATATTATCTAGAAAACACACAAGTATGAAATTGATTTTTACAGGTCTTCTATTATTCAGCTCTTTTTTTACGGGCAGTTTTCTGATAATTTCAACAATTATAATCTCTCAAAAGTTCCTGAAGAGTGGGCCGTTTTAAGAGGTAAAAACGATGCAGGAGATGATTTTAACAATTGGCAATTAGAGAGTCTGAATAAAGATGGTTCTGATAAGTGTTTCTTTGTAAGATATGAAAATTCAGGTGAATTAAATGAAGACTGGCTTATTAGTCCGAAAATAGATTTAACTAATTATAAGGGTAATTTTCTAGTATTTTCGCAACACAACTCATTTACCGGTAATTCTACAAAATACGAAATAAAAATATCCACAGACTCCCAACTCAATCGTGATGAGTTTCAAACAGTCGCATCTTATACCGATGCATCATTTGGCAAAAACTTCAGCCTGAAAAAGATCAACATTTCAAAATTTGATAATAAGCAAATTTATATTGCTTTTGTGAAAAAAGATGATGATGGCAATAACTGGTTTATAGATAATGTATCTGTTCAGGGAAAACCGGTATCTGAAAAAAGCCAATCATTATTTTACCCTAACCCAACATCCGGAGAACTTAATATAGAAACAACCATTAAATCTCTTCAGGTCTTTAGTACGGATAACAGGCTGTTAAAAACCTACTCAGATATAAACTCTATTGACATTTCCGATTTACCAGCGGGAATCTATCTTCTTAAGGGTACTTATGAAAATAAAGAAGTTTTTGAACAGAAAATTGTAAAAGAGAATTAACAATGTCTAGAGCTAAAGTACAGATTCTTGCGAGTTTCTTACCCCTTCTTCTACTTCAGAATTTTATTTTCGGACAAAACTATTTAGTAGGATTTTCGAAAGAATCTATCAATCCAAACACTACCATATTGTCTTCTCCTCTGGCTGGCTTCGGCGATCCCAAACAAGGAAGATTCAGTATCAGTTTCCAGGAAACCGGTATAGCACAAAATGCTGTTGCTATATGCTCTTCCGATACAAAATTTTATATGGCTACAAGTGATAACAAACTTTGGCAGGCTGATATTAACAACAGTGCACCCAACTGGGTTTCGATAGGAACGGCTTATTATGTAACCGCACTGACCTATGGAAACGGCAAACTTTATGGCACAGATAAAAACAATAAGCTGTGGATGAGAAATGCAGATGGAAATGACAACCCATGGACCAATATCGGATTTGCCTATGAAGCTACCGGTCTTACTTTTCTTAACAATAAACTGTATGGAACCAAGAAAAATAACACTCTCTGGGTAAGAGATAGCAGCCCGTTTAATATCCCTTGGAAAAATATAGGAAAAGCCAATTCTGTACGATCCTTAACCAATGATGGAACTAACCTGATTGCTTTGTCTAAATATGATAATGATTTATGGATAAGAAGTGTTTCAACCCCTGACGAAACCTGGTCAAAAATCGGAACTCCTAATCAGACAACTTACGGTAGGTATTTATCCAATATTACCTTTACTAACAATAAATTATACGCAACTTCCAACAAAAATAAATTTTACTACGCCCAACATAGCCAGACCCCTATTTATGCCTATGCATCTTATTTTGAAAAAAATTCAAAAAAGGCACTCATTATTACTTTGGATTTATGTGGAATTAATTATTCTTTTTCACGTAAAATAAAGACAGAAATAAAAAATACATTTAATATTGATGAAAATGCAATTTTAATCAATTGCTCCCATACCCACTATGCCCCTCTATCTCAAAGTTACTCGTGCCTTCAGGATTTCTACCGCAACCCTGATCCCAAATATCTTGATATTGTAAAAAATTCTGTTTTAACGGCTACACAAAATGCCATTAACAATAAAAAGAAAGCAACTTGAGTTTCGTAAGAGGCAAAACAAACATAGGATACAACAGGGCAGATATTTCTAAAGATTTAGACAACAATATCACCATGGTAATAGCAAAGCAAAATACCACAAATACTGTAAATGGTGTCATTATGAGTGCAAGTACCCACCCTGTCTGGCATAATAGTCCGGCCCGTGATTTTGTTACCATTTCATCGAACTATGTAGGGGCTACAAGAGATAAACTCGGTACGTTAAAGAACATTAGCAATATACAGCTTATGCAGGGATGCGCAGGAGATATTAATCCTTATAAAACAGATACTCCCGATCAAACGGCAAATAAACTGACTCAGGATTTCAATAATTTATTTTCTGTATCATCATCCGCTGTTACCGGAGAAATCACTGTTAAATTTGACTCCATTGCTGTACCTCTTAATAATTTCACCTTCAATAAGGCCGTGAGTATTAAAAATGCCAACTTAGGAAAATACGACCAAGTCTCTGAAAGAAATTTAAGATGGGCCAATAGAATTATTCATCAGTACACATCCGGTACACTTGATAAATCTGCAACGGTTTATATACAGATTTTAAAGATCGGTGACTGGAATATTATCGCATTGAGCCGGGAAGCCGTTTCTCAATATGCCATAGACCTATACAATCACTTCAACCCTATGAAATTAACGGTATTAGGATATTCCAATGATGTATCAAGTTATCTTCCTGTAAAATGGCACATAAAAAAAGTTGCTCCTAACTATGAGGGATATGAAAGTTTCTTCATTTACGGACAAAGCGGTATCCCTGTAGATAATGTTGAAGATATTATTTTAACTAAAATATACAGTATGATGCAGTAATCTCCACAACAATATAAAATATCATCCGTTAATACCATAACCTCTGCTGAATTATCCATTACTTTATTTAAGACGGTAAGAGAATCACCTGATGAATATTATTATTTTATTTACAGGATATATCCTTAATTTTAACAATTCGATCCAAAACAATGAACAATCCGCCGCTTGTAAGCCTCATCATCATTACCATGAACCATGAAAAGTTCATTGAGCAGGCATGCTTGTCCGCCATTTCGCAGTCGTATCCCAATTATGAAATCATTCTTTTGGATAATGCTTCCCAGGATAAGACATTTGAAAATGCGGAAAATGTCCTTTCGAAATTTGACCAGCATTATAAGATAATCCGGAATACTGAAAGCTTTGGAGTAGCAAAAAATATAAATATTGCAGTTTCACATGCTTCGGGAGAATATATTTCCCTGCTTTCGGGAGATGACTGGTTTACAGAAAACCACCTCGCAGAGAAGGTCTCATATATTCAGGAGAATCCGGTAGATTTTATCCTTTCAGATGGCTATAAATATTATCAGTCTGAAGATAAAATGACAGATGCCTACACCCCAAAAGAAAAAAACAGATTATAGATACCCTTGACCGCTTTTTCCATGAAAATGCTTCTGAAAATAAAACGGCCAATGTAGGAACATTTGTAAAAAAAGAGCTTCTGGTGAAATATCCGTTTGATGAAAATATCAATACGGAAGACTGGGATATGAACCTGAGACTCACCTCCAAAGGATACAAAATAGGCTTTATCGATAAAAAACTGTTTTACTACAGGATTCTTTTCACAAGCCTTTCAAGAAACTGGAAGCTGATGAAAGATTCCTATGAAAAAGTAACTCACAAATACCTCGATTACATCAAAGCTGACAAGGAGCTTTATAAAAAATACCAGCTGAAACTTATTCATTTCAAGTATGAAATCCTTTTGTCCGAAACAGATTCTGAGTCTGAAAAAGAGAGACTGCGAACGGAATGGAAAAAAGAAAAATACAAGGTCAAGTATAAAAATCCGGTTTTATTCTTTAAACTGCTGATGCTTAAATAAAATAGAAGGTTTGAGGATGAAGAAAGAAGTTTATTAATTTTTCCCAACCACGAATTGCACGGATTTACATGAATAATAGAGCATCATTTTAACAATTTCATTAAAATATAACATAAACATCTGTGCAAATCCGGAAATCTGTGGGAAATAAATTTGCATTATAGAAAAGAATCAGTGTAAAAATAATATAAATAAGACTTCCAGTCTTCCTCTTCAGGCTTTCAGCCTTTTAATCTTAATTTTCTTACCCCGAACTCAGGTAATTTTAAGTAAATTTGCAAAAATTTTTATTGAAATGGAGAAAGTAAGAGTCCGTTTTGCTCCAAGTCCTACAGGACCTTTGCATTTGGGAGGCGTAAGAACCGCATTATATGATTATCTTTTTGCCAAAAACCAGGGTGGTGAATTTGTGCTTCGTATTGAAGATACAGATACGGCAAGATATGTAGAAGGAGCTGAAGAATACATCGAGGAAGCTTTAGAATGGTGCGGAATCATTCCTGATGAAAGTCCTAAGAAAGGAGGAAAATTTGCTCCTTACAGACAATCTGAAAGAAGAGACATCTACGACAGATATACAGAGCAGATCCTGAAAACAGACTACGCTTACATCGCTTTCGATACTCCGGAAGAGCTGGATACCATCCGTGCTGAATTTGAAGCCAACGGCGAAGTTTTCTCTTATGATAATAAAACCAGAAACCGCCTCAGAAACAGTGTTGCACTTTCCGAAGAAGAAGTTCAAAAATTGCTGGATGAAAAAACACCTTATGTGGTAAGATTCAAAATGCCGGTAGACAGAACCCTTAATCTTGAAGACATTATCCGCGGACATTCTTCTGTAAATACCAATACGCTGGACGACAAAGTTCTTGTGAAGAACGACGGAATGCCTACTTACCATTTTGCCAACATCATTGATGACCATGAAATGGAAATTTCCCACGTGATCCGTGGTGAAGAATGGCTGCCGTCTTTAGGACTTCACACCCTACTATATGAAGCGATGGGTTGGGAAGCTCCGCAGTTCGCACACCTATCCCTGATCCTGAAGCCTGATGTATCAACTTTAATCAATAAAGACAATATCGACGGTATTACAAAATCTTTTGCAGAAGAATTTGTTTTGAAAAACAGTCAGTTTTCTTTTGATGAATCAGCAGAGCTTATCAAATCTTTCTTTTCGGAAGTAAAAAGTCCGAGATTTAAATCCATGCTGGGCGAAAATGATAAAGATAATCCGTTAACCGCTTCCGTAAAGCAGTTTTTAAAGAAAGGACTTTCCGGGAAATTAAGCAAAAGAGACGGTGACAAATTCGGGTTTCCGGTATTTCCACTGGATTTTAAAGATCCTGCAACAGGAGCCGTTTCAAAAGGATACAGAGAAAACGGATACCTTCCTGACGCGTTCATCAATATGGTAGCCTTACTGGGCTGGTCTCCTGCAGACGACAAAGAAGTCCTGTCGCTGGAAGAAATGGCAAAAGAATTTGATCTTCATAAAGTGCATAAAGCCGGTGCAAGATTCAGCAAAGAGAAATCAGAATGGTTCAACCATCAGTATATCCAGATGAAATCGGACGATGAGCTTTTGCAGCTGTTAAAAAATACGAATATTAACCTTTCCGGTGTTTCTGATGAAAAACTGGTAAAGATCATCGGTCTGATGAAAGAAAGAGCTACTTTCCCTAAAGACATTTATGAAAACGGAAAATTTTTCTTCGAAGCACCCCTTTCTTATGATGAAAAAGCATCGAAAAAAGCATGGAACGAAGAAACATCTGCTGTTTTAGGTGAATTGGCAGAAAATCTTAACACTACTGAATTTACTTCAGAAATCCTGAAGCAGGCAGTCCACGATTTCGCGGAAAACAAAGGCCTCGGCATGGGAAAAGTAATGATGCCGCTGCGTTTATCTTTAGTAGGAGAACTGAAAGGCCCTGACGTTCCGGACATCATGGAACTGATTGGAAAAGAGGAAACTATCTCCCGAATAAACAATGCTATCAATAATTTTAAATAGTTTTTCATAATTTTTCATAAATTTGAAAGATTTAATTTACTTCAAGAAATGGAATATTTAAGTTTCGAGCTTCCTATAAAAGATCTGATGGATCAACTTCAGACTTGTTCTTTAGTAGGAGAAGAAAGTGGTGTTGATGTAAAATTAGCATGCAGCCAGATTGAGGATAAGATTTTGGAAAAGAAAAAAGAAATCTACGGAAACCTTACCCCTTGGCAGAGAGTACAACTATCCCGTCATCCGGATCGTCCCTATACAATTGACTATATCAATGGAATGGTAGACAAAGGAAGTTTCCTGGAACTTCACGGAGACAGAAATTTCGCAGACGACCCTGCAATGATTGGTGGTTTAGCTACATTGGATGGTCAGAAAGTAATGATCATCGGAACCCAGAAAGGGAGAACAACCAAAGAAAGACAGCACAGAAGATTCGGAATGCCGAATCCTGAAGGATACAGAAAAGCTTTACGACTGATGAAGCTTGCTGAAAAATTCAAGATTCCTGTGGTAACTTTAGTAGACACACCGGGAGCTTATCCAGGGCTGGAAGCTGAAGAAAGAGGCCAGGGAGAGGCAATTGCCAGAAATATTTTTGAAATGGTTCAGCTTAAAACACCTATTTTCACTTATATCATAGGTGAAGGAGCAAGTGGCGGAGCATTGGGAATAGGTGTGGGAAATAAAGTATACATGCTTGAAAATACATGGTACACCGTAATTGCACCGGAAAGCTGCTCTTCTATTTTATGGAGAAACTGGGATCACAAGGAAGATGCAGCCAATGCATTGAACCTTACCCCACAGGATGCTTTAAGAGAAAAATTCATCGACGGTATTATTGAAGAACCTCTTGGAGGTGCTCAATATGACCCTGAAGTTGCTTACCTGAATCTTAAGCATTCTATTTTACAGAATATTAAAGCTTTTTCAAAGTTCTCAGGACAGGAACTTGAAACCCAAAGGCAGGAGAAATTCATTGCAATGGGACAGTTTAAAGGATAAAAATAAAAAACGGTTAAGAGAAAATTTCTTAACCGTTTTTACTTATAGTTTAGTTTTAATTGATCTTAATCAGCTACGTTGAGTGCAATCTCAATATCCTGGGTTACTTTCTTTATTGAAGAATATTTTGCATCGCATACCATTGTCGTCAGTACATATTCTCCTTTATCTATCAGAATAAAGTTCTGCCCTTTTGCAGGAACGGTTAAATTATAATATTTTTTCCCGCTTATCTTCACCACCAGGTTACAGCTGGATCTGTTCTTGATATTGACGTAAGCCTCATTTTTGTTCATATCATTATTGAAGAGATGGGTAAGCATTGCTGCAGTCTTTTTATTAGCTTCACTGGGTTCTGATTTTGAAACCCCGGCAGTTTTGGCCGAACTTACCGAACCAACGCTCGCCAGTCTCTCTTCTTTCAAAGCATTGATAGCATCATTTACTTTATCTGTGTTCTTATTTTCAGCGGATGTTTTATTGGCCGCTATTACTTTACCGCTGTTCAGTTCATTATTCTGAACTATTTTCTCTATTTTCTCTTTACTGATCGGTTTAATGGTAGGTTTGGCTTCAGGAGAGTTATCAGCCATAATCATTTCAATCAGTTTTCTTTTAAAATAATCGGTTTTGGCATGTCCGGGGTTCTGCTTCAGGAAACCGGCAATCACTCTGGCCTCTCTGGAAGCCTCAGCATCCTGCTCCGTGTAGATGATTACCGTTTCTTTTTCTACGACCGCCTTGGATTTCGTTTTTTTCTTTTTTGGGAGAAACCTAAGGCAAAAATGCATAGAAATATAAGTAGAAAGATTTTTTCATTAATCAAGTCTTTAAAATAGTATTAAATATATCAATAACGTGAAAAGTCATTTTTTAGTTTATCATTAAAATCATTATCTTTGCACTGCTTTAAAATTAAGCTAAAAATTAATACTAATCTTAAATAAAAAAATAATACATATTATGTCTTATACACCAGCTGCTGCAGACGTAGCAAAATTAAGAAACCAAACAGGTGCAGGTATGATGGACTGCAAGAAAGCTTTAGTTGAAGCAGAAGGAGACTTCGAAAAAGCAGTAGATATCCTTAGAAAAAAAGGACAGAAAGTTGCTGCCAACAGAGCTGACAGAGAATCTTCTGAAGGTGCAGTAATTGCAAGAGTAAACGAAGACAACACTTTAGGGGTGATCATCTCTCTAAACTGCGAAACTGACTTCGTTGCTAAAAACGAAGATTTCATCGAGCTTGCTTACGAATTAGCTGAAATGGCTATTTTCGCAGCTACTAAAGAAGAACTTTTAGCTACAGACTTCCACGGACTTACTGTTGCTGATAAATTAATCGAGCAGACAGGAGTTATCGGTGAGAAAATCGAGATCGGAGCATTCGAAAGAATCGAAGGACCTTACCTTGGTGCTTACATCCACGCTGGAAACAAAATCGCTGCGATCACTGCACTTTCTGCTAAGGTAGACGGAGCTGACGAAGTGGCTAAATCTGTTTCTATGCAGGCTGCTGCTATGAACCCGATCGCTCTTGACGAAACCAGAGTTTCTCAGGAAACAATCGACAAAGAATTGGAAATCGAAAGACATAAACTTACTGAAGAAGGTAAGCCTGCAAACATTATCGACAATATCCTTAAAGGTAAAATGCAGAGATTCTACAAAGACAACACTTTGGTGCACCAGGATTTCATCAAAGACAGCTCTATTTCTGTAGCTGACTATGTAAAATCTGTAAACGCTGACCTTAAAGTAACAGGTTTCATAAGAGTAAGCTTAGCTTAATCATCTTACAAAGAATCATACAGATCCCGGTGAATTTCACCGGGATTTTTTATTTATCAATATCAAGTTTCAGACAACATTAAAAAATATTAAATATTCAACAATAGTAAACATTATGGAAATCCATCATTAAATTTTATGTAAAATATTGATTTTTAATACTTACATTTGCATCCCTTATTGAGAAAAATGAAAAAAACTCTACTAACCATCTGTACTTTTCTTTGTTTATTATTTAATGCACAGCTTGATACCGATCATTGGTTTGCACCGATGGCTTCAAAATCTGGAATGATAGGACTTCAGGGATATTTATATCTTTCGACGAACGAGACAACTCCGTTTAATGTTCAAATATTTAACAATAATGTACTTTATACAACGATTCAAGTTAGTAAGGGAAATCCGGCTAAGGTCAGTATTCCCAATAATTTTTTAATTACAGATAATCAATCAGATCTTTTTACCCCAAATTCGATGGGTTTAAATGTAAAGGGACCTAAAAAATTCTTTGCTAATTACAGATTCTCTGTACCCAACCACGCTGAAATTATTACTTCAAAAGGTTTAGCGGGACTTGGAAAAACATTTTACGTAGGATTGGCTCCATTAACAGGTATAGCAGCTTATGTAAACTCCACCATAGGAATTACCGCAACTGTAGATAATACTACCGTAGTTGTTTCCGGCTACAATCCAAATGTAGTTTTTTCAGACGGGACTTCAAGCCCTACCAGGACTTTTACATTAAATAAAGGACAATCTTATATTATGGATGCCCTAAGTACAGATTCCATGGATAATCTTGACGGGTTGATTGGCGCAAAAATTCAGGCATCACAGCCTGTGTCTGTCACAAATGGAAATTGTAACGGAATTTATACCGGCTTAAATTTTACTAACAATGATATTCTGATGGATCAGGCAGTCCCTATTGAGAGATTAGGAAAAGAGTTTGTTGTCGTAAAAGGAAACGGAACAATCCTTTCTGAAATGGAAACCGCCTTGGTTGTTGCCACACAAAACGGCACTAACATTACCGTCAATGGAATTCCTACAGGCATTACATTAAATGAAGGACAATATTACATGGTTCCCAGCATAAATTATGTACAGCATGGAGCGGGTGACAATTATAATATGAGCATTTCGGCTAATAACAATATTTATGTATATCAATTATTGGCAGGGGTTTCCAGCACAACAGGGGGCAATGAATATGCGACAGGCGGAATGAACTTTATTCCACCTTTAAGCTGCTTTATGCCAAATAAAGTGGATGAAATTGGTTTTATCAATCAGATTGGAAGTCAGAATTTTAATGCCAGATTAAATATTATTACTCAAACCGGAGCAACAGTTACCTTAAATGGGAATCCTGTTGCTATTGCAAACGGACCTTATCCTGTGAATGGAAATCCAAACTGGGTAACCTATACAGTCCCCAACATTACAGGCACTGTAACTGTGAATTCAACCAAGTCTGTAACTGCAGGAATTGCAGCCGGAAGTGGCGCAGTAGGTTATGGAGGATATTTTGCAGGATTTTCATCAGTTCCAGTAATTTCAAAAACAGGAGATTGTTATACAGGAGTTTTATTACAGGTGGATAACTCTTATGACTCTTATCAGTGGTATCTTGACGGAAATCTTATTCCAGGAGCTACATCTTATTCTATAGACCCTGAATTGTACGGAACAGGAAATTATACTTGCTCTGTTGCGAAAAGCGGTTGCGGGTCATTACTTACAGACAATTATTATCATACTAAATGCCCGCCAATTACAACAACGATTTATAATATTGGATCCTGTAATACAAAAACAATCAGTCTTGCTTTTACCAGTTCTACCCAGGCCATTGTTCCTTCACATACAAGCGTCATTTCGCAGCCTGCCAACGGAACGGCAACAGTGAATTCTTCAACGGGACAAATTACGTATACCCCCAATGCAGGGCTTACAGCAGACACTTCCGATTCTTTTACTTATTATATCGATGGAAACGGAAATCCTGCCGATTTTGAATATTTCAAAGTAATCATGAATATTGATGTTCTGCAGACCCAGAATGCCGCCTTATCTTCCTGCGCCAATACCAATGGTAACGGAATATTCGATCTTACAACGGCTATTCTAAGTCCGGACTCAGGTACTACAGCAACTTATTATACCAATGCTAATCTAACGGGACAGATTACAAACCCGGCTACCTATTCAGGGCCTGCGGGAACAATCTATGCTAATGTTACTTCTTCATTCGGATGCACCAAAACGGCACAGATTACATTGACACTCAATTCTTCACCCAACATAAATACCGGCAATTTCAATGCAAGCTTCTGTGACGATAATTTTGATGGAATCATAAGTGTAAACTTTGCCACTGTAACACCACAGATTGTTACCAACCCTGCCAGTTTCACCGTAAGATATTATCTTGTTCAGGCAGATGCAATTGCAGGGAACAACAACACTCTTCCTGCCAACTGGACTTATACAGCCAATACTACTGTTTATGTAAGGGTTTCAGCCAATGTTGGCGACTGTCCGCCGGCGTTTGGGCAGATCAATTTTAAAATCGGAAATAAAATCACTTTAATAACAAACTCTGCAGCAGCGGATGTCTGCGACAATGATCTCAGCGGATCTGAAACAGCCAATCTTAATGATTACAAGAATTTATTTACCACAGATCCCACAGTGATCCTTTCATTTTATACTTCACTGGCAGATGCCCAGGCGGGAGTAAATCCCATTTCTTCTACCCAGAATATTACGTCTGTTCATACCTATTATGTTAGATTTCAGAACAGTTCAGAATGTCCAAACACAGGAGTTCTTAAGCTTACTTTAAAAACCCCTAAAAAGTCCGGTTCTCTTCACAACCAGATGGTGTGCTCAGATCAAAAAGTGATACTTGATGCAGGCCCGGGATTCTCATCTTACCTGTGGAGCAACGGAGCTACAACGCCAAGCATCACGGTTGGGGCCGGAACTTATTATGTAGACCTTGGATTCAACGGATGTGTATACCGCCAGAGTGTAAGTGTAAATACTGCTGAAGCTCCCATCATTACCAAAATTGAGACATCAGGCTCTACAGCAACCATTTACGTAACCGGAGGAACACCTCCTTACCAATATTCCCTGGATGGAATGAATTATCAGACTTCCAATGTTTTCATCGGGCTTTCGAGAGGAATACATCAGGTATTTGTAATCGGTTCAGACGGATGCCTTCCGGTGACCAAAGAATTTCTGATCCTGAATCTCGTTAATGCCATCACACCAAATGGTGACGGACTGAATGATGTTCTTAATTATTCTGATCTAAGGATCAAGCAGAATGTGAAAATAGAAGTGGCAGACCGCTACGGTTTATCAGTTTACAAATCATCCGACAAGAACTATATCTGGGATGGAAAAGTAAACGGAAGAAACCTTCCTACGGGAACGTATTGGTACGTAATCACATGGACGGAGCCTGACACGAAATTACCAGTTTCATATTCCGGATGGCTTTTGATTAAAAATCGTGATTAATTTTTAACTTTTGTTATATTTATTTAACACTATTTCAAATATTATTTTAAATTTGTAGAAATCCTAATTCCACACACATGAAAAGATTTCTACTCAGCTTAGTATTATTTCTTTTATCAATTAATCCGCTCTTTGCACAAAGGGATACGGAACACTGGTTTGCTCCTATGGCGGCAAAACCTTCTGCTTTGTCGGTTCCAAAACAGGCTTTATACTTTTCTACGGATTCAACCACACCTTTTCCTGTAGAGATATACAGTAATGGAGCATTGCTTGGAACAGTAACCATTATGAAGGGTGATCCCAAAACCTTTGACATAACAACGGCAACGATGATTACCAATCTGCCTACAGAAATGTTTACTGCCATTGGTAAAGGGATTTATACTAAAGGGACAAAGCCATATTATGTAAATTTCAGGTTTAGTGTTACCAGCCACGGAGAAATATTAACGTCAAAAGGAAAAGCAGGTATTGGAAAAAATTCTATGTTGCCGCTTCTCCAATGACCGGACAGTCCATTACTTATTTAAATTTTACAACCGGAGTTTTAGCTACGGAAGACAATACTACCGTTACCGTTTCCGGATATAGCCCGGGATTACAATTTACTAACGGGACTACCGGAACAACCAATCCAACAATGACATTCACCCTTAATAAAGGGCAGGCATATATCATCGAAGGTAGAGACAATGTAGGAACCAATGCCACAGGTTTTATCGGTGCCAAAATAGTATCCGATAAACCGGTATCTGTAACTAACGGTAACTTTAATGGTCAGTTTGCCCTTCCTCCAAGTGCAGGATCGGCCGGTTCAGATATTGTTATGGACCAATCTGTACCAACAGACAGGCTTGGAAACGAGTTTGTCCTTGTAAAAGGAAACGGTGACAGTGATGACGGAGATGAAGATGCATTAATCATAGCAACAGAAGATAATACAGAAGTATTTCTTAACGGCTCTACCACCCCGATTCAAACCCTGAATGAGGGCCAGTGGGTAAGAGTGGGCCAGGGACCCAACAATACTTATATATTCCCATATATTGACCAGGGAAGTTCTCACTTTAATATGCATATTAAAACTTCTAAAAATGCATATGTATATCAGCTTCTTGCAGGACTTCCAAACAGTTCAGCAACAGAAGGATTCAACTATATCCCACCTTTGAACTGCTTCCTGCCAAGGAAAATTGACGAAATAGGATTGATCAATGAGCTTCCTGAAACCAATTCCAGCGGTACTAAAAATGTAAAATTAAATATCCTTACCGAGACAGGTGCAATTGTTAATGTTACAATGAACGGAGCCCCTGCTCCAACAGTACAGGGTCCTTTTACTGTAACAGGAACTACCGCATGGGTATCTTATTCGGTTCCCAATGTGACAGGGAACGTTACCGTTACCTCTTCAAAAGCAGTTACCGCAGGGATTTCCGCTGGTAGTGGTGCTGTAGGATATGGCGGTTACTTTGCAGGATTCTCATCAATCCCTGTCATTTCAAAAAAATCAGGAGAATGTGCTCCGGGTATCATTCTTGAGGTGGATGACACCTATGAAGGTTATCAGTGGTTTTTAAACGGAACCGCTATCCCGGGTGCAACAGCCAATACTTATTCACCTACAACTTCAGGAAATTATACCGTAAAAGTAACCATGGGTACATGTCCTCCTGTTACAACCCCTATCTATAAGGTATATACCTGTTTAAAACTGACTACCCAAACTCTGAGTGCGTGTTCCACAAAGGTAATTACGCCGGCATTCACTTCTTCAACACAAACTCCGGTACCAGGTACACTGGTTATTATTACTGCACCAACGCATGGTACCGCTGTAGTAAACTCAAACGGAACTATTACGTACACTCCTACAGCCAACTATTATGGTCCGGATCAGATCGTATATAAGTTCTGTGGTAATGCTACTGAATTTATCGACTGTGAGCAGGTTACTTTAAATCTTACCGTAGTACCTTTCGTAGTGAGAGACGCCATACTTAAGGCATGCCAGTATGATGTAGATCCTTACGCTTATTTTGATCTTACTAAAGCAAGCGTTACCGACTATAATGCAGTAATAAAAAAATACTATCCTACGATGGCTGACCTTACTGCAGGTACCAATGAGATTACTACTCCTACAAATTATCCGTCTGCCGGAGGATATGTTTATGTAAAAGTTACAACCAACGAAGGATGTACAGCAACTGCAAAAATTCAGCTGATTGCTCTTCCGATAAAAAAATCACCGGTTCTTGTTGACCAGTATATCTGTGCAGACGGCCTTACAAATCTGGATGCAGGTCCCGGATACGATTCTTATCTATGGAATACAGGAGCTACAACTTCTTCCATTCAAAATGTAGGTATTGGAGAATACACTGTAATTCTGGGTAAAAACGGATGTTTACTTCCTCAAATTGTAAGAGTAAGAAAAGCTGAAGATCCCGTAATCACCAAGATTGAAATATCCAATACAACGGCAACAGTAATTGTAGACGGTGGAAAACCTCCATACAAATTTGCGGTGGATACCCCAACCAACTGGCAGGATTCCAATATATTCACAGGACTTACCAGAGGTCAGCATACTTTCTATGTAAAAGACGCTTACAATTGTGATCCTACTACAGTGGAAGTAACGGTTCCTAACCTGGTAAATGCTATTACTCCTAACGGTGACAATAAAAATGACTTTATTGATTACAGCGAGCTGGCTTATAAAGAAAACCTTTCCTTTGTAATTTATGACCGATACGGAAACATGATTTTCACCGGAAACAAATTCAACAATTATAAATGGGACGGAAAACATTATGACAAAAAGCTTGTAACCGGAACCTATTGGTATCATATCAACTGGAATGAATCCAACAAAGAAAAAACCCCTGTCTATTACACAGGATGGATTTTAGTTAAAAACATTGAATAAACCATCTTTAGGCATTAAATAATTAACCGCGATTTGAAATCGCGGTTTTTTTTGACAAAAAATCAGGATTTTTTTAGACATTTTACAATCTCACTGAAAATATTCTCCTATTTTTGCGCCAATCCTAATTCCCACATGTATGAAAACTTTTTTACTAACTTTTCTTTTGCTGTTCACAGCAGCTAATCCGCTTTTTGCGCAAAGAGATACAGAACATTGGTTCGCGCCGATGGCAGCAAGAAGTACCAACATTATCAGCCCTCAACAGGCATTATATTTTTCTACGGATTCCACTACTCCGTTTCCTGTAGAAATTTACAGCAACAACATTCTGCTGGGGACAGTAACGGTCGCCAAAGGTGCTCCCCAGACATTCCCTATCCCTTTAGGAAATATCATCGTCAGCAATACTTCCGAAATGTTTGCTCCGGTAAACAAAGGATTGTACACAAAAGGGACAAAACCTTATTTTGCAACCTTCAGATTCTCTGTAAGCAGCCATGGTGAAATCCTGACTTCCAAAGGAAAAGCAGGAATCGGTAAAAAGTTTTATGCAGTAGTTTCGCCCATAGAAAATCCTGTGACTGCACTGAATTTCACTACCGGTATCATGGCGACGGAAGACAATACTATAGTTACCGTATCGGACTATTCTGCCAATGTGGAATTCAGCAATGGATGGACTGGTGTAACCAATCCGTCCCTCACATTCACCCTCAATAAAGGCCAGTCCTATATCATTGAAGGAGTCGGTGATAAGGCAGGAAACAAAGAAGGCTTCATCGGTGCCAAAATAGAGGCTGACAAACCTATTTCTGTGACCAACGGAAATTTTAACGGGCAGTTTGCCATTATTCCACCGGGTTCTTTTTTGACGGGGCAGATATCGTAATGGACCAGTCCGTACCTACAGACAGACTGGGAAATGAATTCGTTCTTGTAAAAGGAAACGGAGATATCAGCGAAAGAATGGAAGACGCCCTGATTGTTGCCACAGAAGGGGGCACACAGGTATTCATCAACAATGGAGCAACACCGGCAATAACCTTAAATGAAGGAGAAAGCTACAGGGTGAACCAACTCAACAACAATAATTACATCAACCAGGGTAATAATCACTACAACATGTACATTAAAACGACCAAAAACGTTTATGTGTACCAGCTGCTGGCGGGTGTTGCCAACAGTAATGCCACAGTGGGATTCAATTATATTCCCCCATTGAATTGCTATCTTCCCAGAAAAATTGATGAAATAGGAAATATTAATATCCTGCCTCCTACTACCAATAATGTTAAATTAAACATTCTCACAGAAACCGGGGCAGCGGTTACCGTAAACGGCGGCACACCTCCTGCAGCACAGGGGCCTTATCCTGTATTGGGAACTTCATCATGGGTGTCTTATTCTGTCCCGAATGTTACTGGGAATGTTACGATTACCTCATCAAAAGCTGTAACTGCAGGAATCTCCGGCGGAAGCGGTGTGGTAGGGTATGGCGGATATTTCGCCGGATTCTCCTCCATTCCGGTGATTGCCAAACAAACCGGTGACTGCATTCCCGGAATTGTACTGGAAGTAGATGACAGTTTTGACTCTTACCAATGGTACAGGGACAATACTCCTATTACCGGAGCTGTAAACAATTCCTATATTCCTACACAATCAGGCAATTATACTGTAAAGATAACGGTAGGTTCCTGCCCGCCTATAACCACTCCTGTGTATAAAGTATTCACCTGTCTTACGGAAACAACCTTAAATCAAACGGTTTGTGATGGGGTTAAGCTGATTGTTCCCACTTTTACCAATTCCACCCAGTCTGTAGTGCCGGGCAGCGTGATCATCGTTACACCACCTGTTAATGGTAATGCGGTTGTAGATCCTGCTACAGGGGTTATCAGCTATGCTCCTGCTTATAATTATGTGGGACCTGACTCTTTTGTTTACAAATTCTGCGGAAATAACCCCGACTTTACAGACTGTGAAGAAGTAACATTGAATTTAACGGTTTCCGAGAGCCCGATCGTTACCAATGCTTCTTTAAGAGCATGTTATCTGGAAGCCAATCCGGCGACCGGTTTATTTAACCTTACCAATGCCTCAGTTACTACACAGCCAGGAGTTACCAAAAAATATTATCCTTCCCCTACGGATGCAGACAACAGTACGAATGAAATCTTAAACCCTGCCAATTATATTGCCCCTACAGGAGTTGCCTACGTAAAAGTAATTAATGCGAATGGCTGCTACAGAATTGCAGAAGTTTCCCTTACCGTTCTTCCTCCTGTAACCTCTGCCGTTCTTGTGGATAAGATTATTTGTGTGGAAGATAAAACAACGCTTGACGCAGGACCTGGATTCAATGGTTATGAATGGAGTACCGGAGCCACTACACAGACTATCAGTAACGTTGGCGTCGGAACCTATTGGGTAAAGCTGAAAACCGGCGACTGTATCACCCAGCAGACCGTAAAAGTATATGCCTCCGAACAGCCTGTTGTTTCCAGCATTGATATTTCAAATACCACAGTTACAGTATATGCAATAGGCGGAAATCCTCCATACCAATACTCATTGGATAATATCCAGTGGCAGGATTCCAACATTTTTACTGATGTGGCAAGAGGTATATCTGCAGTGTATGTAAAAGACAGCTATAATTGTGATCCTATTAAAGTGGAAATTACCATTCCTAACCTGATCAATGCTATTACTCCTAATGATGACGGGGTAAATGATGTTCTGGATTATTCTTTACTGGCCGGTAAAAAGAATTTAGAGTTTGCCATTTTCGACAGATACGGAAGCAAAATATTCCAGGGAGACAAATCAAACGGCTATAAATGGAATGGAACTTTAGGCGGAAGCAAAAGAGTCCCTACCGGCAACTACTGGTTCGAAATTCATTGGAACGAGCCTTCCGGAAAACAGACCGCAGTAAAATATACAGGCTGGATTCTTGTGAAAAGCAGAGAATAATTCCTGAAAAACTGACCATTTAAACCGCGATTTTACCATCGCGGTTTTTTTATTATTTTTTGGAGGTATAAATCCATTTTATTATTAAATTTGTGTTAAACTCCCTCCGCTGAATGAAAAAAATTTTATCTTTTTTATTTATACTTTCTTTTTTCACCTTGGCCTTCGGTCAATTGGACAGAGAACATTGGTTTGCTCCCATGATAGATAGAAGTGGAAGCCCCAGTCCCTATCAGAAATTATATTTATCTACCAACAGAACAACTCCCTTCCCTGTAAATATTTACAATAACAACCTTCTGATCGGTACAGTAACCATCAGTAAAAACAATCCCCAGAAATTTGATGTTCTCAGAAAATATATCATAACAACCCTTCAGGCAGATCTGTTTACTCCCACTACAAAAGGACTCCATCTACAAGCAGATTTCCCTTTCTATGCCAACCTCAGGTTTTCCGTATTCAATCATGCAGAGATTATCACTTCTAAAGGGATACCTTCCACAGGAAAGAATTTTTATGCCGCCAATGCTCCCATAACGGTCGTTAATCCCATCTTAAACTTTATGGCCAGTGTTCTTGCCACTGAGGACAACACAACAGTTACAATAAGCGGATATAAGCCAACGGTACAGTTTTCCAACGGAACCACCGGCGCTACCAACCCTACCATGACATTTACCCTTAATAAAGGGCAGTCTTATATTATAGACGGTTCAGGTTCTACAAATACAGATGGTTTTATTGGTGCTAAAATTACTGCTAATAAACCGGTAAATGTGACCAATGGAAATTTCAACGGGCAATATTCCGGAAATTTCCCTTCAAGCTCTGATATTCTGATGGATCAGTCTGTCCCTGTTGAAAGACTTGGAAGTGAGTTTGCCCTGGTCAAAGGAAACGGCAGCGTAGGATCCAATATGGAGGGTGCCATTGTTATTGCTACGGAAGACAATACCCAGGTTTTTGTGAATGATGAAATTCCTCCTATTGCTACTTTAAATGCAGGACAATATTATATCGTTCCGAACTCAAAATATAAACTGCAGGGAGCATCGCATTATAACCTTTATCTTAAAACGTCCAAAAATGCATATGTTTACCAGGTTCTGGCAGGGGATTCCGTGTCGGGAAGTGAAGTGGCAACCGGAGGATTCAACTTTATTCCGGCCCTGAACTGCTATCTTCCCAAACAGATCAATGAATTAGGGTTTATTGATGAAAACTTTGTGCATTCCACAGCTAATCCATTAGGAATCCTTAATATTCCTACAAAACTGAATCTTATTACGGAAAAAGGTGCCAATGTTACGGTCAATGGAGTGGTTCCGCCGGCAACTACAGGTCCTTTCAACATGACAGGTACCAATAACTGGGTGACCTATGGCATTCCTAACGTAACCGGAACGATTACCGTAATTTCCGACAAGGCTGTTACTGCTGGGATTACTGCAGGAAGTAATGCTGTAGGATACGGAGGCTTTTTTGCCGGTTTCCCTACACAGCCTGTTATTTTAAGATCAGGAGGAAACTGTGTTCCGGGAATTGTACTTACGGTAGACCCGGTAATTTATGATACCTATCAGTGGTATGTCAATGGGACCCTTATCCCCGGAGCTACAGGACCATCCATCAACCCCACACAGTCCGGATATTATACGTGCTCGGTTACCATGGGAAGATGTGCTCCTTTGGTCACAGAACAGTTTAAAGTACTGAACTGTACAAAACTGACCACATCCACCTATAATGTCTGTAACACAAAAACCATTACTCCTACATTCAGCAGCTCTGCACAGACACCAGTTCCTTCCACTGTTGCTATTGTGAATGCCCCTACATTGGGAACGGCAGTCATAGATCCTGTGACCGGCATTATTACTTATTCCGTCAATACACCCGGGACTACCGGAACAGATACTTTCACCTATACCTTCTGCGGGGATGATCCTGTTTTTACAGACTGTGAAACCGTAACCGTTAACATCAATATTATTCCGCTTATTGTAACGAACGCTACGCTACATGCGTGTAATATCAACGGACAGGGAACCTTCGATCTCACTTCTGCGAATGTGACCAACAACTCACCGGTCACTATTACCTACTATCCTACCCTGGCAGACGCACAGACAGAAAATCCCGGTGCACTTATTACCACCGCCAATGCTTATACTGCACCGGACGGAACCATTGTATATGCAGTAGTAAAAAACAATCTTGGCTGTAAAAGTATTGCCCAGATCACTCTTTCTTTATACAATCTGGCCATTATAACAAACAATTATAACGGAATATTCTGTGATGATAATATGGACGGAACAGTCACCGTGAACCTGTCTAATATAACAGGTATCGTACTGAATAATCCCAATTACTTTACCAACGTAAGATATTATGCCTCTCTTGCTGATGCCAATGCAGGAAACAACAATACACTTCCCAACAACTGGAGCTATACGGCTACAACCACTATTTACATCAGGGTGGAATCCCCGGACGGCTGTGCCGTTGTTGTGAAACCTTTACAGTTCAGTATCGGAGCCCGCGTTACTTTATTAACATCAGCAGTGGCTACAAGTATTTGTGATGATGATCTTGATGGAACAAAAGCGGTCAACCTTGCCCAATTCATTCCCCAGTTTACAACAGATCCTGCTGTAACTTATACTTTCTACGGAAGTCTGGGTAATGCTCAGAATAATATCAATCCTTTATCAGGTACAGTTAACGTTACAGGTACACAGACCTATTACATCAGATTTGAGAAAAGCGGGGTTTGTCCTGAAGTAGGATCTGTTAAAATCACTATCAAAACTCCTAAAAAGTCAGACCTTTTAAAGGACCAGGTTATCTGTTCAAAAGCAACGACTAAGCTGGATGCCGGTCCCGGCTTTGAAAAATACCTGTGGAGCACGGGCGCAACTTCTCCTTCTATTTCCAATGTGCCTGTTGGAAGTTACTGGGTAGAGCTTACCTTCAACGGATGTGTTTACAAACAATATGTAAATGTTACAGAAGCTCCTCTTCCTACCATCAGCTCTATTGAAATTAACGGTTCTACCGTGACAGTCGGAGTGATTGGCGGTACACCTCCTTATGAATATTCCCTGGATGGAGTGAACTGGCAAAGCATCAATGTTTTCTACAATGTACCAAGAGGAAGCCATACCGTATTTGTAAGAGACTCTAAGTTATGCGGTGAAGTAGATAAGCAGTTTGCCATTATTAATCTGATTAACACCATCACCCCTAACAGTGACGGCCATAATGATGAGATCGATTATTCTGCTTTAATGAGCAATCCGAATCTGGAATTTAGAATTTTCGACCGTTATGGTGCTGAAGTTTTCAGGGGAAGCCCAAGCAACCGATACATCTGGGACGGAAGAATGGGCGGAAGACCTGTTCCTACAGCAACTTACTGGTATTTTATTACCTGGACGGAATATGGCACTTCCACTTCTGTAAAATATACGAGCTGGCTCCTGGTAAAAAATAAAGAATAGAATGATTTTACTCTAAATTTCATCATATCTTTTTACTATTGAAACATTTATAACATTCATTAACAGTTTAATGTTAAAGTTTAATATAACTTTAACCTGTAATCACTATCTAAATAGGTATAAATTGCTGTATTTCTACGTAATTTTGCCCCAATTATATGAAGAAGCTAATTACCCTATTGCTGCTGATTTTTCTGGCAAAAATCAATGCACAGACCTATTCCGGAGAGGTATTTTTAAGAGACAACTCGATCTTGTATCTCAACCAGGTTTACGTAACCAATCTGAACACCCAGAAAACGGTACTTACCGATTATAACGGTACTTATAATATTCCGGCAGCTCCAGGTGATGTGATCCGTTTTACTTCCATTGTCACAGAAAGGAAAGATGTAAAGCTTACTCCACAGATGATGCAGCAGAAAAACCTCATTGAATTAAAAATTGCCTACTACGAAATCCAGGAGATTGTACTGAACAGGTTCAAGCCCACAGGAAATCTCAGGTATGACGTAAATTCTATAAGAAAAGAAGACAAAGGCCTTGCTATCAAAAAAGTGATTGGACTTCCGGAACCTAAAGGAGACGGAACTTCTCCGGAACTTCCGGTTGCCGGATTAAGGGACGGAGGACTTACTTTCAGCCTGGAAAGCATCTATGATATCCTCTCGGGGGACAGAAAGAAAAAACAGCGCTATATGGCGTACGAAAGGATGAATAATTCTGTAACCCAGATCAAAAATTATCTTGGTAAGGATTATTTTGCAAAGTTTAAAATTCCGGATAATCTTATTGACAACTTCCTTCAGTTCGTTTATACTTCAGAAAACATTGAAGCTTATGTACTTTCCGGTAATTTTGAGGCGATAAAAGTTCCTATCGAAAAGTATCTTCCGATCTATCAGAAAAGGCTTAAAACCTCGAATCTTCAGGAAGTTATTAAATAAAACCTTAATAAGGATATTTTAAGAAATGTATATTATCTGATAATTTATAATGTACATTTCTTTTTTATTTAAAATTATGTTTAAATTTATCTGACTATTAAGTGTAAAAAATAAAAACAATAGTATTTCGTTATTACCATAAACTAATTGCCTGAAAACATAAATTAAAAAAGAACATCAGCTTTTAATTTAATATTTGTTAATGAAAAAATTACTTTTACTGTTTGTTTCTGTTCTGTTTTTTAATGTGTCTGCCCAAAAAAGGGGGAAAGACTACAGCAATATTTTAAAAAGTAAAAATATCTATGAGATTAATGCTTTTCTCAGAGATGCCCACCCTGATGATCCCAGGAGATCTGTTTTGAAACCGAGGGTCATGGAAATGATGACGCAGTACATCAAAGATGCCCACCCTGCCGACCAGAAGGTAAAGGATATGCAGGAAATGCTTGCCCTGCTGAAAAGAAGGCCTTCTACCAAGATCACTTTCGATGAAATGAATGCCATTATCAAACAGAAGCAGATCGCCAAATACAAGGCAGAACTTGCCGCCAAACAATCGACGGTAGTTTATACACCAAGTACTGCCCAGAATACGTTTGTTGTGAATACTGCGGCCAATGCTGCTATCCCTAATGCAGAAGCTGAAGAGTTCAATATGCTGATGGCCGAAAATCCGGTAGAGCATAAGAATAAAACAGTAAAAATATTAAACTCACTTTTTGATAACGACCCGAACAGCAAAACAAGCATTGTTCTTATCAAAAATAATTCCGACTGCAATATCATCGTAAGAATGGAAAGTGTAGGAAATACCAAATACAGACTTGCCGTTCCCGCCCATGATGACAGCACAATTGTTATAGATAAGGGACAGTATCTTTTCACAAGCCTTGTTTGCGGCGCCCAGTATGCTTCCCAAAAAACAATTGAAAAAGCCATTATGGTTACTTTAGGGAGTTCCGCAACACAATAAACAGCCTATAAATATGCTCTGAAACCTGTCTTTTATCTTTAAAAGGCAAGGTAATCTATGCAAAATTCACTATTTTTGCAGGATTTTATAAATAATTCGATGGGCAAAAATAAATTAGCAAGATTCGCTGAAAACAAGATTTTACCAAATGTTATCCAACCTACAAGAGAAGATGCCTTAAACGGTTTTTCCCTTAAAGGAAACTGGAGAAAGGATTTCTTTAAAAACGATCATCCGATTGTCCTGGAACTGGGCTGTGGTAAAGGAGAATATTCAGTAGGACTTGCCAAAACCTTCCCTGAAAAAAACTTCATCGGAATAGATATTAAAGGAGCCAGGTTCTGGTTTGGTGCTAAAGAAGCTGTGGAAAACGGAATGACCAATGTGGCATTTCTCAGAACACAGATCGAGCTTGTAGATTATTTTTTTGCAGAAAATGAAGTGGATGAAATCTGGATCACGTTCCCTGATCCTCAGATCAAATACAAAAGAACCAAGCACAGGCTTACCCATCCTGACTTTTTAGAAAGGTATAAAAAATTCCTGAAGCCGGGCGGAATTATCCATCTGAAAACAGATTCGGAGTTTCTGCATGGCTATACATTAGGTTATCTGCAGGGTGCCGGCTATGAAATCATTTCCGCACATCACGACATTTACGGAGCTCCTGAATATGATCCCAACACGGAGCATCTGAGAGATATAAAGACATATTATGAAGAACTTTTCTCAGCTAAAGGAAAGACTATAACCTATATAAAATTCCGGATAAGCTGATGAAATAAAAACCAACTGATGAAAAAAATTTTAACGACCCTCCTCTTCCTGATCCTTGCTTCGGGTACTGCTTCGGCGCAGAAAAAAACCAAAGACATTTTAAAAAGCACAAACATCAGGGAAATCGAAGAGTACCTTAAGAATGCACATCCTGACGACCCTAAAAAGTTTGTGCTAAAGCCCAAACTTATTGCCTTAAAGAATTCGGAATGGACAAAAGGTGCTTCCAAAGCCAAACCTATGGAGGCCAGACCTGTCATGACGGATATTCCGAACAGGTTTATGAGAAATTCCGGTTCCAATGACGCAGAAGAGTTTAAAAAGCTTCTTGCCGAAACGTCCGATCAGCATAAAGATAAAACGGTAAAGCTTCTGAACGCTATGTTTGATGAAGATATTACCAAAAAAGAAGCTGTACTTCTCTTCAGGAATAACTCGGACTGCAATATCATCCTGAGAATTGAAGGAAAAGATTTCTATAACCTGGCAGTTCCTGCTCACGGGGAGAATTTTATTGTTCTCAACAAAGGCGCTTATACACTCAACAGTAATGTATGCGATGTAAAGTACTCTTCTCAGAAAGACATAAAAAAAGTATATTTGTAGTCATTGAAAATCCGGGTACCAAAAAACCGCCAATAAGCAATGAGGCAGCAAAAGAAATAGTACCCGCGAACCCTTCAAAAAGTAAAAGATCAAAAAAATAACCGCATGAAAAAGCTATTCGCTTTCTCCATCATTTCATTTAGCCTTATAAGCTGTAGTTCATACTATGGCAGCTATCCTATAAGAACTTCTTATCCGTCAGCTTCCGGAAACACCGGAAATTCTGCTGCCAATACAGAAAGGGAATATGCTGAACTTATTAAAACCTATAAACCTGAAACGGCAGCCGTTTTAAATGATCTTCTTAATGAGGATTCTCCCTCCAACCCGAACACTTCTATTTCAGTGGAAAACAAATCCCCCTGCAATATGGTTCTTACGGTGAGCAGCAGTGGTTTCTTTAAAAAAATTCCGATAGGTTCCGGGAAAGTAGGCTACACCATGGTTCCTAAAAACAAAAATTACAGCCTCTCTGGAATGCTTTGTAATTCGTCTTATCAGGCTAACAAGTTTATTACGACTTCATATGCTATAAAGATCAGTAATTAAGATAAAAACCCGCTCTACCGAGCGGGTTTCTTTTTGAATTGAATCGTGATATCAATAAAAAAACGCTGGACCGAAATCCAGCGTTTTTCCTATATTAAAGAAAATCTTTAATTATTCAGCATCGAAATCAGCATCTTTATCAGCAGATACTACTTCTCCTTCTTCTTTAGATTTTTCTTTATCAGCTTTTCTTTGAGACTGTCCTTCTTTGATAGAATCAGAAACGATGTTTAAGATCATATCGATAGATTTAGAAGCATCATCGTTTCC
The DNA here is from genome assembly GCF_056172655.1 of Chryseobacterium sp. GTID13. Classification (NCBI taxonomy): domain Bacteria; kingdom Pseudomonadati; phylum Bacteroidota; class Flavobacteriia; order Flavobacteriales; family Weeksellaceae; genus Chryseobacterium; species Chryseobacterium sp. GTID13. The sequence continues at coordinate 551,462 of NZ_JAOCMB010000006.1, forward strand.
TGGGATAACGAAGTCTACTTTTCTAGGATCAGAGTTTGTATCAACAATACCGAAAACTGGAATACCTAATTTCTTAGCTTCAGTTACAGCGATATGTTCTCTCATGATATCTACAACGAAGATTGCAGAAGGAAGACGAACCATGTCAGAGATAGAACCTAAGTTTTTCTCTAGGTTAGCTCTTTGTCTGTCAACCTGTAATCTTTCTTTTTAGATAAAGTTTCGAACGTACCGTCTTTTTTCATTTTGTCGATAGAGTTCATTTTCTTTACAGCCTTTCTGATTGTAACGAAGTTCGTTAGCATACCTCCTGGCCATCTTTCTGTAATATAAGGCATATTAAGTTCAGCAGCGTGCTTAGCCACTACTTCTTTCGCCTGCTTTTTAGTTGCTACGAAAAGAACTTTTTACCTGCAGAAGTTAATTTTTCCAAAGCGCTGCACGCCTCGTCCAATTTAACTGCTGTTTTATGTAAGTCTACAATGTGAATACCGTTTTTCTCCATAAAAATGTATGGAGCCATATTTGGATTCCACTTTCTGGTCATGTGACCGAAGTGTACACCAGCCTCTAGAAGGTCTTTTACATTTGCTTTTGCCATGTTTTCTGTTTTTGTTAGTTTACTTTCCGTCTTTTAAACAATCAACAACTTCTTTAGATGGGAGAAGCGTTTGGATGCTAAACGTAACGGGCAATTTTTTTGTTTAGATAAAATAGAACCAAGAACCATGAGCCAAGATCTGAGAACAAAGTCTTGAATCTTGTGTCTGATATCTTGAATCTTGATATTAACGTTTTGAGAATTGGAATCTCTTTCTTGCTTTTTTCTGACCTGGCTTCTTTCTTTCCACCATTCTTGCGTCTCTTGTAAGTAAACCAGCAGGTTTCAAAGCTAATCTGAATTCAGCATTGATTTCGCATAAAGCTCTTGAAATACCTAATCTGATAGCTTCTGCCTGACCTGTATTACCACCACCGAAAACATTTACGGTAACGTCATACTGACCAACAGTCTCAGAAAGGATGAACGGTTGGTTTAATTTGTAAACCATCACGTCTGTAGAGAAATATTCTTTAGCGTCTTTACCGTTTACTGTAATGTTTCCAGAACCTGGTTTTACATAAACTCTAGCTACAGAAGTTTTTCTTCTTCCGATTTTGTGAACTATAGACATAATTAATTATTTAAATTCGTTAACATTAATTGTTTTAGGCTGTTGAGCTTCATGTTTGTGCTCAGTTCCTTCATATAGATAAAGGTTCTTCAATAAAGCAGATCCTAATCTGTTTTTAGGTAACATACCTTTTACAGATTTCTCCAATACTTTTAAAGAATCTTTCTTCTGAAGTTCAGCCGCAGTCATAGACTTCTGTCCACCAGGGTAACCTGTATGCCAGATGTAAGTCTTATCAGCCCACTTGTTTCCGGAAAGCGTAATTTTCCCAGCATTCAAAACGATTACGTTATCACCACAATCTACGTGAGGTGTAAAGTTCGTTTTGTGCTTACCTCTCAAAATCTTTGCAACCGTAGAAGCTAGTCTTCCTAACGGCTGTCCTTCAGCGTCTACCACAACCCATTCTTTATTAGCAGTAGCTTTGTTCGCTGAAACAGTTTTGTAACTTAATGTATTCACACGTTTTAGTTAAAGATTAAACATAATTTTCCCCTAAAAGGGTGTGCAAAGGTACAAATTATTTTTGTAACCCAAAAACATATTTTATTTAATCTATACCGTCTCTTGAATTTGACCTGATTTTAATAGATTTCATCAACTGCCTCCTTTGGCACAGAACTTGTAAAATGATGACCGATGAAAAAAACATTTCGAAGATTCTAAAAACACAGGTGATAAAGTAAAGAGTTTAAGTATTAAACTCTTACTTTATTAACTTTACATTAAAGATTTCCCTGAAAGCTTGCTGATATGATTATTTTATGTCGCTAAATTTTTATATTTGCGCTAAAACCATATCCCCTATCCATGAGCCACGGAAAAATCAGAGAAGACAAAACCTGCCAGAATTGCGGACATACAGTAGAAGAAAGATTCTGTCCACACTGCGGACAGGAGAATACCGAAACCAGACAGCCGTTCTATTTCCTTTTCACCCACTTCATAGAAGATTTCACTCATTATGACGGCCAGTTTTGGCAAACCATCAAAAACCTGCTTTTCAAGCCGGGAAGACTGACTAAAGAATATCTTTCTGGAAAAAGGCAGCACTATGTCGCCCCTGTTAAGTTATATATTTTCATCAGTTTCATCACCTTTTTTGTCCCTTCCCTATTTTCAAAGTCAGAAGATAAAGATAATGAAGCAACAGAAAAACATTCTATACAAAAAGAAAAAGAGGACAAGAAAGAAAAAGTTGCAAAAGTAATTGACAGTGTAAAGAGCGGAATACTTGTAGAAGGCAATAATAAAAATGACAGTATCGTCAACAAAAGTATATCCAAATTGAAAAACCTGGAAGATCTGATTGATAAAAAAGAGGTTTTAAGCACCCAAAAAGATCAATTCGCAATATTGGGAGCTACTTCAATGAAGCAGTATGATTCGTTAAGCATAAAAGGAGGAAGAAATTACAAATCTCTGCGGCCTTTTGCTGAGAAAATATTCCATTTACAGGACAGGGGCTTGAAAAGAAAAGAAATAATTGGCCGTTTTGCAGATACTTTTATCCATACATTTCCTAAAGCTCTTTTCATCTATTTACCTGTATTTGCTTTTTTCCTATGGCTTTTTCACAGTAAGAAAAGATGGTGGTACTTTGATCATGGGATTTTCACCCTTCATTATTTCTCTTTTCTTTTATTAAGCACATTAATTTTTATACTTGGCAATCATCTCAATTCAGTATTACCAGACTATACAATAGTGAGCATCATTATGGGATTGGCTTATACAGCATTATTCTTTTATACCTCTGCTTATTTTTTTGTTGCCCACCACAGGGTTTACGAAAACAGTAAAAGAATAAGTATTGCCAAGGGGTCAGTCTTGTTTATAATCAATTTTATTGGCCTGCTCCTCATGCTTATGATACTATCTTATATCAGTTTCGTAACAATGCATTAATTACGTAAAGACTTGTTTCCGCGAAAGCTGGCAATCAGATAATAGGCAACAAAAACCGTTGAAAATTTAAGTATTGAAGGAATCGCAAGTTCCAGACTGAATAATAGTGTCCCTATTAAAACCAGGATTCCCATTACCGCAAAAGAAATACCTAGCTTTTGAGGCAGCGTGAAATTGGGAGTATCCAAGTAATAGGCAATTCCCCATGCTATCCCAAAGGCTAGTGCATAATATATATCGAGAACAATATTTTCAGAACTGTAAAAAAAATAATTAATAAGGAAGCTAAGTACTGTTCCTAAAGCAAAATACATCAAAGCCTTTTTCATACCATATATATAATAATGCAAAAATAGAGAATTTACTCATCTTTTTAAACGAATGATTGTTAAGCAGGAGAAAAAAGAATCTTCAAATCATAAATAACCAGCTTAAAATCAGTTAATTAAACAAAATCAAAAGGTTCTTATTTTATTGTTATATTTGGAAATTCAGAAATTTTCTAGATTTTTTATGGAAACCCAAAAATATACTCCAACCAACAAAGTAAGAATCGTAACAGCAGCGTCATTATTTGACGGGCATGATGCTGCGATCAATATCATGCGCCGTGTGATCCAGGGAACAGGATGTGAAGTGATCCACCTTGGCCACGACAAATCAGCTGAAGAAGTGGTGAACACAGCGATACAGGAAGATGCCAACGCTATTGCACTAACCTCATATCAGGGCGGTCACAATGAATATTTTAAATATATCTATGACCTTTTAAGAGAAAAAACTCCCCGCAGATCAAGATTTTTGGTGGTGGCGGCGGTGTTATCCTGCCTGAAGAGATCACCGATCTTATGGATTACGGAATCGACAGGATTTATTCTCCGGATGACGGCCGTGAACTTGGCCTTCAGGGAATGATTGATGACCTGGTAAAAAGATCAGATTTCGCAACCGGAAAAGAGGTTACAGCAGAAGATTTGGATGCTATAAGTTTCGAAAACTCTACCAGTATTGCAAAAATTATTTCTGCCGTTGAAAACTTTTCGGAAGAAAAACCTGAGCTGGTAAAAGCCATTGACGAAAAATCAAAAGATTTGAATATTCCTATCATCGGGATTACAGGTACCGGTGGAGCTGGAAAATCTTCATTGACAGATGAACTGGTAAGACGTTTCATCCGTTCAAACCCTGATAAAAAAATCGCCATTATTTCCATCGACCCTTCCAAGAAGAAAACCGGCGGGGCTCTTTTGGGAGACAGAATCCGTATGAACGCGATCAATGATCCGAGAGTTTATATGCGTTCAATGGCAACAAGAGAAAACAACGTTTCCGTTTCTCCGTTCATCCACTCTGCATTAAATGTGCTGAAATTAGCGCATCCTGATGTCATTATTCTTGAAACGTCCGGGATCGGGCAATCCGGATCGGAAGTATCTGATTTTGCAGATGTTTCAATGTACGTAATGACTCCTGAATATGGAGCTTCAACTCAGCTGGAAAAGATCGACATGCTGGATTATGCAGATTTAGTGGCTTTAAATAAATCTGATAAAAGAGGGGCACTTGATGCGCTTCAAGCCGTAAGAAAGCAGTTCCAGAGAAACCATTTACTGTGGGAGCAGCCATTGGATGAAATGCCGGTTTATGCTACAAAAGCATCCCAGTTCAATGACCACGGAACCACTGAATTGTACAACAGATTGATTTCAAAGGTAAATGATAAGTTTTCCGGCCTGGATCTGAAAGCTTTCGTTGAACAGGAAATCACAGATGAAGTAACTATTATTCCTCCAAAAAGAGTACGTTATCTTTCCGAAATTGTAGAAAATAACAGAATATATGATGAAAACATTGAGAAGCAGGCTGAGCTTGCCAGAAAAATGTATCATATTAACGGAGTAAAGAAAATCATTTCCAATGAAGCGTTAGATGCTGAATATCAAAAGGCTGAAAAAGAGCTTCAACAGGAAAACATCGACTTCCTGAAAACCTGGGATGACACGAAAAAGGCTTTCCATGAAGAGTTTTATTCCTATTTCGTAAGAGGAAAGGAAATTAAGGTGGAAACCTCAACAGAGTCTTTATCCCACCTGAGAATCCCGAAAATTGCTTTACCAAAATACAATGACTGGGGTGACCTGATCAAATGGAAAGGTCAGGAAAATCTTCCGGGAGGATTCCCTTACACGGCCGGAATTTATCCTTTCAAAAGAACGGGTGAAGATCCTACAAGAATGTTCGCAGGAGAAGGAGGTCCGGAAAGAACCAACAGAAGATTCCACTATGTTTCTGCAGAAATGCCTGCAAAACGTTTGTCTACAGCCTTTGACTCTGTAACACTTTACGGACAGGATCCGGCTTTACCACCGGACATTTACGGTAAGATAGGAAACGCAGGAGTTTCTATTGCAACATTGGATGATGCCAAAAAGCTGTATTCAGGGTTTGATCTTGTGAATGCACTGACTTCCGTTTCAATGACCATCAACGGTCCTGCTCCGATGCTGCTTGCTTTCTTTATGAACGCTGCCATCGACCAGAATGTTGAAAAATATATTGCTGAAAACGGTCTTGAATCTAAAGTTGAAGCTGTTTTAAAGGCAAAATTTGATGATAAAGGTTTAGAAAGACCAAAATACAACGGCGAGCTTCCGCCTTCCAACAATGGCTTGGGATTAAAGCTATTGGGAATCACAGGAGATGAAGTTATTCCGGCAGATGTTTATGCTGAAATTAAGGCCAAAACTATTGCAACGGTTCGTGGAACGGTTCAGGCTGATATTTTAAAAGAAGATCAGGCGCAGAATACCTGTATTTTCTCTACTGAATTTGCTTTAAGATTAATGGGCGACGTTCAGGAATATTTCATTAAAGAGAAAGTAAGAAATTTCTACTCGGTTTCTATTTCAGGATATCACATTGCCGAAGCCGGAGCCAACCCTGTTTCCCAGCTTGCATTCACATTGGCAAATGGTTTCACGTATGTAGAGTACTATCTGTCAAGAGGAATGGATATCAATGATTTTGCACCGAACCTATCTTTCTTCTTCTCCAACGGTATCGACCCTGAATATTCAGTAATCGGGCGTGTAGCCAGAAGAATCTGGGCAAAAGCCATGAAAATGAAATACGGGGCGGATGAAAGAAGCCAGATGCTGAAATACCACATCCAGACTTCAGGACGTTCTCTTCACGCCCAGGAAATCGATTTCAATGATATCAGAACGACGCTTCAGGCACTGTATGCGATCTACGATAACTGTAATTCTCTTCACACCAATGCTTACGATGAAGCTATTACCACTCCTACGGAGCAGTCTGTAAGAAGAGCAATGGCTATCCAGCTGATTATCAACAAGGAATTAGGTTTAGCTAAAAATGAAAATCCGCTTCAGGGTTCATTTATTATTGAAGAACTGACAGATCTTGTAGAAGAAGCGGTGTATGCAGAATTCGACAGGATTACGGAAAGAGGCGGTGTTCTTGGTGCTATGGAAACCATGTACCAGCGTTCCAAGATCCAGGAAGAATCCATGCATTACGAATGGCTGAAACATACCGGGGAATACCCGATCATCGGGGTAAATACATTCCTTGGAAAAGACGGTTCTCCAACCGTTCGTCCGGGAGAAGTGATCCGTTCTACTGAGGAGGAAAAACAGGTTCAGATTGAAAACCTACACAATTTCCAGAAATCGAATGCCGATAGGTCTGCGGAAGCTTTAAGACAATTACAGCACGCTGCCATCAACCAGCAAAATTTATTTGGAGTGATGATGGATGCGGTAAAATACTGTTCCCTTGGACAAATTACCAATGCTTTGTTTGAAGTGGGCGGTAAATACAGAAGAAATATGTAATCCGTAGCCGTACAGACAATTGTTGGCTACTTAACGTATCAATAATTTACAAATTAAAACCTCAAGGAATTTTCTTTGAGGTTTTAATTTAGATTCAACTTAATAAGTATTATTTTAGCAATTGAAAAATTTATAACCTCAACATTAATGAAAAAAATTTTGAAACCTACTTTAATTTTATTAGGAATCATGTTTTCGGTTTCTATGTATTCCCAAAAAAGAACCGAGGATTTTTCAATCAGTTTTCCTGATAAAAAACTAGACAAAAGTTATTATAAAGCCATAAAACTTATTGATGCCAGAATAGACTCTACATCTTTGGGAATTGTTCAGAAAGGAGCATTCAACACTAAGGCAAGAGTTGTACCTACAACCAATCTTAATGATCAATTCCAAAATCTATTAAACAACATTAATGGTGAAAATACAGATGACGGTACAATTGTAATGTATCTAAAACAGTTGTATTTTGCCGAAATTACAGGAGCCTTTAGTGAACACGGTTATTGTTACTTCCAGGCTTATTTGTTTGCTAAAAACGAAGACGGAACTTATTCTTATCTCGACAAAATAGATTCAGTTATCGATCATTCATCTATGGATGTTACCAAAGCTACAATGAAAAAAGGAAGCGAAATGGTAAGTGACTTTATAAGCAGAAACGTTTCTAAAAAAGCAATACAAACAGACCGATACACTTTTAATGACCTCAAAAATTTTGATGAAATTGAAAAACAAAAATTAAGTTTATATAATTCTCCGGAACTAAAGGAAGGAATTTATCCTGATTATAATTCTTTTAAAAACCTTCAACCGTCTGAAAAAACAATTTCCAGTGCAAAATTCTACGGAAAAACCAATAAAATCATTAAACTTTACGAAACAATAGAAGGTAAAGAAAAGGAAATTAAAAAAAATGATGTATTTGCCATTGTTTATAATGGTTCTCCATATATTTATTTGCCTGTAGAAAATGCTCTCGTGAAGGCTGAAAAAAGAGATGGAGATTTTTATTTTACCGGAAAAATAAAATCAACTGCAAAAACAGGAGATGTGGTTCTTGCTTCCGCATTCTTCGGGATTATTGGCGGGTTGCTGGCTTCACAATCTACTTCGGTTCCGTTTGAGCAAAAACTTGACTACATCAATGGAGGATTTATTCCTATCAAAGAAGTTAAATAATAATTCACAGAATCTCTCTATTTTTGGGAGATTTTTTATTTTCAAATGAAATCGAAAGCCGTATTCAACTGGAGCAGTGGAAAAGATTCTGCCCTTGCACTTTATAAAATCCAGCAGGAAAACAAAACTGAAATTACCACTTTACTGACCAGCATCAATAAAGAGTTTCAGCGGATTTCCATGCATGGTGTTCATGTATCTTTACTGGAAAAGCAGGCTGAAAGTATGGGAATTCCTTTAATTAAAATGGAACTTCCCAAAGAACCGTCTATGGAGGAATACCGTGATATCATGAGTAAAACGATGACAGATATTCAGTCTTTGGGAATTACCCGGTCCGTTTTTGGTGATATTTTCCTCGAAGATCTCAGACAATACCGTGAAGACCAGCTGAAATCCATCGGAATGGAAGCTGTTTTTCCCTGTGGAAGCAAAACACAACTGACCTTATTCATGAATTCCTGAGCCTTGGATTCAAAACTATCGTAACCTGCGTGAATGAAACATATCTCGATAAAAGTTTTGCAGGAAGAATCATTGATCAGGATTTTATCAATGACCTTCCCAAAAATGTTGATCCATGTGGCGAAAATGGAGAATTTCACACCTTTACTTTTGACGGACCCATTTTTAAAGCTCCTGTTTCCTTTGAAGTTGGAGAAACTGTAAAGAAAACCTATCCGAAGCCAAAATCCGGCCCGGAAGATGAAGATGGTGAATATGTTTTCTGGTTCTGTGATCTTATTCTGAAATAACAACTAATGGTCTACCCTATCGTTGCTGCTATTTTATTCATAAGGTCAAATATCAGTTCAATATCTTTTTCCTGAGTCTGCCAGTTGACAAATGCAGCCCTTATTCCTGTATGGCTGTTATAAAAAGTAGGCGTCATAAATACTTTTCGCGTCTCATTAAGCGATTCCAGAAATCTATTGACCTGGTCCTGCTTTGTATCATCTTTTAAAGTAAAACATACGGTATTCAGTCTTACCGGAGCTAACAACTTGAAAGCATCACTTTCTTCAATCATCTGCCCAAACTGTTCTGACAGTTTAATATTATTTTCTATGATAGCCTTATATCCGTTTCTGCCATATGCCATCAGGGAAAACCAGGCAGGAAGTGCTTTTAGCCTTCTTGAGTTTTCCGGCAGAAAATTGAGGTAACCGAAATTATCCAAAGGATCTCCCAAATAAGGTGCATTCGAATTCTGAAAGGTTTCTACCTGTAAAATCCTGTACTGCTCTTTGACAAAAAACACAGCGCTTTCATAAGGAACATTAAGCCATTTATGGCAATCCACCGTAATACTGTCGGCTTCTTCCCAACCTTCGATAAGATGTTTATGAGTGTCTGAACAGGCTGCAAAACCACCGAATGCCGCATCTATATGCCACCAGAATTTATATTTCTCCTTTAACTTCCGGATTTCTGAAAAATCATCAAAGTCAACGGTATTGACCGTTCCTCCGCTCGAAATCAGAATGAAGGGTTCACCGTTTAACTGTATGATCTGATCTTCAAGATCTTTCAGACAGATGGCTTCACGATTGTCTCCCGCAGTTTTTATCCTGACGATATTGCCGCTTCCCATCCCCAGAAGGGCCAGGGATTTTATGGATGACGAATGGGGCGTGGCGGTCAGTACTTTAATGGTTCCGGAGATTCCGTCTTTAGCAAAGTCTTTTCCCAGCTCTTTCCCGATCCATTGCCTTGCCACTGCCAGACCGGTAAAATTGGACATGGTGGCTCCTGTTACAAAGCCTCCCAGAAAATTTTCCGGCAGCCCGAGTAGATCCAGCAGCATTTTTATGGTTTCCAGTTCTATACCGGCTGAAATATCTCCCTGTCCTTTTACCGACTGGGGATTCTGATCATAAACTGTGGCCAGCCAATCTCCTGCAATGGAAGCGGGAGTAGTGCCGCCGGTTACAAAACCCAGATATCTCGGTCCTGACGATCCAACCATAATGGGTTCAAACCTCTCATTGAATATTTTTAAAGTTGATTCAGTACCAACTCCGGACTCCGGCAGATCCATTTCTTCTGAAATCAAGTCATTGTTTACAGATGTCGGTCTTTCTGCAAGGGTATTTAGGTATCCGGTTCCCTGTTTTTTTATGATCTCCAGGAGATGATCAATTTGTTCTGAATCGCTTTTCAAATATTCTTTCATGATGGCGTGGCTAAAATTATTTATTCAAAAATATTAAATACTTATAAAGGGAGCATGCTACGTTAGCACAAATTTTGCTTCTCTTTGAGACCTCACGGGATTTTTCATATATTTAGGTATATATTGTTCCCTGTTCAGTAACTTTTTAATTTAAATAAAACACCTGTGATCAAAAATTTCACCTTTCTTTTGCTTTCTTTGTTTTTGTTTTCCTGTAAAACTGAAGTTTCCCAAAAACCTGTTGACAAAAATACAGTGATAGATTCTACCATTACTGCTTTTCAGAAAACCCTTCTGGAACAACAGATCGACTCTGTCTTCAAAAAATATAATTTTAACGGAAGTATTGCCGTGTTTAAAGATTCCCTGCAGCTATACAGGAAAGAGAACGGCTATTCCGATTTCAAAAACAAAGTTAAGATCGACAGCAGTACAATTTTTGCCATAGGCTCGGTAAGCAAGCAATTTACAGCAACGCTTATCCTTCTTCAAATGGAACAGGGAAAACTGAGTGTGAACGATAAGGCATCCAAATATCTGAAGGCATTTCAAAATAAAGAATATGAGAATATCACCATTCATCAGCTTTTAAATCATACTTCAGGGTTAAATACTTTCGGAGGAAAACTAATGTTCAGAAGCGGCTCGGATTTTTTCTATTCCAATGACGGGTTTAATGCGTTGGGGCAGATTGTAGAAGAGGTTTCCGGAAAGTCATATGATGAAAATGTTCTGGAACTGTTCAAAAAAGCAGGAATGAAGAATTCTTCCACGGGAAATGTTTTTGAAGGTAAAAATTTCGCCAGCGCCTATCTGGGTAATGCTTCCAAATTTTCTATTGTTCCAGATATGCCTAAACGACTGGGTGGAAAAGATATAGGAACCCCTGCCGGCGGTATTCTTTCAACTATAGATGATCTTCACACCTGGAATACTGCTCTTTATGGAGGAAAAATTTTAAAACCCGAAACCTTAAAGCAGTTTGTTTCCAAAAGTTCGGAAAGGCATCATGCAATCCTGGGAAAAATGGGTTATGGCTATGGGATTATGATCCGTATCGGAAGTCCTGAAAGCTATTTTCACAGCGGTTATGTAAAGGGTTCCCCTTCTCTGAATATTTACTATCCAAAGACTAAAACATCGGTTATTATCTTATCTAATATTGCGGATGAGGAAAAGGGCAAAAGCTGGGCTTTCAAACCTCATGTGGAAGTCAAAAAGATAACGGATAACCTGGAAAACACCCTGCTGCAGCTTAAAGCAAAACCGTAATTTAGCGATATGAAAAAAATGTATTTCATTGCGATCTATCCTCCACAGGAAATCATCGACGAGATTAAAATTTTTAAACAAGACCTCGCCCTGAATTACGGAAATTCGATGGCATTAAAGAATGATGCCCATATTACTTTACTTCCCCCTTTTGACAGAGAACAGGAACTTGAAGCTGATATCTACACCGCTTTTCAAAAAATAAATACGGACATTCCCCCTTTTGAAATCATATTGAACGGCTTCGGAGGGTTCCCAAATCCCAATAACCCGGTCATCTTTGTACATCCTGAAGCTAATGAAAACTTAAGTCTTTTACACCAAAAGGTTATACAGCATTTCAGTTTTGGTAAGAAGTCTTTCACCCCTCATATGACGGTAGGATACAGAAATCTCACTTTTGAAAACTATATCAAGGCATTGGAAGTTTATAAAGACAAAATCTATAAAACTAAATTTTCAGTTGACAAAATCCTACTTCTCCGCCACGATGGAAAATGGGTTCCCATCGCTGAAAAACATTTAGGAAATCCCGATACGGGCAACTCACTATTTTAACATTAATAAACCTTATCTTTGGCCTATGATTTCAGAGAAGATAATTTTAGGGATCGATCCCGGAACGGCTATTATGGGTTTCGGTATTATTTCCGTGAAGAAAAGTAAAATGGAAATGATCTCCATCCACGAACTGATCCTGAAAAAATATCCCAACCACGAAACAAAGCTGAAATATATCTTTGACAAAACATTAGCATTAATTGATGAATACCATCCTGATGAAGTAGCTCTGGAAGCTCCATTTTATGGTAAAAACGTCCAGAGTATGCTTAAACTGGGCCGCGCTCAGGGAGTTGCAATGGCTGCCAGCCTTTACAGAAACATTCCTATTACAGAATATTCTCCGAAAAAAATTAAAATGGCCATCACCGGAAACGGAAATGCCAGTAAGGAGCAAGTAGCCGGAATGCTTCAGAACCTTTTAAAACTAAAGGAATTTCCTACCAAATATCTGGATGCCTCGGATGGTCTGGCTGTTGCCGTTTGTCATCATTTCAACTCCGGAACTATTGCAGATACCAAATCTTATAGCGGATGGGATAGTTTTCTGAAGCAGAATCCGGGGAGGGTGAAATAAACTGAAACATTATTATTTTAAAGGAATTTTGTGAATTTCATTTTGTTCTAAACTGTTATAAAAATAAACAGTGGAATCTTCTATTTCTATCAAATCTATTATCTGATACATTTCTGAAATTAAAGTCGTCTCTAAAGTAGAGACATTAATTTTAGCCAAATAAAATCCTGAGTTAAACCATTTTTTTCTAAAACAAGGTACATAGATAAAACCATTACTATATAATAATGGTCCCCCAAATAATTCGTTCTTAATGATTTTATTATCAATAGATAATTTTCCAATCTCGGGACCTCCTTGCCCAATTTCAGATAGACTTAAATATAAAATATTTTTTCCATCAAGAAGTTTTTGACTGACATTAAAACTTAATGGGTTTTCTATTTTAGTGGTTATTTTTTTCATACAGTCCATCTCTAGTATTTTCATGATTATATCATTATTATAAAAATAAAGATTTTTCAAACAAAAAAACATGACATCTTTTAAAAATAAAATAACCTAATGAAATTCAAACAATTAAACAAAAACACATAATTACTTGGCAAAACATAATACTATCTTTTACATTGGTATGATTTTTAATACTACATTTGTATAAATTTTCAGTTATGAAAACAAACCAACAAACTATAAATCAAGCGAATCACAAAATAAACTGGTTCCAGAAGTTTCTGATGGTATGCTCCGGAGGAAACATTCATATTTTAAGAAAGACTCCAAGCGAATGGAATAAATTTTCAGGGATCGGAGGAATTGTATTATTTACGGCAATATTCGCGACTTTATCCGCAGGATATGCTATGTATACCGTATTTGATAATATCTGGACTTCCGTAGGATTCGGAATCCTGTGGGGACTGATGATCTTTAATTTAGACCGTTATATTGTTTCTTCCATTAAGAAAACAGGAACGTGGTGGAATCAGATTTTAATGTCAATACCCCGACTGATTTTAGCAACATTCTTAGGAATTATTATCTCTAAGCCATTGGAGCTTAAAATCTTCGAAAAAGAGGTCAATAAACAGCTTAATACCATCATCCAAAGAAACAAGAAACAGCTTCAGGGCGAAATGAACGGCAGGATTCTGCAGCAAAGCGGGCCATTTGAGGCAGAAAAGAAACAGATTGCCGAAAAAACAGTACAGTATCAAAAAGCATATGACTCTGCAGCTGTAGAGCTTGAAAAAGAAATTCTTGGTAAACAGTCCGGGCTTACCAGCGGAAAAGAAGGCTACGGCCCCAATGCAAAACGTAAACAGGAACTGAAGGAACAACGCCGTAAGGACCTGGAAGATTTCCAGAAACAAAACGCTTCCAGGCTGGAATATTTAGATAAGGAAATTTCCAAGGTGTATAGTAACCTGGAAACAGAAAGAAAAGCTTCAGATACCTTCGAAGATAAATTCAATGGATTTGCGGCAAGGCTTCAGGCTTTGGATGAACTGGGCAAAAATTCAGCAATCATAGGTCTGGCAGCAGCTTTTATCATGGGACTGTTTATCTGTCTGGAAATCTCTCCTGTTCTGGTCAAACTCATTTCCCATGTTGGCCCTTATGACTACCTGTTAGAAAAAACAGAAAACGATTTCAGGCTTTATTCCAAAGAAAAAATTGAAAAAGGAAATGCCCTGACGGATTTCAGGATTGATGATTTTAAGGATAATTTAAAAAAATAGCGTATTTTTCACGCATGATTATTGATAAAGAAGAAATCCGGAAGAAAAAGAAAAAGCTGGACAACTGCAAAATATTCCTGAAAAAAGAATTCATCGGAATTGATAAGATTATTGATGATTTAATGGAATACATTCAGATCTGGTACCTCATGCCTGAAATCCTGACCCGCCCCGTAGTAATCAATCTATGGGGAATGACCGGTGTAGGAAAAACAGATCTTGTCAGAAAAACAGTGCGATTCCTTGAATTTCAGAACCGTTTTGTAGAGATAGAGCTTAGCAACAGCGATGAAACCTCATGGAGCAAAAGCGTTTCCGATATTTTCCAGAGCAACCGCCTCAACGATGAAAAACCGAGCATAGTCCTTTTCGATGAAATCCAGCGTTTCAACACAATCGATCCCGACGGCACCCCGGTACCCCAGACAAAATTTACAGATTTCTGGGAACTTTTAAGCGACGGCAAACTGAGCAAAAGAGAACGTGATGATCTTGAACATTACCTGTTCTCTTACCTTTTACGCAAAAAAGAAAATGAACGCCGAAAAATGAACGGTGAAACGGAAATGGATGAAAATCCGTACCTGAACCTATGGGATGCCAAAGAACTTAAGAAATATCTCAGCATGGAAGATGATGTGATGAGCATCATCGATATGAAGGAAGAGGATATGATCAAGCTAATCCTGAAAAAGCAGAAAGAAAAGAAGATCTATGAGCCGGTAGATTACAGCAAAATGCTGATCATCATCAGTGGAAATCTGGATGAAGCTTTCCAGATGTCCCGCGAAACCAGTGAAGCAGACATAGATGCCAATATTTACCATGCATTCACAAAGAAAATAACCGTTGTTGATATAAAAAATGCACTATCAAGGAAATTCCGTCCGGAGCAGGTAGCCCGTTTCGGAAATATTCATTTAATTTATTTTTCGTTAAAAACAGAAGATTTCCAGCAGCTGATCCAAAGGGAGATCAACAATCTTAAAATCAAAACCAAAACAAAATTTGGCATCAGCTTAAAAATCAACAAAAACATTAATGAGCTTATCTATAGGAACGGCGTTTTCCCTGTACAGGGCGTACGTCCTGTATTCAGCAGTGTGGTAGATATCCTCGACACGAATCTAAGTAAATTTCTGTTTGAAGCTATAACCAATGATGATAAAAGCATTGAAATAGATTATCCGGTAAACCAGAAAACCATTACCGGGAAAATTGGAAAGCGTATCATTGAGATTCCTTACACCGGAAGAATCGACAGTATCCGCCAGTCCAACCAGCTTGATGCAGTAGCCAACATCAGTGTTCATGAATGCGGACATGCCGTTTGCTATATACTTTATACAGGCTTCGCACCTTTACAGCTGAAAAGCAAGGTTGCCAGCAGCTATGCCGCAGGATTTACCTTCCCGCACCAGATTCATGATACTAAAGAAAGTATTCTCGACAAAATCAAAATTTACCTTGCCGGTGGTATCGCTGAAGAAATTGTATTTGGAGAAAATAATGCAAGTATAGGTAGAAGCCATGACAGGGAACAGGCGACCGTGCTTGCCACTGATTATATCAGGAAATACGGATTTGATGAAGAATATCAGGCTGCCTATAACCTGGAAGATTATCCACACCGTATGCAGCATGATATCACCGATAAAAAAATTGAAAAGCTGATACAGGATCTTGCCAAAAAAACAAGAGAAGACCTGATTCTTCATTTAGACCTCCTGAAAGACATGAGTGTGGAACTCAGCAAAAAAGGAAGCATGTCGCCTAAAGACATTTATATAATAGCCGGAAAATATCAGCTTGATGTCACTATTAAAGAAGAAGGATACCTTCATATTGCAGAATATCATAAGATGCTCGGGCAATAGAGAAAAAATCTAATATAATAGAAATCAACATTAATAAAATCTTACCTTTCAGTGAATTCTGAAAGGTTTTTTCTATGTATAATTATTTTATACAAAATATTTTATAATTTTACATTACTAAACTAATCATTATGAAAAATTTAATTTTAGCATGCACACTGCTTATCGGGAGTGCGTTTACCGCTACCCTAAAAGCACAATCAGAACCTTTCCTCGGACAGATCGCTTTTGTACCCTACAACAGGGCGCCAAACGGATGGGCAGACTGTAACGGACAACTTTTGCAAATATCACAAAACCAAGCTCTTTTCTCCTTAATTGGAACAACGTACGGAGGAAACGGAACAACTAATTTTGCACTGCCCGATATGAGAGGAAGAGTTTTAGTTTCCCAGGGACAAGGGCCAGGCATTTCTCAGAATTATGTAATAGGGGAAATTGGTGGCAGTGAAACTGTTACACTAACGCAACAACAGATGCCTGTTCATAGTCATACCGTCAATGCTGTAACCGCAGAAGGCAATCAGAATACGCCTACAGGCAATCTCCCTGCAGACACAAAGCTTTTGGATAAAGAATATTCTGATACGAACGCCAATACAACCATGAAAGCTACCATGATCAATCCGGCAGGAGGATCTCAGCCACATGAAAACAGACCTCCGTTTGTTACGATGAGATGCATTATAGCTTTACAGGGGATCTATCCATCTTTTAATTAATAAGTTATGAAAATTCTCTACTTGTTAATCATAGCATGTGGAAGTTCAATGGCGGCACAGACCATTACTTTCAACGGATGTCATAATTTGTTCGATAACCAGAATTTTGTATTCAACAAAACTGGAATGGATTCTTACAATAAAGGCATCTATATCACTACACCGATTGATGGCCAGCCTTGTGGAGGGCTGGGAACCTGTGAATTTAAAATCCAGTGGAACAATACCCTTACGAGATGGGAATTTCTTGCCGATGAAGGAAACGGAACTTTTGCCAGCCCTTTGCTGATTTATTATAATTCAACCGGAAATACCGGCAGCCAGAGACCTCCGAGCAATACATTCGGAACGTGGGTAGAAAATACAACCGTAACCAACGGGCAATGCGGAGGAACCTTACGGGAACCAATTCTACCATGACAGGAGACGTACACAGTTCTTCATTAGCTACATCAGAAGTTACAAAATCTAAAATCCAGATCTTCCCTAATCCGGTTTCAGATGTGATCCGTATTTCTGGAATTGATAACGGACAGAAGGTAGAGATCTATAGTGCAGACGGACAGCTGGTAAGATCTGATAAATTTGATCAAAGGATCAATGTTTCCCTTCTTCCTGCAGGAGTTTATGTTCTGAAAATTATTACTGCGAATTTCGAATCTTATGAGTTTAAATTTGTAAAAAAATAAAAGTAATGTCTTTATAGCATTAATTGATTATTGATATAGCTTTCGGAATTCTCTGAAAGCTATTTTTTTGGGAATATTTTTTGCTGATTATATCATATGCCATCAAGTGTCGTCAACAGCTATATTTACACTCCGGAGACTGAGATATTAAGAATTATCTATCAGTCCGGAGCTGTTTATGATTATCTTAAAGTGCCGGCATCAATAGCTGAAAAATTCAGGGAAGCCAGATCGAAAGGAAGGTTCCTGAACAGCGTCATCAAACCCAGATTTAAGTATATTAAAATAAGCTGACAGGGTAATGTAAAAATGCCCCCATTTCTGGAGGCATTTATTATTTTATATGATCAAAATCTTATTTAATGATCAGTTTAGAGGTCTTACTGTCTTTTCCGTTGGAAATCTGAACCATATAAACTCCTTTTTCAAGTTGTTGATTTACTTTATAAACTCCGTTTCCTTCTTCAGTTACAGACGGGCTTGCTACCAGTCTTCCTGACATATCGGAAATAGAAACTTTCAGGTTCTTACCATTTTTAGCTTTTATGAATACTTTATCACCTGCTGCCACCGGATTAGGATAGATAACAAGATCGTTATTATCAGCCTTAACTTCGCTTGTTCCTAAAACAGTAACAAATTTCACTGTATAGTCTTCAGCCTGCCCATATTTCAATTGTCCACAAGGGGTAATATTAGGATTCTCATCATCTACAATTACTCTCATTCTTAAAGGAGTATTAAGCACTGTAGAAGCAGGAGCTGTAAAGCTTACGTTAAAAGTACCAATTAAAGTAGTAGGATCTGCAATGATATTATCAGCTGAACCAACAAGTTCAGAAGCCTCAAAAGTTCCGTTATTATTAAAATCAATCCATGCTCTCACTTCATTATTTGAATCTGAGACATTTACCTGAAGATTATGAGTAGCTGTTGCCAGAAGCTGAGTTGATGTAGCCCTTAAACAACTTGCCCCTGTGTAGTCTTCATAGAAGTTAGCAGCATTTTGCCAATACCCGGTTGAAGCATTATTAATATTTCCTAATTTCACCAAAGTTGGTCCTACAAAATAATTACTTGGGTTTGACAAACCACTTGGTGCGCATGCAGGAATAGGTGTTCCTATAGGAGAAGCTGTAGAAGGTGCTGTTCCTCCCAGTGAAGTACTCAATGCCCCTTTCATTAGAAAGTAATAAAGAGCCGCTCTGTCATGCTGTCCGTTGGTAAACTTAAATGCTTTTGGATTTGTATAATTCATCATATTATACTGTACTCCCTGATAGTTGGTACCTGTACAATAATTCATGCTATTGTTGGTTGGAGCAGGATCATTCAGTAAACTTCTTGATCTTTCAGTATCACAGACCTGATCATCATCTCTGGTACAGTCATTATTGGTCTGTGGAGGACAATAAGATACATCTGTTGTTCCTTGTGGTGCATTCGGATCTGCATTACCGAAGGTATGAAGTAATCCCATGCTGTGTCCAAATTCATGCGCTAAAGTAATATCATCCTGTAAAGTAACTACAAAGGATTTCATAAAAGATTCATAGGAAGAATCCGGATTTTGAGGCAATCCTGCCCATCCCATAATTCCATATTGACCTCCACCATCTACTTTATTCATAATATAAATGTTGAAGTAAGAAGCTTCCGGCCAGTGCGGAGCAATTGTTTTTACCTGTGCAGTAGTAACCCCGTTTGTTCCGCTACGCTTCACTCCGTAATCATCATATCCTGCAAGAGTACCTCCGTTATATCTGATAATACCTGTTGTAGCATTACAATTAGGATCTCTTTTAGCCAAAACTAATTTTATCGGCATCGTAGCAGCAACGCCAAAGTCAGCAGGAACTCCCTGTGCCCATTGATAAGTACCGGCATACATAGCATTACAGCGATCCAGCCATGCCTGAATTTGGGCATCACTCTTATTATAAGTGGATCCGATAGCAGCCCCTGTAGGTGCTATTACGTGTACTACCACAGGAATTTCGTAAACTCCATTGACTGTTTTAAAAGTACTTCCATTCTTATCATTGCTGTTTTGATTGGAACTAACAATACGATTACGGATATTGCGAATCATTTCATCGATTTCCTGATTCTGTTTTTGGTGTACTCGCTGTTCAGCATCAAAGTCACACCAATCTTTTTTTGTTGTGCAACTAATGAAAGCGAACATAGCATTGCCCCATAAAGGAAAATTTTCTTCATAGCTTCAAATATTTCATTTTTTTTAAAATTTTAACAAAAAATCATCTTCGCAAAGTGATAGTTTATTAAAATATATCTTCTATTAGTAACAAAAAGTGTTTTTTGTTACTAATATTTTACACTTTTTTATCAATATTTAATAAAAAGTTATTTTATTAGAATTTATAATCGATAATTTTTACATATTAAATTTTATTATTTTCAACTATTAACACCGAAAACAATTATTTATAAATAAAATAACACTTTGTTTTTTACCAATAAAATATTTGAAAAAAAATTAAAATTAATAGACTTATATTAAAAAAATAAGCTGTACAGATTGTGTACAGCTTACTTCTATTGTTAAATTGATTTTATTTTACAAAGAATAGTTCGGAGCTTCCTGAGTGATGATTACATCGTGTGGATGAGATTCTTTTAATCCGCTTCCGGTGATCATTACCATTTTGGTATCTTTCTGTAAAGCTTCAATGTCTTTGGCTCCACAATATCCCATACCAGCTCTTAAACCTCCGGTTAACTGGAAGATTACATCTTCTAATTTTCCTTTGTGTGGTACTCTTCCCTCGATTCCTTCCGGAACGAACTTTTTAGCCTCACTCTGAAAATATCTTTCTTTTCCTCCTCTCTTCATGGCAGAAAGACTTCCCATTCCCTGGTAAGATTTGAATTTTCTTCCCTGGAAAATAATTTCTTCTCCCGGAGCTTCATCAGTTCCGGCTAAAAGAGATCCCAGCATTACTGCTCCTGCACCGCTTGCGATAGCTTTTACAATATCTCCGGAAAGCTTGATTCCACCATCAGCAATAACGGTTACGTTTTTGGATGCTGCATATTCGTATACGTTATAAATAGCAGACAATTGAGGAACTCCAACTCCGGCAACTACTCTGGTTGTACAGATAGAACCTGGTCCTACTCCTACTTTAAGAACGTTTGCTCCAGCTTCAATAAGATCTTTTGCCGCTTCAGCCGTTACGATATTTCCACCTACGATATCAAGGTCCGGGTATGCTCTTCTGATCTCAGCAATTTTATCCAGAACTCCTTTTGAATGTCCGTGAGCAGAATCGATACCGATAATATCCACTCCTGCTTTTACCAAAGCTTCAATTCTGTCTAAAGTATCTTCACCTACTCCTACACCGGCTCCCACGATAAGGCGTCCGTTCTCATCTTTATTGGCATTAGGATATTCCAGCTGATTGTCGATATCTTTAATGGTAATCAATCCGACTAATTTGTTGTCTTTATCTACGATAGGAAGTTTTTCAACTCTGTTTTTAAGAAGGATTTCCTTTGCTTTCTCAAGGTTGGTATTTTTATCGGAAGTGATCAGGTTTTCTTTGGTCATGATCTCTTCAACTTTCATATCAAGGTTTTCCTGATATTTTACATCCCTGTTGGTGATAATTCCGATCAGCACATTTTCAGCATCCACTACAGGAAGGCCGGAAATTTTATATTTGGCCATCGTTTCTTTAGCCTGAGCCAAAGTATGGTCTTTTGAAAGGGTAACAGGATCGGAGATCATTCCGTTTTCTGAACGTTTTACACGGTTTACCTGTGCCGCCTGCTCAGCGATCGTCATATTTTTGTGAATGAAACCCAAACCTCCTACTCTTGCCAGGGCAATAGCGAGATCTCCCTCAGTAACTGTGTCCATCGCAGCAGAAACTATCGGAACATTCAGTGTAATTTTGTCGGTAAGTCTTGATTTTAATGATACCTGGTTAGGTAAAACTTCTGAATAAGAAGGGACTAGAAGAACGTCATCGAAAGTGATGGCTGTCTCTACAATTTTGTTATGAATAGACATCTTTACTTTCTTTGCAAAATTAGGCTATTTTGACGAGATATGAAAATCCTTTTCAATAGTTTAAATAAAATTTAATAATCAATAACTTAAATGAAAAAAAACCGTTCTTTTTCGGAACGGTCTCTCGGTACAAAATAAATTTAGTATATGAAACTACTTGTTTTCAGTTATTGAATAATCTTTCCGCTTTCGTCCAGCTTGTCTATATGCGTCTGATTGTTTTTATCCACATAAATTTTAAGACGTACATTTCCTTTGGCATCTTTAATAAAAAGTCCTACGTCACCATCCGCTGTTTTCCCTGCAAAAAATCTTTCCTGTGTAATTTTTCCTTCACTTCTCAGTTTTGCATATGCTTTTTTTGAGGCAACAGGATCATTAAGCTTTTTCAAAGAATCCTCAAATTTTATAATATCTTCTAAAGGAAAGTCATCAGGCCTGTCCCAAAGCTTAAGACCATAGGTCCTGTTCTTTTTATTGCCGGTTCCTTCCATATACTGAAGCTGCATAATCTGGTCTGTATTTCTCTGATCTACGGAATACACCATTCCCGAACCGTCTTTATCAGCGCCATACACAAGCCCTCCACATTCATCTCCAAGCTCATTAAAAAAATCATTCCGGCTTCTCTTTCCCGCGGTTTCAGTTCTTTCTTATTGAACATTCCAGGATGCTGACGGCTTTTATTACTGATCACCATTTTCAGCGTACCGTCTTTTTCAATGATATTGATTCGTTCCACATCTATTTCTTCAAATCGCTGGGTGGTTTTCTGGCTTTTAAATCCAAAAAGAAAAACAGGATACACACAACGGTAAGCGAAACGGCATATATTTTCAGGATACGTACTTCCCGGATGAGTTTTTCCATAATAAATAAGTGTTTGGTGATGAATTATTTATCAGTAGCTGCGTTAATCATTTTTGAAATATCATTTGCTGTAAAGCTTCCCCTGACATCTACAAATACAAGTTCTTTATCTGAATTTACAGTGATCATCATATTTTTAATGGTTTCACCATTCTGTTTTACTCTTACATTGACGTTTTCACCGTTGTGCTTTATAGTAGCCCATTCTTCAAAGTCATTGTTATTCAGATATTTGGAATATTCGTTCAGCATGTCTTTGTTTCCGTTATCTACCGTCATTATCTTTATTTTGGAAACTTTCCTGATCAGATTGATCACCTCTTCACTTTCGCCATCTTCCCTCAAAGCTTTCTTAATAAAAGGTTTTGCCATAAATACAGGAACATTGAAGCTGACAAATTTTGCTCCTTTAAAATCATGCTCCGACTGTCTGACAAAGTCCATATTCGGTCTTCCTGAAGGCAGGCAGGACTGAAGCATCCACAAGATAAAGGTTCCTAGAAAAATGTTTTTTAGAGTTTTCATGGTGATTATTTTTTAGTCGATAGGTTTTAGAGCTCCTCCCGATGTTTTGCTGATATTGGATTCTATTTCCGGTCTTCCTTTATATTTTACCAATCCTCCTGATGAAGCTTTTACTTTCAGTCTGTTAGAGACATTCACAGAAAGGTTTCCTCCGGATGTTGCTTCTGCCTCAAGATTATTTAATCTTAACTCATCAGCTTTACAGAGCGCTCCACTGCTGATGTCTATAATTCCTGAGTTTGCTTTTCCTTCAATGGCGGTATTGGATCCGCTTGATGCTTTTACAGTAATAGTTCCCGCTGTAACTCCCGCTCTGATATTTGCCCCTGATGAAGTCCCGATATCTAATGTATTGTCGACCCTAAAATCTCCTTTTACATTTGCTCCTGATGATACATCAATAGCTATGTTATTTTCTTTGATAGAGTTCACCACGTTGAAGTTCGCTCCTGAAGACACTTTGATATTATCCATTCTCGGAGAAGAAATATTAACGCTTAAGTTCTTAAACTTCAGGCTCTTTGTTCCTTTATTATCTACATAGACTTTTAATACTCCATTTTCAACTTTTGTGATAATATACTGGAGTTTATCCGCATCAGCAATTACTTTTACGTTGGTAGGGCTTTCCTGTTTGAAAACCACGTTAACGCCTGTACTCACATTAATTCCGGAGAATTCACCTACGTTTCTTGCTTCTCCGTTAAGGTATGAGGAGGTATTATCAGAAGTAAGGCTGTTTCTCAGATTGGTTACAGGATTGGTTTTGGTTTCGCTGGAATTGATGATCTTATTCACATCATCCATAGAAAGCTTTCCATCCAGCATTACCAGAATATTTTCACCTTTTCCTCCGTCGATACTTAATAAAAGGTCATCCAATATTCCGTCCTTTGCATCGGAAGAAAGAAATTTAATCTTAGCTCCTGAATTATTAACGGACATGATCTCGTTGTAGTTAAGGTTTTTTAAATAGACCGAAACATCTTTGCTTAGCCTGGCAAGATTATCCTGAACCTTACGCCCTTCCGTGGTATTGATATTTTCAGGGTTTTCTGTAATAAGGATTTTCAATCCGTTAATCTTCGAAAGCAGGGGTTTAATCTGATCCAGCTGGGAATCGTCAATATTAAGGCTGCTGAGCATCCCGAACATGGGTTTGGCAATTTTAATGGAGGTAACCCCTTCTACTTCCTGATATCTGTCGAAAAGCATATCAAATTTATCCCTCTGACCATACATGGTAAAGAAGTGGGAAAAAGCGAGCGCGAATATTATAAACATTTTTTTCATGAGTCAATTTTTATTTAAGCTTGATTATTTGTGCCTGATCAGAAGCATAATCTATTTTTTTGTTTAATAATCATCGTTTACCACTGCTGGCTGAACCAATTTTTCACTGACATTATTCGCAAATACCTGGAATGAATACTTAGTGATATTGATTGCTTCATCTACATTATCGATCCTTTTACCGTTTACAATAACATAAGAGTCTTTGTAACCTGTGGAATCATTCAACGTTTTCTTAGTTTTATATGAGGAATTATCTACAAATCTCGGCTTTGATTCTTTTTTCAGCCTTCCTCTTTTTGGCAGGATTTCATCCATCACATCCTTTTCCGCTACTGAATTTTCCTGGAAAAGAGAGTCTTTTTTGGCTCCGGAAATTGAATCGGTATGGTTAACCGCTACCTGCTCCTGGTGATCGTTATTCTCTTCAATAAACCTGGATTTTTGCTTTAAAACCTCATCTTTTACCAGCTTTTCTCTTTCAGCAACTCCTATACGGTAATTGTTCATCAAGAAACCAACACTGAAAAGAAGCACTAATCCGGCTGCCATCCAGAACCATTTCGGAAAGGAAGGCTTATTCTTTTGAAGCGGGATAATGGGAGCTTCATTCGATTCTGAATCTCCGCCTTCTGCTTTCTGAAGAAAATCTTCAAAACTCCACTCCATCTTTTCTTCCTTTATCTCGTGGAAGATTTCATCGTATTTATTCTGAAATTGATCTTTGCTCATAGCTCATCAGTTGTGATATTTGTTCTTTTACTTTTTGTCTCGCCCTCATCAGGTTGACCCTGACTGCATTTTCTTCCATTTCCATCATTTCGGAGATTTCCGAGACCTCATATTCTTCTACGTCCTTCAGATGGATTACCATTTTCTGTTTTTCCGGGAGCTGGTTGATAAATCCTATAATATGCTCCTTCAGATTATTGATGTCCATGCTGTACAATTCCGAGCGGTGAAGCTGCAAATCTGCAAATCCCAACTTCACATCGTGGTGCTTCAGACGGTTCAGGCATTCGTTCCGGACGGATTTCAAAGCGTAGGATTTTAAATTTCCAAACTGCCCGAGCTCCTCTTTCTTCTGCCAGAATTTTACCATCAGGTCCTGCACCACATCTTCTGCCTCATCACTGCTCATAACGAATCTTTTCGCAAAACGATACATCTCGTCTTTGAGAATAAACACCGTATTCTTGAAAGTTTCCTGGGTCATGAGTTTTGTTTCTATAGGTAAGACAATTAAAATCTTAATTCTATTACATTACATTTAAAAAAAAATTATGATTTTATATTTTTCCTTCTTCTGAATTCTGATAAAACCAGCTTACAAAGGAGTTTCTGTGATGTTTATAAAACTAATTATTTTTTCTTAATTTGAAATATTATAAATCATGCTTGCGTTATACTGATTTTTTAATTCCCACGGATATCACAGATTTTCACAGATTCTTTTTAATTATAGATTCAATAAAATTTTCTTTTATGATGAATACCTAAGCTAAGAAATATAATATCTGTGTAATCCGTGAGATCCGTGGGAAAAGTATAAAAGCCTCCGAAACGGAGGCCTTCAATATTAATAGTTATCAAAAATATGTTTCAATATCGCTTTATCTTCTTCCGCTAAAGCCACTTTTCTTCTTCCCATTGCCCTTTCCGCAACTTCATAAGCTTTATCCAGTTTAAATTTTTCATCATCTTTACCTCCACCCCACGAGAAGTTCTCCACAAGGTTTGGCGGAAAGCCGGGTTTAAAGATATTAGAAGCAACCCCCACTACAGTTCCTGTATTCAATTGGGTATTGATGGCTGTTTTGGAATGGTCTCCCATAATGAGGCCTGCAAACTGAAGACCGGTATCTTCGAAAGCTTTTGTTCTGTAATTCCAGAGTTTTACCGGGCTGTAATTATTTTTAAGGTTGGAAGAATTGGTATCCGCACCGAAATTACACCACTCGCCTATCACCGAATTCCCGACAAATCCTTCATGCCCTTTGCTTGAATATCCGAATATGATGATGTTATTGACCTCGCCTCCTACTTTACAGTGTGGGCCAATCGTTGTAGCACCATAAATTTTCGATCCCAGATTAAACTTGGAATCTTCCCCCAGTGCTATAGGTCCGCGAAGGTTACAGCCTTCCATTACCTCAGCATTTTTACCAATATAAATCTTTCCGGTTTTGGTATTGATCGTAGAGAATTCTATCTGGGCTCCCTCTTCAATGAACAGGTCTTTTTTATCCCCTAAAAATCCGTTGGTGGAAGATAATTCCTGTGAAGTTCTTCCGGCAGTCAGCAGATTAAAGTCAAAATCTATGGCAAGATGATTATAGGTAAACAGATCTGAAGGTTTTTTGAAGAAAGTTAAATCCTCTTTGATATCCGTCATCTTTTCGATCTGGTTCAGGGAGAATCCTTTCATATTGATCCTGGCTGCGATCAGTTCATCTTCATAAACAAGAGCTTCACCCGGCTTAAGCTCCTTGATTTGCCGGATCACCGTTTCCGTTGGTAAAAAATTAGTAACCAGGAAAAGGCTCTCTTTTTCTTCGGGATTCCTAAATTTATTCTGAAGATAATTTTCAGTGAAGTAGGAAACTTCATCATTTTCCAGAATTTTCTGCCATCGTTCGGAAAAAGTCAGGATTCCGCATCTCATGGCGGCAACAGGACGGGTAAAAGTAAGCGGAAGAAAATCTTCCCAGTATTGGGCATCTGAAAATACTAATTGCATTGTGTAAAGGTTAAAAATTAGAAGTCAGAATTTAGAAGACGAAATATAAAAGTTTTCTCCTTCTCATTTCTGTTCAGAACAAAAATACAAAAATAGCCCGAAAGAAATATTAGAAAATCCGAATCTGAAGGCTGGATGATCCGAGATTATGTCTTATTATACATAAAAAAGCCTCCCAATAAATTGGAAGGCTTAATATTTCAGGTAACAAAAAATTACTTAGCGAATTTTTTGTATTTGTTCATAAACTTGTCAACTCTACCTGCAGTGTCTACTAATTTCACTTTACCAGTGTAGAAAGGGTGAGAAGTTGAAGAGATTTCCATTTTGATCAATGGATATTCTTGTCCTTCATATTCGATAGTATCTTTAGTTTCTGCAGTTGATTTGCAAAGAAACACCTCGTCGTTACTCATATCTTTGAAAACAACAAGTCTATAATTTTCTGGGTGGATTCCTTTTTTCATAATACAATTTTTAAAAAATTAAAGTTTGCTTTCGAAATAGTAATGATATTTCTCTGCTAATTTTAGGTTGCAAAAGTACAACATTTTTTCAAATATACAAATACCCAATTCAATATTTTTTCTAGATAAGAAATTCAAAGTATTTTCGTTAAATTTGGAATCTTAAACTTTAATTTCGATGAAATTCAAACTATTACTGGCTTTTTCATTTTGGATGCTTCTTGTAGCAGTATCGTGTAATAAAGATGATATTACCTTTGATGCCCCTTCACAACAGCTGAGTTTCTCAAAGGATACCGTATTCTGCGATACGGTTTATCACCAGGTACGTTCCGAAACTTATGTTGTAAAAGTATATAATAATGAAGACAAGGACGTTCTGATTCCGAGAATTAATCTGGAAAAAGGAAGCTCATCACTATACAGGATCAATGTAGACGGAAAGCCGGGCTTTGATTTCAAAGATGTTCCATTAAGAAAGAAGGATAGTATGTATATTTTTGTGGAAATAGCACCTGAAGCCACGGGCCCTGAAGCTATTGCCGAAGACAAAATCCTTTTCAGCAGCGGTGCTGGTCAACAGCATGTGACATTATTCTCAGTGGTACAGGATGCTGAATTTTTCATCGAAACACCTACCAATCCCAATGTAATTTCTACCCACACCACATGGAATAACAATAAAGCTAAGATCATCTACGGAAATCTTACCATCAATTCTAATATTACCCTGGACATCCAGCCGGGAACTAAAGTTTACTTCCATAAAAACAGCGGTATGAAGGTATCTTCCGGCGCAACCCTGAATATCAACGGAGTTTTTGACAATGAGGTAATCCTGCGCGGAGACAGAAATGATCCTTACTACGACACCATCCCTAAAAACTGGAATTCTATCCGGATGGAGCCCAATTCTATCCTTAATATGAATTTTGCAAGACTTTTCGGAGGTACAAGAGGGTTTGATATGAAACAGAATACGGCCAATATCAGCAATTCATTCATCCATACTTTCTTTGAATATGGTATTTATGCCGTAGGATCAACAGTTACTGCCAAAAACCTGGTGATGAACAATTGCGGTGAATCATGTATCGGGATTTTCAGAGGTGGAAACCACAGCTATACCCATGCTACGATTGCAAATTATTCTAAAACCATGGGATCCTTCAACAGAAACGGAATCACAGCCACCAATGAATGGAAAAATGCGGCTGGAACCACAGAACAGGGAGCGCTTCAGCGTCTTGATATAAAAAACAGCATTGTATTTTCAGACAGGGATAATTCTGTCAATTTCGAACAGACTCCGGGGCAGCAGTTTGAGTTCCTGATCCAGAATTCACTGATAAAATATTCCGGTGTACCGGAAGCCGGCTTTCCCTTCGACAATAATGTACGTGTGATACAGAGTATTAAAAATGAAGATCCGCAATTCCTCAATTATTTTGCAGCGAAGATGAACCTGAGGGTAAAAACCACATCTCCGGCAAGAGGAAAAGGAAATGTAACCGTAGCAGGGACAGTACCTTTTGACATTGTGAATGTATCGAGAACAACCAACCCTACTCTTGGAGCCTATCAATAATGGAAATCACACAACTGCAGCAACAGGTTGATGAATGGATCAAAACCATAGGAGTCCGTTATTTTAATGAACTGACCAATATGGCTATGCTGACTGAAGAAGTAGGCGAAGTCGCCCGCATCATTGCCAGAAGATATGGTGAGCAAAGCGAAAAAGAAAGCGATAAAAGTAAAGACCTTGGTGAAGAGCTGGCAGATGTATTGTTTGTTACTTTATGTTTAGCCAACCAAACCGGAGTGAATCTGCAGGAAGCGTTCGACAAAAAAATGAAGATTAAAACGGACCGGGACAAGGACCGGCATCAGAACAACGAGAAGTTGAAATAATATAATATAGATATCAGATCGCAGACATCAGATAACAGATTTTTTATACTCTGACTTCTGAAATCTAACATCTGATGTCTTTAACAGAAGAAATAATGAAGTTAGAAAAATCAAAATTAGCATCAGGAAAAACAGTTCAGATCAGCGGTTCGAAAAGCATTTCGAATCGTTTGTTGATTTTGGAAAGTTTATTCAAAAATATACAGATCGGGAACCTGTCTAATTCCCAGGACACCCAGCTGCTGAAAAAAGCCCTGTCTGAAAATACTGAAACCGTAGACATTCACCACGCAGGAACAGCCATGCGTTTCCTTACTTCCTATTATTCAATATCCGAAGGGAAAACAACCATTCTTACCGGTTCCAAAAGAATGAAGGAAAGACCGATCAAAAACCTGGTTAACGCACTAAAAGACCTAGGGGTTGAGATCGAGTATCTGGAAAACGAAGGTTTCCCGCCTTTAAAGATCACAGGAAGGAAGATTACCCAAAAGCAGGTGAATGTTCCGGCCAATATATCCAGTCAGTTTATTACCTCTCTTCTTCTGATTGCCGGGAAACTTGAAAACGGCCTGGAGATTCACCTGGTTGGCGAAGTTACTTCAAGATCCTATATAGAAATGACACTGGATATCCTGACAAGATTCGGGATCAGGAATAGCTTTGAAGGAAATACCATTAAAGTGGAGCCGTTTGATGCAAATAGTGAATCCCCAGCAGTACATTACGAAGTGGAAAGCGACTGGAGCTCGGCTTCGTACTTCTACTCGATCTGTGCATTGGGAAGAGAAACCATCCATCTGAAAAGCTTTTACAAAGAATCTACCCAGGGGGATTCTGCCATTGCCAGGATTTATGAAGAATTTTTCGGAATTAAAACCATTTTCACGGAAGACGAACATAAGCTTACCCTTCAGCCGGATCCTGATTTTATTTTCCCGGAAAAAATCGTCCTGGATATGAATAACTGCCCGGATATTGCACAAACGCTTTGCGTAACAGCTGCTGCATTAAAAATTCCATTTGATATTTCCGGACTGGGAACGTTAAGGGTAAAAGAGACCGACAGGCTGCAGGCTTTATATAATGAACTGAAAAAACTGGGTACTGAAACAGAGATTACAGACCTTACCATCAAATCTGTAAGCTTCGGAGAACCGGTAGAGCACATTTCCATCGGGACTTACCAGGATCACAGAATGGCAATGAGCTTTGCCCCGTTCTGTCTCATTAAAGAACTCAATATCGAAGAAGAAGAGGTAGTAGAAAAATCTTATCCTATGTTCTGGAAAGATTTAAACGATATTATGGCTTGATGAAAGTGTGAAAATGTAATATCATGAAAAAGTATATAGTATTATTTTCTCTTATGCCTTTATTTACCTGGGCTCAATACCTGCTACCCAATGAAGAAACGGTTTTCTCATTCAAAACAAATAATGGGAAGATCATGACTTTGGTTAAAGATAAAAAGAATGAATATATCCAGTACAGATTCGGAAGCAAGGATCATATAGATATGGAATTCCCAAAGACCAGGACAAAAGAAAGCTGGAAGCAGTTTACATACAGCTCTTATTTTAGAGGCGGAGGAAAACAGAATGCAGGAATGGAAGTAGACAATCTTTCTTTTATCAATAATGGCTATAAGTATCTGCTGTACAGAACTTACTTTGCCGAAAACAGGAGCTTTGCCACCGGAATCATCATTACAGACAACAAAGAAAAAAAACACGTATTTCAGGGAACTATAAAACCATTGAAGGCTGTATCTGCAATCTGGACGATACGGGAATGATTCAGAGAGAGGATACCGGCCTGGAATTTTAACAGCCTTGCAGAGAAAACTTCAATGATCTGAAACAAAAATTTTTCAACAGGAAAATATAGGCGAAAAGCATTCTTCCTGTGATTCTAAAAAAGGTTATTTCAAAAGATATTCACAAGAGACTTATCCCCATTCCGACGCTGATCAAAATGCACAATTTCAGGATTGTGGAAAACAGATTTAAAACACCAACTTTATTTAAAATATTTAAATTACTGATAATCAATTATTTAATAACAAAAACTAAACTTTTACCCGATTCCATATAATTTTCACTCACTTACTTATCCACAGAGTTATCCACAATTTATCAATAACTTTAGATCAAATTCAGAAAACAGGGTCGGATTTTGTTTCTGAGCAATTTTATATACCAATACATAATAGAGTTCCTATTTCTTTTTTTACATTTGCTGAAAATACGGTTTGTGCTGAAACACAGCAGCCGGAGGAAAAAACAAAAGTCTAAAATCATAAACAATCCAATGACTATTATCATCACCGGAACCTCATCGGGAATAGGTTTTGTACTCGCCGAATATTTCGGAAAAAAGACCATAAAGTATACGGCTTAAGCCGGAAGCATACGGAAAGCCAATACTTCACCTCTATTCCGACCGATGTTACCGATAATACTGCCGTTCAGAATGCCATCGCTGAAGTTTTAAAAACAGAATCAAGGATCGACGTCCTGATCAATAATGCAGGAATGGGAATGGTAGGCGCTGTGGAAGATTCTACAAAGGAAGATATTTTAAAGTTGTTCAACCTGAATCTTGTAGGAGCTGTTCAGATGATGAGTGCCGTTCTTCCGAAAATGCGGGAAAACAAATTTGGAAAGATCATCAATATTTCAAGTATCGGCAGCGAAATGGGACTTCCTTTCCGCGGCTTCTATTCTGCCTCCAAATCTGCCCTGGATAAGGTAACAGAAGCGATGAGATATGAAGTTTATCCATGGAATATTGACGTATGTTCCTTACATCTTGGTGACATCAAAACGAATATTGCGGAAAACAGGGTGAGAACACAGGTTTCAGAACCTTACAAAAATATATTTGATAAAGTTTACACCTTGATGAATTCGCATGTGGGCGACGGAACCGATCCTCTTGAAGTGGCAGCCTATGTGGAAAATCTTTTGAATAAAAATAAATGGAAAGCCCATTATTATTTCGGTAAATTCGGGCAGAAAATCGGCGTTCCCCTGAAATGGATTCTTCCCCAGGGAACCTATGAGAATCTGATGAAAAAATATAATAAACTGGATTAAATTCAGTTATTTAATATACTTTTAAACCATTAAGATATATTGAGTTATTAAGATCATTAAACCAGCTTTGCTTTTTCAATTTTAAACATCCGATGGTTTAAACAAACAGAACATTGAAGTTATTTCTGAAAATATTTTTTATCCTGTTCTGCGTTTTTGTACAAGCGCAGAAAAAGCAGTATTGGCTTATTGATACGGAAACCAATGTCAGGAAAAAAGTAAAGGATTCTCTTTCTGCAGCAAAATTTCTGGATTCTTTATCCCAGAGCAATTATTTCTTCACAAAGCTGAAGGATGTAAAAGTGAAAGGCGACAGCACGGAAATTTTCTACGACAAAGGAAAAAACTTCAATGAAACCTATGTAAACCTTTCTGATTCTGTTGCCTTGAAACTAAAAATCCAGAAAGATTTTTTCACTAAAAATTTAGATTCAACCAAGAAAAGCATCAACAAAAGGTATATAGATGACGGATATTCTTTCAGCCGTCTTAAATCCAAATATAAAGGTCAGAAAAACGGCTACCCTGTCATAGAACTGGATGTCAACAAAAATGACAAACGAACCATTGATAATTTTGTGGTAAAAGGCTACGAAAGGGTACCAAA
Organism: Chryseobacterium sp. GTID13; assembly: GCF_056172655.1. NCBI lineage: Bacteria > Pseudomonadati > Bacteroidota > Flavobacteriia > Flavobacteriales > Weeksellaceae > Chryseobacterium > Chryseobacterium sp. GTID13. Next base: position 584,702 of record NZ_JAOCMB010000006.1, read on the forward strand.
AAGGTTTATGAAAAACCTGGAAAAGGAATTCAAGGGAAAGACCTATGATGACAAAAATCTTCTGGCCATCAGCAAGAATTTTCAGAGCCATGCTTTTGTCACTCTTGAACGACCACCTCAAACTTTATTTACTAAAGACTCCACAAGCATTTACCTGTTTATGGAAAAGAAAAAGACCAATACGTTTGACGGGGTAATTGGTTTTGGAAACGACAAAACAGAAAAATTTACCCTGAACGGAACCCTGAATGTGAACTTCAGGAATATGTTCAATGGTTTTGAGACCGTTAATCTTTACTGGCAGAGAAACCCGGACAAGGGACAGACTTTTGATCTCCAGACCGATATTCCTTACCTTTTTAAATCTAATGTCGGAATGAATCTGAAAGTCAATATTTTCAGGCAGGATTCCACTTTTGCCAACGTGAAGTTCCTTCCGGCTTTTTATTATCATATCAATTCCCGCAACAGGATCGGGCTAAGGGGAACGCTTGAATCTTCCAGCATTATTGATACGCTGTATGTTCAGGGCAAAGATTATAATAAAAGAGGGCTTGGGATCTGGTTTGAAATGACCGAACCTACGGATATTGACCTTTTCATTTACAAAACAAGGATTAATGCCGGCTATGATTATCTGACAACCACATATACCAAGGATAATATTAAAGCCAACCAGAACCAGTTTTATTTCTTCGGTGAACATAACTACCATATTTCCGGAAACCATTTTCTCAATATAAAGGCGGAAGGCGCCATGATGGACTCCAAGGTTGAATTCTCTGCCAATGAATTGTACCGTTTCGGGGGATGGAATTCCATGCGGGGTTTCAATGAGAAATCCCTGGCCGCCGACTTCTACTATTACGCAGGCTTAGAATACCGATATCTCATTGGAAGCCAGGCATTTTTTGACTTTTTCGGACAATATGGGCAGCTCAATAACAAATCTTTAAATGTAAAACCTAAACTTTACAGTGTAGGGCTCGGGTTCAATTTCTTTATTCCTATCGGGCTCATGAGCTTCCAGCTTTCCAATGGTAATGAATTTGGAAATCCTTTTAAGTTCAATGATATCAAGATCCATTGGGGAATCCTGAGCAGGTTTTAAGAGTTTCTTTTGTATAAAAATTCAGGAATTAATTGTAAATAAAATTCCTTTGCATACTTAAAGATGACTTTATTAAAGCTTTGTGATAAAATCTATGCTCCTTTTTTCTTTTTCACGCAAAGCTTTTATATAGAAATCTATTATTTTTAAGTAGAGCAGAGATATCGGCTTCGCCGTTGATTAAGCGGGCGCTCTATATCTACAAGCTTCATCGAATCAATTAAAATTGATTCCCGTCTTTGCACCCTAAAATATAAATCATAGTAATTCAAACTTTGCGTTTAAAAAAACTAGCATTCAGTCAAAAAATCCTGCATAGAAGAATATTAAAATAAAGCAGTCCTTTCAGTTTTATTATTATGTTAAATATTCATGTTAAAAAACATTAAAAAAGTATTTTTATTTTAATACCACATTAAAATTCAGGTAACAGTACACCGCTAAATTTGCTCTCAAAAAAATGAAGAAGACTTTAGCTACTTTTGCTGTTTTTTTACTCCCCTTTATCTCACTGCCCAGGAAATCAACATTACCGGAAATGTAAAATCCGAAAATGGCTCCAGTGTTTCCGGCGTAAACATCACCGACAAAAACACCGGAAAAACAACAATAACCGACGAAAGCGGTAATTTCACCATATCAGCCAACCCCAAAGACATCCTTGAGTTTTATGCACCGGATTTCTCCATGTATACTGTAGAAGTTTCTTCCAGAAGACAGTATTCTGTTGTTTTGAAAAAGCCAATGAAAAGCAGATTGAAGGGGTCGTGATTACTGCTTTAGGGATTGCCAAAAAGAAGGAAAAGATAGGCTATGCGACTCAGGAGGTAGGAACCAAACAATTTGAGACCATTACCACACCAAGTATAGGAAATTTATTTTCCGGACAGGTGGCTGGTCTTAATGTTTCCAATCCTACAGGGATGCAGCAGGCGCCACAGTTTACACTGAGAGGGAACTCCAATCTGGTTTTCGTAATCGATGGCGTGATTGTGGAAAAAGAAGTTTTCCAGAATCTGGACCCCAATAATATTGAAAATATCAACGTCCTGAAGGGAGCAACCGCTTCTGCACTCTATGGTTCCAGAGGAAGATACGGAGCCGTCCTGATTACGACAAAAAATGCCAGGAAAAAAGGCTTTTCTGTAGAGTTTTCACAAAATACCATGATAACGGCAGGATTTACCAACCTCCCGAAAACCCAGAACGAATACGGTAACGGATCTCACGGAAAGTACGAATTCTGGGACGGTGCCGACGGCGGGGTGAATGACGGTGATATGATCTGGGGACCCAAATTTGTTCCCGGACTGAAAATTGCCCAATGGAACAGCCCGATCAGGGATAAGCTGACAGGCCAGGTAATTCCGTGGTACGGAGCAGTAGCAGGAACCCAATATAATGACAAGTCAAGATATGAAAGAGTTCCTATAGACTGGCAGTATCATGATAACTTAGATATTTTCTTAAAGCCTGCAGTCATTAATAATAACAGTTTCGCGGTAAGCTATAAAAATAATAAAGATATTTACAGGCTGTCCGGAAATTTCATGAATTATGATGACAGGATTCCTAGTTCGTATCTGCAGCGTTACGGCGTCAACTTTTCGTCTGAAAATCATCTGGGAGAGAAATTAACTTTTGATACTAAATTTAATTTCAACCAAACCTTCACGCCCAATATTCCCAACTACGAATATAATCCAAGCGGCCATATGTACACCATCCTGATCTGGATGGGAGCAGATGTAGACGGAAGGGACCTTAAAAACCATATGTGGATCCCGGGAAAAGAAGGAACCGCCCAGGCTAACTGGAATTATGCATGGTACAACAATCCTTGGTTCGGAGCAGAATATTATAAAAATAAAAACAGAACCAATATCATCAATGCACAAACCGGCCTGGAATATAAGGCCACTGAAGATTTCTCCGTAAAAGGAAAGATATCCATTGTGGAAAACCACAACAAGCAAGAGATATTGAGTCCGTATTCTTATTTTAACTACAGCGCTCCGAGAAGTGGAGGTTACCTTCTGAATGATACCAAAACATGGAACCTGAACTCCGACATTCTTGCTACCTACAAGAAGAAAATATCGGAGAATTTTGATTTTACGATCAACGCCGGAGGTTCTACCTTTTATTATAAAAACAATGTGGATAATGCATCCACAGACGGATTAAAAATCCCTGAATTATACACGCTGGAAAACTCAACCGGAGCGGTGAAATATTACGATTATCTGAAAGAAAAGCTGATCTACAGTGCTTATTCAACCATTGACATCGGATTGTATAATGCTTTTTTCATCAACATTTCAGGGCGTAATGACTGGTCTTCTACCCTTCCGAAAGCCAACAGGTCTTACTTTTACCCTTCCGCTTCGGTAACTGCGGTTATTTCAAACCTTGTTAAAATGCCGGAAGCTATTAATCTTTTAAAACTTTCAGCTTCATGGGCCAAGGTTGCCTATGATTTCCAGCCGTATTCCATAAGAAACTATTATCTGAACAATGAAGGAGCTACTTTCAATGGAAATCCGATGTATAATTATCCTACCATCCTCAATGTTGAAAATTCCTTAAAACCGGAACAGACGAAATCTTATGAACTGGGATTGAGCGCTGGATTATTTAAAAACAGGATTACTTTGGATGTTACTTATTTCAGAACGCTGGATTATAACAACATTCTGCAATTTCCGGCAGCACCTTCATCAGGATTTACCTCTCAGTATGTAAACGGAAACGAATATACCACGAAAGGTCTGGAAATCTCTTTAGGATTAGTTCCTGTAAAAACAACCAACTTTACCTGGAGGTCTTTAATCAACTGGAGTACGTATGAACAAAAGCTGACTTCCATTTACGACAATATGCCGAATTACAACAACATCAGGCTTGGCGAAAGAATGGACAGCTACTACGATTATACCTGGAAGAAATCCCCGGACGGAAAAGTAATCCTGAACGCTGCTACAGGTATGCCTACAAGGGCCGATGCACCAAGTAACCTTGGCCACTTCAATCCGGACTGGACATTTGGCTTTAACAATACCTTTAAATATAAAAAGTTTACGCTGAATATCGGAATCGACGGAAGCATAGGAGGCGTCATGAGATCCCAGGTCGTGGAAAAAATGTGGTGGGGCGGAAAACATCCGAACTCAACAGCCTACAGGGATCTTGAATATGCCAATCCGGGAACCTACTATTTTGTACCGGACGGGGTAAATTATAATGCAGCTACCGGAACTTACACACAACATACAAAACCGATCAGTTTTCAGGACTGGGCACAGAATTATCCTTATCAGGCAAGGGTAACGGAGGATGAAAGTGAATTATTTGCGAATGTTTTCGACAGAACTTTCATTAAACTGAGATCTGTAGTTCTGGAATACGATTTCTCGTACCTCCTGAATCCTAAAGGAATGATCAAAAATTTCACAGCCAATATTTCCGCTTATAATCTGGCGATGTGGAAAAAGTCTAAAAACCTTTATTCTGATCCTGATTATCAGCTCAAAAAAGACAGCAATGATATCCAGGACCCTTCCAGCAGATGGATAGGAATAGGTTTTAATCTTAAATTTTAATTAATAAGCATCCTGAACAATGAAAAATAATATAAATGTTGCAGCGAAATCGCTAAAAAATTCAGTATAAAGACTATTGCTGTGGCAGGACTTCTGATCCTAGCCTCATGCGAAACCGACCTTGACAAAATCAATGAAAACCCTAATGACCAGGCAAGTGTAGATCCCAAAGTCCTTTTGACCTATGTTTCAAAAGACGCTTTCCAGGTAAACGGCGACAATATGTATGCTTCCAGAATGATGATCGGTACGGATGGAGAAAATACTTACCAGTATATGAAATGGAACGATGCCTCCTTTGAAGTATACACGAAAGGTATTCTGAATACGGTAAAAATGATGCAGGAAGCCGAAAAGATCAACAATAAGAACTACAGTGCCATCGGCAAATTCTACAGAGCCTATTATTTCTTTAATTTAAGCTTAAAATTCGGAAGTATCCCTTACACCGAAGCCGCCAAAGGAGAAGCCGGAATTACCCAGCCTAAATATGACAGCCAGGAAACAGTAATGGCAGGAATTTTATCCGAATTGAAAGAAGCCAATGACCTGATTAATTCCAATGATAAAATCGAAGGCGACATTATCTATAACGGCGACGCCACAAAATGGAAAAAGCTGATCAATTCTTTCCGTCTTAAAATTTTAATCACCATGTCTAAAAAAACGACATTGGGAAGCTATAATGTCGCCAATGAATTTGCTTCAATTGCAGGAAGCCAGGCTTTAATGACCTCTATTGCAGATAATGGAGAGATTAAATTTGCCGATGCGGCGGACAGCAGATACACCATGTTTAACAACAGCGGCTACGGATCTAGTTTATACATGGCCGATTATTTCATCAACCTTTTTAAAGCAAGACAGGACCCGCGTCTTTTCACTTTTGCAGCACAGACTACTGCCGCAAAGGAAGCCGGAAAACCCATCACCGATTTTACAGGCTACAACGGAGGAAATCCCGTTTCTTCCTATTCAGACAATGCAGCTCTGATTACGGCAAAAAATATTTCTAAAGTCAATGACCGTTTTTACAAAGATCCCACCAATGAGCCTTCTTCTGTACTGAGCTATCCGGAGCTGGAATTTATACTGGCCGAAGCGGCTGCCAGAGGATGGATCTCCGGATCGGCAAAACCGCATTATGACAATGCTGTTAAAGCTAGCTTCAGCTTTTATCAGACTTACGTAAAAAATCCGGGACAATATTTTTCAGGGTTTGATGTGAATCAGTACCTGGCGTCTCCACTAGTGGTTTACAGTGATGCAGATCCGTTTCAGAACCGCCTGGAAAAAATTATGACCCAGAAATATATGACGATGTTCCACCAGAGCCAGTGGACATCCTACTATGATTATTTAAGAACAGGATATCCAAACTATCCTTTACAGACGGGAGTTTCTGCACCGTTCAGATTCAGGTATCCGCAAGCAGAATATAATTATAACAGCACCAACCTCAAAGCGGCACTGGCGGCTCAATACGGAGGAAATGACAATATCAATTCCAAACCGTGGTGGCTTCAGTAACAAATAAATAGTAATATAAAAAATGTAAACCGCAGGAAAATCCAATTAACTTGCGGTTTATTTCTTATTAAGATTGAATATGAACAGAAGAGAATTTTTAGAAAAATCAAGCCTTTTGCTGGCAGGGCTGGGAACTTCGAGTGTTCTTCACCCTGCTATTTTAAAAGCACTGGCCATTGAACCTGCTGCAATGTCTACCTTTTATGATGCCGAACATGTTGTGATCCTGATGCAGGAAAACCGTTCTTTTGATCATGCTTTCGGAGCATTAAAAGGGGTCAGGGGATTTCTTGACAAAAGGGCTTTCGTTAAGGAAGATGGCCATTCCGTTTTTTTCCAGAAAGATGATGGCGGAAAATATGCTTCCCCGCAAGATTAGATCTTAGAAATACAAAATCTACCTGGATGAGCTCTCTGCCTCATTCATGGGCAGATCAGCAGAAAGCTTTAAATAAAGGAAAATACGACAAATGGCTTCAGTTTAAAGCGTCCGGAAATAAAGATTATAAAAACATTCCGCTTACTTTGGGCTATTATAACCGGGAAGACCTTCCTTTTTATTATCAGCTTGCGGATGCATTTACGATATTCGACCAATATTTCTGCTCTTCGCTTACAGGAACAACGCCCAACAGGCTTTTTCACTGGTCGGGAACGCTCCGTGAACAGCAGAACGGAAAGGTAAAAGCCAATGTCTACAATGAAAATATTGACTATGATAAGGCAAGACAGGCACACTGGAAAAGCTTTCCCGAAATTTTAGAGGAACAGAATGTTTCATGGAAAATTTACCAGAACGAAATCAGTCTTCCGAAAGGGATGTCCGGCGAACAGGAAGCCTGGCTGAGTAATTTCACAGACAATCCGATTGAATGGTTTTCAAAATTCAACGTTAAGTTTTCAAAAGGTTACCATCAGAATATTCCTAACATCATTGTTTCCCTGAAAAAAGAGATTGCGAAAAATCCTGATCAGAAGAAAAGATTGGAAACAATGATCGCTGAACTGGAAGAAGACCAGAAAAAATATACCCCTGAAAATTATTCTAAACTTTCTCAGTTTGAAAAGAACCTTCACGAAAAAGCTTTTACGACCAATATCAATGATCCCGATTACTGGAATCTGGAGACCGGAAACGATGAAAATGGGGAAAGACTGGTCGTTCCGAAAGGAGATGTGCTGTTCCAGTTCCGGAAAGATGTGGAAGAGAAGAAACTTCCATTAGTTTCCTGGCTGGTAGCTCCCGAACATTTCTCCGATCATCCCGGATCGCCATGGTATGGAGCATGGTATATTTCAGAGGTTTTAAATATACTGACCCAGGATCCTGAAACCTGGAAAAAAACAATTTTCATTATCAATTATGATGAAAACGACGGATATTTTGATCATGTTCTTCCTTTTGCTCCACCGCTCAATCCAAGCCAGCCTGTAGATATGAATAGTAAGGAAGGGGTGGAATATGTTGATAAATCCCAGGAATATATGTCTGCCCTTCCTCTGAAAGATCATGAAAGAATAGAAGGAACTGTCGGCTTAGGCTATAGGGTTCCGATGATTATCGCATCTCCCTGGACAAAAGGCGGCTTTGTGAATTCCGAAGTTTCGGACCATACTTCTGTTCTGCAGTTTCTGGAGAAATTTATACGGAAAAAATATAATAAAGACATTAAAATTGACAATATCAGTGACTGGAGAAGAACTATTTGCGGAGATTTAACTTCCGCCTTTAATTCTTCAAATTCCAAAGCTCCAAAAATGGATTACCTTGATCAGAAAGATTTTGCAAAAACCATCAACGCTGCCAGGAGTAAACCTGTTCCCCATCTGAAATGGTATTCTGAAAATGAACTGAATGAAAATTTACTTGACATTCAGGAGAAAGGAACCAAACCATCCAACCCGCTTCCTTATCATTACCATGTCAATCTCGAAAACGGGAAGATTAGAATGACGAATGTGAAAGAGGCAGGCATTCCTTTATTAATTTATGACAGAACGCAATTGAACAGCGGCAGATATTATTTTTCCTATGCACTGTATTCAAAACAGGAGCTTTTCCATCCCGTGAATCCTGGAAAATACGATTATGAAGTTTTTGGGCCTAATGGTTTTTTCAGAAAATTCAGCGGAAGTAGTATGCCTGAAATAGAAGTTCAGCTGATCTGCAGCAGCTCAAAAAATGAAGCGGAGCTGATTTTCAAAAATAAAAAAGGGAATCTCTCATTGGTAGTGGAAGATTTGTATGAGAATAATAAAAAGACGGTTTCTTTACATCAAACAGAAGAGAAATTAACCCTTGATCTCAACAAAAATAAAGGCTGGTACGATTTAAAGATAATACTTAACGACCATATCTGGCATTTTGCCGGAAGAACAGAAACGGGAAAAATTTCCATTTCGGATCCGCACTGGGCATAAAAAAGCTTATAATATTGATAAAAACCTATACAAAAATTGTATAGGTTTTTTTGAGTTATTTTACACTATAATGCATTACATATAACAAATAAGCACTCATATAAAAAATGACGTGTATTTTTTTCACAGTATACTGAATTTTCTTATCTTCACTTAACTAATTAACAATGTCATGAAAAAATTAAATTTAACAATTGCAGCGTCTCTATTTGCGCTTGCTTTATCAGGGAATCTAAGTGCGCAGGATACCAATACAGATAACCATACGGTTACAGTTTCTATTCCTGAAGTTGCACTGGTAGATATTGAGCCAGCAGCCACAAAAAACATTACTCTTGGGTTTACAGCGCCTACAGAAGCAGGGAACCCTATTATTCCTGCCGCAGCCAACACTACTTTATGGCTTAATTATTCTTCCATTAAATCCGTTGCAGACCCTACCCGTAACGTGAGTGTAAAAATGAACGCCATCATTCCGGGAGTTGACATCCACGTAACTGCGGCTGCAGCAACAGGATCAGGTGCGGGAACGTTAGGAACATCTGCAGGTCTGCTGACCTTAAGTGCGGCTGACCAAACTATTATTTCCGGAATTGGAAGCGCCTATACAGGAAACGGTGCCAACAACGGTCACAATCTTACCTATGCACTTGCTGCAGGAAGCGGCCCAGGGGGAGTAGCAGCCTACGCAGATTTACAGGCAACAGCCACTGTAGTAGCTACCGTTACTTATACCATTTCAGATAACTAGAATTTAAAGTTCTATTTTTCATTCAAAACAAGAAGAAGTTGTTATCAATTTCTTCCTGGTTTTGTATTACTATGATTTAACTCTCAATTTTATATATGATGAAGCGTATTCTTATTTTGGTCATCCTGAGTTTGCAGTTCTGCTTTTTACGTGCCGGCATTGTGATTCTCAACGGACTTACGCATTCTTACAAAATAGAAAACGGAAAAGTTTACAAAGGAAAAGTTGCCATTGAAAACACGGGTAATAATCCTCAAAGTGTAAAAATATTTTTACAGGATTATACCTACCATGCTGATGGAACGATCAATTACACAGCACTACATACCAATAAACGCAGTAATGGAGAGTGGCTGAAACTCAATACCAATCTGGTTACGCTTAAAGGCAAAGAAAAGACTGAAGTATTTTATGAAATAACAGTTCCGAATCAGGCAATGGATCCGGGAAGTTATTGGAGTGTTATTATGGTAGAACCTGTAGAAGACATAAAGCCTAGCGACAATAAACCGGGGGTAAGTATCACTTCTGTTATACGGTATGCCATTCAGGTCATTACAGACTTTGAAACAGAAAAAGCCAAACCGGACCTTAAGTTTGAAAGCGTAAAAGTGGAAAAACAGGAAGGAAAAAAATGGTTAAAATCGCTATTGCCAACAATGGTAATCTGTATTGTAAACCTACAGCCGCCATTGAAATCTATAATCGCAAAACAGGTGAAAAAGTAGGAACGTACTCAAGCTTAACAATGGGACTGTTACCAGACACCTCTAAAACATTTTACATTGATATCAATACAATCCCTCCGGATAAATACAGAGCTGCCATAATAGCTACAGATGAAGAGGAGAATGCATTTGCCCTCAATGTGGAATTAGAAGTAAAAAATGAGTAGAACTTGGACATTATTTATTTTCATATTATTATTCCCGGTATTTATTTTTTCTCAACAGCAATCCAACCGATTGACCAGTAAAAAAGATAGTTTAATGCCGGGTATGTCCACTTCTGTTCCCTTCACTTTAGAAAATCATTCGGCAGAAAACAAAACGTATGATATTTCAGTCAGTACATCAAGTGCATCTATTCATCCTATTTTAGCTAAAGGCGAATTTCAGCTTGCTCCTTATGAAACATCAGCATATCTGGTTCCATTACGCGTCGCATCTGAAACAGGACAGGGCACTTACTCTGTCACATTGAATATTACTGACCGAAACAACGGAATATCCTTTACAAAAACTTCAGAAATCACAGTTTCTGGAAGCAGAAATCTTTTAGTTACAATTTTGGACTCCCCGAGTTTGTAAGAGCCGGAGAAACGATCAGGGCTTCTTTTCTCTTAAAAAATAATGGTAATGTAACTGAAAGCATTGCACTGGAAAGTAAAAATGCAGTGGTTGACCATGAGCCATTACTCGTACTGGCTCCCAATGAATCAAAAATCATCACCATTCACAAGGTCACGAGCCCGGATCTCACTCAAAATGAATTTCAGAATCTAAATCTTTCGGTACATCCGCAAGGAAGTCTCAAGGAAAACCAGGATGTTTATTCAAGCACCCAGGTTATATCCGTAAAACCTTCTGAGAAGGATATTTATCATAGGCTTCCTGTTACTTTTTCTTTATCTTTCATCGGAATGCAGAATATGGGAGTTTACCATAACGGTTTCCAGGGTGAAATTTACGGTAAGGGAACTCTTGATCAAGACAATAAAAATCAGATTGAATTCAGGGCTGTCACCCATAATCCTGTAGAGCTTAACACTTTCACCCAGTATGAGGAATATTTTGTAAATTATAAACGGGACAGACTTTTTCTTCATCTCGGTGATAAAACATATTCTTCCTCTTACCTCACAGAGTTTGCAAGATACGGGCGCGGTGCAGAAATCCGGTATGATTTTAATAAAGTGAGTTTTGGCGGGTTCTATAACCATCCCAGGTTTTTCAGAGATATAAAAGATGAGTTTAATTTTTATTCAGCCTTTAAAATCCGTAAAGAGTCTGAAATTTCTATAGGATATCTTTACAAAAATCCCAGAAGGGAAGAAATCAGGTACGGAGACGTAAAACTTGATTCGGAGGCTCATCTTCCCTATGCCAAAGGAAAATTCAAAGTATCAAAAAACATTAATCTTTCCGGAGAATTAGCTTACAGCACAACACAAAAGGCCGATGGAACAGCATATTTACTACAGGCTGAAGCTACTTTTCAAAAGTTTAACGGAAGCTTAATGTACATGAGAGCCAGTCCTGAATTTGCAGGATATTTTACCAATACGAATACCTTTAATAGTAATATTTACTATAACCTATCGAAAAAATTCAGTGTCTTTGCCAATTATATGCAGGATGCTAAAAATTTTCAAAGAGATACCCTGCTGCTTGCGGCACCTTACAGGAAATATTTTCAATATGGGGTACAGTACAAATATCTGCCTAGTGGTTTCATCATCCTTAATAATGGTTATCAGGCTTATAAAGACCGTTTAGAGCCTAAGCAGTTTGACTATTATGAACGTTATTTCAAAGTAAGTATTAATCAGCAGATCGGGGTATTTCAGGTCAATCTTGATGGACAGTTTGGTAAAACGGATAATTATCTGACGGGATTTAGTGGTAATTCCAGTTTCTATTCCGCGAATCTTTCGTTTCAAAAATTCCGGACATCTTTTAACATCTTTGGAAGTTATGCCATCAGCTCCAGATATCAGCTTCAAAATCAAAAAAATCTTTATTACGGGGCAAGGATATTAAGCCGTTTCTCCGATAAGAGCAGCCTAAGCATTTTTTATCAGAACAATTATATGCCTGAGGAATATTTTAAAGACAGAAATCTCTTTGAGCTTCTTTTTCACCAGCAGTTATTTCCGGGAAACGAACTTGACCTTTCAGGAAGATATGCACTGCAAAGAGGAGAAATCGGTGATAAGGATTTTATATTTTCTATGCGTTATACATGGCGCCCCAATATCCCGGTGCAAAAAACCGCTGAGTATATTTCGCTGTCGGGTAATGTCGGCAACCTGGGAGTCAAAAAGACCGAAGGAATCAGATTAATGCTTGGAAGTTATCTGTCTGTTACGGACAAAGATGGAAATTATATGTTTAAAAATATTATTCCGGGTAACTATTTTCTTGAAATTGACCGTTCTACAACAGAAATTAATGACATTCCGACGCAAACTTTTCCAGCTACCCCTTCACTGATGAATAAAGAAAATACTTTTAATTTCGGATTAACAACTGCAGCCAATGTTCAGGGGCACGTCAGATTCTTGGAAACAGGAGAAAAGGACCAGGTAGATGTTGAGCAGCTACAACCCGGAAAAGGAAAGAAGAAAAGAGAAAGTATCATTGTAGAAGCAACCAATAATGATCAGACATTCCGTAAGGTATGCTACATAGAAGAAGATTTTGATTTCACATATCTCCGGCCGGGAGACTGGACTCTTAAGGTTTACCGTAATGGATTAGATAAACGTTATAAAATCTCTACAGATAAATTTATGTTTACTTTAAATCCTTCAGAAACAAAAAAGTTGACCATCAACGTTGTCAAACATCAGATAGAAATCAAATATCAACAGGAATCCTTGAAAGTAGGATATAATGAAATAAAAAAGAAGAAATGATTCTGATCCGTTCCATAGTATTAACAGCATCGCTTATTGCATCCGGTTCAATCTATTCCCAGACTGCAAGTACTACTGTCAGCCTTAGTTTACCCGTAGTAACTTTAATGGACATTGAACCTTCAGGAAGTATTAGTTTGAATTTTACAGCTCCTACTGAGGCAGGAAATGCGCTTGGAGCACCAACTCCCAATACATCAAAATGGCTCAATTATACTTCTGCCATTACACCCGGCGGACTTACCAGAAGAATTACAGCCTCTGTAAATAAAGTGATAGCAGGAGTCAATATAAGACTTCAGGCCGCGGCAGCCTCCGGAGCTGGTGCAGGGACGTTGGGGACATCTTCAGGACAGGTTATCCTTACAACCACTCCTGTTACTATTATTTCCGGTATTGGAGGCGCATATACAGGGAATGGGATTAACAACGGCCATGCCCTTACACTTTCACTTGCTACGAATACATATGCTAATTTACAGGCACAGTCCAATACAGCCATCGTCATCACCTATACCATTACAGAATAAAACTTAAAAATGAAAATTAAAAGTCCCTTTCTTAAAGAACAGCACATAAAAAGGTATCTGCATATCATTGCTTTAATATTTGGTGGCTATCTTGAAGGACAAACTATAAATATTGCAGGAACCAGCTGGACTGCCAGTGTGCCCACTATTACAGAGGCAGGAACTAATTATGCCGGGACTTATGATAATCCAGGCTTATTAACATTATCCGGTAATTTACCAGGATCCTTTCTGAATCTTCTTACAAGTGCCGGAGCCAGAATCAGTATGCAACTTGTTCCTACTTCCTGGAACAGCTCTCTGAAACTTTACGCAAAAAGAAGTGGAGGTACAGCAACAATCAATGGCCTTTGTGTACTATGTACTGCTACAATTAACGGTGGCACGGCTAATTATATAGAAATACCGCAAGCAACCGCCGCAACACTTTCAACAATTACCTTTACTGGAGTTCTAGGGCTCAGTAACAGTGTAACCTATTCAGGTATTAATGTACAGCTGGAGATAGGTGGTGTTTCTGTAACAATTCCTGCAGCAGCATATAGTACACAGATCGTTTTCACAATTGGAGCCAATTAAGAATTCTGAAGAATGATTGAAAATCGAAATGCCATAAATGAGAACTGAAACGATTTTTTATTTGCTCTGGAAAGAATAAGTGATCGATAATGAACGATGATGCTATTGCTTATCATTTATTACTCATTACCCATTACTTATCACTTATCATTCATCACTTATAGGATGGTGTATATAACAAAAAAAAGTCTCACACAAAACTGTATGAGACTTTAAATAAAAACTGGCGGCGGCCTACTCTCCCGCTTGTCGCAGTACCATCGGCGCTGGTGGGCTTAACTTCTGTGTTCGGAATGGGAACAGGTGAGCCCCACCGCTAAAACCACCCTAAAGAAGGTATATAAGGTCGCAGGTTATTGGTAAGAGGTTGCAGGTTTTCCCTGCTACCTGATAGCTACCATCTGCTACCTGATTTTATCGATAAAAACTTTCACAAAGACAAAACCTTGTCTGCGCACAAAAGAACTTGTTGTATTTTTTAATCATTAAATTTTTAATCATTAAATAATTATATAGCAACCATAGGCTATAAATCTACGGGTAATTAGTACTACTCGGCTATGCTGTTACCAGCTTTACACCTGTAGCCTATCAACGTCGTCATCTCCAACGACCCTTAAAAGATGTCTCATCTTGAGGCGAGTTTCGCACTTATATGCTTTCAGTGCTTATCTCTTCCAAACGTAGCTACTCAGCGGTGCACCTGGCGGTACAACTGATACACCAGAGGTTTGTTCAATTCGGTCCTCTCGTACTAGAATCAAGCCCTCTCAAACATCTAACGCCCGCAATAGATAGAGACCGAACTGTCTCACGACGTTCTGAACCCAGCTCGCGTGCCACTTTAATGGGCGAACAGCCCAACCCTTGGGACCTTCTCCAGCCCCAGGATGTGACGAGCCGACATCGAGGTGCCGAACCTCCCCGTCGATGTGAGCTCTTGGGGGAGACTAGCCTGTTATCCCCGGAGTACCTTTTATCCTATGAGCGATGGCCCTTCCATACGGAACCACCGGATCACTATGTCCTGCTTTCGCACCTGATCGACTTGTAGGTCTCACAGTCAAGCACCCTTATGCCATTACACTCTACGCACGGTTACCAAGCGTGCTGAGGGTACCTTTGAAAGCCTCCGTTACTCTTTTGGAGGCGACCACCCCAGTCAAACTACCCACCACGCAATGTCCTTCTAAAAAGAAGTTAGGCTCCAAGTAAGTAAAGGGTGGTATTTCAACGTTGGCTCCACCAACACTAGCGTGCCGGCTTCAAAGCCTCCCACCTATCCTACACATTACTTACTCAAAGTCAATACGAAGTTATAGTAAAGGTTCACAGGGTCTTTTCGTCCCATTGCGGGTAATCGGCATCTTCACCGATACTACAATTTCACCGAGCTCGTGGCTGAGACAGTGCCCAGATCGTTACACCATTCGTGCAGGTCGGAACTTACCCGACAAGGAATTTCGCTACCTTAGGACCGTTATAGTTACGGCCGCCGTTTACTGGGGCTTCAGTTAATGCCTTCGCTTACGCTAAGCACCTTCCTTAACCTTCCAGCACCGGGCAGGTGTCAGACCCTATACAGCATCTTTCGATTTAGCAGAGTCCTGTGTTTTTGATAAACAGTCGCCTGGGCCTCTTCACTGCGGCCACCATTGCTGATGGCGTCTCTTCTTCCGAAGTTACGAGACTATTTTGCCTAGTTCCTTAGCCACGACTCACTCGAGCACCTTAGGATTCTCTCCTCGACTACCTGTGTCGGTTTTGGTACGGGTTGCTTCACTTCGGCTTTTCTTGGAAGCGAGTTCACTACAGCAGCTTCGCCCGAAGGCTAGGCCTTGACTATTCCGTCAGTCTCCAGTAGCTACGTCACTCCGTCCCCTTTTTAGTGTGAGCAAGTATGGGAATATTAACCCATTGTCCATCCACTACCCCTTTCGGGTTCGCGTTAGGTCCCGACTAACCCTCAGCTGATTAGCATGGCTGAGGAAACCTTAGTCTTTCGGTGAGGGGGTTTCTCGCCCCCTTTATCGTTACTTATGCCTACATTTTCTTTTCTGTCCGCTCCACAATACCTCACGATACTGCTTCGGCGCAAACAGAATGCTCTCCTACCAGATATACCCCTAAGGTATAAATCCATAGCTTCGGTAATATGTTTATGCCCGATTATTATCCATGCCGGACCGCTCGACTAGTGAGCTGTTACGCACTCTTTAAATGAATGGCTGCTTCCAAGCCAACATCCTAGCTGTCAATGCAGTCCAACCGCGTTGCTTCAACTTAACATATATTTGGGGACCTTAGCTGTTGGTCTGGGTTCTTTCCCTCTCGGACATGGACCTTAGCACCCATGCCCTCACTGCCGCAGAACATTTATTAGCATTCGGAGTTTGTCAGGAATTGGTAGGCGGTGAAACCCCCGCATCCAATCAGTAGCTCTACCTCTAATAAACTCATTTGCGACGCTGCACCTAAATGCATTTCGGAGAGTACGAGCTATCTCCCAGTTTGATTGGCCTTTCACCCCTACCCACAGGTCATCCGAAGACTTTTCAACGTCAACCGGTTCGGTCCTCCACTCTGTGTTACCAGAGCTTCAACCTGCCCATGGGTAGATCACAAGGTTTCGCGTCTAATACTACTAACTAAGCGCCCTATTCAGACTCGCTTTCGCTCCGGCTCCGGACCTGAAGTCCTTAACCTCGCTAGTAACATTAACTCGTAGGCTCATTATGCAAAAGGCACGCCGTCACCCAACTTGTGGGCTCCGACCGCTTGTAGGCGTACGGTTTCAGGTTCTATTTCACCCTTCTATTCGAAGTGCTTTTCACCTTTCCTTCACAGTACTTGTTCACTATCGGTCTTTCAGGAGTATTTAGCCTTGGAGGATGGTCCCCCCATATTCAGACAGGATTTCACGTGTCCCGCCCTACTCATTTATCACTCAAATATGCCTTTCATATACGGGGCTATCACCCTCTATGGCTGCACTTTCCAGTACATTCTATTAAACATATAAAAGCTTTTGGGCTAATCCGCTTTCGCTCGCCGCTACTTACGGAATCTCTTCGATTTCTTTTCCTCCGGGTACTTAGATGTTTCAGTTCTCCGGGTTTGCTTCCCCTAAGGGATGACATGTCTTCAACATGACGGGTTGCCCCATTCGGATATCTGCGGATCTATTCGTGTGTGCCGATCCCCGCAGCTTTTCGCAGCTTACCGCGTCCTTCTTCGCCTCTGAAAGCCTAGGCATCCGCCATACGCCCTTAACGATTTCTTTCCTATTTTTGGTTACTCAAGCGCTTTTATGCGCTCGGTTTTCTCTTTGTGATGTCTTTACCGTTAATGTCAATGATCTTAATATCTTCTGTATTATTGTACATCGTATTTATGTATTAATGATGGCTCTCATCATTATGAGCATACATACTTCCAATATACCAATACAAACTGTGGAGAATAAGGGAGTCGAACCCTTGACCTTCCCGATGAATCGGGACGCTCTAGCCCCTAACGGCTATAATCCTTTGATCTTATGTATAAATATCTTCTATTCTTGTTATATTTCTATAACTTGGTGGAGAATAAGGGAGTCGAACCCTTGACCTCCTGCGTGCAAGGCAGGCGCTCTAGCCAGCTGAGCTAATTCCCCTCTAGTCAGACTAAGAGATTCAAGATGCTAGATTCAAGACTTTCAATTCGTTGTCTTGGCTCTTGGCTCTTTTATCTTCCCGTCTTTTCAATTAGTAGTCTCGGGCAGGCTCGAACTGCCGACCTCTACATTATCAGTGTAGCGCTCTAACCAGCTGAGCTACGAGACTGTCTTGTGGACTTTCAGATCCAAGATGCTAGATACAAGACTTTCATTCGTCTTGGTTCTTGGCTCTCGGCTCTTGTATCTCTTTCCCTGTACTAATTTCTAGTGGGTGTGTATTTTTTTAATATAAATCAACCAAATAAAAAACTAAAGCTTGAACTTTAAGATAAGTCAATGGTACCGAAGTACCTAATTTTGTTTAACGTTCTTCAACGCTCTAAAATGAGATGTTCCAGCCGCACCTTCCGGTACGGCTACCTTGTTACGACTTAGCCCTAGTTACCTGTTTTACCCTAGGCAGCTCCTGTTACGGTCACCGACTTCAGGTACCCCAGACTTCCATGGCTTGACGGGCGGTGTGTACAAGGCCCGGGAACGTATTCACCGCGCCATGGCTGATGCGCGATTACTAGCGATTCCAGCTTCATAGAGTCGAGTTGCAGACTCCAATCCGAACTGAGACCGGCTTTCGAGATTTGCATCACATCGCTGTGTAGCTGCCCTCTGTACCGGCCATTGTATTACGTGTGTGGCCCAAGGCGTAAGGGCCGTGATGATTTGACGTCATCCCCACCTTCCTCTCTACTTGCGTAGGCAGTCTCACTAGAGTCCCCAACTGAATGATGGCAACTAGTGACAGGGGTTGCGCTCGTTGCAGGACTTAACCTAACACCTCACGGCACGAGCTGACGACAACCATGCAGCACCTTGAAAAATGTCCGAAGAAAAGCCTATTTCTAAGCCTGTCATTTCCCATTTAAGCCTTGGTAAGGTTCCTCGCGTATCATCGAATTAAACCACATAATCCACCGCTTGTGCGGGCCCCCGTCAATTCCTTTGAGTTTCATTCTTGCGAACGTACTCCCCAGGTGGCTAACTTATCACTTTCGCTTAGTCTCTGAATCTTAAAAACCCAAAAACGAGTTAGCATCGTTTACGGCGTGGACTACCAGGGTATCTAATCCTGTTCGCTCCCCACGCTTTCGTCCATCAGCGTCAGTTGTTGCTTAGTAACCTGCCTTCGCAATTGGTGTTCTAAGTAATATCTATGCATTTCACCGCTACACTACTTATTCCAGCTACTTCAACAACACTCAAGACATGCAGTATCAATGGCAGTTTCACAGTTAAGCTGTGAGATTTCACCACTGACTTACACATCAGCCTACGGACCCTTTAAACCCAATAAATCCGGATAACGCTTGCACCCTCCGTATTACCGCGGCTGCTGGCACGGAGTTAGCCGGTGCTTATTCGTATAGTACCTTCAGCTACTCTCACGAGAGTAGGTTTATCCCTATACAAAAGAAGTTTACAACCCATAGGGCCGTCGTCCTTCACGCGGGATGGCTGGATCAGGCTCTCACCCATTGTCCAATATTCCTCACTGCTGCCTCCCGTAGGAGTCTGGTCCGTGTCTCAGTACCAGTGTGGGGGATCACCCTCTCAGGCCCCCTAAAGATCGCAGACTTGGTGAGCCGTTACCTCACCAACTATCTAATCTTGCGCGTGCCCATCTCTATCCACCGGAGTTTTCAATGTCGAATGATGCCATTCAACATATTATGGGGTATTAATCTTCCTTTCGAAAGGCTATCCCCCAGATAAAGGCAGGTTGCACACGTGTTCCGCACCCGTGCGCCGCTCTCAAGTCCCCGAAGGAACTCTACCGCTCGGCTTGCATGTGTTAGGCCTCCCGCTAGCGTTCATCCTGAGCCAGGATCAAACTCTCCATTGTATGTTTTTCCTGACCCTCTCAAAGTTATTTAACGCTTTAGTTTTTTTCCTTACTTGGTTGTTATATTGTATGTCAATGATCTTTTTTCTTTCCGCTTTTATAAAGAACTTTTTTCTGTCGTTCTGCTCCTTATTTGCGGTTGCAAAAGTAATTATTTATTTCTAAATGACCAAATGTTTTTCAAAGAAAATTTAAAGTTTTTTAAGTAACCTTAACCTCTTTACTAAACCTTAATCGCTATCGCTTCTGCTCCCCGTTTAACCGGACTGCAAAGATAGGAAAATTTTTAAACCCGGCAACTTTTATTTCTAAAAATTTAAGGCTATCCTTTCTTATCCTCTTAAAGCTTTTTTAAATACTTAATGCTTATCTAAAAGCTCTTCTGCGCTTACTGTCTACTCTCGTTTTCAGTGGGGCAAAGATACACCCTTATTACTACACAAAACAAATCTAGTTAACATAAAATTTATTTCCAGTTCATATTGTGGATAAGTCATCTTATAAAGAGCTTATTTAAAGTCGATTACAAAGGAAAGGGAGTTATCAACAATGAGTAGTTATATCTATATAAATGGGAAGAGCCAGCCTTATGTCTCAGAAAAAATTACAGGAGCGGGAATAAGATGGTAGATGAAAGTGTTGAAGATTTGCATCAATAACACAGATTTTAGCAAGAGGAGAGAAGATTGAATTAAGGTAAACAGAGTTGTAAACTAGGATTTAGGCAAGAACAATCCGTTTGTCAATACATAAAGATACCTGGTTATTTTGAACAGTATGTTAATGCTCTCGCAGATTGAGCAGATCAAGCAGATGTTTAGTAAAGTCTGTTCTTAATATTTATAGAGAAAGAAGCCCGTGAAGGTAAAGACAGTAAAAAAAGAAGTTAGTTTCGCACAGATCACCCAGATGGCACGGATCCGTTATTGAAAAGAGTATTCGGAGCAGCCTGGAAGTAGTTTAAGTTTTGGCTAAGCCTTCTATTTGTCTCTGTTGTTGTAAAGGGAAAATAAACAGCTCGCCCTTACAGGG
This sequence comes from Chryseobacterium sp. GTID13, assembly GCF_056172655.1. Lineage (NCBI taxonomy): Bacteria > Pseudomonadati > Bacteroidota > Flavobacteriia > Flavobacteriales > Weeksellaceae > Chryseobacterium > Chryseobacterium sp. GTID13. The sequence goes on from NZ_JAOCMB010000006.1 coordinate 605,456, forward strand.
CTGGTAAATAAATCTAAAACATTCATATCATATCATATCATATCATATCATATCATATCATATGCTATTAACCGATCGCTCCTACGGAGCTCACCGTCTTTGAATTGCTTATGGCAGAGATCAGGGATTAGGGATTAGGGATTAGGGAAAATTACATAGATTAGTTGTATCATTTATCATCTATTACTCATTACCCATTACCCATTACTTATCACTCATCACTTATCATTTATAGGATGGTGTATATAACAAAAAAAAGTCTCACACAAAACTGTATGAGACTTTAAATAAAAACTGGCGGCGGCCTACTCTCCCGCTTGTCGCAGTACCATCGGCGCTGGTGGGCTTAACTTCTGTGTTCGGAATGGGAACAGGTGAGCCCCACCGCTAAAACCACCCTAAAGAAGGTATATAAGGTCGCAGGTTATTGGTAAGAGGTTGCAGGTTTTCCCTGCTACCTGATAACTAACATCTGTTACCTGTTTTAATCGATAAAAACTTTCACAAAGACAAAACCTTGTCTGCGCACAAAAGAACTTGTTGTATTTTTTAATCATTAAATTTTTAATCATTAAATAATTATATAGCAACCATAGGCTATAAATCTACGGGTAATTAGTACTACTCGGCTATGCTGTTACCAGCTTTACACCTGTAGCCTATCAACGTCGTCATCTCCAACGACCCTTAAAAGATGTCTCATCTTGAGGCGAGTTTCGCACTTATATGCTTTCAGTGCTTATCTCTTCCAAACGTAGCTACTCAGCGGTGCACCTGGCGGTACAACTGATACACCAGAGGTTTGTTCAATTCGGTCCTCTCGTACTAGAATCAAGCCCTCTCAAACATCTAACGCCCGCAATAGATAGAGACCGAACTGTCTCACGACGTTCTGAACCCAGCTCGCGTGCCACTTTAATGGGCGAACAGCCCAACCCTTGGGACCTTCTCCAGCCCCAGGATGTGACGAGCCGACATCGAGGTGCCGAACCTCCCCGTCGATGTGAGCTCTTGGGGGAGACTAGCCTGTTATCCCCGGAGTACCTTTTATCCTATGAGCGATGGCCCTTCCATACGGAACCACCGGATCACTATGTCCTGCTTTCGCACCTGATCGACTTGTAGGTCTCACAGTCAAGCACCCTTATGCCATTACACTCTACGCACGGTTACCAAGCGTGCTGAGGGTACCTTTGAAAGCCTCCGTTACTCTTTTGGAGGCGACCACCCCAGTCAAACTACCCACCACGCAATGTCCTTCTAAAAAGAAGTTAGGCTCCAAGTAAGTAAAGGGTGGTATTTCAACGTTGGCTCCACCAACACTAGCGTGCCGGCTTCAAAGCCTCCCACCTATCCTACACATTACTTACTCAAAGTCAATACGAAGTTATAGTAAAGGTTCACAGGGTCTTTTCGTCCCATTGCGGGTAATCGGCATCTTCACCGATACTACAATTTCACCGAGCTCGTGGCTGAGACAGTGCCCAGATCGTTACACCATTCGTGCAGGTCGGAACTTACCCGACAAGGAATTTCGCTACCTTAGGACCGTTATAGTTACGGCCGCCGTTTACTGGGGCTTCAGTTAATGCCTTCGCTTACGCTAAGCACCTTCCTTAACCTTCCAGCACCGGGCAGGTGTCAGACCCTATACAGCATCTTTCGATTTAGCAGAGTCCTGTGTTTTTGATAAACAGTCGCCTGGGCCTCTTCACTGCGGCCACCATTGCTGATGGCGTCTCTTCTTCCGAAGTTACGAGACTATTTTGCCTAGTTCCTTAGCCACGACTCACTCGAGCACCTTAGGATTCTCTCCTCGACTACCTGTGTCGGTTTTGGTACGGGTTGCTTCACTTCGGCTTTTCTTGGAAGCGAGTTCACTACAGCAGCTTCGCCCGAAGGCTAGGCCTTGACTATTCCGTCAGTCTCCAGTAGCTACGTCACTCCGTCCCCTTTTTAGTGTGAGCAAGTATGGGAATATTAACCCATTGTCCATCCACTACCCCTTTCGGGTTCGCGTTAGGTCCCGACTAACCCTCAGCTGATTAGCATGGCTGAGGAAACCTTAGTCTTTCGGTGAGGGGGTTTCTCGCCCCCTTTATCGTTACTTATGCCTACATTTTCTTTTCTGTCCGCTCCACAATACCTCACGATACTGCTTCGGCGCAAACAGAATGCTCTCCTACCAGATATACCCCTAAGGTATAAATCCATAGCTTCGGTAATATGTTTATGCC
>NZ_JAOCMB010000007.1:0-820153 GCF_056172655.1 Chryseobacterium sp. GTID13
AGTGGAAACTCCGGCTGTTAAATAACCTATGAAAAACACCAAGATCAAAATTAAACATATATATAAATTTTGAAAAATATTTTTTATTTTCTTTTGTAGTTGCTTTTCAGCAGTTTCAGGATATCTGATTCTTTAAATAGTATTTTGCCTTCTATTTGAATATAAGGCAATAGCCGATCATCCCTGTACTGTTGAAGTGTGCGCTTGCTGATATGCAGTCGCGAGCAAACCTCTGGACCTGATAAAAAGATTTCACCATTGAATACCGGGCGGTAGTGTTCCCTGATAAATAAGAGTTCTTTTTTTATTTGGTTTAGCGTATCTAAGTATGCCTGCCCTTCATCGTTATTTTCTTTTAATTCTTTCATGCATTTTGGGTTTGGATTGGAGAAGTACTGCAACATCTTCGTATTTAAAATAATTCTTCCTGTTGATACAACTGGCAGCAAGTAAGCCACGGTCTTTATAAGATTGGAGGCTACGTTTACTTATATTAAGCAGGATACAGACTTCCTGCGCATCCAGCCATTTTACAGGTCTTCCAAGGTATTCATAAGGCCGAACCAGTTCTTTGGTTAATACTGATACCTCTGCCAGCGCTGTGGTGAAGGCAATAAATTGGACCTTTTCAAAAAACACTATTTCCATTGTTCACGGGTTTTGATAATCGTAAACTTATACTGGATTACAAGCCCTGGGTGGATAATTGCCAACAGTTGTATAATTTGGCTTAAATAAGCCTAAGAGTATATATAAAAAAGCTGTCTCATACACAGCATGAGCTGGCTATGGACAGCAGCCTGTGTGATCAGGCCTTACTTTGTTATGAACAGTCGCTGATCGTGCTGTTAATAGGGGTTGTCTGTATGGACAACCTTTATCGCGCTTTCAGCATTTTAGTTTAAATTTCAGATAGCAGCTGAATAACTTTTTTGCATCCTACAATTGGGCCGTTCTACTTGCAAGCCTTACAGGAGACAGAGATAGCACTCAATAGAAAATCAACATAAATGTTTTAATTCTTCTTAAGTGGCAGTTTCCAGAAATAAGCGGGATCGTGTGTAATTGTGTTGCCCTTCAAGTAATGGTTTTGCGTTTCATCAAATCCCGACGGCACAAGGGAGACGAATTGCAACTCTTTGTCCAGCGGCCGGTACCTGCTTTCGTTATTGAACCGGCTCTGGTTGGTACATTGTATCCAATAAAGGTTTTTGGCCATATAGTAGTCGAGGTACCAGTCTTTGGTTACTTGTGTTTCTTTGTTCAACTTCAGTGGACTGTTGTTTTTCAGGCGGTCTCTCACCTCTTCTATACTCAGGATACTGTCATGCTCGTCCATCACATAAATACCGTGGGACGCATCCATCCAAAGCCATTTATTCAGTGTTTCGGAATAAACACAATTGATAACATGACAGTCAGTATCCTTGTCATCTTTGGGCATACAAGTCACGTAGCGCGATTTAAAACCCAACGCCAGGTACATTTCATTAAGAGTCATAGCCTTATGGCGGCAATTAATACCCCTTCCGGTTGTCTTATGGTAGTTGTAAAAATCTATGGCATCAAACTCACATAGTGCCCAATTGGTGCCGTCGTAGGCGATTTCTCGGGTTACAAAGAGCATCACATTAATGAGTCTTGATACTTCGTCGCCATTACCTGAAATGGAATCAAGGTTGAAGTACCGTCGTATTTCTTTGAGGTTGGATTGATCTGCGGACTGGTAGTAAAATGCAGGCAATGAGTCTTTGTACTCGGTATGGTAGCTGCCTGACTGCTGAAGCAATAGCAGCTTGTCGTATTGTTTTAATTGCCCGAACAGTAATATGAATTTTTTCTCTTTGCGGATGTTGTCGAGATCAGTATCCTTTTTGACATGCTGGTATTCGGTATAACCAAAATTGATCGCGTTTTCAAAACTAGCAATTGCCAGCTTTTTCTGCCCCAGTAATGATTGTACACAGGCGAGGTTATAAAAAGAATTTGCTTTTATCATTCTGATATTGGACTCGACTTTCTTCTGTTCCGTCGGCGATAGTTGTAATTTATCCAAATTCGAAATTACTTCTTTCAGCACCCATTCAGCTTTTTGGTATTCTTTAGCCGTGTAATGGGTATTATACTGCGTTGAGAGATCGGAAAGTTTTGCCAGGAACGTATTCCAGTTGGCTGAATTGGTTTGTGCAAGTGAGCAGAGTGCAAAGAGAAGTGCCGCAACAAAAGTGATCAAGGATTTCATGTTCAATTTAGTTTTAGTAGAAAAAGGAGTTGGTTACAGCACTCTATGCTCTTCAGGTCACAAGGTTTTATGTATGCGTAGTTATACTGTTCCGTAATTATGATTATGTAAAGATAGAGAGGGCGGCTCAAAAGGACACCTCTTTTTTGTGGTTGTTCACAGATATAGATAAAAATAAACTGCTGAGTCTTGTAGTTGTTGTTGCGTTGTCGTTTAATAATGCATGGGTAAATCAGACGTCATCTTTAAAATATACAATCAGCAGCAGACCATGCTACCGCCTGCGGACCTGAAAGAGTTGGTAGAAAAGACACACGCGGTATGGATCATCAATATTATAATCGATCATTTGAATATTGATGGTATTTAGCAGCCAGTATAAAGGTCGCGGTACCACCAGTTACAATAATCCGCGTATGCTGCTCAGGGCGCTGGTATATGTCTATATCTGTAACGAGTACAGTAGCCTTAGAATAGAACATTATTGAGGCGGGGAATCGTCCAGCCGATATAGAAGCTGTTTTTGATACTAGCAAACACAACAAAGGCGTTAGAGCGTTATGATCAGAGGAATGGAAAAAGTATTGATAGAAACAGGGCTCCAACTAGCAACATAAAAACCTGAAAACGACCGACTCGCTCCTACGAAAATGAAAAAACCGCCTCAAATATTTTGAGACGGCCTCTTGTTGGGCAGTGAGGTTTGTTAAGCGCTTTGGTAAAATTGCGTCATGCCCTTTATTTTATCAGCCGCCTTCTCCATGTCTTTACCTATTTTTTCATTGATGATTTTAGCATAGATCTGGGTAGTGGAAAGTATTTTATGTCCCATCATTTTGCCTAAAGTTTCCAGTGGAACACCTTCGGTAAGTAAGAGGGTAGCAAATGTATGACGGGCGCTGTGAAAAGTAAAATACCGGTTCTTTAAGGATTCTATTTCACCGAATAACTTTCTCAGGTTCTTGTTGCATGACGTATTACAGGACATAGGAAAGATCCGGTCATCTTTTGAGACGCCCTCATATTTTTCAATGATCAGTTTGGGTATATCCAGCAAGGGTACATTGGAAGTAGTCACCGTTTTTTTCCTACGGGTGATTATCCAGCTTTTACCATCAAAGAAATCCTGGATGTTACTTTTGGTCAGCCTTTTAATATCTATATAGCATAACCCTGTAAAGCAACTGAAAAGAAAAAGGTCTTTTACCAGTTCCAGCCTTTCATTGGATGGCTGGTGAGCTATTAGTTGTTCTACCTCCTTTTTAAGTAGGTATCCCCGGTTTGTTTCTTTACAGCTGTTTTCATATTCATCGAAAGGATTATGATTGAGCAGCTTGCGTTTGATCGCCAGCTTGGTGACTGTAGTCAGCCCTATCATATACACCCAAATGCTGTTGTGTTTTAAACCAACATCACCCCTGAGGTAGAAATCAAAGTCCTGGATGAACTCTGGTGTCATATCACTAAATGAAATATCTTCTTTTTTGTGTTTAGTGGCAATATAGTCTTGCAAATGTTTAAGCAGCGTGCCATATTTATCATAAGTAGAAGCCGACCGGGTTCCATTGTCCACCATTTTTTTAAAGTTCTTGTTGAACTGTGTAAAAAATGCAACGATAGAGGGGTCGTTGATGTTATTGCCCAGCACTATATTTTTTAGCTCTTCAGCTTTTACCCTGCCTTGCTTACCAAGTAAAGCAGTATAACATTCTTCAGTACGCAGCCGTACTTGTCCGAGCTTCTGATTAAGGGTCAGTGCTTCTTTACTTTTACCGCTTACCCTTCCATACTTTAAGTCCCAGTTTTCGGGGCTTATGTCAAGCTTCGTACTAAATTGAGCGATTTCTCCATTGATGGTAATTCTGGCCATAACAGTTACCATCCCGTTTTTCTTAGGAGCATTTTTTTTGAGATAAAATAGCAGCTTAAAAGTGCTTCTTTTTGTTGTTTCCATAACTCTAGGATTTTAATGTTTTAAGTTATAATCTGTTGAGTTACAGTTGTGTATGAAAGGTAGCGCAGATGAGTGCTGTATTACTAAAGCGGTTTTAGCTTAAATTTAAAACAGGTAATGATTTAGTAACCTATCTTTTGCAGAATAGCTTCATTCTTTTGCATTGTCCTGCATGAAAGCTTAAAGAACAATTTTAATAAAACCCAGTACTGTAGCCACTTTGCTCCGTTTTTTCCTCCTTTTTCTTTTTTGCTGTATTTTTAAAATATAAAAATTACCTGGGCGGAAGTTTTGTAAGTAAGGAGAAATTCAAAGAATGCTTTATCATTTCTTCGGAGAATTACAGCAAGCTTGAGCCTTATTTGCTGCTTCCTGTACAAACACCTGATCATTTTAAAAAGTCCGGTGGCCAGTACGCTATAAAATCTGATATCCGGTATCATACATTTGACCCCAACGTTTTAGATCTGGATGGCTGGAAAGCCCTGGGATTTTCTGAAAAACAGGCAGGCACAATTGTTAATTACCGTGACAGAAATCTCAGGGAAGTTTTAAATCCCTGGAAGATATACAGAAGTGTTTTGTTATTTCTGCTGATAAATTTCAGGAGTTGAAACCTTATATTAAGCTTGCCCCAACAGCAAATCAGGTTCAAAAACAGGAAACCGATTTTTCAAAAACCGACCTTAATACTATTACGTTTAAACAATTGCTGGAATTCGGACTGGATGAAAGAAGTGCCGGATCGATCATCGGCTTTAGAAAAAAACTGAGAGGTTTTATCAATAAACAACAAATTTTAGACACTTATAATATTGATAAAAATCTGGTTCAAAAACTAATTTCTATTGCTCCGCTGGATGTTTCAAATGTCCCTAAATATACTTTAACAGAAGCTCCTGAAGAATGGCTGAAAGATCATCCCTATTTCAAATATTCTGCTGATAAAATCATATTCTACCGGACTACCTACACAGATGACAAGAAAATCCTAAAGCTTTTAAAATTAAAGCCTGAGTACGAAGAAAGAATGAAATTGTATTTAAAATAACTGAAAATCATATAGTAAAAACTACCCAAAACAATATCTGCTATTTTGGATAGTTTTTAACCTGGTGCATTATTTTAAGTTTTAGTGATGCATGTAGCTGCTGGGACCATTGGTTCCTTCAATCGATTCGGGGAGTATTCCGTATTTGTTGCGCAAATCAATTGTTCCTAATGTTTTCCCTGTCTGAATTTCAATGACACTAATGGTGCCGGAATTTAAGTTTGGAAGATCCAACAGGTTATTTTGTACTGCTACAACTTCTTTTCCTTTTTTGGTCTTAAAGAAAACCATATGATGTGCTCCTTTATCTGCGGTAAGGGTTTTTAAAAGCTTTAGTTGGGGAAGGTTACTTATATCAAAAACCAGAACTTTTCCGGGATCTGCAAAACTTACATAAAGTCTGCTGTTATCATCGATGTACATTTCGAGTGCCCAGCCTAATCCTTGCGCACTTCCTTCAAATATTTTACTAAAAGCATCATATTTCTTGGTTGTCGCATTGTATGGAGCAATCCAGATATCACCGCCTAACATTGTTGTAGCAAGGGCATATTGTGGAAATTTTCCACGCAGCAACAGAACCTCAACAGGACTGGACATATCCGTTTGGGAGTCTGCTACCAGATAGGTCTCTTTTAATTCATAGGTATTCATATCTAATAAAGTACAGGTATTTCCCATTCCGGTAGTAAGATCCGGGTGAATGGTTGAAGTGACCATCATTATTCCTTTTTCCTCATTAACAGAAATACCGTGCGGGTACATAATAAATTGATTAGGGTTGGTTTGAATAGGTGCCTTAATTGTTTTAATAAGCTGGTTATTATTTGCGTTAAAAACACCTATGCTGCCATCTCTTGGGCCTCCTGCCCCTCCCATAAAAGTCATAAAATATCTTCCATCATTGGTAAAAAATAAATTTTCTCCTACTGTATTTTCACCTGTATCAATAGGTGTGGCATCAACTAATTTTGGCTGTCCGGTTTTGTCTTTTTCCGTTTTTATCTGGTAGAGATACTTCCCTCCTAAAGCAGTGGTATATAATTTATTTGCACCCTGATTATAATAGAGATGGTGAGGCAGGACGCCAACGCCCAATTCAAGTTTGCTGCTGATATGTCCAAAATTTGGGGCTTCAGGATCAAGCTCAATTACCGCTATTCCATCCGATAATCCTTTCAAGCTTCTATAGTCAATGTAGAATGAAGTATCATGCGGAAGATCTACATTATGGTTATCATTTTGACAATTATAAAATATTGTTAAAATAATAAGGGAGAGTAAATTAAACTTTAATTTCATGGTGTTTTAGTTTTAATAGTTAGTTTCATAAATATAATATATTTTCACCAACAAACTAAAAATATTACACCAATGTGTGAATATTAGCAAATTATAAATTTACATATTTTCCATTACTTTATTCAGACACATTAGTCAGAAACAGGAACTCTGATCATTTAACAAAATAACAGGCATAAAAAAGTAAGCAGGAAATATTTTCCTGCTTACTTTTTATTATTAATGATCTGAATTTAATCGATTGTTTTACTGGAATCTGTAAGAAGAACGTTAAGTGTATTGAGTTCCTGCTCTGTAAGGTCACGCCATTTTCCCACCGGAAGATCCAGCTTAATGTTCATGATACGGATGCGTTTCAGCTTTTTTACTTCATAGCCGAGGAATTCACACATTCTGCGGATCTGCCTGTTCAGTCCCTGGGTAAGAATAATCCGGAAAGTCATATCATCGATCTTTTCCACTTCACATTTTTTAGTGACCGTATCAAGAATCGGGACTCCGTTTCTCATTTTATCAAGGAATTTAGGCGAAATGGGCTTGTCTACACGAACGATATATTCTTTCTCGTGGTTATTTCTTGCCCTCAGGATTTTATTAACGATATCTCCGTCACTGGTGAGCAGGATAAGACCTTCACTGGGTTTATCCAGCCTTCCGATAGGGAAAATCCTTTTCGGGTGGTTAATATAATCTACGATATTATTCTTTTCCCGTTTCGTGTCTGTAGTACAAACGATACCCACAGGTTTATTAAAAGCAATGTAAACAGGCTTATCCTGAGGTTCGCGGATCGGTTTTCCATCTACTTCCACAAGATCTTCATCCGAAACTTTGGTCCCCATTTCCGGAACTTTCCCGTTAATTGTTATCCTTCCTTCTTCCAAAAGCTTATCTGCGGCTCTTCTTGAACAATAACCAACTTCTGATAAATATTTATTGATACGCGTTTTTTCCATTAGTCTTCTCCGTAACCTGTATAATTTTAATTTCCGGGTATAAGTAAAAATACGACTTTTAATTATAAACTTTCAAATCTGTATTCGTTCTCCAGGAAATCTGTTGTTGCATTTTCGATGCTATAATCCCCTATTTTAGTACGTCTGAGCTGAGTAAGGTAGGCTCCTACTCCCAATTCCTGCCCGATGTCATGAGCCAGGCTTCTGATATAGGTTCCTTTTGAACAGCCTACTGTAAAACTGACCAAAGGAAGGTCTATTTTAACATCATTAATGTAGAAAATAGTCGTTTTCCTTGATTTCATTTCAACCTCCTCTCCTGCTCTGGCCAGGTTATAGGCTCTCTGTCCATCAACTTTTATTGCCGAATATACCGGCGGCTTCTGTTCTATTTCCCCTACAAATTTTTCAAGAACTTCTTTTATCTGTTCTTCCGTAATGTGGGCTATATCCTGGTGAAGTATTTCAGGTTTTTCCGTATCATAGGACTCTGTCTGTACGCCTATTTTAATTTCGGTCCAGTATTCTTTGGGAGCATCCTGGATTTCAGGAATTTTCTTTGTGAATTTCCCACAGCAGACAATAAGAAGGCCGGTTGCTCTCGGATCTAAAGTTCCGGCGTGGCCTATTTTAAATTTCTTGGGAAGATTAAACTCTCTTTTGAGCTTGTATTTCATTTTATTGACAGCCTGGAAAGAAGTCCAGTCCAAAGGTTTGTCCAATAAAAAAACATATCCTGATTGCAGTTCTTCGGCAGTCATTATTCTAAAATTTCGGTGATACTTACTAAACTTGGCAGCTTATTAACTTTCTGCCTGCATTCAGGGCCGTTTTCTACATTGACAAAACATTTTTTATCGCCAATGAAGTAATATATATTATTAAAAGGATACACGGAATTATTAGGGGCAATATTCACCGTATAATGTTCCGGTAAATTGAATTTATAACTTGTTTTACTGACGGATGTAATTTTCTGACGGTAACATTTTCCTTCTTTGCTATATTCCATAAAAGGTTTGTGGTCCAGCTTTTCATCCGGCACAAGCTCTTTGCAGATTAATACATCTTCAGCTGTATTTTTTCTTTCAGTTCAACAAAGAATTCTGTTCTTTCGCCGGTGTTATTCTTTACGAACAGCACATGGGCAGGCGTACAGGAAACAATTAAACCGGCAAATACCAATAGCTTTAAAATAGTATTAATCTTCATGAACTTATTTAAAGAAATAGAAATAGATTAGCAGGGCAATTCCCACAAAGATACGGTACCATCCCCAAGGTCTGAAACCATATTTGTTCAATACCCCGATGAATGCTTTAATAGCGATCAGAGCAACGATAAATGCCACAATATTTCCTATCACAAAGACCATGATATGATCCTGAGAAGCCATAATCATTTCATATCCTTTTTGAGGGTTTCCGGTTTCTTTACCCCAGGTTTTCAGGAAAACGGAATATACGGTTACTGCCAGCATGGTTGGAACTGCCAGGAAAAATGAAAATTCCGCCGCAGCTTTTCTCGTCAATCCCTGCGACATTCCTCCAATAATAGAAGCAGCACTACGACTGGTTCCCGGCATCATCGCCAGACACTGCCAAAAACCTATGGTAATTGCTTTCCTGATGGTAATTCCCTTTTCATCATCAATGACAGGATTCTTGAACCATTTGTCTGCAAAAAGCAGAACGACTCCTCCCAATACCAAAACCGAAGAAATAGCGATCTGGTTTCCCAGAACGGCTTCAATTTTATCATCAAATAAATAGCCCAGAACCAATGCCGGAACTACGGCAAAAGCAAGCTTATAGTAAAACTGAAGATTTTTCAGATCAAAAAACTTTTTCCAATAGGCCACCACAACGGATAAAATAGCCCCAAACTGAATAGACACCTGGAACATTTTCAGAAATTCATCTTCCTGCAGTCCCATAATGTTGGCTGCAAATCCCATGTGTGCCGTAGAAGAAATAGGAAGATACTCTGTAAGCCCTTCAATAATAGCAATAATGATTGCTTTAATTAAATCCATATTTTGTGTATATAAAAAGTTTAAAGATTAAAAGATTCTGAATTTAGAAAGCTTATCTAAATCCGTTCACCTTTTAATCTCTAAATAAAGAATGTATAATTTATTTTCTTTTTAAAATAGCGTAAACTTCTATTGCAAAGCCTATCACTACAAACAGCGGCGCAATTCTGATCCTGCGGATGGAAAAAATACCGTCATTCCATGCATTGGGATCAAATTTACCATCTACCGTGTTAGCGTCCGGTCCCATCATCAGTAGAAATCCTACTACGATAAAGGCCAGCCCAATCAGCATCCACTTGAAGTTCTCCTGCCCGAAATAAAAGGTATTTTCCTGTGGTACTTCGGTTTCCTTGCCAAACTCTGAAGCGGCCAGTTTATTTGTTTTTTTGCTCATTATTAAGAGTAATATAAATCGTCAACGTTTGATTTTAAGAATCTCCATGTAGCGAAGATAGTACTTAAAACAGAGATAAAAATTCCTACTCCAAGCACTAAGATAACCAGCCAGAAATATTGGTTGGTATCCTGTACGAAAGCCGAACCGATCTGGCTCGTAAAGTAATACCATACCCCACCAAGTGCCAGAAGCCCGATTAAGGATCCTATAGCCCCCAGAATAATTGCCTCAATGATAAACGGCTTAAGAATAAACCTCCTTTTTGCCCCTACCAGCTGCATGGTTTTAATGATAAATCTCTTGGAGAATATTTTCAGACGGATTGAGTTGTTAATCAGAACAACTGCCAGAATCAGGAATAAAATAGAAAAGCCAAGGATCCATTTCAGGATTCTGCTCAGGTTATTGTAAACGTCCACCATCAGAGTACTATCATTTTTAACATCTACAATTCCCGGGACGGCTTTAATTACTTTAATCGCTTCATCAATTTTAGCCGGATCCACATATTCAGGCTTTAATGCCACCTCGATAGATGAAGGGAAAATATTTTCTTCAAAAAGCGCATCACTGTCTATCCCCATTGTTTTTTTGGCTTCTTTAGCCGCCATATCTCTTGAAATATAGGTCGCTTTTTTCACAGGAGCTAATGTCTGTACCTTTTTAAAAGTTTCTTCCTCTAGTTTTGCAATTTTTACAGAATCCTTTACATCAAAATTTTCATCAAAATAAGCATTCACAACAAGCTGTTCTTTTATGTAGTCAGAATACTTCTGGGCATTGATTAAAATAAGCCCCATTAATCCTAACAAAAATAACACTAATGCGATACTTATTACTACTGTAATATTGCTTGACCGAAGCCTTTTCTTATTAAACTCATCAACAGATTTAGCCATTAATATTAAAATTTTTGGCTAAAATAGAAAAAATCTTCCGAAATTTGGGACGAAATAAAGAAAATCATTGTTAATAAAATCATAAAAAACTTTGAGTGTAAAAGCAAAAAAACATCTTGGACAGCACTTTCTGACAGATGAAAATATCGCGAGAAAAATCGTGGAAGGTCTTAGTTTTGAAGGCTATAAAAACGTCATGGAAGTTGGTCCCGGAATGGGCGTTCTTACCAAATACCTTCTGGAAAAAGATCAGTCGGTCTACCTGGCAGAGATTGATACCGAATCTATAGAATACCTGAAAAACAACTATCCGAAGATTACGGAAAATACTTTTGTGGGAGATTTCCTGAAGCAGGACTTCCATTTTATCGATGGAGAACAGATTGCGATCATCGGTAATTTTCCGTACAACATTTCTTCCCAGATTCTTTTCAAAATTGTTGATTATTATCAGCAGATCCCTGAAATGGTAGGAATGTTCCAAAAAGAAGTGGCTGAGAGAACGGCTGCCGTACCCAGAACTAAAGATTACGGCATTCTTTCTGTGCTGATCCAGGCATATTATGATGTATCTTACCTTTTTACGGTTCACGAAAATGTATTTAACCCGCCTCCTAAAGTAAAATCAGGCGTTATCCGGCTGACAAGGAATCCGAAAGAAGGCCTGGCGGGGAATGAAGTTCTTTTTAAACAGATCGTAAAAGCCGGATTTAACCAGAGGAGAAAAAAGCTTTCGAATTCCTTGAAAATCCTGAATATTCCCGAAGCCTTAAAAACTCATGAATTTCTAGATAAAAGAGCGGAAGAACTCAGTGTTATAGATTTTATCGGTTTTGCCAATCTCTGGAAACAGAATCAATAAAGATCAATTCAAAAAATTAAAAAAGCCTTTCAAGTTTTTCTTGAAAGGCTTTTCTGTATGCTTTATCTTTTATTCGCGATTCTTAAGCATGATCCATCCGGACCAGTTCATCTGAGCTTTTGACTTAGGGTACTCAAAATTAAATTTATACCAATAAGTCGCTGTAGGAAGTTTCTTTCCTCCTACCGTTCCATCCCAGACCGGTTTTTCTTTAGAGAACCTGAACATTTCTACTCCATATCTGTCAAAGATAGATCCTGTGAAATTTTTGAATTCACCCAATGCTGTAAGATCCAGTACATCATTCACACCATCATTATTCGGTGTAATGATATTATTGATCTGAAGGGTATAGAAATCAAAAGTTCCTACGCAATGAGTTCCTACTCTTCTGATCAATATGGTATAGTTGGTATTGTCTAGAAGATTAGTGAAAATATTGGACTGCTGCCATGTAATTCCATTATCCAGGGAATATTCCAAAGTACTTGGAGTATTGTTCATCATAGGATTCTCAGCAATAATCGTCACTGTTTTTTTGGCACTTTCATACTGAACGGCTGTTACGAAAGGAGTGGCCGCCCCTCCTACTTTCGCCGTGAAAATCTTTTTACAGAATCCGTTATCAACTTCTACAGTGTAAATACCCCAGCTGTCTGCAGTAATAGTCTGAGTAGTTGCTCCCGTACTCCATAAATATTTATAGTTCGGACCGGCACCTGCGTCTAAAGTAATACGGTCACCCAGACACATTTCTACATCTTTTAAAGGTGAGGTAATTTCAGGAGTAACCTCTACTGTAATGGAAGCCGGGTTTAATGAACGACAGCCTTTTGTACCGACTGCATACACTGTAAATGTCGTAGTCTGGTATAAAGTTACCGTTTGGGTATTGCCGGTACCAGGGAAATTACCCCACTGGTAGGTTACCCCACCATCAGCAGTCAGTGTTACTGTTTCTCCCGGACATATCTTGATACGGGAAGATTTAATACCCGCCTTTGGTGTGGTTTCTTTTTGCAGGGTGAGTTCTATCATTTTGCTGCAGAAACCTCCGTTGGATACTACAACATACAGGATCTGTCCGTCCGTCCCGTTATAGTTTAAAATATTCTGAATATAATTACCATTCTGAGCCAAAGCATCAGCCTGATCAACATAAAACTTGAATACTGCTCCCGGAGTCGGGCTTATTGAAGGCATAGCTTCAGTCAGGTCAAAAGTGGTAATATCCGGTGTGGAACATAGCAGAAGCGTAGCATCCTGTGCCTGCGGAGTAGTTCCTCCATGAATCTGTATAGTCGCTTTACCCGGACAAGGATTCCCCGGAACACTTACCTCAATAGTATAAGTTCCCGGTTGAACAGCCGTAATGGTATTAGTCGTTGCACCAGTTATAGGGGCACCATTCAGATACCACTGGTATAATAAGTTAGGGTCGCTTACCGAAGCAGTAATTAACTGAGGTTCGTTATCACAAACATTAATATCAGAAGGTAAAGTGGCACCGCTAGGGTCTAAAAGCTCAACACCAATATTAAATGATCCTCCTTCTAAAAATACGGCAGAATCCCAGCCATGATCTTCATAACTTCCCGGTGAATAATCTGCAACGACCATTTTAAAGTGATATTGCTGCCCTGCCATTACAGTCGCAGTTGCAGTAAGAGGAATTGTTCTTCCTTCAAAATTTGTTTCAACATTACCGGTATTATAACCTCCAAAAAACTGTTCGTTAACAGCAGGGCATCCCCCGCCACCAGTAATTAACGGGTGAATATTGGTAATACTCACAGGACCG
Organism: Chryseobacterium sp. GTID13; assembly: GCF_056172655.1. Lineage (NCBI taxonomy): Bacteria > Pseudomonadati > Bacteroidota > Flavobacteriia > Flavobacteriales > Weeksellaceae > Chryseobacterium > Chryseobacterium sp. GTID13. The sequence goes on from NZ_JAOCMB010000007.1 coordinate 13,503, forward strand.
GCACCACCGGGAAGTATTGCCATATTCTGGTAAGGCCCACCCGATGTAGGTCTAAGCAAAATAGCAAAGGCATCTGCGTACTGACATGGAAATGAACCGGAGTACTCTTCGGATGCCAGGATATAATTAAATTTAATCTGTGAAGTAGTAGGAACAAAGTCGAATTCCAGAAGAACAGCATCCGTCAGTGTCCCGGTAGATCCAATGGCCTGTGCAAGATCGGAATCCGTTCCTCCTCCGTTATTGTCACTCAGGTTTCCTTCCGGTCCGTTACCGGCTCTTCTGGCTTTCCCTGTAGAAAGTACGATCCCATCTTTAAAAGGAAAATTGGTTGTTCCTTTGTGGAAATATCCCCATGATCTGTCAGCATCAGATACGGCATGGTTCGGAGTAATTTTCACATTGGATACCGCAGGTGTTACGCAGGTATTTGTACCTGAAGAGATCAGGACATCTTTTACCAGTTGTGTAATGGAATAGCTGGATTCCGTATATCCCGGAGCATTCACATCAATAAAAGTGCCCGCTTTCTGAGTAGCTGATCCTGAGGGTTGATTTTTGGGAGGCTTGCGGGGCCCGTCTGTTTGAGAATATAAAAATGTCGATACGACTAAGAAAAATAAAAGGAATAGTAGATTTCTTCGCATAATACTTTTGTTTCAACAAATTTAATTTATTTCTAAATATATCCTATATTTTTTATCTATTTTTTAATATAAAAAAAACAAACCTTCCAAATATGGAAGGTTTGCATGTTAGTTTCTATTTTTTAGCAATATCCAGCCTGAGCGGAGTTCAAGCTTTTTACTTGCCGGATTTTCCCATTGTACCTTATACCAGTAAGTGCCAGTAGCAAGGTTCAGACCTTTTAAAGAGCCTCTCCAGACTGCATCGGTTTTAGTAGCCCTGAAGAGTTCTGCACCATAGCGGTCAAAAATTGATGCTGCAAAATTATTATAGCCGCTGATTCCGGAGAAATCAATCGTATCATTCACTCCATCCATATTAGGTGTAATAGCATTGCTGATTACAAAGGTGAAGTAATCCAATGTTGTACCACATTTTGCATCTACTACCCTTACCATCAGATGGTAATTGGTATTGTTCAATACATTATAGAATATATTGGATGACTGCCATACTACTCCGCCGTCTATGGAGTATTCTAAAGCACCTCCTGTAGGATTGCTTGCCGTAAGGGTAAGCACATGGTTATCGTATACGACATTCGTAAATTTAGGCAGATCCGGATTTAACAGTTTCCCAGTAAATGTTTTGGAACACGTTCCGTTACTGATGGTAACGGTATAAGTTCCGGGAACATTGGTAGATATGGTTTGAGTGGTTGCTCCGGTATTCCATAAGTAGGTATAATTCGTACCTGGGCCGGCATCTAAAACTCCTGTATCTCCTTCACATACATATACATCTTCCAATGTAGATACAATTGCCGGTACCACTTCAATCGTTACTTTCGCCGGGTTTATTGAGCTACATCCATTACCTCCAAGTGCATAAACAGAGTATTCCGTAGTAATTGTAGGGGTAACTACCTGTGTATTTCCATTACCGGGAAGTCCTACCCAATTGTAGGTAACTCCACCTGTAGCGGTAAGTGTAACGGATTCTCCGGCACAGATTTTTATTTTGGATGCCGATACTCCTGCTGTTGGAGGTCCAACAACAACAGTAACCGTTGCCGGTGTTGCAGAAACACAACCATTAGCAGATACTGCATATACGGTATAAACCGTAGTTAAAGTCGGTGAAACTACTTGTGTGTTCCCATTTCCTGGAAGTCCCACCCAGTTATAGGTAACCCCACCAGAAGCTGTCAAAGTTACAGATTCACCCAGACATATTCTAGGTTGTGAGGACACCACAGTAGCTGTTGGCAATGTTGTATTTTGAGTTACAGTTACGGTTGCTGTATAAGTACAGGTTAAATTCCCAGGCTGTGACACATTGGTAACCGTAAGTGTATAAGTTCCTCCTGCATTAACTACAGGGGTAAGAGTATTCGCACCTGATACAATATTCCCGCCTCCTGCTGCTGTCCATGCAATGGTAGATCCTGCAGGCACTACAGATGCCGAAGCATTTAATGTAGTCTGAGGTGTAGTACAGGTTATTTCCTGCGGTGCTGCTATCGTAAGTGTTGTTTCAGCTGTTCTCAGTAGTTGAAGAGAAACTACATAATGACATCCTCCGTTTTTCACCAACACATATATAGTCTGATTTCCCGGAGGAGAATAATTTGTAGGGGTTGCAATGAAATTAGCATTGCCTGCAAGAGCATCAGCCTGGTTGATGTAATAGGTAAAAGTAACTCCAGCTCCTGCAGAAGTAATCTGACTCTGAGCAGTTGTCAGGTCATAGGTAAGTCCCGGCGCATAGCATTTATGCAATACAGCATCCTGTACAGTAATAGGCTGTGAAACTTCAATAGTGATTGTTGCAGGATTTTGAGATACACATCCATTGGCTCCTACTGCTGTTACTGTATAAGTTGTGGTTGCAGTAGGTGATACGGTCTGTGTATTTCCTGTTCCCGGAAGGCTTGTCCAGTTATAGGTAGTACCTCCTGATGCCGTTAAGGTTACCGATTCACCGCTGCATATCTGGATTTTGCTTGCTGTAAGTCCTGTAACCGGCGGAGCGCTGTCCCCGGTAACTGTAACATTGGCAGTAGCGGTACAGATTACCCCTCCTGGCTGATAGGTTTTCGATATAGTTAAGGTATAAGTTCCCGGAGCATTGATAACCGGGTTTAAAGTAGTTCCTCCTGAAACGATATTTCCTCCTGTAGTTGTCCAGTTAAAAGTAGATCCTGCAGGATACACAGAAGCTGAAGCATCCAAAGTCGTCTGTGAGCTGGCACAGGTTAATACTGCCGGCGGCAGAATTGAAGCTGTCATTTGAGGAGCTTTTACCAGCTGCAGCTCAGCTACTTTGGAACAGAATCCGTTTTTGACAAGAACATAGACTGTCTGTCCTCCCGGGCTGGAATAGGTGGCAGGGCTGGGAATCGTATTAGCATTTCCGGCATTGGCATCTGCCTGGTTTGCATAGTATGAAAACGTTGCACCGGGCGTTGTACTGATAGAAGCATTTGCGGAAGGCAGGTTAAAAGTTGCATTTCCGGCGGTATAACAGGCCGTCAGGGTCGCATTCTGTACGGTCGGGGAAGTTCCTCCCACTACTGTAATGGTTCCCGTTCCGGGACATGTATTTCCCTGGATGAATACCTGAACACTGTATACTCCAGGCTGTGTAGCAGTATAGCTCGGACCAGTCTGGCCAGGAATAGGATTATTATTTAAAAACCACTGATAGGTAACATTAGGAACCTGTACAGAGGCTGTAAATGTCTGTGGAGCATTATCGCACATATAAACCGTATCAGGAAGCTGAACTCCTGCAGGGTCTAAAATTTTCACCCCAATATCGAATGATCCTGCTTCCAGAAATACTGCTGAATCGTAGTTTCTGTCACTGAAATCTGCCAAAACCATTTTAAAGTGATAAGTTACCCCCGGAGTTACGGTGGCTTTTGCAGTCAAAGGTATTGTGCGTCCGTCAAAATTGGTTTCAATAACCGGATTGTTTATTCCTGCAAAATAAGAAGGGTTAACGGCACCACAACCTCCGGGAATTGCCGGGTGGATATTGGTAACACTTACAGGTCCTGCGCCTCCGGGAAGCACTGCCAGATTGGTATAGGTAGGATCTGTTGCCTTTTTTAGCAATAAAGCAAATCCGTCTGATTTGGTACAGGCAAACTGGAACCCGGGAGCATATTCTTTGGAGGCAAACAAATATCTGAATGAAATTTCTGTAGAAGCCGGTACAAAGTCAAATTCTATGTAGGTGGCATCTCTCAATTCGGCATTATTAATACCCAGAGCTGAAGCCAGATCTGTATCTCCAAGAGTATTTATACCGTCATTCAAAATACCCTGATAAGTATTTCCTGCTTTTGCAGCATATCCTGTAGAAAGAACGATACCTTTTGCAAATGGAAAAGCTGTAGTTCCTTTATTAAAGAATCCCCAGCTACGGCCAGGATCGCTCACTGTTAAATTGGGAGAAACACTTACGTTGCTTACATTAGACGTAGAACAGGCTCCTCCGGAGATCAGCACTTCTTTGACCAGCTGTGTAATGCTGTATCCGGACTCTGTGTAATTGGGTGTATTTACATCTATAAAAGCACCGGCTTTCATAGAGGTTGCATTGGCTTTTTTGCAGGAATCGTTGCTCTGTCTATGTTCTGAGCAAAAACAAAGTTTCCGATTAATGCAAAAAATAACGCCAAAAATAAATTTCCAATCCTCCTATTTAACATTTTATAGTATTTTAAACAAAAATACTATTTTTTTTGATTGAAAGTTAATTTAACACAATTTACATTATCACTAATACAAGTTTATTTATTCTGCAATATAAATTTGCTTTATTTGAAAATAATAAGAAAGGCTGACAAAAATGCCAGCCTTTCTATAAATTATATAATGATTATTCTAAGTTTTTAAGAAGAATCCATCCTGTTTTCACAGCCATTTGTTTACTGGCAGGATCCTGGTAAGTTACCTGGTACCAGTAAGAGGCGGTAGGCAGACGTTTCCCCTGGAAATAGCCATCCCAATACGGTCTGGTTTTTCCGGCTCTGAATACTTCTTTTCCGTAGCGGTCGAAAACCAAACCATTAAAGTCTTTATAACTGCTTACCCCGCTGAAATCAATGATATCATTCACATTATCTCCGTTAGGGGTGATCACATTCTTCATGACGAATGTAAAGTATTCCAAAAAGCCTACACAGCTGGTATCCTTCACTTTAACCCGGATAGATATGACCGTATTTTTAGGAACATTGGAAAATACATTGGAAGATTGCCATGTAAACCCATTGTTTACGGAATATTCCAGGATACCGTTGCTAGGGTTAGTGGCTGTAAGGACCATTGTTCCGTTGTCGTTATAATCAACTTTTATAATTTCCGGAATCCCAGCCTGTATTACCAGGGTTTTAAATTCTTTGGAGCACACTCCGTTGCTGATCGTTACCGTATATTCACCCGGCGTTCCTACTGTAATAGCCTGCGTTGTTTCTCCGGTATTCCATTCGTAAGTATAGCCCGGACCGGATCCGGCGTCCAAAAGGATCATATCTCCTTCACAGATCTGGCCTCCTTTCAATGAAGAAACAATGGCAGGAACTACGTCAATGGTAATAGTTGCCGGCTGTAAAGATTTACACCCTTGTGCACCGATAGCATATACGGTATAAGTGGTGGTCTGGGTCGGGCTTACTGTTCTTACTCCTCCGCTTGCAGAAGTATCTCCCCATTGATAGGTGACACCGCCGGAAGCAGTCAGTACCAGAGATTCTCCTTCACAGATTCTTAATCTTGGAGCATTAAGCTGAGCAACAGGTGTTTCTTCTCTTTTTAAGGTCAGGGTCACAAGTTTGCTACAGAAAGCACCGTTGGAAACGACTACGTAAATTACCTGTCCGTCGGTACCGTTATAGTTTGTAAGGTTTGTAATAAAGCTATTGTTCTGTGCCTGGGCATCCGCCTGATTGGCATAAAAACGGAATACTGCACCTGCGGTTGTACTGATCTGTGGCTTTGCATCTTCTAAATTGAAAGTACTGTGGGCAGGAGTGGCACAAAGTTTCAGTGTTGCATTCTGGGCAGCCGGAGATGTTCCGCCTATAATGGTAATGCTTGCCTGCTGACATTCTGTTCCACCAACGAAAGTTTTTACTTGATATACGCCCGGTGAGGTAGCTATGTACGTAGCACTCGTTGCATTAGGAATTACAACTCCATCTTTATACCATTTGTAGGTCATTCCCGGAACGGTAGATACCTGTGCTTTTAATATCTGAGGGGTATTATCACACATATTGATGGTATCTCCCAAAGGATTTCCGTTACCGTCAACAATAGTCATTCCGATATCAAAAGATCCTCCCTGCAGAAATACAGCAGAGTCATAACGCTGGTCCAAAGCATCTGCAAGGACAAGCTTAAAATGGTATGTCTGGCCCGGAATAACCGTTGCCACTGCTGTAAGAGGAACTGTTCTTCCTATAAAATTGGTTTCAATATTTGTAGTATTCAGTCCGGCGAAATATTGTTCATTAATAGTTTCCCCATCACATCCTACTCCATGCGGTATAATATTCGTAACACTTACAGGGCCTGCCCCTCCGGGAAGTACTGCCAGATTGGTGTAGCTAGGATCACCGACTTTTTTAGAAGAAGGGCAAAACTGTCGGCAAAATCACCACATGGGAATCCGCTTGTATATTCTTCCGAGGCAAATAAATAATTGAATTTTACCTGGTTGCTGTTCGGAACGAAATCAAATTCAACGGCTACTACATCCTTTAAGGTAACCGGTGGATTAACGGCAGCTACAAGATCAGGATCATTAATACCGGAACCCGGAACTTCATCTGAAAGCGGGTTGGTTCCTTCGTACCCGTTTCCGGCCCTTCTCGCTTTACCGGCGACTAATACTATACCATCATTGAAAGGAAAGTTGGTAGTCCCTTTATTAAAATATCCCCAAGCCCTTTCCGTATCCGTTGCCAGCTGATTGGGAGATACCGTAACATTGGTTACATTAGGAGCGGCACACACAGACCCTCCGGATATCAGTACGTTTTTTACAAGCTGTTCAATGGTATAAGCAGACTGAGGATAAGTCGGAACATTCACATCTATGAATGCACCTGCTTTCATGGTAGCAGGGGTCGCTTTTTTGGGAGGTGATGTCCTTCTGATATTCTGGGAAAATACTGCTGCAGAAGTAAACAGTAATACCAGAAATAAAAAGTATTTGTTTAATCTATAACCTAACATTTTATAATTGTTTGTTCAAATGTAGCAAAAATATCAGTAAAAAACATCTTTTTAACACAACATACAAACAATTCACCATATGCATTCACAATAAATTTATTTTATAATTATATATTCCACAAAATTAGTAGGATTTGTTTTTTCATATTAAAACAAAAACAGACCGGATATATTAACCAGTCTGCTTACTTTTAAGAAAATTATTCTTTTTTATTCATTGTCTTTTTTCAGCTGCTCTATTTCTGTCTGAAGCTGGCTGATAATATCTTTCAAAGCCTTGATTTCATTTTTGTTGGAACTCACATTACTTTTGAGCATTACATTTTTGGCTCTTTCATTATGGTCTTCATCATCTTCATCCTCGTTGATTTCCTCAATGTCTTCCTGGATATCTTCAATGTCCTCGTTGATCTCCTCGATATCCTCACTGATCTCTTCAATGTCTTCGCTGATCTCTTCGATATCTTCCTGAATGTCTTCAATGTCTTCACTGATCTCTTCGATATCTTCCTGGATATCTTCGATCTTTTCATGGCTCTTGTTGACAGACATCTGAATGAAAATAGCCAGATAAATTGCTTCTAAAGAGACTACTGTGGTAAGGATCAGAAGCATTTTATCAAACTCAACAATATTGAGCATGGGCAGAAGAAATGAGATGATAAAAAATAAGGTATGAACAATAAGTGAAGGGATAGATCCCACCCACCAAGTAATACCATTGGCTATTTTCTCTAAAGCTTCTGTTTTTTCTTTTTCCTTTTTCATCTTTTCTGTGTTATAAAAGTTCTTTGGTTACTCCAAGACCAAACAGGGCAAAATCATACTTTGCCGGATCATTTTCATCGAATTTCCTGATGGCAGCATCCAGTTCTTCCACGGTTTTCCAGTCGTTCTGAGTTCTGAAAACCAGTCCGAGCTTTCTGGAAATATTCCCGGTATGTACATCTAACGGAATCGAAAGGTGTTTCTGGTCTATATTCTCCCAAATACCAAAATCCACGCCACGTTTGTCTTTCCTCACCATCCATCGTAAAAACATAATGATCCTTTTGGAGGAAGAGTTTTTATAAGGAGAGCTGACATGTTTATGGCTCCTGTGCTTTTCTGTTTCCAGGAAACTGCTTCTGAATCTTTCAATAGCATGTTGGAAATTCGTCTCCTGATCTTTTACAAGGAATAGGTTTTCCAGACTTTCATTTTCTTTATAGATTTTATGGAACTGCCTGATGAAGTAAGCAAAATCCTCACCGTTGAATGTTCTGTGAATGCTTTTGTCCTGAAGAGTTTCCAGGTCCTTTTCAGAATGGTTCAACACGAAATCATAAGGAGAATTTCCCATGATATCCAGCATTTTATCTGCTGACCGGATGATGGATTTCCGGTTTCCCCATGAAATAGTGGCTGCCAGAAAACCTGCAATTTCGATATCCTGTTTTAAGCTGAAACGGTGCGGAATCTGTATAGGATCATCTTCAATAAAGTCAGGACTGTTGTACTGATCTGCCTTTTCATTCAAAAAGCTTTTTAGTTCTTCAAAATTAAGCATACAGGTTCTAAATTTTTACGCTTTCCAGTGCTTTTGGTAGAAAGGTATTGGGAAAAACATTTCTTGCCTCATCAGTAAACACTGTCAGGTCTGCATACCGGTTTGAAAAATGTCCCAGGATCAGTTTTCCCACTTCGGCTTTCTGAGCGATCATTGCTGCTTCCAAAGCAGTGGAGTGTCCCGTATAGTCTGCCATTTCTTTCAGATCGTGAAGGAAGGTGGATTCGTGATACAGGGCGGTTACATTTTTAATGATCGGGATCACTGTTTCAAGATACCGGGTATCGCTGCAGAAGGCATAGGAAACAGGAGGTGCTGGATCCAGGGTCAGCACTTCATTTTTAAGGACATACCCATCCTTCAAAATAACATCTTTTCCTGCTTTTATATTGTGATAATCGCAGGTTTCTATTTCGCTGTACTTGGCAATTTCCTTCATATTCAGGTGCCTGTCTTTGGGTTTTTCTTTAAAAAGATATCCGTTGCAGTATATCCTGTGATCCAATGGAATGGTATATACTTCTACCCTGCTGTCCTCATAGATCTTTTCAGAATAATCTTTATCCAGCTCATGATAAATCACTTCAAAACCCCTGTGCGTTTCTGTAATGGTAAAGATGGTTTCCAGCATTTTCTTGATTCCTTTCGGCCCGTAAACATGCAGGGGAATATCTCTCCCCAACAAACGGAAGGAGGCAATGAGACCCGGAAGACCAAAACAGTGATCCCCGTGAAGATGTGATATAAAGATATGATTGATCTTTGAAAATCTCGCTTTCGCTTTTCTTAGCTGTACCTGGGTTCCTTCTCCACAATCGATCAGGAAGTGTCTTTCTTCCATTTCCAGCAGCTGTGCCGTAGGTGAAGAATTAATGGTCGGAATAGCCGAATTGAAGCCTAATATCGTTAAATAAGTACTCAAATCAATAGTTTATTGTAACAAATGTACGACAGAAAATCTAAACATAAATTTAAAGATTCAGGTTTAAATGCTGAAAAGCATAGAATATTATTCTTTTACTTTTAAGAAGTCCAGAAAGAGGTCTAATGCCTGTTTGCGGTGGCTGATCTTATTTTTATCTTCAGGATTCATTTCCGCAAAAGTTCTGTCATAACCTTCAGGAACGAAAATAGGATCGTAACCGAACCCTTTGTGTCCTTTATTTTCTGTAAGTAAATTTCCGTGTACTCTTCCTTCAAAATAGCGGGCACCATTTTCGTCATAATAGCAAAGAACAGTAATGAAATAAGCTTTTCTATTTTCCTGACCTTCCAGCTCGCTTAAAACCTTTTCGATATTTTTTGCAAAATCATGGTCTCCTGCATAGCGGGCAGAGAAAATTCCCGGTCTGCCATCCAGAGCCTCTACAACAAGCCCACTATCGTCTCCTAAGCTGGGAATTCCGGTTTTTTCGAAACAATATTTCGCTTTGATCAGGGCATTCGCATTGAAAGAATCGCCATCTTCTACAATCTCTTCGTGAATATCATAATCTGTAAGGCTTTTTACGGTAAAATCGTTTCCTAAGATCTGTTGTATTTCTTCTTTTTTGTGTTCGTTATGGGTAGCAACTAATAATTCCATTATTTCTAAAAATTTTCTATCTTGAAGTTTTTTATCTTGTACTCTGCTTTAATATATCTGTTTAATTCCTTAATTATATCTTTAGCTTCGTTTCGTAGATCCGCCTTATCTGAACTATCGTTAAAGGTTCGGAAAATCTTTGTCGGATTGATAATCAGAACCGGTTTTATCATATTATTCCTCAGTCTTATTTCGATGGTTCCATACATCCTTCTTATCGATTTTTTTCTAATATAAGCCTGTTCATCTTTGCCGGATATGATGAATTCTTTAATATCCTGAAGTTCATAGGTGTCCGATATAAGTAATGTTTTTCTGTGAACAAGTTTTCCCTCTTTTTTTAAAATTCTGACAATATTTCTTCTGACTCTGATAATCATAGAAACAGCATCAATAAAAAACACACACCCTGCAATAAGAAACCCTGCACCTATAACCAGTTCCAATATTGTATTTTTATAAACAGCCCCATATAGAAAAAGGGAACCTATTGATAGAGGTAGTATGGCTATGGTAAGTTTAACAGCAAAATCAATCCAGTCTTTTTTCGAGAGAGAATAATGCAATGAAACTATTTCTTCATTTTCTTCAATTGAAAAGTTACCGATCTGCTTTATCATGAAAAGTTACATTTCAGTATAGTGTACTTTGTTCCTTACCGTAAAAAGATAATAAAACAAAGAAAAAAGTACAATTCCGGCAGCTAAAATAACCCATTCGGAAATTTTAAAAGCATCGGCAAAGCTTTCGCTTTTGGTATAAGTGACCAGCAATGAAGAACACAGATTGTTAAACCCATGCAGCAACATTGGCAGCAGCAATGATTTTGTTTTGTAATACACCAGCCCCAATACACATCCCAGTAATACTGCTCCTACAAACTGCCATGGATTGGCATGAACCAGTCCAAAGATAATGGAGGCATAGACAATAGCTCTCCTGGGATCTACTCCTTTATTCATGAGTCCTTTCTGAATAATTCCCCTGAAAATAATTTCTTCAAAAATAGGTGCCATAATCACAGTCATGATGATCATAACTACCGGTTCAAAGGTCAACTGCTCCATAAGCTGTGAGAAAAATTCATAATATTTTCCCCAGAAAGGGCCTGTAGTCGGTATGAGAGAGGTGATAAATTCTGAAATAAACATCATCCCGATCATCATAGGAAATATCAGGAGGTAGGTATAAAAATTCGTTGGTGAAAAATTGAAGTTCAGTTTTTTCCGGTGGAAGGTCTTACGATAAAAAAATCAAAAAAGGCAATAGCAGTTAAGAATCCGGCTGCATTGGTCACCATCAGAAACCAATCTTTCAGTTCGAGATTTTCCCTGAAAGCAATTTTCCAGAAACTGCCGAAAAAGAAACAGCCATTGTTCCTATAAATAACCCTGCCAGTAAAACAAGACCGCCTATCCATGTAAAGGTAAACTTCGGATACCTGCTATTTTCCATACTTTTCTCTGTAAAAAGTTTATAAAAACAAAGGTAATTTTTTTGAAAGCCTTAGGCAACTAAAAAGGGAAATTCTTGGATACAGGTTTCGGGGTGCGGGTTTCGAGTTCTGGGTTTTCACTGTTGAAAAGTTTTAAAGATTAAGTGTTTTAGAGTTTGATGGCTTTGATGAAAATATAAATTATTCAATTTTGCTTCATTGCCGTTGGCTTCGAGAGCCTCAGCCAACTAATATTTGTTGTTCATTCATTACTTATTGGGTTATACACTTCTGAGCCACAAACTCGAAACCCGCAACTCGCAACCGTAACCCGAATCCCACAACTTATTCTCTCAAATTATTTGAAACCTCGTAAAAAATCCCGATTTTTGCAACTTCAAAATACACTATGTCAGACTTAATCAAAGAAATACAAAAAAGAAAGACTTTCGGGATTATTTCCCACCCGGATGCCGGAAAGACAACCCTTACAGAAAAGCTGCTGCTTTTCGGGGTGCTATCCAGGAAGCCGGTGCGGTAAAGTCCAATAAAATAAAAAAGGAGCTACCTCCGACTTTATGGAAATCGAAAGACAGAGAGGGATCTCCGTGGCGACTTCCGTATTGGCTTTTGAATACAGAGACCACAAAATCAACATCCTGGATACACCGGGTCACAAAGATTTCGCTGAAGATACCTACAGAACCTTAACAGCTGTAGATTCTGTAATCGTTGTGATTGACGTTGCCAAAGGGGTTGAGGAACAGACTGAAAAACTGGTGAAGGTCTGCAGGATGAGAAACATCCCGATGCTGGTATTCATCAATAAACTTGACCGTGAGGGTAAAGATGCGTTTGATCTTTTGGATGAGGTTGAGCAGAAATTAGGACTAAGAGTGGTTCCGCTATCTATTCCAATCGGTATGGGAAGTGATTTCCAGGGAATTTACAATATCTGGGAGAACAATATCCAGCTGTTTCTGGAAGAAAAGAAACAAAAAGTAGGTGAAACTATAAAATTTGACGATATCAATGATCCTTCAATAGATGAGGTAATCGGCGAAAAAGCTGCACAGAATCTGAGAGACGAGCTTGAGCTTGTTCAGTCTGTGTATCCTGAATTCAACCGTGAAGATTATATGAACGGTGATTTGCAGCCGGTTTTCTTTGGTTCGGCTTTAAATAATTTTGGAGTCCGTGAGCTATTGGATGCATTCATTGAAATTGCTCCGATGCCTCAGCCTAAAGAAAGTGATGTACGTATTGTGAAACCGGAAGAGACTAATTTTACCGGATTCGTTTTCAAAATTCACGCGAATATGGATCCTAAACACAGGGACCGACTTGCCTTTGTAAAAATCGTTTCGGGAACATTTAAAAGAAATGAAAACTATCTACTGGTAAGAGAAGGCAAAAAAATGAAATTCTCTTCTCCTAATGCTTTCTTCGCCGACAAAAAAGAGGTGGTGGACGAAAGTTTCCCGGGAGACATCGTAGGACTTCATGATACAGGAAGCTTCAGAATTGGGGATACATTGACAGGAGGAGAAAAACTGAGCTTCAAAGGAATTCCGAGCTTCTCACCTGAACATTTCCGTTATATCAACAACAATGATCCTCTTAAAGCCAAGCAGCTGGCAAAAGGTATTGACCAGCTTATGGATGAAGGGGTTGCCCAGTTATTTACCCTGGAAATGAACAACAGAAAGATCATCGGAACGGTTGGTGCGCTTCAGTATGAGGTTATCCAGTACCGTCTGGAGCATGAATATGGCGCCAAATGTACATATGAGCCTCTTTCCATGCATAAAGCATGCTGGGTGGAAGCTGATGAAAAGTCTGAAGAGTTTAAGGAATTTGCAAGATTAAAGCAGCGTTTCCTTGCAAGAGATAAGTATAACCAGCTTGTATTCCTTGCAGATTCTTCGTTCACTATTCATATGACGCAGGAAAAGTTCCCGAATGTGAAACTGCATTTTATAAGCGAATTTCAACAAAGCTAAATTGTGATAAAAACAAAAAACCGTTCAGAAGAACGGTTTTTTTATTTATTGTGATGATCTGTTATCTAGGTACCATCATTAGTTTCTTAACAATTTTTTCCCCATCTACGGTAACATGAATCATATAGGATTCGGTAGGTAAATGTTTTAAGTTAATCTGCTCCAGAAGTTCATCAAATATATATTTGGTCTTTTTAGGAACAATCAGTTTTCCATCCATTGAAAATATTTCGTAAGTAACAACGTACGGACGAAGGGGAACCTGTCTTGGGAAATCTGCTTTGATATAAACATATCCATCATTGGAAGGTACAGGATAGATCATCAGCCCCTGGTATACTCTTGTAGGTATTACCGGATTTCTTGGATCTGGTCCCGGATCTACTACCGCTGATGAATTAATTGTAAAGTTCTTTAAATTGACATTAAAGAATATATTATTAGCAGCTTTCACCATAATTCTGGCATTATTGGTAATGGTACCAAGACCGCCCGGAACAGTATAATTATAAGAACCTGTATTAGGAGTGCTTGCCACCAAAACAGTTGAGAACGTAAGACCTCCGTCTTTTGACAACAGGATTGTTACATTAGGTGCGCTTATCGGTGCCGCTGTTGTATTGGCTACATCCCATGTAATTGGATACGACTGACCCTGAGTCCAAACAACTCCGGTAGTGTTTTGTGAAGTTACGTTAAACGGGCCTGCAGCTGCATTTACTGTAACTACCATATCATCAGAATTGTTTCCAGAACCTCCCGCTCTGTTGTCACGAGTAGTAAACCTGAAGTTATAGGTTCTCGCAACATTCGATAAAGCTTCTACAGCAATTTCTGAACCTTGAGTGGTCGTGCTTCCAGCTAATACCGAAGTCATTGCTGGAAAATATCTGACAGGAGTAGTTTGCGGAGTCCAGGATCTGAAAGTAGGACCAGAAGCTTTTGTTGCAGTTGCCGCAGAGTTTGCTCCGGTTTGCCCGGAAACGGCTTTATCCATTTGCTCCCAGATATAGGTCAAAGTATCTCCATCTCCGTCAGTACCTGTTCCTGTAAGCACAAATGGAGTGCCCTTCGGAATGATATAATCTAATCCTGCATCAGCTGTAGGAATCGTATTTCCGGTATTGGTAACTACCGGGCAGGTTTTTGTTTTAATGTTATTGGTAATCTGCTGAATGCTTATAGCATGGAAAAACGGATCTGAATGTTGTTGCACATCCTGGTTGGTAATCCCTGCATATCCCATAATGGTAGACCCTGAACCGGGCTCCATATTTACCCCTGCTGATTCAATATTGTGAGAAAATGTATGGTTCCCTCCAAACTGATGCCCCATTTCATGGGCAACATAATCAATATCAAAATTATCACCAGATGGAATACCATCTGCCGGCGAAGTATATCCACTTCCTTTTGATCCATTGGTACAAACGCAGCCAATACAACCAGCATTTCCACCACCACCGGTTGCTCCGAATAAATGGCCGATATCGTAGTTTGCTTCTCCAATCGTCGCAGTTAAATTACTCTGTAACTCAGCATTCCAGTTATTCATTTGAGCTGAAGGGGAATAAGGATCCGTAGCTGCATTCGTATAAATTACAGTATTATTGTTGGCAATAATGACCATTCTTGCAGAGAAATCTTTTTCAAAAACCCCGTTTACACGAGTCATTGTATTATTCATCGCTGCCAGTGCACCCACTACTGTTCCTCCGAAATAGGTTGTATATTCACCTGTACAGGATAAGGCTAACCTGAAAGTTCTTAATTTTCCGTCATCAGCATTGGGTCTTGCGGTAAGATCAGAATTATTCAGACCTTTTTGAGCCACATCAAGCACCGTACATTCAAATTTATCTAAACTCTCTTTTTTGTCTGATTTTTTATAAACGACATAGGTTGAAAGGTCTTTCGTATAGGGCTCGATAAAAACCGCCGATTTGTTTCCATAAATCTCCATTGAAGATAATCCCAGTGGTGAAGTACTGAAATAAATGGTAGAACCAGGGTCGTCCTCACCTACCCCGACATAAGATTTAATATCCGGGTATTTTGCTGCCAATTCAGGATCGAAATTTGAGTTTTCTCTTACTTTGAAATTTTCAAACTCGCCATTGGAATTCGGGAAAGAAATAATAATATCAGACTTTCCTTTAGCTGCAAATCTTTTGGGTGCTTTCGCCAAAGCATTCTTTAAATTATCAAAATCAAGACTATAGATTCTTGGGTGAAGAATGCTGGTCTTATTTTCAAAGATTTCAGAAGTATTTTTTGAGACACTTCTTTCCAAAGCCGGCTTGTTTGTGCAAAAAAAACATTGGAAATAAGAAATATCCCCATCAAAAGTATTTGTTTTTTCATATAGTTTTTCTTTTTTAAACTTATTATTACGGTTATTAATCTTTTTAATATTAAATAATATAATTTCATCATCAACAAATGTGGATGATTGCGCTATTAAAAACGAGAACAAAACACACGTCTTTCATTATAAAATCTTAAAAAGCAAATGTAAATATTATAATATTCATAATCAGCATTTGAATGTTATTTTTCAAAAAAATGTTAAATTTATTATAAAACAATCACAAAAAATATAACCCGTTACCATTATTCACTAGGAAAAATACAAGACAATAATGAATAAAACAGATTGTTATTCTATGTATTTTTTATAAAGCTTTATTTTTTCAACCTGATGATTATAAAAAAATAATCATTTAATTTATTGTTGAAAATAATTTTCATTCAATTTGTTTTTGTAAATCTTTTGTAAAATAAGTTCAATAAATTGATTTTCAATTTATTAAAATTTTACCAGAACAATACTTTCTATTTACAAAAGTATGCTTCCGTTCCACCACTAATTTTACTTCATCAAAATTAATGTTATGAAAAAGTTCATATTACTGGTAGCTGTATCCGGCACTTTCATTATGTGCAAAAAGGCAGAAGCAACAAAATCCCAGATAGAAGATACTATACATGCGTCAGACAGTACAGCTGCTGCTGTGAATGAAACCATAAGTTCCATAAGCAATACTGCGGATAAAGTTTTAGATTCGGCCAATGTCAGGATAAAAGACTTTGATGATACTAAAGGTGAAATTCAGCAGAAAATAGAAAATACCTCCAAAATGGTTGACTCCTTATCTGATAAAATTTCTTCCATAAAACTGGAATCAAAGATCGAAAAAAAGGATTCGGCAGAGAAAAAAGCCGAAAAAATTGTGGTGAATGTCCCGGCTCCAAAAGTTATTAAAGAAACAAAAATTGTTTACAGGGAGAAACCTCAGAATGATGCTTATGAGCTCAAAAATAAGATGGTGAAAACCGCTATTCTTTCAGTAAAAGCGGACAATGCGGAAACCGTAAAGGAACTTGTAAAGGAAGAGACGGTAAAGAATAACGGTTTTATAAAAAGTGAAGAGCTTTCCTATATTGCTACAGAACCAGCCAACAGAAGCTCTTACGACGAAAACAGCCAGAGAGTATACTATATGGATATTAAGGTTCCGATGCAGAATTTTGACGGCTTAATGAATGACCTGAGTGATATCGGTGATATTGAGACCAAGAGCATACAGACTTCCGGAGACAGCTATGCAGAAAATACGTTATGTACCATAACCCTGACCCTCACAGATCAGTCAGAGCATAAAAAAGCT
The DNA here is from genome assembly GCF_056172655.1 of Chryseobacterium sp. GTID13. NCBI lineage: Bacteria > Pseudomonadati > Bacteroidota > Flavobacteriia > Flavobacteriales > Weeksellaceae > Chryseobacterium > Chryseobacterium sp. GTID13. Next base: position 30,627 of record NZ_JAOCMB010000007.1, read on the forward strand.
CCTGAAACTTTCGGTGAAAAATCTTTGGCAGCAGTTTCCTCCGGTTGGAATGTGATCACTTCTGTATTCTTATTTATCCTTCCATTATGGCCTTTATTCCTGATCGGTGGCATAGGATATTATTTTTTCAAGAAGAGAAATAATCAATCGACTGGCAACCCTCAATAATTTTATTTTAATAAAAATCAAATCCCTGTAGGATAGCTTCTTCGTATCTTTAAGCATTCGCAATTGAGGCTGTATGACAGCTTGTAGAATATCTGATTTTAATAAGTATGTAATTTAATCAACCGACTTTACCTTGGTTAAATGTATATTATAAAAGTGGTTTGTAAATGGAAAGGCTCCCGATTGGGAGCCTTTCACTATTTCATATTCACTACTTTGTCTACGATAAACTTTGTGTTTCCTCTCCACGGAAGCGCGCCATTGTATTCTTTGTAATGAAGATCGAAAGTTTTGCCGCTGTTGGTCTCCAGCTGCTTGAAAATTTCAGGATCTTCTACAGAAAATTCAAATTCATAGCTTGTAATGGTTCCGGTCTTTCCTTTTCCAAAACCTTCCTGAATGAGTTTTCCTTCATATGTTTTGAAAACATAGCCTTTTTTCATGGCATAATTCAGATAGCCAGACTTCACTCCTTCCCCGAAGACGAAATAATATTTATACCATACCGTTACTCCTATCAGAAGAAGAATTACACCGAGGCTGATCCACAAAGTTTTTTTCATAAGAAGTGTGTTTTATAGTTATTATTTAGCGATGCTTCTGGAAATCACAATTTTCTGGATTTCAGAAGTACCTTCGTAGATCTGCGTGATTTTCGCATCTCTCATCATTCTTTCTACGTGGTATTCTTTCACATATCCGTATCCACCGTGGATCTGTACGGCTTCAATAGTCGTATCCATAGCCACCTGAGAAGCATATAATTTGGCCATTGCACCGCTTTCAGAGATATCTTTACCTGCATCTTTCTCACATGCAGCTTTGAAGCACAACATTCTTGCCGCCGTAATCTGAGTAGCCATATCTGCCAATTTAAAAGCAATCGCCTGGTGGTTGATGATCTCAGTTTTGAAAGCTTTTCTTGTTTTAGCATATTTCAGAGCCAATTCGTAAGCACCTGAAGCAATACCCAATGCCTGAGAAGCAATACCTATTCTTCCTCCATTCAATACTGCCATGGCAAAATTGAATCCGAATCCGTCTTCCCCGATTCTGTTTTCTTTCGGTACTTTTACATTATTGAAGATCAAAGAGTGCGTATCACTTCCTCTGATTCCCAGTTTGTCTTCTTTCACCCCTACTTCAAATCCTTCCCATCCTCTTTCAACGATGAAGGCATTAATTCCTTTATGCTTTTTCTCAGGATCCGTCTGTGCAATGACAATATAGTAAGTAGCAGTACCTCCATTGGTAATCCAGTTTTTGATACCATTCAGAAGGTAATAATCTCCTTTGTCTTCTGCTGTTGTTTTTTGGGAAGTAGCATCAGAACCTGCTTCAGGCTCGGATAATGCAAAAGCACCTATAACTTTTCCGCTCGCAAGAGGGGTAAGGTATTTCACTTTTTGTTCTTCGGAAGCAAATTTTTCAAGACCTGCACAAACCAGAGAGTTATTTACGGACATTACAACCGCTGCAGAAGCATCTACTTTTGCGATCTCCTCCATTGCCAGAACGTAAGAAACGCTGTCCATCCCTGCTCCTCCGTATTTAGGATCTACCATCATTCCCAGAAGTCCCATTTCACCCATTTTCTTCACTTGCTCCGTAGGGAATTTCTGATCACGGTCTCTTTCAATAACTTCAGGTAGTAGTTCATTTTGTGCAAAATCTCTTGCAGCCTGCTGAATCATCAGCTGTTCTTCCGATAAATTAAAGTCCATAAAAAATAATAATTAGATAGCCGTAAATTTACACTTTTTAACGAAACCTGAAAATAGAATTGGAAATTAGGGCTGGAAGGCGGTACAGATTCAAATTCAGGATGAAAATAGATGATTTACCAACATCTGTATTTTTGAGATAATAATGATGAATTCTTGTGATTATTATGGCAGGCATTCAATTAATTCACGATTGATGATTTGTGATGATCACAATTAAAAAAAATGCTTATATTTAAAATTCTTTAAAAATTGCTTAAAAAATCATGACAATCAAAAGATTATTCGATATTCCAAACTACGCTTTAGAAAAATTTCCTAAAGCGGACATGTTTGTGACTAAATACCAGGGTGAATGGAAAAAAACTTCAACACTGGAGTTTATCAACCAGGGAAATAAAATATCCAGGGGATTACTGAAGCTGGGTATAAAACCCGGTGACAAGATTGCCCTGATCACTACCAATTCCCGTACGGAATGGGCGGTGATGGATTTCGGGCTATCCCAGATCGGTGTAGTTTCGGTTCCTGTTTATCCGAGTATTTCTGCTGAAGATTATGAATTTATATTTAATAATGCTGAAATACAGTATTGCTTTGTATCCGATAAGGAACTTCTTGCCAAGGTAATGAAGGTGAAACATAATATCCCTTCACTTCAGGGAATTTTTACTTTCGATAATATAAGCGGGGCCGCCAACTGGAAAGAGATCCTGGATCTTGGCGAGGACGATTCTACACAGATTGAGGTGGAAGATCTTTCCAATGCCATCAATTCTGAAGACCTGGCTACCATTATTTACACTTCAGGTACTACAGGAAGACCCAAAGGAGTGATGCTGACCCATCATAATATTGTTTCCAATGTGTTAGGTTCTGTTCCGAGGATTCCTAAGAAAAAAGTCTGGATTACAAGGATACAAGAGTTCTGAGCTTCCTTCCTATATGCCATATTTTTGAAAGGATGCTTTTTTATCTTTTCCAATACAATGGTTTTTCAGTTTATTTTGCTGAAAGCATTGATAAAATGGGTGAAAATGTGAAAGAAGTAAAGCCGCATTATATGAGTGTGGTACCCAGACTGGTAGAAAAAGTATATGATAAGATCTACAACACCGGTTCTTCAGCCGGCGGGCTTAAATCAAAAATATTCTTCTGGGCTTTAGATTTAATCAGTAAGAAAAAAGACATTTCCAAACCTTCCGGATTACAGGGAATCATTGCAGATAAACTGGTATTTTCTAAATGGAGAGAAGGATTGGGAGGAGAAATCGTCACTTTGGTTTCCGGTTCCGCCGCTCTGTCCACAAGATTGAATCTGATGTTTCAGAATGCCGGTATCCCTATCTTAGAAGGTTACGGTTTAACAGAAACCTCTCCGGTTATTTCCGTAAACAGTTTCGAAAAAATGAAGATCGGTACAGTGGGCAGACCACTGGATAATTTACAGGTAAAGATTCAGGAAGATGGCGAAATCACGGTAAAAGGTCCATCCGTCTTCAAAGGCTATTTTAAGAATGATGAGATGACCAAAGAAGCTTTTACAGAGGACGGTTATTTTAAAACAGGAGATATCGGGCATATTGACAGTGAAGGATTCCTTCAGATCACTGATCGTAAAAAGGAAATGTTTAAAACCTCAGGCGGAAAATACATTGCCCCTCAGACTATTGAGAACCAGGCTAAAGCTTCAAAATTCATTGAACAGATTATGGTTGTGGGAGATGGCGAAAAAATGCCATGCGCATTGGTACAACCTGATTTTGAATTTGCCAAAAACTGGGCCATGAGAAATAACCTGAATATAGGTTCCACCCCTGCAGAAATTGCCAAAAGCCCTGAATTAAAAGAAAGAATAGAAAAAGAAATAGATGGGATTAATGAGCATCTCGGAAACTGGGAAAAGATCAAAAAAATTGAGCTTACCCCTGAAGTATGGGCGATTGATACTGGCCTTCTTACCCCAACTTTAAAGCTTAAGAGAAAAGCGATAAAAGAGAAATTCATAGATCTGTACAATAAAATGTATGAACATCATGACTAACAATACGAAAGCTGCTTCGTTTCTGAAGCAGCTTTTTTTATGTTTCTTGGCTATGTTTTTGGTAAAACCGGAGATTGATTTTTTAATTTATTTGAACGGGCTGAAACCTTTCTATATCCGGATATCGTCAGCACATTAAATAATTCTACTCTTTACTCTAATGTCTTAACAAAAATGTGTTTCATTTTTTAAATACAGAAAGCTATGCTTATGTCCTTTCATTAAAAAACAGCTTCGGCGGAAACTTTGTTTCCGCCGAAGCTGTTTTTATCTTAAAATCTGATTAAAATTTAATTACAGATTTCATTTTTTCATTTTCTTCCATTACCAATTCGTCATCTACAAGGATTTTTCCTGAGTGCTCATCAATAATGATTTTCTTTCTTTGGGCGATCTCCATCTGCTTTTGAGGAGGAATAGTGAAGAATGAACCTTTCGGTGCTCCTCTTTCCAGACCTACAACAGCTAATCCGTTGATAGAGCTTTTTCTGATTCTGTTGTATGAAGAAAGCAGTCTCTCATCAATTTTACCGGCAAACTCTTTAGATTGTTCCAATAAGTATTCTTCTTCTTTCTGAGTTTCAGAGATCAGACCATCCAATTCTTCTTTTTTGAATTTTAAATGGCTTTTCAGATTACTGATCTTATCATTAAGCTCGCTTAATGTTTCATTTTTGTGAGCAATTTTAGCCCCGAATTCTTTAATTCTTTTTTCAGCAAGCTGAATTTCCAGATCCTGGAATTCTATTTCTTTTCCTAATGCTTCAAACTCTTTATTGTTTCTTACATTATCCTGCTGAGATTTGTATTTTTCAATTAAAGTTTTTGCATGGTTAATCACTTCATGCTTGGTTTTGATCTGATCTTCCTGATCTTTAATGTCTGCATGAAATTTTTCAGCTCTCTTCTCAAGTCCTTCAATCTCAATTTCAAGATCTTCAACTTCAATTGGCAATTCTCCTCTGGTATTTCGGATTTCATCCAATCTTGAATCAATGATCTGTAAATCGTATAAAGCTCTTAATTTTTCTTCAACTGAAATATCGTTGGTTTTTGCCATATTTAAATGAAATAATTTACTGGGTTTGTTTTTTCAATAGATTTTGAAATTGCAAATGTACTAAATTTTTGTGACAAAATTTCAAATAATTGTTGAGTTACAAATTGTTCTGATTCATAATGGCCTATGTCACAGATCAACATTTTGGATTCTGCCTGAAAATAGTCGTGGTATTTGATATCTCCCGTCAGGTAAGCATCACATTTTTGGGATAAAGCAGCTTTTATACCACTGGCTCCGGATCCGCCCAGAACTCCTACTCTCTTTATTTTTTTATGGGTAAAATCGGAATGTTTAATGATCTCAAGACCGAATTTTTCTTTTACCATTCTTAAAAAATCCTGTTCATCCATTTCATCATCAAGTTCCCCGTACATTCCCAGGCCGGAATATTGGTTCTCGTTGTCCAGCTGATAAATCTGATAAGCCACCTCTTCGTACGGGTGTGCAGCCTTCATGGCAGAAACAATCTTTCCCTTTTTATAATCTTCAAAAATAACGGAGATCATATCTTCGTCAGCGTTTTCACGGATATCCTGTTGCCCTGAGAAAGGATTTGAGCCTTCAACCGGCCTGAATGTTCCTTCTCCGTTCAATGTAAAACTGCATTCGTCATAAAAGCCTATATTTCCGGCTCCTGCTGCAAAAAGAGCTTCTTTTACGTTTTCAGAATGATCTTTTGGAACAAAGACGCTTAACTGTTTCAGGCTATTTTTTTCGGCTGAAGGATTTTCAGGTCTTTTAACCCCAACTGACGGCAAATTCCGTAATTTACTCCAAAGAAGTCATTGTCAAATGCCGTGTGGATGGCATAAATGGCAACTTTGTTCTCAATAGCTTTCAGTACTGCCTTTTCCACATAATTTTTACCAGTAAGGGATTTTAATCCGGAGAAAATAATGGGATGAAAACATACAATCAGATTACAGTTCTTCTGAATAGCCTCATCCACAACATTTTCCAAAGCATCATGACATACAAGTATTCCGCTGACATTCCGGTCAGGAACTCCGCACAGCAATCCTACATTATCAAAATCTTCTGCCTGCTGCAGGGGAATACGGGTTTCTATTTTTGAAATTACTTCGCTTATTGTCATTTTATTCTGTATGTTTGCTACGAAAATAACGATAATTTGTTAATTTTAAAAAACATTGAAAATGGAAAGAGAACATAATCTTGTTCCTGAAGACAAGCTTTGGAAAAGATTTCTTTACAGGGTAATCTACCGTGCCGATACGAAGCTTGGTAAGCTATTCGACATTACCTTATTATCTCTTATCCTGATAAGCACTGCCATTATTATGATGGAAAGTGTTCCCAAACTTGACAAAAAATTCCATTACACATTTCTGATCCTGGAATGGATTATTTCAATCTTTTTCACGATTGAATACTGGATGCGGATCAGTGTAGTAAAAAATAAGAAGAATTATATTTTCAGCTTTTTCGGAATCATCGATTTTCTGGCACTTGTTCCTTTCTACCTGAGTTTCTTTTTTCCTGTGACGAAATATTTCCTGATCTTCAGGATGCTCAGAATGCTGAGAATTTTCAGGATTTTCAATCTTCTGGATTTTATGAATGACGGTTACCTAATTGTCCGTGCTTTAAAAAACAGCTCCAGAAAAATATATATTTTCCTTCTGTTCCTCATTATTTTTTCGGTGATCGTAGGCTCGCTGATGTTTATGGTGGAAGGTGGAAGACCCGGCTTTGAAACGATTCCCCAGGCCATTTACTGGGCAGTGGTAACAGTAACAACTGTGGGTTACGGAGATGTGTCTCCCATCACTCCGATGGGTAAATTTTTCGCCGTTATTTTAATGCTTGCCGGTTACTCTATTATTGCTGTTCCGACAGGAATTGTAACGGCAGAAATGCGCAACAAAAGACAGAATCTGGAAAAGATCTGTGACCAGTGCGGAAATGAAGATATAGATGATGATGCAAGGTATTGCAAACAGTGTGGCAAGAAATTAGCTTAGTATTTGGTATCGATATTAATCTATTAACCCAATACCACAAAAATCATGGAACCAAAAAAGAAAAATAAGCCTAACAGTCTCGTCATTATCCTTTTCTCTTTAGTTGTACTGATGATCATTATTTATTTTATACTCGTAATGTTTTTCCCCGCTGTCTTTGAACATATGACCACAGGAGATATACAACCGGTACCCAATAAGTGATAAATGATGAGTGATGAGTAATGAGTAATATAAAAAAGACGGCTGGTGCCGTCTTTTTACTTATATATTATTTATTCTGATTATTTTTTGATTGCTTTGATCATCTGTTTGGATCCGTCTTTCATATTTAAAGTAACAAAATACAATCCTTGCTTCAGGTCTCCTAAGTGAAGAGCAGAAGATGGATTTTCAATGGTTTTACCAATCGTCCTGAAATATCGGAAACGGATACTGATTTTACCAGATCTGCTTTTGAAATATTCAATACATCAGTAAACGGATTCGGATAAGCCTTAATATCTTCTTTGTCTTTAGTAACTTCAGAGGTTGCCAGTGTTGCAGATTCTACTTTAAAGTTATCAATAAAGAATTCGTAATCTTCAGTGTCATTCACAGTTCCGTCGGAAGCATAAAATGCAAAGACTGTATTGGCTCCCGTATAAGATGTTAAATTATAAGAATAAGTAGTAGAGGCATTGGATGGTGTATTGGCTGCATTCCATGTCTGCAGAACCGTCCATGTAGTTCCTCCGTCACCGGATACTAAAAACTGAACCACATCATCAGATCCCATAGCAGAAGGTGTAGTCTCGAAAAACTCTGTAACTCCATAATCGAATTTAACTCTATACCCCCCAGCAGACAGATTGAAAGGTACGGTTTTCAGCCAGGCTGCAGTTCCGGTAAAATAAAGGTTTATTTTAGCAGAGTTGTTACCGTCTCCCGCATTAAGGAAATCTCCGTCATACCATAATTCTTCTGTATCATTAGGCCCTGTTGTTGCATCTCCGCCTGAAGCCTGCTCCCAGCAATTTCCCGGGAATGTGGAGAAATCATTGGTGTAGGCCGTTGTAGGCACTACAACAGCACAGTCGGTGGTGAATGTTGTTCCTAAGGACCATCCACTTCTGTCAGCAGCACTGCATACGGATCTTACCCACACATAGTAGGTGGTTGCAGCAGTCAATGAATTTAAAGGAGTAGATAAAGTTGAAGCTCCTACACTTCCTGTTGCAGCAGTAGTACTTACCGGAGCTGTATTGGTAGTAGAATAATAATATTCGTAGCCTACTCCAACAGTACTGGTTGGTGCCGTCCAGGAAATAGAAGCTGAGTTTGAGGTAACACTGCCGGAAGATAAGTTACCCGGTGACAGGCAGCTTGGTGCAGCACCTATTACTACCGTATAGTCATGGGCTTCGCCATAACCGGCTGTATTACAAGGCTCAGGCTGGCTTGAGTACCGGTCCCCCACTCTCATCCTGTAAGTTCCGGGTGTAACTGTGGAAGGAATTGCTATGACGCCATTGGTAAATAGATCAGTTCCACTGGAAGCTTCAGCTACCAGCTCAGGTGCAGCATCATCAAAGGTTCCGTTGTTATCAAAATCGATCCAGACCCGTACATTTTGATCTTCGTAGTCGTGAGTAATGTTGAAGGCATAGTTAACACCTGCATTCATATTGATGGTCTGAGCTGTATAATCTGCATATGCTGCCTGAGAACATCCTGTATCAAGATGACTAAACCCGGCTGAGGGAATAGTAAAACTGTCTATCATATCTCCTCCACTACAGCCACTGGAAAACTCCGGCGTACAATAGGTCTGCGCAAAGGCACACGTGCTAATCGTTATTAAATTCACAAGTAAAATCTTTTTCATATGCAATTATTTTATGGTTTAAACAAATTTAATAAAAAAAATACAAGAACCCTTTGATTTAAACAGAAAAAAAGACAGTTTTTTACTGTCTTTTTATTAATATTTTAACTTCAAATTCTATAAATGAAGTCTTAAAATAAATTTTCAACCTTCCCAACTACAACAGGAGATAAAACTCATAAAAAAATAGCAGCCATTTTTGGCTGCTATTGAGTTTAATTATGATTAATAAAATTATTTCTTAATCGCTTTGATCGTTTGTTTTGATCCGTCTTTCATATTAAGAGTTACAAGATATAATCCTTGTTTTAAATCTCCCAACTGAAGAGCTGAAGAAGGGTTTTCAATAGTTTTTACCACTCTTCCCGCAACATCAACAACCGATACTGATTTCACTTTAGAGATATCTGAAATATTCAGAACATCTGCAAAAGGATTCGGGTATGCTTTAAGCTCATTTTTAGCTTGTGAAACTTCAGATGTTGCTAAAATTGATGAATCGTAAGCTGAAACCTGGAACTGACCATCTGTTGCTGTTGAATATCTCCAAACACTGATATACAATATTGCTCCAGGTGTCTGACCTGTTAATACAATTTTAGAGAAATTTCCATTTCCATCGTCGTCATTACATGCTATAGAAGTAGTCGTTGTACAATCTGCAAATACTGAAACTACAGTGTCTGCAAGTGCAGATCCAGTTACCGCATCTGTTTCAATAGTTAAGCTACCTGAAGCCGGCACCACTACACTATACCATACATTTCCTCCCACGTTTGTTGGGGTAGTTAAACAACTTGCTGTTAAAGCTGGTGTATTAGTTGAACCTGCAGTATTTCCTGTTACAGCATGATGAGCAAATGAAGCTCCTGGAGTTAAGGCAATAGCCCCTGAACAGTTATCATTAGCAGGAGGAGGAGGAGGAGTTCCTACACAAATAGTAAATGATGCAGTAGTAGTTGTTGTTGAAGTATAGGTCCATACTCTTACTTTATACTCCTGGCCAACTGTCAATCCTGTTAAATCCATTGTATTAGGATCACTACACATCACTTGTACCAAGCTTCCACAAGCACCGCTATAAGCAGCCATTGCCATATCTGTTGATCCTGATACATTGGAAAGTGTTACTCTGTGTGCAGTATTTGTAGCTGTAAACTTATACCACACATCATCATTTGTTCCAGATGCAGCACACGATGGTGCAGTTTCTGTAGAAGGAGTAGCACCCAGTGTTGTTCCTGAAGCAGTAGTACCACATGAATAGTCCGGATTTACTGTCAATGCAACAGCAGCTGAACAATCGTCATTTGCAGGTGCAAGAGCAAAAGAAACCGGCCCTACCCAAGAACTTTGATCATTAGCAGAACAACGAGATCTTACCCAAACGTAATAGGTACTACCCGCAACAGCATCATTAATTACATAACTTGTTCCTGAAATAGCAGTCATATTCGGTGTAGAAGCAGCTGTAGGAGCTGTACTTGAAGTGCTGTAGTAAATATCATATCCGTTTCCTGGCGCAGTAGCAGGTGCAGTCCAGCTAATAGTTGCTGTTGTAACTGTAGTTGCTGAAACTACGGGAGTTACAGGGGATGAACATGTAGGCATTTCTTTTATTTCTACATCATCCAGCAATAGGTTATCATAGAAATATCCGTGACCTGCAACATCTTTATCAACAACAAATCTTACCTGCACAGTAGCTCCGTTATAGGCAGCAGGTAAAGCAACACCTTCTGTTCTCCACACAGAACTGTTGGTAGATGAAGTGAAGATAGTTTCCCATGTTGAGCCTGTTACATTTTTCACCTGCACAGTAAGCTGATTATTATCGTAACCTGTTGGCAAGGTTCCTCCTGCTCCATTTAAATGATTTTTAAACCATTTGAACTGAACATAAGGAGCTGTAAGACCAGCAAGGCTAATTTGAGGAGAGGTTAAAGTAACATCATGAACCCCTGTATAAGGAGAAGATGCATCTACAAAAGCAACTGTTCCTGAAGCCCCCATACCTGTAGTACCATAATCCTGAGTGCCCGTAAATTGCCATAAAGCATAACTTGTATTGTTTGTACTGGAATTAGCCCAGCAGCTTGGTAAAGATCCTGAATTGAATGATTCCAGGAAAGGAGCCGGTAAAACACCACAAATAGTTGTAAAGTTTCTTTCAGAGCATGAGGCTGAGGTATTAGTCCCATCATATGCATTAACACTATAATAGTATTTTGTATTGTTTAATAATGGGGAACTGAATGTATAAGAAGTTACATTCCCCAGATCTGCGTTATTAACAATATCAGTTCCTCCTGCAGTGGTCCCTACTCTCAGTTTATAACCGGTAGCTCCTGTTACAGCTCCCCAGGTAATAGTTGGTGTAACAGATACTCCTGTAGCCGCTGAAGCTGGTGCAGAAACCGTAGGACAAGGAATATTTAATGTTGTAAAAGATCTCTCACTGCATCCGGCAGATGGAATTGAACCGTTATATGAACTTACTGTATAGAAATACTGCTTATTATAACTTAGTGGTGTTGCAGGAGTATAGGTAAGAACGTTCCCTACATCTGAATTGTTCAATACATCAGTTCCTCCCGCAGTAGTACCGATAGACAATCTATATCCTGTAGCATTACTCACGGCTACCCATGTAATAGCGGGGGTAACAGAAACTCCTGTTGCAGCAGCTGCAGGCGCAGATACAGTCGGACATAGAGGCACAGGATTAGGAGTAAGGCCAAGTAATGTAACTACAGATTGTGTAGCAGATCTCGTTCCTGTTTGTGTAATTGATGCAGGATTGGGATTGGTGCTATCGCTTCTGTAATACAAGGTCTGATTAGAACCGCTTGAGTAGGTATAAAAACGTTCTCCACCATCATCACCAGCTTTGTTTTCATCTATAGCAATTACCAGATTACTAGCATTGTCATAAGCAAAAGGTGTTGGAAGAGTAATTTCCACAACACCAGCATTGTTTGTTACAGTCCCCGCAAAAACCTGTGTAAGCGAAGAAGTAGGGATCCAGTCTGTTGTAGACGAAAAAGCATTCTTACTGGTAAGCCCTAAATAAACTACAACATCATTAGAATTTGTAATAACAGATGAAGCTCCAAGATAAAATTTTAATCCGGTAATATTTCCTGCTGCATCAGCATTAATATTAGTCTTTGTTAAAATTTGCTGTGCATAGCTATAACCATAATAGGTACTCCAGGGTACTGTCGTGGCACTTGTAGATGCCCCGGCACTAGTAGTTCCGGAACCCAAAGTGATTTGAGCCGAAAATAATGTACCTACTAAAGAGAGGTACGTTAGTAAAAGTTTTTTCATATGTAGTAAAATAAAATTAGAGGGTAAAAGTAAATAAATATTTCATAAAAAATCAAAAATTATCTTAAAATATTACATACAATACTTTAAAAACCAGTAATTAATACCACAAATCAAATAAACGTTTAATTTCAATGTTAAATCACTAATATCTGATATTTATATAACACGCTGATATATAATAACTTATACTGAAATAAAAAATCACTAAAAATAGATAAATTTCCGACTTAACATAAAATAATTTTTTGTATTTTTTTATCAACAATTACACTTTATTTTTATCATTAAAGTAAAAAAGCGGCAAAATGCCGCTTAATAACTCTAATTTTTACCAATTATTAATTCAGATAAAATTCATACTTATTGAGAAGCTGAATTTCCTTAATCAAATCTCCGTTCAGATCGACGGAATGTTTCATGGACTGAACTTCAATCTGGGAATCATCTTCAATATTTTTAATGAAGAACTTAAGCTTCTGGTTTCCTTTATTTCTTTCAAGAACCGTTCTGAAAAAGTCAAGGTCTTCCGGGCGGACATCCATTACGTCCATCACTAGGGAAATACTTTTTGCAAATCGTTCAAAAGCTTCCTGAAGCTCTATAACATCAACTACATTCACAAAAACCCTTCCGTCCTTCACCTGTGCAAATTTTATTTTAAAAATCACAAATCTCTGGACTTCCAGCTTTTCTTTAAGGCGCATATAATCCCTGTCTCCCAACCTGAAGGAATAAGATCCTGAATAATCTTCCAAAGTTACAAAAGCAACTTTTTCACCACTTCTGAAACCATCCTGCACCCTGTATTCGGTAATTAATCCGGCTACCGTATACTCTTTTCCACCGCCGCCGTTCTCTCTTTCTTTCTGAACGGTTTTCCAGTCCTTTTTCTTTTCTTCAAAAAGCTCTTCCTGCTTATTGGAAAAAGCCTGCTCTTTGTAAGCATCCACCTCATCCAGGTTCAAAAACAGGAAATTACCTTTAGGTTCAGCCTTTTTTGTTACTTCTTCTATGATTTCCTCATCCCCTTCCCCTACCGACATATCATCGGAAACAATTTCAATAAGATCTATTGTTTCATCCTGGGAATCTTTCTCTAAAATAGGGACTTCTTCGGTTACCGGCTTTTCTTCGTCTTTTTCCAGGACACTTTTTTAGAAAGCCTGCCCTGCATAAACTGGAACTGATATTTGAATTCATCCAGCGGGTGTGCAGACAAATAGAATCCGATGATTTCTTTCTCTTTATTAAGTTTGTGCATATTAGGCCACTCCGGGCACGGGAGCAGTTTGGGCTGTTCAATCTGTACCTCATCGGCAAAATCAGCAAAAAGAGAATGCTCCATTTCATTTTTACTTTCCTGGAAGCTCTGTCCGTACCTGATGAGTCTTTCCAGGTTTGTTTTTCCGGACATATCAACGTCAAAATACTGACCTCTGTGATAAGATCCCAATTCGTCGAAAGCTCCGGCCAGCACTAAACTTTCCGCCACTCTTTTATTCATTTGAGAAGGAAGAATTCTTTCAAAGAAATCATACACATTTCTAAATCTTCCGTTAGCTTCTCTTTCTCTTGTAATAGCCTCACTCGGCCCTTCCCCTATTCCTTTAATAGCTCCCAGACCAAAACGGATCTGCCCTTTTTCGTTTACTGAGAATTTATACTGGGATTCATTGACATCCGGTCCTAAAACATCCACTCCGATACTCTTACAGTCCTCCATGAACATGGTAATAGAATCTGTATTGTTGATGTTATTACTCATTACACTTGCCATATATTCAGCCGGATAATTGGCTTTCAGGTAAGCGGTATGATAAGCAATTAAGGCATAGCAGGTCGAGTGGGATTTGTTGAAAGCATATTCCGCAAAAGCTTTCCAGTCGTTCCAGATCTTATTTAAACGGTCTTCATCAAGATTATTTTTCTTACCTCCTTCAATGAATTTGGGGTACATTTTATTCAGAACGTCAATCTGTTTTTTACCCATTGCTTTTCTCAGTGTATCGGCTTCACCTTTGGTAAAGTTGGCCAGCTTCTGGGATAAAAGCATTACCTGCTCCTGGTATACGGTAATTCCGTAAGTTTCTTTTAAATATTCTTCGGTCTCAGGAAGGTCATAAACAATTTCCTCAATTCCGTGCTTTCTGTTGATAAAGTTCGGGATATATTTGATGGGACCCGGACGGTAAAGTGCATTCATGGCAATAAGATCGGCAAAAACAGTAGGTTTAAGCTCTCTCATGTATTTCTGCATTCCCGGACTTTCATACTGGAAAATCCCGACGGTTCTTCCTTCTTTAAAAAGCTGATAAGTCTTGGCATCATCAAGCGGAATTTCATCCGGATCGAGATCAATATTATGTCTCTGTTTAACCAGCTTCATGGCATCCTTAATGATCGTAAGGGTACGGAGACCCAGGAAGTCCATTTTCAGAAGTCCCGCACTTTCAGCGACTGAGTTATCAAACTGGGAAACTAAGATATCAGCATCTTTCGCCGCAATGGTAATCGGAACAAGGTTACTTACATCTTCAGGGGTGATAATTACCCCGCAGGCATGGATTCCCGTATTCCTGATACAGCCTTCCATTTTTTGGCACTGGCCAGGACATCGAAGCGGGGATCTTCAGGGTTGTCCAGAACCATTCGCATTTCATCCACCAGCATCTGTTCCTCCGGTTTCAGCTTATCATATTTAGCCAAAGCTTTGGCAATATTCATTCCCGGGCTTGGAGGAATCAGTTTTGCAATATTATTGGTATCGGGAATAGGAACATCCAGAACTCTTCCGGCATCTTTAATAGCAGATTTTCCACCAAGAACTGAGTAGGTAATGATCTGCGCTACCTGGCTCTGACCATATTTTTCAATCACCCATTTAATGATCCTGTCACGTCCTTCATCATCAAAATCGATATCAATATCGGGCATGGAAACCCTTTCCGGATTCAGGAATCTCTCAAAAAGGAGGTCGTATTTAATAGGGTCAACATTGGTAATTCCGATACAATAAGCTACCGCTGAACCTGCTGCAGAACCCCTTCCTGGGCCTACCCAAACGCCCATATTCCGGGCTTCGTTACAGAAATCCTGTACAATAAGGAAGTATCCGGGATAACCTGTATTGGCAATTACATCAAGCTCAAAATCAAGACGTTCCTTGATTTCATCTGTAATTTCTTCATATCTTTTTCTTGCCCCTTCATAAGTTAAGTGAGTAAGATAAGCCATCTCTCCTCTTTTTCCTCCATCTGCTTCATCTTCTGCATGAATAAATTCTTGAGGAATGTCGAACTTGGGAAGAAGAACATCTCTTTTTAAGGTATATGGACTGAATTTTGCAAGGAATTCATCGTAAGCTTCAAAAGCATCCGGATAGGCCAGAAACGCTTCTTTAATCTCGTCACTGCTTTTAATATAATATTCTCCTGTAGTTAACCCTCTTCGCTTTCCGAAGCCTTTTCCTACCGGTGTCGTTAATTTTTCACCATCTTTAATGCAGCTCACGATATCCTGGATATTTGCATCTTCTTTGCTGGTGTAGAAGGTTTCGTTCTGAGCAAGAATCTTCGTATTATATTTATCTGCCAGATATAGCAAAACTTCATTTAAATGTTCTTCTTCCGGCAGCTGGTGATTCTGAAGCTGTACATAAAAATCATCTCCGAAAGTGTCTTTCCACCATTTAAAGAGCTCCTCTCCTTTCTGTTCCCCGGTATTAAGAATGGCATCCGGGATATCTCCCAAAATTCCGGAGGTCAGTGCTATAAGACCTTCTTTATACTCAGCAATCAATTCCCTGCTGATTCTCGGTACTCCAAAATAAAAACCTTTTAAAAATCCTATACTTGAAAGTTTTGCCAGATTTTTATAGCCGTTAAAATCTTTTGCCAGAAGAACAACCTGAGTTCTTCTGTCCGGATCATCTTTTGTAAACTGCTTTTGCTCATACCTGTCTGAAATATAAAATTCACAGCCTACAACAGGAATAAGCGGTTCAGAAACAGGTTCCTGTTCAGTAAATTCCGTTCCGTTCTCTTCTGCTTCCTGTTTTTTTGCCAGATATTCTTTATGCTTTTTCGCGCGGTCACCATTCGCAGCCTCAACGGCTGAAACAAATTTAAAAGCGCCCATCATATTCCCGATGTCGACTATTCCTACTGCCGGAAAATTATCATCGGAAGCCTTTTTGATCAGATCATTAATGCTTGAAGTGGCCATCAGCGTAGAAAAAACACTGTGGTTGTTAAAATTGAAATACTTACCGATATCAATTTCATCAATACTTCCAAAATCCTGTTGTTTTTTCTTATTGTTAAAATCGGCAACCTGCCTTCTGATAACAATATTAAACGGTTGTATCGGATCCGGATAAAGCGTTTTGAAATAGCTCAGCTGGTCTTCTGAAATTTTCAGGATCTCAGCAGGAATTACTCCAATCCTCATCATTTCAAAGAATACCCGGGCCGTTGCATTTACGTCGGCAGCTGCATTATGGGCTTCGTCAAATTTGTGACCGTAAAGCTTTTCATACAGCTCTTCCAGTTTAGGAGATTTATATCTTCCGCCTTTTCCACCGCCAAGCTTACAGTAATCTGTTCCTAAAACCATAGTATCGGCTTTAGGCTTCTCCTGAAGGTTGTCTTTTATATTTTTCCTGTAGAATTCTGCTCCTACAATATTGTAATCGAATTCTACATTATGCCCGGACACTACCCTTACTCTATCCAGAACCTGAGAAAACTCTTCCAGGACCTCCTGCAGGTCCCTTCCTTCTTCGTTGGCTATTTTGGTGGTAATTCCGTGAATCCTCGCGGCATTGAAGGGAATATCATACCCTTCAGGTTTTATTATATAATCCTGATTTTCAATTAAGTTACCATTATCATCATGCACCTGCCATGCAATCTGGACCATTCTTGGCCAGTTGTCGGAATCTGAAAGCGGAGCATTGAAATTTTTAGGTAATCCGGTTGTTTCTGTGTCAAAAATTAAATACATATAAGTTTCTAACTTTTTTAAAAAGAGAATGTAAAGTTACTTCATTTTTTCCAGATTTCTGCCTTATAAAGTTATAAGTCAACATCGTTATTGATCTTCTGCAAGAAAAGGACAGTTTCGATAAAATCTGCAAACAAATGATCTTAACAGGAACAAGATTTTTACAAAATACTAACGCTTGTTAGTATTTTATTTTTTTGTGTATATTTGCTTTCTATGGAAAATACACTTCACGAAAAGGTTTCTCAGGATATTTTGCTTAAAGCGTATAATCATATGATGCTGGCTAAGGCTATGGCGGATATCTATGAGGAAAACAGAAATATCTGTAAATATGTTCATAGTACTTCAAGAGGTCACGAAGCCATCCAGCTGGCGACTGCTTACCAGTTAAAAAAGAAGACTGGGTATCTCCTTATTACCGTGATGAAAGTATTCTTTTAGGGATCGGTTTTGAACCCTATCAGCTTATGCTGCAATTGTTGGCAAAAGCAGAAGATCCGTTTTCAGGGGAAGATCTTATTATTCCCATCCTTCCAGCAGAGACGAAAACAAACCCAAAATCATTCACCAGAGTTCTGCAACAGGTATGCAGACCATTCCTACGACTGGTGTGGCACAGGGAATAAAATATATCCAGGATTTTAATTTACAGCAATTCGAGAATAATCCGGTTGTGGTTTGCAGCCTTGGAGACAATTCTGTAACGGAAGGTGAAGTAAGTGAGGCTTTACAGTTTGCAGCCCTTCACCAGCTCCCTATCATATTCCTTGTACAGGATAACGAATGGGGAATTTCCGTAACTAAAGAAGAAGCAAGAACCTGTGATGCTTACGATTTCGTAGCAGGATTTACAGGGCTTAGCAGAATGCGTGTGGACGGAACAGATTTCGTGGAAAGCTTTGAAGCCATGAAAAAGGCTGTAGATTTTGTAAGAAACGAAAGAAAACCTTTGGTTGTCTGTGCCAAAACCGTTCTAATCGGTCATCATACATCCGGTGTAAGAAGAGAATTTTACAGAGACGAAGAAGATTTAACAAAACATAGGGCAAAAGATCCGGGAGAAATCCTCAGAAAACAGCTTCTTGAATCAGGAGTTGACGAAGATCTTTTAAAGCAGATCACTAAAAAAGCCCGTCTTGATGCAGAAGAAGCTTTTGAAAGAGCAAAAAATGCAGAAGATCCGAAGCCTGAAACAGTAATGCAGCATGTTTTTGCCCCTACTCCAATCACAGAAGAAACTGGAACCCGTGAACCTGCAGGCGGTGAAAAAATCGTGATGGTAGATGCTGCTATCCATGCGGTTCAGGAGTTAATGTGGAAGCATCCTGAAGCTCTTCTTTACGGGCAGGATGTAGGAGAAAGAATCGGAGGTGTTTTCAGGGAAACAGTGACTTTAGGTAAGAAATTCGGAAGCAAAAGAGTATTCAATACTGCTATCCAGGAAGCATACATCATTGGTTCAACGGCTGGAATGAGTGCTGTAGGATTAAAGCCTATCGTGGAAGTTCAGTTTGCCGATTATATTTACCCGGGGATCAACCAATTGATTACCGAAATCTCAAAATCAAGCTATTTAAGCCAGGGAAAATTCCCTGTAAGCAATATTATCCGTGTACCAATCGGTGCATACGGTGGTGGCGGGCCTTACCACAGTGGAAGCGTTGAAAGTATATTAGCCAATATCAAAGGAATTAAAATAGCCTATCCAAGTAACGCAGCCGATTTCAAAGGCTTATTAAAAGCTGCTTACTACGATCCGAACCCTGTTATTATGCTGGAGCATAAAGGTTTGTACTGGAGCAAGGTTCCGGGAACTGAAGATGCCAAAACCATTGAACCGGCAGAAGATTATATTCTTCCTTTCGGAAAAGGAAAAGTGATCATTGAAGCGCATCAGAATGAAACTGAAAAAGGCAGAACTTTACTGGTTGTAACCTACGGAATGGGGGTTTACTGGGCTAAAGAAGCTGTGAAGAACTTTGGCGGAAGAGTTGAAGTAATTGATCTGAGAACAATCATCCCTCTTGATGAAGAACTTGTTTTCGAAAGAGTGAAAGCCCATGGGAAATGTATTGTTCTTACCGAAGAGCAGCTTAACAATTCATTTGCAGAAGCATTTGCACACCGTATTTCGAAAAACTGCTTCAAATATCTTGATGCTCCTGTTGAAACTATGGGCTCCCTGGATGTTCCGGCAGTTCCTATTAATCTGGTACTGGAAAAAGAAATGCTTCCCAATGCGGAAAAGCTCAGCAAAAAGATTGAAGAAATGCTGCGATATTAGTCAGCTTTATAAATTATATGGAACCTCTAATTTTTTAGAGGTTTTTTTATTACATTTAAATAAGCATTAGAAAACCCTGTTTGGTATTTCTTTTGTTTATATGCACACCAAATTTCGTACAGCATTATGATCACCACAAAATACGTCAATTACAAACAGGTTTTAAACCTTTCCGGTATCCATTTGATCTGGATTTCTGTTTGGTGCACCCTGATTACAGCACTGTTTTATTTTTTCAACTGGCATTGGATGATCATTCCCTGGGTACCGGTGGCATTAATTGGTACGGCAGAAGCTTTCCTGGTAGGTTTTAAAAATAACCAGGCCTATGACAGGTTGTGGGAAGCCCGGAAAATATGGGGCGGAATTGTTAATTCAAGCCGGTCATTTGCTGCCATGGTCTATGCTTTTGATACTGAAAATGAAGAAACCGGTGTTTTTGACCTGGAAGACCGCAGAAAAAGAATCATTTACCGCCATATTGCGTGGCTTTATACTTTCCGGGAGCAACTCTTGGTTCCTGCAGAATGGGAGCACATCAGCTACGAAGAAGATAGTTTTAAAAATATTGACCTCAAACGTCACAGGCTGATCAAAGCGGGGTTCCCTGATTACGGAAGAACTCCTATCTTTTTGCATAAATATCTTTCTGAAGAGGAATTCGAACTGCAGTCCGAGTATAAAAATTTCGCTACGTATCTGATTTCAAAGCAAGCCAAAGAGATCAATGAATTAAAGAACAAAAAAATCATTTCCGAATTTAACCAGATGCAGCTGCAAAACTCTTTGAATGAATTTTATAATTACCAGGGGCAGGCTGAAAGAATTAAAAATTCCCTTCGCCAAGGCAGTTTGCGAGTACCGCATTTGTATTCAATATCCTTTTTATCCTTTTGCTTCCCTTAGGTTTGGTCAATGAATTTGCCAAGCTAGGCGATTGGGGAATCTGGACTTCTATCCCATTCTGTATTATCATCGGATGGATCTATATCATCATGGAACTGGTAGGCGATTATTCTGAAAACCCTTTTGGCGGATTAATGTTTGATATCCCGATGCTTTCTATATGCAGAGCGATAGAAATTGACCTTTTACAAATGGGAGGTGAAACGGAGCTTCCGGAAGCCATCTCATCCAAAAACGGAGTTCTGGTATAGATTTTAAAGTACAATTGCCGTTGTATTCTTCACTTCAGAGATCATAAAAGAGCTGTGGGTGCTTGCTATATGCTGAAGTGCCGTCAATTTGCTGAGCATAAAATTACGGTAATCCTCCATATCCTTCACGCCAATTTTAAGGATATAATCGTAATCTCCACTCACATGAAAACATTCCGTGACTTCCTGGAGATTCATTACTTCTCTTTCAAACTGCAGCACAAATTCTTTTTTGTGCTGTGTTAATTTGATGTGACACAATACAATAAAATCCCTGTTTATTTTATGACGGTCAAGTAAGGCTACATATTTTGAGATCACGCCAAAGTTTTCAAGCTTTTTGATGCGTTCATAAACAGCTGTTACAGACAAATTAAGCTTGTAAGCCAGCTCTTTGGTTGTTTGCTTACAGTCTTCCTGGAGGAACAGCAGCAGTTTTTTATCAGTTTCATCAAAGTTCATAGATGTTTTTTTGGATAAAGTTTAACAAATTCAAATATAATAAACATATTTTCTATATAATATAAAAATTATAGATTTATATTCTACAAATTCAAATATATCTTGTAATAATTATGAAAACAGAGCATATTTAGGCCGATAAATAAAACCTAAAGCTTATGGAAAATTTTAATGCAGCTAATGAGATACAGGATCTTCAGTATTTTGGAGAATTCGGAGGGGTAAATCCATCTATTTCTGACAGTTCTACGTATACATTCCTTTCTGCTAAAACTATGTTTGATACTTTTGAAGGCAACGCGGAAGGATGCTATTTATACTCAAGACATTCATCCCCGATGAATCTTTATCTGGCACAGGCACTCGCAAAAATGGAAAACACCGAAGCCGCCAACGTTACAGCATCCGGAATGGGAGCTATTACCTCAGTCCTCATGCAGGTATGCAAAAGCGGTGACCATATTATTTCCAGCAGAACGATTTACGGAGGAACTTATGCTTTCCTCAAAAATTTCCTGCCTCCTTTTCATATTGATACCACTTTTGTAGATATCAGCAATTTTGAATCTATAGAAAATGCCATAACTCCCAATACAAAAGTTATTTATTGTGAAAGTGTAAGCAATCCGCTTCTGGAAGTAGCAGATCTCAGAAAGCTTTCTGAAATCTGTAAAAAATATAATTTAAAACTGATCGTAGACAATACTTTCTCCCCACTTTCTGTTTCACCAACATTACTGGGAGCTGATATCGTTATTCACAGCTTAACAAAGTTCATTAACGGAAGCAGCGATACCGTAGGCGGTGTTTACTGCGGAAGCCAGGAATTCATTAATGACACTAAAAATGTAAATAACGGAGCATGCATGCTGCTGGGCCCTACCATGGACAGCTTCCGTTCTGCAAGCATCCTTAAAAACCTGAGAACTCTTCACATCAGAATGAAACAGCACAGCCACAATGCCATGTATCTTGCTGAAAGATTTGAAAAGGACGGTCTGAAAGTATCGTATCCGGGCCTGAAATCCCACAAGGACCATGAATTGATGAAAAGCATGATGCACGAAGAATACGGATTCGGAGGTCTGCTAACTGTAGATGCAGGAACCACTGAAAAAGCAAATGAGCTGATGGAAATGATGCAGCAGGAAAATCTGGGATATCTGGCTGTAAGCTTAGGATTCTACAAAACTTTATTTTCATGCTCGGGAAGCTCCACATCATCGGAAATTCCGGAAGAAGAGCGTGAAGCAATGGGCATATCGGACGGACTGATCAGATTCTCGATCGGACTGGATCACGACATTGCAAGAACTTATGAAAAAATGCGGGAATGCATGCTGAAAACAGGCGTTCTCAACCATGAAACTTTATTCATATCCTAATTTATTGTTATAAAAGCTGTTGGAACTTCCGGCAGCTTTTATTTTTTATTTAAGGTGGAAATGTTTGGGAAAGGCTTCTTCGGGCTTCATTCTGAAAACATTCAGCAGCACCCATGATTTCAGGAAGCCGTATCCATAGGAAAACATCTGGATATAAGTGGAAATCACCGCCATTCCGGCAATGCTGATATTTTTAATGACAATCAGTGCATGGAATAGTACAAGGAATGTATACAGCCCGTAAAACGCCAGGATAATTCCTCTGCCCAAAACAAAATACTCTATAAATCCTAAAATATAGCCCAGCATGAAAAGTGTAGGAAATGCAAATGAGATTTTGACATAATTGGGATGTCTTTGGTTAAGAATGGGTCTGGCACATCCAAATTGATAAACCTGCTTTGAAAATTTGCCTAAATCTACCCTACGCTTATGATATACAGCAATATCATCAAAAAATGCAGTAGTAAAACCGTTTTCCCAAAGGGTCATGGACAGGTCCGGATCTTCACCGATCCTCATTTCGGAAAAGCCGCCTACTTTTTCAAAAACCTCTTTCTTTACCCCCATATTAAAACTTCTAGGCTGAAATCTGGAAACCGCCTTTTTACTTCCCCTGATTCCACCTGTTGTAAAAACCGAAGTCATTGAGTATGAAATGGCTTTTTGCATCAGGTTAAATCCTTTATGGGCTTTATCCGCCCCACCGAAAGCATCACACGGAATGGTCTCAATATCTTTTTTAAGATTTTCGATATAATCTTTTTCTACAATCACGTCGCTGTCTACAAACAGAAGCCAATCATTCTGAGCTCTTTTCGCCCCATAATTCCGGGTCAGACCGGGACCGGAATTATCCTTCCTGAAATATTTGATATCCAATAGTTCTTCAAAGTTGTGAATGGTTGGTTTAAGGTCAATAAAGGATCCGTCATCCACAATAATCACTTCAAACTCTTTGTCTGTCTGAAAAGTCAAAGAATTCAGCAATTCAAAAAGTTCGTCTTTTCGGTTGAAAATGGCAACAACAATGGAAATGGTAGGTCTCAAATTGAAAATTTTTCAAAATTACTTATTCGCTGAGGAACCTACAAACAGTTTAACAGGTTATTGGAAGAAATTTACTTTTAAGCCAACTGAGGATATTCATCCCATGAAATTCTTAACAAAATGATTTGACATTTTAAACAAAATAACAAGAATAAACAGCCTGTACCTTTGCTATAGAAATTTAAACCCAAAAAAATGACACACAACATCAATCCACTACAGCACCCTATCCAGTCAGGGTTTAACGCAAAGACTGCAGCATCGGAAATTATAAAAGGAACCGACCTTACCGGTAAAACAGTAATCATCACAGGCGGCTATGCAGGAATCGGCCTCGAAACGACTAAAGTTCTTGCAGCTGCGGGAGCCAACGTAATTGTTCCTGCGAGAGACATTGAAAAAGCAGGAAAAAATCTTGAAGGTATTGACCATATTGAATTTGAAAAAATGGATCTGATGGACCCTGCCTCTATTGATGAGTTTAGCCAAAGATTTCTGGCATCCGGAAGAAAGCTTGATCTTTTGATCAATAATGCCGGAATTATGTGGGTGTCTCTGAGGAGAGACAGCAGGGGCATCGAATCACAGCTGGCAACCAATTATCTGGGGCAGTTTCATCTTACAGCCAGACTTTGGCCTGCATTGAAAAGATCAGGCAATGCAAGGGTTCTCAGTGTTTCTTCATACGGCCACCAGATGTCCGATTTTAATTTTGAAGATCCGAACTTTGAGCAAAGGGAATATCAGACCCTGCTGGGATACGGACAGTCGAAGACAGCCTGTAATTTATTTGCCGCAGCATTGGATGAAAGAGGAAAAAGTTCAATATCAGAGCCTATTCTTTACATCCCGGCTCTGTTTTCGGAACCGATCTCGGAAGAGAAGAACCCATAGACCTTTTTATTCAGATGGGTACTCATGATGAGAACGGAAAAATAAAACCTGAAGTTGAAGCTAAATTAAAAACGATTCCACAAGGTGCTGCCACCACAGTTTGGTGTGCAACGAGCCCTGCTCTTCAGAATATCGGTGGAGTTTACTGTGAAAACTGCGATATTGCCGAAATAGATCTCGGACAGATAGAACACCGATTTGATGATCCTGAAACCATTCGCGGTGTCCAGCCTTATTCAATTGACAGAGATAATGCAGAAAGATTATGGACATTGAGTGAGCAAATGCTTGGCTTCAGATTCGATACGGAATAATCTCATTTTAATACATTTGCATCTATAAAACCAAGATCATGGATTTCAACATACAGTACATCACTCCGGACATCAAGCTCTCTACCTATGACGATAAGCTTTTCAAGACTGAGACCGTTTTTGAATTTCATATGCTCGTCTGGTTTATATCAGGGGAAACAAAGATCATCCAGGCTGATAAAACCTATGTATTCAGGGCCGGGGACATCTTCCTGATCCCGAGAAATCATCTGGCCACCATCATCAATTATCCCAAAGACGGACTTCCCCATAAAGCTGTAGTAATGCACCTTACGACAGAGCGGCTGAAACAGTTTTATGCTTCCGTTGAAGTGAAACATAAAGCGTTTAGCCGGGAGTCTAAAATTCACAGTTTTCAGAGTCATCCATTGCTGAAAAGCTGCCTCGCCTCCCTGATCCCCTATTTTGAAATGGAAGGACTTTTTCCGGAAAATATTGCCTCACTAAAAATCACTGAAGCCATCAGCATTTTAAGGGAATCTGATCCGGATATAGATGCTGTTCTCACCGATTTTGAAGAACCGGGAAAAATTGACCTGGCCGGATTTATGGAAAGAAATTATATGTTCAATATGTCTTTGGAGCGTTTCGGATACCTGACGGGCAGAAGCTTATCCACTTTCAACAGGGATTTCAGAAGGATTTTCCATACTACACCTCAGCGCTGGCTTACCCAAAAACGCCTTGAATTGGCTTATTATCATTTAAAGGAGAAGAATAAACGGCCTTCGGATGTATTTCTGGAGGTAGGTTTTGAGGACCTCTCCCATTTCTCGTATGCCTTTAAAAAACAGTATGGCTTTGCACCTTCACTGGCAATATAAAACAAAATAGGCTGTACTCCTGTGGTACAACCTATTTTTTATTTTAATTACTACTGTAATTATTTTTTCTGTGAACTATCCGGATCTTTTGAATCCTTCTTTTGAGATATTACATTATGATTTAAAGCCTTTCTTTCAGGTTTTGAAGGTGATGATTTTGATCCAGAACCCAAAAGACCGAATAAATCAAAAACAACATCAAATATGTCAAAAAAATTCCAGGACATCAGTTTATTATTTTAAACTTTATTTATTATCTTCTAATTTATGTACCTTTTTCGTGCCCTCGTACATTTCGTACTGAAGGAATCTTGTTTCCAGTTTTCCATTGAAAAGCTTGATTTTTCTTGAAGGACGAAGCCCGATTTTTTCACAGCTTCCAGATCGGAAGAGATCAGCCATGCTAAAGTATTGGGATAACTTGTTTTGAATGTATCGCCGATTTTCTTGTAAAAATCATCATCGTTTATAGAAATTCTCTCATCGTAAGGAGGATTGAAAACCATCAGTAATGGGAAAAGATCTTTCTTGGAATCAAAGAAGTTCTGTTTTCTTACTTCAATCACATCTTCCATTTCAGCTGCTTCAATATTGATTCTGGCTGCATTCAGCATTCTGGCATCAATATCATAACCGACAATCTTTCCTGTAAATTCTTTTACCCTGTTAACTCTGACTTCTTTAATTTTAGCAAAAAGATCGGCATCATAATTATTCCAGTTCTGGAAGGCAAATCTTCTTCTGAAAATCTGTGCAGGAAGATCCATGGCAATCATGGCCGCTTCAATAAGAAGGGTTCCTGAACCACACATCGGGTCTAAGAAGTTTCCTTTTCCGTCCCAGCCTGCCAGCTGCAGCATTCCGCTTGCCAGCACTTCATTGATAGGAGCTTCGCCCTGTTCTTTTCTATATCCTCTTTTAAACAAAGGATCTCCTGAAGAATCCAGAGAAACAGTAACCAGTTCCCGGTCGATATGCAGGTGGAATTTGATGTCAGGGTTTCTTGTTTCTACGTTCGGACGTCTGTTGAATTTATCCTGAAAATAATCAACAATAGCATCCTTCATTTTCAGAGTCACAAACTGGGAATGCTTGAATGTTTCCGAATTTACAGTGGAATCAATCGCGAAAGACTGATCTACATCCATATATTCTTCCCAGGCAATCGCAGAAAGTTTACTGTAAAACTGGTGCTGGTTAAATGCCTTAAATTCAAATACTGGAATTAAAATTTTTAATGCAGTTCTTGCGGAGTAATTAATTTTATAGAGGAAACCCAAATCTCCTTCACAATTAACCGCACGGTTTTTAATCTCTACATTTCGTCCTCCTAATTTTTTGATTTCTTCAGCAAGAATCTGCTCCAGTCCGAAGAATGTCTTTATCTGAATCTTTAGATTTTCTGTGTTCATAAATATATCTTAAAAGATTTAATGATTTAATAATTAAAAGATTACGGATTCAATTTTATTGCTCATTGAATTTTTCGATCTTCCAATATTTAAATACTTTGCTTTTAACCGCACAAATTTAGTTATTTTTGCATTATGGAATGGTTTGAATCTTGGTTTGATACGCCTTATTATCATCTTCTTTATAGCAACAGAGATTATACGGAAGCAGAAAATTTCATTACAAAGCTTACTGAAGACCTTCAGTTACCGCAATCATCCAAGATTATTGATCTGGCGTGCGGAAAAGGCAGGCATTCTGTTTTCCTTAACAAATTAGGCTACGACGTTCTCGGGCTGGATCTTTCCAGACAAAGCATTGAATTTGATAAGCAGTTTGAAACCCAGACTCTTCTTTTCAATGTTCACGATATGCGGAATCCTATTGATGCAGATCCCATGGATGCAATATTCAACCTGTTTACCAGCTTCGGATACTTCGACAATGAAAACGATGACAAAAAGTTTTTCAGTCGGTTTATGATGTTTTAAAACCGGGAGGCTATTTTGTTCTTGATTACCTGAACGAAGAATATGTAAGAAGAAATTTAGTTCCTGAAACCACCATAACCCGCGGTAATATTGATTTTAAGATCCTGAAAAAGATCGAAGGAAGACATATCATCAAAGATATCCGTTTTGAAGCGGACGGAAAGCCTTTTCATTTCTTTGAAAAAGTAAAGCTTCATACCCTGGAAGCCATCAACTCATATGCAACCGACTGTGGTTTTGAAAGAATTAAAATCTGGGGCGATTACCAGCTGAATGAATTTGACCGTGAGGTTTCACCACGATGCATCAATTTATTTAAGAAAAAGGCATGATAACCGTCGTTTTACTGATATTAAGCGTCATCACAGGCGTTTTTTTAGGCAAGCATTTCGGAAAAAAAGAAAAGCTGGCTAAAAATCTGCTGGTGCTGAGCGCCGGATTCCTGATCACGATCTGCCTGAATGAAGTTTTCCCGCAGGTATATACTTCTGAAGCAGGAAGCAGTCTGGGAATTTTCGTTATAGCAGGTGTTTTGCTTCAGATGATCCTAGAAGCCCTTACAAAAGGTTTTGAACATGGACATTTCCATCATCATAATGAGCACAACATTCTTCCTGTGGCATTAATGGTGGGCTTGTTTATCCATGCTTTTATTGAAGGAATTCCGTTGGCTAATGAAAAGGAACATTTATCCCCGTATCTTCTGGGAATCGTATTTCACAATCTTCCGATCTCCTTTATACTCGGAGCTTTTTTGTTCAACAGAAAAAACGAATCTAAAACTTCGCCTTATCCTTCACTGCTGATTGTAGCGTTATTTGCTCTTGCTTCTCCAATGGGAATGCTTCTTGGAAATTATTTCAATCCTGATCTGCAGCCTTATTTCCTGGCTATTGTAGGAGGAATTTTCCTTCATATTTCATCCGTTATTATTTTTGAAAGCAATAAAAACCACAATATCGACTGGGTAAAGATCGGACTTGTCATTATTGGGGTTTCTTTAGCACTGATCATGCATTTGTTCCATCATCATCCTGTAGCCGGACATTCACATTAATCTTTTTTATACCGGATCAGCAAATAAAAAAGCCCCGAATTAAATCCGGAGCCTTTCAATTTAATCACTCATTACACATCTGGAATTAGAACTTCCAGCCTAATGTAATAAAGAAGTTATTCCTGTTATTTTTAACTTCTGAAACGGCAAAGTAATCTGATGACATAATTCTTGTATCAGAATAATAAGCTGTATCAGTAGAAGGATTACCTGTTTCTATACCTCTTAAGAAAGGATTGCTGTACTTGGACGTTACATATTGATAAGATGCATCTATATAAAATGATTTGAAATCATATCCCAGACCAAATGAGGCAAGGTTTCTGTTATTCAGCATCATATTGCTGTATGACTGATCTGATGTGGAAGCATCCGGATTTACCTGGCTTACCGTTAAAGCATCGAAAGGATTGGATACGTAAGAATAACCACCTCTCAGCCTAAACTGCTGTATTCTGTATTCTGCCCCTATTCTTACTTCAGACAGATTCTTATAATTGTCTTTAAAGAAATTGTTTAGTTCAGTTTCAACCCCTGTAACTACTTTGTATTTTGGTTTTGTAAGCCCAAGGGTATAGTCTACATTCAATGAGAAGTTTTTGCTGGCAACAAAAGCAGCGCTTACCGTTGCTTTAAGCGGTGTTGTAAGATCTCTGGATTCACCACCCGTACCATCTCCATAATCAGGATCGTTATAGAAATTGTAAGCCCTGTCTATACGCCAGAAAGTTGGGGTTTCTATGGAACCACCAATTCTGAAATTAGGGCTAAGCTTTCCGATTACCCCTAAGGAAGCAGAAAAACCGGAAGATCTTTCACTCATAGGCGTATTCTGTCTGTTAAAATACTCTATGGAGCCATTGTCTAATGACTGGAAGGCTGCCGTATCATACTGATCTATGGATGCACTTAAAAAATTGAATCCTGCACCTATATATAAATTATGATTATAATTGGCACCTACCCCAAAACTTGTTCTGGAAAGATTTCCATATCTGTTATAGGCATGTCCTGCCAATGATGCGCTTTTATCCGTAAAATCTTTGATCACATTACTGCTTCCGGGAGATTCTACATAATTATCCAATGATTGATTGGAAAAATTGATCCCGATATTGATGAATTTCCATCCTGTTTCAGTCATAAGAGGAAAAGCCATTACAGCACCCGCGTTTCCAAGATCCGTATTGGTTTTACTGTAATCAATGGTAGATCCGGCCCAGGTACTCTTATTTTTATTTCCTGCGATAGACAGCGTTCCCGAAACTTCTCCGGAAATAGCTACTCCCAAACCTGCAGGGTTGGTAAGCAGTGAATTGGCATCGCCTCCTAATGCTCCGTTAGCCCCTGCCATTGCATTAAACTTTGAAGAACCCACCATAGGAGTACTGGAATAAACATCTACAGTATTTCTCAATATGGAAACATCCTGTGCCTGCGCAAAAATGCAGCAGAAACACTCATTAATACTAAAGATTTTTTTAACATTATTTTTTTAATAGTTATTAAGTTCAAAATTATCTGCCGCCTCTGAAGCCGCCGCCTCCGCCGCCAGATCTCATACCTCCTCCGCCTGAAGAGCCACCTCTGAAGCCGCCTCCGGAACTGTTAAAACCTCCGCTTGATCGGAAACCTCCATCATTAGATCTGAAACCTCCATTGTTATTATAGTTTGGCTGTGAGTTATAACTAGGTCTCGGTTGAGAATTTGAATTACGGAATCCTCCTGACTGTTGCTGCGTTCTGTAACCGCCGTTTCCTTGTCTGAATCCTCCGTTGTTGTAAGAACCGCTATTTCTAAAGCCTCCGTTCGTACTTCCGTTTCGGTACCCGTTGGTTGATGTATTTCTGAAACCGTTTCCACTGTTTCTGTAGGTATTGGTTCTGTAAACAGCATTGGTTAAGCCCGGATTACTGAATCCTCCGCCACCGCTTCTTCTGTAAACAGGTCTGTAACCGTTACCCCAGTAGCCGCCGCCCCAATATGGATAGCCGTAACCGCCACCCCAGAATGGGTCGTAGTATCCTCCCCAATAAGGAGAATATCCCCAGTAAGGGCTTCCCCAGCCCCAGCCGAATGAGCCACCCCAGCCCCATCCAAATGAGCCGCCCCAGCCCCAGGATAAATTCATACCCCAGCCCCAGCCGCGGTTCATGCCCCAATACGGGCTATAACCATACCATCCCCAAGGATAATAACCCCAGGAATTGTCATAATAGTTGGTCTGAGATCCGGCAAATGCACCCCAATCGGAATCGGTAGCATTCGTATTCCAGTTAGCATTGGTCCCGCTCCATTCGTTATATCTGTTATTCTGCTCTCTGGAATTGGCTTCTGCATTCTGGATCACGTTGGAATCCTGGTAGTAGTCATAGTTTTCGCCTACCCTGTTACCGCCATCATTGATGATCACGCCTTCCGGCAGTGTATCTTTGTTGGGGTCGTAGTATACCCCGTCAGTCTCGGTGTATCCACCCATCTGGGCACCACAGGAGACAAGCAGCAATCCGCCTGCTATTGTTAAAACCCCTTTGGATTTTAACATACCAAGCAAATTTTTATGTATATTTCTTTTCATGATAACGTAAAGATTTTTAATTTAAATTATATTTGCAATCTGTACCAAAAATGTACCAAAACACTGGTAAAAAAATCTATCAAAAATAGATTTTTATTTTTAGATTACAATAATCAACAAAAGTTAAAAAAATTTAAAAAAATAATGGCAAAATTAACCTCAAGAAGCGAAGATTACAGCAAATGGTATAATGAGTTGGTGGTAAAAGCTGACTTAGCTGAAAACTCTGGAGTGCGAGGATGCATGGTAATTAAACCATACGGCTATGCAATCTGGGAAAAAATGCGTGATGAAATGGACAAAAAGTTCAAAGAAACAGGTCACGTTAATGCTTATTTCCCGCTTTTTGTGCCCAAAAGCCTGTTTGAGGCAGAAGAAAAAAATGCAGAAGGTTTTGCTAAAGAATGTGCAGTAGTTACCCATTATAGATTAAAAACAGATCCGGACAATCCTCACAAGCTTATTGTGGACCCGGATGCCAAATTAGAAGAAGAACTTATCGTACGTCCTACTTCTGAAGCAATTATCTGGAACACTTACAAAAACTGGATCCAGTCTTACAGAGATCTTCCGATATTAATTAACCAATGGGCCAACGTTGTCCGTTGGGAAATGAGAACCCGTCTGTTCCTTAGAACAGCAGAATTCCTATGGCAGGAAGGGCACACAGCCCATGCTACCAAAGATGAAGCAGTGGAAGAAGCTATAAAGATGAATGATGTATATGCAGATTTTGCAGAAAATTTCATGGCAATGCCTGTTATTAAAGGATTGAAAACACCTTCTGAAAGATTTGCAGGAGCTGATGAAACCTATTGTATCGAAGCATTAATGCAGGATGGGAAAGCACTTCAGGCAGGAACATCTCACTTCTTAGGCCAGAATTTCGCGAAAGCTTTTGATGTAAAATTCACCAATAAGGAAGGAAAAATAGAACACGCATGGGCAACTTCATGGGGAACTTCTACCCGTTTAATGGGAGCACTTATTATGACGCATTCCGATGATTTCGGACTGGTACTCCCTCCTACCCTTGCACCAATCCAGGTAGTGATTGTTCCGATTTTCAAAGGAGATGAGCAGCTGGCACAGATCAGTGAAGTGGCTCTTGATATTCAGGCTAAATTAAAGGCAAAAGGAATTTCAGTGAAATTCGATGACGATACACACAATAAGCCGGGATGGAAGTTTGCGGAATATGAATTGAAAGGTGTTCCTGTGAGAATTGCAATGGGACCAAGAGATCTTGAAAACAGATCTGTTGAAATTGCAAGAAGAGATAATTTAACGAAAGAAGTCCGTTCTATTGATGGTCTGGATTCTTATATCGAAGAACTGTTACAGACTATCCAGAAGGATATTTATGAAAAAGCTTTAAACTTCAGAAAAGACAACATCACAAGAGTTGATACTTATGAAGAGTTCAAAAAAGTTCTCGAAGAAAAAGGAGGCTTTATATATGCTCACTGGGACGGAACAGCAGAAGAAGAAGAGCAGATTAAAGACGAAACAAAGGCTACCATAAGATGTATTCCTTTGGATGACGACGTTGAAGAAGGAGTTTCCATGGTAAGTGGAAAACCGTCTAAAAGACGTGTATTATTCGCAAAAGCTTACTAATTTTTTTTGCTTATTTCCAAAGGTTTGCCGGGAAATTAAATAAATATTCAAAAAAAATGACTTTTGGACAGATTTTTGTTTAAATTTATGCAACATTAATCTAAAAAAATAATTTATTATGTCTTTAAATGTCATTGATTTAATTAAAGGACAGTTAGGTCCCGCTTTAGTTTCGCAAGCAGCTTCTCAGTTTGGAGAAAGTGAGTCTGGTATTTCAAAAGCAATCGGAGGTTTATTGCCTGCCGTTGTTGGAGGATTAGCAAACAACTCTGATAATCCCGGAGTTTTGGATGCTATTACCAATGCCTCGTCAAGCGGAATTTTAGGAAATTTACTAGGTGGTTCATCAAGCAACCCTGTAATTTCCAATCTGTTGACCTCTATTTTTGGAGATAAGATCAGTGGAATCGTGAATGCTATTGCTACCTATGCAGGAATCAGCAATAACACTTCCAGTTCCCTTCTGAATTTAGTAACAGGAGCTACGGTAGGTTCTATCGGTAAATATGCTGCTGATAATAATTTAGGCAAATCTGGTATTTCCAACCTGTTGGGTGAACAAAAAGGAATCATTTCTTCACTTTTACCTGCAGGACTTTCTCTTGCATCTCTGAATATCGGGGACTGGGCAAAAGGGTATAAATTTGATAATGACAATGATGCCATCAGACCAGCAGCCAGTGAAGAGCCGAAAATAGAAGTTACAAGAAGTACTACATCTGCAGGAACCAATCCTGACAGAAATAATAATGATGGCGGAGGTTCAATCTGGAAATGGTTGCTTCCGCTTTTACTTTTAATCGCTGCGGCTTATTTCATCTGGAAACAGTGTGATAAAAAACAGACGACTACAACGACCACTACCGCAGACTCTACTGCAGCACCTACGGATACAGCTGCTACTGTTACAACCACGGATACGGCTTCAACAACAGCTGCCGCACCGGTAACAAGAACAGATGAAAATATTGATCTTAACGGTGTTATGCTGAAAGGTTACAAAGGAGGTATGGAAGATCAGATGATTACTTTCCTTAAATCGGGAGATTATAAGAATGCAGCTGATGATGCAGCATTAAAAGATAAGTGGTATGATTTTGACCATGTAAACTTTAAAATGGGAAGTTCTACTGAACTGGAAGCAGGTTCTCAGGGGCAGCTTGATAATCTGGTAGCTATTTTAAAAGCATTCCCGGATGCAAAAATCAAAATCGGAGGTTATACTGATAAAACAGGAAATGAAGCTTCCAACGTAAAATTATCTCAGGCCAGAGCTGATTTCATCAAAAATGCTTTAGGAAAAGCAGGAGTTGGTGCTCAGGTTTTAGGAGCTGAAGGTTACGGAAGTAAATTTGCAAAAGTAGATGCTAAAGCTTCTGATGCAGAAAGAGCAGCGGACAGAAAAATGTCTGTAAGATTTGCAAAATAGGTCTTTAGAATCTTTAAAAATAGGATCCCGGAAACTAGTTTCCGGGATTTTTTTTATTTCATGGCTTTCATATTTATATTTATTTAATTAAATTTGTTAGTCATTTCTAACATTTATGAATTTCAAATTAAATAACGCCTGGCGTAAAGATAAAACATCACATTCCCTCTCTGAGGTATATTCCTCTATAAAAGTTCCCCGAAATGCCCCGTTTTGGAGAAAGTATCTTGCTTTTGCCGGACCTGGGCTGATGATTGCCGTTGGATACATGGATCCGGGAAACTGGGCCACGGATATTGCAGGCGGGGCACAGTTTGGATATACCCTGCTTTCGGTAATTCTTATTTCAAACATTTTCGCAATGGTTTTACAGCACTTATCTGTAAAATTAGGTGTTGTTGCCGAAAGAGATCTTGCACAGGCCTGCCGTGACCATTTTAATCCCGCTACTAATTTCATTTTATGGATGTTCTGTGAAATAGCCATTGCAGCGTGTGACCTCGCCGAGGTAATTGGATCTGCCATAGCATTAAATCTTCTTTTTCATATTCCTTTAACCTGGGGAATTGTCATAACAACCGTAGATGTTCTCATCATTCTTTTACTTCAGGCTAAAGGCTTCAGATGGATAGAAAGTATTGTCGGCGGACTTATTTTTATCATTCTTGCATGCTTTATTTATGAAATTGTCATTTCGCAGCCGGCCTTTAATGAGATTCTTGGCGGATTGGTTCCTCAAAAGGAAATCATTCAAAATCCGGCCATGCTTTATATTGCGATCGGAATTCTGGGAGCTACCGTTATGCCTCATAATTTATACCTCCACAGCAGCATTGTCCAGACAAGAGATTATCCAAGGGATAAAGAAGGAAAAAAGGAAGCCATAAAATTTGCAACTATCGACAGTACGGTTTCACTCATGTTGGCTTTCTTTATCAATGCAGCTATTCTTATTCTGGCCGCAGCAACCTTCCATACTACAGGAAATAAGCATGTAGCAGATATTCACGATGCCTACAAGATGCTTACTCCCATATTAGGAGCCTCTATGGCAAGTATTGCTTTTGCCATTGCTTTATTGGCGTCAGGACAAAATTCTACGCTTACGGGAACTCTTGCGGGACAGATTGTCATGGAAGGTTTCCTCAATATCAGGTTAAAACCATGGCTCAGAAGATTAATTACAAGACTGATTGCTGTAATTCCCGCTTTAATAGTGACAATCCTCTATGGTGAAAAGGGAACAACCGATTTGTTGGTTTTAAGCCAGGTCATTTTATCCATGCAGCTGAGTTTTGCAGTTGTGCCATTAGTTATGTTTACCAACGATAAGGCTAAAATGGGGGAATTTGTCAACAAACCTTGGTTAAAAATAGCAGTCTGGATTATTTCGGTTATCATCATTGTTCTAAACCTTTATCTGCTTTACCAAACATTTACGGGATAGAAGTATAATTGGGTGAACTGTCAATCGTCAATGGTGAATTTTTAGTCCCACAATTCACTATTCACTTGCATAGCAAAATTGACCATTCACAACCAAAGAATAATGAATTACCGTGAATAGTCAATTGTCAATGGTGAATTTCTAATCCCAACAATTCACTATTCACTTGCGAAGCAAAATTGACCATTCACACTTCACTCTTCATTCCTTTTTCTGCCTTAATGTCCATTTTTTGCATTTGGCAGGTTCTTTGTCAAACAATTCTTTAAATAAATATTGAATTATGGAAAATCAGGATATTAACGAAGAAAGCATCAATAATCAGGAAGAAAACAACATTCAGAACGAAGCTGTATCTGAAGAAAATGTGACAGCAAAACCTTCTGCAGAGGAACTTTTGGCAGAAGAAAAAGACCGTTACATCAGATTATACGCTGAATTCGAAAATTATAAAAAAAGAACGGCAAAAGAGAAGATGGAATTCTTCCAATATGCCAACCAGGATCTGATGATCTCTATGCTCGGAATTTTAGATGATTTTGAAAGAGCTTTAAAAGAAATTGCTAAAAACGGCAATGCATCAGACCTTCAGGGAGTAGAGCTGATCTATCAGAAATTTAAGAACAGACTTACTGAAAAAGGTTTAAAAGCGATGGAGGTAAATGCAGGTGATGCATTCAATGTTGACTATCATGAAGCTATTACCCAGATTCCTGCCCCATCTGAAGATCTGAAAGGCAAAATCGTAGATGTTATTGAAACAGGATATACTTTGAATGATAAAGTGATCCGTTTTGCAAAAGTAGTAACAGGAAACTAATAGTAAATAAATGATAAATGATGAGAGATAATTGATTGACAGCAGGTTTCAAACTATTAGCAATAGGCTTCAATTATCATTTATCAATAATCAATTATAATCAATATGTCAAAAAGAGATTATTACGAAGTTCTTGAGATCAGTAAATCTGCATCTTCCGACGAAATAAAGAAAGCGTACCGAAAAATGGCCATTAAATATCACCCTGATAAGAATCCGGGAGATAAGGAAGCTGAGGAGAAATTCAAGGAAGCTGCCGAGGCCTATGAAGTACTAAGCGACGATCAGAAACGTGCAAGATACGACCAGTTTGGCCATGCCGGAATGGGTGGTAACGGAGGTTTCGGAGGCGGAGGCTTCGGCGGAGGGATGAACATGGAAGATATTTTCAGCCAGTTTGGAGATATTTTCGGTGGAGGCTTCGGAGGCTTTGGTGGAAATGGCGGCGGACGCCAGCAGGTGAAGGGCTCCAATTTGAGAATCAGAATTAAGCTGAATCTTGAAGAAATGGTGAACGGAACCCAGAAAACCATCAAAGTAAAGAAAATGAAAATGGCAGAAGGGGCGACTTCAAAAGTATGTCCTACCTGTAACGGTTCCGGTGTTCAGCTTAAAGTAATGAACACGATGTTCGGACAGATGCAGACCCAGACTACCTGCGGTACTTGCCAGGGA
Organism: Chryseobacterium sp. GTID13; assembly: GCF_056172655.1. Classification (NCBI taxonomy): domain Bacteria; kingdom Pseudomonadati; phylum Bacteroidota; class Flavobacteriia; order Flavobacteriales; family Weeksellaceae; genus Chryseobacterium; species Chryseobacterium sp. GTID13. The sequence continues at coordinate 67,782 of NZ_JAOCMB010000007.1, forward strand.
ATCGGGAAAGTTGCAGATAAAATTCCTGCAGGTGCTAATGCACAGGGATTAATCAAGGATGAGGAAGAAATTTCCATCAATATTCCGGCAGGAGCCAGAGACGGCATCCAGCTTAATGTAAGAGGAAAAGGAAATGATGCCCCTTTCGGCGGAATTCCGGGAGACTTATTGGTGATCATTGAAGAGGAAGTAGATAAAACCATCAAGAGAGAAGGTGATAATCTTCATCAGGAATTATATGTTTCTTTTGCAGAAGCAGCTTTAGGAACCAAAAGAAGTTCCTACGGTAGGCGGAAAAGTAAAAATTACCGTTGATCCGGGAACTCAGTCCGGAAAGATCCTCAGACTGGCAGGAAAAGGCCTTCCAAGCATCGACAGCTACGGAAAAGGTGATATGTTCATCCACATTAATGTATGGACTCCTCAGAAGCTTACGAAAGACCAGAAAGATTTCTTTGAAAAACAGATGTCAAGCGGCGAAATGGTTGCAGAACCTTCCGGAAAGGAAAAAACTTTTTTTGATAAAGTAAAAGATTTATTCAATTAAAAATATTTAAAAAGAGGCTTTTTAAGCCTCTTTTTTGCTACTAAAATTTTCGGCGCGGCTTCTACGAAGCCGCGCCGAAAATTTTTAGATTTATATAAATTCTATTTCTTTTTCACTAAAGAAACAACACCCTTCCCCATTGTAAAAAGGGCAACAGCAAATAAACCTCCTGCAAGACCAAGAATAATTTCTTTTACTATAGTAAGAATCTCATTAGAGGACCAGGAAGGCAAAACATGGTGAAGAAATTCTATTCTGTGTGCAAAAATACCGCCGGCAACCATAATCAAAGCAATCGTTCCGATAACTCCCAAAGCTTTAATGACAATTGGTAATGCTTTCACCAATAAATGCCCTAGCTTTCCAAAGAAGCCTTTGTCATTACTTTTTTTGATTAATTTGAATCCTGCATCATCCATCCTTACAATTAAGGCAACTATACCGTAAACTCCCACTGTCGCTATAAAGGCAACCAGACTCGTTACCAAAATCTGTGTAATAAAAGGGTGGCTTTCTTCCAAAACTGTTCCTAAAGCGATAATGACAATCTCAATGGATAAAATAAAATCTGTGGTAATGGCCGATTTTACCTTTGCTTTTTCTATTTCCTCATCACTTCTTTCGTCTTCTGCAATTTCTTCTACTACTTCATGGCCTTTTTTATCGCGGTGGAAAAGAAATTCTATGATTTTTTCAACACCTTCAAAAGACAGATATAATCCTCCCAGGATCAACACATAATTGATCGCCGGAGCATAGAGCCAGTTGAGAAGAAATACAATAGGAAGAATAATGAGCTTATTGATAAAAGATCCTTTTGTAATGGCCCATAAGACCGGAATTTCCCTTGAGGAAAGAAAACCTGTAGCCTTCTCTGCATTTACTGCCAGATCATCACCAAGGATACCTGCTGTTTTCTGCGTAGCTATTTTACTTGTAACGGCCACATCATCCATCAGTGCTGCAATATCATCTAAAATTGCAAAAAAACCAGATGCCATATTATTTTAATATTTTTTTAATATATGTTAAGTCGGGCAAAAATAATTATTAAAATCTATTTTTATTTGATTCTGTATATTAATTTTAAATATTTTCTGCCTATAAACGTACTATTTGAAAAAACTCTGCTTACTTTTACTCTGTTTTAAAACAATAATCATGCTCAACAAGTTCCGTATACTGTTTTTAGGAATAAGTTTTATATTCTGCCTATTCTGTTTTCCTTTAAAAGCACAAAATAAAGCGACTATAAAAAGAGAAAGTGTAGAAAAGAAAAAAAGGAAACTGACAGTATTATCAAGGCATATGCAGATGTCAATAAATTTAACGGAACTGCATTGATCCACTATCACAATTCAACCATTTTCGAAAAACCTTATGGCTGGCAGGATGCGGAAAATAAGATTCCAAACCGGAATGAAAGCATTTTTCAGATTGCTTCTTTAACCAAATCTTTTACTGCATTAACTATTATAAAACTCAGTGAAGAAGGAAAACTATCTGTGAAAGATCCTGTCTCCAAATTCATTGCAGATTATCCCAGGGGAAATGAAATTACTATTGAGAACCTTCTTACCCATACTTCGGGAATTTATGAGCCATTACGCAATAAGGAATACTTCCGGCTTCTTCATACCGGAGAGAAAATTACTCAAAATAAGGAACTTTCTTTTTTAAAGATGAACCTTTAGATTTCGAGCCGGGCACCCGGTTTTCCTATACCAATTCCGGGTATATTCTGCTCGGAATTATTATTGAAAAAGTTACAGGTCTTTCTTATGAAGATGCCGTAAGAAAAATCATTTTGGATCCACTGAAAATGACTCATACAGGCTTTGATTATTTGGCACTGAAAAGCCCATATAAAACAGTTCCTTATTCGTACCTGTCAAAAACAAAGCATGAAAAAACGGAGATATGGAATCCTGAATTAACCGGCCCGGCAGGACAGATTTACAGTACTGCTGAAGACCTGTATAAATATTACCAGGGGCTCAAAAACTATAAAATTGTTTCGAAAGAATCATTCAGAAAAATGACTACTCCATTTCTTAGCGGTTATGGTTACGGCTGGTTTATCGATGATCTCTACGGAAAAAAACTGATCAATCACGGTGGGAATATAGAAGGTTCAACAAGCTATTTTGCGATGCTTCCTGAGGATGATATCTGCATCATACTGCTTAACAATATTACGAGTAAAAAACTGGAAAAAGCAGGCAATACAATTTTAGCCGCTCTTTTAGACCAGCCTTTTGATCTTCCGAAACCTAAGAAAGAAGTAGCTCTGGATGCTTCATTACTTAAAAGGTATGCGGGCGATTATGCCTTACCGGAAAACAGCATTATCCATATTTTATATGAAAACGGACAGCTTTTTATTCAGAATAATAATGATCCTAAAGTGAGAATGCTGGCTGAAAAAGAAGATGTCTTTTTCCTTGCCGATGATGATACGGAAATCACATTCACTCTAAAGAATGGAGAAAAAGATATTATAACAATCAAAAAGGGGCTTGCATCCCAAACGGCTGAAAAGCTTTAATAACGGAGCCTGAACTGTCAAACATCATCTTTCAAAAATATTGTATTCCGTAACTTTTTTTTACATTTAATTAATGAAAAAGCTGATTCTCAGATACCATTTTTTTGTTGTAGGATGCCTCAGTTTCCTGTTACAGTCCTGCAATACCAAATTCAGGGTTTGGGTAGGTACCGGCGGCCAGCAGAAAATATACAATTTAAAATACGGAGAGCATAAAAGACAGAAAATGGATGTTTTTCTTCCGTTGGATTACGCACAAGATGCTCCTGTAGTTCTGATCGTACATGGAGGCGCCTGGACTCTCGGAAAAAAGGAACATATGATCCAGATTCAGAAAATGCTGTTTGAAAACAAAATCCCAAGTATCAACATGAATTACAGATTGGTATCTAAACGGAAAAACATTACTTACAAACAACAGCTGGAAGATATCGGATTGGCAATCAACAAGTTTAATTCTCTGGCCGAAAAAGCTGAACTTCTGCCTGACAATTATATTCTTCTGGGAGAAAGTGCAGGCGGGCATCTTGCCCTACTCTACGGCTACAAACATCCTGAACAGATCAAAAAGATCGTTTCCATGAGCGGTCCTACAGATTTTTACAGTCCGGAATACCTGAATTCATTCTATTCCAAATACACTTCTCCAACCTTCCAGAAAGTGGTAGGAACGAAATTTGACCGCAAAAATGTATCTGAAGCCTTTAAAGAAGCAAGCCCGATCGCCAATATATCCAATGTTCCCACATTACTGTTTCAGGGAAATAATGATTTTCTTGTCAACCAGCATCAGGGTATTTCCATGGATTCTGCGCTTACGAAACAGAATGTACCCCACAAGCTTGTGTTTATGAAAAGAACAGGTCATGCTCCCAGGTTTTTCAGCAAAATAAAAAGAGACAGCATCATCTATCCGAATATTCTGGAATGGATAAAAAAATAACCTGCGGGAAAGCAGGTTATCTATATTTTCAATATTATTTCTTATTCAAGATCTTTATCCTCGTATTTTGAAAAATCTTCTTTTTTACCAAAAACAAATTTGATAATCACAGGAAGTGTGGTTATCAGAACAATAACGATGATAATCAGTTCCAGCTTTTCTTTTAAATTGATACCAAACTGCTCCTGGAAAAGTTTGTCCAGATAATGCCCTGCAAAGATCAGGATAAATGACCAAAGTACTGCTCCGATAATATTATCCCTTAAAAACTCTTTTTTATCCATTTTTACAATCCCGGCAACAATAGGGGTAAATGTTCTTACCACCGGTAAAAATCTGGCCATAATGATGGCCAACGCCCCATGTTTTTCAAAAAAATCATGAGCCTGATAAAGATATTTTTTCTTGAAAAGCATTGTGTCTTGCTTTTTGTATAAAGCAGGACCTGTTTTCACCCCAAAATAATAACCTATTTCGTTTCCTATAATGGCGGCAAGCGCTACACATGAAGCAAGAATAGTGGTATCCAAGAAATCGCTCCCGGTGGAGCCAAAAGTCTCTTTGATGATTTCAACTGCATAAATGCCCGACACAAACAGTAATGAGTCTCCAGGTAAGAAAAAACCTACAAAAAGACCTGTTTCTGCGAAAATAATAAATAAAATAAGCCAGAACCCACCCATTTTAATGTAAAACTCGGGATTCAGTAAATCCTTCCAGCTATTGAAATCTTCCATATATAACGATTAACAACAAAAATAAGCGTAAAAAGTCTGAAACAAAAATTAATTATAAGTTTTTAACTAAAATCCGGGCATGATATTTTACAAGTCCATATCATCGTCTGAAACTGCAGTTCCATCAGCCATCAGAAAGGCTTTCAGAAATGGTGTGATATTTCCGTTCATCACGGAATCCACATCCGAAGTTTCGTAAGCAGAGCGGACGTCTTTTACCAATTTATACGGATGCATCACATAGTTTCTGATCTGGCTGCCCCACTCTATTTTCATTTTGTTGGCTTCTATCTCGTTTCTTGCTTTCATACGGGCTTCAAGCTCCATTTCATAGAGTCTTGAACGAAGGAGCTGCATGGCTTTTTCTTTGTTTTGAAGCTGAGAACGGGATTCGGAGTTTTCAATGATAATTCCGGTCGGTGCGTGGCGAAGACGTACGGCGGTTTCTACCTTGTTAACGTTCTGTCCACCGGCTCCGGAAGACCTCATGGTCTCAAATGAAATATCGGCAGGATTGATATTGATTTCAATAGTATCATCCACCAACGGATAAACATAGACGGAAACGAAACTGGTATGCCGTTTTGCATTACTGTCAAATGGTGAAATTCTCACCAGCCTGTGCACTCCGTTCTCTCCTTTCAGGTATCCGAAAGCATATTCACCATCAATTTCGAGGGTAACAGTTTTCACCCCGGCTACATCACCTTCCTGATAGTTAAGCTCACGGATCTTATACCCTTGCTTTTCAGCCCACATGGTATACATTCTCATCAGCATTGAAGCCCAGTCGCAACTTTCCGTACCTCCGGCTCCCGCAGTAATCTGAAGCACCGCAGAAAGTTCGTCGCCCTCATTGGAAAGCATATTTTTAAATTCAAGGTCTTCTATTTTCTCTACAAGCTGTGGGAAAGTTTCATCCAGCTCTTTTTCAGAATCGGGATCTTCTTTGGCAAATTCTGCCAGCACCTGAAGATCTTCAAACTGGGTACTGATTTCTTCATAATCTTCCACCCATTTTTTTGGAACGGAGCTGCTTCAGAAATACCTCTGCTTCTTTTGGATTATCCCAAAATTCGGGAGCAGCGGTTTTTTCATCATCATTGGCTATTTCTATCTTCTTTTTTCGATCTGAAGGTATTTATATAAATCGCCGATTCTGGCCTGTACTTCTTTTATCTGGTCGTTGTTGATCACGAATTTTTTATTTTATACAAAAATACGGATAAAATTATGAGTAATGAAGAATAAGCTACTTCATCAAAACCTTTTTATATTTGTTAATATGTATAACCTTATCAAAAAGAATTAATTTATTCAATAAATTAAAATATGAGCGAAAGGTTTTTACTATCTCTGATATTTTTAATTATTTATTTTTTATGGCTTTAAAGGTTTTAACGGTGCCATCTTTATATTGCAATAAAATAAGATAAACACCTTCATAAAATTCTTTTAAATCAAGCTCTTTTGAGGGTGCTAAAGTTTTAATTAGTTTTCCTGAAAGATCATGAACTTTAATAGACTTAACATTTTTAATATCTGTAATATTTAACACATCTGTAAAAGGATTTGGATAAATATTCAGATCGTCCTTTTTATTAATATCTTCTACCGCTAAAACATTAGTCTCTATTATTTTGATATTATCAATGGCCAAAGCACGTATAAATCCATTAGCATATGCATCAAACCCGAAATAGTAAATTCCATTAACCGGTACAGTAAAAATATGTTCGGCAAAACCGCTGCCTGGCAAAGACTGATAATCCGCCAAAACTGTTGTCATTGAAGTCGATGCTGGTGAAGCTCCGTATGCCACTTTTAATTTGTCATAAGCAAGAGTGGTTCCTTTACCATATTTATAACTTATCTTATATTGTTTTCCTGATTCCAAATTTATACCAGGTGTGAAAAACCAAGAAAAGGTATTGGTAACATCATTAAAATGAAAAGCTTTACCCGGCCAATATATAGAATTCCCACCCATTGAAGAGTAATAATAATTATTATAGACAGTCCAATTATTTCGAGAGTCTTCACTTTGTAATATTGTACAGTTGGGTATACTTCCAGCAATGCTCCCTTCAAAATCCTCTATATAAGGAACACTGTAAGAAGGTTCACAACCAGCAAAGAAACTTGTTCCTTTCCAGTCGCTGAATTGGGAAGAAGAACATCTGCTTCTTACCCATACGTAGTATCTTTTACCTGGAGTTAAGGATGACAGATTCTGTGAAACTCCTGAAATTCCTTGATAACTTGGTATGGTTGATTCTGTAGGTTCAACATAGCTCGTGCTATAATATAAATCATACCCTTCAACAGGATTTGAAACTGATGCATTCCAATTTACAACTGCGCTATTTTGAGTGATCGACCCTACCGAAACGGTATCAGGAATCAGACAATTTGATATATTAATACTAATATCATCAATGTTAAGCATGCCTTTTCCCGTAGTTCCTGTGGGGGTATAACCATTAAATCCAAAGAAATATTCCCCGGTTGACACAGGTGTAAAATAGACAATTTCAGTTTCTGCATTAGTAGTTTGAACGGCTGTAAAATCTTTTATAATATTCGTCATAGAAGTAGAATTAGCAGCAGTACCATATGCCACTTTCATCCGATGATTTACTGCATCCTTGATGTTTTCGTTTCCCTTTTTAAATTTTAAAACATAATTAACTCCTGCCTGAAGACTAAGCTTTGGAGTATACCACCAAGTGTTCACTGAAACATTATCAAAATTCACATACAACACTTTACCTGGAGCGAAGTCCCAACCTGAAGCAATTGTAGTTACCCTCCAAGAATTGGCATAATATGGAATTGCTTCTACTGCTGTACATGGAGGTATTGAAGTTACTCCAGTTTGCTCAAAATCCTCATTATATGGCACATCACTAGAACAAGGAGTCGTCAATGTATAACCAGATCCCCAACTACTAATTCCTGAATTACAATGAGCTCTCATATAAATCTTATATGTTGTATGAGGTAATAGCCCACTCAGAAGGAGGGATAATCCTGAAACTCCACTAATTGTTGGTGGTGTAGTAGGGGTAGGCAAAGTATTATTTGTGCTGTAATATACATCTAAATTATTTACAGGAGATGAATTACCACTAATAAACCAATTTATAACAGCACTATTATGGGTCAAATTAGTAACATGATCTACCATAGTGGAAAGACAAGGAATAGTCTGTGTAAGAACTACATCATCAATGATCAGCTTCCAGTCACCTGAACCAACATTATTGGCAGTAATTCTAAATCTGTTACTACCTCCTGAAAAGTTTCCCGGAACCGTTCCTGTAAAAGTTACACATGCAGCTGAAGGATTTGTTAAATCAATCTGAGAACCTACTAATTGAAAATTATTTGCAGAACCGCTTGCTGAATATTCCACTTTTATATTTCCATTCACTGCGGGATTTGCAGGATCTGTTGCTATAACTCTATACTTAAATGATATGGAAACCGTAAGGCCATTAGAATTTGCTATCGAATAGAGCGCGGAAGCTGTCTGTAAAGCAGAAGAAAGATGCGAAAGTATTGCACCGTCTCCACTGCATGGTATACTATTCGCGGAAGAAATTCTCTCAAATCCGGAATAGCTCCATCCTGCCGGAGTTGAAGGATCTTCAAACCCCTCATTTACAGAAAACTGAGCATAGGATACTATATTTAACAAAAGTAATAAAAACCCTAGTACTTTTTTTTCATTTGAATTGAATTTATACAAATATAATATTTTACATCCATGAATTTCATTTCTGCATGATATATTCATTTTTAAGAAAATTATTTTTATAAATTTTATAGGTTGTTGATTTAATATCAGCTCTACTTTAAATCATTTCAGCCACCATCTCTCCTATTTTCGGGGCCAGTGCCACTCCCATCCCGGAAAGCCTTACGGCGCAGAACTGTCTTTCTGAAAGTTGTTTTACAATAGGCGTTTTTTCTGAACCCATCGCCATAATTCCAGACCAGCGAAGCGCGATCTTAAAATCCTGCCCGGGCAAAATGACGTTCCGTAAAAAATTTTCCAAATGCTTTTGCAGAAATTCTGTGGTTTCAAAATCTGTGGTTTCTTCGGTTTTAAAATCCTGATTTCGTCCGCCACCCAGCAGAACTCTGTTTCCTAAGTTCCTGAAATAATAAAATCCTTCATCATAATGGAAAGTTCCCCTGAGTTTCAGTCCGTCAATGGGTTCCGTTAAAAGAATCTGTCCGCGTGCAGGAATAATTTCCTCTTTTTCAAGAAATCTTGAACTGAATGCGTTGGTGCAGTAAATCATTTTATCAGCCTTTACAGTAAGGCCTTCCGAAATATGGATCTCTATCTCATCCTGATTTTCATCAATCTTTTTCGCGCCGGTTCCAAAAAGAAATTCAATTTTCAGTTCATGGCATTTTTCAAGGAGTTTTTGCAATAACTTCCCGGAATGCAGGCTTCCTTCACAGGGATTTTCAATCAGAAATTCAGATTTTCCGAGACCGAATTCTGCTATTTTTTCCTGATTAAGGATATAGGTCTGCTCAAGGTTTGTTATTGTTTTCAGCTTTTCATTTACAGTATCTAAATGCTGTAAGGGTTCACTGTTATTTAAAATTTCATATCCACCGCTCAGTTCAAAATCTATTTCGTTACTCTTAAAATAGCTTCTGATTTTCTGGAGCCCTTCGAACCTCATTTTAACCAGTTCCAAAGTTTTTTCCCATCCCATTTTCTGAGAATCGGCAATCACTTCTGTAAGGCTTCCAAAGCATGCGAAACCTGCATTACGGGTTGAAGCTCCCAGCGGAATTGTATTTCTTTCAGTAATGAGAACAGATTTTTCCGGATATTTCTCTTTAATGGATATAGCTGTCCAAAGCCCGGAAAATCCGGCACCAATGATAACCATATCTCTTTTCCTGTAGAAGGTTTCGAGTTCCCAGATGCTGTTCATTTTTTTGTAAAATGTAAAAGGTATTTATGTATTAATGATGATTTAGGTGTCAGATTCTAGATTTCAGATTTCAGACTGAGGTATTTAGATAGTAGATGTAAGATGCAGGTACAAATTTAAGCTTAGGCATTAAAAAGTACTCATAGTGTTGCAAAGCTTCAACCATACATTAAAAACACTTCAACTCTAAAACTCTACAGCTCTAATACTCACTCACCCTCAAACTCTAAAACACTCCAACTCGAATCCCGAATCCCGCAACCAACTACCGCGTTACCCCTGTGACTTACCGTCCTCTTCCTCATTATGCTGGAATCCAATTGCTCTTCGCGGCTCTTCTACAGCTTTATAAGTATCCAGTTCTTTTTTCAAAGCCTGAATTCTGAATTTGAATTCATCGAAATTATTGATAATCGCATCTGCAAGGAATCTTGCGACCTGATCCAGATATTCTTCAGTAAGTTTTCCGGCTGCATCCCGTAATGCTGCATCTAAAAGTTGCTGATCAATCTGAATGTTTTCATTTCGGGTTCGCTGGTACTGATTTTTTAGCCGTTTTTTAAGACTTTGTGTAAAATCAATCAGCATGGTATTGCTGAATGCCTTCATTTTGGATGCTACTTCATGCCAGAACGGAACTTTGTCGGCTTTGTTCTTTTTGAGGATTTTATATAGCAGGGAATCTTCTTCAAGCTCTTTGGTCATCGCATACAGAATAATTTCCGAACGTTCTGCTGCATTGGGTGGGAATATCGGGATCATCACATCAAATCTTCCGGGAGCAAGAATTTCTTCATCAATCTCCGAAACAGAATTTGCAGAGCCTACCATCAGCAGTTCTTCTTTTTCAAATTTGCCGATGTAATGCAGGATCAGTTCCTGGGTTTCCAGATTGCAGGAAGCAAGGTCTGTTTCTGCCCTCCTTTCCATCATGATCTCATCGAAATCATCAAGAAAAAGCAACACTTTCTCTTCTTTCATCATGGTGAGCAGAAAATCATTGAAATTGGTTTTATTGCCGTCTATGAAAGAGGTTCCCAGATAATGTTTTTTGACTTCTTTAAATTGGTATCCGATAATCTCTGCGATTTTGTTTGCCCAGAAAATTTTTCCGCTTCCCGGAGGTCCGTACAGGACAATTCCCGCAGGTTTGTGAATTCCCCAGTCTTTGATCTGCTGAGGATTCAGGAAGGGCTCCAAAACGCCTGATATATAAAAGAACAAATCCCTGTAGCCAATAAAGTCTCTGTACTTCAGACTGGTTTTCTGTCCAAAATAGTCATAGACGAACTGGTAATTCCCACCAAGCTTATTATCGATGCCATAGCTTGAGATCGATGAGCGGAAAAATCCGTTATCAAAAATATTGGGATTGGTCTCCTTGATAGCTTTTTCCACTTTCTCCTTGGGCTGATTGATCACCTCAGCGATCTGCTCCACGGTTTTATTTTTGTCCAGATCTTCTTCATAAAGCTTTAAAAAATCCATATTCTCACGGGCAAATTTTTCAAAATCTTCTTTCACTTCAAAGTTGGTACTGATGCATTCACCAAGCTCAAGGTCAAAATCCTGGATAAACTGCTTGATGGCTTCTGCGGAAACATTCAGCTCTTTAGCTAACTCAATTAACTTCATAAACTACCGATTAATTCAATCAAATTTAATATTTTAATCTTAATAAATAATTGAAAATATGGTAAAATAAATATTCATATTCCGCTAAAGCTGGCAGAAAAACGCAACATATCCCGGGAGTTCTTTATTGAACGGAAACTTTCTCAACCATATCATTCACCGCTTTTTCTATTACTTCCGGCTGATCCTGATTGATATAATGACCACTTTTTTCAGCTATAATCTGTTTGCTGTCAGTGGATAAATTCAGCAAATCTTTCTGCATCCTGTCCCATGCTCCCAGCATTTCATTTTTTATTTTCTGATCTTTAATGAAGCTGTCATATTTTGTTTTATCTCCTGCCGTAATAACATACAAAGGAACAGAGCCAAAGGTATTGATGACCGCTGCTTCTGTTTTAACAGATTTCATGTGATCCTGCTCTTCCAGTGTAGCATCGGCACTTTTGTAAAGCAGGGCCGGCATCACAGAATTCTGATATTGGTATCGGGCATTTGCCGGAAACATATTTTTAAACATAAGTCTTGCCGCCCCGAATGTATTGGCAAATTTTAAAATTCCGCCCGGCAGGCCTTGATTAACCATTTTATATAATTGCGGGGACAGGTATTTTTCATCAGCAGGATACTGGCTGTCTACCAGGATCACTCCGGCAACGTCCTGCGGGTATTTCTGAACAAAAAACCGGGTAAGCATCCCTCCGAAAGAATGCCCAACCAGAATATAAGGTTTGGGAGCCCTGGATTTCTCCAGAAGTGTATGAAGTTCTTCGGCCATTTTATCGCCTGTTTTGGAATTTGTCCCTCTTTCACTCCATAAAATCCCCGATCTGTCATAGGAAAATGTGGTATAGGATTTCGGAAGATCCTGCTGAATATGATACCATTGCAAATGCCCCGCAGGATCGAAAGCGGTTTCAAAAACTACTGTAGGACCTCCTTTCCCTTGCTGCAGGTAATGCATCTTGTGGTTTTCAACTTCTGCAAATTGCCCGTCAGGCTTTATTTTTTCAGCTATTGAACGTGATATTCTTTCATAAACAAATCCGGCCATCAACAAAAGGAAGATGATCAAGAGCAGGGCCATCAGTATTCTTTTTATCCATTTAAGGGTATTCATAGTTATTTTTTAAGTAATTGTTTTTCAATGGGTCTCTATTCAGGGAAAATAGTTACACCATTAAGACAATAACAGGATGATGATGATTACATTTCACTGTATCTTAATGATTCAAAATAAAACACGGGCTGTAACAATCCTTGAGTTATACAGACTACTACTATGTAAAACAAATTACATGGAAAAAATTTTGTCAGTAAAGAATTTAACAAAAAAATTCAAAAGGACTGTGGTGAATAATATTTCCTTTGATGTAGAAAAAGGAAATGTCTATGGTTTATTAGGTCCCAACGGAAGCGGAAAATCTACTACTTTCGGAATGCTGCTGTCTACGATCAACCCAACCAGCGGAGACTGGTACTGGTTTGGCAAAAAAGGGACGGACCCGGATACTCTGAAGAAGATAGGAGCTATTATAGAACAGCCCAATTTTTACCCTTACCTGGACGCTGAAACCAATCTTAAGATTGTAACCGAGATCAAAGGAACTCCTCATACAAGAATTGATGAAGTCTTAAAAACAGTAGGTCTTCTGGACAGAAAAAAGATGCTTTCAAAACCTATTCTCTGGGGATGAAGCAGCGCCTGTCCATCGCATCGGCCATGCTGAACAATCCGGAGGTGATGATCCTTGACGAGCCTACCAACGGACTGGATCCTGAAGGAATTATCCAGATCCGTGAGATCATCAGCAATATTGCCAGACAAGGCATTACATTATCATCGCCAGCCACCTTCTGGACGAAATCGAAAAGATATGCAGCCACGTCATTGTTTTAAAGGAAGGAAATGCCATCTACAGCGGAAGAGTGGATGAAATGACTGCCAATAACGGTTATTTTGAGTTAAAAGCTGATAATAATACACTGCTTTTAAGTGCCCTGCAAGACCTTCAATGGTTCAGTGCCGTGAAAACCGAAGGTGAGATCATTAAAGCCCAGATTCGTGAAGATGCATCGGTATCTGCTTCCACATTAAACCAGAAGCTTGCCGAAAAGGGAATCTATCTTTCTCATTTAACGAAGAAAAAACTGTCTCTGGAGACCCAATTCCTTGAACTTGTAAAAAACACGAATACCCATGCTTAAATTACTCAAACTAGAATATTATAAAAATCTGAACTACAGACCGTTCAAGATTTTCACCATCCTTTACTTTGCCATTCTGATTGCTCTTTTATTTATCGGACTGGTAGATCTGGATATTTTTGGAGGAACCATCAATTTAAAGGAACAGGGAATTTATAATTTCCCGGAAATATGGAATTTCACTACATGGATTGTTGCCCTGTTGAAAATTTTCCTGGGTCTGATTATTGTTTTTTCAATCTCCCAGGAGTTCACCAACAGAATGTTTAAGCAAAACACCATCGATGGACTGAGCAGAAAGGAGTTTATAGAATCAAAACTTTTAACGATTACCATTTTCACAACTGTTTCTACACTGATTGTATTTATCATCACCATGTTTTTGGGTCACCAATATTCCAAAGTGACTGATCCTGCAAAAACTTATGAGGAAGTTTATTATATCGGAAATTATTTTGTGAAGCTGTTTACATTCTTCTCTTTCCTGATGTTCCTTTCGATATTACTAAGAAAATCTATGTTCGTATTCCTTGGTTTCTTTGCCTATTGGGTAGCTGAAAAGATCTTAACAGGGATTGAAGCTTACCAGAAACTAAGCGGGATGCAGGGAGAACAGAGAAAAGCAGTCCTTGAGAATGACTTCTTCATTACCAGTCTTTTACCATTGGAAAGTATGTCCAACCTGATTCCCAACCCGTTAATGCGCCTGAATCTTGTCAAAGTAATGGGCGTAAAGTATGAAGCCCACTATCCTACAGAAAGTATGATCGCCTGCGTTATCTGGTCTGTGATCTTTATTTTGGGGTCTTACTGGATTTTGAGAAAAAGGGATTGGTAGGTTTTACAATTTAATTCAAAGATTAAAAGATTCAAAAATTTAAAGATTAAGTGGTCCATGGGATCACTTTTTTGTTTTTAACAGAGCTATAATGTTAAAAATGAAGTCTTTCTTGTCCAGGTATTTGGTTTTTCATTAATTTTATCAAAAGGACAGGAATGAAAAAATTTACTACTTCCCTGGTTTGATCAGCGCTATACTCATTCCGCTGCTGTTCTGGTATTATGGAAATAAGAGGGTTCAGCCGCAGTATACCGTAATGGACCTGGGAATTCCGGCAAAACATAAATACAATGATACTTTAGACAATACGCTTGAACCTTATAGGAACTGGAACTGCAAAAAAATTGTGGTAAAACCTAATACAGCTCTTCAAAACCAGCAGTATTATGTTTCGGAACTGAAAAAACTTCAGGCTAGAAATGAAAAAGAGACGGGAATTGAATTTGTAATCGGAGATAAAAATAATCTGCAAGATCTTATTGCTTTATTTGATGCAATGGCATTGGCAAAACAAGAATCTTATGGTGTAGATATAGAAAAAACCAACCATATTTTTGCCATTCATCAGTATAAGGATCCAAATATGATTGAAAAAAGACAAGGGATTGATTGTGGAACTGAAGCCGCTACTATTCATTATACAGTGCATGAGAACTATAAAGGTGTTGAAAAACTGAAATACCTTCTTCAGTTGCCCAAACAATCTTATTATTTGATATTCAGCTTTTTATTGTTTTTGAATATCTCTATGTTCAGCATTAAGAAAAATCTCCAGATTCAAAGAAAAAGACTGATATGAAAAAAATTCACTATTTCCCTGGTTTGATCAGCGCTATACTCATACCGCTGCTGTTCTGGTATTATGGAAGCCGGAAGTTTGAAGAAATAAACCTCAATGTTATTGATATCTGGCTTCCTGCAAAAGCGAAAAATGGAGAAAAACAATCGCTTTTAAGCTTTGAACCTTACAGAAACTGGAATTATAAAAAAATAAGAGTTGAACCTGATAAAGCTAAGGAAAATTCAGCTTTCTATGTTTCGGAAATGAAAAATCTGCAAAAAAGAAATGAAAAAAATACTGGAATTGAATTTATTTTAGAGAAAAGCAATACTTATGGAGATTTTGCGTCTTTATTGAATGATATGGCAATGGCCAAACAGGAGACCTATACATATGATTTAGAGAAAACTGGACATTTATTTGCAACTGTTAATTATATTGACCCAAATGCCATAGACCCCGAATATGAATGTCTCCTTTGCAATGATGTCATTGGCATAAATGAAGTTTATAAAGTGACTTTTTTTGATGAAGTTCAGCAATTTTTAACTCATCTTCCTAAAGAAGCGTATTATATTATTTTTGGATTTCTGTTCCTTTTGAATTTTTCAATGCTCAGTATAAAAGAAAGATTTCAAATTCAGTACTAAAGGGTATTTTATTTTGGGGCCTGTCTTTGGTTATTAATTATATAAATAATTAAACCTTATAGGTTTTAGAAACCTATAAGGTTTAAATTAATAAAACACAAACAACTGCTTCATCCGTAAATCTGCAGGAGAGTTTTATATTTTAGCCTAGGCAAAAAACAAAGACCGCTTTTCAGCGGTCTTCCTTCCTATTACTTTTTATCCAGCAGAGAGATATAATCTCCGTAGCCTTTTTTCTCCATTTCTGCTTTCGGTATGAACTTCAGCGAAGCACTGTTGATACAGTATCGAAGTCCTCCTTTATCCGCGGGACCGTCTGTGAAAACATGTCCTAGGTGGGCGTCTCCGGTTTTGCTTCTTACTTCCACTCTTACCATTCCTGCAGATTTATCCATTTTTTCTTCGATCAGCTTTTTGGTGATCGGTTTTGAGAAGCTTGGCCATCCGCAGCCTGATTCAAATTTATCGGTAGAAATAAATAAAGGTTCACCTGTTGTGATATCCACGTAAATTCCTTCACGGGTTTCGTCCCAGTATTCATTTTGGAAAGGTCTTTCTGTTGCATTTTCCTGAGTCACGTTATACTGTTCTGCAGTCAGTTTTTCTTTTAACACTTTTTTGTCCTGCTTCTGGTATTTTACTTTAGGAAGCGGGTTCGCATTTTTAGCCATTTCAAAAAGTCCCGGTTCGATATGACAATACCCTCCCGGATTTTTATCCAGATAATCCTGATGATAGTCTTCTGCTTTATAGAAGTTTTTCAGTTCAACAGTTTCTACCACTACAGGCTGAGAATAATTGGCAGATAATTTCGATACTTCATTTTTCACAACTGTTTCGTCTCTTTTATTTGTGAAATAAATACCCGTTCTGTACTGGTCTCCCCTGTCGTTTCCTTGTTTGTTAAGACTTGTAGGATCAATTGTTTTAAAATAAAGATCAATCAGCAGCTTCAGATCAACCTGGTCAGGATCATATTTTACTTTCACTGTTTCCGCAAAACCTGTAGTATGGCTCACCACCTGCTCATAAGTAGGGTTCTGGGTATTTCCGTTGGCATAGCCTACTTCAGTTCCTACAACCCCGCGAATCTGCTGAAAAAAGTGTTCCGTACCCCAAAAACATCCTCCTGCAAAATAAATTTCTCTTACATTTTTATTATCCATAATTTCCTGATTTTCCTTTTCTTTTGTTAATTCTTTGGACTTAGAATTCTTAAAAAGTCCCGATCCTGCAGCAAAAACTGCGACACCCAGAATAATTCCGAGCACGATAAATATATTTTTCATTTTTTTCTTTTTATCCATTACTTTGTATTGTTTGTAAGATCATTAAACCAAATCCTAACAGCATCACATCCTTCAGTATAAAGAAATCTGTGACAGGAACTCCATCTACAACCTTCCACACTCCAGGGGTTGTAAAAAGATAGCTCAGCGTTACCAGAAAGGTGACTATCATTCCGATTGCGGCATACTTCCTTAGAGATGCAAATTTCACACTAAATACCAGAAGTAATGCAATGATTATTTCTATCGCTCCGATAGCATTTGACACCGTCTGTATCCCTGCTATTTTATATACGAAGAAAGTAAGAAAATGGTTTTCCACCAGAGGTTTGATGGCAGCAGCTTCTGTGGGCGTAAATTTGAATATTCCGATCCAGAGCAGAATGAGTACAGCTCCGAAAAGCGAAATAAAATACCCTGATTTGTACGTTGCAGATTCAACGTTAATTGATGATGTTCCGTTCATGTCTTTTAGATTTTGAATGATACTTTATTATTTTCAAAAGTATAGTCGGAACCGTTTCAAAATCCTGACAGTATTTTGTCTAAATATCTAATTTATTTAAAACTTTATTTTTAAAAGACTGAATATCAGAATCATTTATTTCAATATTTTCTTTATGAAAACGTTTTCTTTTTAAAATATCATCTAAAATCTTCAGCTTTTCTTCATAAGCCCGGCACCACTTGCAGATTTTTAAGTGCATGGAAAGCTGTCGGTCTTCCTTTCGGGAGATGAGCTGTGCATTCCTCTTTTCCATCAGCAGGGTTGCTTTGCTGCATGGCAGGAACAGAATATGAATTAATTTTCTCAACATGTTTTGGTATGGTTATAGTTTGGCAAACCAGTTATTATCCAGGCATTCCCTCAGCTGCATTCTGCTTCGCTGAAGAACCTTCCACAGGTTAGTCGCAGAAATCTGCAATTCCTGACTCACTTCCGGTGCTTTTTTCTCCTGAAGGTAATACATTTTCAGCGGAATCTTCCATCTGGCGGGCAAATCCTCAATACAGTCCTCCAGGGTTTTATTAAAATCATCATTATCCAGCAGCTCGGTTTCTTTTTCTGAGACATTCCAGTCATTCAAAACGCCATCATTTTTCCAGGAACCGGTTTCATCAAAAAAATGATCCAGGCTGATCTGGGGTTCAGATTTATATTTCTTCCGGTAAAAGTCTGCGGCTTTTCTGTTTAAAATAGCATTCAGCCACGTCAGCGGCTGGCTTTTCCCTTCAAAAGATGCGTAAGACGAAAATGCAGCCAAAAAAACTTCCTGCACTATATCTTCAGCTTCAGTCCTGTCTGAAAGCAGATAGACTGCCCTTTTCAGAAGAGATTCCGAATATTGCTCTACCCAGCTTTTCAGCGTTTCGTTTTTCGTCATCAGCACATTTTAATATGATTAGCTCCGTATAAAACCAGAAGAAAAATTACGGAATATAGTACAGTAAGAAGTAATGCAAAATACCTTATCTTATTTTTTCTTTCAAGCTTTAAACTCCAAACTGCTAATATCCAACTTACAATAAGCATTGGAATTAATAGATAAATACAAAAATTCACTAATACAGACATTACAGAGTTTGTAATATATTCATTAAATAAATAGATGAAAATAATCAAGACAGGATAAGCAAATAAAATTACTATTATCCACTGAGCCAGTATTTGCGCTTTTGATTTCAATCTGTTTTAAATATTTTCAGAAAGGTAAATATTTTTTCTAAAATATTCGTTATTTGTTAGGGCAGATAGAATTGAAATGGCCTTGTTTTTAAATAATATTATTGAGATAGCTTCGTTGCCTACACTCCTCCCAATGACATATTGGAAAATAAGATTAATATTATTTCCATATATCCTGCACCATTCAAAACATAGCATAAAATTATTACAAATCGCCTAAAAACATTAAATTTGCATCTTATCAAAAATTGATAGTTTTAAAAGCAAAGCAGTACTATGACATCACAAGAGATACGTCAAAAATTTTTAGATTATTTTAAAAGTAAAGACCACCTGATCGTTCCTTCAGCTCCTATCGTGCTGAAAGACGACCCTACCCTTATGTTTTCCAACTCAGGAATGACGCAGTTCAAGGATTTTTTCTTAGGCTACAAAACCCCTATGGCCCCAAGAATTGCCGACACCCAGAAATGTCTTAGAGTTTCCGGAAAACACAATGACCTGGATGATGTAGGTAGAGATACTTATCACCACACCATGTTCGAAATGCTGGGGAACTGGTCTTTCGGTGATTATTTCAAAAAAGATGCTATTGCTTTTGCCTGGGAATTACTGACTGAAGTATTCGGAATTCCAAAAGAGAACTTATATGTAACCATTTTCGAAGGGGATGCTTCCGAAAACCTTGAAAGAGACCAGGACGCTTATGATTTCTGGAAATCACACATTTCTGAAGACAGGATTATCAACGGAAACAAAAAAGATAATTTCTGGGAAATGGGTGAAAGCGGGCCTTGCGGACCATGCTCGGAAATCCATGTTGATTTGAGAAGTGAAGAAGAAAAAGCTAAAGTTTCAGGACTTGAATTAGTCAATAACGACCATCCTCAGGTAGTGGAAGTTTGGAACCTGGTTTTCATGGAATTCAACAGAAAGGCAGATAAATCCCTTGAAAAACTTCCTGCACAGCATGTGGATACAGGAATGGGCTTCGAACGTCTTTGTATGGCACTTCAGGGGAAATCTTCCAATTACGATACAGATGTTTTCACTCCGCTTATTGCTAAAGTGGAAGAACTTTCAGGTAAAAAATATACCGGAATTTTAGAAGACGAAAAAGATATTGCCATCCGTGTTGTTGTAGACCACATCAGAGCGGTTGCTTTTGCTATTGCAGACGGACAATTGCCTTCAAACGGAGGTGCCGGATATGTGATCAGAAGAATTTTAAGAAGAGCTATCTCTTATTCTTACCGCTTTTTGGACATGAAAGAGCCTTTTCTTTATAAACTTGTTGCCGTGCTTCAGAAGCAGATGGGACCTTTCTTCCCTGAAATTGAGAAACAGGGAAAACTGGTTGCTGAAGTCATTAAAAGTGAAGAAGATTCATTCTTAAAAACAATTGAGAATGGTTTGATCAGAGTTGAAAAATTAATTCAGCAAACGATTGCAGACGGGTCAAAAGTATTACCAAGTGTAGAAGTTTTTGAATTATATGATACCTACGGGTTCCCGGATGATTTAACGAGAATTATTGCTGAGGAAAAAGGTTTGACGATTGATGAAGATGGATTTAAAGCTGAAATGGAGAAACAGAAACTTCGTTCAAAAGCTGATTCTGCCCAGAAAGTGTACGATTGGGTAACACTGGAGGAAAGAAGCGAAAACTTTGTAGGTTATGACCAGATTGAAGCTGAAACTTATATTACAAGATACAGAAAAGTAGAAAATAAAGACGGGGAATTTTACCAGGTGGTATTAAGCAACTCTCCTTTCTATCCGGAAGGCGGAGGTCAGGTTGGGGATAAAGGAGTTCTGGAAAATGCTGTTGAAAGCTTTGAGGTTTTAGAAACGAAAAAAGAAAACGGGCTGATTATCTCTTTGATCAATGGTCTTCCTAAGGACGCCGGAGCGGTTTTCTATGCTAAAGTTAATGCTGCCGACAGAAAAAATTCGCAGGCCAACCACTCTGTAACCCACCTTTTGCATGAAGCCCTGAGAGAGGTTCTGGGAACTCACGTGGAACAGAAAGGTTCTTACGTAGGCCCTGATTACCTTCGTTTCGATTTCTCTCATTTCAATAAAATGACGGAAGAAGAACTGGCTCTGGTAGAAGAAAAAGTAAATCATAAAATAAAGGAAAGTATTGCCTTACAGGAATTCAGAAGCATCCCAATTCAGAAAGCTTTGGATAAAGGAGCTATGGCTTTGTTCGGTGAGAAGTATGGCGACAATGTGAGAATGATCCAGTTCGGAAGCTCTAAAGAACTTTGCGGAGGAACCCATGTAAAAAATACCATCGAAATCGGTCATTTCAAAATTGTTTCTGAAAGTTCTGCTGCTGCGGGAATCAGAAGAATTGAAGCCATTTCCGGAGATAAATCTGAGGAATATTTCAAAAACCTGGAAAAACAAATCACTGAGCTTTCCCAATTATTGAAATCCAAAGATGTAGTAAAATCCATTGAAAAGCTGATGGAGGAAAATGCTTCATTAAAGGCTGAAGTTGAAGGATTCAAAAAAGAAAAGGCAAAAGGAGAAATCGGAGACTGGAAAAATGCTTACGAGCAAAAAGGAAACAAACAGCTGCTGGTGAAGAAAACTTCCCTTGATGCAGGTTCTGTGAAAGATATTGTTTTCCAGCTGAAAAGAGAGATCCCTTCATCCGTAACCGTTATTCTTTCTGATGCTGACGGAAAACCAATGATCACCGTCGGAGTGTCTGATGACCTTGCTGCAGAATACCAGGCCGGAGCTATCGTTAAAGATCTTGCGAAAGAAATCCAGGGCGGCGGCGGCGGAAACCCGGGTTTTGCAACTGCCGGAGGTAAAAATATTGACGGTTTGGAGAATGCTTACCAGAAGGCACTGAATATTTAGGATTAAACGTCATTTCAATATAAAACATTAAAAACTTCTGAAAAATTTCAGAAGTTTTTTTTATTTATAACCATTCTAATTATTGATCTTGTCTTAACAAACCATTACCTAAACTTAAACTATTTGTTTCGTCCCCGTAAAATATAATTCACACTAGACCTTTAGTTTTGCTACAATCGAAATTCAAAAAAGTAATTATGAAAATTAACAAAACTATCGGAGCATTATTGTTCGCTGCTATAGCTTTTCAGGGCTGTAATGATGATAATAATCAACAGGAAACCAATCCTGTCAATGAGAATATCAAGATTGACAACTTTTCGCAGGAACCGGCATTCGTCTATGGGATGACCGGGTTTGAAAACCTGAAAATCACTACCCTTATTTCAAGTTCTGATGTTCTTACAGGAACTCCGAATTTCGTTTTTGCAGGTCAGCCGGACGGTATGGGAATTATGAAAGATCCTAACTCCGACGGTTATTTAATGATTACCAATCATGAGATCACACAATCTGTTTCAAGAGTTTATTTAGATAAAACATTCAGGCCTGTTAAAGGGGAATATATTCTGAACGGAATCGGTGGTATGACCAGATTATGTTCTGCGACTCTTGCTACTCCTGAAATTCACGGATTCAGTGCATTTCTTACCGCCGGAGAATCGGGTGAAGAAAGTATGGTTCATGCCATCAATCCATTGGCTCCGGCTTCTCAGGCAGCTGACCAGACCAGAGTAAAACCGGCATTGGGGAAAGCTTCCATGGAAAATGCGGTTCCGCTTCCTAAAGACATTTCAGGAGGAAAAACGTATATCGTGATCGGCGAAGACCAGTCTTATTCATCATCACATCAGTCTGCAGGGCAGCTGATCATGTATGTTTCCAACACCCCTGGAGATCTTGAAAACGGGAAGCTGTATGCTTTAAAAAGAACCAACAACAACTATACGGAAACCAATATGGTGAAAGGAAGCTCTTATGATGTAGAATTTGTAGAAATTACCAACGCTAAAAACTCAACCGGAGCTCAGATTAACCAGAAAAACATTGACAATAATGCCATCCGTTTTTCAAGGGTTGAAGACGTAGATTACAGAAAAGGTGCTGGGAAAGGAAGAGAAATTTACTTTACAGCAACCGGAGAATCTTCAGACGGGGTAACGCCGAAACCGGGATTAACGATGTGGGGAAGAGTCTACAAACTTGTTCTTAACGAAAGTAATATGCTGACCGGAAAACTGGAAGTGGTGGCAGAAGGAGATTCTAACCCCGGAAATAATCTGATCAATCCTGATAACCTGTGTGTAACTGAAAATTTCGTCTACATCCAGGAAGATGGCGATTCTTACTATACTGCCGCAGCACATGATTCTTACATCTGGCAGCTGAATATCGCCACAAAACAGTATAAACCATGGCTGAATATGAAACACAACAGAACAGATTCGGCATGGCAAACAGCTTACAACCAATCCGGGGCACTTCAGAAATTCGGTTCATGGGAATATGGAGCGATGGTTGATATTTCAGACATCATCGGAGTTCCGAATACATTTACGGTAAACATACACTCACACACATGGCAGAAAGACAAGTTCAAGAATGCTGACGGTGCCGGTGTGAATACCAATAAAGAAGGTGGTCAGGTAGTAATCATCAGAAACGTAGAAAAATAATTTTAGTATCCAATAAACACTCAAAGTATCAGCGGGAGATTTCCGTTGATACTTTTTCACGCCTATGAAAATGCTTTCCAGATACCCGGTGCTTCTTGTTTTATGCACTGCTTTTTTTATTGCGGCACTTTTTCAATGCAAAAGTGATAAACACCTTCCCATTAATGAGGATTTGAGTGTCGTAAAAAGTCAAATTATCAAAAATAATACGTCATTCGAAAAACAGATCAACAAACTGATGGATCTTGTCTCCAAAAATGCGGATGAAAAAACCATTCAGGAGAAATTTTCTGAGCTCAGAATAACTTATAAAAAAATGGAATGGGCGGTAGAATATTTCTTACCGAACTCAGCCAGATTCATCAACGGTCCTGCTCTTCCCGAAATTGAAATGGATGAACACACCGAACTGGAACCCGAAGGTCTTCAGGTTTTGGAAGAAATTTTCTTTCCTTACACTCATGAAAATAAAGACGAAGCAATCCGGTATCTGAAAAAACTGATCAACAAAAACAATACGATTAAAACTAATTTTCAGGCAATCACCATCAGTAAAGATCAGGTTTTTGATGCAGCGAGACAGGAAATTTTCAGGATTTCAAGCTTAGGAATCTCCGGTTTCGATACTCCTCTTTCCGGAACATTTTTGAAAGAAATGCCCTACTCTCTGGAAGCAGTACAACTGACTTTAAGGCAGATTTCTACAGAGAAATCCAAAAGCAAAGCATTGAAAAACATTGACGCAGCAATAAATTCAGCCATTGGCGTTCTGAAAAAAATACGGACAGGAATACTTTTGATTATGTGAACTTTATTCCGGACCATTTAAATAAAATCTCTTCCCTATTATTAGAATTTAAAAAACAGGAAGGTATTCCGGATATTGAAGTGACTACTGCCTTAAGCAAGAATGCCGCTACTTTTTTCTCGAAAAATGCTTTTAATCCCAATGCATTTGTACCCGGAAAAGAATTTGAATTTTCAGATGAAAAAGCTGCTTTGGGCAAAAAACTGTTTAACGATAAAATTCTTTCCAACAATAATAACAGAAGCTGCTCGACATGCCATATTCCTGAAAAAGCTTTTACGGACGGACTTGCCAAATCTATGTCGCTTGAGAATGCAGAGCTTCAGCGGAATGCGCCTTCATTAAATTACGCAGGTTTCCAGCACGGACAGTTCTGGGATATGCGAAAAGACGATCTGGAAGGGCAAAGCTCGGATGTAATCTCCAACAAAGAGGAAATGCACGGTGACCTGAACATTATTCTCGGTA
The DNA here is from genome assembly GCF_056172655.1 of Chryseobacterium sp. GTID13. NCBI lineage: Bacteria > Pseudomonadati > Bacteroidota > Flavobacteriia > Flavobacteriales > Weeksellaceae > Chryseobacterium > Chryseobacterium sp. GTID13. The sequence goes on from NZ_JAOCMB010000007.1 coordinate 92,447, forward strand.
AAATCAACCAAAATAAAGAATATCTCCCTGAATTCAGGAAAATCTACAACAGTCAGAAAGCTGAAACCTGGCAGCTTCAGAATGTTCTGGCAAGCTATATCCGTTCTCTCGCAAAATTCAATTCGAAGTTTGATGATTATATGCGAGGAAACCGTACTGCAATGTCAGACAACCAGAAACAAGGCTTTAATCTTTTTATAGGAAAGGCACAATGTGCTTTATGTCATTTTATTCCTCTATTTAATGGTACTGTTCCCCCCAATTTCAAAAAAACAGAGCAGGAAGTGCTGGGAACTTCTGTCAATGGAGACAATAAGATGTTTGATAAAGATCTTGGAAGAGGAAAATTCCATGAGACCGTTAAAGCCTTACAGCATTCCTTTAAAACGCCAACCCTAAGAAACATTAGTAAAACAGCTCCTTATATGCATAACGGAGGTTACAAAACATTAAAAGAAGTAATGAATTTCTATAACAAAGGCGGCGGAAAAGGTTTTGGGTTTAAAGTTGAAAACCAGACGCTTTCTGATACTCCCCTGCAGCTTACAGATAAGGAAATGGAGATGATCATTGATTTTATGAATGCACTTGATGATCGGTGATTTAGAAATCTGTGTCAATCTGTGAATAAGCGAGAGATTTTAATAAATTCTTTTGTCTTGAAACAAAAGAACCAAAAATTCAAGACTGCAAACTTCCGCTAAAAATGAATCCTGTTCTCTAAAAATTCTAAAACTCGTGCGGATTCAATATTGTTGCTTCGGCTTTATATTTGTGCCGCACTCAAACAGTAGAATTTTCTTAACGTTCACAGGAATCATTTTCTTAACGCTCCAGTTTCCTATGTCGGTATACTGCTATTGTAAAGATTGTTCTCAAAACATTTGTATCACTCCTTAAAACCTTTAGCTCAAAAATCTGCGTAATCTGCAAAATCTGCGAGAGCCTTAAACAATTCTTTTGTCTTGAAACAAAAGAACCAAAAATTCAAGACTGGAAACTTCCGCTAAAAATGAATCCTGTTCTCTAAAAATTCTAAAACTCGTGCGGATTCAATATTGTTGCTTCGGCTTTATATTTGTGCCGCACTCAAACAGTAGAATTTTCTTAACGTTCACAGAATTCATTTTCTTGACGCTCCACTTTCCTATGTCGGTATTACCGCTATTGTAAAGATTGTCCTCAAAACATTTGTATCACTCCTTAAAATCTTTAGCTCAAAAATCTGCGTAATCTGCAAAATCAGAAAAGATTTGATGTAAATATTTCACTTAAACCTATCTCATGTGTGAAATCAGCTTAAGATAATTTTCAGTCCATTTTTCTATGATAAAATTAGATTGAATCTATATCACAACATATCATAAAAACTTTCTTACAACAAGAAATATCCTTACTTTTGATCTAGTTTTTGCATGAAAAGGTTTTTACTCTTACTGTTTTTTTTAATGTCTTTCTTTGGTTATTCCCAATCAAAGATCAGGGTCATTGACGATACTGACCAGAAGCCGATTTCCAATGCTAAAATATCCTGTGACGGCAAAGTTTTAGGGTTTACCGATATTCAGGGTTCATTAGAATTCAAAGCATCATGTGCTACCATTGAGATTCAGGCGGATCGCTACCAGAAAGAAACGGCTTCTGTAGAGGCTGATATGGAAGTTTCGCTGTTGAAAAAAACATCGAAAACCACTGATATTGAAGAAGTAGTCATTGAAGACCGGAGCGATCCAAGAGCTTTGGAGGTCCTGAAAAAAGTGAACCGGTTATTTAAGGAAAATTCACCTAAAAGCTTAGATTCCTATTCTTTTAAATCGTATGAAAAAGTCTCTCTGGATATAGATCAGGACAGCATCAGCCAGTTTAATAAATTCTTTAATGACACGGATTTTTTCAAGAAAAAGAGAGAGAAAGATTCCATAAGCAATATCTCGGCAAAACAAATCTTTTCAAAAAGCAAACTCTTCCTGTGGGAAAGAGCTCAGGAGTTCCTGTATGCCAAACAGTACGGTGAAAAGATCAATATTCTGGACAACAGGATTTCAGGTCTTAAGCAACCTATCTATGAAATGATTGCTGTGCAGCAAAGCAACAGGGATAAAATTCCAAACCAGATCAAACAGGAAAACAGAGGTCTTTACCGGTATTTCCTTTCCGATACCATTGAAGTGAATGGTAGAAAAACATTTGTGATCCGCTTCCGTGAGGTGAATTACAAAAAGCAGGACAAAAAAAGAAAGTACAACGGCGCCATTTATATAGACACGGAAACCTACGGAATCCAGAAAATAGAAAATTTCAGCAAGAACAAAAATGACGGCATCATTACCAGTACCTGGGTTTTCTATAATAACAAATGGTTCCTGTCTCAGGAAAAGGTAAAACTCAGAATGAGCAGGGTGGCTATGGAAGAGGATAACAAAAAGAAAACGGAAGAACATCCTGAAAAGAAAGACAAGACCAGCTTCGGAACCTATGCTTTCCTTACTTCTACCTATTTTGATTTCAAGTCACCTTCTGAAGAAACCAAAAATGATTTTAAAGGCTATACCTTTTCTGTGAAAAATGCAGACGGACGTCTTCTGGACCAGTACAGGACGGAACCTCTCACGGAAAGGGAAAAAAACACCTACACCACCATTGACAGCCTGGGCCAAAAATATAATATCGACAATAAAGCCAAAATACTGACCGCCCTTATCAACGGGCAGATCAGGATGGGTATTGTAGATTTTGCGGTAGACGAAATTGTGAACTACAACTTGTATGAAGGTTTCAGAGTAGGCTTAAAAGCTAAACTGAATGAGACTTTCAACCCTTATTTCTCACCGGATTATTATTTTGCCTACGGCTTTAAAGATGATAAGTGGAAATATGGAATCGGGCTGGATATGAAGACCACACTGGACAAAAATTCATTTTTCAGGATTGAATATTATGACGATGTAACAGCATCCGGAGAATTCTACAGAAGGCTCTGGAATTTCAAGATGAGAACAATGAATTACGGAAATAACATTAATAATGATAAATATTATCATTTCAGAGGAGCTTCCCTATCCTATCTGAACGATGTTACTAACGGGCTTACATTGGTTTTTGCAGCAAAAAGGAACATCGAAGACGCTAAGTTTGATTATGCCTTCAGGGGAAGAGGCGGAGAATTTGATAATTTCAATACTTTATTCACCTTAAAATATTCACCGAACTCTACCAATATCATGACCCCTCAGGGAAAATCGATTATTGATCAAAAATATCCTGAGCTGTATTTCAACTATGAACAGAGTTACAAAATACTGGGTGGAGATTTCAACTATACCCGTTTTGATGCATTGTTCGTCCATAACTTCAAAACCATACTCGGCACTACAGGATTCAGGCTGTATGGCGGAATAGTGTTTGGCGAAGCACCAATCTGGAAACATTTTACTATGAACGGACTGGCTTCTCCGAAAAAGGATTTTAATTTTAACCTTACGTCTTATCTTGGTTTTGCCACACTGGAAGGCGGAAAGTATTATAATGACAAATTCATCGCCTATTATTTTACCCACAAGCTTCCTTTGTATTTCAAAAGTTTCGGACAGAATATTTCCAGCTTTGATTTCGTATTAAGAGGAACTATCGGAGATATGAAGCATCCCGAATATCATGATTTTAAATTCAGAAAACTGGATCACCTTTACCAGGAAGTAGGCCTTGAATGGAACAATTTCCTGTCCAGTTATTTCAATTTAGGATTGTTTTATAGGGTCGGTTACTACACCACTCCCAATTTTAAACAGAATTTTGCCATCCAGTTTAAACTGAAACTCCTGGAATTTTAAAATCTGTCAAGCTTTAAAAATCCCTCCAAATTTAGTCAAAATCATAAATACATAAATACATAAATACATAAATCAAAATATGCAGAGAATAGAAATAAAAGCAGAACAGTTTTTTGAATTATTAAAATTAAAAGATACCTCGATGTGGGAAATTTTCTCACAAATGATCGACGGCAATGAAAAGGAAATTATATTTCTGGATAACGAAGACAAAATCCTTTTCAACTATATCCTTCCTGCTGAACAGGAAAAACTGGAGGAAGACAGAAAAGAATTTTCAAAACAGTTTTCAGATAAATTGGCTAACTTCAATTAAAAATTTTAGATGAATAAAAATTATATATTCTCTATTCTGGGTTTTCTTCTCTTTAGTTTCGGAAATGCCCAGAATTATAAAAAGCCACTGGTTTCTGCCATCAAAGAAGCTGATCTTAGGAAAGATATGTATGAGCTTGCCGCAGACCAGTTCTGGGGACGCGAGGCAGGAACTTTAGATGAATTAAAAGTATCCATGTGGCTCGCTGATAAAGCCAAGGAAGCCGGAATGAAGCCTGCCGGTGACAACGGTACATTTTTTCAGTTTTTTGATATGTACAGGCATCAGGTGATTCCTCAAAGCAGTTTAAAGATTGGTGACAACACCCTTAAATTATGGAAAGATTTCCTAGTGACAGAACCTGTCAACTCTTCCATTGATGCTGAAATAGTCTATGCCGGAAACACAGAACCTGAGAACCTTTCCCAACTGAATATCAAAGGAAAAGTTCTTGCCGTAAATGCTTCCGATAAAAATATAGATAAGGAAATGACTCTTTTTGTAAGAAGATATCCCGGATTTGTTCGGACTAAATATTACAATAAAGCCTATGAGCTGGGAGCCAAAGCAATTATCTTCATCACTGATGATATTTCCGAAAAAAGCTGGGTTGAAGTTCTTCCACAGATGACAAGAGGAATCTACGGTGTAGAGGGCCTGAGAGAAAAAATCACCACTAATATCCCTGTGTTATGGATCAAAAGAGAACATGCAGACTGGGTAAAAAACAACCCTAAAATTTCTCTTAACCTGATCACAGAAACCTATAAATACCCTTCAGTAAACATCATAGGAAAAATTGAAGGCACAGGCCCTAAACTTAAAGAGGAATACGTTCTATTCAGCGGACATCAGGATCATGACGGAATCAGACATCCCGTAAAAAATGACACCATCTACAACGGCGCAGATGATAACGCCAGCACTTGCGTGGCCATGCTGGCCATGGCCAGAGCCTACAAAAAGCAGCCCGGAAAAAGAAGCATTCTCTTTGTTTTCCATGGTGCAGAAGAAAGAGGATTACTGGGATCCAGATGGCATGCTGCTCATCCGGTAGTCCCGAAAGAAAAAATTGTTGCAGTGCTCAACGGTGATATGATCGGAAGAAATGACAATAATGAAGCTGCGCTCTTAGGAGGAAATGCACCACACAAAAACTCTGAAGAACTGGTAAAAATGGCTGAAGAAGCCAATAATGAAAGTACAAAATTCAAATACCTGAAAGATTGGGATTCTCCGAATCATGCAGAGTATTTCTATTTCCGAAGTGATCATTTACCCTACGCAAAAATCGGTATTCCTGCTCTATTTTTCACCAGCGTACTGCACGATCAGTACCATACCCCACAGGATGAGTCTGAAAATATCAATTACAAAAAGCTTTATAAAATGACAGAATGGATGTACAGAACATCCTGGAAAGTAGCCAATGAGGCGGAACGTCCGAAGGTTATTTCAAATTTTACGCTTGAGAGATAAAGTTTCGGCGGCCCGGATGGGCCGCCGAAACTTTTTTTGTCATTGCGAGGAGCGCAGCGACGAAGCAATCTATTTTATTCTTTTCTCTCTAATCTTTATTCAAATTACTTCACTGCCGGGTTCATAATGATGTAGAGACTTAATATATTCTTTTGTCTTGAAACAAAAGAACCAAAAATTCAAGACTTGGAAACTTCCGCTAAAAATGAATCCTGTTCTCTAAAATTCTAAAACTCGTGCGGATTTGATATTGTTGTTTCAGTTCGATGTTTGTGCCGCACTCAGACAGTAGAATTTTCTTAACGTTCACAAAATTCATTTTCTTACCGCTCCAGTTTCCTATGTCGATATTAATTTCCTTCAAAATATCTGTATCGATCCTTAAAACCCGTAGCTCAAAAATCTGCGTCATCTGCAAAATCTGCGAGAGATAATAACTAAATAAGCAGATTCATCAAAGACGGATCATTATTCAGATAATTGACAAAAAAGTCATACTTCTTCATATTATTGAGCAATGGCGTAAAATCTTCACTTTGTTTCAAACCGATTCCTACCACAGCAATTCCTTTCTCTTTTGAATTTTTTTGAGTGTATTCAAAGAAAGTAATATCATCATTTGGTCCCAGAACATTCAGAACAAAGTTCTTCAGAGCTCCCGGGCGCTGGGCAAACCTTACCAGGAAATAATGTTTCAAACCTGCATATAGCAGAGCCTTTTCTTTAATCTCTTCCATGCGGGTAATATCATTATTGCTTCCACTGATGATGCACACCACATTTTTCCCTTTAATCTGATCCTTATATTTTTTCAAGGCAGCTACCGAAAGAGCTCCGGCGGGTTCTACCACTACAGCATCTTTATTGTAAAGTGAAAGAATGGTTTCACATACCATTCCTTCATCCACAACAGCCATTTCATGGAGTACGTTTTTACAATGTTCAAAATTAAGATCGCCTACTTTCTGCACCGCGGCACCATCCACAAAACGACTGATCTTTTCAAGAAGTACCGGCTTTCCGTTTTCCAGTGCTTTTTTCATACTGGCTGCGGCAGATGGTTCTACCCCAATGATCTTTGTCTGTGGAGACAATTCCCGGAATACAGTACAAATTCCGGCAGCCAGGCCGCCACCGCCTATAGGAACAAAAAGGTAATCAACAGGTTCACCCGACTGCTCAAGAATTTCCAAAGCAGCTGTAGCCTGACCGTCAATAATATCCTGATCATCAAACGGATGAATGAATATTCCCTGCTTATCACGGCAAAAATCCAGTGCGGCATCTTTTGCTTCATCAAAAGTATCCCCAAAAAGAACAATATCTATAAAATCGCCTCCAAACATTTTTACCTGTTCCAGTTTCTGTCCCGGAGTAGGCAAAGGCATAAAAATAGTTCCTTTCACCTTCATGGTATTGCAGGCAAAAGCTACTCCCTGGGCATGGTTTCCTGCACTGGTGCAAACCACGCCTTTTGCAAGGTCTTCGGGAGACATCACTGCCATTTTATTGTAAGCTCCCCTGATTTTGTAGGATCTCACCTGCTGCAGATCTTCCCTTTTAAAGCTTATTTTGGCTTCATAAATACCGGACAGGTTATTATTAATGGCCAAAGGTGTTCTTACCACTACATTTCTGAGTCTCCGGGCTGCCTTATAAACATTGTCCAACACAGAAGGATACGTTTCTTCTTTTAACATAGCAGGTGGATTAATTGTTCTCCGGTCTGAGACTGCGGACAGTCTTCCCTGCTCTCCACATTTCACTTTCTCTAAGCTCTGTAAGCTCGACTTCAAGTTTTTCTCTGTAATCAGATTTACTGTTGCTGTCAATGGATCGTTGGGCTTCATCACCTTTTGCCACACTGTCATACAGTTCTTCAAACAATGGAGAGGTAGCATCCCTGAAACGTTTCCACCAATCTAATGCTCCTCTTTGGGCTGTAGTGCTGCAATTCGCGTACATCCAGTCCATTCCATTTTCTGCAACCAAAGGCATTAATGATTGGGTTAGCTCTTCTACTGTTTCGTTAAAGGCTTCGGAAGGGCTGTGGCCGTTTTTCCTTAAAACATCATATTGTGCTGCAAATATTCCCTGTACAGCTCCCATCAATGTTCCTCTTTCTCCTGCAAGGTCGCTGAATACTTCTTTTTTAAAGTCTGTTTCAAATAAATAACCGCTTCCTATAGCTATTCCCAATGCGGTTACTCTTTCCCTAGCCTTTCCTGTAGCGTCCTGATATACGGCAAAACTGCTGTTCAGTCCACGGTTCTGTAAGAACATTCTTCTTAATGAAGTTCCTGAACCTTTTGGTGCAACCAGAAACACATCAACCTCAGCAGGGGGAACAATTCCGGTACGTTCATTAAAGGTAATCCCAAAACCATGGGAGAAATACAAAGCTTTTCCGGGAGTAAGATGCTGCTTCACTTTCGGCCAGTATTCGATCTGGGCTGCATCACTTAAGAGATAGCAGATAATGGTTCCTCTTTGCAGAGCTTCTTCTATTTCGAATAGTGTTTCTCCCGGTACAAATCCGTCTGCTAATGCCTTATCCCAGGATTTTGAGTTCTTTCTCTGGCCAACAATTACATTAATTCCATTATCTTTTTGGTTAAGCGCCTGCCCCGGCCCCTGTACTCCATAACCGATTACGGCTACCACTTCATCTTTCAATACTTCCTGAGCCTTCTGTAATGGAAACTCCTCTCTTGTTACTACATTTTCTTCTACTCCGCCAAAATTCAATTTTGCCATTTCTTTAATTTTTTTATTGTTGTTAATGATTTATTTAAATTAATTTCTGATCAGCTTGCATGTACAATGGCTGTCAGGTAAGGGTTTTTATGGTAATGAACTTCCAGTACATCTACCTGTTTTTCCATCTGCCGGGTGATCTTCTGTACAGATTCTTCTGTTTCCCGGATAACGATGACAAACTTTTTAACCTTTTCAATATCAGAAGGTCCTGCATTAAAATTCACAATCGGGATTCGTCTCCTTGAGAAAATAGCGTTAATCCTACCGATTAATCCCAGATAATCTTCTGTATAAGCTGTTATGGTATATTCCCTGTTTTCTGATTTCATCTTTTTATATTTTATTGTTATGGTTTATTGTTGGTCAGTACGATTTCGGCAACACTTTTCCCTTGAGGAATCATCGGAAAAACATTATGTTCCTTTCCTGTCATTACTTCCAGAAGGAAAGCTCCTTCATGATGAAGCATTTCACTGAGACCGGCTTCAAGTTCTTCCCTTTCTGAGACTCTTTTCCCCGGAATATGATAGCCTTTGGCTACCTGTACAAAATCCGGGCTTTGAATATCTACCGAAGAGTATCTTTCCTCATGAAACAGCTCCTGCCACTGTCTTACCATTCCCAGATAGCAATTATTAAGAATTAAAATCTTGATATCAGGCCTGTACTGCATCAGCGTTCCAAGCTCCTGGATATTCATCTGGGCACCTCCGTCTCCCATCACCGCAATAACCGGACGTTTGGTTCCATAAGCTGCCCCTATTGCTGCCGGGAGGCAAAATCCCATAGTTCCCAAGCCACCGCTGGTAATGTTACTTCTGGAATGTTTGAAACTGGAGTATCTGCAGGTTGCCATCTGATGCTGGCCAACATCGCTTACAATTACAGCTTCGCCCTTTGTCATCTCATTAAGGTGACGGATCACTTCTCCCATTGTAATTTCACCTTCTGAAGGGTGCAGTTCGTGACTGATCAGCTGATGATGCTCAATTTCATAGCAATCTTTAAATTTCTGATGCCAGTCTGCATATTCTCTTTGTTTTATAAGCTGGGTAAGTATGGGTAAAGTTTCTTTACAATTTCCAAGAACCGGTACTTCAACTTTTACATTTTTATTGATTTCTGCTTTGTCAATATCTAAATGAATTATTCTGGCCTGTCTGGCATACTGATCCAGTTTTCCGGTAACACGGTCATCAAAACGCATCCCTACTGCAATCAAAACATCGCATTCATTGGTAAGGATATTGGGGCCGTAATTTCCATGCATTCCTACCATTCCTACTGCTTGTGGGTGATCGGTTGGAATAGCGCTCATTCCCAGGACAGTCCATGCTACAGGAATCCCTGATTTTTCAGCAAACTGCAGGAATTCTTTTTCTGCGTTTCCCAGCATAATCCCCTGCCCTGCAATGATGAAAGGCCTTTCCGCATTATTGATCAGCATACTGGCTTTTTCAATGTTTTCTATCTGGGGAACAGGATCCGGCTTATAGCTCCGCAAAGCGTGGCAAGGTATATACTCTCTATATAAAACCTTTTGCAGCTGAGCGTTTTTTGTAATATCTATCAATACCGGGCCGGGTCTTCCCGACCTTGCAATGTAAAATGCTTTTGCCAGTACTTCGGAAAGTTCATCTGCATCGGTGATCTGGTAGCTCCATTTCGTAACGGGGCTGGTTACATTCATCACATCAATTTCCTGAAAGGCATCGGTTCCCAAAAGATGTTCAAAAACCTGCCCTGTAATGCATACAACAGGAGTATTATCAAGTAAAGCATCGGCCAAACCTGTCACAAGGTTGGTGGCTCCGGGGCCGCTGGTAGCCAGCACCACACCTACTTCTCCTGAAACTCTTGCAAATCCCTGGGCTGCATGTACAGCTCCCTGTTCATGACGGACCAGAATATGTTCCAACTGATCTTTATAATCGTAAAGGGCATCATAAATTGGAATAATAGCTCCTCCCGGATATCCGAATATCGTTTTTACTCCTTCCTGAAGAAATGCTTCAAGGATGATCCGGCTTCCGCTGATTTCTTTTTCTCTGGATACATTTAGATTCTTCATTCTATTTTATTAAGTGATTTCGTCTGTTACACAGCCTTCAGCAGCTGATGATACGGTAAGTGCATATTTGTAAAGCAATCCTTTTTTTACTTTGAGTTCAGGTTTTTGCCATCCTTTTTTCTCTCCAGTATTTCTTCTTCGGAAACTTTCAGCTGTATGGTATTGTTTACGGCATCTATTTCAATCAGGTCGTTATCTTTTACAAAAGCGATGAGGCCACCTTCATATGCTTCGGGAGTAATATGCCCCACTACAAAGCCATGAGTTCCGCCACTGAACCGTCCATCGGTAATTAAAGCTACACTTCCGCCCAAGCCTGCTCCGATCAGAGCACTTGTCGGCTTCAGCATTTCCGGCATTCCGGGTGCCCCTTTTGGCCCTTCATGACGGATTACAATAACGTCTCCGTGCTGTACCCTTCCGTTTTCAATTCCTTTGATCAGATCTTTTTCTCCGTCGAATACCCTGGCTTTACCTGAAAATTTTTCACCTTCTTTTCCTGTTATTTTGGCTACACTTCCCTTTTCTGCAAGATTTCCATACAATATCCTGAGATGTCCTGTTTCTTTGATGGGATCTGATAAGGGTCTGATAATTTTTTGTTTTGAAAAGTCCAGACCTGGAACATTTTCAAGATTTTCAGCGATAGTTTTACCCGTTACTGTCAGGCAGTCGCCATGCAATAATCCTTCTTCCAACAGGTATTTCATTACGGCAGGTGTTCCGCCATGCTCATGAAGGTCCTGCATCAGATATTTCCCGCTTGGTTTAAGGTCAGCCAGCACGGGAGTACAGTCGCTCATTTTCTGAAAATCATCCTGGGTTATCGTAACTCCGACACTTTTTGCCATGGCTATAAAATGAAGAACAGCATTGGTGCTTCCTCCTAAAATGACAATGAGGCGAAGTGCATTTTCAAAGGCTTTACGGGTCATTATATCTGACGGTCTGATATCTTTCTCCAGTAGTAATCTGATATACTTTCCAGCTTCAAGACACTCATTCTGCTTTTCTTTGCTCAATGCGGGGTTGGATGATGAGTACGGAAGACTCATTCCCAGTGCTTCAATGGCAGAAGACATGGTATTGGCCGTGTACATTCCTCCGCATGCCCCAGCCCCGGGACAGGAATTTTTAATCACTCCGTTAAAATCTTCTTCTGAAATTTCTCCAGCTATTTTTTTCCTAAGGCTTCAAAAGCGGAAACGATATTAAGCGGTTCATTTTTATAACATCCAGGCGCTATTGTTCCGCCGTACACCATAATTGAAGGTCTGTCCAGCCTGCCCATCGCGATAATGGTTCCCGGCATATTTTTGTCACAACCCGGTAATGCAATAATTCCATCGTAGTATTGTGCCCCGCAGATGGCTTCAATACTGTCTGCAATAACATCACGGCTCACCAGTGAATACCGCATACCATCTGTACCATTGCTCATCCCATCGCTTACCCCTATCGTATTGAAGATCAAGCCTGCAAGACCATGTTCCCAGGTCCCTTTTTTGACTACTCTAGCAAGATCGTTAAGATGCATATTGCAGGTATTCCCATCGTAGCCCATACTGGCAATCCCGATCTGTGCCTTATGCATATCTTCTTCTGTAAAACCTATTCCATAAAGCATTGCTTTTGCGGCAGGCTGTTCACTGTTTTGTGTGAATGTTTTTGAATATTTATTTAACATATAATCCTGCATTTGCTGTTTTATCATTTCTCAGTGTAGTACCAGAATTTTTAATTTTTTCGAAATTCATAAAGGAATTTTTACTTAATTTTGGTCCAAAGCTATAGCTTGTAATATTTTTTTTATTTTCACTTTTAAGAAAATTACAATATTCAATCATTTAAAAAATAGACACAATTAATTGACAATCAAATATTTATAATCCAAAAATTTACAATGACAGAAGTCTTACCCGTTTCATGTAAGCCCGTTGCACTTTGTCACTTGCCGTGTCTTTCCAGTTCTTGGTAAAAGGAACATCATCCAAAGAATCCAGTGCTACGATCTCAGCTGCTGTGCCACAGAAAAAAGCAGCATCAGCACCTCTCATTTCTTCAGGTTTAAAGAAGCTTTCCTTAACGGGAATATTCAGCTCACTGCAAATTTCAAAGACCGTCTGTCTGGTAATTCCCGGCAATATATTTCCTTTTGCAGGGGTAAATAATGTTCCATCTTTTTCGTAAAATATATTGGCTCCTGAACTTTCAGCAACATTGCCGTTTTCGTCAAGCAACAGGGCTTCATCGTAACCTTTGTCTTTAGCATCCTGACAGGCCAGAATAGAATTAACGTAATGTCCGCCTACTTTGGCTTCCACTTTAAAGGCTTTAGGATTCGGACGCTGAAAACCTGAGGTCATGATTTTCATTTTGTCCGCTAGATAGCCGTTGCTCCATTCCCAGGCAAGCAGGGACAGATAGGATTCTTTTCCTTTTGAAAGTGACATATTGGGAGAACAGGTTACGAGCGGTCGGATGTAAGCATCACTGAATCCGTTTCGTTCTAAAAGTTCATAGGTAAGGTCTGTAAGCTGGGAGACTGAATAATGAAATGGAATATGCATAAGCTCTGCTGATCTTTTAAGCCTTTCATAGTGCTCTTCTGCCTTAAAGATCCTGGTTCCCTGTTCGGTGCTGTAGGATTTTATCCCTTCAAAAACGGAGTAACCGTAATGCAAAGATTGCCCGTAAAGGTCCGTTCCAGCTTCGCTTGCCTTGAGAAAGTTTCCATTAAAATACACGATAGTGTTGTCGCTGTAATACATTGTATAGGGTTTAAAAAAATTAACAAAAGGAAATAAAAAAAGCCCTCTCACGATGTGAGAGGGCTCAGATATGTACAGTCATAATCTATCCTTCTCACCAACGCAAGGGAATAATAATGACGATAATAATTACTGCTAATAACTGATTCATAATTTCTGAAATAAAAAAAGCCGTTTCATATTGAAACGGCTTCTATATAATTTAAATTAAAATATTTTACAATGCCGTTTCCTTACTGCTGCTAATAACAACAATAATAGTAGAAATGACCATAATATTTTTCTGATTCGTAAAATTCATACTGCAAATGTATAAACTTTTAATTATTACGCAAGCTTTTTTAACACTTTTTATTTTTTTCACAAAATTGCCTGATCGTATCTGTTGCTTCAGCTACATCATGTACCCTTAGAATCCGGGCTCCCTGCTCCAAAACTTTCATATGGAGTTTCTGAGTTTCTTCATTGATGTTCAGAGGAGATTTCCCAAGGGGTTTATAGATAAATGATTTTCTTGAAATACCTATCAGTAAAGGAAACTTACCAAATCCAAGATATTCAGTTTCATCGATCATTTTCATCTGGTCTTCTACTGTTTTTCCGAAGCCAAACCCCGGATCAAGAATAATATCTTTAACTCCTTTTTCAAGAAGTTCGCTGGTTTTCCTGGAAAAATAACGGTTGACCTCGAGGGTAATATCTTCAAATTTTATTTTGTCATGCATGATTTCATAAGATGGGTTTACATGCATCAGAATGTAAGGAAGTTTTGTTGCAGCTGCTGTATCAAACATTTCAGGGTCAAACTGTCCTCCGGAAATATCATTAATGATGTCGATTCCTTCATTAAATCCGAATTTTACGGTTTCTGAGTAGAAGGTGTCAAGTGAAATCAATGCTTGCGGGAACTCTTTCTTAATCTGAGAAATGATGTTTCCTATTCTCTCAATTTCTTCTTTGCTGCTCAGAAATTCAGCATGCGGACGTGTAGATTGTGGCCCGATATCAATGATTTCTGCCCCGTCTTTCAAAAGTTTTTCAGTGTGCTCCAATGCAGCTTTCTCACTGTTAAACTTTCCGCCATCGGAGAATGAATCCGGAGTCAGATTCAGGATTCCCATGATTTTTGGGGTATCTAGTTCTACCAGTCTTCCATTGCAGTTGATGGAGTGATGTTGTGTGGGAGGGTTTGAGGGTTGGAGAGTTGGAGGGTTGGAGAGCATGTTTATGGGTGATGATTGATGATTGATGATTGATCTGTATTCTGCAAAATTACTACTTATTGGGGAATGTTTGCTGTTGCTGTTTTTTTAGTTGCTGGTTTCTGGTTATTAGTTTTTAATTTTTTTTTCGTTTAAATGATTCAAGCCATGAAAATTAAGACTTTAAACATCAAACTTTAGACTTTGAACTTTGAACAATACAATTGAAAATACTACTTCTATTCTTTAAACCGACAACCAGCAACTAAAAAACCAGCAACCAGCAACTCTTAAACCTTCCACCCCGAAACTCGAAACACGAAACACGAAACCAAACGCTGACAAAAATCAATCACCGATTCCTGCTACCTAAAACCTAATTCGTATATTTGGGAGATTAAGAAAATTTATGTCAGAAACATCAGTACAGTTCGGGAAAGTTATCAGTCAGTGCCGTGATCTTTTCAGCAAAAAATTACAGGATTATGGGGCAGCATGGAGGGTTTTGAGACCCAGCTCCATTACGGATCAGATTTACATTAAAGTCAACAGGATCCGCACGCTGCAGATGACGGATAAAAAAATGGTGGATGAAAGTGAAGAGGATGAATTCATTGCGATTGTAAACTATTCTATCATCGGGCTTATTCAGCTTGAAAAAGGACTTTCGAATGATTTTAATGAAAATAAGGAGGAAATTTTAAGCCTTTATGATCAATATGCTCATGAAGCCAAGGCTTTAATGGAAAGAAAAAACCATGATTACGGTGAAGCATGGAGGGATATGAGAATTTCATCCATTACCGATCTTATTTATCAGAAGGTACTGAGAACGAAGCAGATCGAGGATAACCAAGGGAAAACTATTGTTTCCGAAGGCCTGGATGCCAACTATTTCGATATGCTGAACTATGCAGTTTTCTGCCTGATCAAGTTCTCTGAAAAAGAACCAACTTCCGAATCCAAAAAATAATTTAATATGATCAAAGGTTTATTACGTTTCATTATTGCTGTTATATTCATTCTTTCAGGCTTCGTAAAAGCGGTGGATCTGGTAGGATTTTCTTTCAAGATGGAGGAATATTTTGCACCGCCGGTTTTCAATATGCCTTTCCTGGAAAGGTTTGCGCTTCTGTTCTCGATTATTGTGGTAGTACTGGAGCTTTTCTTAGGTTTTATGCTGCTGCTAAAACTGAAGCTCAAGTTCACGCTTTCAGCATTAATTGCGCTTTGTATCTTTTTTGGATTTCTCACGTTCTATTCTGCCTATTTCAATGTAGTAACGGACTGCGGGTGTTTTGGTGATGCCATAAAGTTTACCCCATGGCAGAGTTTCATTAAGGATATTGTGCTTCTTGCAGGCCTTATTATACTGTTTGTCCTTTATAGAAAAGAATTTATTAAAAAGGATGCCTATGGAAGTACTGCAAAGGAATCTTCAGGTAAGTTCAAATATGTTCTTTTAGGACTTTTTTCTGTCATTATGATTTACATTATGGCTCAGGGAATTATGCATGAACCGGTGATTGATTTCCGTGATTATAAGGTAGGTACTGATATTAAAGCTGAAAAGGGAAAAATTAATAAAAATCCGTCTGAATACAAGACTTTTTATTCGCTTAAAAATCAAAAAACCGGAGAGGTTCTGAAGGTAAATCAGGATGATTACATCAAAGAAACAAAATACTGGTCGGAAGGTTCTCCATGGAAAATTGAGGAAGGGAAAAACGAATCTGTTCTGACGAAAGAGGGCTATAAATCTGAAATCGGAAAGTTCAAAATTGAAGATCCTACGGGTATGGAACTTACGGACGAAATCATTAACGCCCCAAAAGCCGTGCTTGTGTTTTCTTATCACCCGAAAGAGGTTCCTGCGGATCTTTTCCGTGAGGTTGAAGCCAAAGTGAATGCTCAGAAAGGGGCTGTTATTTATGGTATTTCCACAGATCATAATACTTTTAAAACCATTAAAAATGCTATGATGGACGGAACTGCAATCAAAACAATTGCGAGAAGCAATCCATTTGTCCTGACATTGGAAAAGGGTAAAATTGTAGACAAACAGCCTGCAAAAGACTACGTGAAGTAGGATGTTGACGGTGAATGGTGAATCGTCAATAAGTGAATTTTAAAACAGACTGTTTCGGAGTGAAAGACTAATGAATAAATTATTCAAATATCAAATTTAAACACTAAACTTAAACATACATTTAACAATGCAAAAATCAAATAAATCAATCGCCGGTTATCACCTTTTAATGATCCTTTCTTCTGTGGATGGAGAATTTGCTCCTGAGGAAGGAATGCTGGTTCAGCAGTATATGGCGGACGAGTTTCCATTCAGGATGAATCTTGACAATGAGCTGGAAATACTGGCTCTTTTACAGCCTGAAGAGTGGAAAGATCACTTTGAGTTCCATGCCAGATGCT
The DNA here is from genome assembly GCF_056172655.1 of Chryseobacterium sp. GTID13. NCBI lineage: Bacteria > Pseudomonadati > Bacteroidota > Flavobacteriia > Flavobacteriales > Weeksellaceae > Chryseobacterium > Chryseobacterium sp. GTID13. The sequence continues at coordinate 109,306 of NZ_JAOCMB010000007.1, forward strand.
TCCATGACGATTCTACGGAAGAGGAGCGTGTAAAGTTTGCCCAATTTGCCAAAACGCTGATCAAAGCTGACAATAAGGTAACTGACGAAGAGCATACGTTCTACAAGCTTTTGAAAAATCTGTGGAATTTAGCGTAAAGGGTTTGATTATCAGAAGAAATTAACAAATAATTTACTGCAGATTGTTATGCTATTTAATGAATCTGCATACAATATCAATAAATAACTTTAATAAGACTATGAGAAGAAAAATAGTTGCAGGAAACTGGAAAATGAACAAAAATGTCATTGACGCCCAACAGTTAATGATTCAATTACTGAGCTATAAAAACAATCACACCACGAACTGCGAAGTATGGATCGCGCCGCCTTCTTTATATTTAATGATGGCGAAAGATATCTTCGAAAAAGATGAGATCGGTGTATTTTCTCAGGACATGAGCGAGCATGAAAGCGGTGCTTACACAGGTGAGCTTTCTGCAGATATGCTGGAATCTATCGATGTAACCGGTTCACTGATCGGACACTCGGAAAGAAGACAGTATCACGGTGAAACAGATTCCCACTGCAACAGAAAGATCAAATTAGCTCTTGATAAAGGACTGATCCCTGTATACTGTAACGGTGAAACACTTGAACAGAGAAAAGCGGGACAGCATTTTGAAGTGGTAAAAAACCAGACTGAGGTTGCTCTTTTCACTCTTTCTGCCGAAGAGATCAAAAAAGTAGTGATTGCTTACGAACCTGTTTGGGCAATCGGTACCGGAGAAACGGCTACTCCGGAGCAGGCTCAGGAGATCCATGCACACATCAGAAGCATTATTGCTGCAAAATACGGTCAGGAAGTTGCCGATGAAGTTTCTATCCTTTACGGAGGTTCCGTAAAGCCTGATAATGCTAAAGAAATTTTCTCCCAGCCTGATATTGATGGAGGATTAATCGGAGGCGCAGCTTTAAAACTGGAGGATTTCTCTAAAATTATTGAAGGATTTAATTCGTAGGTTTCGGCTAATGCCGATGGGATTATAATTTTTCATTCAATGGGCTGAAGCCCACTGCTATTGAATGTTTTATAATCTTATACAATCAAAAACGGCGGCATCTTCGATGCCGCCGTTTTCTTTAAAAAATCTAATTATTGAATATCGACTACATACATTGTTCCTTTATCTACTTTCCCGGTTTTAGGTAGAATCTTGGCTTTCGGATTGCCGTTGCCGTCGTCTAAAATCCCAAAATCGTCATCATTGAAGACTGCCAGTTTATTATTTCCCAAATAAACAATGCCTTCAAATTTATCATGCTCATAGCCTAATTTTGCAACCAGATCTACGGCTAAGACTTTGGACACCGGTTTTATCCCGGCAGTGGCAATTTCATCCCAAGTGGATTGTTCCAGCGTTTTATTATTGATTTTCATTCCGTCTACAGCTGTAATATCGGTTCCGTTGACATCTGAAGCACCGGAAATATTAATCCTGTATACTTTTTGGTCCCGCCCTGCGATCCGAAGTTCCCGTCTCTTTCGATAACCAGGAATTCTGTATTGCTGATCGCTGTAATATCACATATCGAATCTGAACCGCCGCCGTTTTGCTTATACAGATACTGCTTGGTTTGGCCGGTTGCAATATCGAAAGTGACGATTCTTGTTAAGGTTGTGTTTGTGGCTAAGGCTTTAGTCGGCACATACATGGTAGATTGTATTGTTCCTACCAATGTTTTTCCGTCCGGGGTGATGCATAATCCTTCCATTCCTCTGTTGGCTCTTCTTTTTGCCAGAACAGCAGGCAGTTTTCTTGGTCCGGTATTCACTCCTATCGGGCTAATTCTTTCAAGTTCTACTCCGTCTGCGCTATAATGTACGATGTGCGGACCGTATTCATCAGACACCCAAAAAGTTCCGTCTGCTGCTGCTACAATGCTCTCGCTGTCCAGTCCGTAATTATCCGTTCCTAGAACATTTCCTGACGAATCATAGGCTGTTTCTCCTGTACTTCCCATTCCTGCAGGGTTTGGAAGGCCGGTAATCGGTTTGCCTGAAGGGTTTTTCAGTTTAATATATTTAATAACTTCAATATTCCCTTCTGCATTGATCTTAAAATGCATAATGGTTGGGGTAAAATTCGGGGCTGGAAATTTCTTGCCGTTCAGATAGTCTGTATTCGGACCACGGTCGGTAATGACATAAAATTCCCCTTTTCTATTTGGATGTGCGGCTGCACCGGAACCGAATCCGCCGTTAATGACATCTACTCCATTAACCGTCACCAGATTTGAAAAAGGAAATTCCTGAGGAAGCTTGGCATAATTGATATCCTGGTTGTTCATCTTATCGTCATCTTTACACGATACGAGTGCTGTGAACAGTACAGCGGATAACAGCAGTTTTTTCATATTTACTTTTATGCCGCGAAAATATACATTGATTGTAAACTGAGCCTGAACTTAATGATAATTATATTTTAAGAATGTTTGCTGAATGGTTTGACTTTTTAACCACCCCGTCAAAAATTCTTTGAATTTTCGCCACCCCTCCACGGGAGGGGAATTTTGATCCGACGAATTTTTGTCATTATCATTATGAAAATCTCTGATTTTCAAAGAACTTAAGTGGTCTTCTGTTTTCAAGCTTTTAAACTTCAAAATAACTAAAGTGTAAAAAGACCTTTTACTTCGTTTATTGGTTAAAATAAAAAACGCACCTCATCGGTGCGTTTCAATATTCCTGAAAAGGAAATTATTTTTTCTCTGTAGATCTCTGTAAAACCTCGTCTACCATTCCGTAGCCTTTTGCTTCCTCGGAAGTCATCCAGTAATCTCTGTCTGAAGCTTTTTCAACCCAGTCGTAGGTTTGGCCTGAATGCTGAGCAATAATGTCATAAAGCTCTTTTTTAAGCTTTAACATCTCTCTCAGGTTGATCTCCATATCGGAAGCTACCCCTTGAGCACCTCCTGAAGGCTGGTGAATCATTACTCTTGAGTGTTTAAGCGCTGAACGTTTTCCTTTTTCTCCTGCCACGAGTAAAACGGCTCCCATTGAAGCTGCAATACCTGTACAAATGGTGGCTACATCCGGCTTAATGATCTGCATGGTGTCATAAATTCCCAAACCTGCATATACGCTACCGCCCGGAGAATTGATGTAGATCTGAATATCTTTTGATGGATCTGCACTTTCTAAGAACAGAAGCTGTGCGGTTACGATGTTAGCAACCTGATCGTCGATGCCTGTTCCTAAAAAGATAATTCTGTCCATCATCAGACGTGAAAATACGTCCATCTGTGCAACGTTTAATCTTCTTTCTTCCATGATATACGGCGTAAGGTTCGTTGGGCCGTACATTCCCATATACTGATCGGTAGCCAGACCGCTGTTTCCTAAATGTTTTACAGAGAAATCTCTGAAGTCTTTTTTAATGTCCATATTTCTATTATGTATTATTAACTATTTTTTTCAAAGTTTAAATTACAACTTTTATTCCTAAAATTTTATAGGACTTTTTGTCACAGAATATCTGCCTGATGATCAGCAGAATGTCTGTAATTTATCTTTTCCTATCAACGTAGATGCCTTTGATGGGCGAATATTCGATAATATTGCTCAATCTGATCGAGGCTTGCTTCAGCAGGGTGATCTTTTTAATCAGTTCATAGTATTTGGTTTCATCTGTACCTCTGTACTCGTCCAGCTGCCGCGCTGTTTCTTTAATCAGGTAATCAATGTACCTGTATTTATGCAGCAGGACGTCGCCTTGTACCTGTTCGGCTATTTTGTCTCCGTAATTGGGTGGATAGATATTCCTGGAGCCCCAGTTTTCAAGTTCATCCAGAGGCATTAAGGCATCAACCACCTTGGAAGTAATTTCTTCATCCATAAATGTCACAAAAAAATTGCCGCTCCTCAGTTCATCTTTCTGGATACCCTCTTTTACCTGGTTGATGATAATTTCATTTCCTTTTACCAGAAAATTATACTGTTCTTCTTCAAAATGCATCAGGATTTCTTCAATAACCGTAATCTGATACTCTTCATTCTTTTCATTTCTCCTTTTCAAAACAATATCTCCAAACATCAGCATATGATCAACCAGTTTGCTTTCCATAAACAGGACATCATACAAATAGGGATCTTCTTTTTCTTCATCTAAAGGAACAATTTCCAGCTTGGGCTGAACTTTTTCCTTCTGCTGCTGAACATGCTGGTTCTGTGTGATCTGCTTCTGAACATCCAGCTCATTGAAAAGACTCTGCTCGGAAAGTCCGAATTTATTGGAAACTTCTTTCAGATAGACTTCTCTTTTCAAAGCGTTCTGAACAAAACCGACGGATTTTACAATATCCCTGATGGCTTCAGCTTTTTTGATAGGATCATTCCCGACTTCCTTTAAAAGAATCTCAGCTTTAAAATCAATAAAATCCATCGCTTCATTTTCGATGAATTTTTCTACATATTCCTGCGAATGTTTCCTGGAAAAGGAATCAGGGTCGTCCCCATCCGGAAAGAGGAGAACACGGATGTTCATTCCTTCGGTCAGAAGCATATCAATACTCCTGAAACTGGCTTTGATTCCTGCATTATCACCGTCAAAAAGAATGGTTACATTTTCTGTAAGCCTTTTGATAAGTTTGATCTGCTCCGTTGTCAGGGATGTTCCTGAACTGGCCACTACATTCTCAATTCCGGACATATGAAGCGCAATGACATCCATATATCCTTCCACAAGAAGACATACATTTTTTCTTGAAATCGCCTGCTTACTCTGGTTTAATCCATAAAGTACATTGGATTTGTGGTAAATTTCCGTCTCCGGGGAATTGAGGTATTTGGCTGTTTTTACATTATTCTTCAAAATTCTGGCTCCGAAGCCTAAAACTCTGCCCGAAAAACTATGAATCGGGAAGATCACCCTTTCCCGGAAACGGTCGATTCCTGAGGGTGTATTTTCGGGAAATATAGACAGTCCGGACTTTTCAAGAATTTCTTTTGTATATCCTTTTTCTTCGGCATACGCTGTGAAAGCATTTTTCTTCTCGGGTGAATACCCAAGCTGAAATTTCCTAATGATATCATCTTTCAGCTCACGCTCCCTGAAATACGCCAAACCAATACTTTTTCCCTCCTCCGAGTCCCAAAGTATTTCCTGATAGTAGCTGTTCGCCACTTCATGAATTTTATACAGCTGGTCTTTCTCTGTCTGGGCATTTTTTGCTTCTTCAGAAAACTCGCGCTGATCCTCTTCAACTTCGATTCCGTATTTTTTTGCCGCGTGGCGAAGAGCTTCGGGATAAGTAAAGTTTTCGATCTCCATCAGGAAAGAAATGGCAGTTCCCCCTTTACCTGTCGAGAAATCTTTCCAGATCTGCTTGCTTGGCGATACTACAAAACTCGGTGATTTTTCCTCATGAAAAGGACTGAGTCCTTTGAAATTAGACCCCGCTCTTTTCAGCTGAACGTACTCTCCTACAATTTCTTCTACCCGTATCGTTGAGAAAATTTTATCTATGGTCTGCTTGGAAATCATGATGTAAAATTAAGAAATTAGTTTTTCAATGTTAAATTTAAATTTCCAAAAAAGCCATAATTTTCTGTCAAAACCTTATTTTTGATGTTTTATATCTTAGATAAAATTGGATACCTTCAATGATCAACGATTACAAAACATTTAATATCTATATCCCTTCTAAAAATTTTGTCTGGACAAGATCAAGAATAATTTTGATTTTAATGACCATTTCTTTTGTTTCTATATTTTTTCTGTTGTATATTTTAAAAATTCCTGAAAAGCAGATTCCTAGATGGTTAGGGTTGAGCATTTTTGCTCCTATGCTAATTGGCTTTTTAGGATATCTTATAAACATGTGGTTTCCGGAAGAACTAAAAGGTAAAATTGAAGGAAAACTTATCTTTGAAAAAGAAAAAATAACCATTGATAATGAAGTTTTTCTTATTAAAGATTTAAAATATATTGAAATCATCCAAAATGATCATAAAGGCCGCTACATTTCCCGCAATGCTTTTGATGGAATGTTTTCACAAGGCTGTAATAATATACTTAAAATAAGACTTTTAAATAATCTGGAAAAAAAATGTTTCTTTCAGATTAATCATCCACGGGAACTTTTGCAAATATCAAATCAGCTAAATTTTTATATCGAAAACGGCTTACTCACCAAAGAAGCAAGAAACACTACATTAAACTATAATTGGTATGGATTTTACAATCAATAAAATTGAAGACTGGCAGGAAGTTGTCGACAGCATCATTCCGCAATTAAAGTATAACATTCTCCTTTTAAAAGGGAATCTGGGCGCAGGCAAAACGACATTTACCCAGTTTCTTCTTAAAAAACTGGGAAGCAGCGATGAAGTGAACTCTCCTACCTACTCCATTGTCAACGAATATAATACCCCAAAGGGAAAGGTTTACCATTTTGATCTTTACCGTTTAAAAAATATCGAAGAGGTGTATGACATCGGCATCGAAGAATACCTGGACAACGCTTTTTTATGCATCATAGAATGGCCTGAAGTGTATGAAGAAGAGCTGTATGGGCTTAACTACCACACTATGAGCATTGTGAATACGGGTGATGAAAGAGAAATTTTATTCGAGTAAATATTATGTATCTTTGCTTACTAATTCATAGTAAAATAACAACCTGTAAGATCTAATTTAATTAAAGAATGAGTACTACAAACATTTTTACTCCTTTTACTGAAGAAGAATTGATGCCGAAGGAAGAAAAATTGGAAGTTATCAAGAAAGGAAAACAATTCAGCATTGGTATTCCTAAGGAAACCTGTCTTAATGAAAGGAGAACGTGTATTACTCCCGACGCTGTGCAGGTACTGGTAGAACATGGCCACGAGCTTATTATAGAAGCAGGCGCCGGAGAAGGTTCTTTTTTACAGATCTTCAGTATTCCGAATCCGGAGCAAAGATCACCAATGATCCTAAAGAAGCTTTCGGGCAGGATCTTATTTTAAAGGTCAACCCGCCTACGGAAGAAGAGATTGAATACATGAAGCCTAATACCTATCTGGTTTCAGCCCTTCAGATCAATCTCAGGGACAAAAATTATTTTTTAAAGCTGGCAGAAAGAAAAATCAACGCCATTGCATTTGAATTTATTGTAGACGAGTACAAGCAGCTTGCTTTGGTAAGGCTGGTGGGTGAAATTGCAGGAACGGTCTCTATTTTATATGCATCAGAGCTCCTTGCTTTGTCAAACGGCTTAATGCTGGGCGGCATTACAGGAGTAAGACCTGCAGAAGTTGTTATTTTAGGAGCAGGAATCGTGGGTGAATTCGCCACAAAAGCAGCCATAGGACTTGGAGCGAGTGTAAGGGTTTTCGACAATTCACTTTCAAAGCTGAGAAGACTTCATACCCTTGTAGACAGCCGCGTTCCGACTTCCATTATCGATCCTAAAGAATTAAGCAAAGCATTAAGACGTGCAGATGTTGTTATCGGTGCCCTTCCAAGATTGAATATGACCCCGATCGTTACAGAAGAAATGGTCACAAGAATGAAAAAAGGCAGCGTTATTATTGATATTACGATAGACAACGGCAAGGTGATCGAAACCTCTGAGCTTACAACGATGGATAATCCTTACATCATTAAACACGGCGTGATCCACTGCGGACTTCCGAACCTTACCTCCAGAATGCCGAGAACCACGACCAAAGCAATCTCCAATTTCTTCCTTTCCTATATCCTGAATTATGATGAAGAAGGCGGTTTTGAAAATATGCTGATCCGCAAAAACGAAATGAAACAGAGCTTATATATGTATAAAGGAAGACACACTAAAAAAGTGATCTGCGACCGTTTCGGACTTACCTATCATGATATCAATCTTTTAATTTTCTAATGAAAAAACTTAAATTCTATTTAATAGGCCTTGTTCCGGGGCTGCTTATTGTATTTTTTATTTTAAACAAAAAAGGGGCAAGCTGCAGCGGGTATCTTCCCAACAGCCGGGTGATTGCAGAAACCCTTTCTAAAGAGTTTACCTACTCTGAGGATTTCAAAAAAGGAATGATTACTTATAAAATTGATGAAAAATTTGTAAAAGACAGTATCATTACCAAAGGAAAAGTGGATTTCGACAGAAGTCATGCACAGAAAAAGCCTTGCCCTGACTATGTTCTCAACTATCCTGAAAAGAACCCTACTTACGAAATTACGTTCGAAAAATGTGAGGAAACAGCGACTCTAAACAGCCTGAAAAAACTTAAATAATCCTGATCTTTTAGTTAAATTTGCAGAAAGATCATTAACGCTATTTTTATGGAAGGCAATTACTACATGATCCACGATTATCTGATATTCATTGGAGTTTTTGCTATTTTCTTTCTGCTTACCGTGAGTATTTACCTGCTCAGCCAAAACAATAGGATCAAACAGAGAAATACCCGCCTTTCCGAAACCAACAAGCTTATCGAGCAGAAACTGAATGAAGTACAGCTGGAGCACATCGGTACAAAACTGAATCCGCACCTGTTTAAAAATATCCTGAATTCCGTACAATCGCATGCTTACCAGACGTATATGTCCTTGGATAAGCTCGCCAACGTCCTCGATTATATTCTGTACGAAAGCAATAATAAATTTGTAAGCCCCAAAGAGGAGTTAGATTTTGCCTTAAGTCTTATTGAAATCAATAAAATAAAGGTTAATCCCCTTTTCGATTTCAGGATTAAATCTAGGATCGATAAATCTGATACCCTCTATGAAGAAAAGGTTTTTGCTCCCCTGATCTCCGTTGACCTTATTGAAAATGCCTTCAAGCATACTGATTTTCTAGCCCAGGATTCTTTTATCTCAATTCATATGGAGCTTGAAAACAGGATTTTCGTGATGAAAGTAAGCAACAAGGCCTCTTTAAAAAACAGCCTTGCAAAGGAAAACAGCGGCTTCGGAAGCCAGTCTCTGGATCAGAGACTTAAAATGATCTACAACAACCACTACCACCTGGAAAAAAGCTCGAAAAACGGTATATTCACAGCAGAATTAAAAATCAATTTAGGAGAATTCTATGATAAAATGCGTTATTCTTGATGATGAATTACTGGCCATCAGCTATTTAAAACTTCTATGTGAGCAGATCGAGAATGTAGAAGTGGTAAAAGCATTTAATGATCCTAAAATTTTTCTGAACGAAATAGACAGCCTCGACTGTAATCTCTGCATCCTTGACATTGAAATGCCGGGCATGACAGGACTTCAGGTAGCAGAGCGCATTTCCGGATCTAAAAAAATCATATTCACCACCGCCTACAAAGAATATGCAGCAGAAGCTTTCGATCTTAATGTGGTAGATTACGTGAGAAAACCCATCAAAAAAGAAAGACTGATCCAGGCCTTTGAAAAAGCAAAAGAGCTGGTAGATGTTCCTCATAAAAAGGATTTAATTGAATGGAACACCAATATCGGCAGAACAGTGATTTTCACGGAACAGATCACTTACATTAAAACCTCTGAGATCGACAGCCGCGACAAAGACATTATCCTGAACGACGGCACCACCATCGTCCTGAAAAACCTGACTTTTAAAAATCTTCTTGAAATGCTTCCTCCCAAAGATTTCGCACAGGTAAATAAAAAGGAGATCATTGCCCTGTCTTCCATCAAAGCTTTTTCTACCAACGAAATCATTACCACTGTTCAGATAGAGAATAATTCCCTGAAACTACAGATTGGCGATGCTTATAAGCACTCATTAATGGAACTGTTCGGAAAGTAACTTCAATTTCTCCAATTTTGTGGTATCTGATATTTGTAGGATTCATTTCTCTCTTATTCCTTTCTATCAGTATATTTTATTAATGAGGGGTGATTTTACAAAAAGCATGCTTGTCGAAATCCATTTTATTACATTTTTCAGAACATTTATTACATTTTAAAAAGAGAAGTTGTTTACATCAATATATTCTTATCAACTTTGCATTAAAATATAGGAATCATGAATTGGGGAAAATACAGAAACATTATCTTTTACATCAGTACCATTGCATTCTTTTCATGTCTGATGTACTGGTTTTTTATTGAGGGTAAAACGTTGGAGATAGGAGAAAACATTACTCCTGGTAAGACCACAGGCACCACCATGTGGGAAAACTTCTCGGATTCATTTCTTACCAATCTTCATCATCCTCTCGCACTGCTTCTTGCCCAGATCGTTACCATTATTCTGGTAGCCAAACTTTTCGGATGGATCTGTGTAAAGCTTAAACAGCCCTCAGTAATTGGAGAAATGATTGCAGGTATCGTACTGGGTCCATCTCTTTTCGGGCTTTATTTCCCGGAACTTTCAGCTTTTATTTTTCCAAAAGAATCATTGCCTAACCTGCAGTTTTTGAGTCAGATCGGTCTGATTCTGTTTATGTATATCGTAGGAATGGAGCTTGATCTGAGTGTACTCAGAAAAAAAGCGCATGATGCTGTGGTGATCAGCCATGCAAGTATCATTATCCCTTTTGCACTGGGAGTCGGGCTCTCTTACCTGATTTATAAGGAATTTGCCCCGGAAGGAATTCAGTTCAGTTCCTTTGCCCTCTTCATAGCTATTGCCATGAGTATTACAGCTTTTCCTGTGCTGGCAAGGATCGTTCAGGAAAGAAACCTTCATAAAACAAAAATAGGAACCGTTGTGATTACCTGTGCGGCGGCAGATGATATTACGGCATGGTGTATCCTGGCGGCAGTTATTGCCATTGTAAAAGCCGGATCTTTTTCAGGATCATTATTTGTAATCCTGATGGCCATTCTGTATGTATTCATCATGATTAAGGCAGTAAGACCGTTCCTGAACAGAATCGCCGAATCCCAGAAAGGAAAAGGTTTCATCAATAAAGGACTGGTTGCCATCTTTTTCCTTGTACTGATTATATCATCTTATGCAACAGAAGTTATTGGTATCCATGCACTTTTTGGAGCATTTATGGCCGGTGCGATCATGCCTGAGAATGTAAAATTCAGAAATCTTTTCATAGAGAAAGTGGAAGATATTGCTTTGGTATTATTGCTTCCTCTTTTCTTTGTATTTACCGGATTGAGAACCCAGATCGGGCTTCTGAATGATCCTCATTTATGGAAAATCGGGGGATTAATCATTCTTACTGCGGTAGTCGGTAAATTTGTAGGAAGTGCACTGACTGCAAAATTCCTGAATATGAGCTGGAAAGACAGCCTCACCATTGGTGCACTAATGAATACCAGAGGGCTTACAGAGCTGATTGTTCTGAATATCGGATATGATTTAGGCGTTTTAGGCCCAGAACTGTTTGCCATGCTTGTGATTATGGCACTTTTTACCACCTTTATGACCGGGCCTTGTCTTGATCTCATCAATTATCTTTTTAAAGGTAAAAAATCAATGATAGAAGAAGATGAAGAAGAAGAAGAAAATGATGCCAAATACAGGGTTCTGCTATCTTTTGAAACCGCCAAGTCAGGAAGTACCCTCATTCATCTTGCAGATAACCTCACGCGTAAAATGAACGGGAATAAAAGTGTAACCGCCATGCATATTGCCCCTGTTGATGAACTTCACACTTTCGACATCAATCACTATGAAAAAGAGCAGTTCAAAGAAATTATCGAGACTTCACATGATCTGAATCTGGAAATAACTACCCTCTTCAAGGCTTCCACAGACATTGAAAACGATCTTACGAGCATTTCAAACAAAGGAAATTACGATCTCCTTCTGATCATGCTTGGCAAATCGATGTACGAAGGAAGTTTACTGGGCAGGCTGCTGGGGTTCACCACAAAGATCATCAACCCCGAAAAGCTTTTTAATACGGTAAAAGGAAAAGGAAATATTTTCAATAACTCTCCTTTTGACGATTTCACGCTGCAGATTCTTGATAAAACCAATATTCCGGTAGGAGTTCTGGTGGAAAAAGATTTCAAATCGGCAGACAAGGTGTTTATCCCTATCTTTAACCTGAGCGATTTTTACCTTCTTGAATATGCTAAAAGATTGATTAATAATAACAATTCGCAGATTATCATTCTGGATGCAGCCGGGCAGATCCGCAACAATATCGAAGTGAAAGAACTGATCAGAAGTATTGAACAGGTAGCGCCGAATCATATTACTTTATATAACGAAAAAAAGATTGAAAAAGAGTTTCTTAACTCCCAGGACCTGATGCTGGTTAGCAGCAAAAGCTGGAAAAACCTGATCGATACTAAGAGTCTCTGGCTGTCTGATATTCCTTCAACCTTAATTATCTCTAATCCATAAATAAGAATAAACAGTACCTTTACAGAAAATTTAGTATGTGCCGATATGCTATGGTGGCTTATAAGCCGCATTATGCGTGTTTCAGCTGTCAAAAAACCTTTAAACGCTATTTGTTGAAAGATATTAACAGGAATGCAGACACTTCTGTTGATGCCAAATGCCCGCAATGTGGGGAATTAATGGCCAATATGGGACTGGATTTTAAATCTCCTGCAAAGAACGATGACAAACAGTGGCAACATATCAAAAGCCTCTACCGTGTAGGAATTACCTTTCATTCCTGCGGATGTTCCGGGCCCGGATATATTCCTGAAGACAAAGAAACCCTGATTTCTTATCTGGAAAAGATCCGCTCCGATTATCAGCAATCTCTTACATTCTGGAGAAACCGTACCGAACCCGAAAATAAGACAGAACGCGAAAAAGATTATCAGCGAAACTGGCAAAAGCTATCAGCTATTAGCAATAATGCTAAAAAGGAAGGGGTAAGCAACCTTGAAGGAATAGATTACTGGATTAAAAGAATCCATGAAGTAGAAGAACGCCTGCGTCTTGCTGCCCAATAAAAGAATATCACTATTTTTAAGCATTCTTCCTGTAGTAAAGAAACTGAATCTAATATTTTATATGAAAAAAATAAGTCTGGTCTGCCTTGGCCTTTTCATTTTTACAGCCTGTAAAAATGAATCAAAAAAACAGGACATGAAACTTTAATTGCTAAAAAAGACAGTATTCCTGCTCAAACCCACGTTACAGAAAATATACCTGCAGCTAAAACCAAGGAAACTCCTGTCCTGAAAGAATGCACGGAAAAGCAGATTGAATACGAGACCGAGCAGGAATGTATCTTTAAAAACACCAGCATTGCGCAGGTTTATCAAAGAACTATAAAAGATAACGAAATTGAAAAGGCAGAACTTCTATTGGCCGTTCTGCCGGAAAAAAGCGTTACAAAAGAAATAAATAACGACGGACTTATCTCTATAAGCTATACCGTTTCTCCTAAAAAGACAGACATTGAATTCCAGTTTGAAGGCGGCGTAACCACTTTAAGCCTGGAACAGCTTGATAAGGATGTAAAAAGAATAATCATCCACAGTGCCGATTAATAAAACCGGAAAATCAAAATAAGAATTAGAATTAAAATATCCTGAGTTTAAAAAATATTTTATACCTTCGCTCTGTGAATTTCAATAACGGAACATATTATTATAGAATTTTTAACTCAGATCTGGGCTAGGATTCTTATGAACATAACTTAAAACCTCGTCCCAGGACGGGGTTTTTTATTTTAAAAATTTAAAAAGATGAAAATAAGTATTATTGGTACAGGTTTAATCGGGGGTTCGATGGCTTTAAAATTAAGGGAAAAAGGCATTGCAGATTTCATCTACGGAATCGATAATAACCAGCAGCATATCAGTGAAGCACTGAGTCTTAATATTATTGATGCCGGTACTGATCTGGAATATGGTATTAAAAATGCCGACTTTATTATTATCGCTGTCCCTGTGGATGCAGCCAGAAAGCTATTGCCCGGAGTGCTGGACCTCATATCCGATAAACAGACTGTGATGGATGCCGGATCTACCAAAGCCGGAATTGTAAATGCCGTGAAAGATCATCCCAAGCGTTCAAGGTTTGTAGCCTTCCACCCGATGTGGGGTACAGAAAACAGTGGTCCCGGATCTGCCGTTTCCGAGAGTTTTACCGGAAAGGCCGGAGTAATCTGCAATAAAGAAGAATCTGCTGCCGATGCTCTTCAGTTGGTTGAAAAAGTGGCAGAAAACCTGGACATGCACCTGATCTACATGAATGCCGAGGATCATGACATTCATACGGCATATATTTCCCATATTTCCCACATTACTTCCTATGCTCTGGCCAATACTGTTCTGGAAAAAGAACGCGAAGAGGAAACCATTTTCCAGCTTGCCAGTTCCGGTTTTTCCAGTACGGTGCGTCTTGCCAAATCTCATCCCGAAATGTGGGTCCCAATCTTTAAACAAAACAAAGAAAACGTACTGGATGTTCTGAATGAGCACATCACCCAGCTTAGGAAATTCAAGGCTGCACTGGAAAAGGAAAACTATGAATACCTTGAAGAGCTGATCAGCAATGCCAACAGGATCAGGGGAATTTTGAGGTAATTTTTTTGGAGAAAAGGTGAAAAGGCGAATTTGCTGATTTGCTAATTCGATGATTTGATGATTTGATAATTCGATGATTTGATGATTGGCTAAATAACTAAAAAAGGGCAAAACCGGTTAATACAATCAGTTTTGCCCTTCTGCTTTTTTACAATTTAGCCTTTTCGCTTCTTAACATTCAGGAACGTTTACTGCAATAGCTAATCCGCCTTCTGAAGTTTCCTTGAAACGGTCACTCATGGACAAAGCGGTTTCCCACATGGTCTGAATTACCTCATCCAATGTTACTTTTGCCTTTGCAGGATCACTTTCAAGGGCAATATTGGCTGCTGTGATTGCTTTCATGGCTCCCATTGTATTTCTTTCGATACATGGGATCTGTACAAGTCCTCTGATAGGGTCGCAGGTAAGCCCTAAGTGGTGCTCCATAGCAATTTCCGCCGCCATTAATACCTGGCCTATGCTTCCTCCTAAAATTTCCGTGAGCCCTGCTGCTGCCATCGCAGAAGAAACTCCTATTTCCGCCTGGCATCCGCCCATTGCAGCAGAAATCGTTGCATTTTTCTTGAATAAAGTTCCGATCTCACCGGCTACAAGCAAAAATCTTACGATATCATCCTCACTTGTAAATTCTGTAAAGGCCTGGGAATACATTAAAACTGCCGGAATCACACCGCTGGCACCATTCGTAGGTGCTGTGATGATTCTTCCGAAGCTGGCATTTTCTTCATTGACTGCAAGCGCAAAACAGGCAATCCATTTATTAATATTCGTGAAATTCTCTTCCGCATCCACAACCTGCTGAAACCACTCATCAATATTGGTATAGATCTTATCTCCCAATAGCTTCCTGTTAATCCCCGCGGCTCTTCTGGTAACGTTTAAACCTCCAGGTAAAACGCCTTCTTTATTAACTCCTTTGTAGATGCATTCTTTGATATTTCTCCAGATATTCAAGGCTTCCTTTCTTGTTTCTTCCTGGGATCTCCAGCTTTCTTCGTTAACAAGGATCAGGTCTGAAAATCTTTCAAAGCCTAACTTTTCACAGTATTTTATAATATCCGAGCCGTGATGACATGGATATAAGGTTCGCACACAGTGTTTCTGGATAGAGTTTTTTCCTGGCTGGCAATAAATCCTCCGCCTACAGAATAAAAATCCTGAACAAGCTCGGTTCCGTCTTCAAAAACCGCTCTAAAAATCATTCCGTTAGGATGAAAATCAAGGGATTTATGCATATTTAAAACCAGATGGTGCCCATAAATAAAAGGAATTTCTTTTTCTCCTCCCAGATTAATGATCTGGTCTTTTTTTATTTTTTCTATTTTCTCATCAATTTTTGAGGTATTGATGGTTGTAAAGTCTTCACCGTTCAACCCGAGCATTCCGGCAATATCTGTTCCGTGCCCGATCCCCGTTTTGGCCAAAGAACCAAAGAATTCGAGGAAAACTTCCTTTACCTCTTCAATTGATCTTTCTCTTTTTATAATTCTGATGAATGCTAACGCAGCATTCCAAGGTCCCATCGTATGCGAGCTGGACGGGCCTATTCCTACTTTAATAATTTCAAAAACCGATATTGATTCCATAAATCACTGTTCATTTCCACTGAAAACAAAGATACATGATAAAATATTAATACCATCAGTCTCAAATTAGGTTTGTTATTAATTTAACCTGAGTTCGGGTTAAGATATTTTCGTTTGTATAATAAGATCAGGAAGTTTGAAGCCGGAAGAGGGAAGTTATTGAAGTCCAAAGACAAAAAATCCCGCGGTTTTTATTATTTTTTTAATCCTTCAACAAATTTAAGGGTTGATGTTTAATATCATTGTCTAATAGTAACTTCCAACCTCTCTCTTCCTGCTCCCAACCTTTTAATATTAACTTATCATCCCGAACTCAGGTTAATTTACCATTTGAGGCTTTCTTCGTGCTGGGAAATATCAAGTCCTTTATTTTCAGACTCTTCCGAAACCCTGAGGGTAATCATCGCGTTGGTTATTTTATACAAAAGCAGGGAACCGAAAAATGTAAAAACCGATACAAGCACCAAAGCAGCCATATGATGGGCAAAAACCTCAATTCCCCCGTGAAGAAGACTAGCTTTTTCACCATGGGCAAAAACAGCGGTAAGGATCATTCCCATAATGCCTCCTACTCCATGGCACGCAAAAACATCCAGGGTATCATCTATCTTCTTTAAAGCTTTCCAGTTCACCATGATATTGGAAACAATAGCTGTTGCAAATCCTATAAAAAGACTCTCGGGGATCGTTACAAAACCACAGCCGGGAGTAATGGCAACAAGCCCTACAACAGCTCCGATGCAGGCTCCCAAAGCGGAAACACTTCTCCCGTTGATCCTGTCAAAGAATATCCAGGTCATCATGGCAGAGGCAGAGGCAATGGTAGTTGTTCCAAAAGCTGTTGCTGCAGAGGCATTGGCACTTAAGGCAGAACCTGCATTAAAACCGAACCACCCGAACCACAGCATACCGGTTCCAAGAAGAACATAGGGAATATTGGATGGCTCATGATGCGGATTTTTCCTGTTTCCAAGTACTAAAGCACCTGCCAGAGCAGCAAAACCGGCACTCATGTGAACAACCGTTCCGCCTGCAAAATCCTTTACTCCAAAATATTTATTCAGAAGCCCATCGGGATGCCAAACCATATGACAAAGCGGTGTATAAATGAATAAGCTGAAAAGCACCATGAACAGCAAATAAGAAATAAAACGTACCCGCTCGGCAAAAGAACCTGTAATAAGCGCCGGAGTAATAACAGCAAATTTCATCTGAAAAAGGGCAAAAAGGACGAAAGGAATAGTGGAAGCCATCATTTTGTGAGGCAATGCCCCAACATGGCTGAAAAACGGATAACTCAGCGGGTTTCCTACGATTCCGTAGTGTACTCCATTAATGTTAAAGCCTAAAGAATCTCCAAACGACAGGGAAAAGCCAACAACCACCCACAAAATGGAAATAACACCAAGCGCAATAAAGCTTTGAAGCATTGTAGAAATTACATTCTTCTTTCCTACCATTCCTCCGTAAAAGAATGACAGCCCGGGTGTCATCAGCAATACAAGTCCGGCAGCGGCAAGAATCCAGGCCACATCTGCTCCTACGATCCTGTCTTCGCTAAGAAAGTTTCCTGTGTTGGGAAGATCTGCTACAGGACTCCAGAATAATCCTCCGAATGCCACAAGGGTAATGACAGAGAATGACACGATCCATTTTAAACCAATTTTCATATAATTTATATTTAACCCCATCAAAAGTAAATATAAATTTTATAAAAACATATAATTTTAATCAATACCCCTTAAAAAAACATGGTAACATTTTATATACATACTTTAAACAAAGACTTCTTTTAGTATTTTAGATACTTCTTTATATTTTGTCGCAGGAAAAAGATGGGTCCCGCCTTTAATGATATAATCCGGCTTCGAATATTTAATAGGAAAAACAATGTCTTTATCTCCCAATATCTGAATAACCTCCGGTGTTTCTTCAAACTTCCATTCGGAGACCTTTTCTACAGACCATTTCAGATAATAGGGATCCCTGACCTTAAAATATTCGAGAATCTTCGGATTTTTAGGGTCGAACAGTTTTCTGACTACGGAATAGACATTTGTAGCTTTATCATTAAACATCCCTACAGGAAGTATCCTCGGAAGCTTTGTAATCTCGCCGGTCTTTATAAATTTAGATTTTTCCTTATCTGATTTAATGCTTCCCAGAATGACCACCTTTTGCGCAGGCTTCAGCTTGTTGATTTCCTGCACCATAATGCCACCAAATGAGTATCCCAACAGACAGAACGGCTCGGAATCGTCTACTTTTTCCGCCATTCTTGCTACATAGGAATGAAAGGGCTCATTTTTTTCAGGGATAAGCCAGTCTATAAAAACCAATTCACAGTTTTCGGGAAATTCCAGTCTTTCAAGCACTTTAAAATCTGCTCCGAGACCGCTTACTACATAAATTTTCATAGTACTAATTTAAGAAAAACATGGTAAAGAATTTAATATTATCGTATTTCTGAAACATTAAGATTGAAGGTTGGGTCACGTTAAGCTTTGATTTAGATTATCTGTAAATTTATCTTCCCTGCTTTTTTTAAACAAAATTTCTAACGCAAAGTTTTAGTTTGATTCTTTTAAGCAAAGGTTGTCGACTACGTCGCTGATTAAGCTTTGGGGTTAATCTTGGTATTATGCATAAAAAATGGACGATTTATAAAAACCGTCCAATACATTTTCTTTTAGTATTTTTTACTACTTTTTCTTTACAGGAACTCTGTTGTCGTTATCCAGCTTTTCTGTAGAAACTTTGAACTGAATGTCCATTTCGTTCTTGATGAAATAATCTTTCAGTGAAGACTGGTAGAATACTTTGAAATCTCTTCTGTTTAATGAGAATTTCGCAGATTCCATTACTACCGTAAACTGGGTTACATATACGTTTGCCGGGAAAGAAATGGTTTTTCTCACTCCTTTGATGGTAACATCACCGTAAACTGTTGAATTGTACTCACTGTTTGCCAGAGGAATAATTTTAGTCAGATGGAATTTTGCAATCGGGAATTTTTTCACCTCAAAAAAATTGGTGCTTTTCAGCTCATTGGTAAGCTTTATCTGATCTTCCTCTGAAACATCTCCCGCCATCATGCTTCTCATATCTATAATAAACTCTCCGTCTACAAGAACAGTTTTATCAAAATTGAATTTCCCGCTTTTCAGCTTTACCGTCCCTGAATGCGAAGAAGCCTCAGTTTTTACAACTTTATATCCCCACCACCTGATCTCCGATGAAGTCACTTTGGAAACCTTATCAAATTTCTTCTGTGCAGAAACAAATGATATGCTCACACACATCATAGCAAACAATAGTAATCTTTTCATTCTTTTTTATTTACAATTCAACAAAAATAAAAAAAGTGTAGAACTTCTACACTTTTAACAATCTTTTTTGATTAAATTATTTAGCAGTCACCTTTACAAGCATATCGATGTCATCTTTCACAAAAACATCCTGCATGGTAGACTTGTAAGCAATATCAAATTTCTGTCTGTCGAAAGAGAATTTATCAGAAACAAGGCTTACTACTCCTTTGCTGTAAGCAATCTTGGCAGGGAAAGTGATTGTATTCGTTTTTCCTTTTACAGTAAGGTTTCCTGTTACCAGAGAGTTATAGATCTTATCGCTGTTTTTCTTTACGGAAGTAATTTTGAAAGAAGCAGTAGGGAATTTTTCAACTTCAAAGAAGTCACCGGTCTTAAGGTGTCCGTTTAATTTTTGCTGGTATTCTCCGGTAAGGTCAGTTGAAGTGATAGAAGTCATATCTAAAACGAAGTTCCCTCCTACCAGGTTGTTTCCTTTCATGATCATGTCTCCGGATTTTACTTTCACAGTACCGTCGTGAGAGCTTGCCTCAGATTTTGCTACTTTATACCCCCACCAGTGAACATCAGACGCTACAACTTTTTTTGACTGTCCGAATGCAAGGCCTCCGGCTAAAACTGCTAATAAGAATATTTTTTTCATTTGAATAAGTTATTTACTTGTTTAACGGTGCAAATGTAGCCAACTTATCCGATAGATTTCATTGATGTATATCAATAAAGCCAATTATTTCTATGAATAATATCATTCCATAAAAAAACTCCGAAAATTTCGGAGTTTGTATTTTAATTTTGATAATAAGCGGTATACAGTGCAGCGCCTTTTAACGCCGTGTGGTTCTGCTTGATCAGATAGATCGGAGTGTTTTTCAGCAATCCTTCCATTTTATCACTGATCTTGAATTTATCATAGAATTTATCTTTGTCAATATACTCTCTGATCGTTTGCGGAATATCTCCCGAAATCAATAGCCCGCCGGTTGCTTTAAGCTTCAGGACAAGGTTGTTGGCTTCTCTGGCAAGGAATTCAACAAAGGTATCTAAAGCAATTTTACAGATAAGAACATCTTCTTCTACTGCAGCCTTGTAAATTTCTTCCACGAAGTCTCCCTGAGCAAGACGCTCTGCCAGCCATTCCGGCTCCGGGTGTCTTTTTACATCTCTCAGGAACCTGTAAATATTGAAGAGACCTGTTTTAGAAAGTACATTTTCCCAGCTCACAATACCGTAGATATTGTTCAGAAACTGATAAAATTCAACTTCGACATTGGTTCTCGGCGAGAATTCGGAGTGTCCGCCTTCCGTTGCAAAAGGTCTCAGATTTTTCCCGTCAAAGAAATATCCGGCCTCACCCAGTCCGTTTCCGGGAGCCAGGATGGCTACATTTCCTTTTTCAAGATGCCCGCTGGTATAGATCGGGTCCAGATCACTGTCCTCAAGAAGCGCCATTCCGTAGGCCGATGCTTCAAGATCGTTCAGCATATCTCCTTTCTCAAAACCGAAATCTCTGGTATATTCTTCAATATCTAAGTCCCACCCTAATCTTGCAGGGTTACTTTTACCATCAATTACAGGTCCGGGCACAGCCACAGCCAGTCGTTTTACATTGGCCAGCTGATTATCCTGAATGAATTTTCTTAATATATCAGAAAATGAAGTATAATCTTTCGTATTATATTCATTCTGAATTTTTACCTCAAGCCCTCCGTTACCGGAAGCAAAATAGCCCAAGATTGTTATATCTTCACGGAGACTTGCACCAATGATTGTTACATTATCATTATTGGCGTTGTCTACTCCTGGTAAATAAAGCGGAAATTTTGGATTCAAAATCATAACCTCAAATTTTATCAAATATAATAATAGTTTTCGTAAATCCTGCAGGGAAGCAAAAAACCTTTTCATTTTCATAAAAAGGTTTGGTTAATAATTGCTTATATATAAATCTAACTACTTTCCTAATGGAATATTGTACCCGAATCCTACACCGATGTTCCCCACATTGTAGTCCTGTCCGGCCAAATCGCCTTTATCTCCTACAAAAACTTTCTGATACTGTACGAAGAAGTTCCAGTCTCTGTTGTGGTAACCGATTTCCGGCTTGATATAGAAACCTCCGTCCGGTCTGTTTACAGAACTATTGGCAGCCACTTTGTCATCTCCAACAAGGAAACCGTATCCTAAATCCGTTCCAAAATAGAAACCGGTCTGCTTAGGATAAATTCTTATCAAAGCTCCTACAGGGATTACTCCTACATCATTATTATCGTAACCATTGTTGCTTTTTCCAAAATAGTGGGTATATCCTGTTGCGATACCTAAACCAAATCCGGGAGTGATCAAATTCTGGTAAGAAACGTCTACGCCTACAGCTGCAGAAAGATTATCTGCCGGAACTGCCAAACCAGCGTTTGCTCCTACCTTGATCATATTATTCATTTTTGAGCTCTGTGCACTTGCGATACCTGCTGTTAAAATACCAGCCAGTAATATTGCCTGTTTTACCATTTTCATAACTCTAATTTTAAATTTTACTAATGCAATAGGCTGTAAAAATCGTGCCAAGGAAAGGTTTTTCTTTGATTTTAACACTCAATTACCCTGTAAAATAATGAATATCAATATGTTAATTTTTATTAAAAATTAAATGATTGTTTAAGTAAAATCTTAATAAAAACTAATATTACGGATTCTTAACCGTTATCATTTTAACCTTTTTCTTTCTCTATCATCCAAAAATCAAATCTCTCACCATGCCTGATTCATTACTATATAATAAACACCTACTCTGGCGCGCCGGTTTCGGAATTGGAATCAACCAGATTGAGGATCTTAAAGATAAAGATGCAAAACTGCTGGTCAGTGATTTGTTTACACAGGAAAATTTCACAGAAATCGGTTATGAAACCCCTGATGCAGATGCTGCAGACTATACAATGGATAGCAGGACACCGGCTGAAAAGAAAAAAGAGATGCAACAGATGATCAGGCAGCAAAACAACGAGCTGAACCTGAATTTCCTGGAAAGAATGGTGAACGGCAAAGATCAGATGAGGGAAAAGATGGCCTTTTTCTGGCATGGACATTTTGCCACGAGAATCAATAATTCAAAATTTAATAAACAGCTTCTCAATACCATAAGGAAAAATGCACTGGGGAATTTTAAAGACCTTCTTTTTGAGGTGAGCCAATCTCCTGCCATGCTGAATTTCCTCAACAACCAGCAGAACAAAAAAGGCCATCCGAACGAAAATTTTGCCCGCGAGGTAATGGAATTATTTACCATGGGAAGGGGAAATTACACCGAAAAAGATATCAGGGAGGCTGCCAGAGCTTTTACAGGCTGGGGATATGACAAGGAAGGTTATTTCAAAGAAAGAGCAAATCTTCATGATACAGGTTATAAAACATTCCTCGGAAAAACCGGAAATTTCACAGGAAGTGACGTTTTAAACATAATTCTTGAGCAGAAGGCCACAGCAAGGTTTATCACGGCAAAAATATACAGGTTCTTCGTTAATGAAAATGCAGACCACAGTGTTGTGGAGCAATTGAGTGCAAACTTCTACAATTCCGGGTACGATATTAAAAAACTGATGACCGAAATCTTTTCCAGTTCGTGGTTTTATGACAAAAAAATATCGGGAACAGGATAAAATCCCCCATAGAACTGATGGCAGGAATGATGCGGATGCTTCCTATGAACATTCAGAATCCGGAAAACCTGATCGTCTATCAGAAATTGTTGGGACAAATGCTTCTCTATCCGCCCAATGTATCAGGATGGCCAAGCGGCAGATCATGGATAGACAGTTCAACCCTGATGCTTAGACTTCAGATCCCACAGATCTGGTCCGGGCTTCGTCCTTTGGAATACAGCCCCAGACAGGATGATGATATCGACATGGGCATGAAATCCCGTGAAACCGCTTTCAACAAATCGTTTAAGAATCCTAATATCACAATCGACTGGAACAGGCTGGAAAAAGTGTTTGCAGACAAAAAATGTGAAGATTATCTGATCCAGAATACCAAAACCCTTGATATGGACTCTGTGAAGAGTTTTTCTGATAAAAGTGTTAAGATGAATATTATCAATTTGATGTGTACACCGGAATACCAGTTAAGTTAGGGAGTAGATGATAGGTTGCAGGTTGCAGGTAATAACAGTTGCAGTTTAGCCTTACAACCTTTGATATCATTGTTGCAACAGAATATGAATAAATAGATCAATCATAAATAAAATACAGCCCAGTCCTGCAACCTAACATCTGCCACCTGCCACCTTTAAAAACAATATTATGCTAATCAAAAGAAGAGAATTCCTAAAAATAAGTTCATTGGCTACCGCATCGCTCATGATGCCCAATTTCCTGAAAGCAATGACATTGGATGAAGCTCTGGAGCCCAGTCAGAAAATTCTTGTGGTGCTGCAGTTTACAGGTGGAAATGACGGGTTAAATACCATTATTCCGTCAAAAAATGATATTTATTTCAGGGAAAGGAACAGTATAGCGATCAAAGATTCTTTACCGCTGAATGATGAAACAGGAATCAATCCTGCACTTTCCTATTTTAAAGAACTTTTCGACAACGGTGAGCTTTCAGTGATGAATAATGTGGGTTACCCGGATCCTGATAAATCGCATTTCAGAAGTATGGATATCTGGCATTCTGCCAGCCGCAGTGATGAGTTTCTTGAAACCGGATGGCTGGGGCGTTTTCTTGATGAAGAATGCTACCGGTGCGAGCATCCCACACAAGCTCTGGAAGTTGACGATATGCTGAGCCTGGCTCTGAAAGGAGAAAACAATAAGGCTTTTGCTTTCAAAGATCCGAAAAGGCTTTACCAAACATGCCAGGAGAAGTATTTTAAATTTCTTTATGATCATCATCATGACGATGAAACAGTTTCTTATTTATATCAGACTTTAGGCTCTACCATTAACAATGCCGATTATATTTTCGAAAAAAGTAAGTCTAAAAAAACAGAGCAAACTTATCCAAATTCTCAGCTGGGAAAAGATTTTAAAACCGTAGCTTCCCTGATTAAATCTGATATCAATACCCAGGTTTATTATCTTTCCGTAGGAAGTTTTGATACGCATGTGAATCAGAATGACAGACAGAAAAAGCTGTTCACCGACATCAATGAAGCGGTAAAGGCTTTTGTCACCGACCTGAAAAGCAATGGAGTCTTTGAAAATGTGCTGTTAATGACTTTTTCAGAATTTGGAAGACGGGTTGCCCAAAATGCCAGCAACGGAACAGACCACGGAACAGCCAATCAAATGTTTTTTATAAGCGGAGGTCTTAAAAGAGAGGCCTTCTGAATGCACTTCCCGACTTGCAGAAACTGAATGAAGGAGATCTGATCTATACAGAAGATTTCAGAAAAGTTTATGCTACCATTTTGAAAAACTGGCTTAAAGCAGATTCTTCCAAAGTGCTGGGCTGGAAAAATGGAGTGTATGATTTTATTTAACTGCATCTGAAATAAAACTGCCATTCTGATTTTTTATCAAAATGGCAGTATGATTGCTTTTTTAATCCCTCGCAGATTTTGCAGATGTCGCAGATGTTTGCGTTTTAATTGCATTACTTTGTTTTTTACTGCTTGAAGATTTTTATGAAGCTGTCTTTTTCAAGAGTTTCCAGTGAGAAATCGAAATCGGCTTCTGCTTTTTCCGTTGTAATCTCAGCACCAAGCTCTTTTACAAGCTCGTTGAAAGACATGGCTTCATACCATTGCTGATACAATGCACTTGTTGCCATCATGGAAACCTGGTTATTTCCTGAAACATGAGAATGTCCGGCTCCGAAATTCAATAGTACGAAACATTGTTTTTCGTTTTTGGTCACCAGCATTCCCAGGATCGTTTGCTTCTGAACAGAATTACATCTGGCTTCAGCAAAGAGATTGTCAGGGTTCATCATATAGCTGTAGGAAATATTATCTCCTTTTCCGATCACAATTTTATATCCGCAATTCGCATCTCCGCTGAAAACGTTATTCATGACAAGCGTTGGCATACACTGCCCTTTGTTGGCATAAAGATATTCAACGGCACCGTGAGGAGCGGAAGTTATATCCCCGGAATACATCAGTTGGCCGTCACCCTGATTATAAGCGGCATTCCAACCTATTTTTCCGGCGATATTCAGTCCTGAAAGATCGAGATCCCAGGCACCCCATTTATTTTCCCAATAAATACCCACAGCCAGTCTTTCGCCATAAAAACGGGTTCCGGCAGGAATATTTCCAACAAACATCTTTTCGGAAGTTGGTAATGCAAATTCTACATTCTCAGGGAAATAGAATTTCTTTCCGGATAAGTTTTCATATTTCAGTTTCAGATAATCCAGAATAAAATCATAGTTGAACTGATTCACGTAAGTTTCCTTACCTTTTTTCACCCAGGATTTTCCGTTTCTCACTCTGTAAACAAATGTATCCTGGCCATACATTCTTGAATAACATGCTGACAATGCTTTGAATAATGCAAACGGTGTTGCATTTTCCAGCCAATGCCAATCGCTGTTTTCCAGCAATGTATTCGTAGCATCATTCAAAGGGTTTGAAATCAGCGGTTTATGATACACTTTAGAAAGCTTCGATATTTTATTGACTGCTTTCGGAGCTCTGTTTTTATAAGCAAGGAACAACGGCTTGAATCGGTTAAAAATTTCCGCCAGTCTTTCCATTCCGAAGCTTTCAAACAGATAGGTTGGATTGAATTTACTTTGCTTGATTAAATCAATCAGATCATCACTTTTGATCAAAAGCGTCGTATTGGTTGTTTTATAAATAACATAACGGAAAAACTCAACAGGATTTTCAGGGTATACATCGTACAGATCGGCTATTTTTATAACAGCTTCCTTATTTCTGATGTTTTCTTTTCCTGTAAAATCGTATTCCAGCTCCGTATGTAAAATATAAAGCAATTCATCAATAGTTTCTTCTTTTAAAGCAATTCCGGATCTCAAAAGAGACAGGCATTTTTCCTGCATTTCTTCTGCAGTATAGGCTTTGATGACTTTAAAAACCAGCTTGGTATCCGGAACATTCAATATTTCAGAAGGAATATAGATTTCGCTCTGGAAATCGCTTCCATACGTCGAAATATAATGCTGGATCTGCTCAAAAAACAAATCGATTCTGGAAGTATTTTTTATTTTCGCCCAGGATTTATGAAAGGTCTTATTCAAATCATTTCCATTTAATTTTTCTTTTGCATAATAAGAAATGATCTCATTTTTTGCCCATAGAGCATCAGGTTCAATGATAAAACCGTCATTCGAAATAAATGGTTCAGCATTCGATTCTTTAGCTAATACAGCATTGAATAATTTTAGTGTTTTCATTGTTTTTAATTTTAAAAATAAGTGAGGAGTAAATTCATTAAAAGTGAGGGATATAGGAACTCCTTTTACCTATAATTTATAAAAAGCGGGGAGTAATTTACCGAAAATATAGGAACTCCCTTTGCTTTATAATTTGTAAAAAGGCGGAAAGTAATTTTAACCTATAGGAACTTTCTTTGCCTTATTTTTTTTATTTTGAGGAGCAGACAGGACTCGAACCTGTGACACACAATTGGGATTCATAGGAACTTTATTTGCCTGCAGCGAAAAGTAATTTTGTTGCTCTAACCATCTGAGCTACTGCCCCTGCCTTATGAAAAAAGTTTTCATTAACTTTACAGGCTTTACACCTGCAAGGTTTGGTTATTAGTTCTTGTAAACCTTATAGGTTTTGAAAACCTATAAGGTTTGAATATTGTATTAATAATTATACTTTTCTGAATTTCTTCTTTTTCTTCCACGGAGCATTCTTCTGAACGTCTCCGGCCATGATACAACCGTAAGGCATCACCTCATCCAGGACTTCACAAAGTCCGTATTCTTCAATCTGCGCTCTTACGTTCTTAGCACTTTTATAAGCGCTTGGCAGCTCGGAAATATCAATTTCATTGGAGAAGAAACGGATATCTAATCCTGCTGTTTCCTCGTTGAAGATTTCCTCAGTCGTTTTATGAGCTAAAGATCTCTTATGCTGGCTTCTGCTGAAATTTCTTCCGGCTCCATGCGGTGCAAAACCCAAGTTTCTCCCGTTGGTTTTTCCCTGAACGATCAAAACGGGTTCTGACATATTCAGTGGAATCAGTCTTGGTCCGGTGATATCCGGCATAAACTTGTCATCCAGCGGAGTGGCTCCTTTGGCATGGTAGAACAGATCACCATCTTTGAAGACGAAATTATGTTCGTTCCAGTATCTATCCTGCTTTTCTCTTCCCAGCTTATTTAAAACCGCATCATGAATATTGGTATGATTTTCCTTGGTCCATGATCTTATTAACTGTAAAGCTTCCCAATAGGCTTGTCCTTCAGGTGTTTCAAAAGGAATCCAGGCATTTTCTTTCAATGTTTCAGGGAAATCTCCTGTCTGAAACGGTTGGCCACCTTCATTCCTTTATCGTAAAGGGCGGCACCCGGTGCTCTTGAACCGTGATGGGTCACCAGCATCGTATTTCCTGTATTTTTAGACTTTCCTACGAACAGAAAATGATTTCCGTCTCCCTGGGTTCCCATATGAGAACGGGCAATGCTAATCAGCTTTTCATCATTTAAAAATTCATTTTCTCTGAATGCATCCATCAGTTCCTGAGACATCGGCATCTGCTCTCCTCTCGGTCTTCCTCCATATCCGAAATGCGTTACTGAATGGGCAGCATCCAATACTTCTTTAGGATTAGCATCACCAAAATCTGTCAGCATTACAGAACAGCAGATATCTGCACTATGAAATCCTGGATGAATGGCATTTTTGGCAACCACCACTCCACCTACCGGGATCAGTCCTTCAGGTCCTGTAGGACAGGCATCCGGCATCAGGGCTCCCGCAGTCAGTGTAGGGGTTTTCATCAGAACTTTCATTGTGTTGATCACTTTCTCTACATTATCATCTTCACTTTCATGTTCAGCTCTAATATTGATGACAAAATCTTTGGCTGTTTCATGAAGGGGAATAATATCAGGCTGTCTGAACTGTTCAAGATATTCCCTGATCTGAGTTTCATCCAGATTATTTTCATTAATATGTGTAATAGCATCTTTAAACCATTTACCTGGTCTGTATCCTAATTCAATTAAATTATTTCCGTTAAATTCCATTAGTCTTTCATTTTGATAGTGCAAAGTAAAAACACAAGTACGCAATAATTTTGCGCAGATAAAATTATTTTAATTATTTTTGTAAAAAAGTGAAAAGCGAAGAAAATCTGAGAAAACAAAAGTCAAAATACAAAGGTTAAAACCTGTATAATTATTTGATTTTCAACACAATTCTCTATTCATTTTCATAATCAATTATTTAAACTAAAAAAGTATGCTATTAGAACAATTAAAAATCAATCCTGAAACGATTCAATTCAAAGAGGTTATCAACTATATTGATGAACATTATGATTTTACTCCAACCTCATTTAAAAATGGAGATACAGTGAATGAAGCCGGCCAGAATAATGGTTCATGTAAAGTTTTCAGTTTTGCCAGACTTCAGGGGCTGCCAAAAGATCAGACACTTCCTCTTTTTGGAGAGTTTTACAGGGAAGATGTATTAAAAAATCCGGAAGGTACGGATCACCAGAACATCAGGAACTTTATGGAATACGGATGGGAAGGGATTTCCTTTGAAGGAGAAGCATTGAAGCAGAAGTAATTATATAGGTCAATGGTGAATTTTGCTTCGCAAATGAATTGTTAATTTTGAGAAAAACTATTGATACATCATAAAAATTGACTTGCAAAGCAAAATTCACCTATCACTTTTCACTATCACTATTAAAACAAAGATCCATGTCGTCCAATAAAAATGCCCTCATCCGTTACAAAACATTAGACAAATGTCTTAAGAACAAATACCGTAAGTATACATTGGAAGATCTTATTGATGCCTGTTCTGATGCCCTTTTTGAATTTGAAGGAAAGGAATCTTATGTCAGCAGACGGACCGTGCAGCTCGATCTGCAGAATATGCGTAGTGAAAAATTCGGATATGAAGCCCCTATTGAAGTTTACAACAGGAAATACTACCGCTACAGCGATCCCGAATACAGCATCCATAACATTTCTGTGAACGAAAGCGACCTGAAAGCGATGAATAATGCGGTTCAGATCCTGAAGCAGTTTAAAGATTTCTCTATGTTTAAAGAAATGAACGGGGTTATTCAGAAGCTTGAAGACTCTATTCATTCTACAGGGCAGAAATCCATTATTCACCTGGATAAAAACGAACAGCTAAAAGGGCTTGAACATATTGATATCCTTTATGACAGCATTTCCAACAAAAAAGTCCTGAATATTCTGTACCGCAGTTTTACGGCCAGAGAATCCAGCAGCTATACCGTTCATCCGCAGCTTTTGAAGGAATTTAATAACAGATGGTTCCTGATCTGCCTGCATAAAGGAAAAATGTATAATCTGGCCTTGGACAGAATGGAAAAAATCGATTTGAAAGAAAATATTGACTATATCGATAAAGACCTGGATGGAGATGAATACTTTAAAGATATTGTGGGCGTTACCGTTTCCGAAACTCTGGCTCCAAGGAATGTTATTTTCTTTGTAGATTCATCCAATGCTCCTTATGTAAAAACCAAACCGCTCCATAAAAGCCAGGAAATCGTAAGCGAAAATGAAGAAGGGACAATATTTAAGATCCGTGTACAAATTAATTTTGAGCTTGAAAGACTTCTGCTTGGTTTTGGAGAATGCTTGATTGTTCACCAACCCCAAAAACTAAGACTGAAGCTGCAGGATAAATTTAAAGCCGGATATAAAAATTATGAGAATTTAATCGTTCCGGGTGAAAAGTGATCCGTTTAAACTTAATTTTCAGTAGAAAATTGGTAAAAACCCATTCAGATCTTTCAACATCTAAACTTTAATTATGACTGAAATTCGTCGGATCAAAATTCCCCTCCCGTGGAGGGGTGGCGAAAATTCGTAGAATTTTTGACGGGTGGTTCAAAATCCGACGAAACGGTTAAAAAAAAACAAAAACTTTCCTCTTCCCAAACACCTTCCAGCAGAGAGATTTTCAAAATGGCTTGGAAATTGTAGTAATCTGTTTATTAAAAAATCATACTATGAAATCAAGAATATTTAAAGCATTGATTGCCATTATAGCACCTATTGCGATAGAATACATCGTAAAAAAGATATCTGAGAAATTAGATAAGAAAGAAGAAGATAAGGGAAAAGAACCAAAGCAGATTACTGCTTAAAAAGTAGAAGTAGTTAGAATTTAATTTTATTGAAAAGAGGCTGTCATTTATTGTACAGCCTCTTTTTAGTGTTCTGCTCTTTACAGAAAGCATTCTTTATGTACATTTAATACTCTTACAACCATCCGTTAAGAATACTAAGATTATTTTTTCTTTGAAGCTTTGGCTATCGGATTGTAATCCAAACAGATTCTTATCCAGTATTCGAAATCATCCTTTTTTTGAAAACCTGCGGGTTCTACATAGCAGTAGCCTTTAAGTTGCTTTCCCTTCATTATCATAGGAAGAAAACCGTTTTTTCCGAAACTTCCTCTTCAAGATCAGGATGATAGCGGCACATCAGGTTGTCATGGCTCACATTAATACACATTTTGCCATTCACCAAAAAAGATAATCCGCTGAACATTTTCTTTTCACTGACCTCAATTCCGGGCTCTTTAGAAAGCCTTTCCCGGATTCTGTCTGCAAGATTTGTACTGTAAGCCATAAAATAATTTTAGAATTAAATTTAGCAAAAAACACCTTAACAAGGCTTATTTTCATTGTTAATAAACTTATTCAAATTAATGAAAATAAAATTTTATTTAAAATAATTATTGTTTTACGATAATTAATTATACATTTGCAATAGTTAAATAATTATTGCCATGAACCAGACTAAAATTATTTCGAAGATACTGTACTACATCTGCTCCGTAGTTTCGGCGGGCTATTTTATCATCACCATCTATTCGGTGTTCTGCCTGGCGACGGGTTTTGCAGTAACCCCTTATGGCGATGGCAAGTATCTTCATATCAATTTTCCCTTTACAGAAAAACCGTTTATGAATATTGATGACAATTATGCCTATATCATTTTCTCTTTTTTTGCGGTTTTACTTGCTTACGGGATATTTTTCTGGGTTTCAGCCTTGGTTTTCAGGGTATTCTTTCAGGAGAAATTGTTTACGGCGGGCAATATACGCCTGCTCACGATATTTTACAGATATAATATTTTCATTCCGCTACCATTGGTAATTATTACCAGTTTTTTTGTGGAAGTGGAAAGTGTTGTCTGGGGATTGGTTTTTATCCATTTCATGTTGGGAATTTTCTGTCTGTTTCTTGCAAATATCTTTAAGCAAGGACTACATTTGCAAAACGAACAAGATCTATTTATATAAAATGCCAATTATAGTCAACTTAGATGTCATGCTGGCCAAACGAAAAATGCAGAGTAAAGAATTGGCAGAAAAACTGGGAATTACTCCCGTTAACCTTTCCATTCTTAAAACCGGCAAGGCAAAAGGTGTCCGTTTTGATACCCTGGAAGCCATCTGCAAAATTCTGGAATGCCAGCCTGGTGATATTCTTGAGTACCGGGAATAGAGCTTCGGTTTCGGGATACGGGTTTCGGGTTTAAAGTTTCAAGTTCTTAATTACGAGGTTTAGAATAACAGGATTCAATCGTAAATCTTAAATAATATCTCAATCTTAATCTTAATTAAAAATCTTGATTCTTGGTTCTTGATTCTTGACTCTTGATTCTTGACTCTCTCTCCGACAACTTCCCTCCTCCATCTTCCTTCTTCCTTTTTAGCGACCCTCTACAGGTCTGCTCTACCCTTCTATTATCCAAACCTTATCATTATGAATACCTTAACCATCAACCATCTCAGCCTTATTTACAAAAACGGGTATCAGGCAGTTAAAGACCTGTCACTTGAGATATCAAACGGAATGTTCGGGCTGCTCGGGCCCAATGGCGCCGGAAAATCATCTTTGATGAAAACCATTGTAGGATTACAGAAACCTACCTCCGGAAATATTATTTTCAACGGGACGGATGTTTTAAAAGATCCTGATCATATCAAGCGAAATCTGGGTTTTCTTCCGCAGGATTTTGGGGTTTATCCAAAGGTTTCAGCGTATGACCTGCTGGAACATATTGCCGTACTAAAAGGGATCACAAACCGTACAGAATGTAAAAAACAGATCCTGAACCTGCTAGAAAAAGTTAACCTTTCAGAATTCAGGAAGAAGGAAGTCCATGCTTTTTCCGGAGGCATGAAACAGCGTTTCGGAGTAGCCCAGGCTCTGTTGGGAAATCCGAAGATTATTATCGTGGATGAACCTACCGCCGGTCTGGATCCTGAGGAACGCAACCGTTTCAATGCTTTGTTGAACGAAATCAGCCAGGATGTTATTGTAATTCTTTCCACCCATTTGGTGGAGGATGTCAGAAATCTCTGCTCGGAAATGGCTGTCATGAACAAAGGCCGGATCCTCCGGCAGGGAAAACCGGGAGTATTGATTTCGGAACTGGAAAACAGGATCTGGTCGAAACCCATCAGCAAAGATGAGCTTGAAAACTACGATTCCAGCCATGAGATCATCAGCAGGCAGCTGATTGAAAGAGAGCTTCACATTACCGTATTTTCAGAAGCGAAACCTGAAGATTTCGAACCCGTAAATCCACTGCTGGAACACGTCTATTTCCATACTCTTACCCAAAAACCTTAACTATGAATGCCCTACTTTTATTTGAAGCCGGACGCATTTCCAAGCACTGGCCAGCCTATCTTATAGCCCTGATCCTAGTAAGTATAGGTATATTCTGCGGTAATCAATTCAACCTTACCGTTGGAGACGGGATTTATCTGAATTCGCCCTATACCATCGGTTTCATGACAGGAATGCTCAGCTTATCCATCCTGTTTATTGCTGTAATTTATGCTGTTCAATTTCTTTTTAAGGATTCTGATTCAAAATTTGACCTTTTATTATTCTCATTTCCTTTTTCCGGATGGACTTATCTGAGTGGAAAGTTCCTTGTCTATTTTCTGCAGACTTTCTTTAGCTTTTCCTTTTTAATGACAGGCTTTCTCATAGGCCAGGTTCTGCGGACCGGAAGTGAAATGCAGCATCATTTTAATATTGGATATTATCTTTATCCTATGTTGATTTTCGGGTGTATCAACTGTTTTTTTGTATGCAGCTTTCTGTTTTTTGTTTCATTGACCACTAAGAAAAAACTGCTGGTTGTTGTAGGCGGATTGCTTTTATATGTACTGTATATGATTGTTTTGGTCTTCTCCAATTCTCCGTTTATGGCAGGAAGCTTACCCCAGTCGATAGAAACACAGCAGATTTCGTCTGTTTTGGATCCTTTCGGCCTGTCACCTTATTTCTTTGAAGCAGGAACATTTTCTGTTCAACAAAAAAATATTTTAATTGTGCCTCTTTCGGGATATTTATTGCTTAACAGAGTAATTTACCTGAGTATTTCTGCTGTATTCCTTCTACTTACCGACCGTTTATTTTCCTTCTCGGATCATTCAAAACAAAAAGTAAAGAAAACATTGCAGCAACCCGAAATCACAACTAAGGCAACGTTTTCTTATGGTGTAGCGCCAACAGATTTTGGCTGGAAAAATACATTCAGATCCATGCTGTCCTTCGCAAAGGTTGATCTGCTTTATCTTTTCAGAGGAATCCTCATTCCTGCAGTTTCCATACTTCTGCTTTTCTTCATCGGGATGGAAATGTACGCTGAGATTGAAAAAGGTATCCGTCTTCCACAGAAGTATGCCGGATCAGGTCTTATGGCAGCAACCATTTCAGAAAATTTCCCCTTGTTCGGTTTTCTACTTGCCGCTTATTTTATTAATGATTTATATTGGAGAAGTCATTCATCAGGCTTTTCGCAAATCGAAAACACGACTTTTTTTCGGAAAGCAAGCTCACAGGTCATTTCATTGCCATCAGCATTCTCCTTTTTTTCTTTACCGGAATTTTAATATGCGAAGGCATCTTATTTCAGGGGCGTATCACTACCTTCATATCGATTGGAGGGCCTATCTGGGAGTTTTTCTTTTTAATACTTTTCCATTAATTCTTTTTTCAGGATTGATCCTTTTGATTAATACTTGTATCAGAAACAAATTCATTGCTTTGGGTATTTCTGTTTTAGCAGTATTTCTTCTCACCGGTCCGGCTTCCGGTAAAATACTTCCTTATCCTCTTTTCAGAATATTTTCAGATTTTAAAGGAGCTTACAGTGATTTTAACGGATATGGACCTTACGCTCTTGCTTTTACAGAAAGACTTGTATTTGGTACCGGAGTCATTGTCTTTCTTTGGGTGATCAATAGAATTTTCAGGACTAAAAAGCGCAGTCGTTTTATTGTTATTGCCGGCATACTTTTACTCTCTTCAGGGGTTTTTGCCGGTACATTTTTTATGAAAGGCTATATTCCTAAAAATGAAGGAAAAGCAGTTATAGAAGCTATCCGGTACGAAAAAGATTTTAAAAAATATGAAAACCTGCCACAGCCTGAAATTTCAGATGTTACCACCGAAATCAGACTGTATCCTTCAGAAAATGCATATGAGATCATTGGAAAATATACCTTAACGAACTTTACGGATCAGCTGGTCAATAAGATTCTCATTAATTTCAATCCTGATCTCAAATTGGAATCCGCTGCTCTTCTATCCGGCTCTGAAATTCTGAGAATTAATAAAAATATCTCTGA
The DNA here is from genome assembly GCF_056172655.1 of Chryseobacterium sp. GTID13. Lineage (NCBI taxonomy): Bacteria > Pseudomonadati > Bacteroidota > Flavobacteriia > Flavobacteriales > Weeksellaceae > Chryseobacterium > Chryseobacterium sp. GTID13. The sequence continues at coordinate 144,448 of NZ_JAOCMB010000007.1, forward strand.
AATTGAATTAAAACAACCTTTACAACCCAATGGAAAAGCCCATCTTGAATTCAAACTCTCATATAAATGGTACGCCGTTAACGGGCATCAGTCTTTTAATGCCATCATAAAGAACGGCTCTTTTATGAGGATCAGCAGATATTATCCGGTGATCGGGTACCAGAAAACGGAAGAAATTCAGGATGAAAAACTGAGAAAAGAAAATCACCTCGGAAAGCTTAAGGAGATGAAAAAACCTGAGGCTCCTGAAGTTTCTAAAAAGGATTTTATCAATTTAAATATGACCATTTCTACGGAAAGTGGCCAGACCGCGATAGGTACCGGAGATCTGGTCAGAAAATGGACAAAGTCAGGGCGCAGCTATTTTCAGTACAAGGCAGAAGATATTCCGTTCCGGTTTGCTGTTTCTTCAGGAGATTATGAAGTAAAAAGTACGAGCTATAAAGGAATTAAAGTTCAGGTTTTCTATCACAAAAACCATTTCGAAAATGCAGATCATCTCCTTGAAAATGTAAAAATCACATTGGATTACTGTACGAAAAACTTCGGAAAATATCCCTTCAAAACAATCAATTTTGCTGAAATTTCATCTTTTACCAGAGGTTTTGCTGCAACTGCTTATCCATCTGCTGTTTTTATGCCTGAAGATATGATTTTCCATGCCAATATTCATGCTGATAAGAAGCAGGATGTCATCAATGAACTTGCCGGGCATGAGCTTTCCCATCTGTGGTGGGGAAATAATCAGATTGATCCCGATGACAGGAAAGGTGCGGTAATGCTTACCGAAACACTCGCTATGTACACAGAAATGATGCTGTACAAAAAAATGCATGGTAAAGAAAAAATGATGGAAAGAATAAAAATGCACCAGCAAATTTACGAAAGTGAAAAAGGTTTTTCTGAAAATGTTCCAATTTATAAAGTAACAGGAGACGCCACGCATATATCTTATTCTAAAGGGGCTGTAGCTATGGTAAAATTGAGTGATCTGATCGGGGAAGAAAAAGTGAATAAAGCATTAAAAAGCTTTCTACAGAACAATAAATACCCAAAGAAACCCTCCTCTCTTGATCTGCTCAATGAGTTCTATAAAGTATGTCCTAATGAAACCGCAAGAAAGCAGGTTGATATATTATTTAAAACAATATAAATCATTCATCAACCAACTATTTATTCAAAATCATACGCAAACATCTGCTCAATCTGCTAAATCTGCGAGAAAATATTTTTAATCACTCGCAGATTGAGCAGATTGAGCAGATTTCTTTTTACCCATGCTTTATAGATAATAATGTATTGTAACAATTTTTAAACAAATATCAGAAAACACAATAGGTCAGATTATTTTTTACTTCTATTCATAAATCAAAATAAATCCCTCAATTTGAGGGATTTATTATATCTAAAGATTAATCTTAAGCTTCAGCTGAAGGGTTCTGATCTGCGGCAGGTTTTTCACCTTCCGGTCTTGCATTCTCTGGTCTGGCCGGTCTTTCAGGTCTTCCTTGTCCTTCTTGTCTTGGTTTTCCTTCAGGTTTTGGAGGTCTTGGTAAAAGCACTTTTCTTGAAAGTTTCATTTTCTTACGGTCATCATAACCCATGAACTTCACTTCTACTTCATCCCCTTCTGCATAAGGAACTTTGTCTAAACGAGACCATTCGATTTCAGAAATGTGAAGAAGTCCTTCAGTACCTTTTGCAATCGCTACGAAAGCTCCGAAATCCATTACTTTCACAACTTTTCCTTTGTAAACCTCTCCTACGACAGGAACAAAAGTGATTTCATTGATCTTGGCAACAGCAGCATTGATTTTCTCTCTGTCTGTACCGGCAATTTCGATACGTCCGATCTCACCGATCTCTTCGATAGCAATTACCGTATCCGTATCTTTCTGCATCTGCTGAATGATTTTTCCACCAGGCCCGATTACTGCACCAATGAAGTCTTTGGAGATCTCCATAACTACCATTTTCGGAGCGTGAGGCTTCACATCTGCTCTTGGTTCAGCGATTGTTTCTGTGATTTTATTCAGAATGTGTAATCTTCCGTCTTTAGCCTGCATCAAAGCTTTTTCCATGATGTCCATAGAAAGTCCCTGGATTTTGATATCCATCTGGCAGGCAGTGATACCGTCTTCAGTACCAGTAACTTTAAAGTCCATATCTCCAAGGTGATCTTCATCTCCTAAGATATCGGAAAGTACCGTGAATTTTCCTGATTTTGTATCGGTAATAAGTCCCATTGCAATACCAGAAACAGGTTTTGTAATCTGTACACCTGCATCCATCAGAGCTAACGTTCCTGCACAAACTGTTGCCATTGAAGACGAACCGTTTGATTCAAGGATATCGGAAACAATTCTGATAGTATATGGGTTTTCTTCAGGGATAACAGCCTGTAATGCTCTCTGGGCAAGGTTTCCGTGTCCTACTTCTCTTCTTGAAGTTCCTCTTAAAGGTCTTGCTTCACCGGTTGAGAACGGAGGGAAGTTATAGTGCAGGAAGAATTTTTCGTCGTGTTGAGAAATAACGCTGTCCACCATGTTGGCATCTTTTACAGAACCTAGTGTTACAGCAGTCAGAGACTGGGTTTCCCCTCTTGTAAATACGGCAGAACCGTGAGCTCCAGGAAGATAATCGATTTCTGACCAGATCGGACGGATCGTCTGAGGATCACGGCCATCAAGACGGATGTTGTCTTCAAGGATCATCTGACGCATTGCTTCTTTCTCTACATCATGATAATATACTTTTACGAAAGGTGTTACTCTCTCCAGTTCTTCCACATTATCTACATACTGTGCTAAAAATTCATCAAGAACTGCTTTGAACTTTTCGTGTCTTTCTTCTTTTCCGGATGGAGTTTTTGCCACTTCATATACTTTATCGTAGCATTCTTTCCAAACTTTCTCACGAATAGCTTCGTCGTGAGTTTCGTGGCTGTATTCTCTTTTCGGGAAAGCTTTACCTACTTTTTCAGCTAATCTTTCCTGAGCTTCAATTTGTTTTTTAATTTCAGCATGACCGAAGATGATTGCTTCAAGCATTTCCTGCTCAGAAATTTCTTTCATCTCCCCTTCCACCATTACAATAGAATCTTTGGTTGCTCCTACCATAATGTCAAGCTCTGAATTTTTCAGTTCTTCATAGCTAGGATTGATGGCCAGTTTACCGTCGAATCTTACCACTCTTACTTCAGACATTGGCCCGTTGAAAGGAATATCGGTAATAGCAATGGCTGCAGAAGCTGCCAAACCTGCTAAATCATCAGGAATTGTTTTTCCGTCATAAGAAATTAAAGAGATCATTACCTGAACTTCAGCATGGAAGTCTTCAGGGAAAAGCGGACGTAGAACCCTGTCTACCAAACGCATCGTTAAAATCTCCTGATCGGAAGGTCTTGCTTCTCTACGGAAGAAATTCCCTGGAATTCTTCCACCTGCATAGAATTTTTCTCTGTAATCTACCGTTAATGGTAAAAAATCTACACCAGGATTTGCTTCTTTATTGGCTACAACTGTTGCTAAAAGCATCGTTCCACCCATTTTTACTACAACAGATCCATCAGCCTGCTTAGCCAATTTCCCCGTTTCAATAGTGATTTCTCTGCCGTCTGCAAGAGTAATCGTTTCTGTAAACGCTTGAGGTACACTCATAAATTTGTCGTCTTAATACTCCGTATTGAGTATGAATTAATATTTAAACTCTTTAAATTTTCGTGTGCAAAGGTACTATATAATAATGAAATATTAAATTTTCAGCCCGAGAAATAGCATGCCGGACCCTAACATAATTCCCTTTACCTAGTATTAAAGCATTAAAAGTTATTCTGACAGTATTTCTGTATTTAACAGATTTCTTTAAATGAAACGGTTGTCATTTTAAACCTTGTATTTCATTATTCATAACAAGCAAAATAAAAAATCACCTTTAATGATCAATTGTTTAAAGCTGATTACAAAGTATAAACGGGCTGAGCCAAAGTTTTTTAACAAAATCGATCATAGAGTCCGGTCATTTTTCGTATTATTGTCTCAAAATAAGTAAATAATATTTTTTATCTTTTATGAAAAATAATTATTTATAGAAAAATACCCGAAAAGTTGCAGAAAACCGGCCTCAGCCTTATATTTGCTTGCTTCTCAAAATATATGCAGCAGAACGAAAACAACTGAAAGAGCTAATCATTCTTTTTCAAAATAAATAAATGTTTATGATCAATAAAGAAGTAACACAGAGCAGGAATTATACGGTTCCTTTAATCACAATCACTTTGCTCTTTTTTATGTGGGGATTCATCACCTGTATGAATGACATCCTGATCCCCTATCTGAAACAGCTTTTCAAACTCACTTTTTTCGAATCGATGCTGGTACAGTTTTGCTTTTTCGGAGCTTACTTTATCGGTTCCCTGATCTATTTCCTGATCTCTATTTCAAAAGGAGATCCTATTAACAAAGCAGGTTACAAGAAAGGAATCATCTTCGGGATTTTCCTGGCAGCTTTGGGCTGTGTCTTATTTTATCCGGCCGCCACTTTTTCTTATTATCCTCTGTTTTTGGGGGCTCTGTTTATTCTCGGACTGGGTTTTACCGTGCTTCAGATCACAGCAAATGCTTATGTATCCTTGCTGGGCAGTGAAGAATCTGCCTCCAGCCGTCTGAATATGACCCAGGCTTTCAATGCGTTCGGAACAACCATTGCCCCGGTACTTGGCGGACATTTGATCTTTGAGTTTTTCTCATCGCCTGACGGTTCATTCAGTGCCGTGGCCACCAGAATTCCTTACCTGATCTTTGCAGGTATTCTACTATTGGTTGCTTTACTGATTTCCAGAGTAAAACTGCCCTCTTTCCAGACCCAGGAAGAAGAAGTTGTAAAAGGATGGGGAGCCCTCCAGTTCAGCCACCTGAAATTTGGAGTTTTTGCCATGTTCTGCTACGTAGGCGGAGAAGTAGCTGTAGGAAGCTTTATCATCAGCTTTCTGGAACAGCCTCAAATTATGGGCTTTAACGAAATTATCAGCAAAAATTATCTTTCTCTGTATTGGGGTGGCGCCATGATCGGGCGTTTTCTTGGGGCTATTTCTTTAAACCAGTCACTAAGCCAGGGCAAAAAGGCCATATATATGTTGGGGGCAGCTGCTGCTGTTTTCCTTGTGATTTTCAGCATTGTAGATCTAAGCTTTGCCCAGATCAGTTTCTTCATAGCTTTTATTGTACTTAATTTTATCGCTTTCTTTATCGGAAAAGCAGCTCCGGCAAGAACCTTATCTATTTTTGCAGCAGTGAATGTGGCGCTTCTCATTTCAGCAATGGTAAATCATGGTGAGCTGGCGATGTACAGTATTTTGGGAATCGGAATTTTTAATTCCATTATGTTTTCGAATATTTATACGCTGGCTATTTCAGGATTGGGCAAATATACCAGCCAGGGATCTTCTTTGGTGGTAATGGCTATACTGGGAGGTGCTATTGTTCCTATTTTCCAGGGCTACCTTGCAGATCAGGTGGGTGTACAGCATTCATTTATCATTCCTGTGTTCTGCTATCTGGTGATTCTGATCTTTGGAGCATATTGCAGTAAATATTTAGGCCATGTTGAAAGCACTGAAGCGAAATCGGGACACTAGATTTTAAAACAACATTTTAATCAATCATATAAAGTGAGATGTTTCAGAACGTCTCACTTTTTGTTTTAAATCCGGAAATGTAACTTTTATACTGGATCATATACTTATCGGATAATCAATACCTTTTGCAATGAAGATTCAGTTACAGCTTGAGTATTTTGCCTTTTTACTGTTGGGAATATTGGCTTTCGAACAAACAGGGCTTTCATGGTGGTGGTATGCCGGGTTGTTTCTGGCTCCGGATATTTCCATGCTTGGATATACCGTCAATAATAAAACGGGAGCATTTTTCTATAACTTATTTCATCATCTTGGGCTGGCTGTTCTGATCTATCTTGCCGGAACTTATCTTTCTCTTCCTTACCTTCAGATGGCAGGCGCCATTTTGTTTGCCCATTCGGCATTTGACAGGTTGCTGGGCTATGGACTGAAATATCCGGACAGTTTCCAGAATACCCATCTGGGAAAAATTGGAAAAGAAAAGAAATAAGGATACAAAAAAAGCAGCTTCTTTCGAAACCGCTTTATCTTGACAATCTTTGTAGATTATTTTCTTAAACCTAGTTCAGCGATGATCGCTCTGTATCTTGCGATATCTTTATTTTTAAGGTAATCTAGTAAACTTTTTCTCTTACCTACCAATTTCACTAGAGATCTCTCTGTGTTGAAATCGTGACGGTTAGCCTTTAAATGCTGAGATAAGTGATTGATTCTGTAAGTGAAAAGAGCAACTTGTCCTTCAGCACTTCCTGTGTCTGTTGCAGATTTTCCATGTTTTGCGAAAATTTCCTGCTTTTTTCTGTTGTTAAGTACATTCCAATATTGTTTAATGATTATTATGTAACGGGTGCAAAATTACAACTATTTTTTAACTCAGCCAAACATTATTGATTTCGTGTATCAAAATTAATAGAAAAAAATGTTAAAAAATTCTTAATAAATTATGCGTCATCCGACGAAAAGGCAGTAATTTTGCATACGGATTACACAATGAAAAAATTTATATTCTTTACAGCGTTCAGCACTTTTTTATTAGTCGGTGTCATTTCAGTGAAAGCACAGAGAAATGCAGACAGTAAAACAAAAAAATCCTATACTTCAATCCCGAGGTAGAACCTGATATTGAAGAAATCAAAGAGCCTACCAACCTCGCTTTTTTCAGTGCTGTATCCGATAACTTCAGCGGAAGGAAGAATAAAATGCTCAGAGCTGAAGTACAGATTCCTTTCGATCATGTGGAAAAACAAGCTATCACCGATTACTGTGTCAATAATGATGCAGATTTTGCCATTGTTCCAAAAGTAAGATATTTCAAAGTCGGGATCGGTAAATATGTATTTTCCAATCAGGTGGTGGTCAGCATGAAGCTTTTTGACGCAAGCGGAAACCTGATTACAGAAGCCGATTATGATACCTACCGCAAAAATATGCGCCTCCTCGGCTCTACCGTAAATTCTATTAAAATAGGCACTGACGGGGCAATAAAAGACATCCTGAAAAAACTCAGAAAGCTTAAGCCTTCGGTTGAAGCGGAGTTATAGGGTGAGGCTGGCGGCTTGATGATTCGTTATTTATCAATAATCAATATTCTAGTGTGAATGGTCAATTTTGCTGCGCAGGTCAATGGTCAATTGGGGCTGCTTATAAAGTTTACGACTGACTTTCGCTATTTATCAATAATCAATGTTCTAGCTGTGAATGATCAATTTTGCTGCGCAGGTCAATGGTCAGTTGGGCCTGCTTATAAAGTTTACGATTGACTTTCGCTATTTATCAATAATCAATATTCTGGCGTGAATGGTCAGTTTTGCTTCGCAGGTCAATGGTCAATTGGGGTTGTGTAAAAAAATTCACCATTGACTTTTCACTATTCACATTTTACTTATTTTCCAATAAAAGCCAAAAACCTCTAAACACCCTGATTATTAGATCAATATTTTCATCATACGGTGAATAATTAAATATTTTTTATTATTTTAGTTATGCAAATTAAAACTTATATAATATGAAAAATTTAAAGAAACTCAACAGAGATCAGCAAAGACAGATCAACGGTGGCGCAATCAACAAATGCAGCCTTACAAGACCTTGCAGTATCGGATGGTGCTGTGACGGCGTTTGTAAAGAATATGCCTGTATAGAGCCTTAACTTAATAATGATTAAGCTATGAAAAATCTTAAAAAGCTCACCAGAAAAGAACAAAAGACGATCAAAGGAGGAATCATCCAAACGTGCCGGGATCATTCCCAGTGCGATTTCGGAGAATGCTGCGAGGGAAAAATGTGTGTTCCTTCTCCCTTCCCATTATGTGGACCTATTCTCGAATAATATAGGTTTTATGAATTAAAATTTAATTTTTGAACATCCGCTCCGGCGGGTGTTTTTTTGTTTCAAAAGAATATTATAAAGTATTTACAGTTTAATTGATCCTTAATTTTACCGCTTTCCTTCATAGTCTTAAATATTTGAATTATTTTTGCATATCCAAAAAATTTCACGTTTTGAATTCCAGAGACGAACTTATCTTTAATCCTGCCGATATTGCCGAAACTCTTAGCAACCTTCCTGCTGATGAGAGGCTTCTGGCATTTTTAAAAGTTCCGAAAGAGTACAAAGCAGAAGTTTTTTCCCATCTTGATCCTGATTTTCAGGAAGAAACCATCAGAAGTATCGGAAGCGAGGAAGTTTCTGAAATTCTGAACGGAATGACACCGGATGACAGGACATCACTTTTTGAGGATTTCCCGGACGAACTGATCAAATATTCGATCAATCATCTTAATCCGCAGGAAAGAAGGATCGCCCTGAAGCTTCTAGGCTATGATTCAGATTCCATCGCCCGTCTGATGACCCCTTACTACATCCAAATCCGTAAAGAGTGGACCGTAAAAAGATGTCTGCAGCAGATTAAAAAAGTAGGTAAAAGAGTGGAAACCATGAACCATCTTTACGTGGTGGATGAAAGAAACCGCCTGATTGATGATATTGCGTTGGGAAGCTTACTTTTAGCCGAAGAAGATACACTGATCTCAGATATTACCGACAATCATTTCGTAGCGATTACCACCACTACTTCCAAAGAAGACGCAGTAACCTACTTTGAAAAATACGACAGAACTGCCCTTCCCATTATAACAGAAGCCGGTGTTCTTGTAGGTATCGTAACCATTGATGATATCCTTGACCAGATTGAGCAGCAGAATACAGAAGATATCCAGAAATTCGGGGGTCTTGAAGCGCTGGATGATCCTTATACCCAAACGTCCCTGATGGAAATGGTGAAAAAAGAGGAACATGGCTGATTATTCTTTTCTTTTCCGAAATGCTTACCGCCTCTGCAATGGGTTATTTTGAGGATGAAATTCAAAAAGCGGTAGTTCTGGCTCTGTTTGTCCCTCTTATTATTTCCAGTGGAGGAAATTCCGGTTCCCAGGCAGCAACCCTTATTATCAGGGCTATGGCACTTCAGGAAATTGGTCTTAAAGACTGGTGGTACGTCATGAAAAAGGAAATCTTTACCGGATTATTCCTGGGCGGTATTCTTGGAGCCATTGGTTTTTTAAGAATCCTGATCTGGCACAAAATAGGACTTTTTAATTATGGAGTGTACTGGCCTTATGTAGGTTTAAGTGTAGCTGTTTCCCTGGTTCTGATCGTCCTTTGGGGAACACTTTCCGGTTCTATGGTTCCTTTCATCCTTAAAAAACTGAAACTTGACCCTGCTACTTCTTCTGCCCCGTTTGTAGCAACCCTGGTGGACGTTACCGGTCTCATTATTTATTTTTCCGTTGCAGGACTTTTCCTGACAGGAAAACTTTTGTAATTTAGGCAGACAAAGTCTGAATATGAAAGTTGTTTCTCTAGTCCCCTCTATCACAGAGGCATTATTTGATCTTGGCCTTACTGAAAATGAAGTTGTCGGAAGGACCAAATTCTGCATCCACCCTGAAGGTAAAGTAAAAAGCGTCCCCGTTATCGGCGGCACAAAAAACATCAATATTGATAAAATTAAATCTCTTAAACCGGATCTTATCCTAGCCAATAAGGAAGAGAATATCAAAGAACAGGTGGAAGCACTGATGGAAGACTATAAAGTTTTAGTAACGAATGTGGAGACCATTGAAGATAATTATTACCTGCTTAAAAACCTCGGAAATATCTTTAATAAAGAAGAACGGGCACAACAGTTCAATCTTAAGATTTACGATGTTCTGGAACAGGCCAAACTTGAATCACCCACAGTAAAAACAGCTTACCTCATCTGGAAGAATCCTTATATGACCATCGGTTCGGACACTTTTATCCATAAGATTTTAACAGAAATAGGCTTTGATAATATTTTTAAAGATAAAACCCGCTACCCTGAAATTAAAATGGAAGATCTTGCCGATGCAGATGTAATTATGCTTTCTTCCGAACCATTCCCCTTCAAAGAAAAACATATTGAGGAAATGAAAGCATTTTACCCTGATAAAAAGATTATGATCGTAGATGGTGAAGCTTTTTCCTGGTATGGAACTCATCTCGCAAAATGCGAGGATTATTTCAAAGAATTATTGGCGGAAATTCATGCAATGCAACGGTAATCTTTTTAAACGAGGCAAAAGATTTTAAACACTTAAGAGTATTAAGTTTATTATAGAGCGCAGAGAAAGAGCACTTAAGTTTACTGAAATCAAAGATTTTCATTTTCTAACGACAGAAATTTGTCGGATCAAAATTCCCCTCCTCCGGAGGGGTGGCAAAAATTCAAAGAATTTTTGACGGGGTGGTAAAAAAACTTCAACCAATCTCAACTGGTGGCTTCTAGTGCCTCAGCCACCAGATGGATTTTATACTACAGCTAATTACTCAATCCTAAGCCAATAAAAAGGCTCCGATCTTTGATCGGAGCTGATATTTATATTTTAAATTGAAATTCAATTACAAAATCTTGGAAACTTCATTACAAAGCCATTCCAGCAATTCGCGATCCTCTTTTGTGAACGGATCCACAGTATGGGAATCAATATCGATCTGGCCGATATTCTGGCCGTCCTTGAAGATAGGAACTACGATCTCAGCTTTTGTATCAATGGAACAGCTTAGGTAATTGCTTTCCTGGTGAACATCCGGAACTACGAAGGTCTCATTGGAAACAGCAACCTGTCCGCAGATTCCTTTTCCGTAAGGGATAATGGTATGATCTGTAGGAGCTCCCACGTAAGGACCTAATTTCAGTTCATCCTTGTCTCCGTTCTTAAAGTAGAAACCGGTCCAGTTGAAGTAAGAAATTTCCTGATCCAAAAGGTGGCAAACTTTCTCAAGCTTTTCCTCTGTATTATGTTTGGGACTTTCAAGAATGAAAGAAAGCCTTTTTTTTATTTCTGACATTTTATTTGTTTTTTAGGAGAATTGTTTGAAGGAAAGCTCTTCTTTATAGCCGAACATTCCACGTTCTTTTATCATTTCTGCAACGCCGTCAGGAACCTGATTTTCCCAGCCTTTAACGCAGCATGCAATTTTTCTTAAAATTTCTCTTGAATAGATTTCCAGGAACTCCGGGTTGTGATTCGTAATATCTACAATACGGTTATTGTGCTTGAAATATTTGTAAAGTTCTTTCAGATTCTCTTCCACTTTAAGATTCGAAGAATCCAGCAATTCATGGGTTTCAGGATCTTTGTACGGATAAAGGTATACTCTCATTCCGTTTCTGAAGAACTTTCCGAACGCTTCCAGAATCCCTCCCGAAAGATCTTTATAGTATTTTTCGTCAAATACCATCAGAAGGTTATTTACTCCCATGGCAACTCCTATATCTCCGGTGGTGTAGGATGCAAAATAATCGATCAGCCTGTAATATTCCGAGAAGTTTGAAATGATAACGGTGTAGCCTAGTTTGCCCAGAATATCCACCCTGTCCATAAAGTCTCTTTCATCGATATCTCCATCTGCCCTAAGGTTTGAAATTGTAATTTCAATAAGCACTTCTGTTTCTTCATGGGTACAGGTAGCATCTTTCTGAAACATTTCAAGACCGTTTTTAAGCATGTCGATATTCACTTTCGTTACCGGCCTGAAGCTTCCTCTTACCGCGAATATGTTTTTTTTGTATAAAACATCGGCAGGCAGCATATTACTTCCCTGAGAATTAAAAATTACCGCATCTGTCATTCCGTGCTTCACAAGCTGCAGAGACATCAATCGGTTATCAACATAGTCAAAAGCAGGTCCGCTGAAGTCGATCATGTCAATTTCGAGCCCGTCTTTTGCAATGTCGTCGTATAAAGATTCAATTAAAGTTCTTGGATTATCGTAGTAATGAAAAGCTCCGAATATAAGGTTTACCCCGAGGTTTCCTAAAGTTTCCTGCTGCAAGGTAGCATCATTTTCGTTAAACTTTACGTGAATAACAATCTCATTGTAATCTTCGTTTTCTTTTGTCTGGAAACGGATTCCTACCCAGCCGTGGCCTTTCAGTGTTTTGTCAAAATTAATCGTCGTTACCGTATTCGCATAAGAGAAAAATTTTCTGTTCGGATTATTTTCTCTGGAAATCCTTTCTTCAATCAATGCAACTTCATATCGGAGCATTTTACGAAGACGGTTCTGGGTAACATACCGGTTTTTGACCTCTTTTCCATAAATGGCATCACTAAAATCTTTGTCGTAAGCAGACATCGCCTTAGCAATTGTACCGGAAGCCCCTCCTGCTCTAAAAAAATGACGAACAGTCTCCTGCCCTGCTCCAATCTCTGCGAAAGTACCATAAATAGTAGGATCTAGATTAATTGTTAATGCTTTTTGTTTAGGAGTTAGTTTCTGATACATTAGGACGTGAAATTTTTCGTAAATTTACCAAAATTAAACCAACCTCAAAAGAAAATGAAGTTGAAATTTTTAGGAACCGGTACTTCCCAAGGTGTACCCGTTATAGGCTGTACTTGCGAAGTATGTACCTCCGAAAATCCCAAAGACAAACGCTTCCGCTCCTCCGTAATGATTACTACAGAGGAAAGCCGGAAAATACTGATCGACTGCGGGCCGGATTTCAGGCAACAGATGCTTCTTAATCACGAACACAACGTTGATATCACTCTTCTTACCCACGAACACAACGACCATGTGATCGGGCTTGACGATATGCGCCCACTGATCTTTAAAAGCGGAAAAGATATGCTCATTTATTGCTATCAAAGGGTTGGTCATGAGATTAAAAAACGTTTTCCTTATGCTTTCACCGATGTAAGATATCCGGGAGCACCTGCTTTTGAGCTTCATGAAATTGAAAACAAACCTTTTCAGGTTCTGGATACGGAAATTACCCCTGTTGAAGTGATTCATTATAAAATTACGGTCTTCGGATATAAGTTTAAAAACATGGCTTATATTACCGATGCCAATTTCATTTCAGATACGGAAAAAGAAAAGCTAAAGAACCTGGATGTGCTGATCCTGCCCTGCATCCGGAAATTTGATCCGCATCCCGCCCATTTTATTCTTCCGGATGTGATTGCCCTGTTTAAGGAGCTTCGGCCTAAAAAATTATTTCTAACCCACATCAGCCATCATCTCGGGCTGCATGATATTGAAGATAAGGAGCTTCCGGAAGGAATGCATCTGGCCTACGATGGTCTGGAAATAGAATTTTAAAATTTTTCCTTCAAAAAGCTTTTGAACATTAAAAAAAGTTTCTATATTTGCACACCAATTTAACACTAGCCCAGGTGGCGGAATTGGTAGACGCGCTGGTCTCAAACACCAGTTCTTAGGAGTACCGGTTCGATCCCGGTCCTGGGTACAGAAAACCTCTGAAATCTTTTTGATTCTCAGAGGTTTTTAATTTTCACACTCCCGACTTAATTTTTGGGTAACAATACTAAAATTAAAACTATTATTTGCCAAACTTTGTTCCACTTCTTTTTCGGTCAATGCCCAAAAATCAGTCACAGATAGTTTCATTATCTATAAAAATGAGAGTGCTATATTCCGGTTTTGAAGAAATAATAGCTATAAAAATAACAAAATAAGGATGGGTTGATTACTGCAAGCCAATATTTCAGTATATATTTTCCTACTCACCTAGTTTTTCACGGTGCATATTCCCCCAATCAGACATCGCTTTCAACATTGGAGCCATGGTCATCCCAAGATTTGTCATGCGGTATTCTACCCGTGGCGGAACCTCGGGATATACTATCCTCTCAATAATAGTGTCATTTTCCAGTTCTCTCAATTGGTTAACCAGCATGCGTTCAGAAATTCCTTCAATAGATTTTTTTAATTCCCCATAACGCATTGTTCCATGATTTAGCCTGCAAAGGATCGCCGGTTTCCACCTTCCCCCCACTACGCTCAGTGCTCTGGCCATTCCGCAACTGGCATTAATGAGTTTTTCATTCAAAGCGTTCGTAGATGTATTCTTTCTCATTTCTTACTTTTTTGTTAGTACTTAACAATTTCATCAGTACTTACAAATATATGATTTTACATCTACATTTGTATAAAAATTAAGCAATGAAAAATTTATCAGATAAAATTGCCGTTGTAACTGGCGGAAGCCGTGGAATAGGCTCGGCAATCACTCTTAAACTAGCTTCAGAGGGAGCTAAAGTAGTATTTACCTATCAAAATTCAGCAGAGAAAGCCCTGGCTCTGGCAGAAGAAATTAAAAACATTGGCGGAACTGCGATTCCTATGGCTGCAGACAGCTCAAGCCCGGAAGATCTGAAAAACGTTATAGAAAATACTGTGAAAGAGTTCGGAACGGTAGATATCTTAGTGAATAATGCTGGAATTTATGTCGGTAAACCATTTGAGGATTACTCGTTAGAAGATTACCACCTGACCATGGATGTGAATGTTAGGGCTGTTTTCCTGGCATCACAGGAGGCTGTCAAGCACATGCCTGAAGGCGGCAGGATCATCTCAATAGGAAGTAACATGGCAGAGAATGCCATTGGTCCCCAAACAACCTTGTATACTATGAGTAAATCTGCCTTACAAGGGTTTACCCGTGGTCTGGCCCGTGACCTAGGTTCAAAAAAATTACAGTCAATCTTGTGCAGCCTGGCCCAATCAACACGGATATGAATCCTGACAATACGGAATTTGCAGATTTTCTCAGAACCCGAATGGCTCTCGGAGAATATGGTAAAGCAAAGGATATTGCTAATGCCGTTGCATTTTTAGCTGGAGAAGACAGTGGTTTTATCACAGGAGCATTTATTACAGTTGACGGTGGCTTTAATGCTTAGATGTAATAGTTTAGCAGAATAATAAAGAGGGTATTCATCTTCATGAGTACCTTCTTTATTATTTCCGTAAATTTATTTTCACCTATTCGCTGGCAGGTTCAATAAATGCATACAGATGTTTTACTTTTCCGTTCTCCGTCAGGAAAAAGTCCATACTGTTGAGCATCCCTCTTCCGGTCTGAATGTGCCCAAAAAGTCGCGCACTGTTCTGAAGTGGCTCTATACGTTTTGCTTCGGAAAATTTATACGAAGGATCCTCGACCATAAGTTTTCCTATAAAATCAGAAATAGCTTTCAAGCCATCAAGGATAATCTCTTTATCATACATCTTAATATCATCTGCATAAATTTTTTTAAGAAGCTCTTCACGTTTTTTTACGTCTTTTTCATTCCAGGCGGCAACGTGTATTTCCTGTAATTGGTCAAATAAGTTTTCCATTATATTTTATTTTTGTTCAAAAATTTCCTTATTGCTGTATCCCGTACTTTCTAATTAAACAAAGTTATCCCGAATGAATTCGGCTTACGATGAGATATGATAAAAAAAAATGTTGATGTAGATCAACATTCCGCACTCAATATTTCTCTTTACATTTCCCTTCGAAGACAGGTTTATCGGAACTCCTATCTTCCAAAAAGTACGGCTCCAGCCGCTATCGGTCAATTTATCCCAAGTATGATATTTCCTGATTACACACCTTTTGTTTATCTTTACGAAATGCTTACTGCGCTTTTAAATTATCTGGACCAACAAACCGGTATTCCACTCTCAGAGGAGGATATTGAGTTGATGCGTAAGGCATTTATTCCCAGAAAGTTTAGAAAAAGGCAGTTCCTGTTACAGGAAGGTGATGTATGTAAGTATATTTCCTTTATTGTAAAAGGAGCCGTTCGTCAATATACGGTAGATGAGAAAGGAAACGAGCACGTGCTGAACCTTGCCATAGAAAATTGGTGGACCTCGGACAGGGAAAGCTATCATAAGCTAACCCCATCGATATATAATATTGATGCCTGGGAGGAAACTCAAGTATTGATGCTTCCAAAGGCAGATGGCTGGTATGATAAAGTTAACTCTATTCCCGCTTTTTGTCAGTTGCGGATAAAACTTGACGATGCCCATCATATGGCCATGCAAAGTAGGCTGCATTCCTCCATCAGCTATACTGCAGAATCTCGATATGAAGAATTGCTTCGAAAATATCCTGATTTCCTGAAACGGTTTCCACAGCACATTATCGCTTCCTATTTAGGAATTACCAAGGAAACGCTTAGCCGAATTCGCAATCAATCTCTTAAAAAGTAAAATAAAATCTTCCATATAAAGTTGTTGATGTCTATCAACAGTTTTTATTGCTGCCCGTCAACTCACCTCATTTTACTAGGGCTATGAATGCAAATAACCTCTGAAATTTTGATTATCAGAGATTTTTATTTTTCATGGGTGGCCAAAATGTTGACTATTATTTTTTTCGCTTGTTCCTAGGTTCTCTCTCATTATCTCGTACAGCTTTTCAGTAACTTTTCTACATCACTGTTTTAACGCCTAATTTGATTTGTTTTACGATTGGTTATTTCATTTTAGAGGGTTTTATTATTAATTCTTTTATCATTTAATTTTATTTATTTTTGCCTCATGAAAAAAATTTATCCTAACCTTAATTCCCTTCGGTTTATAGCGGCCTCATTGGTTATACTTCATCATATCGAACTTTATAAAAATTTATTTGGATTAAAAAACTTATGGGATGTTCCATTTTTTCAAGTAATCGGCAAGTTAGGTGTCGTCTTATTCTTTGTTTTAAGTGGATTTCTTATTACCTCTCTTCTACTTCATGAAATTGACCTAAAGGGTAAAATTTCAATTAAAAATTTTTATTTAAGGCGTATTTTAAGAATCTGGCCACTTTATTATTTAATTATTTTTCTAGGCTTTTTTGTTTATCCTTATATTCCATTTTTTGATATTCCTAATAAAGAAGTTTTCCCAAATGTGCTGGAAAATAGAATTCCAAATATTTTTTTCTATTTAACAATTTTTGCAAACCTTGCGATTCCAATCTTTAAAGATGTTCCATATACCTCACAAACTTGGTCAATTGCTACGGAAGAACAGTTTTATTTACTGTGGCCCTTTCTTTTTATATTTTTCCGAAAGAAATTACTTCCGGCGATGCTAACAATTTTGATAGGATATTGGTTTTTAAAATATATAATAGATGAAACTCACTATCCTTTAAAATTTATTAGCTTTCATACCAAAGTAATCATTTCAGGTTTTCTCTATTTTTTTAATATAAACTGTATGGCAATCGGAGGCATTTTTGCTGTATTGGTTTCAAAAAATTATAAATTTTTAAAGTTAATCTTTAATAAAACTGTTTTTATTTTAACCTCAGTTACTACCATCGGTTTATTAATTTTTGGTGTACAATTCGGATTTTTCCATTACGATATTTATGCTGTCCTTTTTGCGGTTATTATTGTAAACTTAGCTTGCAATAGTAGATTTAAAGACGTTTTAGAAAATAGAATCACCAATTATCTCGGCTCAATATCATATGGAATTTATATGTATCATTTTATAGCCTTAACAATTGCAATTAGACTATCAATTTATTTCGATACTTTATGGATCATTTATCCAATAACGTTTATTATAACTTTTATTATTTCTCATTATTCCTATAAATATTTTGAAAATTTCTTTTTGAAACTAAAATCAAAATTTGTCTAATTAGATTGATTTAGGAATAATAAGCTCACGGCTTCGGTCCTAGGTACAAGAAACCTCTGAGATTTTTTAATTCTCAGAGGTTTTTATTAATAAAAAAAGCATTCATCCAGGATTACCATTTGATCTTTGGCAGTACCTTTTTTATTTCTTTTCCTATATTATTCCCAGCTTTGCCTACTTCATTACCAATATTCTTTATTATTTTTACTGCTTCATGATTTTTCCCGGGGCCGTACTGAATATCGTGAACTGTGTTATTCCATGTTTTTACAATGTCATTAGTGGGACCAAACTGGTTCTGCAGCTCGAGCCCGATTTTATTTAAGCCTTTTACAATATCATTATTTTTACCAAAACAGCCGGAATCACCACCTACTCCATTGGTCAAACATTTATCAAGCTCTCTCGACATCAGCTGTCCGCCTGCACAGCCGGCAAAAACATAAGGCTGGCCTCCGGAAGTTACAGCGCACTGTACTACAATCTGGGCTTCTGTATTCAGGTTAAGTTTACCCGCTCCATAACACATGGCGGTATTCATAAAGCTCACCTGCCCATATTGCCCTTGCTGCTGTACACAGGATAAAAGCTTCTGAAGCTCAGGATCGGAAGATTCTCCGGCTAAGCATAAAGGATATTTGGTATAATCATTTCCGTACTGCTTATAACATTTAAGCAAAGAAGCAGAAATTTTTCTCTCGTTGGTACCTCCCATGGTTCCTACCAGACATAGGGACTGCTCCTCTGGTGTTGAAGCATTTTTCACACAGTTATAAATTTCGTTTTCTTTCTTTCCGGCCATATTCGCCACCATGCAGTCGCCAAATTTCTGCTTGTCCAATGTTCCGTTAAAGCTCATCGACTGTTCATAACATCCTTTTGCGGTCTGTTCATTGGTGATCATCAGATCCCCGTACGGATTATTGGTGTCTACAATCTGTGTGGGCAGGGGTTGAAATCCATCCGGTGTCTGGACACCAACATTCTGGCTGTATACCGGTGGGACATAATTAATCGTAGGGTTCTGAGGAACCGGAACATCTGCATAGCCTATAACCCTGCTTCCCAGCATATAATCAAGCTCAATCACATTTCTGTTATAGTCCAGAAAAAAGCTTTCTGGTATGGATTGGCAGCAGGAAGTCTCAGGTACATCATTCCGGAAGGATCGCGGAAAGTCATGCCTCTGTTCATAGGATTCCCGTCCTGGATCGTCATTCCGTCACTATACAGAGCAAAGCTCTGCCCATGCACCTGATCATAAATCCGCCCCATTAAAACAGGCTGTGAATAAAGATGCACACAGAGAATAAGTAAGCAGACACTTACAAAAATCTTGAAGCTTTTTAAAGGTAGTGTTTTCATGGTGTTTCGTTTTATTAGAAATTATTTATTTCAACTGTAAAACTGGTTATAAGAACGAAACAAGTCAATTACACTTTTGGGTACTATTTTTCCGGGATTTCGGTAATTATTTTCAAAAAAATCCTATCCCAAGTATTTCTAAGGATAGGATTCACACCTAAATAAAAAACTATGTTATACAATAAACAGCCCTGCGATAGCCTGGGCCTCACTTCCTGTTAGTATTTCATCATAAGCCGCAGATCCTGCCGCTGCTCCGAAAGCACTTCCGGTATTGTATCCGGCCTGATTTACATTATCTTCTCCTGCGTATACAGGATCTGTTGCAGAAGGCATGCTTCCTCCATTAGCTAATTCTATCCAGCCTTTATTTGCTCTCATTCTTCTTACCTGCGAGGCATGTCTTGCTTCTACAGAATGAATCTGTAATGCGGCCTGCAAAACAGCACCGTTGGCCATGACATTTCCAGCCTGTCCTTTATAAGCACGGACGCCGGTATCTTCAAAAGCCTGTGCCAGAATAAGAAACTGATTATAATCTGTAAAAGGTGTGAAACTTCCGCCAGCCGTGAAATCAAAATTTGGTTTTGCCCCGGGAGTTACTCCTAAGGAGGTCAGTGTGCTTTTAAGGAACGTTACGTGAGCCGATTCATGCTTTGAGATCTGCATGAAAACAGGCCGGTCTGAATTTGGAATAAGTCCGGCCGCAGCCAGTCCCATCGCATAATATTCGTTTTCCAGATATTCCAGAACCAATGCCAGCTGTAAGGCATCGGTAAGGGCATTTTTAAAAACATTTCCGGATGAATGGTCCGGCGTTTCCGCCTTAGCTGATGTTGTCATCAACGCTCCCAAACCTAGTGGAACCGAAGCTACGGCAGCTTTTTGGCCGAATGCTGAAATATGGGTAAGAGTTTCTAATCTTGTTGCTTCTGTGGTAAAAAATTTATCATTAGAAAGCTTATCGAGTAATTTAAGAATGTTCATAACTGTAGATTTTGAAAATGAATAATTAGCTGATTCCTCTTTCTTTCCATGTGAAAGGAGTTTTGATAAACCCTCCTGCCGCCATAACGATGTCTTTAGGCTCTTTGGCAAGATCAAGTCCGTTACTGTCAATCACATCATCCCCTGAAAAATCTGTTGAACCAGGATTGATGATATTTCTGATCGCAGAAGCATGTCTTGCTTCCACAGAAACGATCTTTCCAGCAATTACCAGATAGGCTGGATTTGTAATATACTTCCCGGCACCGTTATAGGCTGCAACTCCCGTATCTTCCAAAGCTTTTGCTGTGGCAAGAACTGAGTTTCTGTCGTTAAAATTCACATTGGAATACTGGAATTGAAGAGTTGGCAAGACATTCGAAGTCGCTCCACTGATGGCGGCTTTAAAAAAATCGCGGTGAATAACCTCGTGATGGTAAAGATCAATAAAGATCTCCTTTTCTATACTCGAGATCCCAGAGTAGAAATTATTGACCACTTTGGTATAAAAATCAGCCTCCAGCTGTTCCAGTGCATAGGCATAGTTCAGAACTCCGACGTCGCCGGTTCCAAGGTCAAAAACCTTATCACCCATCATTCCGAAGTCTGTATCATCATCGCAACCGATGAGGGTAAGTCCTGCCATAGCCAGTCCTATACCACCCAGTTTCAAAAAGTTTCTTCTGCTTGTATCCAGAGTCGCTCCCTGGCTAGAAACATTAATCGTTTTTTTCATAATATTATTAGGTTTGAGTGTTGAGAATATAAGAGAGAAAAAAACAGCATAAAAAATTATGCTGCTTAAAAACTAAAACATTACGGCATCAACACCGTATCAATCACATAGATCACTCCATTTGACTGGTTCACATCAGCTATTGTCACTTTGGCACTATTTCCTTTGGCATCCTGTACATAAAGGTCTTTTCCTTTGGTCCAGAAAGTAAGTCCTTCACCTTCTACTGTTTTCATCATGCTTTTCCCGTTTCCAGCTTTTACGGCGGCCCAGATATCTTTGGCATTGTATTTTCCTGCAAGAACATGATAGGTTAAAATCTTGGTAAGCATTTCTTTATTCTCAGGCTTTACAAGAGTTTCAACGGTGCCTATAGGAAGTTTAGAAAATGCGGCATCAGTAGGAGCCAGTACGGTAAAAGGTCCTGCACCCTGCAAGGTTTCTACCAGACCTGCTGCTTTTACGGCGGCTACCAAAGTTGTATGATCTTTAGAATGCACGGCATTTTCAATAATATTTTTGGAGGGATACATTGCTGCACCACCTACCATTACTGTTTTTTCTTTCATCATTTGTGCAGTTACCTTCCCACTGAAAGCAAATGATAAGGCTACCATTGTCAGAGCTGCGATTTTTGTGTTTGTGTTCATTTTATTGATTTTTTAAGTTAATGTCTGTTTTTATTGTGTTCTTAGAATCATTTACGATGTTGATTGAGAATCAGATTTAAAAAGTTTGTTTTTTTATTATTTTTTTTAAAAGCCTTTTTAGAATCTCGTCAAACAGGAAGTATTTACCGGTATTGATGATTTAATGATAATCTTAATAGGATCTATAAAATCATTTACGACATAAAAGATTTTCCGGATGTTATTTGTAATATATTTTATTTTATTACATTTGAAATGAAAATTATACACTATCAAAACAACCTATTCGGAAGAAGAGCTTATCGTTTTACTTAGAGATAGAAACGAATCAGGCTTTCATTATTTATATGATCATTATGCAGGAGCACTGTATGGTGTGGTTTTCCGAATCGTACAGTCTAAAGAATATACGGAGGAAGTTATCCAGGATGTTTTCGTTAAAATCTGGAATGCTGTTCATCAGTATGATTCATCTAAAGGAAGATTTTATACCTGGATGATTAATATTGCCAGAAATACGGCGATAGATTATTTAAAATCAAAAGGGTTTCAGAATGAGCTTAAAAACCAGTCACTTCCGGATTTCGTATATAACTCTGCAGAACTTTCAACAACTAACAATTCGTCCGATTTTATTGGATTTAATAATGTTCTTAAAGGTCTGGAAACAGATAAACAGGAACTTATTGATCTGGCTTACTACCAGGGATATACCCAGAACGAGATATCCGAAAAACTGAAGATACCCCTTGGAACGGTGAAAACCAAAATGCGGAATGCACTTATGAAATTAAAGGATTTGTTAAAAGATTATCAATAAATTGAACACAAAAGAATACATATCATCCGGAATTATAGAATCTTATATTCTAGGTCTTGCTTCTCCTGAGGAAGCAGGGATTTTGGAGTGTGTGATGAAAAACAATGCTGAAGTAAAAGCGGCTTTTGAAGAAGCACAGAAAACTTTAGAAGATCTGGCAACAAGCCAGGCCATAACTCCTCCTGCTGATTTAAAATCCAGAATCTGGAATAAGATCCAGCAACAGGAACAGACTGCCGAAAAAGTACAGCCTGTTGTTACAGATATTCCTGCTGCAAGACCTCAGGAAGAGACTAAACGTCAAGAGAAAAGCAGCTGGAAAGCCTATGCGGTTGCTGCTTCCGTGTTATTTCTGATCAGTGCTGCCGGAAATCTTTTCTGGATGAGCAGCAATGCTGAAACGAAAAAGAAATGGCTAAAATGCAGACTGAGAATAAGTCGCAGGAACTTGCCATGCAGAAAATGAATCAGAAGATGAGTATGTTTTCCAATCCGGATATGCAGATGGTAATGCTGAAAGGAGTAGAAAAACATACGGACTCCAAAGCAATGGTTTTCTGGGATAAAAAAACGAAAGAAGTATATCTTAACGCTGAAAGTCTTCCAAAAGCTCCGGAGGGAATGCAATATCAGCTGTGGGCTATCGCCGACGGGAAACCTGTAAGCGCAGGTATGTACAGCGAAGAAAAAGACAGCAAAATAGCTCTTGCAAATATCCCAAAAGCACAGGCATTTGCCATAACACTTGAAAAACAGGGCGGCAGTGCAGTTCCTACTATGGAAAATATGTATGTAATGGGCGAAATCTAAGCCTTCCGTAAATCAGCATAATTGAATATATTCTAAACAGATATGAACTCTTGCTTATGTGAGAGTTTTTTGTTTTTAAATGCTTTACTATCATCCGAAAAAACATGATATATTCCCTCAAAATACTCTAAAGTTTCACTTCTGTTCCTCAAAAACGGCTATATCCTGCTATATTTGCCTGAAAAAATAATTCGACAATTTATCATCAATGAGTTTATTATACGTTAACTGGAATGTAAGTCCCGAAATTTTCAATATTTCCGGCTTTCCTTTAAAATATTACGGCATGCTGTTTCTTGCCGGTCTTGTTTTATGCTATACCATCTTAAAATCTATCTATAAAAAAGAGAACCTGAGCACTCAGGCTCATGAAGCTCTTTTTTCTTATGCTTTCATCGGAATTTTAGTCGGTGCAAGATTAGGCCACTGCCTATTTTACGATTTTGATTATTACGCTCAGCATCCAATTGAGATTTTCCTTCCGATCCAAAAAGGGGCCGACGGAGCTTATCACTTCTCAGGATATGCAGGGCTGGCCAGCCATGGCGGAGGAATCGGGCTGATTATCATGCTTCTGCTTTATGCCAGAAAATTCTCCATTAAATTCATGACCGTTCTGGACGTCATCGCTATTGCAACCCCTTTAGCGGGAGCCTTTATCAGACTCGGTAACCTGATGAATTCTGAAATTATAGGAACCCCTTCCAATGCGCCGTGGGCATTTATTTTCAGACAAGTCGACAATATCCCCAGACACCCTGCACAGCTGTATGAAGCTATTTGTTATTTTATTATTTTCTTACTGGTATATTCTGTTTATAAGAAAGATATCTTTAAGGTGGGAAAGGGATTTTACTTTGGGATCACTACCCTGCTGATCTTTATTGTACGGTTTTTTATTGAATTTATAAAAGTGGACCAGGTGGATTTTGAAAAAGGGATGAGCCTGAATATGGGACAAATTCTAAGTATCCCTTTTCTGTTTCTGGGACTGTTTTTTATTATTAAAAGCATCCGGGACCGTAGGGACGTCAAAGTTTCATAATTAATAAAAAAATTTAAAAACCTCTGAGATTGATCATTTCAGAGGTTTTTTATTAAGGATCAAATGGGAGCATAAAAATTTTTTCCATTGAAGCTGCAAAATCAGTTAAAATTAAAAATTTCATTTTTTTGATCCTTATATGAGAGATATATCCCATTACGTACCAGCTGTATACACTCTCAGATTGCCCTGAAATTCGGCATCCGCATAAAAAAATCCAAAATTTGTGAGTTTTAGGCATAGCATTTGCTACTTTACGAATCATATTATACACCACTTCATTTTTATAATATATTATTTTCCACAATCCTCAGGCAACTGAGGATTTTTCTGTTAAATTAAGGTATTGGATTGTACTTTTTGTTTTGAACAATAAAATACATTTTTGATAATCAATGATTTAAAATAGGTTTATTCAGTTTATTATCGTATATTTGTATATTAATTGATAGGCCGCTGCCTTTGCCCTCTGTAATAGTATAGACATTCTTTCTTTTCAGTTCCCGCTTTTTCAGACGCCTCATTTTTTAAAAAATTCACTTCTTTTACTGATGAACGGCCAAAACAAACAGCTTTCGACGTTTCGTTTCACAAGGAAGATCAGACGGATGACTGCAACTTACAAGTATTTGGCAGATCAGTAACCAGTAACTACAATATAAAATTTAATACTAAAATAATTTATGGCAGACTCTTTTTCTAAAAAGAAAATTTCAAGAAAAAAATTCAAAAACAAAAAGAAAAAGCGCTGAGACGCGAAGATCGTAAGACGAACAACAACAAAGGGGCAGAAGATGTTTTCATGTATGTAGATGAATTCGGAAGACTTACCCCTACCCCTCCTGAAAACAGAGAAAGACAGGAAGTAAACATTGATGATATCCAGCTTGGTGCCGCTCCGATCGTTGAGGAAGACATCAGAAAGACAGGAATCATTACTTTCCACAGTGAGAAAGGCTACGGCTTCATTACTGAGGACAGCAGCAAAGAAAATGTTTTCTTTCACAACAACAGCTGTGCACACCCTGTAAAAAGGGTAACAAAGTATCTTTTGAGAAAGAAAAATCTCCAAAAGGCTTCTCTGCTGTTAATATCCAGTTAATCAAATAATGATCAGATCTGCTGAAAAACTGCAGGTTTTGTAAGACAATAAAAAGCCACCTTTAGGGTGGCTTTTATCGTAAGAACCAATTCATAATAATTGGTACAATTTATTTTTTATTGAACATTTTCTCCAGCACGGCATGCCGATAGCCGAAGATATGCTCCAATTTCTTTTTAACGAAAACCGCATGGGCTAATTCACCCAAAAATCCCATAGGAAGCTCATAATCTACAGTGTCTTTCATTAATACTCCCTTTTCATTCGGAATGAATTCATGATGGTGATGCCAGAGTTTATAAGGGCCTTTTTTCTGAAAGTCTATAAAGCTCTTTTGAAAATCTACTTTGATAATTTCCGTCTGCCATTTCATTTTTATCCCGAATAGCGGTGAAACGTAATAGTCGATCAGCATTCCTTCATAAATTTCGTCATTCTCCATTGCAGTCAGTACAATGAAATTCATGTCTTTTGGGGTAATTTCCGAAAGGTTATTGGCGGAAGAAAAGAACTTCCAGGCTGTTGCTATATCACAGTTTAGCTGCTGTTTCCGAAAAAGTCTGTGCTTCATAATTTTCTCAATATATTTACAAATAGATCCACATAAGTACAGGTTTACCAGAACCTTTTATCATTGGATCAATCTCCCTCATTGCGTTGTTGGAAACAGTGGGACAGCCCCATCCTTCAGGCGAGCCTTTTGGAAATACTTCATCATCACTCATCCTATCCCAGGAATGAAAAACGATGAATCTTTTCAAGGCATTACTGTTAGTTTCTTCCAAGCCGTGCATCACGTATTTTACGTTGATTCCCCATTCGCTGTATGCTCTTTCCTGCAGTTTATATTTACCTAATGATGACAGATGACTTCCGTCTTCATTACTGAACTTCGGATTCTCGTTTGAACTGTCTAAACTCCACGGGTTTGAACCGCACCCATGACCTACTAGGTATTTTTTTATCACTGATTTCTTTTGAAAATCCCAGATAAACATTCTCTTTACTCCGGAATGAAGGCTCATATCGATTAGAATACAGAAATCCGTATTGAGTTTTTTTGAATCACAGAATTTGAAGGCTTCTTCCGCTTTTATTGTCATTTTAGAAAAATCTGCCTCTGGTTTTTTCTCTACCTGAATGTCAGGGCTTACTGAAGCCTGATGATTTCTTTTACCGGGTTCATTACTGCATGAAAGCAGAACATAAAATGCAAGAATTACTGCAAAAAACTTCATTGAATTATTTATAGTGTCTGAAGATACCAAAATCGGAAGCCGTCCAGAGAGCAGCTTTCTGGCCTGCGGCTTTCAATGCATCGTTTGTCCAGGTATTGCAGGTATTCAGGAAGCTGTATTTTCCTTTGGCATCATAAAATGCATCATTTACATCATACACCGCATCGGTGGGAATCAGGATAAAATTCCCGTTCTGATCTCTGTCGAATTTATCCTCTACAAATTTCACCAGTCTTTTGTACTGATCCCTACTGATCATTATCTTCTTACAGTCTTCCCCTTCTTTCATGGCTGTATAATAAGTGCAGTGCATTGCAGAATCGCTAAGCCAAAAAGCAGCTTTAAAAGCTGTGGAAAATTTCAGGTCAGCCCAGGTTGGAGTATCCAGGTAAAATCCTTTATCGCCCCAGCCTATTCCTATATAATTATAATCTGTTCTTTTTGATTTTGTATTGGAAAACGGAACTTTTGCGCTCCAATCCTGAAGATCATTTTTTACAGGCATTACGACATCTGTATGCACTCCGTTGGTGTAAATATAGATGGGAATATCTTTCGGCTGCCCGTCATTTTCCGCAGAAACTTCTATAAGCGGCAGCAGAAGCGCCATAACGACGTACAGGGCAACAATTCCCAAAATAATTCCCAATGTTTTCAGGAGGTATACTATTACAATTTTCACAGTCATGTTTAATAAAATTTAATCTTCAATTTTCCGTAAAAGTATTTGTTTTAATCGAAAAAATGATTAAATTTAGTTACGAAATATTCACAAATATGCGTAAAAATACAAAATCACAAAAAAGATTTAAAATAAGAGTAAAAACAGCTCCGAAAAGAGTACAAAAAAAACGTTGATTTTCTGTGGGACATTCGTCTCCTGAAAGTCAATTTTTCTTTTTAGGAAAAGTTTTCTGCAGATTCTTAGTGAATTAAATCTTATCCTCCTTAAGACTACAGCTTAAGGGATGGCCGGTTACCCTCCTGAGTTTTGGAACCTTACCATTCCAGATGAGGATTTGTCACCACAAATTTATCCTAATGTTTATCTGCGGAACGTTCCAAAAATTCGATATTCCGCTTCAGTCCTGCAAACTTTGTTCTTTTTACGGGAGATTTTCTGAAGATCTCTGAAAATATTTCCTGGGTAATTTCTTTCCACTCTCCTTTCTTAAAGTTTTTTAATGCATCATTCGGAGTAAACCTGCTCTGGAGATTTGGGGAGGAAAACCGGTTCCAGGGGCACACATCCTGGCAGATATCGCATCCGAACATCCAGTCTTCCATTTTGTTTTTAAAATGATCAGGAATTTCGTTTTTAAGTTCTATGGTTGCATAGGAAATACACCGGCTTCCGTCAATGATCTTTTCCGAAACAATCGCGTCTGTAGGGCAGGCATCGATGCACTTCCTGCATGTACCGCAATGATCTGTGGTCGCATGGTCGGGAATCAGTTCAAGATCGCAGATAATTTCTGCCAGGAAATAGAAAGAGCCATTTTGTTTGGTGATCAGATTGGCATTTTTCCTACCCAACCTATTCCTGACTTTCTGGCCCAGCTTCTTTCCAAAACAGGCGCAGAATCTACAAAAACACGGAACCCGAACTCGCCTATCTCCTGCTGAAGCTCCGAAACCATTTCCCTGAGAATTTCTTTTACCACCTCATGATAATCTTCTGCGTAGGCATATTTTGAAATTTTATAATTTTCCAGTTCAGAGATCTTTTCTTTTGGAAAGTAATTATAAGATAGTGAAATAACGGATTTTGAACCTTCTACAAGCAGCCTGGGATCCAGTCTTTTATCGAAATGATTTTCCATGTATTTCATTTCACCATGGAAATTATTTTTAAGCCATTTTTCAAGGTTAGGAGCATCCTCTTCTAAAAATTCCGCTTTCGAGATACCACAGCTCTGAAATCCAAACTGTTCTGCTTTGGACTTGATGAGTCGGGAGTATTTTTCGGCACCGGCATTAAGGATTTCCATTCTGCAAAATTAAGATTAATTTACCAATCTGAAGATTTCAGGTAAAAGGTGTACTAAGCTTAACTTTTAAGGTTTTTTTGTGAAAAATTTAAGTTTCGATAAAGAGTTTTTTAAGCAAAAAATTACGTATTTTCGTTATTATTTTTAATCTAAATTAAATATTATGTCTTTAATAGAAGTTATACAGTCAGGAAACTATAAATTAATCGATGTTCGTGAGCCTATGGAGCTTGAAATGGACGGTAATATAGATGGGGCTCAAAATATTCCTTTGGGTGAGGTAGAGGACAGAAAAGAAGAAATTTTATCTGCTGAAAAACCTGTGATCTTATTCTGCAGAAGTGGAAACAGAAGCGGAAAAGCATTGGAATATCTTAACAGCCAGGGCTTGAAGGACGGTTACAACGGCGGAGGCTGGGCCGAACTGAAAGCAGTATTAGAAGCAAATCAAGGAACTTTTTAAGTTCCTTTTTTATATACCATTCTATGATGAATCTGCAGGAGAAATTTACGGAACTTTGTCTTCACTATTCAAAAGACCGGGATCTTATTGAAGGTCTGTGGCTGGAAATTGAAAAGAAATATTCGGAAAAAGGGCGGCATTACCATAACCTTTTCCATCTTGAAAGCATGTTTATGGAGCTGGAAAGTGTACAAAGCTCTATAGAAGATTATCATACGGTTTCATTTTCTGTATTTTACCATGATGTCATTTATGATGCTTCTTCAAAGTCCAATGAAGAAAAAAGTGCCGTCTTTGCAATGGAACGGCTTCAGAAAATAGAGTTAAATCCGGATATGATTTTAAATATTGAAGCCCAGATACTGGCAACAAAATCCCATCACAAGTCCGATGATACGGATACGAACTATCTTCTGGACGCAGATCTTTCTATCCTTGGAAAAGATTCTGCTATCTATTCCGATTACACCCGGAAGATCAGGAAAGAGTATTCGCTATACCCTGATATTCTTTACAAGCCGGGAAGAAAAAAGGTGCTGAAACATTTTCTGGAACTGGAAAGTATTTTTAAAACAGAGCATTTCAGGGATAAGTACGAACAACAGGCAAGGGAAAATTTAGCTGAAGAGCTTAAGCTTTTATAACAATGAAAAAGGAGATGCAGCAAAGCCACATCTCCAGAATGGAACCATTCATTCAAACACAACTTATCCATCAACTAAACCAAAGGGTAAATTTTAGAAGTTTCCGGTAGGAATTTTTTTCATCAAATTTGTTTTTAGAATCTTCTGTATCGTTGACTGATGTTTCAAAAATAGAAAATAAAATATCACATAAAGGTGATTTTATTTGTTTGTTATATGTAATTTTTCAAAGTAATTTACCGCCCAGGAAAACTGAATTCTGAAATCAAAAAAGGTTCATCTTTTTGAAATAAGAGGTTTAAAATTTTATCAGAAAACTAAATTTTCGATTTTCATATTTTCATCAAAACTTGTACATGGTTAATATACAAACAGTTTAAAAATATGTATTTGCCTGTTGAATTGTGGAGCTATTTGTACAAATTGCATCAATAAATTAAGCCCGGCTTGTTATAATGCATAAAAAAGCACCTTGCTGAAATCAAGATGCTTCTGTTACTGCTGATTTTACTTCCAGACAGCTATATTTTTTCTAAAACTCTGATACTTTATTGAGAACCAGCTCCGGAACTTCTTTATGCGGTGTATGCCCTATTCCGGGAATGATATATTTCTCTGCCTTACCACTAACCTGAGAAACTGTTTTCTCGACCTGATCCAGAGTACCATATTCGTCGGCCTCTCCCTGAATAAATAATAACGGGCAGTGAATATCTTTTAAGAGGTATTCAATATTCCAGTTTCTGTAGTCATCACGGGTCCAGGTTTCCGTCCAGGCTCTGAAAAGTGTTTCTACTTTATCACCATGATATTTAGCAAGACGTTCAGCAAGGTTGGTTGTTTTATAGGCATCCACAGCATCATTAATTCCTTTCAGGGTAACATCTTCTACAAAGATATGTCCTGCTTCACAGATAACAGCTTTAACTTTTTCCGGATATTTTGCCGCTGTGATGAGGGAAATAGTTCCTCCGTCGCTGTGCCCGAATAAGATGGCATTATCAATATTAAGCTCTGTTAGCAGATCATTTAGCAGATCAGCTTCAAGTTCCATGTAATTGACAGGCCTTTCGTGGGTAGTCATAGGTCCGGATTTTCCATAGCCAGATCTGTCATACATCAAAACATTACAGTTTGTCATTTCGGACAGTTTTAACGGAAAATCTCTCCAAAGCTGCGTACAGCCTAAGGAATCGTGAAGGAAAACAATAACTGGTCTTCCCTCAATTGTATTGTTGTATGCTATATAAAGTTTCTGATCTCTTACTTCAATGATTCTCTCTTCCATCTGTTCAGATTCTATAAAGCCGGTACTTTGACATCTTCAAATTCTTTCAGCAAATTCCTGAAAACGGTTTCTACCGGCAATATATCATTAATTAAAGCAGAAACCTGCCCTATTTCCAGCTCGCCATCTTCCATATCCCCTTCAAACATTCCGCGTTTGGCTCTTGCCCTTCCCAGTGAGGCTATTAAAGCTTCTTTATTTCTTCCTGACTGGTAAATATCTTCCAGTTCATTGAAGAACTTGTTTTTGACCATTCTTACAGGCGCCAGCTCTTTTAAAGTAAGATGGGTATCGCCTTCGTTGAGTTCTGTGATTTTCTTTTTCCAGTTTTCGTGGGCACTTGCTTCAACGGTAGCGGCAAAACGGGAACCGATCTGCACACCATCGGCACCTAAAATCATGGCAGCCTTGATCTGAGAACCCAATGCAATTCCACCGGCAGCGATCAATGGTTTGGAAATATGCTTTTTCACATTCGGGATCAGGCAAAAAGTAGTAGTCTCATCTCTACCGTTGTGTCCTCCTGCTTCAAAGCCTTCAGCTACAACAGCATCTACTCCCGCCTCTTCACATTTTACAGCAAATTTGGTAGAGGAAACTACGTGGGCAACTTTTATTCCTTCCTTTTGAAGGGTTTCCGTATAGGTTTTAGGATTTCCGGCAGAGGTAAAAACGATCTTTACGCCTTCCTCCAGTATAATCTGAATAATTTCTTCAAGATTAGGATATAACATGGGTACATTGACGCCAAAAGGCTTATCTGTAGCCTGCTTGCATTTCTGAATATTTTCTCTTAAGATGTCAGGATACATGCTTCCTGCCCCGATCAGCCCCAATCCGCCACAGTTAGAAACCGCCGAAGCCAGCTTCCATCCTGAATGCCAGATCATTCCGGCCTGGATAATAGGATACTGTATGTTAAAAAGCTCTGTAATTCTATTTTGCTCTGTCTTCATGTTATGAAGTTTTTTTGCTGAGTTAAAATCTATAAAATTGCTCATGCGTAAAAATACTAAAAACCCCGGATTTTAAAGGAAGTATCTTCATTTTTTCAGCCATAAAAAAACCTTCAGAAATTCTGAAGGTTTTGTATTTATTTTTTGATGGATTCTTTTTTCCAGTTGGCTTTGAACTTACAGTTATCGTAACGTCCGTCAATGGATATGAAGGTGGTCGGTAGTTTGGAGTTGACAAACTTCTCAATCATTTCATTCCGCTTTTTATTGAGCGCCATCTGTTTGATCCTATTATAGTCTGTTTCCAGGGTAATCTGGTGAGCCGGAATAACATCTTCTACCTTAATCATCTTAATGACTTTTCTTTTGTTATCCTCATCTTCGAACGGCGCAGTAATATCCCCTTTGTTCAGACCTGCCAATTCGTAAGTAATAGTTCCAGGGATACTTTCTCTCTCTATTTTGTCCGAACCATCAGCTCCTGAAATAATTCCGGCATTGAATTTCGTTTTCTTATCATCTGAGAATTTATAGGCAGCATCCTTAAATGTTATTTTACCGGCAATAATAAGACCTTTGATACTGTCTAATTTTGCTTTTGCCGTTTTTATTTCATCATCTGTAGGAGTAGCTTTCAACAAAATATGTCTTGCATCGTATACTTTCCCTGATTTTTTGATCAGCTGGATAATATGATATCCGAATTCCGATTCAACAGGATCTGAGATTTCGTTTTCCTGAAGGTTCAGGGCAGCCGCTTCAAACGGTTTTACCATCTGTCCTTTGAAAATATTTTTGTAAAGTCCGCCATTGGCAGCAGATCCCTCATCTTCGGAATAAATTCTTGCCTGGCTTTCGAAGGTTTCCCCAGCTGCAATATCTGCCTTGATTTTCTTTAATCTGTTGATGATATCTTGTTTGTGGGCTTCTGTCAGCTTAGGATACACCATGATCTGTGCTAAAGATATTTCATCCTTTACCTCAGGAAGCTGCATTTTATAAAGGTTGTAGAAGTCTGTAACCTCATTAGGCGTTACGTCTGCCTTTTCAGTGATACGCTGATATTTCGCCTGCCCGTAATACTGGTCGATATCGATCTTTTCGATAGCGTTTTTCATCTCATACCCGTTTCTGAATTTATAGGCAGCAAGCATCGTTTTTTCATCCGGAAACTGGGAAAGTAACTGACGGTATTTTGCATTAGCCTGCTCTTTAATGGCAGCAGAACGGTTTTCAATTAATGTATCTTTTTTGGCTTCGTAAACAAGAAGCTTATTGCTGATCAGGTTTTCAAGGAAGTCGCATTTATCTGTTTCAGAGGCTCCCTGTTGTTTGGCATAGTTCATCTGCTCATTTACATCCGATTCCAAAACAATTTCATCCCCAATAACAGCAGCAATACCATCCACTAATTCTCCCGGTTTTAGCTGAGCATTCATGTTTGAAGAGAATATCATCATGAAAATTCCAAGAAGAAAAGTGATTTTTAGTTTATTTGTCATTTTACTATTTTAAACAAGTTGCAAATTTAGAATTCTTAACGAATTTGTCTAAATTTTTTATTATAAATATTTCTTAAAAAGACTTATTTATTGCAGTTCAACATCGAATGTTGTTAATTCTTTGAATTGTCTCAATCTGCTGAATACATCAGATTCATTTACTTCCTCGATTCTTTCTGTTCCGAATTTCTCAACAGTAAAGGAAGCCATAGCTGAACCTACGATCAGGGCAGACTTCATGGTTTCGAAATCAAACCTGCCTTTTTTAGCAAGATAGGCCGCAAAACCTCCTGCAAAAGTATCTCCTGCTCCGGTAGGATCAAAAACTTCTTCCAAAGGAAGTGCCGGAATTGCAAATACTTTATTGTCGTGGAAAAGTAAAGCACCATGCTCTCCTTTTTTAATGATTACATACTCAGGTCCCATTGTATGGATCTTTTTAGCTGCTTTTACCAAAGAATATTCTCCTGAAAGCTGTCTTGCCTCTTCATCATTAATGGTAATAACGTCTGTTTTGGCAATCATATCCATCAGGATATCCCAGGCTGAATCCATCCAGAAGTTCATGGTATCAAGGATAACCAGTTTAGGACGGTTGTTCATTTTTTCCAGTACGGACAGCTGAACACCCGGGTGCAGGTTTCCTAGAAGAAGGATTTCCGCATCCTGCATAGAATCCGGAATTTTAGGGTCGAAATTCTCTAAAACATTCACTTCTGTAGCCAAAGTATCTCTGGTATTCAGATCATTATGGTATTTCCCGGACCAGAAGAAGGTTTTTCCTTCTTTTACGATCTCAATTCCTTCAATATTTACATCTCTGTCTGTAAACATATCAAGGTGCTCCTGAGGGAAATCTCCTCCAACAACGGAAACAATACCAGATTTAACGCCTAAAATAGAAGAAGTAATACCAATATAAGTGGCTGCACCTCCTAAAATTTTATCAGTTTTACCAAACGGCGTTTCGATTGCATCAAATGCAACGCTTCCTACAACTAAAAGTTTCATATATTTTTCAATGTATTTTAAAAGTCAATTATTTTTTCCATTCAAAAGTGTCCAGCAGGTGTTTCATATCATTTTTGATATAGCTCACTGCCGGGGCCAGAGAGTCGGGTTTTGGCCTTGTGTTAAAGTATAGATAAGCAGTCACAAAATGTTTTGTGCTGTCTGTAATGTAAAATTGAAGATTGGAAGCACTCTGCCCCTTCAGTTCATAGAAGTTTCCGTACACTTTTTTGTCCGGATATTCGAATGATTTGGTATCTATGGAACTTGCTTTAATCGTATGTTCGTAAACCATTTTCTCTGCTTCTTTAATGTGGTCTGCAAAGTCATTCTGTATAGGATAGTAGGTCACAAAAACCTTGGCTTTCATTTTAGGGTAATTGATATAGTACCAGCACAGCTTTTTGGCATCGGAAATAGATGCAAAATCTGAATATTCAAAAGTATAGGCACAGTTATTCTCAAACTTCTGATAGGCTGGCGCCGGATATTCCAGACGGAGTTCCCCGTAAGGTTTCGGAACATGGTCTTTTCCGCACGAAATTAAAAGCAGTGATACAAAAATAAAAATGACGTTTTTTATCATTTTGCAAAAGTACAAATTAGATTTCAGATTTTAGGAGACAAATTTCAGTCTTTCAGTGAGTTTTGGATATAGTTTTCCAACGGCTTGGGA
Organism: Chryseobacterium sp. GTID13; assembly: GCF_056172655.1. Lineage (NCBI taxonomy): Bacteria > Pseudomonadati > Bacteroidota > Flavobacteriia > Flavobacteriales > Weeksellaceae > Chryseobacterium > Chryseobacterium sp. GTID13. Next base: position 179,344 of record NZ_JAOCMB010000007.1, read on the forward strand.
AAGGATTTTTCATGAGAGTCCTCCAAGTCGGTAATGAGATACTGATTTGCAGATACAAATCTGTTCCAAACCACTTCTGAATCAACCTCAACACTTGAAATTTCAATCGTCAGATTCTTATGCGTAAGTTTATGGGTGATTGTTTTAATACCTTTGATAAACGGTTCAAGCTCTGCTGAAATAGCGGTAGGAAACTCAAATAATTTCTTCCAGATGAAGTCATCTTTTCTTTGCCTGATCAGGAACTGCCCGTTTCTGTGCACAAAATAGTATTTCAGCGATAAGTCCGAAGCTTTGACTTTCTTGGTTTTTACAGGATAATCCGATGTTTTATCCAGTGAAAATGCGAGACAGTCGTCATTTACAGGACATTCACTGCAAAGAGGATTTTTAGGTTTACAGATCTCGGAGCCAAGATCCATCATTGCCTGATTAAAATCGCCTACATTTTCGGGCATAATCAATCCCGCAAGTTGTGAGAAATAGGAAAAAGCCCTGGAATTAGAAATATCAAAGTCATCAGCAAAAATACGGCTTAAAACTCTGTAAAAATTACCATCTACCGCTGGCATTTTGCCACTAAAGCAAATACTTGAAATGGCAGCTGCCGTATACTTCCCTACTCCTTTTAATTTTAAAATCTCATCATAATCTGCCGGGAAAACACCATGATAATCGTTCATGATCTGTTGTGAAGCTTTGTGGATATTGATCGCCCTGGAATAGTACCCAAGACCTTTCCAGTAGAGCAAAACTTCATTTTCTTCTGCTTCGGCCAGAGTTTTTATATCCGGAAACCGGTTAATAAAATTGTTATAATGACCGAGTCCCTGGCTGATTCTTGTCTGCTGAAAAACGATTTCGCAGATCCAGATTTTGTAAGGGTCTTTGGTCTGTCTGAAAGGCAGATCCCTGGCATTTTTCCCATACCAGTTCAGGAGCTTGTTTCCGATATGAAGAAATTCCGAACTTTTATTATTTTTTTCCAAAAAGAGTCTGTCTGTTTAAAATTATACTGGGATCTGAACGAGCTTTTAGATGCTTCAGATTCCCGTCCTGCAAAGATAAAACTATTTATCCTTTTTAACGGAGTATACCGGAGCTGCTTTCAGCCACTGATATTTAAGGTTTCTTTCTGCTGCGATAAAGCGGAAACCTTCCAGTTTTTTCAGATAAAGATAAATTGAATCGTTTTTAAGCTTAAGCCTTTGATCTGAAAGAAACATAAAAGGATAGTCTGCCACTGAATCTCTTATTGTTTTTAATACTTTTCCGGATCTTACTTTGTAAAGAAAGAAGTTTTTTCCTCTTCCTTTCGAACTGTCAGCAAGTTTCACTTCTGAACTTGCAATAACCAGCTCGCTGCCGTCAAAGCATTCTTCTTCATTCATGATGTAAGCTTTTCCCTGCTGACGCTCGTCTTTAAAAAGATCTACGGCATAATGATCCGGCGCCTGGTATTTTTTTCACATCCCGATAATATCATCAGAATGAACAGAGGCAGAAAGCCTGTCAAACTTTTTTGATCACATTAATTTTCATATGAATTGGCAGTAAAAAACCGATGTATAAATGCATCGGTTTTTTTATTTTAATTGGGTTTGTTATTATTCCTGAGTGTATTGTGCATCCCATTCGTTGCCATCATCTCCTTTGTGTCCGTCTAATTTGATCACGAAACTTTTTGTAGGGAAATAAGGCGTCATACGGATATCAAGCCATACTCTGTCTTTGTTGACTCTGTCCTGCTCGAAACGAACAATTTTGAATTTTTCAATCAATTTATCCGGTCCTTTGATATTGTCGAGGAATGTTACGATCTGTCTTCTCAAATCGTCTTCGTTCTTGGCATTCCAGTTTTCGAAGGCTCTTCTGTTCAGGAAGTCCAGTAATACTTTGGTTACATAGTCGAATACACGAACTACGGAATAGGTCTGAAGACCGATATTATCTCCTGTGAACAATGTTTTGGCAGAGAATGCCATGATCTTTCCGTATTCGTTAACCATCGGAACAAGACCCATTTTTTCCAGTTGAGAAATTTCACTTTTCTTCAGCTCGAATTTTACAGCATCCACCTCGTTGATATTACCGTGTTTTTTACCTGCTGCTACCTGCGACATCAGTGTTTTGTGGATTTTTCCGGCTAATGAAGTGGAAGGTGGAAGCTCTACGTTTTCCTCTTCTCCTACTTCTTCTGCTCTTCCTCTTCCTACCAGCCAGTTACACGTCATAATAACGTTACTTCTGTGAAGCTCACCTCCTGTAAGGTTTGCAGAGTGGAATAAATCTACTACGTCATCCGGTTTGTCAAGGTTGGCGAAGTCGGTCACCATCATTACTTTGTTCTCGTTACAGATCTTTGCCCATTTTTCAATGACTTTATTTGAGCCTAAGTATCCAGGGATTGCCAGGATAGAATAGTTATCTCTAAGATCCAAACGGTCGTAATAGTTTTTGAATTCTTCTGAAATAGCATCGATAAATAAAGGATTATCAAGATCTGAAACCTGTTCAAGGCTTGCATTGACGATGCTTACGTTATCCACTTTATCCAGTTCTGTATTTTTGTAGAACTGGGCTACCGTTCTGTAGTTGGTTTCCAGCAAACGTACTGCATCCAGTGTATTTTTCAGATTGGTCTTTAAATTCTGGTCTGCGGCCTGTGCTTTGGCCTTGCAGGTATCTGCCATTTTATCTGCAGATTCGTTTCCTTCCAGAAGGCTTACCCAAAGGTTTATTTTTTGAAGAAGCTCTTTTCTTTCGTCTGCTTTATTATTGTCGTTCAAGAAAATTTCTTTCCTGGCTTTTCTCGTTGGGTTCATATTGGCGATACCGTCTACAACGGATTCAACAAAGCCAAAACCTCCTATTTTATTAAGCTCTGCAAGCGGGTTGCCTTTCGGCTGCCCTGAATGTTGCTGCTGACCCTGCTGCTGGCTTTCTTGTGCCTGTAATTTGCTATCCATGATTTGATTTAGTGTAAATAATTATTTTTCAAGTTCTTGTGCCACATCTTTCAGTACTTCGATGAATGCAGCTCTGGTCTGTTCATTCTCAAGCATATTACGCAGAATCTTATTGGTTTTCAGCTGGCGTACGATTTTGTTGTACTGCTCCTGTTCCATGCTAAGCTGCTGTAAATACTCTGATTTCTGGGTAAGATTTTTAGGGGTGAAGTCTGCAAGGTTCTGAAAACGGAATTCCTCTTCCACTATAGTTCCTTCTTCCGTTTCGTGCTGTACAGCTACGGATGGTTGAAAATGTCTGAAGACGTCTTCCACTGTTTTTAATCCTGTTACAATTTCAGGAGTATAAGATTCCTCTGTTGTAAGCTGGCTTACTATCAGCGATTTGTTTTCCTGTATTTCCTGAATCGCTTCATTAGCGTCTACTTTTACCTCGTTGCCGCCAACACCATAATTAAACATTGCCATATTATTGTTATTTTGAGATTTCTGATTTTGGTTCGGATCTGTCTTTGAGTAATTTACCGACGAATCGAATAAATTACCAATCCAATGTTTAAATTTAAAAAAAAACTGTAACATACAAAATTTTGTAAAGATTTTTCTTGAAATATTTAATTTGACCTAATTTATATTTAACGTAAAATCATGACTTTACGATATCACTAAACTATGAAAAATAAATAAACTTAAGCCAGTTTGGATCAGAAATTAATATTATTCGGCTGGAAGCTGGAAGAGGGAGGATCGAAGTTAATAAAACTCCCTGAAATGCTGATTTTGGTTTCAATAGTCTCTCTTTTCCGGCTTTCTGACATCATTAAAAACAAAATATCTTATTCATGACTCAGATTAAAATATGGATTTCTCTGATGTGAGGAAAAAATTCTTTATATTTAAACCAAGTAAACAGTGTCATGAAAGATGTAAAGATCGCGTTTAGAAAACCCATATACCCCGTTTCTGAAGCATTAAACCAGTATTTGGAGAAACATAACAGAACAACCAACATCCAGTTTCTATATGAAGACCTGCTAAGATTCAGCGACAGTATAAGTATTCTGGATAAGGACGGTAAGGATACTTTATGGCTTGGTGTAATGTACTCTGAACATGAATTTACAGAAATAGAGGCTAATTTAAATAAAATTTACACTCTTCTTCATTCCGATGGAGATGAAGCGACTTTACCTTATCTGAAAGTGGATACGATCGACTTCTGTACTTTCGGAAACTCCAAACCTTTCCGGATTCGGGTGAGAAATATTCTCAACGACAATCATACTAATTTTTATATCAAGCAAGCCGATGCTTCCCGTATATACGGACTGGAAATTGAAGACCTTCTTTCTCCCAACCGGATTAATTTTTTGATTCATAAAAATACTTTGATAGAAGAGCATATCTTAGGAATTCCGGGAGATGTTTTCATCCAAAAGCATTTACTTAACTGTACAGAACTGGAAAAAGCACAGATTTCCAAGGAGTTTGTAAAGTTCAATGAACGCTGCCTTATCGGGCTACTGGGTGACATGCGCTCTTACAATTATGTAATTATTCCTATTCACGATTTCGATCAGGTGATTTACAGAATCCGTCCTATTGATTTTGATCAGCAAAGCTATGAAGGGAATCTGAAAGTTTATCTTCCCCAATATTTCAAAGAAAACAATGCAATGGTTAAGATGGTTCTGGAAAAACTGAAACCTAATTCTATAGAACAGTACCGTAAAGAAGTCCGTTCGCAGATTGTAAAAAGAGTGACAAGCAGCCAAAGCAGATTCAATGAGCTTATTTCTATTATGAAAAAAGAAGAGATCGCGCCGGAAGCCAATGTCACAGAGCTGAAAACAGCTTTACAAAAACTTACCTACGATGTAAACTTCAAATATTGTAAAACAATGGGAGACATTATTGAAACCGGAATAAATTTTATAATCCGAAATTATAAGAAAGCCCATTAAAAAAGAGAATCCATCCCAATTAATATGAGATGGATTCTTTGTTTTCTAACAATTTTCGGCTGTTCTACCAAATTTTTATTCTGTCCTGAGGCGTTTTATACATTTTGTCTCCAGGTTTTATATCAAATGCTTTGTTGAATGCATCCTGATTCACCAGCGGACCAAATGCCCTGAACACTCCCGGAGAGTGCGGATCTGTCTTCACCTGATTGATCATATACTGGTCTGTAGATTTTGTTCTCCATACCGTTGCCCAGCTCATAAAGAATCTCTGGTCCTGGGTAAATCCACTGATTTTCCCTGGATTTCCTTTGTCTTTAAGATACATCTGAAGGGCATCATAAGCTACTGCTACTCCACCAAGATCGCCGATGTTTTCACCGCTTGTAAATTTACCGTTCACAAAGCTTCCTTTTACCGGTTCATAGGCGCTGTACTGGGCAGCAAGCTGGCCTACTTTTGCGTCAAAGTTCTTACGGTCTTCATCCGTCCACCAGTTGTTAAGGTTTCCGTCACCGTCAAAACGTGAACCGCTGTCATCGAATCCATGAGAAATCTCGTGGCCTATTACCGCTCCGATTCCCCCGAAGTTTACCGCTGCATCAGCTTTAGGGTTATAGAAAGGAGGCTGAAGAATAGCTGCCGGGAAAACGATTTCGTTGTTTGATCCGCTGTAATAAGCATTTACAGTTTGCGGAGACATTCCCCATTCTGTTTTATCAACCGGTTTTCCTACTTTGTCAAGGCTTCTCTGATACTGCCATGCCGATACATTCTGAAGGTTGGAATATAATGTTGCACCTTGTTTGGGAGATTCTACTTTTAACTGGGAATAATCCTTCCATTTGTCCGGATAAGCGATCTTCACCGTGAATTTAGAAAGTTTTTCCTGGGCTTTTACCTTTGTGGCAGGAGACATCCAGTCGATATCATTGATATGCTGTTTGAATGATCTTAAAAGGTAATCGATATAGGTTTCCATCTGAGCTTTTGCTTCTGGAGTGAAATATTTTTCAACGTATAATTTCCCGAAAGCTTCGCCAAGAACCCCGTTTACAAGAGAAAGACCTCTCTTATTCATCGGACGCTGCTCTTTCTGGCCCTGAAGGTATTTTGAATAGAAATCGAACCTGATCTGCTCCAGGTTATCATCAAGATTACTTGCGTTACCATTAATCAGGTGATATTTCAGGTAGTCTTTTAACAACGGAAGATTTTTCTGAGTCAAAAACTGATCCATATTCTGGTAATATTTCAGTTCCCCAATGATCACTTTATCGGTATTCACTCCTGCATCCGACAGGTATTTCGCCAGATTGATATTTTTAACAACACCTGATAATTCAGATACATTTTTCGGGTTGTATCTTAAATTGGCGTCTCTGTTCTGCTCTAATGTAAGGAGATAATTGGCCAGCTGTTTTTCAAAATCAACCACATTTTTTGCAGCTGCATCAGAATTTTTATACCCTAACACTCCGAATAGTTTGCCTACATAAGTCTGGTATTCTGCCAGGGTCTTTGTATTGGCTTCATTTACTTTCTGATAATAATCTCTTCCTAATCCCAGGTCCGGACCGCCAAGATATACAGCGTTCATTTTGGAATTCTTCATGTCTGCTCCTACTCTCCATCCGTAAAATGAGTTATCTCCTAATTTTGTAGCTTCAAGAAGGTATTTTTGAAGGTCATTCAGGTTTTTAATGGCATCTATTTTTGCCAGATCTCCTTTGATGGGAGAAAGCCCTTCAGCATTTCTTTTGTTTACATCCATGAAAGAGGCATACAGGTTCTGGATTTTCTGCCCTTCGGATCCTTCGGAATAACTTTCTGATAAAATTTTGTTCAGAATATCCAGGGAAGCATCATCCACATTTTCTCTCAACGCATTGAAAGAGCCCCAACTTGCCTTATCTGAAGGAATCTGAGTGGTTTTTACCCAATTTCCGTTCACATAGCTAAAAAAGTCATCCTGCGGGCGAACGCTCTTATCCATATAAGATAAATTGATTCCTTCTTCTTTCACTTCTTCTTTTTTTACTGGTTCTGTAACGGCAACTGTGGTTTCAGTCTTAGTTTCTGTACCGGCAGTCTTGGCCGTTCCGCATGAATTTAAAAATACAATCCCTGAAAGGGCAAGTACTCCAATATTTAGCTTTTTCATTAAAGATAATTTTTGATTTAACACAAACTTACCAAATATACGAACTTTAATGATAGGTGATTAATGATAATTGATAAATGATAAAAGGCTTTCGGGTTTCGAGTTCCGGGTTTCGAGTTTGAGAGTATTCGTGTTATAGGGTTTAGGGTGAGTTTTGTTAAAATGATATTTTGATTCATTTTTAACATTGAAAAGTATAATTATCATAATTCGAACCAGAATTTGTAACTCTCAACCGGAACTCGAAGCCCAAAACTCGAAACCCGTAACTCCTCCAACAAAAAAACCGCTCATTGCTGAACGGTTTTGCTATTTTTTGGTAACGATTACCAGATTTTAATTCTGTCCTGAGGAGCTTTGTATAGTTTGTCTCCCTGTTTTACATCAAATGCTTTGTAGAAAGCATCAACGTTGATAAGTGGACCGAAGCTTCTGAAATATCCCGGAGAATGCGGGTCTGTTTTCACCTGGTTAACCATATATTTTTCGCTGGATAACGTTCTCCAAACGGTTGCCCAGCTTAGGAAGAATCTCTGATCCTGAGAGAATCCACTGATTTTTCCTGGATTTCCTTTATCTTTTAAATACATTTGAAGGGCATCATAAGCAATGTTTACTCCACCTAAATCAGCGATATTTTCACCGTTTGTAAAGGTACCGTTTACGAAAGTTCCTTTTACCGGCTCGTATTTGTCGTACTGTGCAGCAAGAGCTTTTGTTGCTTTCTCGAAGTTGGCTTTGTCTTCCGGCGTCCACCAGTCAACAAGGTTTCCGTCTGCATCGAACTGGGCACCTGAATCATCAAATCCGTGGCTCATTTCGTGACCGATAACAGCACCAATTCCTCCAAAATTAACCGCAGCATCAGCTTTAGGATTGAAGAAAGGTGGCTGAAGGATTGCAGCTGGGAAAACGATTTCGTTGTTTACCGGATTGTAGTATGCATTTACCGTTTGCGGCGTCATACCCCATTCTGATTTGTCAACCGGCTTCCCGATTTTTGCAAGATCTTTGTTATATTGCCATTGCGTGATGTTCTGAAGGTTTGAATATAATGTTCCTCCTTTAGACTCAGGAACGATATCCAGTTTTGAATAGTCTTTCCATTTGTCCGGGTAAGCTACTTTTACAGTGAACTTGTTTAATTTCTGCATTGCCTTTTCCTTTGTAGTAGAAGACATCCATGCTAAATTGTTGATGTGAACGGCAAAGCTTTTCTTTAAATAATCGATCAGCTCTACCATCTGCGCTTTTGCTTCAGCAGGGAAATATTTTTCAACATATAGTTTTCCGAAAGCTTCCCCAAGAGTACCGTTGATAAGCTCAAATCCTCTCTTGTTCAATGCTCTCTGTTCCTGCTGGCCTCTTAAATATTTACCATAGAAATTAAATCTCATGTCACCTAATTTCTCACTTAAATAAGAAGCACTTCCGTGGATCATATGGAATTTTAAATAATCCTTGATCACAGGAAGGTTCTGAGCGTTAACCAGTTTATCAAAATCTTTATAATATCCGATTTCCCCGATGATCACTTTATCTGTACTTACGCCTACTTTTTTCAGGTAAGCAGGGATATCAACGCCTTTTACCAATGTTGAAAGTTCAGCCATCGTTCTTGGGTTGTACTGCAAAGTATTGTCGCGGCTCTGTTCGTTCGTCAGATAAGTCTTTGCAACGCTTTTCTCAAAATCAACGATTCCTTTGGCAGCGGCATCAGCATTTTTATAACCTAATTCTTTAAGCATAGACGCTACATACTTCTGGTATTCAGCGAGAGCTTCCGTATTTTTTTCGTTAACTTTCTGATAATAATCTCTTCCTAATCCTAATGAAGCATTTCCTAAATAAACCGCATTCATTTTAGAGTCTTTAAGATCTGCATCTACACCCCATCCGTAAAGTGTATTTTCACCGTCTTTGGTTACAGAAGTCAGATAATTTTGCAGGTCAGCCATGTTTTTGATGGCATCAATTTTATTCAGGTTTTCCTGAATAGGCTTGATTCCGTCTGCATTTCTTTTCTGCATGTTCATGTAAGTAGCATACAGATCCTGGATTTTTTTACCTTCGCTTCCGTCTGCAAATTTATCTTTCAGAAGGGAGTTCAGGATGGTCATTGAGTTGTTATCCGTATCTTCAGCCAGCTTGTTGAAGCTTCCCCAGGTTGGCTTATCGGATGGAATTTTGGCTGTTTTCATCCACGTTCCGCTTACGTAGTTGTAAAAATCATCCTGCGGACGTACAGAAGTATCCATAAGGCTAAGGTCCAGACCGTTATCTGTACCGTTAGCGATTGTTTTTACAGTTTTTGCCTGCCCGTTCACTGTGTTTAGTGCACAAACTCCGGCTAATAAAAACAAAGAAAGTGTTAGTTTTTTCATTATGATAGCAAATTTTATAATAAGTCTGTTGTTTTTATCATTTGTTACTTTTTATCAATGACAAATTTAAACAAATCTCAGGAAGCTACTATCTCTTTTACATTTCCTGTTCTTTTTAAAAATCCCCAGGACTGCATTTCCCCTTTCAATGCTTTTCTCAGACTTCTGAATAATACGATATACATCAACCATCTGTATCCGAACCGCTGCGGAATAACATACAACAGATTAGATAGTTTCTCCCGCTGCATAATGAAGGCAATCAGAGCCAGAGACGCATCTACCAAAAGAAAAATAAGATAATAGGTAAATATTTTCCCGCCATTTCCGGATAAAATTCCAAAGAACATAATCAGGTCTGCCAGAGGTGAAAAGAACGGGATAATATATTGAAACAATAAGATATTCGGCATTGCCCAAAGCCCGAGTCCTTTATATTTCGGATTGAGAAATGTCTGGCGCTGTTTCCAGAACATCTGCATAATTCCATAGGTCCAGCGGAAACGTTGTTTTAAAAACTGTTTCACACTTTCGGGTGCTTCAGTTACGGCAACCGCTCTGTTTTCATTGGCAACCGTATATCCGGCTCTTAAAATTTTCACGGTAATATCACAGTCTTCTGCCAGGGTATCGGTAGAATATCCGCCAGCTTCGATGATCACAGATTTTTTAAATGCCCCGATCGCCCCGGGAATTACTGTTACTGCATTAATGTAAGCATAGGCCAGCCTGTCGAAATTCTGGCTTGTGGTATATTCTATCGACTGCCATCTGGTGAGCCAGTTCACCGTATTTCCTACTTTTACGTTCCCTGCCACCGCAGCGATTTTCTCAGTAGGATTTGAATTTAAAAACCGGGCGATCAGATATTTTACAGCATCATACTGGAGTTTGGTGTCTGCATCAATACAAACTACGTATTCCGCGTCAGTCTGAGAAATTCCATAATTCAGTGCTGTGGCTTTTCCACCGTTCGATTTGGTGAAAATTTTCAGTTCCGGATGATCTGGAAATGCTTCTTTTGCTTTCTGATAGGTTGAATCCTTACTTCCGTCATCCACCATGATGATATCGAAGTTGGGATAGGTCTGCTTTAATAAATTATCCAGGGAAGAAACAATATTCACTTCTTCATTATAGGCAGGTACAATAATGGATACTTTCGGATAGGTTTCCAAAACAGGAAAATCAACCAGCAATTTTTCTTTTCTTCTTTCCTTAAAGGCCCAATACATCATCAGAATCAATCTCACCAGACCTAAACCAATAAAGATGGTGAAAAGAGCCACCAGAAAATGACTTATTTCATAGATTACCGTTGCAAGAACCAGATTGAGCTGCATGATATAATAAGATCTTGTTTTAGGAACTTCCGGCATCAACACGTTTTTGTTTTTATGCAGAATACTGGCAAGGTTCGTAAAATGATAGCCTTGTTTCTGAAGGGTAGGAATTAAGGTTTTAAGAGCTTTTACCGTTTCTTCCCGGGTATCTCCGCCGGCATCATGCAGAAGAATAATATTTCCCCGCTGCTGTCTGATCCCTGCCATTACTCTTTTTATGATCTCATCTGCCTTGATTCCGGGCTGCCAGTCTTCAGGGTCAATATTTTCTCCGATATCAAGGTAGTTTTGCTGTCTTGCCAGTGCCACGGGAATAATTTCCTCGGAAGTGGTAGGCTCGGAATCCGCATTATAAGGTGCCCTAAACAAAATAGTACTGTGCCCTGTTACACATTCTATAAGGAGTCTGGTAAGTTTCATTTCCAGCAATGCTCTTTCGGGGCTTACTTTTGCCACGTTTTCATGAGTGAAAGTATGGTTTCCTATTTCGTGGCCTTCACGGTAAATTCGTTTAACTAACGGAAGGTTTCTTTCAGCATTGAGCCCAACGAGGAAAAATGCAGCCGGAACATGGTATTTTGACAATACATCTAAAATCTGCGGAGTGTAGGTCTCGTCAGGACCGTCATCAAAAGTCAGTACAAGGTCTTTCTGTGGTGCTTCCCCATATTTTTTCACTTCATAAGAACTTGGATAGGTGATGTAGTTCTCATCTGTAATTATTTTTTCTTTAGGATCTATTTCCAGGGCTATTTTTCCGTCATGAGGGGTATTCAGAACATCCAGCACTTCTCCGTCGCCAATGTAGTCTACCATCGTCTGGCCTTTTACATTTTCCAGTTCTTTCAGATTAAGCTTAGACATGCCATTTGAAGTAAGATCTTTATCGTAAAAATTCCAGATTCTGCTGTCTTCACTACCGAGTCTCCAGACCGCAGTTCCTGCCAGCGGATATTCGGAGGAAAAACGCATGGTATTGAAAATAGAGGCAGCGTCATTAAAAAATACGGTGTGGGTATTGTTTTTAGAATCTGTGTAGGAGTAATTTAAATTGAATGTATTATCATCAAAATTAATAGCTGCTTTACTCGCGCTGGCTTTTGTAATGGCCTGCATATAGGTAACGGATGTATTGTCTTCCTTGTTGGTACTCCAGTCGTAGCCATACGCCCCCAAACCAAGGATTATTTTTTCCGGAGAGGTTTCTTTAAGGATTTTTTCCGTTTGGGCTTCTATCCATTTTTGTGAAGAGACCGGCCCCGCATCGCTGTCTTCTGCATATTCGTCATAGGCCATCAGGATGAAATAATCCACATAAGGATTCAGTTTACGGATATTATAATCATCATTATCCGTCATAATATCCATCGTAACCAAGAGCTTATTCTGTTTGAATGTTTCTGAAAGCTCTTTCATAAAGGCAATGAGGTATTCGTCGGAATCCAGGTTCATATCTTCAAAGTCAATATTGATGCCTTTGAAATGAAATTTCTGGCACTGCTGGGCAAGTTTGCGGATAAGCACAGTTCTTTTTCCCGGATCTTTCAATACTTTTCCAAGTCCTTCAGATCGGAATTCCCTGTCGGAATTGTTGCTTAAGATAGGCATTGCTGCCACTCCGGTTCTTTTAAGGATTTTGTATCCTTCAGGATCTATATTGGTCTTTAAATCTCCCGTTTCAGGATCGAGGAAAAACCATTCGGGAAAAACGAGATTGATATGTCTGATATTTCTTTTCAGGGACATCAGCGACTGCGGGTCCCAGGCTACATAGAATGCCGAACGGATCCCGCCCGGAAACTGGGACCAGCTTTTATTCTGATTTTTTAATCTTTCAGCTCTTGCCTGCTGGATTTTAGCAAGATTGGTATGCATTGTTTTTTCAGAAATAAAGCTTCTGAAACCTTTGTATTCTTTGGAAATTTTATTTTCCTGAAGATAGGGCTTACTGGCCGTCATTACCGCTTTATAATCTTCTTTGAAAGGTATTTTCGGGCTTTTGTCGAGCTTCATCATTAACCCTAAAGCAAGAATAAGCAATACTGCAACGAAAATAAAAATGCGGCTGCCCCATTGTACACTTCTCCAGCGTTTTTTGCTGTCAGTCTGAAAAATCTGTTTTGAATCTTCCACGTTATGAAATTTATCAAGAGGATTTCAAAAAGCGTGAAAAAGGGCTTCAATTTTAATTAAAATAAAATTAAAAAATCAATTGGCTTTTAAGTATTTATAAGAAGTCCTACGAGATCCTGAAGAATTTTCTGGGAAACGAAGTACATGAAATCCAGCCGGTCCAGATGAGGCATATATAATTTTGAAGTAGATTCCTTGTCTTTTATCCTGATGGTATAAAAAACGGTTCCCACTTCTTTGCCGTCCTCTCCTTTTCCCGGGCCTGCAACTCCGGTCGTAGACAGTGAAATATCAGTATCAAACAGTGTTTGGCAGCCTTTGGCCATTTCACTTGCTACCTGCTCGCTTACTACGGTAAACTGATCTACTGTTTCCTTCGAAACCTTCAGAATTTCAATCTTTTTATCCGTGGAATAAGGTACGATACCTCCCATAAAATGTTTGGAGCTTCCGGAATTGGAGGTGATCATTTTTGCCAGCTCGCCTCCGGTGCAACTTTCTGCCGTGGAGATGGTGAGTTTTCTTTCATTAAGAATCTCTGCAAGAATTTTTTCTATTTTGTCTTCCGAAACAGCAATAACATGATCTCCCACCAAAAGAAGCAGTTTCTGAATCTCATCTTCTGTCTGCTGTTTCAATACGGTTTCGTTATCTCCCGATGCTGTAATTCTGAGCTTTACCCGGGTTCCTACGGGCAGGTAAGACAATGCAAGGTTTTCAGGAAGTGCCAGTTCCCAGTCCTCGATCATATCTGCGAGAATACTTTCAGGAATTCCCACTACAGAAACGATTCTGGTATGGATATAATAAAGGTTGAATTTTTCTTTTAAATAAGGAACGATCTGGTCCCTGATCAGCGGCTTCACTTCATAAGGGACACCGGGAAGACTGAAGGATAATTTCCCGTCCTGTTCCATCATCATGCATGGCGCTGTTCCGAAATGGTTCTGAAAAACAACAGATTTTGTCGGAACAAAAGCCTGTTCCCTGTTTCTTTCAAGAATATCAATTCTTCCTCTTCTTTCCATATAGTTTTTAAGATGATTGAAGGTTACCTCATCCAGCGCAATTTCATCATTGAAAAATTCGGCCAGTGCTTTTTTGGTTTTATCATCCCTTGTCGGGCCAAGGCCTCCTGTGGTTATCACCAGGTCACCCAATTCAAAGGCTGCTTTTAAAGTATTTTTAATGGTATCGATCTCATCTGAAATAGTGAAGATCTGTATAACCTGTATGCCTATATTTTTGAGCTCTGTGGCAATAAAATTAGAATTGGTATCAACGGTATTTCCTGAAAGGATCTCATCACCGATAGTAATTAGAACAGCTTTTTCCATATTTAAATTCTTGAAAAAAAATCTTCTGCAAATGACGGTAAAAAATGTAGAAGGGCAAAATGGTTAAGTAATCAAAACGTGAAAAAGTGAAAGGGCAAAAGGGTTAAATGGCAAATTTGCTTTTTGCTCCCTTGCCCTTTTAGCAATTTCTCCCTTTTGCCCTTTTGCCTTTTTAGCAATTTAGCCCTTTTGTCCTGACTAACTATTGATTATGCTTCACCCAGATAAGCTCATCCGTACTGTACCCTATTTTTTTAGCTTTTTCAATGAAACGCTGTCTTATGCTTTCGGGAAGGGTTGTGGTACGGGAAAGGATCCACAGGTATTTCAGGCTGCTTCCTGCCACTAATGCATATTGATAATCTTCATCAATATCAATCACATTATAGCCGGCCCAGATGGGTTTGAAAAAGGATACTTTAAGACGGGCATCTGTTTTATCTTTTACAAATCTTGCTTCTCCTACAGATTCTTTCCATTCTTTTTTAATATAATCGTAGCCTTTATTGCTGACCCGGATGGAACCGTTGGGATTTTCGGAGTATTCGGCAGTTACATTGTCCATATTTTTCTCGAACCTGTAATCGAAACGGGCAATTTCATACCATCTGCCCAGATATTTTTTAGCATCAAAATTCTTAACAGCCGTCGCACCTTTGGGAATTCCCCCAGAACAGGAATTTAAAATAATCAGACCCAGGACACCTAAGGTGACCGGAACGGCAATTTTCTGAAGAGTTTTCATAATGGAATATTTTGTGTGATGGGGTGAAAGCTTCAAAAATAATGCCTTTGGGCTGTTAAGGAACGATAAATTCTAGGAAAAGACTTTCAGGAAATTATCTTTGAAACTCCCGGAAACTTCAATTTCGGTGTTGTCCGAAAGCGTAACGGTTCCGCTTTTGTGATAAGATTTTACAAATCCTGTATTGATGATATGAGAGCGGTGAACCCTTACGAACGGGCTTTCAAGAAGGTCATCAAAATGCTTCAGGAAACGGCATACCATTTTTTCGAGCCATCGGTAAGGTAAACCTGGGTAAAGTTTCCGTCTGCCTGCAGTCTCAGAATGTCTTCGGTTTTCACCACATCAAATCCCTGAAGGGTCGGTAAGATAAGCTGTTGTTTTTCGGGCTTCAGCTTTAGGTTTTCGAGAAGAATTTTATTACGGTTAAGCTCTTCTTTGCTTTCAATGCTTTCGGCTACTTTATTCACCGCCAGAATAAGCTCCTGAATATCAATCGGTTTTAAGATATAATAACTTGCGGATTTGTTGAGTGCCTGTAGTGAATATTGAGAAAATGCCGTGATAAAGATGGTTTCGTAGGAAAATTCTTTGGTGGCTTCCAGCACATCGAACGCATTACCGAAAGGCATTTCAACATCCAGAAAGACCAGTTGCGGCTGTTTTTCGGCAATCAACGGAACTGCTTCCCTTATATTTTCCGCCTCGCCTGCAATTTCTACCTGCGGGCAGTATTTTGTGAGATAGTTCCTGAGGACTTCTCTGGCAATGATCTCGTCGTCTACGATTACGGATTTTATTTTCATTTTTTCAGGTAATAGGTAGTAGGTAATAGGTGGCAGTTATTAGATAGCAGTTAACTGGTGGAGATTATAGGTATTTTCCGTTTTTAAATTTTAAGGTCCGGTAGGTGACTTTTGATGTTTCATGTTCCTTACAGTCACCATTTACTTCCTGGTTTTTGGTTTCAACGGATATGGTTTTGATCTTCAAATCTGTGAAATTATTGGTCTTTGTTTTATCCATTATAATCACTGAACGATCATCATTGAATTCCCCTGAGCATCTGGTATCCCATTCTCCGCCGTGGGAGCTTAATTCAAATGTGTTCAAAACTTTTTTAAGGGTTTTACCTTCAGGATAGTACAGTGAAATAGTGTCTGAGGAATACGGATTGGGCTGGCTTCCGTTGGCAACACTTACCGTTACACCAAAAGCGCGGATACCGCTGCTTATGTTGTATAGTCCTGTATCTATGGTTATACTTCTCAGCATAATAGCATCGGAAGTAATTTCCTCAGGATCGAAATACTGATTCTTTACAGCTCCTTTTTCATCTGTGATTACAATATAATTCCGGACTACGAAAAAATCTTCTTCCTCTTTGCCCTGCAGGATAGGAAGAACGGCAATATATGAATCTTCTGCATTCGGCATTTTCTTTTCCGTACAGAATTCTTCTTTAATGGTAGTCTTATCAAGCTTTAAGCTTTTCACTATATTTTCAAAGCGGGTGCTGTTTATTTCCTGTCCGAAAACTCCTACGAACAAAAATATCAATATCCCTGTGAATAAATGTTTCTTCATTTTATGCCAGATTAATCTTAATAGTCACCAAAACCCCGCTGTTATTCTCCTTATCCTTTATGGAGCAGGTTATTTCTTTTTTATAAAGGTCATTCAGCAGACTGATCCTTTCGAGGGTATTCTTCATTCCCCGCCCTTCTCGGGTTTTCTGGTGCAGGGTTTTCTGCTTTTTGCTTTCTTCAATACCAATTCCATTATCCTCGATAGTGATCTTTAGATGCTGAGTTTCTTTTTCAAAGCTCAGTTTTAAAAATCCTTTGTCAGTTCTGTAGCGCAATCCGTGCCATACTGCATTTTCGAGGAACGGTTGGACAAGCATTCCCGGTACTTTCAGGCTTTGCATGTTCAGGCTTTCATCTAATTCAATTTCATAATCGAATTTGTCTGCAAAACGGGTCTTCTCAAGAGCGAGGTAATTCTGAAGCAGATCCAGCTCCTGCTGAAAAGGAATGAAGTCTTCGGCAGAGTTTTCCATTACCCCACGCATCAGTTTGGAGAATTTTGTAAGATACTGATTGGCTTCCAATTCATTATTGGTGGCGATAAAATGATTGACACTGTTTAAGCTGTTAAAGATAAAATGCGGATTCATTTCACGTCGAAGCGACTGGAGGGCAATTTTTTTATTTTTAATCTGAACTTTCTTCAGTGTCCTGAAAATAAAGACAATCAGTCCGGTAAGCAAAACCAAGGCTCCGATCAGGCTGTAATTAAATATATTTTTTCTTCGGATCAGTGCATCTTTCAGCTCTTTTTCTTTTTCAAGCTGTGAAATTCTCTGTTCGGTATCTTCCAGTATCTTATTATCTACCAGGCTCCTGTCCTTGGAAACCAAATCGGGAAGCCTTCCCAGAAAATCCCTGTACAAAGAGACTGAAGCGTCGGTATTCCCTGCTATATTATAAAGACTGTCCAATTTTTTTACACTTTTCTGGGCTTCCAGGGTATGTCCTTTTTCCAGGGCAATTCCGTAGGCATTTTTCAATAAGGCCACAGCTTCTTCCGGGTCATTTTTTTTAATATAGATATCGGCCAACTCCTGAATCTGATTGACTTTTTCCTGTGAATTGTCTTTTACAAAATCTTCTTTCAGGACTTTCTTTTTGGCTTCAATGGCTTTTTCGAAGTTCTTGTTTTCCACATAGAAATTGGTCAGTTTCTGATTGATTTCCAAGGCCTGCTGCGGGGCTTCTTTTTTAGAAAGCACATAAGCATTGTTGAGGTTTTCTTCTGCTTTGGGAATATCTTTCTGCTGTATATTGACATCTGCCATCTGGCTGTAACTCGTTGCAAGATTTCCTTTATCTTTATCCTTGAGGCTGATATTGATATTATCCTGGATCGCTTCTGCTTTCTGCTCAGCTGAAGGAGAGGAAAGCCTTGCAGCATCATTAGTATTAACCGCTCTGCTTTTTTCACTGTAGCTAATTTCAGCCGCCCTGCTGTAATTACTGATAGCCGGGGTTATTTTGTTCTGCTTTTCCTGTGCCTGGGCGATTTTACGGGTTACTGCTTCCAGATTTTTTTGTCGTCGAGGTTTTTATAAATATTTCTGGCTTTTACCAGGAATTCTTCGCTCTTGGCATAATTCCCCTGATTGTAGTAGTCGTTGGCAATGCCAACATAGGTATCGGCAACGCCTTTATTATCATTATTGTCGACTGCTTTTTTCAGTCTTGCCGCAGATTTATAGGCTTTGGTAACCCGTGTGGAATCCTGTGCTGTACAGATATTTCCTGCAGCAAGAATGAAGATAAACAGTATTTTGAAAACTAATTTCACGGATTTCGGATCTTTAATGCAAAGTAAGTAAAACTTTATGTATCCTTATCTATTCTTTACCAAGTCAAAACTCCGTTTCACCAAGTTCTGCAGATTAAAAATGAGGATATTAGCAGTTTATATTTTTTCAGCTGGTAAAAGTTATTAAGATCAATCACTCTGATTTAAAATTTTAAACAAAGCCTGTTTTAATATACTTAATCACTTAAAATCTCTTAATGGTTAAAAAGTCTTCTGCTATGGTTTTACTGTTTTAAAGCCATCCACCAAGTGAAAACACCGTTTCACCAAGTCCCACCGTTTCGAGTTCCGGATCTCGGTAATTTTACTTCAGAATTTAAAACAAGAAATTATGAAATTAAGACATTTTTTATTGATCGGAATCTTTACTCTGGGAAGTTTTGCTCATGCACAGGAAGTAAAGAAAAATGCCATTGAAGTAACAGGTATTGCAGAAATGGAAGTGGAACCGGATGAGATTATCTTCAACATCGGCATTAAAGCGGATAACAAGAACGATCTGGCAGATAATGAAAAGAAGCTGTTTGAAACATTGAAGAATGGCGGAGTGAAGAATGAAGACATCAAATTTAAATCGATGTACCAGAATGTGTATGCAAAGAATGGAAAATTCACGAAAAGCTACCAATTTAAAGCAGGTACAAAAGCCAATATCAGTAAAATATTTGAAGACCTGAACCAGAAATGGGTAAGCAATCTGAATGTGGCAGAAGTAAAAAACACTAAAATTGCAGATTTCAAAAAAACAGTGAAGATCAATGCTCTGAAAGCTGCCAAAGAAAAAGCAGACTACCTGCTGGAAAGTATGGGTAAAAAGGCCGGAGCTCCGCTGGAGGTCATCGAAATTGAAGATTATACCAGCGATACGGTTCTTCCTGTAGCCTATAAAAGCAGCCTCAGAAATGTACAGCTGGAAGCAGCAGATGCCCCGGTAGATTTTTCTTTTGACAACATCGAGAATATCAAGCTGAAATACAGCATCAAAACAAGATACGAAATCCTTTAGAATTAACAGATTTAAAAGACAGTCCGAAAGGGCTGTTTTTTCTTTTCCACCTCGATCCTGGAATTCACCAAGTGAAAGTAAGGGTTCACCAAGTCTCCTGATTTTCAGCTTTAAATACAGATAATTTTACTTCAGGAATTTAAATTAATAAACTATGAAACGCTATTTATTATTACTCGTTACATTTTCCATATCGTTTTTAAAGGCGCAGGAAATAAAGAAAGAAATAGAGTTAAAGCAGGCCACCGTATTCCTCCAAGGGGCCAAAGTATTCGGAAGCACATCTGTTAATCTTCAGAAAGGAAGAAATATAGTGAGAATCATCAACCTTCCCAACAATCTGGATGAGAACACTTATAAAATCAATCTTGAAAAGAATACTACCCTCCTTTCCATAACTCCTCAAAGTAATTTCCTGAAAAATGATGAATTGTCCGAAGGTGAAAAGAAACTGGATGATGAAAGAAAGAAGCTCCAGAGACAGGTCAACTTACTGGATATCCAGATCAGGAATCTGACCGGCGAACAGAATATCATTAATGATAATCTGAAAGTTTCCACCAATGATAAGTCTACTCCACAGGAACAGCTTATTAAACTGACTAGGTTTTACAGAGAAAGAATGCTGGAAATTGATAATCAGGTTTTTGCTTTGAGTGAGCAGAAAAATGTTTTAGACGAAGGCATTGCCAAAATCAATAAGCAGTCCGCCGAAGAACAGACGAACAAAAATACCAACAGAAAAGAGCTCCTTCTTGAAATTCTTGCAGATAACGAAACTCATCTGGATTTAGGAATCAGCTATATCGTTGCTGATGCAGGCTGGGTTCCTTCTTACGACTTACGTGCCGAATCGGTAAAGAAGCCGCTTGAGATAGTTTACAAAGGAAAGATTTATCAAAAAACAGGACAGGACTGGAAAAATGTAAAGCTTTTTGTTTCTACCTACAGGCCGTCGTACAACCAGGACAGACCTATTCTGTCTCCGCTTTATGTTGCTGAGTATACAGTTTACAATCCACAGGCTGAAACGTCCTATTATAAACTGAAAACAGTCAGTAAGGAAGTCAATTCTTATCAGATGAGGGAAGATATTGCTGTCAAACCAAGCCAGATTCCTGTAGCAACCGTTTCGGACAGCCAGATGAATGTAATTTATGAGCTGAATTATACTCAAAACATTGTAAGCCAGGAAAAAGAGCAATATGTGATTCTGGATAAAAAGCAGATCGATGCGAATTACAAATACCATACAGTTCCAAAACTGAGCGATCAGGTATTTCTGATGGCATTCGTTAAGAACTGGCAGAACCTTAACCTGATCTCCGGAGAAGCCAATATTTATTTTGATGACAATTATATCGGAAAAACCAGTATCACAAGCAATTATGTGAAAGATGAATTCCCAATTTCTTTAGGCGTGGATGAAAGAATTACCGTAAAAAGAATCAAGCTTGAAGATAAGACTTCCCAGAAAACTTTAAATACCAATAAATGGGAAACGGAATCTTACCAGATCAGCATCAGGAACAACACCAAAGAAAGTATCGAACTGGAAATCCTTGACCAGCTTCCGATCAGTGAAAACTCCAAAATCCTTGTTAAAGCCTTAGAAACAGGAAACGGGAATTTTGATGAGAAGACAGGAAGCATCCTTTGGAACAGGAACATCAGCAGCGGAGGTTCGGATAAGATTATTTTCTCTTATGAAGTAAAATATCCGAAAGAGATGCAGATTCAATATTACAGCAGATAACCAATAAAAAATAGTATTATGACCACTTTAAAAATCTTAGCACTGGCCGCTGGGGCCGCTTTTTTAAGCTCCGGCAGCTTATCAGACATCCGATGCTCAAACAGCCATACGGCAGACAGGACGGCATTTATTCAAAATGCTTCTGTGAAAGACCTTCCGGTTCCTTCAAAGGATAATAAGATTCAGGTTGCCCTTCTCATGGATACTTCCAATAGTATGGACGGCCTGATTGATCAGGCAAAATCGAGACTGTGGAACATTGTGAATACCTTAACCACACTGAAGTACAACGGGCAGGCTCCCCAGATTGAAATTGCCCTATATGAATATGGGAACGACGGTATCCGCGATGATAACTATATCCGCCAGGTGACGCCTCTTACCCAGGATCTGGATCTGGTTTCCGAGAAATTATTCGCTCTGAGAACCAATGGAGGCAGTGAATATTGCGGAGCCGTAATCCGGGATGCATCCATGAACCTGAACTGGGACGGCAATGAAAAAAGCATGAAACTGATTTATATTGCAGGCAATGAGCCGTTTGATCAAGGGAGAGTAAATTACAAAGAAGTAATTTCCAAAGCTAAAAGTAAAAACATCTATACCAATACTATTTTCTGCGGAAGCAGGGATGAAGGGATTCAGACCTTCTGGCAGAACGGTGCTTCATTAGGCGACGGAAAATATTTCAATATCGACAGTGACAAGAAAGTGATTTATATTGAAACACCTTATGATGTGAAAATTTCAGAATGCAATACAAAATTAAATGACACGTACATCTTCTACGGAAGCCACGGCTCCGAATATAAGCTTAAACAGGCAGCTCAGGACAAGAATGCCGAGGTACAGTCAGTATCCAATTACGTAGAGAGAACCGTTGCCAAGTCTAAGAAAAATGCTTATAAAAATGATCATTGGGATCTGGTAGACAAGGCTGAAAAAGACGCCGGCTTCATTGCCACAGTAAAGGAAGATGCGCTTCCTGCCGAACTGAAAGGTAAAAGTACGGAAGAGATCAAAAAGGCTGTTGCTGCAAAATCTGCAGAACGCGGGAAGATCCAGAAAGAGATCGAAGAGCTGTCTAAAAAACGCCAGACTTACATTGATGCTGAAATGAAGAAACGAGGTACTACAGATTCTGACGATCTGGGGAAAGCCATCGAAAGATCTGTGATAGAACTGGCCAAAAAGAATGGCTACAGTTTGTAATTTATTAAAAAAGCCGTTTCAATAGTTTGAAACGGCTTTTTTTCTAAGGTTTAGGATGTAGTAAAGGTTTTCTTCATATTTCTATTTTATCTGATAAATATTAAAGAGGGATGAACCTCCTGACACTAAATTTAAAGCAACAAGTGTTGTTTTTACTCCAAAGAACATCTGGTCTCCTGCATTCAAGGCAACCATAGTCTGGGCTTTCCTTACAGGCGGCGACACATTAATGGAAAGCACACTTACAACTAAATAGCTTTCTTCTGCCATTAATACAGGCGAAGCAGTTCCTTTCTTCACAAAAATCCCTACTCCCAGATCGTCAGCAGAAACAAGGTTTGAAGCCTTTATCTGTACATATACTCCATAAATTCCATCTTTTGGTGCTGTAAATGTATTGTCGGATATATTGAAATCGTTATGCTCGTCTATAAGCTCTTTATCAAATGCTATCTTTAGCCAGTTGGTAAAGCCTGCAATAACAACCAGGGGAATCGTGGGATCTGCTCCGGTACCTGAAACATAGGATCTTCCGCCTGAATTCAATATCTGATCTCTTGAAACTGTCTGAACATATCCGCCGCTATTTCTTACCAAAAGAGAATCTGCACAGGGAGCTTCTATACATTTTTCTGCCATGCGAAGTCTGAAATTACCATTTACATCCAGCATTGCCGTCGGATTTTCTGTATTTATACCGATCTGGGACCCAACTTTTGCTGCTAATAAAAAAACAGCAATACTAAAATTTTTCTTTTGCTTTTCATGATCTATGGTTTGTATTGTGAAGCAAATTTAGATTTTAGAGGTAGAATAAGTCCACAGAAATTTCATAAAACAGTGACTTATTATCCAACGCTAACTCACTAATTAACAAATGTTAATATTAGAATTAAATATAGATTCATTGTCTAAATAAATTAAATAATAATTTATAAATTCCTAATTAAAAAACACGGTATGGATTACGATGAATTTATAAAAATCTATTTTGAGCAAAACAAATATTTAGACGAAAATGATAAACAGAAACTGTTGGGGATGGTAAAAATAATAAATTACCCCGCCAATAAAATAGTATTATATAAAGGGGAACAAACGGAGTATGTAGGCATCATTGAAAGAGGATTAATACGTGCTTATGATAAAAATAACAAGACAGTCTGGTTTTTTCACGAAAATAGTGTCTATGGATCGCTGGAAGTTTTAATGCAGAAACGTCCTTCATCACTTACCTATGAAACCCTGGAAGAAACAACAGTATTTTTATTTAATTATAATGATCTGGAGAATGTTATTAATGATTATCCTCACATTTCAACACTGCTTTTAATGTTTTGGAAGAATACCGCGAGGGAAATTTATCTTAACTTTTCAGCCTTCCTTCATTTAACTCCCGAAGAAAGATACCTGCATTTGCTTAGTCAGGATTCCAGATTAATTTTAAGGGTAAAATCTAAAGACCTGGCTACTTATCTGGGCGTACATCCTGTTTCATTAAGCAGAATGAAAAAAAGGTATTTCAATCCCAACAATAAAAAGTAAACCGGTGGCTTCGAGTGCCTCAGCCACCTGCCCTATCTGCTATCTGCCAAATTTAAAATATTCTGACAACAGATGTTTTTTGTTTTTCATAAAGCGGGAAGCCATTTCCATTCCCGTTACAGAGAAAGTAATTCCGTTTCCTCCAAATCCAAGGACAAAGTAAGAATTCTTAAACTTTTTGTGCTCTCCGATATAAGGCAGCCCGTCTTTGGTCTCTCCAAAAGTTCCGGCCCAGACAAAATCTGTATAGAAATGGTAATCAGGTTTTATTTTTTTCAGCGTTTTCAGGATTTCTTTTTCTTTTTTATTCAGAAGAATATCGCGTTTTTCAGCATCATAAAAATCTTCGTCACCACCACCTATCAGGAGTCTCCCATCATCCGTTGTCCGCATATAGATATAAGGGTCATCCGTATTCCAAACCAATGTATTGGTTATATTCTTGAATTTATCAACATCTATTTCGGAGACTATTGCATAGGTACTTTTTAAATTGACAAAATTTTCTTTGAGCAAGTTTTTACTTTCATAACCGATACAATAAATCACCTTTTTTGCTTTGATCTGGAAACCACTGTCTACCGTTACCAGATTGAAACCTTTATGATATTCCACTTTTTTCATTTCGGTTTTATCGAAGATCCTCAATCCCTTTTTTATATTGTACCCAAACAGCTCATGAGCAAATTTGAAAGCATCAATACTCGCTCCCTGACCTGATACAATACCGCCGTAGGTGTTTTCAAATCCGAACTGCTTTACAATTTGATCTGCTTCCAGCCATTTAACTTTAAATCCTGCATTTTTCCTGGCTTCATATTCCTTTTTAAGCCAGTTCACATCCTTCTTTTTTGAAGCAAAATACAAAGACTTTTTTCGTTTAAAACCAGCATCGGACCTGATTATTTTTGTAAGCTTTTCAAGAATATCAATAGCATCTGAACAGGCTTTGTAACTTTCTACCGCTCCTTTCTTCCCTATCATTTCGGTAAGTTCATAAAGAGGGATATCTATTTCGTACTGCAGCATTGAAGTGGTTGCAGAAGTACTTCCGTTACAGGCCTCCCGCTTATCAATCAGGATGGTTTTATAGCCGTCACTGACCATTTGGTGGGCAATCAGGCTTCCGGTAATGCCTCCGCCTATAATCAATACATCACATTCTTCATTTGTTTTCAGAGACGGATATGAAGCTGTTAATCCGTTTTTTAAAAGCCAGAAAGGTTCATTCGATTTTAGATCCATAATTGAATATTATATTTGAAATAATAACATTTATAAGTACTTTAACTATTTTTTGCCAATTTGTGGTGCAATTATTGTACCCAGTTTTAAAATCCAACCACTAAAATAATTACTATGATAACTATTATTCCAGAAGCTCCGGAAAATGTTGCGGCATTCAATGCGACCGGAGAAGTGACTAAAGAAGACTTTGACAACCTTGTCATTCCTCATGTAAAAGAAAAGGTAGAGCAGTTCGGTGAGCTGAATTACTTATTGTATTTGGATACTGATCTGGATAATTTTACCATGGGAGCATGGCTGAAAGATGCATTTTTAGGATTACAGAACCTTACAAAATGGAACCGTACAGCTATTGTTACAGACAAAGAAGGGGTACAGAACTTTACGGATATATTCAGTGTTCTGATGCCGGGAGAGTTTAAATCTTTCCCTAAAGAAAATTTGTATAATGCACTTTATTGGTGTAAAAACGGCAATGAAGTAGAAGTTTAGCATTATTTTGATAAAGAAAAGAGCCTTTGTTTACTATCAAACAAAGGCTCTTTTTTATATTTAAAATTTTAACAAAAGGTATAAAGTACCTCTTGATTCATAAGCTTTTTCTCTATTTATCACACGGAACACATTCTACCACTGCATCGTCACTGTCAGGAGTTTCTTTGCCGTACAGATATCTGTATCGCAGGCTTATTGCCAGGCCAATGAACGTCATCCCCACTCCTACCAATGAAGGATATTTGAATGAAAATCCATATTCCAAAGGAATTCCTCCTAAAAATGCTCCCATCGCGTTAGCAATATTAAAAGCCGCCTGCATAAATGCTGCAGCCATCATTTCACTTTTAGGCGCAGCCTTCATCATCATGATGTTAATAGGTGCGGCAACAGACATGGACAACGCTCCGCATACAAAAGTCAGGATAAGTGCCATATTCTGATGGTCTGCAAAGAAAAATACACCTGCAAGAGAAATCATCATCAGGAAGATTAATAATACACATGTTTTTTCAGGTCCCAGACGGTCAGAAATAAATCCTCCGGCCAGATTCCCAACAACCATTCCCGCTCCTGCCAGGATCATCACGTAAGCCATCTGATTGGTCTGAATTCCTGCTACGATTGTCATTAAAGGCGTAATATAGCTGAGCCATGTGAAAAGTCCCCCGAATCCAATGCCTGTAATCCCTAAAACCAGCCATGACTGTTTATTTTTAAGAAATTTAAGCTCCTCAAGAAAATGAGTATCCTGGTTAGCCTCCGTGGCAGGAAGCCATAATTTAAGAAACAATATGGCAAAAAGGCCGATGAATGCTACAATTGCGAAGTACAGCCTCCAATGATAAGCATGCCCGATATAGGTAACCAGCGGAACCATGATGAGGTTGGCTATCGTAAGTCCTGTAAACATTAAAGAAATGTAAAATGCCTCTTTTCCTTTCTCGGCCATCCGCGATGCCACCACCGTTCCGACCCCGAAAAATGCCCCGTGAGGAAGCCCGGACATAAACCTGATGATCAGCATCGTAGTGTAATCGGGAGCTACCGCAGAAAGTCCGTTGAAAAGTGTGAAGAGGATCATCAAAACCATCAGTACTTTCTTAGGCGGAAATTTCACCGAATATCCGATCAGGATCGGGGCTCCAATGACAACTCCCATGGCATAAGCCGAAATCAGGTGACCGGCTTCAGGAATGGTAATCTTCAAGGTGTGGGCAATATCAGGAAGCAGCCCCATTACGGTGAACTCTGTAGTTCCTATTCCAAGACCGCCTATAGCCAGCGGTATTATTCTTTTATCAATCTTCATTGTCAGTAAACTTCTTTTTCGAATTAATTTTTTAGTGATTTTTTTCCTGAAAATAAAGCCAGACCTCTATTTTACTTTGAAAATGCAAAATTCGCCAGAAATATTGTTTTTTACTTCTCTTGAAATGATCATAATTTGCTCCATATTAACCTTTTTATGTATTTTTAAAATCAGAAACAATCAAATGAGAACAAGATGAAGATTCAAAAAGAAATTATTGAGTTTGAAGACGGAAAGTCTTTCAAGCTTTTTTCACCTTCTTTGAAAAACTGCTTTTTCTGGCATCATCACCCGGAAATAGAGCTTGTTTATGTGGAAGCCATCAATGGAATCCGGCACGTAGGCAGGGATATTTCCGTTTTTACTGAAAGTGATCTGGTTCTGATTGGTTCCAATGTGCCTCATCTTAACTTTGATTATGGCATCCAGACAGAATGCAGGCAACTGGTGGTTCAGATGAGGGAAAATTTCCTTCAGAATACGATTCTTCCCGTTCCTGAATTTGAAAGCATTAAAAAGCTCCTGGAAAGATCATACCTGGGACTTTCATTTTCAGGTGAAACCAAGAGCATCGTTATTGAAAAACTTAATAATATAAAGGATAAAAACTCTTTTGATTCCCTGATAGGATTGATAGAAATCCTCCAGATCCTTGCCGGTTCGGACGAAGTAAAGGAACTTAACAAAGAAGACACGAGGATAAAATGGTTCCTGAACGATAAAATCAGAATGGGAACGATCTACGATTACATTCATGAAAATTATGATAAAAAACCTAATGTCAACGAAATTGCACAGATCGTAAGCCTCAGCACTCCGGCTTTCTGTCGCTATTTTAAAAAGCAAACGAATATGACCTTCACCGATTTTGTCAACAATTACAGGATCAGCCAGGCTAAAATATTCTTATTGAAAGATTATTCTGTAACGGAGGTTTGTTTTCAGGTGGGTTTTGAAAGCCTGTCGTATTTTAATAAATTATTCAAGCAACATACTGGTGAAACGCCTTCAGAATTCAGGAAAAAGCATTTGAAGAATATTGAGGTGCGGAATTAAGAGCTATTATTTAACCAGTTCTAAAAGCTGCAGCATCATTGTAATGCCCATAAAAGCCATTGTTGCAAGATATCCAATATATGATACATAAGTCCCTTTTCTATAAGAACTAAAATATTTAATATTAGTAATAAGACCAATGCTATTTAAAAGAATTAAAACAGAAAGTATTATTTTCTTACCAGGAAAGTAGGCCCCTAATATCCAATAATAAAATGCAATTCCAAGTAAAACAATAATTAAAGAGAATAAATCAATTTTTCTGTTCATATTGTGCGTTTTTGAATTTCTCTTTTACAAAAGAAACTGTATACTGATAAGAAAATTATTGATAAATATACAAATACGTAATAAATAATTTAGCTTCAAAAAATTGAAAAGGTTACTGAGATAAAGCCACACCCATATTAAATATTTTTGCAAATTCCCTTCATCTTTTAATTCTTTTAATCAAAAAAAACCGCCTCATTTCTGAAGCGGTTGTATTTTTTAGTGAATATGTTTTTCAGCGTGATAAGAGCTTCTTACCAATGGAGAGCTCTCCACATGTCTGAAGCCTAGGCTTCTTGCAAAGTCACCCAGTTCATCAAATTCTTCCGGTGTGATGAATCTTTTTACCGGCAGATGCTTTTTGGTAGGCTGAAGATACTGTCCCAGTGTGATAACATCAACATTGGCATTTCTGATATCCTCAATCGTCTGGAAAACCTCATCTTTGGTTTCTCCCAAACCAAGCATCACTCCTGTTTTTGTTCTTCTCTGGCCAGCTTCTTTTAAATATCTGAGAACGTCCAAGCTTCTTTCATATTTAGCCTGAATTCTAACTTCTCTTGTCAGACGTTTTACTGTCTCCATATTGTGAGAGATTACTTCCGGAGCCACTTCTACAAGCCTGTCGATATGTTTGGTGATTCCCTGGAAATCAGGAATAAGTGTTTCCATTGTGGTTCCCGGAGAAATTCTTCTTACGGCATTCACAGTTTCTGCCCACAGGATGGATCCCATGTCTTTCAGATCATCACGGTCTACAGAAGTAAGAACCGCATGCTTGATTTTCATCAATTTAATAGAACGTGCCACTTTCTCCGGCTCATCCCAATTGACATCAAGCGGCTTTCCTGTTTTTACACCGCAGAACCCGCAGCTTCTTGTACAGATATTTCCTAAGATCATGAACGTTGCCGTTCCTTCTCCCCAGCATTCACCCATATTCGGACAGCTTCCGCTCTGGCATATGGTATTTAATTTATATTTGTCCACCAAAGTCCTAAGTTCTCTGTAATTTTTTCCGGTAGGAAGTTTTACGCGGATCCACTTTGGCTTTTGAACGGTAGTATCTTGAACTAAATTTTCCATTTCTTAAATTGAAGTTCAAAGTTAAGGAATTTTTAATGGAAACCATCTACCGGCAAAATTGATGAAACAGATAATATAATAAAGAAAACTGTTCCTCTTTAATAAGAAGACTTTTCATTCCTCAATAAAGACAAAAAATTAGTCGGATCCAAATTCCCCTTCCTTGGAGGGGTGGCTAAAATTCAGTAGAATTTTTGACGGGGTGGTTAAAATAAATTATTAATGATCATCAAACTCATTATTCTTCAGAAGCTCCGCAAGAACCTTTTTGGCACGCATGACCCTGACCTTGGTATTGGCAACTGAAATCCCAAGTTCTTCCGCAATTTCTTTGATGCTTTTTTCCTCAAAAAATCTTAACCTGATGATGTCCTGATAATTGGCGTCCAGCGATTCAATGGTTTTGATGATCTTTTTCTGCTCTTCATTGGAGATCATCAGCTCTTCCGGAGATTTTGCAAACTGATTTTTAACCTCATCAAGATTTTCAGTAGGATCCTGGTTCTCGCGGCTTCTTTTTCTCCAGAAATCAATCACGGTATTCTGCGCAATTGTCAGCACCCAGGTTTTAAACTGAAAATGCGGATCGTACATATCCAGTTTCGACAACACTTTTGAAAAAACATTCACCGTGATTTCATCTGCATCATTTTCATCTTTCACTTTTTTCATCACAAAAGCAAAAACATCCACCCAAAAAATATTGATGAGTTTGGTCTGGGCCTTCTGGTCCTTTTCTTTTGCCTTTTGAATAAGCAGGAATAGCTGTTCGTCGTTCATTATTAACAAATATAATTTTTTTAAGTGAAAAAGCCAATAGCTGAACTTCTCTGTTCTTATTATACTTATGAATTTCTTATCTTTGCCCCATTAAAATTTTAAAGAAAATTATAGATGAATTCCTTTATAGAAGAACTGAAATGGCGTGGTCTTTTTGCCGATATGATGCCAGGAACCGATGAACAACTGAATAAAGAGGTAACTACTGCATATATTGGTTTTGATCCGACTGCTGATTCTTTACATATCGGAAGTCTTATCCAGATCAAAATTCTGGCGCATTTCCAGCAGCATGGGCACAAGCCTGTTGCTCTGGTAGGAGGTGCTACAGGAATGATCGGAGATCCTTCGGGAAAATCTGCAGAAAGAAACCTGCTGGATGAAGCCACACTTCTTCATTATGTAGACTGTTTAAAGAACCAGCTTTCAAGATTTCTGGATTTTGATGCTGATGGTCCAAATAAAGCAGAACTGGTCAATAATTATGACTGGATGAAGAATATCTCTTTCCTTGATTTTGCTAAAAATGTAGGGAAAAATATCACCGTTAATTATATGATGGCGAAAGACTCCGTAAAAAAGAGATTTTCAGGAGATGGCGGAGCAGACGGGATGAGCTTTACAGAATTTACGTATCAGCTTATTCAGGGATATGATTTCCTTCATCTGTATCAGAATAATAATGTAAAGCTGCAAATGGGTGGTTCCGACCAGTGGGGAAATATTACCACCGGTACCGAACTGATCCGCAGAAAAGCTCAGGGAGAAGCATTCGCTTTAACGGTTCCTTTGATCACAAAAGCAGACGGCTCTAAATTCGGGAAATCGGAAAGCGGTGAAAATTACTGGCTGGATAAAAAGAAAACGTCTCCATACAAGTTCTACCAGTTCTGGCTGAATGCTACTGATGATGATGCCGAAAGATTCATTAAATTCTATACATTCTTAGGTAAAGAAGAAATTGAAGCTTTGATTGAAGAGCACAAAACAGCTCCCCACGAAAGAAAACTTCAGAAGAAGTTAGCTGAAGAGGTAACAGTATGGGTACACGGAAAAGATGAGTACGAAAAAGCGGTGAAAGCTTCAGAAATTCTTTTCGGACGCTCTACAGCTGAGGATCTGGTAAGTCTTGACGAGGAAACATTCCTGGAGGTTTTCGACGGTGTTCCTCAAAAAGAGCTTCCTAAGGCTGATGTCCTTGGAATCAGTATTATTGATCTTCTTTCTGAAAAATCAGGATTCTTAAAGTCTAAAAGTGAGGCTCAGAGAGAAATCAAAGGAAATGCAGTTTCTGTAAATAAAGAAAAAGTAAATGATACTTACACCGCCAATGAAGGCGACCTTATCGACGGCAAATTCTTGCTCCTTCAAAAGGGTAAGAAAAGCTACTTTATTGTGAAGGTACAGTAAAAATCTTTAATGATATTATTTGAAAGAGCGGCTTTGATTCCAAAGCCGCTCTTTTTTAATACAAAATAACCTGAAAAGTTACTTCATCTTTGAAGAGAGTTAAACATAAAATTATAAAGTCTTACTGTTTGTATATAAATAATCATTTAATTGAATGAATACTGCTTTGTGAAATCGGCCCCGTTGGTTGTTAGATTAATAGCTTCATCAACTACTGCGGTTCCGTTTTTTTCTATTTTATAAGTTCCTGTAATGGAAGAATTATAGTTGATCACCTGGATTGAAGCTGCTAAACCTGCAATAGGAGTATTAGTCTCAATAACATAGGTTTTGGTAGAACCTGTAAAACTATTGTCGTTTAATCCTACAGCTGTTTGTCCGTTTTGAATAGTCCCGTTAATTTTCCAGATGGAAGTACTGTTTTGATGATCACTTCCTGAAGCAACTACCGAAACATAATCATCGGTAGAATTTACCCCGTTCAAAGTAACAGTTATTTTATAATTGGCGCCTCCACCTACAACTGTTCCTGCATCATCGTCATCATCTTTGCTGCATGAAGATACAAAACCTAAGAGAAGCGCTGTTATTAAAAAAGCAACTGCATTTCTGAATGTTCTGTGTAAACCGATTTTTTTCATAATTCTCATATTTTAATTTATAAACTAATTCTTACATGTGTTTTATTTATATTTTTTCATCAAACCTTTCAATGTTTTATTTTAATCATTCCACGCTTCAAAGTTGATTCAGATGTGTATCACAAAACTATCCCGTACGTCCGGAAAGGACAATACATAAAAAACAGTATTTACATCTACCTGTTTTTAGGTATTTTGCACCCATCTTTAAATGGCTACTTTAAAAAATGAAGTACCTTACAGGTGCATATTATTTTTTTTAATACATTCATAAAATATTCATAATAAAAATCATGATTACACAAAAAACATGAAAAAACAGTTACTCTTATTATTAATTTTGTTTTTCGGCATACTCCATATTGAGGCTCAGTCTCTCTATTTTTATTCTCTGGAGAAAAAGAATAATAATTTTGACAGTTTGGTTATGGCTGCCAACAATGAAACTGTTGATACAATAAAAGCTATTAAGTCCTATCAGATTGCCGCAACCTATTTTACCAAGCAGGATATTGAAAATTATCAGAAGTATCTGAAACAGGGACTTGAAAATTCTTCCAACAGCCCTGTGTACAGAGATATAGGGCTTTATTATCAGTCTATTATAAACTACACAAAGCCCGATGCCGTTAATCTTCTTGAAAAAGATTTCACCAACATAGAATCCCTTCTGAAAAAGTATAAGAGTAATGAAGCCAAAAAATAAGGATCATCATGTTCCAGAACAAAGCATTATTCAGGATCATTCAGAATAAGGAAGTAGAGTCTATGAACATCCTTACGAGTAAAGCAATACCACTGTCTAAGACTCTAAAAGATTATGAGCTTACAGGCGCTTTATACAAAAGTATGGGGATTTTATTCTATAACTCAAAAGACTATCCCAAAGCCATAGAATACATGAATCTGGCTGAAAATTCTATCAATAAACTGAAAAAACAAACGGCACAGTCCAAAGCGATTAAGGGAGAAGTTATTTTGTTTAAGGCAGATGCTCTGATGAGAGAAAACAAAATGGCTCAGGCCAATGCAGAATTAGAAAAGACCTATGCTATCATCAAAGATTATCCGGAATCCAATTTTTATTCACTTTATTACTGTACTTTAGGGTATTATCATATGAAGCAAAAAAATTATCCGGAAGCGGTAAAACTTTTTGCCAAAGGATTAAGCAATGCCGAAAAATATAAAAATACAGTAATTGCAGAAAGAATAAAGCTGTTTGAAGGACAACTTAACAGCGAGCTGAAAGACTACAGCAAATCCAATAAGATTTTTAAAGAAGTTTATGACAGCACTCCTTATCAAAAAAACAAGCAAGAGGTTTTAAAAGAACTTTCCAAAAACTACTCCGCACTAAAGGATACCACTAAAGCGAACCTTTATGCTGAGCGGTATATAAATTCTTTTGACAGCCTCAACACGGTTTCTATTCATAAAAACATTGCTGTTCTTGAAGCAAAATACAGGAAATCCGAGAGGGATAAAGAACTGGTTCAGAAAAAGCTGGAAATCAGCAAAAAAAACAAATATATGTGGATTCTGGGACTCGCTTCCCTTTTATCAGCCGGATTTATCATTTTAGGTTTTTTAAATTTCAAAAAGAACAAAAAATTTCGGAA
Source organism: Chryseobacterium sp. GTID13 (assembly GCF_056172655.1). Classification (NCBI taxonomy): domain Bacteria; kingdom Pseudomonadati; phylum Bacteroidota; class Flavobacteriia; order Flavobacteriales; family Weeksellaceae; genus Chryseobacterium; species Chryseobacterium sp. GTID13. The sequence goes on from NZ_JAOCMB010000007.1 coordinate 213,212, forward strand.
CAGCGCGAAATAAATCTTCAGCAGGAAATAAAGGAAATCCAGCAGCGAGAAGAATTAGCGCTTACAAAGGCTATTCTGGAAGGAGAAGAGAGAGAAAGAGCCCGCATTGCCAAAGATCTTCATGATGGCCTTGGCGGAATGCTTGCCGGAGTTAAAATAAATTTTTCTACCTGGTCTTCAACCCACCTGGAAGCAGACCGGCATAAAGATTTTTACAAAATTTTAAACCAACTGGACAATTCCGTTACCGAACTGCGCCATGTGGCCAGAAACCTCATGCCGGAATCTCTGTTGAGCTTCGGGCTGGAAACCGCCCTCAAAGATCTGTGCGAATTCTATATCCGAAAAGATCTTAAGGTAGACTTTCAGGCTATTAACATTAGCAAAAGCACTCCTTTATCCATACAGCTTAATATTTACAGAATTGCACAGGAATTACTGGCCAACTCTGTCAAACATTCCGGAGCCACCAATATACTGCTGCAATGCTCACAATCTGATGAAAACTTCATGATCACCGTAGAAGATAACGGAAAAGGATTCAAAGAAGAGGATTACAGAAAATCTCAAAGTATGGGCCTTCATAATCTCAGAAACAGAGTAGATTATCTGAAAGGCAAAATGGAGATCAATTCGGATGACGAAGGAACAACTATTAATATTGAATTAAATACCCATGCAGTCTCATAAAATAAATATCGTGATCGTAGATGACCACCCCATCGTCATTGAAGGATTAAAAATGATGCTGAAAAGCCAGTCGTTTCTTACTGTTTCGGAAACTTTTACATCCGGTTCAGACCTCATTGGTTTTCTCCGGTCCAATGAAACAGATATAGTTCTTCTGGATATCACACTGCCGGATGCCAACGGAATAGAACTTTGCCGGGAAATCAAAAAAATATCGCCCAACACTTCCGTGATCATGTTCAGCAACCGCTCGGAACGAAGCATTATTATGCAGTCTATACAAAACGGAGCCAGCGGATATATCCTTAAAAATACGTCAATAGAGGAACTGATAATTTGTATTAAAGGAGCTCTCTCAGGGAATATTGTTTTTTGTGAAGAAACAAAGCAAATTATCAGCAGACCCTCACAGAACGATCTTCCCGTGCCAAGGATCACCAAACGCGAGAAACAGATCCTTCGTATGGTAGCGGAGGGGAAAACAAGTGTTATGATTGCCGAAGAGCTTTTCCTCAGTCCTCTTACTGTAGATACCCATCGTAAAAATTTATTACAAAAATTTCAGGCGAGAAACTCTACGGAGCTTATTAACCGTGCTATACAGTATCAGCTGATCGATGAGTAAATGCTGATAAAATTCTAAACGAGAAAGAAAATCAATTCATAAAAATAAAAAACCGCCTTTAAAAAGCGGTTTTTATATATAAGTAAGTTATTCTATAATTCTAAGAAGCTGTAATCAATAGAAGCGACCAGCGGCCCTGCTCCCACCATCTTTTTGGTTCTTACAATTTCGCCGTCTATCCAAAGATTAACTACCAGTTCAGAGGTAGCATCCGGAAGATCTGCTTTAGCATCAAGGTTTAATTGTGCCTGGCTTGAATTTACAAAAAATTCACCGCTTGCCCATGTAGTTCCTACAGGATCGAAAATATCGGTTTTTGTGGTTCCTACCTGTGTTACGATAGCTCTGATCACTCCTCCGGTAGTTGTTTTCACTTCAAACTGAACAACGTGATCTGTGAATTCATCTTCATCGTCATCCTTTTTACAAGAATTAACTACAGTAATTACCGAAAATAATAAAACGAATAAAAAAGAAAGTCTAAGTAAACTTTTTGATTTGTAAAATTGCTTCATTTCTCCAAATAGATTTTTAATGTTTCAAATATAGGTTTTTTATTAATATAAAAATAACTTTTATGAAAAATTTCCAATAAAGTTTTCCAAATAATATCAAATCAGCAAAAAAGCATAATAACACTAACAGCCTATCTTTGAGCGGGCATTGCTTCTGGATAATCAGGCATAAAACAGACCTTTCGTATTTTGAATTTATAATATGATTTATTAATTATATTTGCTGTATGAATTTAGATTATATAGTAAGAGAACCGGAACATATCACTCCCAATACCACTGTTCTTTTTATGCTTCATGGCTATGGAAGCAATGAGCAGGATCTTTTCAGCTTCAGGGAAACCCTTCCCTCCGACTGGCTTATCGTAAGTTTCAGAGCACCCAGAGATACTCAGTTTGAAGGCTATTCCTGGTTTGACATTGATTTCAATAATCCTGAAAATTTCATCGACATTTCCCAGGCTAAGGAATCACTGGACAGTGTGCTGGAGAATATATTAAAAATTATCAACCACTACGGACTTACAGAAAGTAAGGTCCATCTGTGCGGTTTCAGCCAGGGTGGAATTTTATGCTATGCCTTAGCCTTAAAACATCCGGAGCTATTCAATTATGTAGCCTGCCTCAGCAGCTATCCTGAGGAGAAACTTCTGGACGGTATCGTAAAAGACAAAAAGAAACTGGAAAGGCTCCGTTTCTTTGTTTCGCACGGAACCGATGATGCTGTTATCCCAATGGAATGGGCAAGAAAAGCCGCAGATCTGCTTTATGATCTGAGCTGTTATTTTACTTTCAGAGAATATATGAGCGGACACGGTGTGAATCAGAAGAACTATATGGATCTGATGGATTTCTTCGCAAAATAGCCCTATCCGTTTACAATAATTTCAACTAATACAGCTGCTTCATTGCAGTTTATACAAACATTCCTGTTTTTGGAATGTTTTTTTTATGGATAATAAGGATTATTTCAGTAAATTCAGTAAATGAAACTTACGCTTTTTTTACTGGCCTTATTCTTCAGCATTTTTATCGGTGCACAGAATTCTTTTGAGCTGGTTAACGTTAAAAAAGCTGTGATCCCTTTTAAACTTATCAACAACCTTATTTTCATTCCCATCAATGTAAATGGCGCCGAGCTTACCTTTATGCTTGATACCGGCGTTGCGGAAACCATTCTTTTCAGTCTGGACAATAAAGAGATCAAATTACAGAACATTGAAAAGATCAAATTTTCAGGCCTCGGAGGAAATGTAAGCATTGACGGTTTTAAATCTGACCGTAATGTTGCCAAAATAGGTGATCATATCATCAATTCTTCTATGCTTCTGTATATTGTTATAGATGAAGAATTCAATATTTCATCCCATATAGGAATTCCTGTGAACGGTGTTATCGGATATCATTTTTTTAAGAATCATCCGATTTTGATAGATTATGCCTCTAAAAAATCACTATCTACGAAGATTCTGATATTTTCAAAAAGAAAATCCGGAAGTTTGATGAGCTGCCTATGAGCGTGGAAAACGACAAACCTTACCTCATTGCCGACGTTGAGATGACGAATGAAAAGAAGGATTCAAAACTGCTGATAGATCTTGGTAACAGCGATGCCATATGGCTCTTCCCTACCCTCATTAAGGATTTTGTCTACAACAGACCGAATATTGATGATTATCTGGGTCGCGGTTTCAACGGAGATATTTACGGAAAACGAAGCCGTATTCACAATTTTTATCTTGGAAACTTTAAATTCGAAATGCCTCTCACCGCAATGCCTGATGAGTATTCTATTCAGCATGTTACCTTGGTAAAGGACAGGAAAGGATCTGTGGGAGGAGAAATAATGCGCAGGTTTTCTGTAGTTTTCGATTATCCGGCCGGAAAGTTGTATCTTAAAAAAAATAAGAACTTTAATGATCCCTTTCATTTCAATATGAGCGGACTGGATTTTCAGCAGGATGGACTGGAATGGCAGGAAGACCGGATAAAAATTGAACCTAAAAAATTATCTGAAGCCAATACTGAAATTTCCGTGATCAATAATTTTCAGTATAAATTCACTTTAAAACCTATCTTTTCAATAGCCGGCGTAAGGAAAGATTCTCCGGCGTTTAAAGCAGGTCTGAAGAAAGATGACCGCGTTATAACCATTAATGGAAACCGGACCGCCGATATGACCATGGAAAAGATCATGGAAATGATGAAATCCGACGAAGGAAGAACAATCACAATGGTAGTCCAGAGGAAAAATAAAGAAATGACCTTTAGTTTTGTACTGGAAGACCCTATACCCTATCAGGAATAAAATATGAAGACAGAAGAAAGCACCATTGATAAAATAAGAACCCGGCCGAGATTCAAAATGTTTACCCATCTTACCAAAGAAGAGTATGCAGAAAACCTGAAAAAATATCTCGCCGACCATAAAGATGAATTTTCCGGAAATATCAATAAGGAAGTGGCCACCATATGTGTGGAAACGAAATACGACAATTACTGGAAACCGAGACTGTCTTTACGGATAGAAATAGAGGACGGGGAAACGGCTATACGGGGAGTATTCGGTCCCAGCTCTGCGGTGTGGACCTTCTTTATGTTCCTTTATTTCTCCTTTTCCATTTTGTGGATGACTTTCTTCACGATGTATTATGTAGAAAAGCAAATAAAAAGCGCCGAGTTCCCATGGGCTCTCAACGCTTCATTTGTTATGTTATTTTTTATCCTTCTTACTTATGCGGCAGCCAGATTCGGGCAGCACAAGGGCAAAGAAGAAATGCTCAAGCTTAGACGCTTTGCCGAAGAATCTACTTCACAGTTTGAAAAGAAAATTAATTAGCCGGAATTTCAGCTGGTTTTTCAGTCTGAACAGGCTCCATAGCTTTAGCTGCTTTAATAGAATCGGATACTTTTTCCCTGTTGTCCTGTTCTTTGATCATTTTGTCAATATGAGGTTCCAGAAGCTTCGTCATTTCTTCCACTGAAATATTATTTGCATTAGGATCATCCAAAAGTTTTCTCCACGGCTTTCTGCCGCCCCATTTGTAATCACCGAACACCATTACCGGAGTTCCTTTTGCTTTGGTAGTAGCGCCTCCAGGGTTCAGGATCCAGGTATCAGCATAAGAATACAGCCACTGGGCATCTTTCATCAACAGACGCAGGCATGAGTGCGATGCAGGATAACCTGGAAGATCATACTGATGCCATCCTATCCCCCTGCATTATGAATATTAAAATTGTAAGGAAGCTTCCACTCGCTGCTTACCGTTGAGATTGAAAGTTTCTTTTTCCAGTTGGCAAAAGTAAGTCCTCGTGTTGTCTGCGCAGCCTTTTTCCCCATACTTGTCGGGCCCCATTTTACCAGGCTTCCATTGGAGTATACTCCGTATGCCTGTATCGGATAAGAGAAAATCACGAATTTCTTCACTCCGCTCAATATGTCCAGCTGCATTGGAAAAGGTGAATATTCCATCAGGGTTGTATCTATCTTTGCGGGAACTACCAATGTATCGGCATTCCATTTATTTTTAGAATCCAGTCGGTTCAATGCCAGAATAGCATATCGTTCCTTCTCATTGTATTTTTTACTGAATTCCGCATATATGGAATCTCTGAGTTTTTTATCTTTAGGAAGAACAAGGGCATTATAGAACCCGTTTTCCTGCATGGCAGGCGGAACAGATTCTTTTTTCACAACAGAATCTTTCTTTATGGAATCTTTTTCCACAGCAGGAGTTTCTGACGATGAAACCGTATCTTTAAAAGTATCGCTTATTTTTTCTATTTCTTTTTTACACGAAATAAGCATGGCAGCACAAAAAAGTGCATATAAAAATGATTTCTTCACAGATATGTTTTTCATAAATAAAACAGGCTATTTAGTTTGGCTATCTTGTGCAAATATCAGACCTAAAATTGAAACCCCAAAGACATTGTAAAAAATACCGTAAAAAAACGGTAGTAAAGTATATTGGTTTACAGAAGTTTATTGGTTTTTGCATAGGCAAGAGCTTCTGCAATATTATTTACTCCAATTTTTTCAAAGAGCTTTTTACGGTGAAATTTTACAGTATCGGCAGAGATAAATAATTTTTCTCCTATTTCATTAATGGTATGCCCGCTCATATACAGACTGAGGATTTCGTGTTCTCTTTGGGAAAGCCTGATCTTCTCTCCTTTTTCCCACTGGTCTGCTTCGGGATCATACTTCCAGAGTTCATCGGAACCTTCTTTGCTTACTACAATATTCCCAGCCGAAGTACTGCCGGAAAGGGAGACGATGCACAGCGATTTCCAGATCTGCCCTTTTTCCGTAAGAAACATCGGTGTAAGTTTATGATTGACCAATACCATATTCTTTTTGCCGTTCATAAGGTGAAAATCGTAAGAAATGGAATAAAGCTTACGCTCCTCAACAGGAATTTTTTCATAAAACTCAAAACCGGCTTCATTGATCTTAATTAAAAGTTCCACATCCTCAGGCTTTACATTCTGAAAATAAAAAGCATAGCCCATTTCTTTTACTTCTTCTGCCGATTTCCCACACAAAAATAATGGATTATCCGAGACATATTCAAATGCCCTGGTCTGATAATCTATGACATACAGGCTCTGATAGGTAAGCCTGGAAAACGCCTTTACAGCCTCCAGATATTCTCCTGCCTGGCTGCGGTCTATTTCCGCATCGCTGCGAACCTCGTTTTTGTCATTAAAAAACCTGTTGATCTCTTCCATATATTTTTATAAACCGATAATAACTACCCAAAAGTGTAGTATTTCTGATTCATAAGCAAATCTACACAAAAGTGTAGCGGATATCAAAATACAGTGGTCTAATTTTGTTAAAATTAACCATCAATTCTATATTAAAAAGAGAAATTTAACAATCTGAAGATGAAAAACATATATTTTATTCAGTTTTAATCCTGCATTACTTTCATCCTACAGATTTTACTTCAATAATGTAATCAATAACCATGAAATAAAGAGGCTGCATGTAAATGATTCGGTCAAGTTTAATAGATTCATCATCAAGTTTTTATCGTAAATAACTCAACCTGCAAAGGTTAATTCAGACTGAAATATAAGCAACAACGACCGAATTAAAGCAGCACTTATGATCAGCATTCCAGAATTTCCAAAAAACACACAAACGATCGAAACATCATACTGCTGATCTTATTACTGTCTTAAGGCAGTAATTTTTGTTTTTATTGTTTTGAACGCTTGAGTTATTTAAACGTATCTAAACTGTCAATAGCTCATTCGATGCAAAAAAGCTTCAGCACACATTTAATCTCTGTTTCTTGAAAACTTTTCTCTAGATTTGCCCCAACAGTAAATAACAGAGTTTATGAAAAAGATAGGACTGGTAGGCGGTATAAGCTGGGTATCTACATTAGATTATTATAAATTCATCAATGAAGAAGTCAATGCCCGGATGGGAGGGCTTAATGCTGCCGAATGTATGATATATTCCCTGAATTTCGGCGACATTCAGGCAAAAGGATGGGTTCATTCTTATGAATTATTGTTTAATGCCTGTGAGCATCTTAAAAACAGTGGCGCAGACCGTATTGTTCTGTGTGCAAACACGGCTCATCTCTTCGCAGATAAACTTGAAGCCGCCTTACAGCTGCCCATTATTCATATCGGAGCTGAAACTGCAAAAGCAATCCGTAAAGCCGGCTTAAAAAAGATCGGGCTGCTGGGGACTAAGTTCACCATGGAAATGGATTTTTATACAGGTAAACTTGAAGAGTACGGGCTTGAAGTACTCGTTCCGGAAAAGCAGGAAACAAGAGATTATATTCAGCATACTGTTAAGGAGGAACTGGGAGTAGGATTTATTAATCCTGAAACCAAGATTAATTATATCTCCATTGTAGAAGATCTTGTGAGCCGTGGTGCAGAATGTATTATCCTGGGCTGTACGGAAATTCCCCTGCTGATCAGCCAGAATGATTTTAAAATCCCTGTTTTTGACACTACGAAAATACATTGCGAAGCTATTGTGGAGTATATTGTTTCATAAGTATACAATGACTTTCTTACCTTCTTCGGCTAAGTAAATAAAGACAAACAAAAACCCCTTCAAAAATTTGAAGGGGTTTTAAGATCTTGCGATCCGGACGGGACTCGAACCCGCGACCTCCGCCGTGACAGGGCGGCATTCTAACCAGCTGAACTACCGGATCAATTTTTTAAAAGAAATTGAGAAAACTTCTGCGATCCGGACGGGACTTGTACTTTTTCAGAAAAAGCCCTATCCATGAGCTTTATGCTGTTCTCCTATTTTGTAGGTCACCGAATAGGTCACTTTTTTAATAAGATTAAGAGCGTTTGTTTTTAACTGGTGCAAATATATAGATTTTTTTTGTTGCTACACAAAGAAATGGCATTTTTCTTTTAAAACAACTGTAAAGATCAGACTGTCAAATATAAAATTTGGTTATAATCTAAATCTTTAACTAAACAAAACCATAAAGATCATTTAAAAATCCTCGATACAATTTTATAAATAAAATTAGTTGTTTTAATTGACATCCTTCTGTTCTAGGTGAAACTCAAAAAACGTCATTCAGCCCTAGGAAATTTAACCATAAGAAAATACTGAAATTAATGGCTAGCCAACCTGAAAAGCAACATAAGGAGAATATAAAAATTTGCCTCAAAAAGTTGTGAGTTTATTCTTCTGTCAACCATTCTTCGTCAGCAAACACTAAAAGTTTTTTCATTTTCTTGTTCAGAAACTCGCATTTTTGCTTTATCAATTTGCGATGTAGTTGACAAGCTGATAATGTGACGTTATTTTCCCAGCATCAACATCATTTTTAAGTTTCTCAAATGATTTTTCAGAAATAACATTATTTATCAACAGTTTTTCACCATACTTATTAAGTTTATCAGAGCTTAACCATCCTTCATAAGCACTTTGATCTGCTAAGTCAGGTAAGAGCTGAAGAATATATACATAATCATTGTTCCCAATCTTTTTTTGACTGATCATTAAATTGCTTGACTGTTACTAAGCCGCAATTCCTGAGCCTGGAAAGGTACAGGTGCAGCTCTTTATTTATTTTTGCCTGTACAGGTGGTTTTGGCTTTTCATTTCCAAAATTCAACTGCATTCCTAACTCTGAATAGTAATGCCCCGGTTAGCTTCTTAAATTCTATTTGATAAAGCGAACGTAAGTAAGTGCTATTTGATTTTGTTTCATTTCGATTTAGTACTTCTTCAAAATCCTTGATTTGTTTTTTTTCAATGAGTTTATTCTCCACTAACTTTTGTAAAGTATTATCCATAATTTGTCCCTTGACGGAATATGCTGTCAAAATAAATAAGGTTAATGCATATAAAAGAGTTTTCTTAATTACTAATTTATCTTTTATTCATTCGGCATTTTACTTCTAAACTCATTGTACAAGTTCCAAAATCTAATAATAAATCTTGAAAGAAAAGGCAGTAAATCAGTAATTCCCAATGTTACTACAGAAAGGTTTCCCTTGCAAGAACCTTAAGTTTTCTGTATATAAGTAGTTACTTTTACTACATCCCTTGCACCTTTTGTAAAGATGAGGAGGAGAATGTTTATGAGTAATTCAAAAAAAGTAAAAGCACCTACATAAAAAGTCGCTGTATAAAGAGAAATGGCCCAAAAGTATCCTTTAAAGTTAGGCATCCAAGTTCTCCACAGGATAAGTCAATTTTGGTTTGCTTCGACTCTGAAAACCAATCCAACAGGTTTTCCATACATTCACTTTGCTCCATTTTCGGTAATAACCAAATATGGTTTTATAATGTAGCGTCTTATCACTAAACAGATGTAATATCAGCAACAAATGCCATTGAATTCCCGTTTTCAACTTATACAAAATACAATTAACGACTTCATATAAAGGAGCTTGTATTTTTAAAACCTCTTTTGGGAGTTGGCAGATAAGGTACTATTTCTATTGTATTTTTCCTTAGCCCTTTATAAATAAGGGGTTAAAGATTTTTTTATGTTTTGCAACATAAATTTCTTCGATCTTTTTTATTTTCAAAAAGTCAAGATGACTTCATTATTTAATTTTAAAAGCAATAGCATTGTAATGCTGAATTTGATAAGCTATAAAAAGTATTAAAACAGCACATAATACTAATATAAAAAAATATCTAAAGAGGAGTATTTCCTTTTTTTCCAAGATTCATATTCCTCTTTTTGATAATTTCTCTTAAAGAAGCCCTTTTTATTCTTCTTTTTTTAGTCACTTTAGGTTAAAATTTCATTCTTTGAATTCTGACTGCATTCAATATTGCCAATAAAGCAACTCCTACATCAGCAAATACAGCTTCCCACATCGTTGCTAAACCACCCGCTCCAAGTATTAAAACAATTCCTTTTACTACAAAAGCAAGAATAATATTTTGCCATACTATCCTTTTTGTTTTCTTTCCAATATTGATAGCCATTGGAATTTTTGATGGTCTGTCATCTTGAATTACAACATCTGCAGTTTCGATAGTGGCATCACTTCCGAGTCCGCCCATTGCAATACCTACGTCACTTAAAGCCACAACAGGAGCATCGTTCACACCGTCCCCTACAAATGCCACGCTTTCTTTTCTAGTCTTGATTTCTTTGACTTTATTGACCTTATCTTCAGGAAGTAAATCTCCAAAAGCATTATCTATTCCAATCTGCTCTGCCACATATTTTACAACGGTCGTTTTATCACCACTCAGCATTGTAGCTTTTACATTTAAATCATGAAGTTTTTCAACGGTCTTTTTTGCATCTTCTTTAATGCTATCTGCAATAGTTATAAAGCCTGCAAAATTTTTATCATATGCAATAGCAATCACAGTATAAACAATTTTTGATGGATCCACATCATATGTAATATTAAATTTGTCCATTAATTTAAAATTACCCACCAATATTTCTTTACCTTTAATCGTAGCTTTTAGACCATGACCAGCAATTTCTTCCGGATTTTCCAAATTGATTGAATTGTCAATTTCCCCTACATACTGATGAATAGCTGTAGCTACTGGATGGGTACTTTTGCTTTCCAAAGTGTTAACCATATGAAGGATCTCATCTTTATTAAATTCGGTTTTGATGTTAACTTCCTGAACTTTAAAGACACCTTCAGTCATGGTTCCGGTTTTATCCATAACTACATTCTGTATAACCGCAATTTTATCTAAAAAATTACTTCCTTTAAATAATATTCCATTTCTACTTGCAGCTCCTATACCTCCAAAATATCCCAAAGGAATAGAAATTACCAAAGCGCAAGGGCATGAAATAACAAGGAAAATCAAAGCTCGGTACAGCCAGTCTTTAAAAACATAATCATCAACAAAGAAATAAGGAAGCAGACAAATTAAAATAGCTAATCCAACAACAATTGGGGTATATATTCTCGCAAACTTCCTAATAAACAATTCAGTAGGTGCTTTTTGAGCAGTTGCGTTTTGTACAAGTTCTAAAATTTTACTTAATTTGCTATCTTCATAAGCAGTATTTACTTTTACTAATGCTAGACTATTCATATTAATCATTCCTGCCAGAACAGTTTCACCTTTACTTTTAGTATCGGGTTTACTTTCTCCTGTCAAAGCAGCAGTATTAAAAGAAGCTGTTTCACTGAGTAATTCTCCATCCAAAGCAAGTTTTTCTCCTGGTTTCAGCTGAATAACGCTATCAACCTGAACTTGGGCTGCTTTTATAGTTTTAGGCTGGTCGTTTTCCAAGATAGTGACTTCATCGGGACGCTGATCAAGTAAGGCCTTGATGTTACTTTTAGCTCTTGATACCGCTAATGTCTGAAACACTTCTCCCACAGCATAAAATAGCATTACCGCTACTCCTTCCGGATATTCTCCAATTACAAATGCCCCTATTGTGGCAATCCCCATAAGAAAAAATTCGGAAAATATATCTCCTCCTTTAATACTTTCAAAGGCTTCTTTCAGTACCGGTATTCCAACAGGCAAATAAGCTGCTGCATACCAAACAATACGTACCCATCCTGTAAACCATTCAACCTTTATATAATTATCTAAAGCAATACCTGTCAATAATAACAAAAAGGAGATTATTGCTGGTAAAAACATTTGAAAGATCGTTTTATTGGTATCATTGTGTTCATGATCATGGCCATCACTATCCCTGTGTGTTTCATGCTTATGCTTGTTAGGAGTGCAACATCCAGCATCTTCAGCAAGGTGCTTGGCTCCGGCATCTTTATAGATTTTCCCTTCTTGCGGAGTACAGCAAAGCTGATTACCCTGTTCATCGTAAATATGTTCATGTTTCATAATAATATTTGGTTTTTATTTTTTATATTTTTTTGTGAAAAAGATAATACATTCCTCATATAGCAAATCATCAACCATGCCAAGCTCCCATAATTAAAAGAAGTATTACGGGCAAAGAATTAGATGTGGATGGCAATTTTGTGTACATCTAAACATGCTTCACGAATACACTCGTAATAAGTTGGATGTCCGTGAGAAATGCGTACAATATCTTCTGATGCTGCCCTGAATTCCATTGCAATGGTAGCTTCACCTATCATATCTGAGGCTCTTTCACCAATTATATGAATACCCATAATTTCATCGGTAGTTTCATCAACTAAAACTTTTATCAACCCTGTGGTATTGCCATTTGCAATAGCTCGTCCAGAAGCTGAAAAAGGAAATTCTCCTACTTTATAAGAATTTCCCAATAGTTTAAGCTCTTCTTCTGTTTTACCTACAGTTGCTACTTCAGGATTGGTATAGACAATATTCGGTATGAGATGATAATTGATATGAGGTTTTTGCCCAGCGATGGTCTCGGCAACAAATACTCCTTCTTCAGAAGCTTTATGAGCTAACATTGCACCTTTTACAACATCACCTATAGCGTAGATTCCTGAAATATTGGTTTCTAGATTCTCATTAGTTTCTACTTGCCCCTTCGAATTAACATTCACTTGAATTTTTTCTAAACCTAAATTATCTGTGAAAGGTTTTCTGCCAATTGCAATTAGGCAATAGTCACCTTCTATAGTAATAGTTTGTCCGTCATTAGACTCTGCATTTACCGTTACATGTGTTCCATGATTAGTGGCTCCGGTTACTTTATGATTTAATAAAAATTCGAAGCCTATTTTTTTTAATGATTTTTGTAATTCCGCTCCCATTTTTCTGTCCATTGAAGAGATCAGGCTGTCTGTATACTCAAGAACCGTAATTTTCGTTCCCAATCTTGCAAAAACAGAGCCCATTTCCATTCCTATTACACCACCACCAACTATAATTAGTTTTTTTGGAATTTCTTTAAGAGACAACGCTTCCGTAGAGCTTATAATACGCAGTTTGTCCATTATGATATTAGGTAATGATATCGGTTTTGAGCCCGTCGCAATAATTACATTTTTTGTTGTAAGTTTTTTTCTTCAGTCCCAGACTGTACAAGGATTGTATTTTTATTGATAAAAGAACCTACTCCCTGGAAGACTTCTACTTTATTCTTTTCCATCAAAAACCTAATTCCTCCATTTATTTTGGCTATAACCCCCGCTTTCCGTTCCATCATTTTGGCTAAATCTACTTGTAGGTTTTCTACAGAAATTCCATGTTCATATACTTTATTTTTTATTTCTATATAACGTTCAGTACTATCAAGCAATGCTTTTGAAGGAATACATCCAACATTAAGGCAAGTGCCTCCAAGTGTAGGGTATTTTTCAATGAGGGCAGTTTTTAACCCTAGTTGCCCGCAACGTATTGCGGAAACATATCCGCCGGGACCAGAACCTATTATAATAACATCAAATTGATTTTCCATTTTTAAATTATTTTATGATTTTCTAAGAGAGTTCATTAAATGATTTTATAAATGTATCTCATTTTCTTCATATCCTTCATACTCGATTTGAAAAGTAGTATGAGTAATTTTGAAATCGATAGTTGCCTTATCAATTAAAGCTTTTAAAATAAGATTGCGACTTTGGGTTTCTTCAGTCACTACATGAGCACTCATAGCATTAATTCCAGATGTTAAAGACCAAACGTGTAAGTCATGAATTTTTTGTACTCCTGGAATTTCTTCTAAAGCACTGCGTAGTTTACTAATATCCACATCTTTTGGCGTTCCTTCAAGCAAAATATTTACTGCTTCCATCAATAATCTCCATGTTCTTGGAAAAATCATTAATCCTATAAGTGCAGATATTAAAGGGTCAGCGTAATACCATCCCGTAGTTAGCATGATAACTCCCGCTATCATCACACCAATAGATGTAAGCATGTCTGAAAGCACTTCAAAGTAAGCACCTTTCATATTAAGACTTTCATTAGAATCTTTTCTAATAATAAAAATTCCGATAATATTTACAAGCAAACCTATTCCAGCAACGATCATCATAGAACTACTTTGTACTTCGGGGGATTTTTAAATCTCTGCCATGCTTCATACAAAACATACATTGATATCCCTAATAAAACTACCGCGTTGATAACCGCCGCAAGTATTTCTGCTCTGTAATATCCAAAAGTTTTTTGTGGACTTGCTTTTCTCTCACCAATTTTTATAGCTATAAATGCGAGAAGCAAACCTACAACATCTGTAAGCATATGAGCTGCATCCGCCAGTAATGCAAGACTTTTTGTAAGAATGCCCCCAATAACTTCCGCAATAAGATAAATGCCGCTTAGAGAAAGAACAATGAGTAAGTTTCTTTTGTGCCTGCTTGATGCTGAAACTGTTTGTTTTTTTGTATCATTCATAATTTATTGTATTTGTTGGCTCAATTCACATTTCATAATAAGTGGTATTTTCTTTTTTATTAGGAATATCTTTATCCCCTATCATTTGGAGTATATTAATCTCTATTGTCTGTGCCAGAGAAGTCATTGGAGTATCTACAGGAGTATTTTCAAAAGGATCTTGCATAATAATTGCAGTTTTCTCTATGGCTATAAATATTACTGGAATAATGATCGTAGTTGCGATCTCCACGATCAATTGAGAATCTTCTAAACCAAAAGGGAGTATAAATGCAAAGACATAAATTAGTGAATGGAGTAGAACACTGTAGGACCTTGGAAAAACAGTATTTTTCAATCTTTCACATTTTCCCATGCTATCACAAAGTTTCATGATAACTTCATTAAGCTGAATTTCTTTGAAATCTGAAATCCCATTTTTTTTTGCAATTTTTTGTATTTGCATAGAATGTTTGTCAAGTAAAGCATTAGGTATATTTACAGCTACAATTTCATGTAACTGCAAATATTCCTTAATTCTATTGGAAAAAGGTTCTTTTCTTAATGCCTCAGCTAATGCATATACCCAAATAATCTGTCTTTCAGCAAAGACTTTTATTTCTGCATGATCCTCAGGAAAAAATTGTTGAATAAGTCTTAAAAAAGATCTTGAATCATTAACAATAGCACCCCAAACTGTCCTTGCTTCCCACCATCTTTCGTAAGATTGTGCTGTTCTGAATGCTAATAATAGAGATATTGCCGTACCCAACAAAGCCGGAATACTTAATGGAATAGATATCTTTTTGAAAGTCGGATGGAGGTCTAACAATCCTATGCTTATAGCAAATATAAAAATTAGAACAACTTGACTTTTGATCTGTTCTATAAAATACCATATTGAAATCCTTTTGTTTAACAACATGATTACTTACTTCTTTAAATTAAAACAACAATAAATTACGAGAATTAATGCTCATGCTCACCTGAGTTAGATAGTTTTGCATTCACAAAAAATGCTCCTTTAAATACAATTTTAGCATCGGATGAAATTTCATTTACTGGAGTAATAGCAGTATAACCCATATCTGTTGAACCTTTTATTATTTCCACTTTTTCGAAATTAATTGTTTTGGACTGTTCTTTAGCGTGGTCTCCAGCTTCCTTTTCATCTTTATGACCATGCTCCTTTTCTCCTTCATCATGACCATGACCATGGTCATCATCTATTGCACCTTCATGATCTTTCTCTTTTTTATCGGTTTTCACAAAGATGTAATATTTCCCATCTGCTTCTACAATAGCTTCATTAGGAACCGCCGCTGTTGTAGAATTATCTAAGCTTACAATTCCTGTAATATTCATTCCATCTATCAATCCCAGTTTATTTCCTGTTACCATAGCATGTACTGAAATAGTTTTGCTTTCATTTTCAAAAGAAGAACCGATACTGTATACTTTTGCATCATATTCAGTTTCAGGATTATTGGTTAGTTTAAAATGAACGATCTGCCCAATCCTCATTTTGGGCAAATCTTTTTCAAACACCTGAAGATCAAGATGTATGGAATTATTATCGATAATATCTAACACTGGAGAAGAAACATCTACATAGCTTCCAATTTGAGCATTGATATTGCTAATGGTTCCACTTATTGGGGCCGTGATGACCAGACCTGACCTTAGATTGCTGTTTCCTACTTTTGACGGACTGATGCCCATTAGCTGAAGTTGTTTCTGTAAAGATGATTTTTGAGTTCTTAAACTCTTTAGTTCTGCATCCGCGTTTTGAAGATTCTTTTTGCCCCAGCATCATTGTCAAAAAGTTCTTTTTGTCTTCTGTATTCTTGTTCTGCATAGATAATTCTACTATTTATCGTAAGATATTGTTCCTGAAGCTGAATATATTCAGGATTACTGATAGAAGCCAATACCTGCCCTTGTCTTACATAATCCCCCATTTGCACATTAATCGTTTTAATAACTCCGCCATATAATGAAGTCACAGTAGCTTTTCGATTATTTGGAACTTTTAAAACACCATTGGCTTTTACAGTAGAAGCAAGTTCTTTCATTTCTATACTTCCCAATGTTATTCCCATTGCTTTAATCTGTTCCTCAGTCAGGGTTGCAATAGTTTGAGGAATTTCCTCATGATTTTCTTCGGTTTTTTCTATTTCTATATTCTCTGAAGAGACTTCCTTTTTCTCGCAACTTATGGCAAAAACAGAAACAAATATCAGAGATAAAATACTATATTTAATTTTCATTTTATTTATTAATTATTGAATTAATGGTAATTACAGATTCGTTGACTTGCTGAATAGATTCCAAATATTTTAGTTGAATATTGGTTGCTGTCTGTAATGCAAAAAGATATTCAACATAAGAAATTTCTCCAGTTTTATATCCTAATTGTCCAGCTTTCGATATTTTTTCGGCATTAGGAATCGCTTGAGTTACATAATAATCATATTGTTCCACATTCTGCTGATATTGATTGAATGCATTTTCCAATTGTGCTTCTAATTGCTTTTCTTGGAGTTTTGCATTGGATTCTGCCATTTGTCTCTGGTATTCCCAAGACTGTATCCTTGCTTTTGTAGCTCCAAAAGTCAATGGTATTGTAATCCCTACATTTGCGTAATGAAATCTGTTTCCACCATTAAAATATTGTTCCTGTCCGTTTATCGTCTGAAAACCGATTAGCGATTGATTTGTATATCCTAAAGTAAATTCAGGTAGCCCCTGAGATTTTTCAACATTTTTATTTTTTTCTGCTATTTCCATTTGTTGATAAAATGCTCTTACTATTGGATGATTGGCAACTGATGCACTATCGAGAAAATTATCTATTCTTAAAGGATGATAATCCTTTGTGAAAGGTACTATGATGTTTGCCTGGGTATTCAGAAGAACTTTCAAATTTTTGTAAGCATTATTTAGATATACTTCATTTTGCTTTAAAAATAAATTGATCTCACCTTTTTGCGTCTCCGCAGTATTGATCTCGATTTTTTTAATATCTCCGGATCTAAATCGTACCGTAGCAATTCTGATAAAATCCTGATACAGACTATCTAGATTTTTCAGCTGCAACTGATTGTACTGTAAATATTCAATCTGATAATAATACGTTCTGACCTGTTTTGCCAGTTCATTTGCAGAGATCTCTTTATTAATCTGTTTTCCTTTAATTTCTTCAGCAATCAGCTCTTTTCTTGCTTTAAATAAAGTAGGAAAAGGGATGCTTTGAGAGATTGAAAAAGACTGATCAAACTTTCGACTGTTATATTGACCTAATTGAGCTTCCACATTCATTTTAGGTAATTCTTTAGCTGTTGGTTTGAGCGCTTCTGTCACCTTAATATCAAAATCTTTGGATTTTATCAGATTACTATTATTCAAAGCCATTTCAGTTGCTTGCTCAATGGATAAAGTTTGAGTATCCTGTGCTTTAAAAATTTGCCCGAAAAGCAAAAAGCCTAAAACAACAACGGTGGTACTAGGTTTCATCATAATTTTCTTCATTTTAATTTTAGTATTAAAAATGATATACAGCATCGGTAGCACAAATAAGGTAAGAAAAGTTGCCGTTACCAAACCGCCAATTACAACAGTTGCTAAGGGTTTCTGAACTTCCGCTCCAGCGCCTGTTGAAATCGCCATAGGCAAAAATCCTAAAGAAGCTACTGTTGCAGTCATTAAAACCGGTCTTAATCTTGTTTTTGTTCCTTTAAATACTCTTTTGAAAATATCGGTTTCCCCTCTTTTTCTAGTTGATTAAAGGTACCTATCAATACTATTCCATTGAGAACAGCAACACCAAACAGGGCGATAAATCCGATTCCAGCACTTATACTGAAAGGCATATCTCTCACAATTAATGCAAAAACACCTCCAATAGCACTCATTGGAATTGCTGTAAATATCAAAGCTGCTTGCTTAAATGAATTGAATGTAAAATAAAGCAGCATGAAAATGAGAAATAAAGATACAGGAACTGCAATCATCAGACGTTTGCTTGCAGCTTTCAGATTTTCGAACTGTCCTCCATAGGTAAAATAATATCCAGATGGTAATTTTACCTGTTTATCCAACCTTTGCTGAATTTCTTCTACCACACTTTCCACATCGCGTCCCTTAACATTAAAACCTATAACGATTCTTCTTTTACCCTCTTCACGGCTGATCTGGGCAGGTCCTAGTTTATAACTTATATTAGCAACTTGAGAAAGAGGTATCTGTGCTCCCGAATTGGTGGAAATCATAAGACTATTTACATCATCAATATTAGTTCTGTGAAGACTGTCCAAACGTACTACAAGATCAAATCTCCTCTCGTTCTCAAAAATCTGTCCTGCAGATTGCCCTGCAAATGCAGTACTAAGCGCATTATTAACATCTTCAATATTTAAACCATAATTAGCCATCCTCGTTCTATCATATTCTACATTAATTTGGGGAAGACCACTTACCCTTTCTATTTGTGGCTGCGTAGCACCTTTTACAGACTGAATAACATTCGCAGTTTTATCTGCATATAATGCCAGCGAATCTAAATTTTCACCAAAAATTTTCACAGCTACATCTTGTCTGATTCCTGTCATTAATTCATTAAACCGCATTTGGATAGGCTGATTCTTCTCAAAAAATACCCCTGGAATAGCTTCTAACTTTTCTGAAATTTCATCAGCTAACTCATCATAAGATTTTTTTCTTTCCACTCACTTTGAGGTTTTAAAACAATCATCATGTCAGTTGCTTCAGGCGGCATCGGGTCAGTAGGAACCTCCGCTGCTCCAGTCTTACCAACGACCATTTTTACTTCATCAAACTGTTTGATAATTCTTGAAGCCTGCATAGAGGTTTCAATGCTTTGACTTAAGGAGCTTCCTTGTGGTAAAATACAGTGAAAAGCAAAATCTCCTTCCTGTAATTGAGGAATAAACTCCCTCCCATTCTACTGAATATGAATGTAGATACTGCAAACAAAGCTATTGTACCTCCAACTAACCAGTATTTGATTTTAAGTGCTTTATTAAGTAACGGTTGGTAAATTTTCTGGAGAAAATTCATCATTTTATCCGAAAAAGTCTCTTTATGGGATATTTTTTTGATAAAAATAAAGCACACATCATTGGAATATATGTTAGCGATAGTATCAACGCTCCTAAAATAGCGAAACCTACCGTTTTTGCCATTGGAGTAAACATTTTCCCTTCTACTCCTACTAATGTCAGTATAGGAATATAAACGATTAAAATGATAATTTCTCCAAAAGCAGCACTACTTCTGATCTTAGAGGCAGAAAGGAAAACTTCTTCATCCATTTCGGATTGGGTCAACATTCTCGTCGTTTTCCTTATCCCAAGATGATGTAAAGTTGCTTCGACAATGATCACCGCTCCGTCTACAATCAGCCCGAAATCGATTGCTCCTAAGCTCATCAAGTTAGCACTTACTCCAAAAACGTTCATCATTCCTAATGCAAAAAGTAATGATAACGGTATAGCTGAGGCAACTATCAATCCTGCACGGAGGTTTCCCAAGAAAATAACTAAAACAAAAATTACAATCAAAGCTCCTTCGATAAGATTTTTCTCTACAGTATTGATTGCTCTTCCAACTAAATCTGTTCTATCAAGAAAAGATTCAATAACCACATCGGCAGGAAGAGATTTTTGGATGGTTGGGATTTTTCTTTAATACTGTTTACTACTTCATTACTGTTGGCTCCTTTGAGCATCATTACAACCCCACCTACAGCATCTACTTGACCATTATACGTCATTGCTCCATAACGTACGGCATGTCCTAAACGTACATCTGCTACATCTTTTATAAAAATAGGAACACTTCCAGTTTCATTTTTTACAGAAATATTTTTTACATCTTCTAATGAAGTTACAATACCGATTCCCCTTATGAAATAAGCATTAGGTTTTTTATCAATATAGGCACCACCTGTATTCTGATTATTTTTTTCTAAGGCAATAAAGATATCGGTAATACTTACTCCCATTGCTCTAAGCCGATCTGGATTAATAGCTACTTCATATTGTTTCAATTCACCTCCGAAACTATTTACTTCTGCTACTCCAGGTGTTCCGTTCAATTGTCTTCGTACTATCCAGTCCTGCATTGTACGAAGCTCTTTGGCATTGTATTTTTTCTCGCTACCTTTTTTAGGATGGAGAATATACTGATACACTTCTCCTAGCCCTGTACTTACAGGAGCTAATTCAGGAGTTCCAGCTTCTTTTGGAATCTCTTGTGCAGCCTCTTTAAGTCTTTCGTTTACAAGCTGCCTAGCAAAATAAACATCAACATTTTCTTTAAAAACAATAGTAATTACCGAAAGTCCAAACCTTGAAATACTTCTGGTTTCTTCTATATCTGGAACATTGGCGATGCTTTGTTCAATTGGAAATGTAACTAATTGCTCAACTTCTTGTCCTGCTAATGTGGGACAAACGGTAATGATCTGAACCTGATTATTGGTAATATCGGGAACAGCGTCAATAGGTAACCTGGTAGCACTCCAGGTTCCCCAAATGATTAGCAACAAGGTCATAATACCTATGACAATCTTGTTCTTGATGCTAAATCTTATGATTTTATCTAACATAGAATATAATTTTATTAAAAATCACATGTGTTTAATTCTTGTAAAACCATCAATAAACAACGTGACAAAAAAGACAGAAAAACTATGCAATAGTATTGCAAGGTTTCTGTAAAAGTTTTGATGAAAGACAATCCCTCCATCTCTCAATAAAAATTAAATCTTAGGTGGTTGCCATATTTGATCATATATCAAATACGCAAAATCATTCTTTTGGAAAAGAATTTTCTTTGAAAAGTATGTTTTAATCTGTTTCGGATAATCTAAGACAGGATCAATTTTAATGGATACTATTGTAATTCTACAGCAGTTACAAAAACAAAATGGTGAACAAGAATCTCCTTGAGAATGAGATTCCCACCTGTTACTGCTTAAAGAAACGGAAATGCTAGTTTCCTTCAATTTCTCACTAACAGCATCACTACATGGCATTATGGATAATGCCGTTAAGTAAATTGTTAAAAGTAATTTAAGAAAACTCATTTTGCAAATATAAAAAATATTATATTAACCTGAGTTCGGGATAAGAAAATAACAATAAATAGAATTTAATTAATTGATATTCATGGTTTTATTATTAAGCTTTGGAGATTTAGCTTTCAGATTTTAAAAAAATGACTTCATTATTTCTGGTTTATATTCATTTTTCTATCCTTACAATCAAAAAGTTAATCAAGAAATGAAAAGGTTAGATATAAACTAATGGTTTTCTGTTGCTTATATAGAATGCTTATCCCGAACTCAGGTTATATTACTACTTATTATTCTAGTAATTATATTGACTATGTAATAAAAGCACTAATTCCATTTTCAAAAAATTAGCTATTTTTGTATAACTAATAAAAAAATTAAAATGAATTTAAAAAATTTATTTTTTATCATTTTCATGTTTTCTTTGGTCTTTACAATGGCACAGGAAAAAGAATCAGGAAAAGTTGTAATTAAAACTTATATTTCTTGTGATCATTTTAAAACTTGCGAAACAGGTGGATTAAAATTTAAAACTAATATGTTTAAAATTAAAGGGGTAAAAATGTATAATTTGGATGAAGAAACAATGACCATCACCGTTTATTATAATCCTAAAAAAACAAATCTGCAGACTATAAAGCTGGCCATTGCAAAATTTGGATATGATGCTGATGATGTTAAAGCTGATACTGAGTCATATAAAAATCTTGATGGATGCTGTAAAGCTGCTTCATAAATATTTCTAAAATAAGTAAAGAAACCTGCTTTAAGGGAGGTTTCTTTATTTTGTTTTATTTTTTAGAAATAAGTGGAAATTCCAAAGCTTAATCCCACAGTAGTTTCCGGCAGATTTGCAAAGAGATCTCTTTTTTCTGAAACCTATAATTGATCCTAAAAACAGTCTGCGAGCTTGGCCTAAAACTAACTCCCGGCATAATGCTCCAAACATCGTCTCCTATTTTGCTATTGTCTTCAAAAAAGCGTCCAACATTCCAATCAACATAATCAAAACGGAAAGCAAGATTCACAGTAGCTTTTTCCCAACCTAATATTTTTTTCTAATGATAGGTTGGACAATATCTACAAACCCCCATACTGCTTGTTTCCATATTGCTGTGTATAGGTTTCAGGAACATCGACATTCACCCATGCCCACTCGGCTGTAATGAAAGTGTTCAGTTTCAATATTGTATTGTTATAATCCAAGGCAAAAACTTTTACTCTTCTTTTCTTATCTAACTCCAAACCATCATCCTGAAACTTATTGTAAATGCCTTCCATGTAGGAAATCCCAAATTCTCCTGCTTTTTTATGTCTTACGGCAATTTTTCCCGTAAAAAGAGGAACCCCACTGTTAATTTCTTCAAAACGCTCAGAATTATTTTTGGCAGCAGGTAAGTATGTTTTGTTTTGATTATTGTCAATAATTGAATTATCAAAATTCCCTGTTAAGTAGGCTTCATACCCAAACATCCAATCAGATTTATACAATTTTCCATAAAATCCAAAGCCTGCGTTACTGAAAGTTGCCGGAAGCATTTGTGTTGCCGAAATAGGACGGTCGGTAAATTCCCACTTGGGACCGTCATGATTTTGATTAAAAGAACCAATAGGATTCATGACAATTCCTCCTCTTAAATTTAATAATGGATGAAATTCTACGTCTATTGCAGCAAATTCAATATTGATTTCCTTACCTCCTTCTTCCAATTCTATTTCACTTAAAAATTTAATTTTTGAGGAAATGGCAGAGGATACAAAAAGTGTCATTCTTCGTAATTGGAACTGATGTCCTTCAGAAACCCCGTCCGTTGCCACATGTTGCCAATTGGCTTCTGCATAGCCCCCAATAGAAACAGGTACTTTTCCCAGCCCTAAAAATGGACGCTTGTATACTGCATCCATATTCAATGATTGCGTACTGTCTACCGGGATTCTTTTTAACAAATCAGAATCTATTTGAGCATTGAACCCTTGGAAAGCCAAAATAATAGTCAAGAATAAAGTTTTTTTCATGCTTGTTTTTTAAGGAGATTTTTAAAAATTCTGATTCTATCTGTACGGGAAATTTTCTTAATGCTTTTTCAGCTGGTCCATTTTGTACCAAGCCTTTATTAGAAAATTCGCTTCCGTGTGCAGGACATTGCAATTGATCTCCAAATACCTGCAATTGACTTCCCTGATGAGTACACTGCATCCACAAAGCTTCATACTCCGTATCAGAAATTCTGAAAACACAGATGGGATATTTTAGAATTTCATTTTGAATGATGATATAAGGTCTTTTTTTATCTGGGAATTTGCTATCTAAAAAATCTGATACAGGCAATAAGATATAATCATCTTTTATTGTTCCTGTAGTCATTTTGTTGCTTATACACCCTGATAAAATAGGCGGAATTGCCGTTGCTCCAATACAAGCCAGTCCACATTTTTTGATAAATTCAAGTCTGTTCATGATTATAATGATTTTAAAAATGTGATAATAGCCGCTTTGTCACCGAATGAAAGCTGCATAAATTTGTTTTTGCTGTTTGCTGCTTCTCCTCCATGCAGCTCAATAGCTTCTTCTATACTTTTTGCTCTGCCATCATGCATTAAAAAAACTGACCTCCTTGAGATTTTGGTGATAAACCCAGCCCCCAAAGTGGTGGCGTTCTCCACTCATTGGTTTTTGCAGAGCCTTCGGTATAACCATCATCTAAGGTCGTTCCCATGTCATGAAGCAGTAAATCTGTATACGGATAAAACTTTTTATTGGATAATGCTGAAATAGAAGATTGTGAGGTTTTTAATTCCGGAATATGGCATTTGGTACAGCTAATCTGATTGAATACAGCATACCCTTGTTTTATTGTCGGATTTTCTGCATCTCTCTGGATTGGAGTTTTTAATGTCCTAAGATAAAAAACTACATCAGCTATTGTTTTATCAGAAACTTCAGGGTCAATATTTAATCCGGAATAAACATCCTGCGGATTGTATGAGGAAGTAATCCCCATATCCTGGTTATAAGCATTTACAGTTTGATGCAGTAAGCTGTAAGCTGCTCCTTTTTACCAAAACGTGCAATATATTTTCCGTTTTTTGGAATGGCAAAAGGAAATGGTGATTGATAGGATGGTAATTCTATATAATTTGGAACTCCCGAAATACCATCATTATCTGAGTCAAAGGGATCTGCCATTGCTAAAATATCTGTATCAGATACTAATTCGATGAAGCCAAGCCCAGTATTTGCAGGTGGGGTAAATTTAGAAAAGGTTGCTCCGGTAGGAATTGTTTCAGGAGTATAGCCCGGTATTGCCCTATTTTGCAATTGAGGACCACCTAAATGCAGAAATAAATTTCCATTTTCATCAATTTGACCAAAACGTGTAAGGGTAGTAAAAGGAGTACCTTTTCCGTCACCAGCATGACAGCTGCCACAGCTTGTTGCTACAAATGTAGGACCAAGTCCCTTCTCGGTAGTAAAAATTTCATCATTAAAAGCTACATCCCCTCTCAAAAACTGCTGATTTTCAGCATAAGATAAGCCTTCAATAGGACCATCCAATAATTCACTTTCATCTATTGCTTCCGGCTGAAGTTGATTGCAGCCCTGAACAACCAGAAAGAGAAAATAGCATAACATAATAATTGATAAATATCTCTTAGCCATTTTTAATATTTTCTGCAAATATAAAAAAATGTTACATTAATCTAACATTTTACTTTTCTTAATCTAATATTATTTTGAAATTAAGAAAACTCATAAAATATCTAAATCGGGGGCTTATTTATATATTCACTACAGAAATTTGTAAGTATTATAGTAACGGCAAAAAATTTTAGTAATAATTTTATTTTTAGGGATTATGTGTAAAAATATCATAACCGAGATAGATAATATAATCTGAATTCGGTTTAAGCAAAATTTAAAAATAATTGCCCGTCATTCACTTTTTGTAAATTGAGTGACGGTTTTTTGGGAAAGAAAAAATATGCAGTAAGACTTCCTAAAATATTCATCAAAGAGTTGTTCACACTTCGATGTCTTGTGTGTTCCACTTGACATTTTTTTTAATTCATCGTTGATGGTCTCAATAGTCTCGCTTTCGCAAAGCAGAATTTTATCTTCCGTTCTCATATTCTTTCGGAGTTTGGTGAAAAGTTGAATTCCATCCACGAAAAGCATCTCCCAAAGTGCTGTACAAGTATCCTTTGTCTGCAAACAGTTTTCCAAAAAGCTGCTCGGCCATTTTTTGATATGTTTCGGATTTCTGTCATCCACATTGTATATTCTCAAATTTTATAATTTTCTTAGAATAGTTTTCAATTACCTAACTATTCTTAAACAGAGATCTTGTGAATACAACTCGGTAATCAGCCAATGCAAACCTGGGAATTCCAGTTCAAATGCTTTCCGAAATTCCTGATGTGTAATGGACAAGCCATCCTTTTCAAGTATATCGGAACCATAGTCTGGACGGATAAAGCCAAGAAAACATCACATTGCTCAACGCTTCCAACACAAATATTCTGACTGTTCAAAATACTATTCCAAAGGAAGGCCCCCTTTATAAGACATCATTACATCACATCCATAATCATCTAATAGTTAATAAATACGATCTAAATCGGCTTGAAAATTATATACTGTTGAAACGACAAATATTTTAAGATTATTGCGTTTATTTAAGGTCATGGTTTATTTTAGATAAAATATCTTTTTCATCAAATTACCTTATTGAGTAGAATATCAAATATATAGCTTTTTTCTCTATTATTTAAAGTCAATTACTTCAAATCAATAGTCATAAAATTGCTTGTCTAAAATTAATTAATATTTCGGTCAACTATACTAATATTCTGAAATTCAATTATTTTTTTTAAACAGCTCACTAACTCTAATTCCATTTATCTTTTTCTGGTTATAGCCGATACATTATCCAAATTCATATCTTCTCTTGGTAATGATATTACATCTAATGAGATTTTATTATCCATAGTATTTATAGGACTCACGTTCAATAAAGTATTATATAGATTTTTATTCTCTTCTGCCCTGCCTTTTACATGATCTATATGCTTATTAATTTTAAGCTGCTCTTCCTTTTCTGTTTGGTATTGTTGTATTAACTTCCCTTTTATTTCAGGAAGCTCTTCCAGTTTTTTATCCAATTCAGCTATTTTATCCTCTGTAGCCTTGGTTTGCTTCTCAATTTCTGCAACATTCACTCCTTTTTCAGCTAAATGCCGGATTGCTTTTTGAACTTCTTCTTTTGCCAGCTCTATCGTTTTTTGATAAGATGGAAGCTGATTTTTCCAATATTCCCCATTCTCCCCCTCTTCTTTAGAATAACCTAAAATCCTATTATAACTATACTCTGCTTTGGTCACTCCCTCCTGAACTTTGATAAAATCCTCGTATTTCCTTAATACAAAGGCACTATCCGCAAGGTGTTTATTTTTCTCACTTTCAATCCGTTTTTTCATCAGTTCAATCTCAATATTAGCCCTTGTTTCCGGATTGGTAATGATTGATGTCTTGAGTTCCTGGGTACTGATATCCGAAACATCCAAAACATCTGCTCCTTTTTTCATCGCTTCTAAATATCTTGCCTGCTTAGCCTGCAATTTTTGAAGCATAAAAACATCAATACTGTCATTGGTTAGCATAAAATTGACTCGCACATTTTCATTTTTATTCCCCTGTCTCCATATTCTTCCTTCCACCTGTCGTAAAGAAGTAAAATTATACGGTAAAGAAAGCAGATAAAGATCGGTTGTATTTTCCTGAAGGTTCATTCCTTCCTGAATGGCTTCGCTGCCTATAATAATTTTAATTTTCCCGGAATTAAAATCATCCTGGATTTTTAACCTGTTAGGTTTACTTGTTGCTCCGGTAATGATTCCAATCTCTTCAGGTTTATAACCAATTTTCTGTACAAGATATTCTTTCAATTTAGGAAATTCTGCAACAGCTAATTCAGAATAAATAATCTGTCCTGAATCCGGAATGTCTGTTTTATTCTGCCGGATCAGCTCCATCGTCTGCCTTAGCTTCGGAGAATTTTCTATAAATTCCCGTATTGAAGGCTCTTCTCCATCATAATAAGGTGACAAATACGGAGAAATGGCAATCAATCTTGCATTAAGGATATGGGTAAGAATCGCTCCTTTCTCCGTTTCACTAAAGCTTTCATTAAGCAAATCATATTGCTCTTTCGTCAGGTCATTCTGTTCAATCTTGTATTCTTTATTGATTTTGTTGGGACGCTTCAATTCTGGGTTGTCTTCTTCTCCTTTGATGTCAATGAATTCTGAAAGCAGCTGCTGAAACAGAGAATTATTCTTAAACCTCCGGACATTAGCTTTGAATCTCACATCACCTTTGGCATCAATTTCCATATCATTATCAGCTTCCATAAAGGTTTCAAAAAATGTATTGACATTGAAGTAACCGGACTCTTCCAAGCGTTTATTAGCAATCAGGGATAAAATGGAATAATACTCCAAAGGCTTGTTTGTAAAAGGGGTAGCAGAAAGCAGTGTAACATTCCTGCCATCATTCTTATCCTGAATGTATTGTGCTGCCATCCATGTATTGATTCCCAGTTTTGATGTCTGCTGGTTCTGGCTCCTGAAATCCGATGCAAATCTCCGGTCTTCTACCCTAACTTTTCCGACAATATGATTGGCATTATGGACTTCATCATACGTCAGATGGTCAAAGCCAAAATCTTCCCAATCATAGATTTTACCACGCTTCATTTTTCCCTCCAGTTCTTTTTCTTTTTCCAGTTCTTTCTGAAAATCCCTTTCGCTAATGGAATTAACACTTTTTAATTCACTTTCTGAAATGTAAGAAAATCGGGAAGCCAGCTCCTGAGTAATATTTTCAGAAAAACCAATGTTATTAAAGCCTTCATAGGTAACAATGGTAATCTCTCCGTCCTTATTATCAAACTTTGATAGATCATAATCTTTACCCAGGTTTCCCAGTACATTCATTTTGGCATGAGGAATGGTTTCAAAAATAGTTTCTACCCATTGTTTGAGAATACTCTCATTAGGAACAACAATTAAAGGTCTTTTTGCATTTCCTCGTTCCATTGCTTCGTGCATAGATAAAATTCCGGATAAAGTTTTCCCAAAACCGACTTCGTGAGCTAATAAGCCAACCCCTTTTGTAGTTTGTCTTCCGATTCCCGCTCTTTGAACCTCGGTTAGTTTCAGCCCTCTGCCTTTGAAATTGAGATGAATTTTAGAAAATAGTGGAAATTTGGCATAATCAGGAACGTGGATGTTGTTGTAATTCCGGTTGAAATCTTTGACAAAACGCTCTCTTAGTTCATCCGATAATTCTTCTCTCAGAAATTTATAAAACAAATCGTTAGCAGCGGCTTTTCTCCTCTCACGGACGAGAGCGTTTCTTTCCTTATCACTCCCCGTAACCGTTTCATTATCCACAAAACCTCTAACTTCCCACGACGATGATCCCGCAAAGGCATTACTGGGTAAACTGCTTACAAAATCCTTAAATTTTTCTGCAAGTGTATAATTTTCCGTAACAGGCTCTGTACTTTTTGTAATTGAATTATATCGTAACCTTTCAATAGTCCCTAAACTAAATTGATGAATGAATTCATGGTTGGGGCTGATATAAATTTCATAAAGGGATTTAGATTTGGGTAAAACGCTTTCCAGTAGAGCCTTTTGCTTTTCATATTGATGTTCGGTTCCGCCAACAGCATATTTATCTGAAAAGTCTCTTTCTAATTGTTCCAACTTTGCATAAATATTCCCTTCGGCATAGTAAAAGTCATGTACCCAT
Organism: Chryseobacterium sp. GTID13; assembly: GCF_056172655.1. NCBI lineage: Bacteria > Pseudomonadati > Bacteroidota > Flavobacteriia > Flavobacteriales > Weeksellaceae > Chryseobacterium > Chryseobacterium sp. GTID13. The sequence continues at coordinate 242,714 of NZ_JAOCMB010000007.1, forward strand.
TTTCCACCTAAGTAGTTAGCAAATTGATAATGCTTTCCTCGATTATGTAAAGTTCCGTCATATGAGGTATCTCTAAAGGCTTCAATCTGTGCCTTAGAAAGATCAGAACTGTTTTGAAGTGAAGAATTTACAATTTCATCGGATTTAAGGAATTGATACTTTAGAACTCCTTTTTTAAACTCCGGTTTGGTCTGAATTCTATACTCTGTATTTTTTTCATTTTGAGACTGAATAATTTTCTCCGCTTTTTGGAGAATTTCATCAATTTGGCTTTGATCGAATTTCTTTGGCTCGCTGGCAATTTGGGATTGAAGTTTGTTGTATTTCTCAATCTCCTTTACAACTGAAGGAGATTTGAATTTTATGGCGTCGAGCGATGAAAGTACCTGTTCAACCTTTTCCTGAACTTCAGTAAGATTTATCTCACCAGGCTCAGAATCTGTAATTTTTTCCGGTTTAACCTCCGAAACCTTATTTTGTAAGGTGATTTTAGGCCCCTCTTCAGCTTCCAGGAATAAATCTTCAAAAAGATTCCCGATTCTTTCGGTTTCTTTTTTGCCTCTCAGCTGCTCAATTTTTAATAAAGCCTCCTCTAAATTTCCGTGGACATAGTTTTCCTGACGCCCAAAACGGTTGGTTTTTTCCCGGGTTTCACCCAGAATTTTTTCAGGATTGTTTTCAAAATAGTCGGAGATATCCGTTGAAATTTTCAGAGGGTCTTTCTTAAGAAGAATAATATCCGTACCAATGGCGGTTCCGGCAAAAGCACCGCTAGGCAAACGGAATCCCTCTACGAGCTCGGCATTTTTTAATTGGTTTTGCCTGTTTAACCAACCTGACGGAAGCACCATTGCCAGAATCCCACCGGGCTTTAAGGAATCTAAAGAGCGTTTAACAAAATAATTTTCATATTTTGAGATTTTCGGCTCTTCACCCAAACCTTTGTATAACCCTCGATGTTCTCCGTAAGGCGGGTTACCAATAACCAGATCGTATTTTTCGGAAAATTCTTTTTGCCACCTTTCTCATCAATAAATTCAGTTTCAAAGGAACGCAAATGGATATCAGCTTTAGGATGAAGGATTTTGGCAATTTTTGCTGTGGTCTCGTTGATTTCAAAAGCCGTAATACTGGTTTTTATACCTAAGTCCTTTGCAGCATAGAGGAAGTTTCCTGTTCCTACACTCGGTTCCAATACTGAAATTTCCTGATGGTTTTTAAACCGGTCTTTGATTAAATTTCGCACGGCATCTACAATCCTTGAATCGGTGTAGTATTCATCTAAAATCCCCCTGCCTTCTTTAGATGTTCCACCGCTTTTGAACTGGCTACAAATACCTTTCAACTCATTTGTAAGGTTAAGATTTTCATTTAGAGAAATTTTGTGATTCCCCGAAACAAAGCAAGCTGCGAAAACCACTTCCGCAACTTGCTCATTAGTCAGCTTCTGACCTTTATACTTTGAAATGAGAATATCTAAATCCTCATTATTTTTATGGAATAAATCTAATCCTGATCTATTGGATAAAGCTCTCCCGGATACGATTCCGCCCACGGGGTGTTTTCTTCCTTCATTTTCTTCATCATTTTGCGGTTGTGCTCTGTCAGGGGATCTTCTTTCTCCTCCACTTCCCAAATCGCTCCGCTTGTTGCCTTTAAGTCCATTTCCAGCATGGTTGCTGCCCACAGCTTGTCCTCCCGGGTGATTTCCGTTTTGCCCGGATTGGCTTCTTTGGAGAGATTCTCCAGAATTTCGTTCAGAAAGTTGGGTTCCCACGTGCTGAGCGTCGGAAATTCCGTTTCGTTTAATACTAAGGTTTGCATCTTCTGAATTTTTTGGTTCGACTAAAGTAGTATTTTTATTTTGAAGACCTAGTTTGTTTTCTAAATATTCACTTAGGTTTTGATTACCGTTTTCTGAGATTCCATATAAAGGACGGATATCCTTTATATTTTTCTCATTCAGTTCGGTAAGGATTTTCAGTGTTATCATATTTCCTGTTCTGTCACCATTCAGGCAAAGGAATATTTTCCCCTCATAGTTCTGATACCTGTTAATCAACTTTTTGGTATTTGCACCGGAATGAATGGCAACAAGGGTTCTGTTATTATTCTGATTATTTAATTTCAGCAGTTCCAGGAATGAATCCCTGTCCTTACTGCTGTTAAAAACAATCAGTTCATTTTTATTCCCTTCTATTACGGAAATATCATCGATGTTATATGCTAGCTGATTTTCATTCACTTTCCCGTTTTTTTACAAAATGATTAAATTCAAATAGTTCTTTCGCAGTATCATCCCAGTTTTTTCTGGGCAGTAATTGAAGCGTTACAAAAACGTCCTCTTTTTCATTGTAAGAATCAATACGTTCCAACCGTCCGCGATAATCCTTTTCGGCATGTCTGTACAGTGAATAAGGTAAAATAGTGTCTGTCGGATAGATATAAAATCTTGTGTACATCCAGGGAGAATTAATCTCAAAACGTTTGTATTTCTTATGGAATAAAACCGTGTCTGGCAGGTTTCTTCTGTTCCTATAGTTGGGAATCCATTCTTTCGAGAATATGGCTCCCTCTTTCTTTTTCCAGACCAGAAAAGGCTGCCCCTTTCTGGAAAGATCAGAAAAGATGAGATTACGTTCCATCAGGTTAATAGGATAACAGAGTGAATCTCTGATATAATACACCTGTCTGTTAATTTCGGGAAATGAAAGGTCCGGAACATATTCTATTAGCTGATCGTGAGAATAATTTATTTTCGAGACATGAAAACTCTGCATGTTGTCCAGTCCCTTGGATGCATCAAAATAGACATTGGAAATCAAATCAATTCCACCTTTCTCGGATTTGATTTCTTTGTAACAGGAACTGATAGTGAAAAGAAAAAGCACGTACGGCAGTATTAAATGTATTTTCATAAGATAGGTTTTTAAAAAGCGGCAAATCATCATCGGACTTACCGCTTTCAGGTAATGGGAAATTTTTATCGTTTGATGCTTTGCTCTCTTACATTAGCTTTATCATGTTCTCTCTCATCTTCCAAACCCTGCAAAGGCTTGTTGGTATTGATCCGGTTCATCTCCTGATCATACAGATTGAGATTCTTGTACTGGGGATTGAGAACTGCTTTTCCTTCTATAACCCCGTCGTCCAATTCAAACTTCACCTTCACTATATTTCCTTTTTCCAAAGATTTTATGGTATTTTCCTTGTATTCCGGCTTATCAAATATCAAATTGGACTTTTCTACAATTTCAGGAGTATCAATACCATAATTTTTATAAAAATTCTGGAAATTATAATTTCCTTTCTCGGTTTTGGGCTCATTAAAATCCAACTTGACAAATGCAGGCTCTACCTGGTCTGTTTTCGGATTGTGAAATTCTATTTTAACAGAACGGCCTTCCAGAAGGTTAACAGCCTCTTTAGCGGTAAAAGAGCTTTCTTTGCTCACATAAAAATTGTGGGAAAAACTTTCGTTTTTTTCATTTTTCAGTGTCGCCTGATAAGAATTAAAGAAAACACCTCCATTTTCGCTTTTATTGAATTTCAAACTAAAGTCTACGGTATTTCCGGGCAGTGCCTTGTCTGAAGCTGTGTTGATTTCAAACTGCTGTTTGGGAGACTCAATACCTTTTTCCAAATCTTTGTGAAGTGTTGAATCTTCGCCAAAGCCAAGGTATTTTAACTGGTCTTTTAGGTATTGAACCTGATCGAATTCTTTTGTTGTTTCCATAATGTTGGGATTTTGTTTGTTAGTAATTGATTTATGATGAATCAGGGCCAGAAGTCTTTTTATTTCGTTATCAATAAAAGACATAGCAATGATACCATCGTTCACTTGTTCTATTTTATACTGTTCTTTCTTTAGCTTTAATAGATTTTCTAATTCGCCATCTGACAGATTCATTAATTCACTGTTGCTATACCCTTCGATGGTAGTTTCCATATGGGGATTATTTTTTTCCATTTGAGGGGACGATGTTATTTCATACATTTTCCTATCACTATTAGCATAAATTACTGACTGATCTGTATTAATGGGCTTAATTATTGATTTAGCTTCCGCCGAAAATTGAGTTGAAAGATCATGTACTAAGACTTTGAATGCATCCGGCGCTCTTTCGACATTGGATTCATGGATCATATGAATATCAAAATTGTACTGATCAAAAACTGAATAAGCATTTTCTAAAAAAGATTATATTTTTCTATCTTTAACTTATAGGATTCCTTTGCTTTCTCATAAGAAGATTCTCCCCTGTCATAAGAATCATCCCTGAAGTCGTAAAAATCAGGCTCAAGTGGCGGTTCTGAAAAAATGTATGTCAGAACTTCTTTCTTTAACGGTTCATCTGCATTTTGAAGAAATAATGCCAGTTCCAACGTCTTAATAGATTTCGGATGGGTAAAATCAAACATACTTTCCTGCTCTTTTTCATAATATTGAGTAAGCATATCCTTGAGTTCATCAAGCTTCAATGCTTTGTTCTCTGCAATACCTAAATTCTCTTGTATAACATTTCGAGCTCCGGGATCAAAACTTAGATTATCTTTAATAGATTCATTCCTGATATCTTTTGTTTTTACTTCACCCCTTACTGATTCTCTACTTTCAGGATAAGAAACATTCATTTTGTTTTTAGAATTTTTATACCCAAGAATCTCTAAAAACTTGATTTCTCTTGCCGTAAAGACTCTCTCACCATCTTGAAAGAAATGTTCAGGTGATGTATTTTCTTTTTCTTTTACAAAATCTTTATAAGCCCGGGTTATAGGAGTAATATTCTTATCATACCAGCTTAGATCATTTGTTGTTCCCATAATGCCTGGATTTTGATTGTTAGTAATATGGTCTTGTAATTGTTGCCCTAAATTGATGGGTCGTAAATCAAATGGTTCTGCATCCAGTCCGTAATCAAACGTATAGCCGATAGCTTCGCATTCTTTCTGAAAGACCTCACAGTCATTGTAATCAAGTCCCCAGTATGCTGATTTTTGCTGCCATTTGTCACAGACCGCCTTGAGTTCTTCCGGAAGGAGGTGATACTCTTCAAATAAATCCATTTTAAATCTTACTTTGAAATTTTATATATTCTGAAACAGTTTATCAGAGGCATCCATAGAATTTATCTTCTAAACCTTCGCTTTTCTTCTTGCTCTTGCTCCTCGTCTTCTCTCATTCGGTTGGCATCCTGATAGAGATCAGGATCATTTACGTTCAACTCGATATTGGATTTCTCCTGTTTTTGAGAATCATCATGCTGCCTGGCAAGAATTCCATCAACTGTACTGATCTCTTTTGAGATAATATTCAAATCATTAGTAATTTCTTTAGCGATCTCAGGCGGAAGTTCCGCTTCTAATTTATCTTGGATGAATCCTTTAAGCTTTAGTAATTCATTTTTATATCGCGCGGTTTCAGTTGCATCCCGTAGGTCAGCAATAATTGCCGTCAATTCCGTTGTATGCCTGATGAAATCAAACTCGACCACTTTGCCGGTTTCCTGATCGAAAATAAATGCTTTCTTTTCCAACGCCGAAAGCTCCGGTGGCAATTTATTTGATAACCCCTTGATATCGGAGTATTCTATTCTTGTTTCACTGTTTTTAAGGATTTCAGGAAGGCTTTTATCCCTTTCCAGGAAGATGACTTTCAGCTGGGTATTATTATCCGTGAGCTGAAAAGCTGCCCTATTTTTATCGTTGTCAGCGACAATGGTGTATCCCTGTAGAAATCTCTGAATATCTTCTGCACTTAGTTTTTTAGAAAATGTATGGTCTTCACCAATAATTCCATATTTTTTCAGTTCGTCTGTAGGTAAATTGCTGTTTTTCATTGTTAATTTATTTTAGTAGGGTTTGTATAGAGCCGTATCGGTATTATGATAAGCTCCCATGAGATGAGTGGCTTTTATTAAATCATTTAAAAAATGAGCAGGGTTAACACTTTGTCCGAATTCTTTCACCGAAAAATGCAGGTGAGGCCCTGTTGAATTTCCAGTATTCCCGCTTCTTCCCAAGATAAATCCGGCTTTTACCCTTTCTCCTACTCTATAATAAATTTGAGACAGATGAAGGTAAGCCGTTTCAAAGCGGTTAAAGTGTCGTATTTTTATATAATTGCCCCCGCCATGTGTATCCCAGCCTGCTGCCGTTACGATTCCATCCATGACGGAATGTACATTTTCATAATGCGCTTTCAGATCAATACCACTGTGCATTTTCCGGGTTCCAGAAATGGGATGAACCCTTGTCCCATAAGAAGAAGTGATCGTCATCTTACCCGCCAAAGGCATAACAATTTTTGATAAAGATCCTTTAGGCTCCTCCACAAAATCATATAAAGCCTGGGAGCTTTGATTTTTTAAAAGATCTTTTTTCTGTTCTGCTCTAATCTTAGTGGCCAATAGCAAAGAATCTTTCATTTTTTGAAAGTTTTGTTTTCCGGAATTATTGGTATGCTTGTACTCTTTTAACAGTATTTTTAAAGAATCCAATTCATTTTTTAAATCCGACTTTGTCGTCGTATTGAAGATTTTTTTCCAGAAATTTTTCCCATTTTTTTGCTCAGTAGATTGCTCTTCTTTTGCAGTTTCAATACGAGTCTGACTTTCGGGCTTTTGAGGCTGGGCAGGCATTAAGGTATTGAACTGGGCAAAAGTAAAGCTGCCCGCAAACAGAAACATTGCAACTATCATTTTATAAATCCGGATATCAATTACTTTACTCTTCATAAGATTATGCTTTTACTGATTCTCTGATGATTAACTCCACTTCTTTATTAATTTTCCTGAAGTTGGTCATTAAAACTTCTTCTTTACGGTTAACTCCTGCCTTATCAACAAAAGAATAATAGCTAGGCATGGACGGAAGTTCCGCTTCCTCTTTTTTAATACTTTTCATATCCAGGTTGATTTTACCGTTCACAGCGGAGGTTTTGTATTCTTCGGTATCATTTTCTTCTCCCTGGGCAATTATTCCTACCATTTCCCCGGTTTTAAGTGCTGCAATTTTTCCGGCAGGAATCATATGGTCCATTTTCTCGTTGATACTGGTCGTCGTACCCTGCTGGGAGATGGATTGGGAATACGACTTCTGCTTTATTTTTCCAAATAATTTTTCGAGCCAATCCAAGGTATTCTTATCCCTTGCAGAGCCGGACAGGATATTTCCTACAATAGCAGAAATGGTATCTGCAACTTCTTTCTTATAAAACTGGCGAAGCTGTGGAAGCTCCTGAAGCCCAAGCATTACTGCAACCCTGTTACTTCTTGCCGTAGCCACTACATTATCAATTTTATGAATATAAATCGTGGGAAATTCATCGGCAATGATTCCTCCAGGGAGATTGCCCTTTGAATTGATCAGTCTTAAAGTCCTGTTAAGCACCGAAGAATACAAAGCAGAGTTGATGTCCTGAGTTCCCGGGTCTGACGCTAAAATAACAATGGAAGGATTGTTCCGGTCTGTTATTTTGAGTTCCACTTCATCCCTGAAAACACCCAAAAGCTTTCTTTGGTAGCCAGTCGGGACAGGAAAATCTTCAATGTTCCTACCTGCCCTTCCAATTGGTCAAAAGCTTTGTTATCATAGGCTGATTTAAAAGGCGATAATAAAGAATACAGTTCTTCATGACCAAAAAGGGTATCAAAAATTTCCTTATAGCTTCGGTTCATAAAGGAAAGGATATGGGGCAGATCCGAGTACTTTCCGTTTTCATGGGTGGCAAAGAAATAAATGCAGGATGAAAGGAAATTAATAGCCGATTGGGTAAAGAACTGGTCAGCACCGCCTCCTGAACTGGTACTGCCTTTTTGTAAGGAAGATACCATTGCTTCTGCCATTTCCTGCGCTTCGGCCAGTGTTTTTACGTACTCCTTTTTGAAAGGGTTCACCCTTTTGGATTTCTCCACTTCATTGAGGTTAATAACATAAAAATTGTAATTATATCCTGATTCCTTACTTTTTTTGAATAAATAGTGGTAATAAGCAATCTGCGCCAGGTCGGGGAACTTAAAATCGTAAATTACCAGACAAAATCCTTTGGCAATCATCTGCCGGATCGCTGGATTGATGACCCCGAAAGATTTACCAGAACCTGGCACGCCAATCACCATCGTTCCCCGGAAAGGGTTAATATTCATCCAGCCTTTATTGCTCTTCCCTTTATACCGAAATAAATAAGGGATATTGATAGAGGTATCGGTATTCACAAGTTCCTGGTTCTGATCAAAAGATTCTTCTTCCACATTCCAGCGGTCTTTTCCCATTTTCTTCTGCATCAGCTTGGAAATGCTGTCAGCACCCATCTGAACGATAACTGCTCCCAAAAAAGAAAGAAAAGCATAAAGCACCTGGTAGAGATTCATTCCCGGAAAGACTTTAGGAAGGTTGGGATTTCCGGCTTCACCTTCCCAAACCAGAGAGGAAAACATCATCACTAATCCCAATACCATAGGAAGCACTATTTCCGTAGCAATACTAAGGTCTCTTTTTTCTTAGCTTTTGTTCCAATCGCCACTAACCCAATCAATAGAAGGGTCGCCAGTTTAGCATTGACAGGAGGATAAATGAAGCTCATCCTGGAAAAGTTCTTCAATAAGCCGGATACCACCGGAATATTCGCTCCCAGATAAAAGAGTGAAACACAATCCAGCGCTACCACGGCATATACTGCTTTTTGCAGGAAACCGTAGATTTTGATCTGATGTTGCTGCTCTTGCATTAGGAATAATTTTCAAAAAAATTGTCCAGTGATGGCTCCTTCTCAGACTGGTTATGATTCCGCTTCTGCTGTTGCAATTTTTCATAATGTTCCTGTATTTTAACCAGATCAGTCTTCAACAGATTCAATTGATTCTTGATTTCATATCCTCTTTTTGTTAGCCTTTCAATCATGTAAGAGTAACCTGCCTCTTCAGACATTTTCTCAAACTCATTTTTAAGGATTAATAATTGCTCATAATCCTTTGCATATTGGTTCCATTTTTTTCCAAAAATGATGAGACAAACACAGCAGTATACAGTTGCAATTAGCATGAGTCCATATACTATAATTGCGGTAGTTATAAAATTGTCCATAATAGTAATTGTTTAAAATGTATCGGCTTTTAAAATGTCCGAATAATTGATTTTCATTTCGATGGTTCTTCCTGAGAGCTGCTCTTCGATCAGGCGGATCATCATCACTTTAGAGTTCGGGTAGGTAAATTTTTTGAACACATAAATATTCCGGAAATTCTTCCTGAAATGCTTCTGAGGGTTCAGCTGAAATAATGGGGTCATCTCGATACTTTGGTTGTTAGTCGCCTTATGGATCTTTTTATCTTCTAAGGAGAATTTCATAGCTTCCATATCATAACTTAAGTTGGAGCTGTTTTTAAAGGTCATATCCAAAAAGATATAATCACTCATAACATAGACATTATTAAGCTGAACACTGAGCCCGAGATTCTTCTCTTCCCGGATCGGATTTTTTTCTGATTTTTTCTGAATAATATCCATCGCAAATTTTCTCAGCTCAAGATTGGAAAAGACCATTTTATCAAACTCGATGGGCTGCATCTCCTCCGGCTGAATATGGATATTGGTAACGGTATTCAGGTTTTCAGAATTTCTGTAAACAGCTTTGTACTGCGCAATAAAAGATTGCCCCACCACCGTGATCACCCCGATTTGATCTCCGTTATAGTGCAGAAATAGATTTTGGCTTTTTTCTTTGTCGGTGCTTTCAGGCTTATCGGCAATTTTAACACGGGCAATCTGGGTTGAAGGTAAATCCCCTGTGAGCTGCTGGTTGGAGAGGTCCACATATTGAATGGGTTCCGGAGAAATGATATGAAGACTGATTCCTTCGGTAAATCCGAGTTCCGGTAAATCCGAAATAATCTGTTCTTTAGTGGCTGTTTGTGCCGTAAAAAGCTGTGTTATGAAAATCAGTAATATGTACAATATGGCTTTCATTTCTTTATTTTTTTTGTTGGTTCTGTGAATCTTTCAATTGTTTTTCGTCAATCAGGAATACATAAGAGTTGTATTTCAATTTGGCTTTGTTGGTTTTAATCAGGTTAGCAATGGACTTGGAAGTGGATGTAAACAGTTTAGAGCCAATACTGGTAAAAAATCCCTGTCCGCCCATATCCATCTGCGTTCCCTGTACGGAATTGCTCCCCATTTCCCGGATCATATCCCGGAAAATACTCTCCGGAACATAGAGCCCTTTGCTTCCATCGACATCGTAAACCGATAAGTTGACCGGATAAATTTCTCCTTTAGTGAATACAGATACGATACTGAGATTCACCCTTTGCATCGCAAACCCTGAAATCTGCCCATAGAGTATGGAACCTTTGCTGAGCTTTTTGTTCCCGACAAATATGTCTTCCAATAATCTCAGTCGGATCCGACTCCCCAAATATCCCTTGTTATTTTCATCAATGACCGCTTTGATAAAGCTGTTTTCCTTTTCTTTGTAAAAAGCATTGAACTCGCTATTGATACCTGATTTGCTGACATTAAAGGTTGAATTAAGGAATTCCTCCATTTTTTCTTTGCTAGCTTTGAGTCTTTCCTCTGCTACGAGCTTACTTTGATACTCCGGGTCCCTTGCTTTTTCCAAAGAATCCATAACCAGCATCTGCTGTTTCAGATATTTGACCGGATCAGGATTTTGCTGATGAGTAGGGGTTGTTTTTGAATGCTCTGAAGCATAGCCACTTTCCGGTTTGCCATAGGATTGAGCGTTCAGCATCCGGATAATTTCTGAAGACCTTTTGTAATCCTTGTCGTCATTCTGCTCTTGTTTCGGGTTATAGTAAGAAGATAAATTTCCTTTCGATTGGTCTCCGTTTCGCCTTCCGGACACCGCTTTGAGCGAGTCTATTTTTCTCTTCTGAGCTAATGATAGCTGGTCTTCGTAGTCTAGCAAGCTATCCTTTTCTTTGTCCAACCCTTCGAGCATTGTCCTGTTATCCTCTTTTTTGAAAAATGCATCATAGGCATCATTTTTACTCATAATCGAATCCTGCGAGTCACCAAGGGAAAGGGAGAGCTCTTTGGGCTTGTCTTTGGGCTGTTCTTCTTTGGCGAACTGGGTTCCCACATAGATAAAAAGCACCAGAAACGGTAGTGCCAAGAGAGGCAGTATGTATTTCTTCTGTTTGAAATCAAGTTTTTTCATTGAGTTTTTAATTTTTGAAATTGGTTAAACAAATATTCAATCCTTAGGCTGTCTTCTTTCTGTAACTGTTTTTGGTCTCTTTTCACTTTCAAGGTCTTGAGCTCTTCAACTATCTTTTTCATCTCTTTCTCGTTATTTACAGTGGAATGCCGAGACATCTGACTTTTAGAATAAAGGACAGGCGGTTTAATGGTAAAAACTGTTTCTCCGGGAAAGAAAATTCCCTGGATCAGAGTACCTATGAACGACATTGACAAAAAAATCATCGAATAGGTAAAAACCTTTTTAGGGTGATGGACGATCCATTGCAGGCATTTCTGTCCGGCGTGTTTGAATGGAGTATTCATTGTTAATACGAATTTTTAGTTTGATGGGTAATTTCTTCATTATCAAGGATGCGCCAGTTTTTGAGGATCACTCCATGCGGGTTATTGGGACTTCGGATGATATCTTCAAAGAAACCCTCAGTGATGAGCTTTCGGGTAATGACAGATGACTTTCTTGTGATCATCTGTTTTCCGAAAAAGACGAATTTCTTTTGTTCCATATCAAGCTTAACCGAATCAGTATGAATACTGACCATGGAACTGGACGCTATAATCTGGTTATAGAAACCTTTTTCCCTGAGGTTGGTGTATTCTTTCTTTCCACTGTCATCGATCAGGTATAATGATTTCTGGATATTATCCTTGATATAGGCATCGTCAGGAGCTAATGTGAAAAATAACCGGTGAAAAAGCTCAATCTGGGCCTTATATTCAACAGGCCTGTTGAGTAAGACATCGGTTTGCTTGGCCAAAACCGGCACACCATTATCTAGGATATAAATGGATTTTCTGGAATCTTCAATCATTTTATAGGCGAAGAAAAAACCACCGATAACAATGAAAACGGCAAAAGCGATAGCAGCCAGAGAAACGACCTTATTCACCTTGATTCTTTGTTCTATATTTTTGATAAGCATTTTATAGTAATATTTTTCGAGATTATTTTTTATTTTTCATGGCCTGCTGAACTCTTCCCGATGCAGAACCTGCCGCAGCGGACTTGGCAGCCGTAGCAGCTACAGAAGCTCCTCCGGTTTTAACAGCCAGAACCGCAGTTTTAGCAGAGCCCGCCATTTTGCCCACAGCACTTTTCATCTTGGTCATGGCTCCGGCACCTCCTGCCGACACAATGGTATCTGCAATCGTAGGGGTCATCAAAACCCCGATTCCGGTAACGATATAGGCAACACAGGTAAAAAGCTGGTTATAGATCATTCCCGAATTACTAACATAGACCATTAGGGCATCCAAATTGGTTACCGTTCCATTCGTTAAAAGCGTGTCATACCTTTCTATTTCCATCATATAGCCGGAAGCGATAAGCTGCTGGCCAATGTTGATAATGGTATACGCCACAAAAGTGTAGAGATTGATATTGATAAATTTGGAAACCCAATTGTAGAGGGAATTTTCAAATCCCGGAACAAGAGCCATACCCACGGCAATCGGACCTAATATAATAAGGATGTACGCCCAGATCTTCTGAATAAAGAAAATCAGGTAGACACAAATTCTCAGAACGGAAAGGCAGATAAACTCAATCACTTCAGCAACTAATTTTTGCATCTGGAACTGCATCCTGATCTGCCACTCCTTAATGGGCTGGATGAGCTTATCCAGTCCCTCACTGATATCAAACCAGGAATCATCGGCATCTTTTCCGGTATTCTCAATAACTTCCTGCTTAGCATCTTCATCTGCTTTGAGCTTTATAACAGCATCTAACAATTGCTGTTGTTTTTGAAGCGCTGCACCCGAAGATCATTGACTTCTGATTCTATATCGCTGAAAATGCTGATTCCCGGCTCTGCAATGGCTTCAAAGGGAGCCTGAATCAGATTGACAAATCCCGTCCAGTAAATCAGGGTAAATCCGATCAGAATGGGTTTCAGCATCGGGGTAACTTCCCATTCCCGGTCTCCGGCAGCCATCTGCCATCCCATGTATCCGAGGTACATCAAAGCCCCCAATCCGCCAATGGCTTTTCCGACCAATGCGGCATCATTAGCATTGTCCTGAACACTGGTATCCAGTTTGGTAAATACCTCCATGAACCATTTCTCAAAAGCACCATCGCCTTTCAGGAACTGGAGTAAATTGCTGTAATCGCCATCGGTCTGGGCAAAGCCCATCACCGGCAATAAAAGAGCCAGAAGGCAACAGCATAAGGTTACTGTTTTATTCATTTTAATATCGGTTTTTATATTTGAACATGATGTTTTGAATAACCTGCCTGTCTGATGCAGGACTCCAGGCTGTAGGCAAAGCATAAGGAGAATGATTTTTCAGGATATTTTTATAATCCAGAAGAAGGGTCGTTTTGTTATTATGTTTCCTTAATTCCTGAGCAAATTTTCTCCAACGCAAAAGGGTTTCATGGTACATCAGAAAGCGTTTTCCTCTTGGCATATCCATAGACCGGGACATCGAATATTTTTCTTTGATCATATCCAGCTCCTCTTGAAGTCTTTTTAATGTTCCTATACTATTAAGTGTTTCGTAGGTCTCCTGGTCTTTGAGCCTCCACTCCATAAAATTCTGCGGAGTATCCGGAAATTCAGTAATGGGCTTTAACATGCGTTTGTAATACAAGAGCCAAAGCGGGTCTGCATCAACGGTAGCAGAAGTCCAATGGGCAAAATCCTGGACACTCCTTTTATAAATGGTATCGGAAGCAGCTTTTATTTTTTTGGCTTCTTCCTCCTCATATTTCACTTCTGCAAATCGCTGATTTTGTACTCCCGTAGGTTTTAAGGGTCTAATATCATCTCCATCCTTATAATCCCTGTTGATTTTGGGAGCCCACATCCCCCATACCGTGGCATAGGCAAAATTGGTCTGAACTCCCAGGAAGTATTTTGGGTAAGGACGCCAGTCTCCCCAGCTTTCAAAAACCATTCGCTTATGCTGAGCGACAATGGCAGGGTCATTGAGGCGTTTTACACTCAGTTGTGCGGAAACGACAGCAGCTACAAGCAAAAATTGCAGCCTGATTAATTTTATAAATAAATTTTCCATTGTTTTAGTTAAAAATGTATTTGTATTTCTGAATAATGTCTCCCACAATGGCCCTGTCGATATTGATGTAATTCCTAAGGACAGGAACCTGATAGAGATAAGGGATCTTCTTTGCATTCTGTAGCCGTAAAATGATATAGAGAATATTGCCGTTGATATTTCTGACCCGTGTCAATACCTTCTCAATCAGCATTTCCCGGTCCATTGCATCCATTAGAAAATCTTTGTTTTCATTCAGAATATCCTGAGTGACCTCCTGTTGGAGCTTCAGGGCTTGCTGTCCTATGGCCGCATAATATTTTGAAAACAGTACGGCATATTCCGGATGCTGCACAGATAAATCCAGCATGGTTTGGGAGTTGCTAACAATTTTTCCTAAATACTGATAGAGGTAGATGAGCTTTTTACTTTGGGTAAGTGCTGAATTGACATTTTTAAGCTGCTGGTAGATATATTCCTGAATGGCAATCACCTGGGTCGTTTTGTTTTTAATCTCGTTATAGAGCTCATTTTGCTTTTCATAAGAGTCTAAAAAAGCCTGCTCACTCCCTAATCGAACACCATGATTAACGGTAATCTGGGACAGCAGCTTGTCATTGATCACGATCTGCTGGCTTTTTACGGAAACGCCTGAAAATACTAGGGTTCCCCAAAAAATATTTTTTTCATTTTTAAAAGGATTTAATATTCTTCATAATGTTCTCCACCACTTGCTTATCCCTGTTGACGTAATACTGGAAAGCTCTTTTATTGCGCAGTACCTTGGCTTTAATATCCCGTATCTTGAGCAGCATATGGGTTGAGTTCCTGCTCAGGGTTTTGACTTCACCCAGTGCATAATCCAATAAAATCTTGCGTTCCGATTTTTCCATTTGATTGATTGCCCCATAAGAGAGGATAATTCCGGTGATCAGGCGGAGTACCATTTGTAAATCATCTACATACTGTACTCCGGAAGGCAGGACCACTGCGATGGAATAAGGCGCAGTACTGATTTCGTCAATAATCGCAGCCTGGTTTTGAGTGATCTTACCTATCTCCCGGCTCATCGCCACTCCTGTAGGGATCGCCTGCAAGGCAAATGAAACAATCCTAAGCCTGTCCTGTATTTTAACCACCTTATCCTTAAAGCTGTTCCACTCGTTTTTATTGATGGTTTCAATTCCGGCATTAAGCGTCTGGTTTTGCCGCATCTCCTTTTGTCGGTCATGCTCTTTCATCGTGGCATTGATTTCCAAATCCATCATCGGAAAGGAAACATTTTCTTTTTGCCAGGCGGGTGTGGACCCTCCTCCGGAAGAAGTGATTACGATGTAAACCATCGGAATGAATACGCTTAAAAAAAATTCTTTTTCATCGTATAATTTTTAAAAATTCCTTTTGTACCGGTTCATAATGTCTTCAACAATGGCTTTGTCCGTATTGATATAGCCCGCAAAGGGATTAATGGAGTTCCAGAATCCCAGCCTGTTGGCTTTTTCCAATCGCAGCTTGATAGCCAGAAGCCACAGCTTTAAATTTTTTACGTTTCCCGAGATGTTATGCAGTATCTTATAGCGGTCTCCTGCGGTAGCAAGGTTCAGCTCTCCTGAAGCCAGAATGTCCGATACATCCGTTACGATTTTCAGGCTTTGCTCATAGGTTTTTTGCGAGGCTTTAACCCCGAAAATGGCATATTGGGGATGCGTGGAAGCCAATTGAACCACGTCTGAAGAATACCCGTAGCATTTATTAAGTTCTGTGTAAATCTCTTTTACCTGAATTCCATTTTGTAGGGTTCCGGAAACTTCTTTTAAACCTTTAAGTATCTTATTCTGGATATCATTGGCGGCTACCATCTGGGTTCCTACCCAGGTTTGGGCATCTTTCAGCTTGGAAGTTTCATCTATGACTTCATTCTGCTTTGCTTTCAGGTTTTCTGAATACAGGATCATCGCTGCCGTTACGGTAGGATCTATGTAGGTGTTTTGTGCATACACTACACTTCCAATTCCTAAAAAAATAAGCTAAACTTTTTCATATTCATTCAGTTGTTTATTTATTAATTCCGAAAGGCTGACATTATGATCTTCTAATTCCTGTGTGATGATTTTGAAGATATTTTTACCGTGGTTAGCCTTCTGGTTCTTTATTCCTTTGTAGAAAGCAACGACTTTTGAATCCAGAGGCTTTTGATAGAGGTTTACTAAGGAAACCATGCAGTCCATGTCATCCCCGAAGCTTTTCACCTGTTCTACAAAGATTTCTAAGGCTTTATCGTAGTTTCCATACTGCCCAACGTAGTATTCAACTGCCGACTTTTCGGGTTTTTCCGTGGTGTAGGTCAGATATTGCTCGAGAGCCACTTCATTGCCATATACTTCTCCTTTGCTGCCCCGTTTAAGGTAAAATTCCTTGAAGCGGCTCCGACCAAATTTGTTGTTGAGATTGTTAATCGTGAAAATCTTGTTCTGTTCTACTTTATTAAGCGACAATAAAGCCGCTATCCGGTCAAAATTATCTTTGAATTTGGTCTGATCCAAAAGAATAAACGTATCAGAGTTGTTGATAATGCTGTCTTTTACCACGGCATTTCCGATAATATCGTCCAGTTCCTGGGTCACCACCACCGCTTCCCCCAGAATTTCCGTACAGTTTTGTAGAGATAGAGGATGTACCCACCCATTAATTTTGAGGCTATAGCCTTCCATGCTTCTTCGATGATCAGGGCTTTGCGACGGTCTTTTCTCAGTCTCATCTTCTGGATGAAAGTGTCCATAATGATGAGTGTTACGATGGGGAAAAGTTTTGGGTTCTCCTTGACGTTATCAATTTCGAATACAATGAAAGGCTCATTAAAGAGACTATTGTCTCCTTCATTATTTAGGGTCGTCCCGTAACGTCCGCCTTTGTAAAAATCCCTTAATACAAATAGAAATGTCCTAAGATTAAACTCCGTTTCTCTAATTTTATGCTTTTTATTATTCAGGTAAAGGGGAAGAAATTTTTCGCAATATTCATAAAACCCATTGAAGGAAAGTTCTTTTATAACAAGTTTTTCTTCCAGCTCCTTGATTTTTTTGATCATGGCTTTCCTAAAAGATTCATCCCAGTCTTCAGCGTTTTTGGGCTGTTGTATAATTTCATTAGCCTGAATAAGAATCAGCCGGGTTTCATTATAGGCTTTGCGTTTTTCCTGATCACTCAGAGTTTCATAAGCCTCATAGATTGTATAGAATTTTTCGCTGTCATAATCGGGGTTATTCAGATTTTTATCCGGATGATATTCAATCGCGAGTTTTCTGAAAGCTTCCTTCACTTCATCAAAACCGGCATCGAATGCTATTCCCAGAATATCATAATAAGTATGTTGTTCCTTGGACTGTTCTTCGTATGCTGCATAGACATCTTCTTCGTGGATATTGTATTTGCTTAAATAGAGAATGAGCTCTTCAGAGGTTTTATTTTCATACCATTTCGTTCCTGAATGGAAAAAACTGTGATAATACGACATCAGGACATTATCCAGTATGGATTTCTGTGCGGAGGACATTGTCGCATCAGCTCCCTGCCAGATCAAAAAGATTAGGTTAGTTAAAAACTCTATTTTTTCAATATTGAATTCTTTTTGGTCCATCAGGAAAGGATTCATCGTAATGGGTTTTTCTTCCATGTATTGGATATATCTTCCGCCTTTATATTTGCAGGTTCCCGAGTAGGAATCTCCGGTATCCACAATAACTACATCATAATTGTAAGTGAGGTATTGCTCCACGATATTATTCATTAAAAAGCTCTTGCCTGAGCCGCTGGGGCCCAGCACAAACTTGTTACGGTTATTGATTCTTCCGGTTTTCATCGGTAAATCCGAGGGATCTACTTTTAGGGGAACGCCCTGTCGGTCGGTAAATCTGAGGTAGAAACTACTTTCTTCATTCATGGGGTAGCTTTCTTTAAAAAAAACAAAGCGCCGCTTCGCTTGTCGTCATAAACAGATCATACTCCCTGAGTTCTGTGGCGTTACCCGGTAGGGCTGCCCGGAAAAGCTCCAGCTGGTTATAGGCATTTCTTGAAACTATGATCCCTTTGGTAAACAGCTTATTTTCAATCTGAGACTGGATGTTTTCCATCTTTTCCAAAGTGTTTGTTGAAAACAGAATAGAAAAATGGGCGTTCACAATCAACTGGCCGTCTATGGCGATATGATGAAGCAGGCTCTGGATTTCCTCAGCAATAATGGCATTGGATGGAGAGTTATTTGCCGCTCCTTCGTGCTTTTTCTTCTTCTTGTCCAGTTCCCTTTGCTGCTGTGCCTGATGTGGAATCGTAATGACCTGGTTATAGATAATGGTTTCGTAATCTTCCAGTTCATTGATGAAGGTAAAATTATCCACTGCCGTTTCTGCGGCAGCTCCGTTTCCTCCTAAGATGGAATAAGGCTCTATTTCAGAAGGCAGATCTATGTTTTCAACATCGACATAAGAAATATTTTTGACGAATCGGTTTCCGATTTGCAGGTATTCATGGGTACTTTTGATATTGTCAAAAACCGGGATACCCGAAAAATGCATGGATAAAGCTCCGGAAATATAATATTCAAAATCTTTTTCAAATAGAAATTCCGGTTCACAGTCATTTTGTTTTAAAAGCATAAACACCTTCTGACATTTGTCCCGAAGTTCTTTATAACTCTTTTCTGTTATATTGCCACCGGTCGCTGACCGGCCGTTTTTTTTATTTTTATCATGAATAATATCTGTAAACAATAGTACGGTTTCGATAGTCTTAAAAAGCCTGCCGTCAAAATGCTCCGAATATTTCTGTTGGAGGAACTCCTTGGAAGGCTCAGCTGAATATTTCTTTTTTGAAAAAATATCAAGCTTCTGAACAATTCTCCCTTCCCCGATGATGGACACCACCTGGTTCAGAACCGTATGGAAATGGAGATAATAATCCGGGTCTGCTGAATATTGTTCCACCATATTTCTGATTCTGATGCCAATGATGGGGTTTCCGTACTGACCGAAAAGAACATCAAAATCCCAATGGTGATCTTTTCCATAATCATACCCGATGAAAGGAATATTAAATGCCTGTTTTTTTGTTGTTGCCATGCTGTAAAAATCTTTTGTTGTTCAACCTTTTAGGGAAAATGAAAATCTGATCGAAGTTTTTAGTTTTATCGTACAAACCGTGCTTATCCTGTCTTTTGAAAATGAAATAAACCCCGCCTCCGGTGGCTACAAGCCCCAATAAAGAGCCCAGTAATCCAAACCTGGATAAGATGAGCGCGGCTATGACCCCACCTCCGATAACACCCACCGCATAGAAAATGTATTTTCCTTTGAGTCCGAAGAATACAAGGGGTTTTTGAGCCCCTTGTAGAGGTAGAATCCCATAGCTTAAGCAAAGAATGAGGTTACGAATTCCGGAACGACAATCAGGAAGATCATGGCTCCCCCATAACCCAGGATTTCTTTGTTAACATCCTGATCACCGTTAGTCCATTTGTTATACACTCTGAGACCTCCGATGAAGCCGACCAGTCCACCCACCGCTTTCAGAATCAGTTTAATGGGATCCCAATAGTCCTTAATATCATTGGCTGCATTGGAGATGGCTGTTGCTCCGCCCTGGGCAAATACAGGCGCGACAGCAAGAAGAATCATACATGCAGTCAATATCTTTTTTACTGCCGCATAGCGTTTTAAATTGTTGTTCATAATGATTAATTATTGGTTTAGAATTAAATTTTGTGCTCAGAAATTGGCATAAGGGGTATCCTATCCGTATCAAATGATAGGATGATATTTGGTCAATTTGAAGTGTTCCTTACTGCTTAAATGACGGAGTGGTAGACCTTTTGGCCTTCGTAATTAGCCACGAGCTGAACGGTGGTTTCCGATAAGTTCAAAAGCTCTTTCCAATGGGACTTTTTAGGCTCAGCCTTTTCCCTTTTAGGATACTCTTCTGCTTTGACAGGCATATCCTGAGGTTGGCTTGTGTTATCGGATGGGCTCTTTTCTGCTGGTGCTGATTTGGTATTGTTCGCCGATGGAGGTATATCGTCAATATCCTGCTCTGCTTCAAATCGCTTTCTCATCTCTTCTAAATCCGGCTGCTGCTCGTTAGTAGAAGATGGTTTTTGGAAATCAAGCTCCTTTTTCAAAAAGGATTTGGGGGTACTGAGATTTTCAACATCTTCAATTCCAATCCGGCTTGGAGGTTCAGCATCAGTTTGTGCAAAACCGCTCAGTGAAAATTCTTCCGTCAGATCGACGTGAGTAATCTTTTCTTTTTTAAGAAAAGGTCGTACAGGATATTTCCGGCATAATACAGGAAATAAGCTGCTAACAGGATGAGTGAATACTTTATCATATCTTTTATTTTGTTTTTTCTTTGGAATCAGCCTTACAGGGCGATTTGTAATGCTTCACTTATTTGCTCAATGATTTCATTGAATGGCTTTTTTATGGCGTATCGCTGCTCGTAGGTAAGCTTCCTCGTATTAATGGTTTGTAAACAGTTCCTTTTGTACACGGGACTTTCAATCAGGGTTCCGTATTTTGCGATCTCGATATCCATTTCCCTTTGGTTGAGATATTTATAGCCTTTGTCATATTTGGAGCGGATAAAAATCCTTTCTGCTTCACTTTCCAATAGACCCAGCAGGTTTTTGAATACCAGGGTCGATTTTACTGATACATCGGAATATTCAAAAGGAATGATAATAAAATCGCTGTAAATGAGTAAGTCACTGTATTTCTGATCCAGCGTGCCTGCCAGATCAAACAGGTATATATCTTCGCTTTCCTTTAGGCTTATAATTTTTTCCAGATCTGCAAAAGGCTGTTCTTCTTCATCATCTCCGACGAGCTCTACTTCATAAAGCCTGGGCAGCTCTAAATATTCGTCCTCTTTCCATTTGTTGAAAAAAGATTTCTGAAAATCAAAATCATACGCCTTGATTTTCCTTTGGGAGCCCTCACAAAGGTAATTGGCAAATGCAATGGCAAGAGTGGTTTTTCCCGCTCCGCCCTTTTGGGTGGCAAAGGTGATAATCATAGTTTTAAATCGCTAATGTTTAATGGGAAGCCGAACTTCGGCACTTCGGGCTATCGGTTTTTCTTTTTACGCCTTTTCTTACGCTCCTCTTCTCCGGGATCTTTTCCTGATCCTCCTGAAGATTTGCTGAATTGAAAAATCAAATCATAGATGCTTGCATTCAGTTCTTTTGAAAGTCTTCCATTTTGGATTACTGAAACCTGCTGCTGGTTTTCAGCCGGATTCAGGAATATCTGATAATCTTTTTCTCCGATCAGCTGTTCCAGTTCTCCTACATAGTGTAGTTTGGAGTGAATAGCATAATATTTACCGTCTTCGGATCTTATAAGGTGAACATTTCTTAGATTCTGTGTTCTGAGATATTGCTTTACTTCGCTCCTGACAATGCCAAATATTTCTTTATTCTTCCTTTTTTAGTTTCAAAAAGCATAAAGCTTTTTGGCACATGGTCAGGATTCTGGCGTTTCAAATACTCTAGTAAAACTTGCTTAGCAGGCTCATCTGCTATATTGTAATCCTTTAAGCTTTCAAAAAGCCTTTTGTCAATGACATCGGAAGTGAACTCAAACAGCTCGTTCATTTTCATAATATCGCTTCCTTTATACACCGATCTTGTCTTATGGTCAATCAAAGTATATCCAAAAGGTTTAAGATTAGCAGCTGTTTTTTCTTTGTTAGAAATATGGAATACAATATCAATCCCAAAGACATCTCTCAATTTTTTCTGAAACTCACTCTCAAATTCAGTTTTCGGCTTCCGGTTCTCGTTTTGCTTTTCTTCAGGCAGCATACCTTCCCCAGCCCTGCGGTCTTCAATCCTGAATACCTTGCATGAATACAGTTCTTTGTATTTTAAGAGAATCGCCTTTAGCTGCCACGCCCTGGAATCTTTTTTTGACTGCTGAAATTGAGTTCGGCGGCGTTAATGGTTTTTTCCAAGGCTCCGTTTTTTAGTATATCCAAGGCTCCCTCATCATTCCTATTGGGAGAAAGCCGGAATCCGTTTCTTTCCAAAAGCAGTTCCAATTGTTTAATAGAATTGTATCGGTAACCCAATAATTTTTCTATTTGCTCCTGTGTACTTAATCCGTACAGCTTTTCCATGGTACGGCTTAAAGCTTGCTGTGCCTTAAGCTTTTCAAAACTGTCATTAATTTTCTTTCCGGTCTGTTTATTGACACGGGTAGAAACAATATGGACATGATGATTTTCCGTATCATTATGGAACACCACAATAAAAGGCTGTTTTCCATAACCCAGCTCATCCATAAAATTTTCTGCAATCCTTGTGAGCTCTTCTTTGGTGTGTTCCCGGAACTTCGTGGAAATGGCAGCATGGAACTGAGGCTTTTCTACCCTTTCATTCTTTGAAATGGATTTTAAATAATCCCGCACCTCTTGCTGGCTGCTGTCTTCGTTAATAAATGAGGGAAAATTTTTCATCAGCATCAGCTCACCACTCCTTTTCTCTACCTTTTTATCATTATACTGTACCCCTGGAAAACCGGAGCCCGCAGGATCCATAATTTTTACGATCAATTTTTATGGTAATGTTAACCGCCTACTTACGGATTATACTTTAAGGTTTGTTCCTCTTATTTTATATGCCTAAAATTTGTTTGATCTGTATTTTTTGTGCGGGGGTTGCTGTTTCGAGAAGGGATATGAAGGCTGCCACATTATCGTTAATTAACCCCAGTTTTCCATCCGGCCTTGCAACTACTTTCAGGGTATAAGAAGCATCAGACTGCGGTACTATATGATAGGTAGGATTGAGGTTCAATGTCCCATTGATTTTGAGCCATCGCTCTGCAAAGTCCCCGACGACCAAGCCATTGGTCCAGGAAGCGCTCAGATCAACAGCGTTCTCTGTTCCGATAGCTTCGGAAGGAACCAAGCTTGCATTGCTGTGTATGACCAGCCTGTTGTTTACAGTTTCTACAGTATTTACCGTATTGCTGTGCCCGGCTCCCGTTCCGATAAATACATTGTTTTCTCCCCGGATATAGCCTCCGGCCTGTGCCCCGAGCATCACATTTTTATTTTCCGTCGTAATAAACTGCCCCGAAGACTGACCTATAATGGTATTATAGCTTCCGGTATTCAAACTGTTCAGGGCCGACTGGCCTATTGCTATATTCTTATATCCGGAAGTCAGTTTTGCCAGGGTTGCATTTCCAAGTCCTACGTTCACATTTCCCGTAATAATTTTTCCGGCATTGGAAAGATCATATCCCGAAATATGGCCGATAAAGGTATTGTATGCTCCGGTTGTTACTCCATTCAAGCTGTAGCTTCCAAAGGCGACATTCCCTGAAGCAGTGGAGAGCTTCTGCAGGGCCCCGTATCCGTAAGAAAGATTATACGTTCCCGTGTGCAGCTGGTTCATATTTCCAAAATACATCGAATAGGTCTGCGGATTCATTCCTAAGGCAGCATCTGTTGTACCTTGCTTTGTGATGGAGCTTCCCGTAAACGAAATATATCTCGGGGCAAAGTTTCCTCTTTCAACTACATCATATAAGCTCCCATAAAGCGGCTCCCATACCGAACCGTTGAAATAATAATAGGTATTAGGACTTTTGATATGGACAACCTGACCGGAAAGTACCGGTGCTGCTTCGGTCACATAGACTAATGCCCCTTTTTGCAAAGCTGTGTACGTATAGGAAGCCAACTCGCTTCCTTTCACTCTCGGAGCAATAATGCCATCCAATGCTTTGCTTTTATCCGTATTACCGATAACATCAAGGGTTACTGCCGGGCTGGTGGTATTGATACCGACCTGACCCTGAATATTTCCGGTCGCTGCAAGAAGGAAAAATAATCCTGCGAGATTATATATTAATTTCTGCATATTATTAGATTTTTGCTGTTTATTTTATTTTCCGATCATGGAATAGATCTTTTTAAAAATGCTATTCTGCTCTTTTTTTAACTCAATAATCTGATTCAACTGCCTGTTGAAATAGTCTACTTCTGAAGAGGTTGTGGCCTTCATGGTATTGATATACCGAGCTACCTGATTGATATTCGTTTCTATTTTTACAAAAATGTTGTCCTGCTCTTCAATAAAATTCAATACTTTCCGCCTCTCATCATCCAGAATCCTGTTTTCTACTGAATGGATAATCAGGCTGGACAAGGAGATTTGCTTTTTTGAGCAGATTTTCTTCCAGTTGTCTTTTCTGGATTTTTGGATTCGTATGTAAATCCTTACCTCCTTTTCCATTTTCTATTTTTAATTTTTCCTAAAGTAATAACTCAATGAAGCTTTCCGATTTAAACAGCTCTGCGCTTCTTGGCATGTAAGGGTTAATATTGCCTCTCTGATAAATAACAGAAAAATAAATCTGTGTTTTCATTTTGCTTTCTGATTAAAATTTCTTTTGCAAAATTGGGGCATAAAAATCGTGAAAACAATAGTATTCATAGGGCGTGGGCTAAATAAGAACATACTGGGCTCATCTGGAATATATGGAGATTAAAAAAGAATATACTGGGCTAATCTGGAATATTGCTCCTAATTTCTTCGAAACAAAAAAACAAGTTCCGCAGTTTTTTCTCCTTTTTGCAAAAAAGGCAAGATCGTCTTTGGAATACAACTTGAAAAGTTTGTACGTACAAAGACACATCTTGCTATATAAAGCCGCCCACTTTTTTCAGAGTTCTGAAAAGCTTTCTCATCAAACCATAAAATACTAATAACCAGAACATTGATTTTACTTATATGATTTTTGCTGTTGAAAGAAAAAATATTACAAATACTGAAGTTGGGAGAATGCACCGACCTGTATCCATTTCACTCAGGGTAGGTAGATGACCTGATACATTTTTACACAGGTTCTGTAATAGGGTGGGTAAAATTAACTCAGGTTAGAATAAAACATGGGTAATTTTTACGCAGGTTGCAGCTTTGACAATTAATATTCAAGATCAGAATATACTAGACACTTTTTTATGCAGGCCTTATAATAAGGTGGGTAAAAATTACTCAGGTTAGGAAAAAACATGGGTAATTATTACGCAGGTTCCAATTTTTGCCTGTGATTATTTAAGATCAGACATGTACCTGGTACTATTTTGTGCTGGCACTACACTAAGGTGGGTAAAATTTACGCAGGTTAAAAGAAAACATGGGTAATTTTTACGCTGCTTCAGCTTTAACAGTAAATTTTTAAGATATAATAATGTATACCTGATACTATTTTGCTCACGTTCTGTAATAAAGTAGGTAAAATTTACTCAGGTTAGAAAAAACAATGGGTAATTTTTACTTAGGTTCACTTCATCAATAAGTATATTTTACCCTAAGTAAGTAATTAATCCCTGCAAGAGAGATATTTTGGAAATTAGTTGTATTTTAGATTAAATAAAAATAGTATGGCTGAATTTACCAACAAATCATTTGAATACACAGATATCGTAGAGGGCATTGAATATAAGATCAAGGTATTGATTGTCTCTGCACCTGATGATATTCAGATCTCTAATGTGGATACTCAAGAGGCAAAGGGATTTATCTTTAACATAGCTGTTAGCACTGAGCCACGCATTTCAAATGACTATTTTGATACAGCAAAACAGTACGTGTACGTATTTGGCAGGGAAGATGAGCATAAATTTGGCTATCTTGAAAACGGTAATCTGGTTGAGACTGCTGAAAATCGCTTTATACAACTACTGACGGTTCATACGCAGGAAATTCTTATGATTGCCGGGAATGAAGGCCACTTCTATTTATAACTGTTTATGTTCTTCACATTTTTTGATGGTATTTTAGAATATTGTTTTAAAAGACTTCGCAAGGCAAATGTTTTACTATCAGTTTTATGTATAAAAGAATTATATGGAGAATGAGTCTCAAAAAAGACAAAACCATAGAGATTATAGCAAATGAAGAAGCAAAAGAAGAATTTTGATTCATTGATCGAACCAATCAACAACTATTTGGAATCATATCACGCTGAACAAAGGATTGCGAATACAGAGGCGCATTATTCAAAAACATTGGATTGTGTTAATGCTCTTGCCCAAATTTTTGAAGAATGTTTATCTTATGGGAATTTTAAAGACGAATGGGATTATGATAAATTCTATGAGTTCCTTTATGGTCCCGAATTAATCATTACGTCAATCAAAACAAATTGTGGTTATAAATTAGGGATTAACGATAAGGGATTATATCTATCAATGAATTTACATTATAGTGAAAACTTGCGTTACATGGATGACAAATACTGGAAGTTGTTATTAGCACTCTCTGATTTTAAGGATTTTGAATATGAAGAATATGAATTTATCAGAGATGAGAGAAGAAATGAATTTCCAGAACTTTTCAAAACAAACAAGAGTATGATTTATAGAATTATGCGTAAATATATATTTGATTTTACTGAAACACATTCAAGCTATCAACCAGGTAGTGTAGGAGAATTTAAAATTATTGCCCCTTTTAATGAAGACTTTAGTCAAAGTGTTATAAAATTTTGTGAAACATTTAAGATCATGTATAAACTGAATTATGATTTATGGAAAATTACCGATCTAAAAAATAAGAAGACAGCAACTAAAGATAGCTATTAAATAGTGATAGATTTAATCCAGCAATTATTGTAAAGCACATTAAACTTAATTTAGTCTTATTACATCTTAGGTGAAGCTATTTACTCTATATGGATTTGTAAATCGACAAATACACTACATAAACTGATTTTGGAATCAAAATATTAATGCAATGGCAGAAAACTATATACAATACGCAAGTGGATTTCAAAAAGACAATATTGATGAAGCAGATATAGTAAAAGCTATATCAGACATTCAGCTAATGGATGACGAGCATGGGGCATTTTGGGTCTCAGTTATAACAGATGATGAAAATGTAATTGAAGTAAGTAAAGACCTGTCACTTTCTGTAATTTTCGGAGGACAAGAAACTAAGTACCATGCTATAGATTGGAAAGAAGTTAAAGAACTTTATAAACTACTGTTGCTTGAAAAATTCGATAAAATAGCCTCGAGAATAAAATAGCGAATGCCTGGTACTAGGTTTACGTCGATGGGCTTGTGTAAAAACTTGAAACTTTGTAGTCCGAAACCAACCCAAATTCAAAACCTTTTGGAAAATTCCAAACCCAATAAAAATTAAATCCATGATTGTACTTCTATGTATTGATTATTTTAGAAAATCCGTAAATTGGAATTACCCATTTCTTCCAAGAATCGGAGAAAAATTATTTACGGCAGATTTCTTCCCCATGAAGAACTTAAAGAACCGGAAGATTATTTGGTTGTCACTGATGTGATTTGGCATAGAGAAAACGGAATCGAAAGAATTGTGTGTAAGTTTACTATTAGATTACCAAAAATAAAGATGAAAAAAAATAAGCTTTATATTTTCGTAATAATAGCAGTAATAATCTTACTTCTGATTTTTATTTTTGAGTATGAAAAAGGAGTAAAAATAGGAACCTGGGGAGTGAATAGATCGATTAACTGGGGATGGAACTTCGGATTTTGATAAAAATTAATCTCACAAAACAATGTGTAAAAGCTATGAGAAGTTTTTTGACCTTTTATTGTTCTTCGTCATTGTTTTTGTCAAGCTGCTCAATATTTTCTTTTACCAGTTGCTCTAATTGGTAAGTGGCAACTCCCAATGGTTTATCCATTCCTCTCATAGCATATTCTACTTTTACATTACTTTTTGATGCACAAAGTAATAATCCGATAGTGGGCTCGTCGGTTGGGGTTTTAAGCTTATCATCTATGGCACTGATGTAAAAATTAAGCTTCGAGATATATTCGGGTAAAAACTCTCCTGCCTTGAGCTCAATAACAACATACGCATGTAATACCGTATGATAAAAAAGTAAATCTATTTTGTAGTCCGTATCATCAACTTCAACCGGATACTGTCTGCCTACAAAGGCAAAACCTTTTCCCAGCTCCAATAAAAAGTCCGTAATTTTATGGGTCAGAAGCTTTTCTATTTCAAGTTCTTTTACTTTTTCAGAAAGCATTAAGAAATCAAAATGATAGGGATCCTTAAAAATACTTTTTGCTAGATCGGATTGATATTCTGGTAGAGTTTGTTCAAAATTATGGATTGCCTTCCCTATTCTTCCATATAAATTACTCTGAATTTGTAGCAGCATCACATTTCGGCTCCATTCATTTTTGACGGTTTCTATGATATAAAAAGCTCTTTCTGCTGTATTCTTCACTTTGGTTAACAGACTGATATGATGATACCATGTAATTTGTGCAAGTGGCACTTGCACAAGTTCACCACCAGATTGTGCAAGTGGCACTTGCACTATTGGAAATTCCGGATATGCTTCTGCAAAAGCACGCATATATTTGAGATTTCTAACAGAAAACCCTTTGCTTTCAGGAAAATTCTTAGCCAAATCTGATGCTAGAAGGTCAATAATTTTACTCCCCAACCATTTTGTTTTTGCTTTTCAATGATAGAATTTCCGATTTCCCAATACAGGGTCAATAATTCTGCATTGACCTTTAAAGCTGTCTGGGTTTGGGTAAACTTTATTTTATTGGCTATAAATGCTGTCCAATCCTGGTAATCTTTATAATAGATAATTTCATTACTCATATAAAAGCATATTTTTATCCTTACAAAGATAACAAAAAGACTCTGGCTGTAAATTGTAACAAAGCAATAAAAGCCTACAAACTACCCGATACAAAGAAAAATTAACAATAAAGAATTGCTATTGATTGATATTTCTTTCTTATCACAATAATTTCTCTATCATTACCAAAATTTATATGACAATTTAAGATTAAAATTTTAACTTTATTAGCCATTTGATATTTACATTTGTATTCTACAGAAATGTTTTATATCTGTATTTATATTAAAATCACAAAACATTAAAATGAATTTTTTAACAGGAAAAGAATTAAACGAAAAAATATATGATACCATTTATAACTCAGAAAAGTATCTCCTAATTCTATCACCATTTATTCAATTAGACCCGTATTTTAAAAATGAGGTCTTCAAAACACATTTAAATAATTCAAATGTTCATATTATCATAGGTTTCGGGAAAAATGAGAATAATGTAAACAAAAGTTTTGGAAAAGAAGATTTTGACTATTTTACACAATTTCCTAATATTACTATAGTTTATATTCCTAATCTGCATGCAAAATATTATGGAAATGAAAATAAGTCTGTGGTTACTTCTATGAATTTAATAGATTACTCTTTTATAAATAATATTGAATTTGGTGTTTATTCCGAAAAAAACTAATATCCATCAACCAGAATTCATTTTTCGAATCTGCTGTCAGTACATGTTTTAATATTGTTGAAGAAGAAGGCTATACGATCTTTGTTAAAAGACCTAAATATGAAAAGAGATCAATATTTGCCAAAAACTATGTAGGTTCAGAGGTAGAGCTAAATTACATCGAAGACTTAATAAAATTCGGTCAGGTATCTAAAAGAAGATTGTCCGATTTTACAAATGAAAAGTATGTAAATATTGCTCTAAAAGACCAAAGGAGATCAAGAGAGGAATATCATGTTGAAAATACCAGTAAACAAAGCAAAATAATCAGCAACAAAGGATATTGTATTAGGTGCAGGACTACCATAAAATTAGATTTGGAAAAACCTTTATGCTGGGATTGTTATAAAACATGGTCAGTATATGAAGATCCTTTTTACAAGGAAAAATTCTGTATTTCGTGTGGGAAAGAAAATAATACAAATTTTAATAAACCTGCCTGCCTTACATGCTTCAAGGAATTAAAGAAAAAATAAAACAAATATAAAATCCGCAGCCTCTTTTAAAAACATAAGGTAATAGCTTTTGAATTGTTTTTAAATGGGGTCGCTCCGTTTTTCGCAAAAATGCGTTTCCAACCAAAAGAAGGAATTGCATTTTTGCCACATGATTTTTCCTTAACTAAATTTCAGGTAATCTTCAATAGTTTTTCATTATTTTTCACTAAATTGGGATAGTTTTATTTTAAGAAAAGCTTTGACCATGAAAGACTTACTTACTGATTTCAAAACTTCAGCCGAATCTGTAAATTATGAAGCCCAAGTTCATTGGATCTCTTATGTTATTCCTGTTTTCTTTATAGTAATCGGTTCTGTGGGGGTTCTCTATTTTCTATTGCTCGGATACAAATTTATGTTGGGGTTTATGGGCATTATTTCCTTGTTCCTTATTTTTCTTTTTATCAAAGGGATCATCGCTGTAATTCGGAATAAGAATACCAAAATCTGCGTTACGGATAATCATCTTTCGTTTACCACTGGGATGTTAGGAAAAACACTTTCCGATCTCTCGTTAAATAAGCTTGAAGGAATGCAATTACACCAAAGCTTTTTAGGTAAAACATTAAATTTCGGAACATTGGTTGTTACTACCGGAGGAATGACTCACTCATATTTCATTGCAAATCCGATGGAGCTAAGGAATGTTTTGCTTCATTCTCAAAAATGGTCCGATTAAAGAATAGTTTATTTAATCTGGAATAATTGCTATAAATCAATCTCGCAACCTTTTTTCAAAAACATACCCTGCTAAAATGTGGCAATGTTTTTAGAAATGGGGTTGCACCACTTTCCGCAAAAATACGTTTCCGACCAAAGGGAGGAAATGCATTTTTGCCGCCCGATTTTTCTCAGGCGACAGAAATTATGCAAGTTTTATCGGTTGGGAATGAAAACTTTTCAAATTAAGAAAAAATCCCCTGTTTTCTGTCAATCCGTTACGAAATAAGCTCCATAATAGAGAGCTCCCCATCTGTGCCAATGCTGAATTGATAAACAAATCCTGCTTCTCCAGTGCTTCTGTCAGTGAACAGCTAGGCGTATCGTCGAACTCTTCGGATTGTTTTAGCAAATCTCCAAATTCATCAGTGATTAAAGGTAAATGATCCACCGTATCATATTTCTCAGAATTGGGTTGTTTTATTGTTCCTATGGTAGCTAATATTGCCTGTGCTGTATGTTGATTATTGCCATAGTCTAACCAATAAAGGGGACGGTCAGCATAATATCTGCCATTATTCAGACTTTTTAATATATCAGCAATTTCAAATCTTGCACTCACACTGTCAACACATGATATATAAATATTTGAAAGAATATTTTTAGAAAATTTTTCTGATTCACTCTTTTTAAATTTTTGTGTTTCTGCTTTCCAATTCGTTCCCATCCAACGGTTAGCACGGTTGATTAATGCAACGGACTTGTATAATCCTATTTCCGATTCTGCAAAACGTTGCCTCCCTAAATTTGCTTCGGTAATGAGATCATCATCCCACAACCGCACTTGTAGCCCTGCATGTCCCAATTGAATCAGGCTGTGATTCATTTCCATTAATGCTGTCAATACTTTTGAGCCTGTTCCCCCTGCACCGATTAGGTTGATGGTGACAGGGTTGGTCGGATTAATCAGGTAATTGTCCGTAAAATGGACATTTGTTTTTTCGCTTGTCATGGCAGTATATTTTTAAGGGTTTTATTGGTCTTTTTTAATATTTCTTTTGGAAAGATTTTGTCTGTATTAACGAGTTCTTTCCAAAGGTTTACACAGTTGCTATTGGTAGGATTATGGTTTAAATGGCTGAACCTGCTGTTAAAAAAATAACTTTCCCAAGCTTGTATAAATTCTTCAACCGACGCTGAATTTTTAATATCTACATTGACTGTTCCCATACAGACACTTCCATTTTCATACACATTAAAAAAAGGAGCATGAAATAAAACTGTTTTTTCTGTGGGTCTTTTGTCTGAAGTGAGAGCAAATACGGTAAGATGCTGTTTTGAAGCCATCCACAGCATAGGTGGAGTATGTGCTACACCATTAGGAATTTCAAGGGATTCGGTAAAGAATAGTTTTACTTTTTTGGCTTTGGTATACCATATCACTGAACCCTTTTCGGTAGGATTGATATATAGAACATGGGTGGGCAGAATACTTTCAGGTTTTAAAAATGCTTTGCTTTTTTCTTTTTCCGTATTAAGCGATTTTGCCAATATTTTAGCTTCCCTTTCACTCAGAGGGTGAGCATTAATGGGATTTCCGTATTTATCCATATCGAAATGCTCCACATAGGTGTCCCCATTATCATCTTCGCTAGCCTGATAAATGATGAGTGCTGAAACAGGATGGTATAATGTTCCTAAATGATGGGTTATATCTTTCATGATGTTATATTTAAATGGTATTATAGCTTAAATGCTGTTCAGAATATCAATTAATCTTTCTATCAGGGGAAAAATGCAGTTTTCAAAATCAAGGCTGTCATTGCTTACATTTTC
The DNA here is from genome assembly GCF_056172655.1 of Chryseobacterium sp. GTID13. Classification (NCBI taxonomy): domain Bacteria; kingdom Pseudomonadati; phylum Bacteroidota; class Flavobacteriia; order Flavobacteriales; family Weeksellaceae; genus Chryseobacterium; species Chryseobacterium sp. GTID13. The sequence continues at coordinate 275,322 of NZ_JAOCMB010000007.1, forward strand.
TCCGTCAAATTTCTTTTCAATAGATGGTTCTTCCACTTCCATACATTCCTGAAATTCAGCATTAACAGAATCAAATAAAGTCTGAAACAACACCCCTTTATCATCTGCACAGAATGAAACATATTTTTCCATTGTGATGGTTCTTTCATGATAATCCTCGTCGTAGTCGTCATTATTTGTATTTCTTTCCTTCCTCTGAATATTTCGGTAAATAGTAGCATCAGGAAACATTTCGTAAAGAGCAAGGGTATCACAGGCTAAAAGGAGACAATCGGTTTCAAATGAATCTCTATTTTCAAAACGGTTGATCCTCTCTTTAAATAAGATTAAATTCTGTGGATTGTATATTTTTTGTTCCATATAGTCACCAATCCATTCACTTTGTTTTATTTCACGTAAATATTCAGGGGTATCTTCGGTTTCATCATCAATGAGCCACTCCGAAACCATTTCATACATCCAACACAGGTAGCTTTCCTGCTGTCTGTAATAGGGAACACCTGCTATGTGACACAAATATGAGCAAACGGACTGTACGAGCTGTGTAGCCTTTTGATAATCGGGATTTTTAGATAATTGGTACAGTGGAACGATTGGAATATAATATAAAGTAGCCCCCGTATTATATCTTTCTTCACTCAACAAATAGGTTTTCTTATTATCCTGTACCAAACGGATTTTCTCCCAATTCTTCACCTTACTTTTTAACTGCTTTTTGAGATCTTCTAACGCAAAAGCAATATTGTAGGGAAAACCTAAATGTTTTGACGGTGCAGGTGTGATTTCGTAATGTTCAGCCAATTGGGAAAGGGAATGATAAAAGTCCCTTTCCATTTTGCCTGTTTTCTTTCCATCCTGTATGGATGGTGTGTCTTTTAGCTTAGGTAGAAACGAGCATTTTAGAAAAGCATGGGTAGCATGGCTATCGGTACTGCTTTCATTTTGTCTTTCTGTATTTCTCCTGCATCCTTTGGTCTTTGCATCCAGTGGGCGAACTCGCCCAACTGTTTGTGCAGTTGCTTTTGTTTTTGCTGTTCGGGAAGCTGTATTTTTCCCGATATGATTTTTCGTTGCATTCATCATAATTTAGTGATTGATATTTCGTAAATAATGGTTGGATTTGAAGCAGATTACTAAAAATCCAACCATAATAATGTATCAGCCTTTCGTACCCATTACACTTTCAAAACGGTATTCTACCGTGTCATTCCTGATTTGTGGTACGGATACTTTTGCAGTTGTTAGGATGGGATATGTATTGGCGTAAAAATTCATGACGGCTTCAACACTCCATTTGGGTTCTGGGTCTGTTAATCGGATTTCCTGTCCGTTATCTCTCAGGATAAAAACTCTTTCTAATTGGGTGGCGAGTAGCATATTTGTTGATTTTTAAAGTTGAAAATTTTGTTCCTGTTGTTCTTGTTCCTCTTCATATTCTTGCTCATGTTCTTGTTCCTCCCCCTGCTTTTGTTCGGTATTTTCTACATTTTCGGTGTTGAAAAGGCTTGGGGCAAAGTGTCTTTCGTATTCATTCTGCTTTTTGCGGATAGCTTCTGCATATTCAGGGTATTCCGAAACTTTCGGTAAAGCTGACCATGCACCTTTATAGTTGCCTTCTTTTTCGAGTTCTTCGGCTTTCTCAAAAGCATCTTTGTATTTTTTCTCTTTAGCTTCCTTTTCTTTTTTCTCCTTATCGGATTTTTCTTTCTCTATTGCGGATTGCTTTTTGGCTTCTTCTAATTGCTTCATAAAGCTTTCCATATTGACCATCAGTCCCGAAGCGGTTTGTAATGGGGCTTTAATGTGTTCAAAAAATCCGGCATCAAGCTCGTCTGCCGTTCCTTTAAGGTTAAGGGGAGGAATGATATTTTTTGCTTTATCTCCACATCCATCATTTTGTACTAATATGGAAGCCACTATTTGACTTTCGTTGGCTTTGGTAATGGTTAGAATCAGCTTACTGTTAATATCCATTTTGGTTATCAGATTGAAAAAATTCGTTTGCATAATTTGTTGGGTTATGGATTAATTACTAAATGAGTATTGAAGTCTATAAGTTCCCATAATGAAAACTCCACCGTCCTGAATTCTTCTTCCGTATGCTTTCCATAGGCTTTATAAATAGCATTTCCATCCTTAGATATCTGCATCTGGTAATGACACAGACTGTTTTTAGGTTGTTTCAGTTCTTTTAAATCCTCTTTCTCTAATTCAATGAAAACTCTGTTTCTCTCAGAGAGCCACTCTTCAACCACAGGATAATATACTTTCGAAAATCGAAAGAACTCCACATGGGTGTCGAAATAGTTTAGAGACTTTATATCTTCATCAGTTTCAATGATTTTTATAACTTCAAGGCGTTTCTTTTGGGTTTTTTTCCACTCCCTTGTAATGTTGATAATGGCAAAGTCGCAAGCATCCCATTCACTGCTGGTTTTTGCTTTTACAAGTAAATATTCCGTTGGTATATCAGATCGTTTCATTTTTTCTTTTTTTATTTTATGAATTATTCTTTACAGAGGTAAAAACCCCATTAATGTAGTAGCCGATAAGCTTTTCCCAAAGCCGTATTAAGCCATTGGTATCTACATAATATTTTTCCGCCCGACTGCAATAAATGATGTATACAGGGACATCTGCGTACTCTTTATTATAGCTATATGCTTTTGCCAGTTTTTGGGCTTCGGTTTTTGATTTTGTTTTCATAGTCAGGATTTTTCATAAATATATGTTCCACTTGTTTTGAGAGGGTCTGCACCCTCAGTCAATCGGATTTCCATATTAAATTTCAATGACAAGCTTCTTGCATAGTGTATCGCTGTTGTCCTGTCACAATGGATTTTGAAGTATATGGCTACCTGCTCCCATTCTGTTCGGTCATTTCGGGATTTCATCTGAAAATTATATTGTGATTCCATACGTTTTTTTAAGGTAATCTTGGGTTAATTATTAAAATGGTAAATCATCATCTGTGTCCCCTGCAAAAGGATTGTTTGATTCTTGCGTTGCATTTTGCTTCGGTTCACTTTCAACATTTCTTCCACCTCCATAAACCTGAATGTATGAAGTATGAAAATTCAATCCCGAACGGATTTCGCCGTCTTTACCTATCCATGCGCTTGAGCTTGCCCTGCCTGTTAATTCTACCACCGTTCCTTTGATAAGAATTTTGGCAACATTCGGGCTTATCCAATACGAACAATTGTAATAGGTGGTCAGCTCCCTGCGCTCTCCCTGCTTGGTCTTGTAGCTGTCATTGATAGCTACTGAAAAATTCACGACCTGTCTGTCGTTTTTCAATGTGTTGATTTCTGCGTTTTTGGTAATTCTACCGACAATTGTGTTCATAATATTTTGTTTTAATTGTTAATCATTACTTTTTTCCAGTTGTAAAACTTCGAGTGATTTGATTCGGTATCGAGGACACTCGGCTTCTTTCTTTTAACCTTTTCCAATGGGAAAAGCATTATTTATTTTTTTTGTTTGATTATTCTTATGTTAAAGAGCGACTGTTTGATTCGTATAACTGAGGTTCCGACTTTTTCTTTGCTAAATGACCATAGTACAGGATCAGGCACTTAAAACCTGAATGGAAAAATGAAATGAAGGCTCCGAAATCTTTTTGTCCGAAGGATTCAGGAGTGTCTGGAAAAATTGTTGGAGCGGAGTGGAGAGAATTTTTGTAGAAACCCAAAAAGATTTTTTTGAGTGAATGACCTGTACTACATTTGCTACAGTAAAAAGTGAAAAACCACAGTTATATATATGAATTGAATGGGTGATATTTAACCCTAGAATGATCTAAAACAATAATGAATAATTGGATTTTTCCTTGTGTTGATGTGATTTTGAAGTTTATTTTCTTAAGACCGTCATCAACATTCAAGACCGGAATTCTAAAAATTAATGGTTTTTATTGAAGGTTTTATATTTTTGTTAGTTGAAGAAGCTGAAAAAATCAGTTATATAAATCTGAATAATAAAGCACTTGTGGTAGCCAATAAAATGAGGTTACATAAATTACTTGATACTAAAAACATCTTTATAACCTTCACAATCAGCAAAAAAGCCTCCTCATAAAGGAGACTCAAAAAATGATGATTGTTGGAAAAGTTTTCATTTCAAATATAATGATTCTAAATAAACTCACTTACAAAAATGACCATTCAGAACCAGTTACTCATTATATACTTTGGCAAAACCACTCATTAAGATCCTTAAAATCTCGATAAATTAGAGAACAGTCCTCTACATGTTTATATTTCGTTAATATTTTGTTTTTAGTGATATCTCCATTAGAATCATTATCAAGAAACAGGTAAATTTTATCGTATTCACCAAGTGTTTTTATTGCTTTGAAAAGCATTACCGTAGAATTGAGAATCAGATAATCAGAATTTTTAGCTTTATCTATATTTTTGAAAGTCAAATAATCTAAAAACCCCTCAAATACCGTGATTTCTTTATTGTTTTGTTCGTCCTGAATCAAAGTCACATCCTTTTTTCCTAAACAGATTTTTGAATATGGATTGCGGATTTCAAAACCACCTGAATTATTTTCAAAGCCAATTCCGAAATAATTTTTCCCGTTTAATTCGTAATGCAGTTCTTTAACCAGATCTATCTGCTGATAAACTTTCCTTAATTTCAGGTATTGAATTAAAACCGGATGCCCGATTCTTTTTACTTCCAATATCCTGTAATGAGGCCCTGTTGTAACCTCTTCCTTTTGTTTTTGATCCTGTATTGAAAAATCAAATTTTCCAAGGTATTTCAAAGCTTCCGAAACAGAACATTTGTTCACCTTCTGAACAATGGAAATGATATCATAACTCTTTCCTGTTCCAAAATCAAATGCTTTATTTTTAATAAAATCGACAGAAAGACTAGGAATCTTTTCGTCCCTGTCAAGCGCAAAATAAAAGGCAGTTTTCCCGTTTTCTTTCACAGGAAAAAGATTGAAGGATTCTAAAACCGTCCGGATTCCGACTTTCTGTTTGATTTTTTCGCAATTCATTTTTTTCTTTTTAAAGCAATTTTTTACCCGGGATTTCCCTTTTAATAAAAAAAGACTTTTATTATCTTTTAAATAAACTTTTAATAGTTCTCGGTATCTGCCTGTCGTAAAGCGTTTGCAATGATTTTCAAATGAGCGCAATTCCGAAAAGAGGCCCTTTACCGCATGAGCGCAAATCCGAATTGAACTATGTTTTCTTCATTTCTTTTTAGCGTATCTGTCATTTTCACTGGCTTTACAATATCGGAATGAGTGCAATTCCGAAATCAGCTTCATAAAATTCTAAATTTTAACATTTTCTTAACTTCAGCGAGTGCAATTCCGAATTCCGAATGAGTACAAATCCGAAATACGGATGAGCGCTATTCCGAAATCACAGAATAACAGGATAACCGTTAGGCAGTATTTCCCCCATTTTTGTCTCTCTGTAGAATTGTACAATAAGTTCCTGTATCTTGCTTAAAAAAGCCGTTCCCTGATAATTCGTGGATTTTATTCCTTCCAGCCTGTTCATCCTTATAAATTCGCCAAAAGCCTTTTCTATCAGTTGACGGGTTTGCGGAATAGTTTTGTATTGGTAGGAAAACTGGAGCATTTCCCGTTGTCCCAGGCCATACCTTTTCTGAAAATAATAGAGCCTCTTTGCAATTTTTGATTTCTCTGCTGTATGCTCCGACATATCGGTACCGCTTACCATTTTATTGTAAAAAGGATGAATGAAAATAAAATCACCTTTGTAATGATAATTGAATGAAAGGGTATTGTATCTGTTGAAATTTATTTTTGCAGTTTTGAGAAACTTGAAGCAAAAATCATTCGCGGTTTTATAATTCAGTCCAAACTTTTTGTTCAGTGATGAAAGTTTCATCATGGTTCCACCTTCGGGAAGTTTTGAAAGCCAGATGGCAAAAATAATGTGCTTGTTGTTTCTGATATTATATACCAGATTATACAGGATGTAGTTATATTCGGGAATAATCATCAGCTTTTTCAGCCAGTAGCTGCTGATCAGAAAGCTGGTATAACCACGTTGGTCGTAACTCGGGGTGGAAATAAGCCCTCCGAATGTTTTAATCTCTCTTCCTTTTGAATTTACGGATTTATACCAGCCCATTTTGAACCGGGCAAGAAACTCATACGCTTCCGCAACCTGTTTGGTTGAGCCACTCGGAGAGATTTTATTGTTCCTGATTTTAATAGATGCAAAAATGTTATTTTTGGTTTCAAATTCTTCATCAAATAAAGAGAGCTGCTTCGGACGGTCTTCAGGCCGGAACTGCTCACTGCTGATAATCGAGATAATATTAAAAATAACACGTAGTACATTGATCGGAATATCAGCAGTTTCTTGATCTTCAAAAATAAAATCGTCCACAAAATGATTGCCCAGACGTATTCTTTCGGGAATTCTCTCATCTTTATCTTCAAATATCCTCCTGACAAGCCTTACATCTTTTTCCGGAATAACCATAATTTATATTTTTAGCCTGCTTTAATTTTGATCTTTAACAGAACTTTGTTCAGATTGAAAGACCTTTATAGAAATTTAATTTTCTCACTTTTTAATGTTTTTGAGCCCTCATTAAGGTTATAATACAGGTACTCCCCTGTTTCATCTATTCTGAAAACTCTTTTCTCCACTTTCCCGAAATTGGGTATTCTAACTTTTTGAATTCCCTGATACTCGGCAATAATTCTATTGAGATTTACTTTCTGTCCAGGTTTTATATCTGATAGTTTCATTTTTACAGTTTTAAAATTTTAAATAGATAAACACCAATACTTATGTTCTTTAAAGGATCATTTTGGAGGTTTAATAGTAGGGATTGCATCTAAAGACAGGAGTCCGTTATCTGTCCCGTTTTTTATATAGGGCAAAAGATTTTTCAATGAGGATTTCCAGCTGGTTATGGGTTTCCCCAAATTATTACACCAGTTACTATTTACCCATAAAGCGTACCTCTCCTTAATAGCGGAATGCATAAATTCTTCATAGCCGCTCAGCGTTTTAGCATAGTCTATAAATTCTTCCAAAGAAGGGATGTTGGCTATTATTTTAAAAGGCTCAGGCTCCCTATTATCAAAGGATGCCATCTCTTTCTGTTCCGTAATTTCGATAGTACTGACGGATAAATCAACCACAGGCAAATTTTCATTTTCTTTAGCGATCGCTACTGGGGGATTACGTTTGATTTTTGCCTTTTGGTCTTCTTTATCCTTTTGGATTGATAAAGGATAATCTGGAACTATTCTGTAAGAACAGGAGTACCCATTTTTACTTTCGTACCGGACCAGCCCTGAGTTCCGCAGCGCTTCTCTTGCAGATTTTACCGTTTTTCTTGTTAGTCCTAGTGTATTACCAATCGCTACGTCGGAAACAGTAACATCGTATCCGTTATTATCATTTGCCAATTTCAGCAAATACAGGTATATTGCAACAGCAGTGGTACCCAATTGCGCTTTTGGGCCAGATTCCCAAAATTTTTGTATAAGCTCCTGATAATACATCGTTATTTCCGGCCAAAAATTTCCAGTACTTTTTGCTTATCAATGATGATAATTTTCCCCTTTTGGATAATGGCTTCATCCAGCATTCCGGAGGATTTTATTTCCGAAGCTTTTGAAACGGAACATCCCAGAACTTTTGCTAATCCTTTGAGCCCGTATTCATGCCTGTTTTCCGAATTGAGGTTTTTAATAATTTCCAAAAATTCCTCGACCGTCAGCTTCCAAAGGGGTGTTTGCGGATCTATCTTTTTCATTTACTTTCTTTTATTAATTTTAGCTACCTATTTTTTTCCTTAGAAATCCAATTCCTTGCAGCAGCCTGCCAGCTGTTCATTAATTTCCTGTCACTTAATTTCCAATTCTGAGAATCATAAAAGGAATAAAACTCATGTGCCTGAGCAGAAGGTAGATCACGTTCATTAAAATATAATTCTACTTCATAAAGCTTAGGTGCAGAAAACACGCTTACCTTTTGTATGGTTAATTCTTGCTCCCAGAATGTTTTGTTTATTAATGATTCAGGCTGATCAAAATCTACAATCTCAATTAAGCTTCCTTTATAAGGGTCGTAACTGGGGAAATACATAATAAATCCAGCCAAATGTAATTCTCTGATACACCTGTGATAGGTTCCTAAAGATTTTACCTTACCCAATTGCATAACTTCTGCGCGAGAAATGCGAAAAGGGCTCTGAAACCTGTTCATGCTCCAAAGCTGAAAAAGAGCAACATATATACTGATATGAGAAGGATACATCCGGCTATCTTTAATGACATGCCCGAAAAAACTAATGATATCTTTAGTCTGATTCATGATTTTTTGTTTTCTGTGACTATTTAGAATCCGTAAGCAATTTCTCAATGTCCTTGTAATTATAATACAGAATCCCCCCTATCTTCGTATAAGAAAGGGTTCCGTTAATCCTCAAATTCTGTAAGGTTCCCGAAGAAATATTCAGAAGTTTTTTGACCTCGGATGTACGAAGCCATAATTTTTGTTCTGTCGTTCTTACCTGAAGCAGGCTTTTAATATCTTCCAGTAATTCAATCTTAAATTGCTGAAGGTCTTCTTTGGTGATAATGGATATTGCCATGATTTCAAAAATTGTTTTATTTGACAAATTTTCGGAATCAGGCGGGATTTCTTTCGGTAGGTCTTCGGTACTACCGAAAGATTTTTATATACCCCTTATCAATAAAGGAATTGTGGGAAAAGCACTAATAATTTGATTTATCGTGTACAAACAGGGAAAAATGCCTATTGATCACCATCCTGGAATGATTGATTCAAATGATCACTGAGCAGCTGAAGGAATTTAGTCGGGTTGGTTTTCCTGCTTTTTATCTCATGAAGTGTCTTATAAAAGTTTCCCAGGTTAATATTGAGTGACTTTTCAGTAAATTTAATAATCTCGCTAAACTCAATATTGCCACCATTAAATGAACGGGTATTGTGGAGCGCATACAAAAGTTCCACCAAAGCAGATTTTGAAGCCGACCATTGGAGCGGGGATTTATCGGTTATTTTTTCGTATACATACACGTTAATTTCTGCAATAGATTTCAAAAGGAATTTTTCCAATCGGTCATTGGCAATAATTTGGGAAATAAGGTGGTCATGTGAAGTAGCAAATTTTTCATCATAATCATAAAGACCGGATTCTATTTTCGTTTTCAGATCAAACTGATTCCGGACGAAATATTTTTGATCAAGATAGGTGGCTCTACGCCTATAGTACTCATAAAAATCGATGTGGTTTTCATAAAAATTTTTCAATGCTTCCAATTCGCATTCAAAATATTCTTTCAGGCTTAACTCTCCTGCATTTGGTTTGGCTGCCTCAATTGATAAAAGCTTTGAAAAATAAATAAACTGCGAAATGAAAACGGGCTTGATTTCCTTGAAGAAATAAACTTCGTCTGCAACAGTTGAAAACTGATATAAACTTACCTCCTGCTTAATGATTCTTATTACAGAATCAATTTCCATCAATGATCTCTCATATAAATCAATAGGAATATTTTTTTGATCAAAACTAATCTGTTGAAGCTTTTTCCCTAAACTAGTCTCTAATCGCTTACACTTTTTAAAAAACGAATTGGCATGCATATTTTAAATAATAAGTATGAATTTTAAAGAATTATAACAAACGCTTAATGGTAAATTACACAGCATGAAACCCAATAAAATTATGAATCACCAAACTCATCATTGATTTTTTGAATAAATTCTGAAGGAGTTAAAGCAGTTAATTCTATAAAAAATTTAGAAAATTTGGGTCTGTTGGCAAATCCGCATTCATCAGCTATCGTATCAACAGAATACTTCCTCCATTGCGCATTGGTTCTTAGCATTTCCTTAACATACTCAATCCTCAAGTTATTGAGATATGTATTATAATTAGTTCCTTTATATTCATTAATAACCGCCGATAAATAAGCAGTATTCGTTTTTAGCCTTTTCGCAAGCTCATTTTGGGTAAGCCCTTTTTCTAAATAAAATTTGTTTTGTTCCATTATTTTGAGCTTATTCAATATTTCATCTGCCAGGTTCTCAGGCAGCTTAGATAGTTTGGTCGAAACCGTATCTTTATGGTTCTCTTCTCCTAAAGTCTGATCACCGGCAATCTGGTACTTTTTAACCCTTTTTTCACCTTGAAATATCTTACAGAAATTAAAAGCAAAGCTCCGAAAGAAATCCCGGCCACAATATATCCGTAAAATGATGAGGATTCCAGTCTTTTTTGGATGAAAGCAAGTCATTGGTATCATATTCTTTAATGATTTTTCCTGAAAGGTATTTAAAATCATTATGCATCACCCGGTCAAACTGCAATAATTGTTTGGTATAATACAATTCTTTCTTATTATCATTTTTGTCTTTGTAATGTGTGATAAGCAGCTCAAACACCTCTCTTACCGAAGGATGGGCAAAATTTCGCTTCAGGAAAATACTATCTACTTTTTCTAAATAATTAATACCCTCATTTTCTTTGCGGCTTCTTAATAGAATTTTACCTTTTAAATAATAGATCAGCGATGTATTAGTAAAATCACTTTTCTTTTCAATCCCTGCTAAAGCGATGTTAAAGTCATATAAAGCTTCTTTGTCATTTTCCCTTAGATAAGCTAAAATCCCGCTGAGCTTATAAAAATAGCTTCTTTCTATATAAAAATTTTTATCTCCGGCTGAAGCTTGTAATCCTTCATTAATGAGCTGGGAAACTTCTTTTATTTTTTTCAGATAAAACAGGCAAATAGCCATCTGGTGAAGGCTGTTCAGATAGCCTTTTTTCATGTTATACTGAAGGTTAGGAAAATCCGGAGGAACATTTGTATCCCTATAATAGGAACGGCATTTTGAAAAAAGTGTAAAAGCCTCTTCATAATATCCAAGATAACTTTTGACAACTCCTATATGATACATATTTTTATGATACAGATAGGGATCCTTACTTTTGCTTAAGTATTGCCAAGCCCTCAGATACTCATCAAGAGCCTTCTGATACTTTCTGTAGGTAAAATAGTAAACACTTCCTTTTGTTAGGTAGGAATTTCCAATAAGATCAGGGTCACTTGCTTGGGATGCCGCCCATACAGCACTATCTGCATATTCTATTTTTTTATTTCTTGAAAAGCTGACAGCGTCCCGATACGCTTGGGTTAGCTCCTTATAATTTTTAAATACTTTCGCTTCTTTAATATATGCATTGACAAACTCAAGAGCACGTTCATCGTTTTCTTCAAAATTATCATAACGTACCCTGTAATCAGAATATTTCTGACCATTAACTAAAAAGCAAAAGAACACGAAAAAACAGAATATTATTTTCAAAATAAAAACAATTTAACAATATAATGTCAATGATATTATAAATATCATTCAAAATTAAGCAAAATGAATCAAGCAAAAAATTATTTCTTCACTTTAGGAATTACACTTAACAAATTCAATAAAAACATCTGATTTACAATTAATTATATTATTACTACATATGGAGCCTATTTATAAATAGGCTCCTAAAAATTTATAAATGGGCTCCATCAACCTTTTTTTCGAAAAATTCATGCTCTAAATTCGCTTTCAGAATTCTAAAAAACTACCGGCCGGGATTGTTAATTATTTAATCCCAAAATCATGAAAACCAAAATATTAATACTGCATATTATTGCAGGAATTTTACTTTCAATTGTTATTTTATCCTGTCGCGAAGAAAGCCTACCGCATATTCCGTATCCGGATGTACCTATCATTACGACTGAAAGAATCGTCTTAAAATCAGACAGTGCTCAACTTGAAAAAGAATCGGAAATCGGTGAAACCGACCCTCCAAAAGATCGGGATAACTGGAAAATCAGTAAGTAACCAAACTTTGAACCAATATGGAAACTCAGCCGCTACTCATCATTGAATCGGGAACAGCCTGTCCCGTTAGTGGAATATGGAAAATCACAGGGACTTTCACTACGACTATCACGGTAAACGAAAAATCTGCTATGCCTACCTATTGTGGTGTAAAAGTATTCTGGACATTATTATACCATTGTTAAAATCTTATTATGAAAAAGAAACTGACACAACTTCCCATATGGATTGCTTATTTTTTTATCCTGTTGTTTTGCTACGCAGCCATCAGCAAAATATTTGATTTTGAAAACTTTCAGGTTCAAATCGCCCAGTCTCCATTGTTAAGTGCTTATGCTATAATAATTACCTATGGAATACTTTTCCTTGAACTTTTGGTCTGCTTCTTTTTGATATTTGATAAAACGAGATTCATTGGATTGTACGGTTCCTACATACTGATGCTTCTCTTTAGTATCTATATTTATTTTATCCTCAATTATAGTGAGTTTATTCCCTGTTCCTGCGGTGGAATTCTTGAAAAAATGGATTGGCAAACACATCTCATTTTTAATCTGATATGTGTCCTGGTTGCTGTAGTTGCCCTTAGTATCGAAACGTATGCAAACCACAAAAAACAAGGGAAGCTCTTCTTCAGCCTTCTAATCACAGCAGGCCTCTGTATCACCGCAATGCTCATCATGTATCAAAAGTCAGAATATATTCTTAAGAAAGATAATGGTTTTCAAAGAAGATTTTTACAGCATCCTATTCTTAAAAATGGTACGTATGATTTAAAACTGAACTCCTATTATTTTGCCGGCTTTTCAGGCGATACCCTATATCTTGGGAATTACACAGCATCGTTTTCACTCACAAAGATTACCAATTTTACGGGAATGGAACGAAAAAATCTGCAACTCAGCCGCACAGACATTAATTTCAGGTCTCCCCTGCTTGAAGTTACAGACGGTCTTATCACATTGTATGACGGAACAATCCCGATCATTTTTGAAGGAACAACCGGGAGCAATAAACTCCCTGAGCAAAATATTGGAAAAACATATTTCAGGAAAATCAAACGAATTGATCATAATCACTTTCTCATAGGTGCTTTCCACCGCAAAAAGCAGATTCAGAGTCTGGGGATTATCAGTAAAGGAAGCAAGGATTCTGTAAGGTTTAATCCAGAGCTTTTGGAAAAGAATAAAGAAGGTTTTTTTGAACCCGATGGGCAATTAAATTATGATTCTTTTACTGGTAAGGTTGTTTATGTTTACCATTACAAGAACATGTTTGTAGTTACTGATCGAAATCTGAAATCAAAACATGTATTCAGGACTATTGATACCGTCAGCATCCCGCGGCTAGGTCTTTCCCACTTAGCCGATGGCAGCAGAAAGCTTAACAATCCGCTGGTGGTCAACAAAAGGTCAATTGCCTATAAAGGGGTTCTGTTTGTGGAGTCGGACCGCAAAGGAAAGCTGGAAAAAGATAGGGGTAATAAAGCCATTATACTTGATCTTTATTCTATTCAAGAGCAGAAATACCTTGGCAGTATCAGTATTCCCAACAGGAATAAGGAGCAACGTGTACAATTTACCATACAGGGAAACCAATTGTATGTAATGATAGAAAATGAACTGATCAGATATCGTTTTGCGCAAAACATCACTCAACATTTCATTTCAGGGAAGCCGAAAACCTGTACAAAGAGTAGGCACCAATAATAAATTTATAACAATGAAAAAAATGAGAAAAATCGCATTGCCATTGGCTATCCTGTTAATCGGAGCAGGCAGTGCGTATGCTACCAATGTAGCATCAGAGACTAAAAAAGCTGATATTCCTGGATGGAAAATTGATCTTGAAAATCCGGAACAGCCTTGTGTCATGACTAGTCAGCTGTGTACGACAGATAATACTGGTATTGTCTGTACGGTAAGTGACGCTTCCGGTGTCCATGACCTGTATGAATCCAGTTGCGAAACAGAATTATTCAGAATTCCTTAACTGTTAGCTATTACTAACTACTAAAAGAAGGGTGCACTTTATTGAGCACCCTTTATGTATTTCTGTATCCAGGGGATATTTTTTTCATTCTTCAAATGATAATTAAACCAATCCAGAATTTTCACGGTCAGGTCTTTCTGTGCTTCTACCCTGCTTAAACTGTGACCTTCCTTAACATAAAACAGGGCAATAACAGGCTTCCGGTATTTCCTTAAGGCAATAAACATGGATTTGGTTCCTTCTGGGCTTACATTGCCATCATCAGTCCCCGTCCACAACAGCATGGGTGCACTGACATCCTGAACAAACATTATCGGATTATTTTTGATATATTTTTCAGGATTTTCTGCCATCGTAGCCTTAAACCAGTACTGGCGCCCTTCATACCTGTAATAGTCGGGAGCATTAAAATGATAATTGTACGCATAATAAGTCCGTACCACATCAGAAACTGCTGATCCTGAGACATAGGCTGCAAAACGGTTTGAATGACCCGCAATAAAATTGGTTTCATAACCGCCAAAAGACTGTCCCATGAGTCCAATCTTTGTCATATCTACATTCCTAATCTTCTGTAATTCGTCTAAGGCATTATTAATGCTTTCCAGTGCTGAAATTCCTGCTCCTTTGTCAGATTGCGAGATATCAGCAAGCAGTACGGCGAAGCCCTCCTCCATCAACAGCGGGATATTCAGCCCTGTGGGATTCGAGAAGGAAGGTCGCAGGAATCTTTTGGTCATATAATCCTGCTTCTCATACACATGGATAACAACGGGGTATTTTTTTGAGCGGTCATAATTCATCGGCATATACAAAGCTCCGCTTATGGTTTTTCCATCCGAGCCTTTGTAGGAAATCTTAATAAGCTCTGCCTGTTCAAATTTCTGATTCTTCTGATCTGAAACATAAAGAACTTTTGGATTTTCTTTCTCTTTCTTTACTACAAGCCTTGGCCGTTTATTATAGCTTTCCTCAATCCAGTAATAATTTTCACCCTGATTCAGCTTTTTAAATGCCGTGATCTCATCAGGGGTAGGCTTTTGGATGATTTGCAGCTGCCTGTTTCTTAAACCGGCATAAGTGATATGACTGGTCTTCGAACCCGTGATTTTTAACAGCAAACTCTTTTTGATATCTACGGTCCTGAAATCTCTTCCGTATCCTAATTCCGTACTGATTCTTGTAAAATTCACCAGCTCGATTTCTGAATCATCATTTGCGGTAAACATTTCTTTCATTTTCTCAGTGGCCAGATTATATTCAGAGATCCTGTTTCCTCCTACCCATAGAACTTCTTTCTCAGAAGTAAAATAAGGAACCATAGCCGCAGAAACCTTTACATCTTCCATCACCAAGGTTAGCGTATTGTACAGCTGCCAGTTGTTTTCCCTCTGAATTAGCAGGTACTGACCGGACGGTGAGATTACCATCTGTTTCCGCAGATCCGTAATCAAAGTATAGGTATCAGTTACCGCATTCCAGAGATACAGCCTGTCATAGCTATTTCCTCCTGCTTTATCCATTTTATCCACCTGCTGCTTATCGGTTTCATACGTCAGGTAGCGTGAATTGCCGATCGCCGTTTCTCCAAAATGTCCGGAACGGGTCATCAGAACCTGCTTTCCGCTCACGGGCTCCCAGTTCACCTGGATGTATTCAGTTACCGCTTTTGCATGTTTCTTAAGGTCGAAGTCCGTTCCGTACCAGATATCAACCATTCCTTTTTCTGGCAGGATTTTCTTTCCTAATTTAAGGACAATACTATTATCAGAACGGGAAGGATTCAGCATCATCTGATCATAGTCAGCGTAACTGCTTCCATCAAAAATATATTGTTTTTTATCCTGAGAAACATAATAGAGGTTGGTCTTACCTTTCTTTCGGGTCTGAATCACAAAGCCTTTCTGTTTCATTCCTGAAGGCAAAATATTGCTCAGCTCATCATGGGTCGAAAAGATTGTTTCAAAAACTCCATTCTTTAAAATTAATGCTTCAATCAGATCACCTGTCTTTCTCCTGGCGATGGTCTCATCCCCTTCAGAATAGATATGCTGAATACCGGAAATACTTTGTCGACGGCTAAGATCAGTATCATAAACTTCCAGCCTGCTTTCATCTTTTTCAGTATACAGCACCATAAAGGCATGCTGCTGTTTATTGTAGATAAACTTTTTTACGTGATAAAAAAAACGGGACTTTTCGGTTTCGGGATTAAGATACTCCAATGTATCTTTTGTCTGTATCGCGAGATCGTTTCCCACCCAAATGATAAAATCAATATTTTTTCTTTCCGTTCTGTGGTCTTTATTTCCTGTTCTTTGCAGCATCATACTCTTTGTCCCGTCAACAGAGAATATATACCATGCCAGCCATTTACCGTTATCAGAAGCCTCAGGAAATTTCATTTCTTCGGTATCCTTAACCAGCTTTTCCAGATGCTCATACCGCTGGGCTGAAAGGTTTTGTGGCATAATAATGAGAAGAAATATCCATAATATCCATACTACTACAGAGAAATTTCGCCTTAGGAAAGATTTGAAAGTGATATAATCAATATGTGACGCCTTAATATCCATCATTTTGTGGTGTTAAGTGACTATTCAAAAGCATTTCTTTCTGCGGCAACGGCAGATATTGATTGGTCGCTTTCCAGTTAGGCTTTACAGGTTGTAAGAGATACAGTTGTCCCCACCGTTTCAGGTCTATAAACCGACTTCCATGTTCTGCAAAAAATTCTTTTCTTCTTTCACTTTTTATTTCTTCCATCGCCTGAGCCTGCGAAATGGAAGTACTGAGTGGTGTTAACCCCGCCCTTTGTCTTGTCTGATTGATGAAAGGAACTGCCTGGGTTGTTTTGTTCTGCATGGTTAAAGCTTCTGCCAGCATCAGGCATACATCCTCTAACCTGTAGATGATAGAATATTCTGTCGTATTGGTAGCGGTAGTTATTTTATATTTGGTCTGCTTGTAATTGGTCTGGGAACCAAACACCACAGCGGTAAAATAGTTTTGCCGTCGAAGATCGGTGGCTGAAAAAGAACTTATAAGATCCGGATTCAAAATAAATGAAGTAGGCGCGCCCACAAAGTTATAGAGCACGGCTTCACTTGTCGGGTCAGTATTGTTCTTAGGTTTCAGCTGCCAGATAATATGCTTTCCTGTTTTCTGAAATACTTTAGAAGGGTCATTTTGAAAAACATAGTCAGCATTCTGAATAATCGTCTGGCATAAAGCTTCGGTTTCCTGCCATCTTCCCAGCATCATTTTCATTTTTGCCTGTAAAACCAGGCCTGCTGCCTTATTAATATAAATCCTTTCTGCATTCCGGTATGCTGAGGGCAGAAGGTTCACCGCTTCCGATATATCGGCTTCTAGTCTTGGCAGGAATTCATTCTTAGGTATTCTGCTTAAAGTCGAGTTATAGACATAATCTGTTGTAGTAGTGTAGGGAATCTCCCCATACATCTGGTAGAGGTAATAGTAAATAAGGCTGCGGACGAGCATTGCCTCTCCCTTTATCCTGCTTTTTGCTGATACCGAAAGGCTTTTGGATTTTTCCACACCTTCTATAATGCTGTTGGCCATATACACCTGCTGATAAGCCGTAGTCCATACCTGGTTCACGGTAGCATTGGTTGCCAGCGGCTGGTTATGATAGATATCCAGGATGCCGTTTCCGGCGCTGGTGAAAACGCAAGTAATATCATCGGTATAATTTCCGAGTAAAGCACCGGAACCGTCTGTCGTGCCACTGATTACTGAACCGGTCCATAGTCCCGAGTATAGTCCAGCGAGCGCCGCATCTGCGGTTTTCTCATCTTCAAATACCTGCTCTGTGGCCAGCTGGTTGTTCGGAAAATCTGTTTCTATAAATTTCTCACACGATACTGCGCTTAAAGCAGCATAAAGCATCAAAAGAAGCGCTATTATAGAGTTTATAATATTTTTCATTGTTAGTTGCTAAAAGTTATTACATATAAAATCATCAATTATCTCAATTGTTAATGATCCCAAATCTTTATCTTTAATTTTTAATCACTAATCATCAATCTTAATCGTTAAAAAGTCACCTGAAATCCCAGGGAATAGGTTTTCAGTGGTGGCAGGTAGCCTACGAGATAAAACTCCGGGTCCATTCCAAAGTAATTGGTGATGGTCAGAAGGTTTTGTCCCTGCACATAGATCATAGCTTCTTTGATGCCCAGCTTTTGCATGGGAATGCGGTAGTTAAGCTGTACATTCTTCAGCCTGATATAGGAAGCATCACTTATTGCCGCTGTTGAGTTCTGAAAGAACCCGTGCAGGGAAAGCTTCTGGGGGTTGTACCCTGCTGAATATTCCATATAGCTGCCTCCCGGGTTAGATGGAGACCATGCGTCCAATACTTCTACAGGCTGATTGCTGAGTGCCCCGGGCAGAAGCATCTGGCGGTTGTAATTCCAGTTTCTCTGTTTTACAAACTGCCACAGGAAAGATGCTGACCAGTTTCCAAACCTGAAATGATTCGACCATCCTCCGAAAAACCGGACACCCAGCTTTTCCACCGCCTTATTATCGTCAGGAGAGGTAATCTTTCCGTCACCATTGAAATCTGTAAACTTATACAATCCGGTGGCAGGGTTTATGCCTTCATACTGGTACACCTTAGCAATGGTTGTCGGATAGCCGATCATATACTGATTGGAGTAGGTAGAACCTTCGAGATTCGGGAATTCTACAAGCGTATTCTTGGGAATGCTCAGGTTAAAAGAGGTTTCATATCTGAGTTTTCCTTTTCTTAAGACCTGAACGGAAGTGTCGAATTCCCAGCCTGTATTCCTGATCTTTGCCGGAAGGTTGGACTGAACAGAAGGAAAGCCCGTGGTGGCAGGAAGCGGAATTCCTACCAGTTGATTGGAAGAGGTGTTTTCATAATAGGCCCCTGAAAAATTAAAACGTCCGTTGAAAAGTCCTATTTCCAGTGCCAGTTCTTTTTCAGAGTCTTCTCCCAACTGAAATTAGGGTTATACAGCCTCGCCGGATTTAAACCGGTCTGCCCGTTATAGATACCCGATGAAATAATATAGGTATTGAGATATTGGTAATCTCCTATCTTATCGTTTCCCGTGGTTCCGATGCTTCCCCGAAGCTTACCCAGGCTCAGCCATTTTATATCTTTCAGAAATGGCTCTTCTGAGAAAAGCCATGCTGCTCCTACCGCTCCGAAGTTTCCGAAACGGTTATTGGCACCAAATCGGCTGGAACCGTCACGCCTTCCGGTAAGGTTTAAGATATATCTTTTCTTCAGCTGATAATTAAAACGGGCAAAAACTGCCGTATAGTTATACTGGCTTCGAACCTGATCAGAAATGGTCTTTACGCTGGCGGCTCCAATATTATCAATCAAAGCATTGCTTTCAAAGCCTTTTCCTGAATGGCTCCCTGCTCCGATTGTGTTTTCTGCAGGGTTGCTCCGAGTAAAAATTCAAACTGGTGATTTCCGGTTTTGTAAGCGCCCACCAGTTGGGGTTCGAGGATATAGGAAAAGTTCACCTGGTTATTCCGGGAAGAGGTGGAATTCATGCTGGTCTGTCCAAAAGAAGGGTTATTGATCGTATGGGGCTTTATCGAGCGTTCTTCGAAATTCTGATAGCTGATTCCGGCGTTCATTTTTAATGAAAGGAAAGGAAACAGCTTATAGGACACATTAAGGCCGTTATTAAAAAAGGCGGTCTTATTGGAATATTCGCTCAGAAGCGAAGCCACCGGATTGTTAAAGGTTCCGTTCTCCCAGTTGATGTTCCCTTCTGCGGTATAAAGCGTCGGAGCATTGGGGCTCAGCATAATACTCTTTAGCGTAAGGTCATCATTCTGCACATTGTTCTGCTGAAAAGAGAAGGTATTTACCAGGCTAAATTCCATTCTCCTGTCGGGAGTAAGATAACTGAAATTGGCATTGATGTTATTGGTTTTATATTTGAAGTCAGCCGGCAAAACAGTGGTCTGCTCATTATGACCATAGCTGATCTGGTAAGAAAAGTTTTCAGAGCCGCCACTCATCGACAGTTGAACGCTGTAGGCATCTGCCATGTTTCCGATCAGTTCTTTCTGCCAGTCGGTGTATCGGGATTGGTTCCAGGTTCCGTTGATGTCATACATGGTAGCGGGATAGGCTACATTATCATTCTGGAATGCCTGGCGACGCATACTGATGTACTGCTCCGTGTTCATCATTTCCATAGGCCTGGTAATCCTGCTTAAGGAATACGAGGTATTAAACTTGAGCTCAGATCGTCCTTTCTTTCCTCTTCTAGTGGTTACAATAATCACCCCGTTGGCTCCTCTTGATCCGTAAATAGCTGTCGCATCCGCATCTTTTAAAATCTCAAAGCTTTCAATATCATTTGGATTGATAGCGTTCAGGGGATTGATGGAAGACCATGGAAAGATTTTATTAGAATACAGCGAAGGGGTCTCGGAAGCCTGTGGAACCCCGTCTATAATATATAAGGGTTCATTACCCTCACGTCGGATACTGTTCTTTCCCCTGATCTGGATCTCAAATCCACCTCCCGGAGTTCCGGTATTCTGGGTAATGCTTACCCCCGACATCCTTCCCTGGGCAGCAGACAGTACATTAGATACAGGCTGGTTTTCGATATCTTTTGCCGATACTTTTGCTATGCTTCCAGTGCGCTCCTTATCTTTGACTTTATAATACCCTGCATTGAGTACTACTTCTTCAATATGGTTTACTTTTTCTAAAGCGGGCTTATTTGAAGGGGATAAGGTATCGGTTTTTTCCTGAGTACGGAAGATTCAGGAGGAATTTTTCGAGGAATAGTATCAGAACTGCTCTGTACCTGTGCCTGAAAAGAGACGCCTGCTACCGTCAGCATAAAGACAAAAGCTATGCTCCCTATGCTGGTATAGGATTTTTTCATAAATTTGAAAAGTTTAATTTAATTAAGCAATTAGGCTCTTTCCTGCTCAGCTGTCAACTTTTGCGGAAAGGGCTTTTTTATTTCTTATTGTTCTGTAACAAAAAGATAACTAAGTATCGTTATAATAGGTGCTGCTTATTTTCATTTGATGGCCTTTTATGGTTACATTGTGTTTTAAATATTGTCTAGGAGGAAGTTTTGGGAGATTACAAAACCTCCAACCTAAACACATCATAAAGAATTAATATGAATGAAATTAACCTCGAGTGTGAACTGTAAAGCTCCAATGGATGCGCTGCCATTGTATCCTATCTAATCTTTATAGTAAAAGCAGCTTAGAGAAATGTAGAGAAGGCGGACATCATTGAAAAAAACAGCGTGGAACTCTACCTACCGTATCAGAGGTACTGGCATACCCTTTACCACGAATAAGAGAGCCCACGCTTAGAACGTGAGCAATCTGCTTATTGTCTTGTGGTAAAATGAAAAGTGCCAGTTTTCTGATACAAGATTCTAAGCGAATAGCTTCTAATATTTTTTGAAGTTTCGCAAAATTACAATTAAGTAACTTCTTTTACAAAGATAAGAAAAAATATTTTGGTATACAAAACTATACCAAAATATTTTTCATTATGTGCTTAATTGCATTTATGATTAAAGAAAGTGAAAAAATTATAATTATAAAAACTGCGATTACTTTGCGTAAAATGCTAAGTAACAATAAGAGTTCCTCAGCGAAATCAGATGGTAGTATGGACATAGTCAATAGTTATGATAAAATAGCTGCAAACTCTAATTCAGAACTGACCAAAGCTACAGTAAATGGTGCTTTTAGCGGAAAGAAAAGGTCAACGATGGCAACTATTGTTCTTATTGTTGAGTCAATGGGTTATACAATGATTAATTTTGCTGAAATTTATGATAAGCTTTCGGAAAGAGATGTTAGTAAATTCAGAGAAGAAATGCTTAAAAAAGTTAGTAAATTCCATAATTATATTTCAACCATTCTGTTATTTGTTAATAGGTAAATAGACTACAAGTAATTTATGGGAGTAATGATAAAAGAATTAGAGAGCAATTTGCTCTCTAATTCTTCTAAAATATAAATTGTACAATCTGTTAAAATTGACCAGTGTTCAGTTGATTTTGGATGAATATAAATCGTCTCTTTCAATGCCCCTTCTTAAAGGTTAGCTAAATCTTGCTGATAATACTGCATGTATCGCCATCATAAAAAATCCACTCCTGACCGTTATCATCGGTAAAATGAATTTCTTCATTATCAGTATAATAAAGCCCTACGAATCTTTCTCCTATTTGTATTGTAGAGCCTTATTCTAATTCCTGTTCAATTTTTAGAACTTCAAAAATAACATGATACTCAGTCATTATACATTTAATAAATTTTCATCGAACCATACATCTTCATAGCCTTTATTATCTATCAGAAAACGATTTCCTGCTGGAAGTCCTAAATATGACATAACAAAAGAAGCATTTTCCAATAAATGATATGCGTGTGAAGGCTGAAAAAATCAAATGCTTCTGAGTATTCTCCTGACCAAATATACCAACCATTTAATGTTTCTGTTCGAGGATGTCTTAATCCATTTATTTGAATATTGGGATTAAAATTTCTGCCCAATGCAATTAGCGTATCTAATTCAACCAAATCTGATATTTGAGAATATTTCATGCAAATTTTTAGTTGTTTTTCTAAATAGTCTTTATTCATCATTCAAAAAGATTTAATACTTTCCAATCTCCGTCTTTAGATCGCTATATCCATAATTTATTGAATGTAAAATTTCCGTTTTGATAGATAACCTTTTCTTCAATTAATTGCTGATCCTGTTTCTCTTGTACAAGAGTAAAACACCTTTCTATATTTTCGAAATTTGGAAATTCGTTTGATTGATAAGTTTCATATAGAGATGATTTTAATGCTTCTGTTATTTTATTTTTTATTTCTGTGGTAATAATTGCGCCTCTTTCCTTCAGTAAATTTTCCGCTTCCATTGCAAAATCTTTACAAGAAAAGACTCCTTTTAAATCGTTATTTGAGTAATAATTTTCAATTTTAATTATAGCTCCTTCGGGTGTAGTCAAATCCGGTTGAAAAAATCATTTCCACCATCAATTTTTACTCCGAAATCAATGTCAAAACTTATTTTTGCTTCATCATCAAGAGTATTTCTATAATGCCGTATAGTATAGCCGCCGATCAGCCTTCCGTTTTCAATAATCATCCAATCAACAACATCATTTATCAGGATTTTTTGAGAATTACCATTTTCTGCTAAGTTGCCTAAATAATAATTTTCTTCAATTTTTACATTTTCTAACCATACATAGACATTTTCAGAGTTTTTAAACTTTACAGACTTATATCCTGAAAACTCATTATTTATCAAATGGTTAAAATACCAAAGTGTATTTTTAGCTTTATATAAATGGTATGTATACTCTTTTGTTTCTTCAATTTTTCCACTATTTTTCATTCCAAAATGTCTTTTATCCACTGTGCGGATTTTAAAAATCGTTTTGCTGTATCGTCACCCCATTGCACTCCATAATCAAATGCATAGATTTTACAGTTTTCATTTTTTAAAACAGTATGTACAATTTGTAAAAGCATTTTGTTATCAATAATTGCAGATAGTTCTTGAAATTTATTGTTCCAACTGGAATTAGGATTAGCACCTCTGGCAGTATCTAAAAAATTAATTAACTGAATTTTTATCTTAAAGTCATTCCAATTATCTTTTAAAAAATCCAAATTCAAAATATCATTAATAATCTTATAGCAACCTTGTTTATTTTCTACTTGAAAGTTCTTCAGATAGGAAATTAATTCGGAATCTTTTTCTGATACTGATTTTAAAATCTTTTTAAAACAGATAATATCATGATGATAGGTTTTCTGATATATAATCTGTAATATATTTTTCAAAGTTTCAAACTTAATTTTGGTAGTAGCCTGTTTGAAAATACCACGAACATTTTCTATTTTTAGTATATCTTCTAAAAAGTTGCTGTTGGGAGAAACAAAATAATTATCCTTGAGATAAATGGTAACATTGAAAAAATCTTCCGGTGAATAAACTAATTTCTTATCATTAACAAGTTTGGGTATCAAATTCTCTCTAAGTAAAAATCCCAACCTTGCAACATAAAGTGATCTGAAAAAAGCACCGTTGAATTCATTATTGTAATTCAATAATTTTGGAAGAATATATTTATAACTTTTCCTTTCGATTTCTGATGAAATAAGCTCGTTAAATTTGGCTTCTAATTCTTTTTCAGTTATTAATTGCTCTTCATGGTTGCTCGTTGCTTCTTCATGTTTCAATAGTAATAAGTCAAACCAAAATTGTATATTAATAAAATCAGTTTCAGAAATATTCAGTTCTTTGGCTAAAATTTTTGATTTTGCCAGTTCATCATTTTTAAAAGTCAAATATGGATTATTGGTCATAGTTTTTTTGCATTTTGGGGACTTTACCTTCTAAAAATTCTTTTCTCTGTATTTCATCGCCTAAATTCATTGTAAAATTCGTCCTTCCCCCAAAAAGTTTTTAACTGCCATATTCCATTCTCCTGTGACATCGTCTGAGAATTGCCAAAGAATATGATAACCATTCTCATTTGAAAATCCTTCATTATCTGCCTGAAAAAACTCTCTATCATTTTTTTAAAATCATCTTCTGAACTTATACTATTCATTTTATCAACAAGTTTAATTTTAAGAATATTATTTAGTTCCTCAATTCTTACAGAATCAGAAATATCAATATCCAAATTAAGTAATTGTGTAATTCTATTTTTCTCTTTTTCTTCCAATGAAGAAACTTGCTGAAAAACGTGCATGGTCAAACCATCCAATGGAATAGAATTAATAATATAACCATAATTAATATAAAATGAATTGCTAAATTGAGATTTTTGCAAATGAACAACCTTTGTTAATTCATTTCCGCTAATTACCCAATAATTGCTCTTTTTCTTAAATCCATTAGGTATTAATAATTTGGATAAAATATTTTCTAATATTTTACTTTTCATAATAATTAGGAATGACCTAAAACAGTATTCCAAATTCCACCGTATTGTTTTTCAAATAAGGTTTTATATTTTTCTAACTTTGCTGCACCAGATTTCATTCCTTTTGGGTTAAATGATTTTAGAAACGTTTTCCATAGAGCCATTCATTAAGAATTCCACCCGAACTTTTTAATCCTATTGCATCCATTATTCTTTCAAAAAATCCACAGATATATTCTCTGTCTTCAGTATCTAAATTAAAAGAATCAAATTTTGAAATATTTTTTCTAATTAAATCCTGATATTGTTTATTGTTATATCCATTTTTAGCTCCTTTTTTAAATTCGTCAATGACTTCATCTAATTTTTTGGATAGAGCTTCTCTTTGTTGCTCATTTGCAAGACCCGGATATAAACCCTCTTGTTTAAACTTTGGTGCTTTTCTTAATTTTTCAAGTTTTTCAATTATCATTCCTGAGTTTTCATTTTTATTGCAGGAATAAATTATTGAGCAGAGAAGCAGAATTAAAATAACTTTTAAAGGAAAGTTCTTTCTAAGTATCATTGCCAAATTGTTTTATATAAATTCATTTTTTTTAAAGAAAATTTCGATATCGGATTTGAATTTTTCAGCATCAAAATCCTTGATTTTCTTTGAGAGCTTGTCTAAGTGATTAAACGAATCTAATATCTTTAATATTAAAATCTTTTTACTATTTTCATCAGATGCCTCTACAAATTCATCATATAGATCATAGTCGAATTTAATATCATAACTAAAAGTTTTTATAATTTCCATAGGAAGCCCTGTAATGCGGTTTTTAGAAGCCTTATAAGCTGTATATTTAGGCTTTCTTTCTTTATACCATTCTTCATATCCGGGCTTTGTTTTAACTCCAACAAAACCAATAAGAAATGTTTCGATATCGGAGCCATAATTTTTGTCCTTTAGATAATTTTCTAAATCATTTGATACTTGTTGAATAATATCGCTTTTCTTTCCTGATCTTGTGTCTACTTCTTGTGTTATTGCAAATTTCATAATATTTTATCTGAAAATTTTATTACCCGGAGGTAGTGTACCATTTTGAAAGAAATAATTATAAATTTTAGTTTTTTCCATCATTTTAATTTGTCTTTGAGTTCCACTAAACTCATTTCGTTGTATAAGTCGTGCTTGATTTAATTCTCCTTGGGTATATCTGTCTGTTGATGTAGTTTCCCCATATTTCCAGACATCTCCTCTATTCAAAAATGTAGAGCCTGTTGGAGTAGAAAAGCCAGAAGAATAAACAGGATATTGTCCAGATGCAGATGCACGTAATGAGTATTGCCATCCAGTAGGGCCATCCGGCTTTTCTTCTATTTTAGACATTTCATAATCCATTTTCTGGATTAATGCCCCTGTTGCGTAGATAGATAATATTCCTGCCGCAACAACATCCGCAGGAACATCTTCAGGACCACCACCTACTGTAATTGCTCCTGCCGCCGCTGTAAGCCCTTGCTTCATTGTCTTTCCGGAATTATCTACTGCATAATCAGCATAGTCTACACCTCCTAAAAGCTGTGTCCCATTCTTCAAAACAAAGCCGTGATCTCCTAACTGATAATGGTTTCCGTCTGAAGCTGTATATGAACTTCCAGCTCCTCCCGGAGCAATATGCTGAGCACCTTTTCCATAAGCCTTTTCTGCTTCTGCTTGATTGGTAACACGACTGTCATAAAAAATTGCATTAGCAGTTCTTACCCAGTCTTTAGCTTCTCTCCCATCTGGATCAACAAACCTCGTGGGATTGTTAAAGGCAAAGTTGTAAGGTGTCCAGTTTGAAAACTCCTCACTCAAAGGATCTGGCGAAAACCAACGTCCTGCGGTATCGAGATACGGCTGTGCATCCGGATCAGTCAGGTCAATTTCCCTAAACTCAACAATATCTCTTGTTTTTCTGTTAAAACGAACAGAGCCGATACTAATAATACTATCAATATCGTGAACCTCCAAATATTTTCCTTTGCTTAAAGTGGCTATTTTAGGATAAAAACCGTACTTTTTAAATGGATTCGCCAGTTCAATATTTTTTCTCCTTCTTTCGGCTTCCTGTGGAGTGAGTGAATCTCTGGACTTCAAAACCTCGCTCATATATGGGCGTGATCTTTCTTCCTTTGTCAACTTTACAGGATTTACATAAGGCTTTTCGGGCTTTTGAGAAGTTTTGCTTTTTACCTGAGCATGGGAAAATCCTATCAGCAGGAAAAAGATAAAGTAAAAAAATTTTTTCATGATTGTGATTATTTGCTAAAGTTATTTAATAATTTTTTATTCTCATATTTATTTCTCTCTGTTTTTAACGATACAAGCCATTCCAGATACATTTCTTCGGGCATTTGCCTGTAACCAAGATCATAAATGTGACCGTATTCTTTTTTCATGAGTTCCATCAGCTCCAAAGCTTTTGGATCTTTCTGAGCAATCTTAATATTTTCCGGAACATCTTTGCCCAGGTTCATTTTAAACATAATATTTTCAAACTGTTTTTTGTGTGTTTCGGCTCTTAAAATTAGAGCCTTAGCAAAATTGGGATAAACTTCTACTGCCCTGTTTACAGTTTTTAAAACAAACTCTCCATCGTTTTGGGGATAGCTTCTATTATATGCCTGAGCGAGATCAAAAAGACATAAAGCAAGGCTTTCCTTGTTATTAAGTGCTTTCATAAACACTCCGTTTTTAATTGCATCTAAATGAATATATCCTGAAGCCATCAACCAACCGTCTTCCGGAAAAATACCACTTGTAAGCTCGGTATTAAACCAACCGATAGATTTAATTTGATGTTTGATATACACATGATTGGGAGCTAATGCGAGGTTGGCATCTACCCCCAATTCCTCTGCTAAAATTTTGTATAGATAAGGCATAGAATTACAATTACCTTTATGGGTAGCCAGTAATTTAGATACAAATAGGTTAGGGAGGTCGTTATGCCCGAAAACATCTGTAAAATCATATTCAAAAGGCTTGTACTGAATAACTGTATCTTTTACCGCTACCGGAAGAGAACGGCACATAATAGAGTAAACCGCAGAATATTTGCTAACTTTTTCCTTGTCGGCTTCTTTATATTCCAAATCTCTGCTTTTTAAAATACTCTGTGCAAAACTCTTTAAAAATTTAATTTCTTTATTGAGTGCCGTTGTATCGAGTTTTCCCTGATAATATGCTTCTTCTACGCTGAAAACAGCATCTTTAAAGCTGTATTTTTGCCTGTCTTCCAACATATTGTCAATGGTCTGGTAGGCATCATTATAAAATTGGTTGTTCTGAGCTTTCGCAGTTCCCAAGTTCAGGAACAAAATAAATATTGTGAATGGTAATAAATTTTTCATAAATATTAATTCATTATGTTTTAAGATAAAATAGTCTTCGTCTCTCTTCCTCTTCTTTCTTTTTCTTCTCTTCAATTCGTCTTTTTTCTTCCTGTGCTTTTTTCAGTTCCTCCTGTTTTTTTCTCTGTTTTTCAGCATTAATTTGCTTTATTCTTTCTGCAATTTCTTCGCTCTGCTGTCTATTGGCTTCCCTTCCCATGTTGCCGAGCCATTCCGAATAAGCAGAGCTTGACATAAATTTGAATCCTAAATTATCAATTCTATCAAACTGTGCTTTCGTTTCCTGAAGAAGTTCCACCGCTTTAGGAAAATAGCGAATGTTTTGGAGTTCCTCCGGATTTTCATTATTCTGAATTCCTAAATTATCGGTAACGTGCTTAAACCTTGCCTGTTGATACATGGATTTAAGCAAATTTGCGTACATATTATTAGGGTAATATTCCAAAGCCTTATCCAATGTTTTATCTACAAATTCATCCATTCCGTATTTATGAATGTAGCCGTTCGCCAGATCAGCATAAAATTGTGACATGAGTTCCTTTTTACTCAGACTGTTCATGTACAAGTTATTTTGCAAGGCTTCTGAGCCGATATATCCGGACTCCAAAATCATGGAATTTGTTGTAAAAATTCCGTTTGTCAGCTCGATATTCTGCCACTGATCCTCACTATCTAAAAATTTAATATAGGTGTGGTTCGGGGCAGTAGCGAGAGAAGCCTGTGCGCCCATTTGCTCAGCGATCATCAGATACAACAAGGGCATTGAGTGGCATTGCCCCTTTCCTGTTTTCATAAGCTTTGTAGTAAACATTTTAGTCCAGTCTTTCGCTCCGAAATAATCGTCAAAATCATATTTATAATTTTTAGAAAAGTGCTTAAACAGAGCAATGTTTTTCATGGTGTTGTCTTCAGTATCGAGCTTGTCAGCTCTCATTTTCTGAAGTACCTGCTTTGCAGTCTGTTGTATTCCGGCTTTAAACTGCTTAAAATTTTGTTTACCACCATAAAAAGCATTCTCTACGATAAAATTAGCTTCAGTTGTTGAATAGTTTTCAGAATCAAGAGCAGAAAGTTTATCAAAGGCATTATAATAGGCATTTGTTCCTGCCTTTCCAGAAAGCGAGGGCAGATTATATCCTGAATCTTCCAACGCCTTTACCCTGCTATAAAATACAGATCTTTCGGCTTCTGCCTGTTCCTGTTCAAACCGCCTGATATCTTCCTGCACCCTTTTTACATCCTGTTGATATGCTTGGGGAGTTCTTACATTATTATTGTAGTTCTGGGAAACTACAGAAGTTGTACTGTTCCTTTTGGGATTGGTAAAGCTCTGGTCAGAATAATTCTGAAAAGTAGAGGGATTGGGATTTTCCATAGTTGGTAACTTAGGAATCTGAGCGAATCCTAAGGAGCTTAAACAGAGGAAAAAGGATTTAAAATAAAAATTTTCCATTGTATATTGTGATTAACTGCAAAAATAATTTTTTTTAAAATCATCCAATAGTGATCTCTCAATATTCTACTTTACAAAACTAAATCAGATTAACGTCAAAACTTGACGTATAATCTTTTATTTTCATTATTTGTAATTCTAAGAAAATTAGAAGAAATACATATAGGTATTTACACTCTTTTTCTTCCCGTATTTTTACGGATATTTTTCTTAACAATAAAAAGAGCGTGAATTGACATCATCCTCCGTTCAGGCTACTGGAATAACCTACTAAAGAAATGAGCAAAACACGCCCCGAGAGGGCGCATCTTACAGTCATAATTCTTTAGTGATAATATTTCCAGTATTTGAACGAAGAAAATGAACTGCTTAACGCAATATTTTTATATGTATTTTCAGGCTACTCTTATAATTTTCTAATTTTAGATTTAAAACAAATATATTAAGAAAAGGTGGATCAAAAAAATAAATGTAATTTCTAATAATAAATCTCTTTAAAATTGTTTAACTTAGAAGATGTGTAATAACATAGAAAAAATAGTATTTGATGCACTGTTTTAAGTAGACTTTATATATAAATGAATCGGAACTAATTCCAAAGAGACATTTAACAATTCTCATTGGGAAAACTAGGCAAACCACAGATAACAATAAAACCCTTTTGTAATTTTCGATTTTTTCACCATACTTACCAGATTAGTGCTTGAAGATATTTCAAATCTTCCATAAAACTTTAATATATATGCATTAAAATACGAATGAAGTTATTATCTTTGATTTGTAAAATGAATCAAAAACCTACATTTTCAAAGTGAGTAATTCGGTGAGTAGCCTGAGACTCAGCTTTAAAAGATGTTGATAAATAAAGAGGTTTAAAGAGACGGTTCGAATCCCTCCAAAAAAAGTACCTCCTTTCTTACATCGAGTTCATGCTAAAAAAATGCTGTCAATAATGACAGCAATAATTTGGTATTAAAATATCGACTTAATATCTATTTTTATCATATTTCTGATTTTAGTTGTATGTGTTGTACAGTATAATATCTTCCAGCCTTTATTAATTCACATCGAGTCTCGCTATTTGATCTAATTAGTTCTAAACAATCTTATTACGAAATTTTTGTTTTAAAGAAATCATATCTTCACTCACTTTGCTATCCAGAATCTTGGCATAATGCTGAGTTGTTCTCATATTTTTGTGACCAAGCATTTTACTCACACTCTCAATGGAAACTCCGTTTGACAGGGTAACTGTTGTCGCAAAGGTATGTCGGGCAATATGATAGGTCAATTCCTTATTGATACCACACAGATCAGCAATTTCTTTCAAATAGGCATTCATTTTTTGATTGCTGAGAATAGGAAGTAATCTTCCACTATTTACACAGGTCGGATGATCTTTATATTTCTCAACGATATTTTCGGCTTGAGCAAGCAATGGAATGTTAGAGGTGGTTTTCGTTTTTTGTCGTTTGGTAAAGATCCATCGGGTTCCATCTAATCCAATATTGATGTTGTTGGTAGTTAACTTTTGAGTATCAATATATGCCAACCCCGTATAGCAACTGAATAAAAAGATATCTCTGACCAATGATAATCTCTCATTTTTGAAGTCCTTAGTTAAAAGCCTTTTCAGTTCCTGCTCATTAAGAAATACTCTTGTTACCTCATCAAATTTTGAATCATAATTCATAAATGGATCTTTTTCCAACCAACCATGATTCAAGCAAATTCTGATGATCTTCCCAAAGTTCATAACATACTTTACGGCTGTATTGTTACCACAAAGTTTTTCAGTTCGTAAAAAAATTCAAAATCATTGAGAAAGGCATAATTAATTTTCCTAATATCAATATCAGAAATGTCATATTTCCACCATAAAAATTCTTTGGTATGGCTTAAGCAGGTTTTATAGCGGGTTAAGGTTCCCTTAGCATACTCCTTCCCTACTAACTTCTCCATCCTGTCATTATGATCCTGAAATATTGGGATCAACATTCGATTTTTTGATCTCTGCCCAATAGTCTGTTCTTAATAATTTCACAGCTTACCAGTTCACTTTCTCTTATTAGTGCATGATAGGTATCATAAACTTTCTGCTCAAATGTCTTAAGATAAAAATTTAGTGATTTGCATTCTTCCGAAGACCCTTTTACACTTTGAGCCGGGGAGTTCCATTTGGAAGGCAATACGGTGCGTTTTGTACTGATTTCAGAAATTTTTCCGTCAATAGTAATTCTCATGTAGATGGGTGCTTCTCCCTGAGTGTTGATTTTAGCTTTTTTGAGATAAAAAAGCAGGTTGAATGTCTTATTCATATGTGCCGTTTTTAAAAATTTCAAATTAAAATCATTAAAAACTTCCCACAAGATGTTCAATTTCTGAACAAGCCCATGAACAGGCTTTTTTCTTACTTTTCAGTGACCTTTTTTCAACCTTTCTAACAGGTCACTGAATAGGTCACTTTCAGATTGTGGTTTTTTAGCTCCATTTGGAACCGACATAAAACAAAAAATGCTGTAAAACATCTATTTTACAGCATTTTGTACTATTTTGATTTAATAGTTGCGATCCGGACGGGACTCGAACCCGCGACCTCCGCCGTGACAGGGCGGCATTCTAACCAGCTGAACTACCGGATCTAATTTTTTTAAAAGTAAATTATAAACTTTTGCGATCCGGACGGGACTCGAACCCGCGACCTCCGCCGTGACAGGGCGGCATTCTAACCAGCTGAACTACCGGATCATTTTCTGTTGTTGTAAAGAACGTTGTTTCTTTTTTGTGATTGCAAAATTACACCTTTTTTAATTCCCTGCAAATTATTTGTTAAAAAAAAGCCTCCCAAAAATGGAAGGCATTCATTATCAAAGTTATTTTTTTTATAAGTGTGCGCTTAGTTTTTCTGCGATCACCTCTTTTGGAGCCACACCAACTAATTTATCCACTACTTCACCGTTCTTAAAAATCAGAACTGTAGGGATATTTCTGATCCCGTACTGCATAGAAATTTCCTGGTTGTTGTCTACATCCACTTTTCCTACTACTGCTTTTCCTTCAAAATCTGATGCTACTTCTTCGATGATTGGTCCTAAAGTTCTGCATGGTCCGCACCATACTGCCCAAAAGTCCACCAATACCGGCTTATCTGATTTTAAAACCGTTTCCTGAAATGAGCTGTCCGTAATTTCTAAAGCCATTTTGTTTCTTTTATTTAAATTAATATTATATTCTTATTTCAATCCTTAATCGGATATTCAAAATTACGATTTTTAAGCAATAAGACTATCTATGCTCAACATTTGTTTTTTCTATAGCGAAGTCTTTTGAAATTTCCGCTAAAGCGTCTGCAAGAGCATCTATATCTGCTTTTGTTGTCATATGGCTGAAAGAAATACGTAATGGGGTACAATGTTCCATTTCATCCTCTGTAAGCACCATCATCATGACCATGGATGGCTTTGATGCTCCTGAAGAGCAGGCGCTCCCCTGAGAGATGGCAATTCCTTTCATATCCAGCTGAAGCCCGATCAAAGGATCTTTGTATGGAAGCAATGCACTTAAAACACTGTCAACACTATTCTCCAACTCACCGCTTCGTCCGTTGAACTTAATATTCGGAACCTTTACAGATAGTTGTTCAATAGCGTATTCTTTAATTTCTCTTATATGGGCGGCATATGTCTCCATATTGTTGATGCAAAGCTCTAAAGCTTTCCCCAGACCTACGATACCGGCAACATTTTCGGTTCCCGCTCTCAGGCTTCTTTCCTGAGGACCACCGGTAATAATTCCTTTCAAACCGGTTGACTTTCTGATAAAGGCAAAGCCTACTCCTTTCGGACCGTGGAATTTATGGGCACTGCAGGAAGCAAAATCTACAGGGATATCTGAAAAATCGAATTTCATATGAGCCATGGTCTTCACCGTATCAGAGTGGTAAAGAGCATTGTTTGCTTTGCATAATTCTGCAATTTTTTTAATATCTACAATATTTCCAATCTCATTATTGGCATGCATTAAGCTTACCAAAGTCTTTTTATCTGAAGATTTTAAAAGTTCTTCCAGCTTATTAAGGTCGATATCTCCTTTTTCATTTGGACGAATATAGACTACCTCTACTCCTTTTCTGTTCTTCATATCTAAAATGCTCTCCGAAACACATTTGTGTTCCAGCGGAGAACTGATGATTCTTTCAACTCCAAGGTTTTCTACGCTGGATTTGATGATCATATTGTTTGACTCTGTTCCACACGAAGTAAAGATAATTTCCGCAGGAGTTACATGAAGATAATCTGCCACCTGTCTTCTTACATTTTCGATAAGAATCTTTGCTTCCTGGCCAAAACTGTGGGTAGAAGAAGGATTTCCGAAGTTCATCTTCATGGTGCTCACCATTGCATCTATAACTTCTTCGGCAAGAGGGGTTGTTGCAGCGTTATCTAAATATATTTTGTTCATTTTAATTGGAATATTTTAATTTTACTGAGGTAAACTGATAATCTGAAGGAACGGCAAAAATAAACCATGGATTAGAAAGTACCTGAATCTCCATCCCGCCTGATGGCTCAGCCGGAACTTCCACGTACAGGGTGTTATTTTCCACGAATGTATTTTTGATGTTGGTAATTCTATGACTGCCCGATCTGAAAATTCCCATGTGATACAAAATCACCTTTTTGTTTCGCGGAAATTCCGGATAGTTGACAGACGGTTCTTTTTTTAAACCTATAAGACCGAAACTGCCTTTAATGGAGTTCCGGAATTCCTTTTCATTCTTAATAATAGTAAATCCCGCTTCATCTGTACCTCCCTGCGATTCGGAAACAAGCAGCTCTGCATTTTCAGCTCTGCCTGATGCTTTTTGAGACGGCGCAGCGGTACAGTTCATTAAGATTGCAGTAGATAAAACAAGCAGTCTTTTCATTATTACATTTTTACCACCCAAAATTAGTGAAAAAATTGGTAATGTCCTTCATTTGCCCATTTAAGCATCTGGCGGTCACCGGAAGTATCTCCGAAAGCAATTATTTTATCGTATTTGGAGTCGTTTATTTCTGCTTTTATTCTTAAAAGTTTTTCTTTTCCGTTGCAGTTTTTGCCAATAAAATTCCCTGTAAAAACACCATTTTTAAACTCCGCACGTGTGGATACCAGCTGCATCTGAAGTTTTTCGGCAAATGGTTTTACCCAGATATCCAGTGAAGCGGTCACCAATAAACTTTGTGTATTATCTCTATCGATATTATTTATAAAGTCCAGAGCATTTTCCCTTACAATTTTTGGATAGTGTTGTTCAAAAAACTGTTTGGATTTCATTTCAATTTTTTCCTGGGTCTGGCCTTTCAGGATGGAACCAATAAAGCTTTTCTTCACTTTTTCAGTTTCAGCAAGCTTTAGTTTTAATAAAATAAAAAGGGGAACGTGTCTTAAAAATTGTATCCGGAATTTGGTAGAATCATAGAATTTAAGATACATAAACATGGTATCTTTATACGTAATAGTTCCGTCAAAATCAAAACAATACAATTTTTTCATTTTACTAAAGCTTTAATTTTTTAAATATAAATTCAGGGATGTTCCTGATGATCATCATAATAATGCCCCAGACCGGCAATACATAGGCTACATTCTTCTGCTTTTTGAAAGCTTTGTAAATACAGTCTGCCGCCTGTTTTGGGGTTGCAGTCAGTTTGGGATTCAAAGGCAGTCCTTCCGTCATTTTTGTGGCCATAAAACCCGGTTTTACGGTAAGAACATGTACTTTTTTATCAAAAAGATAATTACGTAGGCCGCTCAGATAGGCTGTAAAAGCTGCTTTTGCACTTCCGTAGATAAAATTACTCTGTCTTCCACGGTCTCCTGCCACTGATGAAAGCCCGATAATCGTTCCTGATCTTCTGCTTTCAAATTTCTGTGCAAAAAAGTTCATCACCGGAACCAGCTTTGAATAATTGATATTAATAATCCTTTCTGTATTCCTGTTATCATAAAGGCCTTCTTCCGTTCCATCTCCCAAATATCCTGCAGCACAAAATAATACATTTGAACTGACATGATCAAATTTATTGTAATCAATCTCTTTCATCAGATCAATTTCAATGACTTCCGACTGCTGCAGAAACTTTACATCAATGTGTCTTGCAAATCTTTCCGTCGTTTCCCTACTTGAAGTAAAGAGATATATTCTTTCAAATTTTTCGCCTTCCTGCAGGGCTTTTTCCACAAATGCCTGTGCCACTTCAGACGTACTTCCCAGAACTATCATTATGAATTGTTGTTTATGATTCTTTTGTGCTGTAAAGACACAAATTTTGAACTTTGAATATTCTTAAGGTAATTGGTGAGCGAAGATCTGCTCATGCTGTCTTTCGTAAGGTAGATCCTTCCTCCGAACTGCTGCACGATATCATCCAATTTATCCACCAGTTTTTTCAGTTTAGAATTGACCTTAAAATCCAGGGCCAGAGTATATCCTTCAAACGGAAATGAATTATAAGCCTCCGGATTGTTTTTCCCGAACAGCTTTAAAACCGCTAAGAACGATCCGTTCCCGCTTGCTGCAATAGTTTCAAGGATCTGCTTCATTCCTTCCTTGCCGGCTTCTTTCGGGATCACCATCTGGTACTGGATGAACCCTGATTTCCCGTAAATTTTATTCCAGTCAGTAATGGCATCTAAAGGATAGAAAAAGGTTTCATAATCAATGAATGACTTAACTTCTTTTTTAGCCTGTTTTTTATAGTACAGCAGATTGAAGATTTTCACTGTCAATGCGTTCAAAACAAAGCCTGGAAAATAAAAAGGAACCGTGGGCTGTAGTTTTTTCTTCAGTCTTAACGGTTGTTTTGCAAGATTTTGCGGAAGCTCGTGCTGAAAAGCGTGCTCACCTCTCATTAAAATACTTCTTCCCAGGTTTTTTCCTTTCTGAAGGCAGTCGATCCACGCCACTGTATACGTCCAGTTTTCGCTTTCTTCAAAGAGCCTGAAAATTTCATCCAGATTCTCTGCTTTTATGCTTTCCTGACGGATGTAGGCAGATTGTATATTTTTAAGTTTAAATTTTACAGTAAGGATAATTCCGGTAAGCCCCATTCCTCCAATAGTAGCCCAGAATTTATCTGAATTTTCCTCTCTGGAGCAGGTAATGATCTCCCCATTTTCGATCATCAGCTTGAATTCTATTACATATTCTGAAAAACAGCCTTCTGCATGATGATTTTTACCATGAACATCGGAAGCAATAGCACCTCCCACCGAAATAAACTTGGTCCCCGGTGTTACATACAAAAAATAGCCCTGCGGAACCGATATTTCAAGCACATCGGAAAGCAAAACGCCGGATTCGCATTCGATAATCCCGTTAAGACGATCGAAACTGATAAATTTATTCAGTTTTTTGGTAGAAAATATGGTTTCTCCCAGAGAAGCGTCACCATAGCATCTTCCGTTACCTCTTGCAATAATTTCGTTATGACTGAGTACAAATTCTTTTATTTTTTTGAAGCTGTCCTCAGATCTCATTTCTTTTTCTACCACCGGGAAATTGCCCCAGTTGGTAACTTTTTGTGTGAAATTCGGCTTCATTTTTTAAAATAAATCTGGATTAAAAAGGCAGCTACCCAAAGTACTAAAGTGATCTGGATATAGCGGTCTCTGTACACAATTTTCGTGGGGGATTCTGTTCTGTTGTATACCAAGGTTTGCTGAAGGTATCTTAAGAAGGCAAAAACGACAAAGATTACCGTATAAAAAACTCTTTCATGGAATCTTGCCTGAACTTCAGGGGAAAGGGTAAACATCAGATAGCAGACAATAGCTAATGTAACTGAAATAGAAAGAGCAATATCCGCAAACTGTACATTGTATCCATCCAGCGCTTTCCTGGTTTTACCGGAAACCTGGGCATTGATGAGCTCACCCCTTCTTTTTCCGATAGCTAAAACAAGGGCCAACACAAAGGTAAGTAAGATTGCCCATTGTGAAATCTCAATTTTTGTGATGTAACCTCCGGCCAAAACCCTGAACACAAAACCTAAGGCAATGATAAAAATATCAATAATCGGTACATGTTTAAGTTTAAAGGTATAAGCCAGATTCATTATAATATAAAGCCCGATAATGGTAGCAAACTTCCATAAAGGCTCATGAAAATAAAGCCGGGCAAGGAATACCAGTGCAATATCAAGGATAACAAGCCCTGTAAGAATTCCTATCGCTTTGGATTTTGAGATAGCTCCACTTGCAAGAGGCCTTCTTCTTTTTTCTGGGTGTTTTCTATCTGCTTCTATATCATTATAGTCATTCAGGATATAAACGACACTTGCTGCGAGGGAAAAAATAATAAAAGCAAAGATGCTTTTGGTAAGCAGATCTAAATTTGTAATGTTTCCGGAAAAGAACAGGGGGACAAAGACAAACAGGTTTTTCACCCATTGCTCCACACGGAGGAGTTTAAGATATTTCTTCATTTATGCTATTTCGGTTACAAAAATAGGGAATTCAAAATTTACACCATAAAAATACAAAAAAAACCGCCGAGGCGGTCTTTTACGAAAATATTTATATAAAATTAATTACTGCCCTTGCTGAGCATCGTTAATCATTTTCTCATTAGCTGTAATGGCAAATTCCACTCTTCTGTTTTTAGCTCTTCCTTCTTCTGTATCGTTGCTGGCCACAGGCATAGCCTCTCCTTCTCCTTTAGTAATCATTCTGCCGGATGCAATTCCTTTTCCTGAAAGATAAGCTTTTACAGCATCTGCTCTTCTTTGTGAAAGAGACAGGTTGTAAGCATCTGTACCTTTGCTGTCTGTGTGACCATAGATATTGATATTGGTATCCGGGTTATCAACAAGTACTTTTGCCAGTTTATCAAGGTTAGCCTGAGCGGTAGAAGTAAGATTGGAAGAGTCAAAAGCGAAGTTCACAATGCTCTCGTTCATCGTAATCTTAATACCGTCTCCTACTCTTTCTACTTCAGCTCCAGGTAGAGTTTCTTTGATCTCCTTAGCCTGCTTGTCCATTTTATTACCGATCACGTTACCTGCAACACCACCGATAATACCTCCAAGCACTGCACCTAAAGCTGCATTTTTACCTTTACCTACATTATTACCCAAAATACCCCCGATTACAGCTCCGGATGCAACACCTACTGCTGTACCTCTCTGCTGGTGGTTAGAATTCTGAACAGCTTCACAGCTGGTTAACAATAATGCTGATGATAAGAAAAGAGCTCCTATATATGTTTTAGTAAATTTCATTTTTTTAATCTTTATATATTATAAATTATTTCATTCCTGTTCTCTGGAAGTTGTAAACAACCTGTACTGTGCTTCCGTCGAAAGGAACGTTCTGTACAAGTGAAAACTGGTCTGTAGACTGGTTAGTGATTGTTAAAGAGTATCCTACAGTATTTTGCTTAGCTTTTGTTCCCGCAGCGATTTTTTTAAACAGGAAAGTATTGCCGTCTTTTACTTCAAATTTAATCGGTTGTGTAAGGCTTGGACAAGCCCCACCTCCGTTTAAAGTATAGGCACCGGTATAGTTATTTGGAATTAATCTCCAATGACTTCCTACAAAACACTGAGCGTCTGCTCCTTCATCAAAAGGCTTGATTTTAAAACCTTTTTCATAATCTACACTTACAATTTGCCAATCACCTTTTAATTTCAGGTATTCGACTCTCTGGTTTTGTGATGTTTCTGCTTTTTTCACTGAGGAACAAGACACTGCAAAAAGTGATGTTCCGATCATCCCTGCAAGTAGTAACTTTTTCATTTTGTTGTTTATTATTTTGTTATTTATAAAGTTACAAAAAACCGTGCCAAATTGAATAATAAAAATAAAAAAGTCCGAAAATTTCGGACTTTAAATGCTTTCTCCTTATATACAGGGAGATATATTATTTTTTAACAGCCTTTTTTACGGATTTCGCAGGCTTGGCTTTGCTTGATGATTTACCATCATAAAAGTTGGTATAAGCATATTCCGCAGCTTTCTGAAGATCGATCACTCCTCCCGCCTGAGAATAGTCTGAAAATTTATTCTCGGCATTCGGATTACTGCTTTTCACAAGTGCTTCAATGATCTGGTAAGGCTTCAGATTAGGCATGTAAGCCAATAGCACAGCTGCCGCTCCGGCTACTACCGGCGATGCCATAGAAGTTCCCTGAAGGTATTTGTATTCGTTTTTAGGCACTGTAGAATAGATTTCTTCACCTGGTGCAAAAACGTTTACCATTTTCTTGTTGTAGTTGGAGAAACTTGCTCTAAGCTCGTTATTTCTGTTGGTACTTGCTCCTACAACCAATACGTTGTTTACAAATGGTTTTTCATCTGCTGCATTTTTAAAGTTGGTAGGGTAAGCAAGGTGCTCAGCCACATCTTCGTTTTCGTTACCTGCTGCTTTTACCAAAAGAACTCCTTTATCTTCAGCATATTTAAAAGCATCCCATACTACATTTTTACCAGGAGAAACCGGTTTTCCAAAGCTCATGTTTAATACTTTAGCACCGTTATCAACTGCGTATCTGATGGCATTGGCAACGTCTTTATCTCTTTCATCCCCGTTCGGAACGGTTCTTACAGACATGATTTTTGCTACTTTGGAAGCTACGCCATACTGTATTTCTTTTCCCTGAGGAAGTCCGGCAATGATTCCTGCTACGTGTGTCCCGTGCTCCGCATCAGGTCCTTCATAATCGTTGTTACCGTAATTCTTTTCGGAATAATCATCATAGTTATCCCCAACGATTTCTTTTCTCGGATCATAGCTCAGATCGTACTGCTTGGACTGCGGTGCAAAATGATCGATAGCTTCTTTCATCTGCTCCTTCATCAGTTTTTCGAAATCTGCTGATGATTTCCCTTTGAATTCAGGGCTTTGAGAAACCTGTCCCAAAATATTAAGTGCAATAGCATCTTTCTGGTCCGTCGGAGGTTTAATTGCATTGATAGTTTCTGCCGTAACAGGCTTGCCTCCCAATAGTTTTACCATATTCGGGATAAGCGTATTGATCATGGTATAGGTCTGAAGGTTCTGTTTTGCCTCTACACTTTTTTTAGTGAAAAGATCCTTCGATTTCATGTACATGGCAAACTCTTCCGGCATTTTTGCCTGGTTCTCTTTGTTTTTTGCAGAGTCATCTCCTTCGAAAACAGGCTTGTATTTAGCAACAACTCTTGTTACCTCCATATTGTCGATATCGATATCACCGTTTTTTCCGCCGATAAAGTTCCAGCCATGTATATCATCGATGTATCCGTTTCCATCATCATCTTTTCCGTTTCCGGGAACTTCATTGGGATTTGACCAGATATTTTTCACAAGCCCCGGGTGATCTACCTGAACACCGCTATCCAGAACCCCTACTACAACAGTTTTCGGCTTAAGGCCTTTGGATTCTAAATATTTATAGGCATTCGCCGTATTTACTCCGTATACTTTTGATGTAGAAAAATCCTTATGATACCAAGTCATAAGATCTTTATCTTCTTTAGGATCTACACTCTTCGCCTGAGATTCCTGAGCGTAAGAGAAACTAAAACCTGCCAGAAAAACAGCAGCTAATAATACCTTTTTCATATGTTGATA
Organism: Chryseobacterium sp. GTID13; assembly: GCF_056172655.1. Taxonomy (NCBI): domain Bacteria; kingdom Pseudomonadati; phylum Bacteroidota; class Flavobacteriia; order Flavobacteriales; family Weeksellaceae; genus Chryseobacterium; species Chryseobacterium sp. GTID13. The sequence continues at coordinate 316,608 of NZ_JAOCMB010000007.1, forward strand.
CTTATTTTTTAAGGTCATATGTCATTGCCAATTGACTGGAATATTTTCCGGTTACCGGCAGTCCATACTATAATTGTTTAATACTTTTTATATATGTCAGAGATTCGGGTCCTTTGTTACAAATAAGATCCAGAACCGACAAATCTTCCAAAAATCCCAGCTTATCAGAGAAGGTTTGGTAATATTCTTCCATTTGAAATTCAGAAGGAAGTTTAGCCGAAAATTTCTCTCTGAAATTAATGCTTTCAGGATTTTTGATATATTCTTTATTCAAAGACTGTGCCTTTTCTGTTTTAAGGATCTGCTGAATAACTTCCAGTCCTTTCAGGTTGAAATCAATGAGAAATTTTTCTTTCAGATCATATATTTTCCTGAATTTATCTTCATAATATTCAAAATAAGGCGAACTCTGATAGGCTGTTTTGATGGATTTCCAATGCAGGTTTCTCCAGTCTTCACGATACGAAATTTCAATGTCTTTGTACTCTCTTTTCCCATTGTGATTGATGGGAATTATTAAGGAAAGTTTTCCGTTTGCCCCATAGATATTGGCTCTGTTTCTGTAGGTCTGCTTCGGGAAATTTTCGAACTGTTCAAATATAATCTCATTTTCAGGATTTAAAAACACTGAAAACCATGAAATCGGTGGCATATAAAATACCGGCAATAATACATTCGTCATATTCATCATATAAAAATGAAGTATTTTTTCAAATACTTCATTCTATTTTAAGTTTAAATTTAATTATAATTCGTCTTCTGTTTTTTTCTTTCTGAATAATTTCATGAAATAATCCCAACCGAAGAATAATATAAGGATCATAGCTGCGATCCACCAGTATGAAGTTTTATTGGCCTCACCTGTATTGGTTGCTTTGAACATTCTTTCCCAACGGATCTTAAACGGAGCTTGATAAGAGGAGCTGCTGTCCTTGAATGCACCCTGAAGGCTCATCCATGTGAACATTGGTTTTCCAACGATATTCTCTTCCGGAACGAAACCGAAGAATCTTGCATCCAGTGAAGCGTCCCTGTTGTCCCCTACCATCATATAGTAATCCTGTTTGATGGTATATTGAGTGGCTTCTTTACCATTGATGAAAATTTTACCGTTTTTATTTTCCAGACTGTTATGTTCATATTCTGAAATAATCCATCTGTATTCCGGTAAAGTCTCCTGGTTAAGCGTTACAACATCACCTTTTTTAGGAATTTTCAAAGGTCCGTACCAATCCTGGTTCCAAGGTTTGTTGATCGGGAAGATAGACTGTGTAGTATCTATTTTTGTTTTTGCTTCATCTTTATAATATACTGCTGCTTCACCTTTTGCTGTAATATCTTCTTTCATGTCAATTACCTGCGGAAGCTGTTTGATTTCCTGAGCGGTTTTATCAGTCAGCCCCTGGAAGGCATAAATATATCCTTTTTCACCCTGAATCTCCTGTACCGGCAAGAATCCATAAGTGTTATATAGTGCAGGAATATCCAGTTGGCTTCCTGTATTTACAATATATCTGTGCTGTACTTCCTGATCACCTAATACGGTCTCTGGTTTTCCATTAACGAAAAGTCTTCCGGCTCTCATTTCAAAAGTATCACCGGCAACCGCTACACATCTTTTAACGTAAGGGTCTTTTCTGTCAATCGCTGTATGCACAGAATCCTGAGGATAGTTGAAAACCACTACATCATTTTTGTGAGGCTTATTGAACTGGAAAATTCTGGTATAAGGAAGCTTGATACCATCTATGTAAGATTTGGGATCGTCTTTTGGATTACCTTTCTGTCCGGTATCCATGATAGTTCCCTGAAGGAATGGTATAGCTACAGGGCGCATCGGCATTCTGTATCCATAGCTCCATTTGTTCACGAACAGGAAATCTCCCACAAGAAGCGTTCTTTCCATAGATCCTGTAGGAATCCCGAAAGGCTGCGTTACAAAAACGTGGATAATGGTTGCAAAAACAACCGCAAAAGTAATAGACCCAATGAATGTATCTTTCTTCTTTGCATTTTTTTCTTCGTCTGTAGTAAACAGGTCATCAGCATTTTCATCTTCTATTTCCACATCTTTGGAATAGTTCACCGTAGCCATGTAAATAAACGGCAGGATAACGGTAAGAAGCTGGTTCTGGAAAAGATTTTTCCCGAATTTCTTCATTAAATAAATATGGAAAACAGACATCATAATAGGTCCTACTATCGGAAGGTAAGACAGAATTGCCCACCATTTCGGATGTTTTGTTTCCTTTAATATAATGAAGTAATTATAGAAAGGGATAAATGCAAATAAGGGACTGTACCCCATTTTTTTGAACAGCTTCCAAGTGGAAATCCCCATCAGTAAAGACAAAATGAGAACATATACTGTATAAGTTAAAAAATAATTCATAGTTTTTTGTGCCTATTCTAAATATATAAATGATGAGTAATAAATGATTACAGCATTCTGCTATTTACAATTTACTATTCATCATTTTCTTTTTAATTGGTCTGCAATTTAAAGAATTTGTTACAATTAAAGTCCCAAAACATCCTTCATTGTGAAGTTTCCTTTTCTGTCTTTGATCCATTCTGCAGCAACTACCGCTCCGAGGGCAAACCCGTTTCTGTTGAACGCGGTATGTTTTATTTCAATTTCGTCTACTTCACTTTTGTAATAAACGCTGTGGGTTCCCGGAACCTCATCTTCCCGGATGGCAAAGATTCCAAGCTCATCTCCTTTGGTTTCTTCCAGTTTCCAGGCATTAAATTTTGGGTTATTTTTGATGATCCCCTCAGCAATGGAAATTGCAGTTCCGCTGGGAGCATCTTTTTGTGTATGTGATGAATTTCTTCCAGCTGGCAGGAGTATTCATCCACATTCTTCATAATTTCGGCTACTTTTTCGTTCAGTGCAAAAAATAAATTGACACCCAGACTGAAATTTGAGCCGTATAAGAATGCACTGTTATGGTCCACAGCCATTTTTTCAACCTCTTCTTTTTTCTCCAGCCATCCTGTAGTACCGCAGATTACCGGAATTTTGTTTTCAAGGCATGCTTTGATATTATCATATGCAGCTTCAGGCAGTGAAAATTCGATCGCTACATCAGCATTATTAAGGTTTTCAGCTGTTGGGGTTTCTTTCAGGCGGGCTACTATTTCGTGCCCTCTCTTTTGGGCAATCTCATCAATAATCTTCCCCATTTTACCGTATCCAACTAATGCTATTCTCATATGATATTTTATTTTAATCTGTGAACTTTCAGTTCACATGATGTGTATTATTCTGTTTTTAAAATCTGTAACTTAAACTTAAACCTGTTTTCGGAGTAGAAAACCCATACTGATCCTGAATTACTGTAGGGTTGAAGCTGAGATCCGGGTCGTGCCGGCTTTCGTAAAGATGGGCATCTACTACAGCATCTACAATATTCAGAATGTAGATGAGACCTGTAATGGCTATAGCGTAATCTCTTTGTCTTTTGTACCTGTCCTGGGCGTTTCCGAAAGCTTTTTTATCCAGCCAGGGATGGCTGTCTACAAATTCATTAGGAGTTCCGTTAAGTTTCGCGATATAATATTCACGGTATTTTTTGTACTGGTTATTACTCCAGATCGTATACCCGATACCGGCTCCTACAGCCCCCACACAATGGGAATTTTAATGTATTTTTTATTGTAATACTGTCCAAGACCAGGAAGTACGGCAGAGTACAGCCCGGCTCTTGTAGGATTGAGTTTGACGGTTTTTCTGGTAGGTCCGTTTGCATTTTCAAGATCTTCAACAATCTTCGCTTCTGTTTTTGCAGGTTTTGCGGGTTTTACAGTTTTAGTAACAACCGCACTGTCTTTCGGAAGAGGCCCCATACGAACAGTATCGCCGGGAGTAACCTGCGAGTAAGTGAAAGCAAAAATGCATAAAAAGAATGTGAAAAATAATTTATTCATTATTTAATGTGGGATAAAATATACTCCAGTTCTTCTTCATTTTTGAAGTCCAGGAGAATTTTACCTTTTTTTCCGTTTCCGGAGGTTTTGATTTCTACTTTTACATCTAAAATATCAGCAATCGTTTTCTGTGCTCTCTTATAATTGTTGGAAAGCTCAGTTTTCACTTTTTTTGCTGCCGGTGATTTAGGATTCTTCAATGCTGTAGCAGCCTGCTCGGCCTGACGTACATTGAGTTTTTCTTTGATGATCAGATCGAATAAAGTCTGCTGGTGCTCTTCATTTTCAAGACTGATGATGGCTCGTCCGTGTCCTGCAGAAATCTCACCGCTTCTGATGGCATTCTGAATATCAGGATTCAATCTCAGGAGCCTGATGGAATTGGTAATGGTACTTCTGTCCTTTCCTACTCTCTGGCTCAGGTTTTCCTGGGTAAGACCGATTTCGTCCAAAAGCCGCTGATACGTCAGGGCAATCTCAATAGCATCAAGATCTTCTCTCTGAATATTTTCAACAAGAGCCATTTCCAGAAGCTCCTGATCATTTACTAAACGGATATAAGCAGGAACCGTCGGAAGACCGGCAATTTTACTGGCACGGTAACGTCTTTCCCCTGATATGATTTCGAATTTCTCACCGTCTTTCCTTAAAGTAATCGGTTGGATTACTCCCAGGTTTTTAATTGACAGGGCAAGTTCGTTTAACGCTTTTTCGTCAAAATAAGTTCTCGGCTGGGTGGGATTCGGATAAATATCTTCAAGGGCTACCTCTACGATATTTCCTACAAACTTGTCTGCTCCTTCATCAGTAGCGGAGTTGACACTCGCTTTGGATTCAGCACTCAAGATGGCGCCCAAACCACGTCCCATAGCTCTTTTTTTGTCCTTCATATATATAATTGATAAATGATGATTGATAAGTGATGGTGCTCATTCACTTATGAGTGCATTTATTATTAAATTAATTTTTTACTAAATTTTCGTTTTTCAATAAAACCTCTTCAGCCAGCTGGATATACTGAATTGCTCCTTTGCTTTCTGCATCGTAATTCAGGATACTTTCCCGAAGCTAGGTGCTTCGCTCAGCCTAACGTTTCTGCTGATGATGGTTTCAAAAACCATGTCAGGGAAGTGTGAATTCACTTCTTCCACCACCTGGTTGGATAATCTTAACCTGCTGTCATACATCGTAAGAAGCAGCCCTTCTATACCAAGCTCTTTATTGTGAATCTTCTGTACATTTTTAATGGTATTCAAAAGCTTACCAAGTCCTTCCAATGCAAAATATTCACACTGAATCGGGATAATCACAGAATCTGCTGCAGTAAGGGCATTCACCGTAATAAGTCCTAAGCTCGGTGCACAGTCTATAATGATATAATCATAATCATTTTTTACTTCTGCCAATGCTTTTTTCAGCATATACTCACGGTTTTCTTTGTCCACGAGCTCAATTTCCGCTGCTACCAGATCAATATGAGAAGGAATGATATCCAGATTAGGGCTGGCAGTTCTTTTGATACATGTTCTTGTATCTGCACTGTGTTCCAGAAGATTATATGTAGAGTACTGAACATCTTCCACACCCAAACCTGAGGTTGCATTGGCCTGAGGATCAGCATCAATGATCAATATTCTTTTTTCCAATACCCCCAATGCAGCTGCAAGGTTTACAGCCGTGGTAGTTTTTCCTACTCCTCCTTTTTGATTAGCGATACCTATGATTTTTGCCATTATTAGAACTTTAGGTTTCAAAAATACACTTTTTTCTTTGCTCACGATGAGTGGCGAAATCCAAAATTGAGTTAAAGTATTGTTAATAAACGGTTTAACAATTAAAAAAATTATCCACAAAAAAAATTCTTTGTGGATAACTATTTAAGATTGGTTTTTAACCCAATTATTCAAAGTTCATGGTGATCGGAAATTTGAAATAACTTCTTACCGTTTCGCCCTGCTTATTTTTAGCCGGCTTCCATAATCCTTTAACATTCTTAATGGTTCTTATGGCTTCATTATTAAATTCAACATCCTTTCCATTAGCTTTTAATCCAGAAATGGTACCATCTTTTTCTACAACGAAAGTTATAATTGTTCTCATGGTATCTCCATTACCTTCAAATCCTGAAATGTCAAAATTGTTCATTACCTTATTTCTGAATGCATCAATTCCGCCGGTAAATATCGCTTCAGAAGCTAGCTCACTATCACTTGCAATATGATTATCAGGAACTTTTGCCGGTGGCGTAGGCGGAATATAAGGTACTGCCGGCCCTGTTCCTGCCTGAGGTGGCACAGGATGATAATTTGTTGTTGCAATAGTTCCTTCCGGATTACTTATCGGTCCGGCAACTGCTCCTTCAATTTTTTCTACCACTTTTTCAGTTTTTACATTCGCTGTAGGCTCAGGAATGGTTGCATCGTACGTTTTAACCTTTTCAGGTTGAGCCGCAGGTATATTGATTTCCACTGGTGGCACAAAATCGGGCTGATCAACATCTTTAACATTAAATGGCCCAAAATCGCAATATATAGTATGATCTATAATCTTAGGTCCTTGCAATGCCGAAATCACAAACGGCGTTATAGAAATAGCGGCCAATAAACTAATCCCTACAAAAAGGGCTTTGGTCAGTATTTTATCTGATTCATTTCTTAATACATAGGCACCATATTCTTTGTTGCGGTGCTCAAAAAGAACTTCGTTGAAACGAAATTCCTGGTTTTGATTTAGGTGTTTCATCACTATTAAATATTTAAACTGTTAAAATCAGTGATTATTAGTTTTTGTGTTCTTATCGATAAGTATTGTTTCGACATCAAAACATTTGCCAAAATTTTATCAAAACATCAATAATTTAAAAAATATTATAATAAAATAAAAACTTTAACATTCTGATTGATCAGAAATATTCAAAAGAAAACAACAATTCATTTTATTATTCGCAAAAAATTAGTTTTAAATTACAAAATATTCACCATAAAATTAAAAACAGTAAAAACCCCATCCAAAAACAGGAAAAACACTGATGAATTAATTTCAAAACCAGAATACATTTGTACCATAGAAAATCGGGGATGCTGAAAACCATAAAGAGTAAGCAACTAAAAAAAAACTTATAATTATGCCAACTTTAACACAAGAAGCAAAATCAACTTCATTAATGAGCATGCTTTTAAAGCAAGTTTATGACACCTTAACCAACGGAGGAAATCCTGAATACCTGGGAACTAATGATTTCATAGCATTTGATCCGGTAGGGATTACATTATCGGAAGATACTTTCGATTACGCACTGAATGGATTATTCGGGGATGCTCCTTCACCAAAACCTATGCTGGACGGAACAGGAAAACCAATCCTGGATGCCAACGGAAATCCTAAAATAGATATGGAAACCTACCAGACTGCCCTATCCAACAGCAAATTCAAAAAATATCTTCAGATGGAGCAGTTTGCCGCCATGGTAGATTCAGTACCTTCTCATTTGCCGCCGCTTACTGAAGACGGAAAAGGAAGAACCATTACCATTATGACTGATTCTGAAAAAAAGTTTCCAAAGTATATGAGGATCTTTTGCAGTGGTCCGTAGTGGTGGACACGGATTTCGATAAGAAAGTAGAAAAGAAACTGGACTCCCTGAGAGACAAATTATTCAAAATAAAAAAGGTGAAGAATCCTGATTTTGATGAAAATGCTCCGGTAGATGATCTGAACAAGCCTGAACTGATCCATACGTTTGTAGCGCCTACTTATGCAAAATATGTAGAGTACCAGATGAAGTATTATGATATCGTAGATGCCAATAACGAAATCCGAACTGCTGCAGACAATGGGGATACCGATGCAATGGCCAAAATATCCATTGACGGAAAAAACATGAAAAAGCGTGAAGATGCCGCTTTGAAAGCATGGCAATCTTTAGGTTACAAAGAAGCTGTGGAAAGAATTCAGAATTACCTGAGCGAGATTGAAGAAAAGCATATGCTGGTCATCAAGAAAAGAATCCAGGCAGAATTCAGAAACAGCCAGAGAACAAGAATTCTAGATTACACCAATTATTCTCCATGTATTCCGGTAGCAGCCAATGCCTTAAGAGAATCAAAAGGGTGGCCTGAAATCTCCATATCACAGGGGAAATCGAATTATGATTATTCCAAAACCATTCATAACTGGAGTGCCGCAGGAGGCTTCAGCATGGGACTATTCTCAATCGGAGCAAAAGGAGGAGGAAAAAATGAGAAAACCCAGATCAATTCCGATTATTCCAGCATGAATATCTCTTTCAAAATCGGAAAAGTAAAAGTAGAAAGAGGCTGGTTCAATCAACAATTCATAGAATCCAAATACTGGAAGCTTCATGAGCAGTCTCCACAAACACTGAACGGCGATATGATCAGCGATGGAAACGGAAAAGGATTAATGCCATCCATCATCACAGAACTGATTATTGCCAAAGATGTTTCCCTTGACTTCAAAGACAGCAGCTCAGCTTATACAGATGTTAAAAATTCCGTATCCGCAGGAGGTGCGGTAGGAATAGGACCTTTCGTTATTGGCGGAAACTACAGCTACGATAATCAGAATGTAAAATCCAGCTACGAGTGGGACGGCAAAAAACTGGTTTCAAAAGGAATTTACATTATCGGTTACAAATGCCATATCGTGCCGAAATCTCCGAACCCGAACCCTGAAATTAAAAAATGGGCAGACGGAAAATCATAGTCAGATAAGGAAGTCTGAAGCCGGGAAAAGGAAGTTACTTAAAGCCGAAAGTATAAATTTTGCGGCAACTATTCAAAAAAACAAGTACCCATTAGAGCTTCCAGCTCCGATCTTCAAACTTCCAGATCTTTCAATCTTAATTTCACTCACCTGAATTTAGATTACTTATATCCTTCTCAATAGAATAACCGGTGGAAGTTTTTCTGCCGGTTATTCACCTAAACCAAAAACGATAACCATGAAATATTTTGTAGCCGTCTACCAGAAGCTGAAGAACATTTATATGTCCCAAAGTTCAATGGAAAATGACCTTCCGATGATCTGCCCTTCCCTGCGCATCTATGATAATGAGGAACTGGAGCTTCTGAAACCCCAGAGCTTACTGAATGATGAGCAGAAGAAAGCTCTTTCGATTATTAAAAAGCAAAATGTAGCGTATGAACTGAATTCAGTTCCTATTTCGCCCAACTTCTGGGATTTGAATCCCAATAATTCCCTGTTTGATATTTACAGGGATATCCTGGATAAAAATAACCTGAAGGACCTGGAAGAAAATCTTGATAAAGTCCTTGAAACCAAAAGCACGGTTCTTTTTGATGCCAAAAACAGCGATACCAAAGAGTTCAAAGCTTATAAAAAATACAGAACACTGCACGAAGACGCCGTGAATAAAGTGATGGATCACCTACTTCTGCTCGACAGCCTTGAAACTGACGAGGAAAAAAGCAACTGGAACGACAGGCTTATCACTTTAAATAATCTGAAAGAACTGGCTTTTTCCGAATGGAAGGTAAAAGGCAGCAAGGATGTTATTGAAAAAGAACTCACAAGAATCAATAAATCTTCCGATGCCGACCTGTATCTTGCCATGGCACAAAATGCCAAGCATATTTTTGAAGCAGCAGAAAAAACTGATGTGATCAGCAATTCTTCCATTCACGACATCAATTTTATTCCGTATGATTTCATGGAAAATGAATCGGGATGGAACAGCATGCGTATTGAAAAATCCGAACTTGAAGGACTGCACTCCGAGGCAAAAAACAGCAATGAAAATATTCCTTCAGAGATTTTATCCATAGATTATGACGAAAGCATGATCCAGGCTGTGGAAATGGATTATTCGTTTGTTCATCTGAAAAGGAACTGGTTCAATAAAAATTTTATGCTGTCTGATTATTTTGAATGGAAAGAACCTAAAAAAATATCAGACGGACAGACCATTTCAAACGATTTCAAACTTCCTGCATTCCCAAAAACAATGATCCTGATTAAAAACCTGAAAGTAATCCTGGATCCTTCCATCAACAGCGCCAATGTGAGCAATACCGAACAGCTGATTTATTTCGGGCCCATGGTCATGAAGCAGCAGGTTTTTGTGAATAAAAACAATAACCAGAAGTTCCTGAAAGCCATCACCAATGTAAAAACGATCAAATCCGACCAACTGAATTACTTAGCCAAAAAAACAGTTATTGCAGAGACCCAAAAAGCAAATATCATCAATAATTTTTCAGCCAGAACAGCACTTGAGCCTGAACCGGCAGAAAATATAAAGACTGCGGCCAATGCATCATTTGCCGGAAAAACGAATATGGGAAATATTCTGAATAATATTAAGAATTTAAGCCCACTGAATCCAGTGCCACACGGGGCCAGCCCGGTACAGCCTGCTCCTCAGCCTACCAACCCTATTAAAACACCGTGGGGATCATGGGGTCCAAAGTTTCCGACTATTCCCACTCCTACTCCAACCCCTGTACCTACTCCCGTTCCCACACCAATTCCAGTCCCTGTTCCGCAGCCACCTACAGATGCTGTTGTACAGTTCCGGATTTCTGATAAGATCAATAATGAACCTGTCTATAAATGTGCTATTTCCATTAAGGGAACTAACAATAACAGGATTTTTGAGATTGAAAGCAATGAAATAGGCATCATCAGCCAGGCAATCCCAATCGGAGAATATAGCATTGAGCTGAGAATTGATGATTATGCGGTTTTAAATCAGAATTTCAGTGTTAACAGTGCTATGCCGCTTAACCTGGAATACAAACTCCAGAGGGAAGAAGTGAAATTCAAATCATTTTTCCTGATTGGAATGATCTGTGAGAGAATGCCGCAGATACCGGTTAATCAGTAATTGACGAGAGAAAAGAATCAAGAATCAAGAACCAAGAACCAAGAGCCAAGACATCAGATATCAGATATCAGATATCAGATATCAGATATCAGATTTAAGACTTAAATGCTAGATAATATCTCATCGTACTTTATCTAAAAATATCATTTATCATTCATCATTCATCATTCATCATTTATAAAACTATCGCCATGAAACTTTTAAAATATTACACCAAAGCACCGGAAGTGCTTACATTATGTGAGATCCTTTACAAACTGGGATATGATCTTAAAATTACAGATTCTTTCACTCTGGAAGTGGATGCTGCCGTGAAAGATTTTCAACAAAAAAATTCTCTGGTTGTAGATGGAATCGTAGGGGTAAAAACCTGGGCCGTCCTTCTTGAAAAGGATGAAAGACCGGAAAGCCAGACTCAAAAATTCTTACAGGAAGCAGATCTTATCCACTTCGCCGATGAATACAGCCTTGAATTGGCTGCGGTAAAAGCAGTTAATGAAATCGAAAGCAGCGGAAAAGGTTTTCTGATCAATAACAAGCCGAAAATATTGTTCGAAGGCCATATTTTCTGGAATGAACTTAAAAAAGAGGCATTGATCCCAATTCTTACTACAATTCGGAAAGCCGGAACGTTCTTTACCCGAAATGGACAAGGGCATACTACGAAGGCGGCGTGAAAGAATATGACCGGCTCAATGAAGCCATCAGTCTGGATACCAATCCTGAATTCAAAGAAGCGGCACTGTCTTCTGCTTCATGGGGAAGTTTCCAGATCATGGGTTACCATGCCAAAAGCTTAGGATATGCTGATGTAGATGACTTTGTTTCGAAAATGGAACTGAATGAAGCTGAACATTTAAAAGCTTTTGGAAAATTCCTGAAAAAAACGGCTGTCTTGTTCATCTGAGAAGTAAGAACTGGGCAGGCTTTGCCAAACTTTATAACGGCGCCGGCTATAAGGAAAATAAATACGATGAAAAGCTGGCGAAGGCTTATGCAAAATATTCCCAAAACTAAACAGGTTGTTTTTACAGTTCCCACAGATAGTATGGATTTTGAGAGAATTCCGTGCAGTTTGTGGGATTTTTTTGTGCGCCTGTAAAACCACCCCGTCAAAAATTCTTTAAATTTTCGCCACCCCTCCGAAGGAGGGGAATTCTGGACCGACAAATTTTCTTTTCCCGTTTACACACTTCAGGCGGAACTCTTCCATATGGTACTCATCATATCAATCTGCCGGAATTCGGTTTTTCTTAAAAACAACATTCAAAGTTATATATTGATAATCAAACGGTTATATTTGTTATTTTTTAACATTAGTTTAACATTTTTGTTTATCTTTGCTTTTCGTCAAATACCCAAGAATGTCTTTATATCAAAAAATTGCAGAAAATCTACAATATATAAGTCCGAGTTTTTACAAAAAAAGATATTTTAAAAATTTAAACAATCTTACTAAGGATAATTTTTCGGCACGTAATGTAGAACCGGAGCTGGTATGGATCAAGGAGTACCTTCCCAAGAATGCTGTAATACTGGATATAGGGGCCAATGTAGGAACTTTTCTTTATCAGTTGGAGCACAAGCTGAATCATGAGCATATTTATGGTTTTGAACCTAACAAGAAGCTTTACCGCCGGCTGAAAAGACTTTTCCCAAGAATGAGAATACTTCCCCTGGCGTTATCTGACGAAAACACGACCGCTGAATTTAAGGTCCCGATCATTAATGGCAAACTGATTGCCTCCCGGGGAACTTTAAACACTTCTTATAAAGAAAAAGGTGAAGAGAGAAGCTATACGGAAAAGGTAAAAGTGATCAAGCTGGATGAATGGGCTGCTATAGAACATTTTGACAGGCTGGATTTCATCAAAATAGATGTGGAAGGCAATGAAATGAAGACTTTATCCGGAGCCCAGAAAATCATCAGAAAATTCCTTCCGACACTGATGGTCGAAATGGAGCAGAGACACCACGAAAGCCCTATCTGGAAAGACATTTCTGAAGTTAAAAGCTGGGGTTACGAAGCCAAATATCTTAACCGCGACAGTTTTAAGCTGGAACTCCTGACGGAAGAAATCTTAATACACAACACCAACGATGAAAAAAACAAGACCAGCTATATAAACAATATTATTTTTACGCCAAAAAACCATTAAAAGAACAGTATGAGTGTAGTAGCGAGACAGGGCTTCAAATATTCCATCATAGGTTATATTGGTTTTCTGCTGGGTACCATATCCGCCATTTTTATTTTTCCATACAATTTCGAATTTTATGGCAAGCTCCGGTATATCCTTCCTACTGCCGAAATGCTGGTTCCTGCCGTAGTACTGGGGATCTCGTATTCGAATGTAAAATTTTTCCATAAAGTGGAAAAGGACGGCAAAAAGCAGAATATGTTGTCGCTGTCTTTGCTTACGGTCTTCATTAATTTCATCATTTTCATGGGCGTATTTTTTATACTTCCCTATATTTTTCCAAAATTCAGGCATTCTGAGGCGTGGAAACTAAAGGAAATGATTCTTCCGCTGATCCTTATCCTTTCTTTCTGTGCTATTTTTAATAAATATACCTCCAATTATAAAAGGATTGTTGTTTCCAATATCTTTGACAATCTTTTTCCTAAAATAGCAAACCTGGGAGCTTTCTGCCTGTTTGCCTATTTTCTACTTTCCCAAGAGATCGCGTTTGCTTTCTTTTTCGGGATGTTTGCTTTAATGCTTTTCGGATATATTTACTATACCAATAAACTTGAAAGGATAGAGCTTGATTTCAATACGGATTATTTCAAGAAGGATGGTTTCTGGAAAGAGTTTTTCAACTACAGCTTTTTTGGATTTCTGGGAACTTTCGGAAATTATTTAGCCATTAATAGCTTTATGATCGGCGAGTTTCTGGGAATGGAGGAAGTGGGAATTTATTCGGTTCTTTATGCTCTGATTTCTCTAATTTCCATTCCACAGCTGGGTCTGTTCAATATTTCCGCCCCTATCATTAATAAAACGCTGGTGGACGGTGATATGGAAGAGCTTGACCGGTTTCACAAGAAGACGTCTTTATCCTTATATTTTCTAGGGGCCGTATTGTTTTCGTGCATCATGGTCGGTTTTCCTTATCTGACGCAGTTTATGCCTAAAAACGGGACCATGCTAAGAGAATATGAGCCCGTTGTATGGATCTGGGGTTCTGCAGTTCTCATTGATCTGGCAACCGGATTTAACGGAAATATCATTTCGCTTTCCAAATATTACAGGTTTAATATCCTCATCATGCTTCTCCTGGCTGGACTTACGATCTGCCTTAATTATTATTTCATTAAAAATACAGATCTTAAACTGATAGGAATTGCTTTATCTACAGCTATTTCACTCACTACTTATAATGTGATCAAGATTGCTTTTAATTATTTTGTCTTTAAAGTTTCTCCGCTGACGATCGAAATGATCTTCGTTTCCATTATCTGTACTTTAGCGATAACAGTGGCCATCGTACTGCCTAATTTCAACAGTAACTTTATCAACCTGGTATACAAGCCTGCCGTTGTCCTGATACTGATTTATATCGGAAATCATTTCACAAAAGTATTCCCGATAGAGGATTACCTGAATGTAAAGTTTATTAAAAGTATCTTTAAGTTTAAATAGAAATAACAGCGGACAGAGCGTCTTCCAGCCTTTTGAGGACTGACTTTCTGCTGTAGTTTTTCTGGAAATCAAACCGGGTGTTTTTAAGCGTTTTAAACTGCTCAAGGATATTTTCTTTCTCAGAAACAATGAATTCCGATTTCGAAGGGTAATCTTTGGGAAAAACGGCCGTTTTACCATACTTCACAGCATCTCCCAGGTTTCCGGTCATTTTGGTAAGACCGTAAATTTCTGCCCGGCTGAAAAATTCTGTTTTCTGCCTGATCGGGCACCACAGCACATCTGCTTTCTGCATTCCTTTTTCAAAATCATCATTCGAAACGCGGTCTGCAAAATACTGTATAGAAACATTTTCAGGAAGCTTTTTTGATAATCTTTCAAGCTGTTTCAACTCATTATCTTTAGCTTTTCCAAGAAATATGAATTCGCATTTCTCTTCTGTTTTTAAATGTTCAATTGTTTTAAAAACGTGATGATAATCTCTCCTTTTCTGCGAAACACCCCCGGGAATAACAACAGTAAGGCCTCCTTTGGCCTGATTTTCAAAATATTTATTGTAAAAAAGAGGCAGAAACTGATATTTCCCTGATGAAATCTCTTCATCCAGCACCCATAAATTTCCGGCATTTCCATAGACTTTAGAACTGTAAAACAGCCCTTCTTTCCACCAAAGCTTCAGCCTGTAGATCAGGTCGCCTTTTAAAATACTCTTAATCAAAGCTCCTTTTGATGCTTTTGAAAAATTGATATTGTGAACGATCACAGATGCATTATATTTCCGGACCAGAGCGTGAAAAGTATTGAAATACCGGTGAACCGTTCCGATAATAATCAGGTCATATTCCTTTAATTTCAGCTGTTCCAGGATCATTGAACTGTCTGACAGAAACACCGTCTCCCCATTCTCCTGAACCAGATCCTTTATCTTTTTCGAAAAATAATAATCTACGCTGAATTCTGAAGAATCATTCATAATATCCATGAATGCCTGTGCAATTTCTGCGTGAGTATCTATTTCTATGTAGGCGATTTTTTCAACGGGTTTCGGGTTTCGGGTTTCGGGTTTCGGGTTTCGGGTTTCGGGTTTAACAAAGGTAAAGGGTATGGTTGAATACGAACTGTTTTTTATAGCTTTTTTACTATTATTTTTCAGTTTTACTTTTTGTAATGCCCCTTTCTTTCTACATTTTCAGCCATTTTTTCTTCAGCATTTTCCATCGTTTGTCATTGATGGCTTTTTGTTCTTCTTTTGAGATTTTAAGCTCCAATTGATCAGCTTTACAGGCTTCATAAGCTTTGATGATCTTAAAGAAAAAAGGAACGGATTTACTTTTTGCCGCTTCTTTGGCAGAGGCAACGTAGGCCAGAAACCGGTTCAGCCCCAAAAAGTAAAAATACCTGCCATAGTAATCTGCAGGCCTTATGGTGTAATCTGCTCCCTTCACCTTGATCAGCTTCACATGCAGCTCAGGAAGAACAATTTCTTTCCAGCCAAGATTTTCCAACAGAATAGAATCAATATTATCCCAACCCAGGGTTTCCCTCAGTCCTCCGATCTGAACGAAGCATTCTTTACGGTAAGCTTTCAGGGGCCCCCGTACATGACGTTTGTTTGAATTCCCTTCATACACCCAGCTTCCCTCCTTTTCTACATACAGCAAACCACCAACAAGTCCATATTCAGGATTGTTTTTAAAAGCATTCCGTACTGTTTCCAGATAATTTTCAGGCAGGATGATATCGGCATCAAACTTACAGATGATATCAAATTCATCCGCATTTTGTGTTCCCAGTCCATTTTTGAAGGCATTTACCACTTTAGATCCCGGCTGGTGAGCGGATTTCTGAAGATCCACCGTTTCAAAACGAGGGTCATTTTCTGTGTACTTCCTGATGATTTCCGCCGTTTGGTCCGTAGAACCATCATTAACCACTACAGTTTTGAAATCTTTAAAGCTCTGCTGCTGTAAAGAATCCAGGGTGAACGGAAGATTTTCTTCTTCGTTATGGGCGGGAATTATGATTAAAAACCTCACGCTTTTATTATGAGTAATGATTAATAGTTAATGAGCAATGAAATGATAAGTGATAAACTACTGACACGAGGTCATGATTCATCACTTATCATCTTTCAATTATGATTTATTTGTTATGCGGTTTCAGCATGTTTTTAGGATCCAGAATCTCATCCAGCTTTTCCTGGGAAAGAACTCCTTTTTCCAGAACCAGATTGTAAACACTGTTTCCGGTTTCCAACGCTTCTTTTGCAATTTCCGTAGACTTTTTGTATCCGATGTATGGGTTAAGCGCTGTTACAATTCCTATGCTGTGCTTCACCATATTCAGGCAGATCTCTTTGTTGGCAGTGATTCCCACTACACATTTTTCACGAAGGGTATCCAGGGCATTGCAAAGGAAATTGATGTTTTCCATGATAGCATGGGAAAGTACAGGTTCCATTACGTTAAGCTGTAACTGTCCGGCTTCTGCTGCAAAAGTTACTGTCAGGTCATTTCCGAATACTTTAAAACACACCTGGTTCACCACTTCCGGGATAACAGGGTTTACTTTTCCAGGCATAATGGATGATCCCGGCTGCATTGGCGGAAGATTGATCTCGAATAATCCGGCTCTTGGCCCTGAAGAAAGTAGTCTCAGGTCATTACAGATCTTGGAAAGCTTTACGGCAAGACGTTTGGTAGCAGAGGAATAAATAACATAAGAACCCGTATCCGGTGTTGCTTCGACAAGATCCGGTGCGGAAACAACCGGAAAACCGGTAATCTGGGCCAGGTTTTTCGCACAAAGGCTTGCATACCCTACCGGGGCGTTCAGTCCTGTTCCGATAGCAGTGGCTCCCATATTAACTTCCACGAAAAGACTTGCATTGTTATTCAGCTTGGAAATATCTTCTTCCAGAGTAGCAGCATAGGCTTCAAATTCCTGTCCTAAAGTCATGGGAACCGCATCCTGAAGTTGGGTACGTCCCATTTTGATCACATCGTGGAATTCTCTTCCTTTAGCACGGAAAGCTTCAACAATTTTCTCAAGTCGGTCAACAAGTCCGGTATTCATATGCAGAAGTCCCATTTTGATAGCTGTAGGATAAGCGTCGTTGGTAGATTGGGAAAGATTGACGTGGTCGTTTGGTGAACAGAATTCATATTCACCTTTATTCTTTCCTAATTTTTCCAGAACAATATTGGCAATTACTTCATTTGCATTCATATTGATTGAAGTTCCTGCTCCTCCCTGAATCATATCTACAGGAAACTGATCGTGGTATTTTCCCGCTACAATCTCGTCACAGGCTTCCGCTATTTTGAAATATAAATTTTCATCAAGCAAACCCAGCTCATAATTGGTTTTTGCCGCAGCTTTTTTACAAAGGCAAGACCTTTAATAAAGTCCGGATATGCTGACAGAAGCTGTCCTGAGATCTTGAAGTTATCGATTGCTCTTTGCGTCTGCACTCCATAATAAGCATCTGCAGGCACATTGAGTTCGCCCAGCAGATCACTTTCTTTTCTGAAATTTTCCATTACAGATTATTTAACTTTTTATTTTTTAAATATAGCAAAAACGCACCTTTACCGATGCGTTTTAATTATTATTTCGCGGGATATTTCTGATTTAATGCCTGAAGGACAGCCCATGTTTCAGCATCCATGATCCCGTCATAATTCTGCGGACGGAAATGATACTGTAAAGCTTCGATGGTTCTTTTTGTTCCATCATCCCATTTTCCGCTCAGATCAAGATAGTATCCGAATTTCTGCAATGCTGTCTGAACAGCAAAGATGAAGGATGGGTCATTATATTTTAAAGGCACTTCTTCCTGTGCTAAAGCAAAGAAATTCTGCTTAACCGCTTCATCATACCACATACCAAGCTGGTATTCGTCATACAGCTTTTTCCATGGAAACATTGGTCCCGGATCCTGCTTTCTGGTAGGTGCAATATCTGAATGAGCCAGTACATTGGTTGCCGGAATCTGATACCTGTTGACAATATCTTTTGCCAATGCTGCCACCTTTCTCACCTGCTCATCGCTGAAAGCCGCAAATATCTTTTTTCCTTCAGCATCTGTTGTATATCCTGTATTAACGATTTCAATCCCTATAGAAGTATCGTTAAGGTTTTTATCATTTCTCCAGTTACTTACTCCCGCATGATAAGAACGTTTGTTTTCATCCACCAGCTGGTAAATCTCATTATCGCCGGTATTATTAACCAGATAATGGGCACTTACTCCCTGCTGGGTAAGAACTGTAATGGATTTATCGTCCGGAAGTGCCGTATAATGCAGTATAAGATAACGCTGTCTGAAGTTCTGTCCTATAGCAGGAAAATAAGTCTTTACCACTTTATATCCTGCCGGTTTTGCTGACACGATAGAACCGTAGCTTATCGTGTTATCATTTTTTGTGGCATCGGCTATATTGGTTGTAAAAAACTCTACGCCGTGATCGTTGGTAATTTTAGGTTTCGGAGCTTCGGCTACCGGGGTTTTAACTGCCGGTTTAGCCTGTGATACCGGGGCTTTTGGCTTGTAAGTATTTTTCTTTACATTTTGCTGGGAAGTACATGAAAAAACAAAAGTACTTAATCCGATGATATATAATGTCTTACGCATCCGTTTAATTTTTTAATCATTTATCAGCTCAAAAATACGCAAATTTTTCTTGAATTTTATTTGGTAAATAAAGAAATCTGTTCTATATTTGCACTCGCAATAACGGAACAACGATCATTAAAAAATAAGAAAAAAGGAGGGTTGCCAGAGTGGTTAATGGAGCAGTTTGCTAAACTGTCGACGCGAAAGTGTCGCAAGGGTTCGAATCCCTTACCCTCCGCATTTTTTCTTACATCAATATACACTTCGGGGCGTAGCGTAGTCCGGTCATCGCGCCTGGTTTGGGACCAGGAGGTCGCAGGTTCGAATCCTGCCGCCCCGACAGTTTTATTAATTTTCTCAAAATTATTTAATGGGTGCGTAGCTCAGCTGGATAGAGCATCTGCCTTCTAAGCAGACGGTCAAAGGTTCGAATCCTTTCGCGCTCACTTAAAACTCACAATTTCTATTGTGAGTTTTTTTATTTATATTAGTTCCATGTGTTTTTGCTACATACTTTACTCTCAATCTTTAGATAAATATTATATCGGAAGTTCCTGCGAAGATTTACAGGAAAGGCTTAGAAAGCATCTTTCAAACCATACAGGATATACTTCAAAAATTAAAGACTGGATTATTATTTATTTTGAAGAATTTTCTGACAAAAGCTCTGCATACAAAAGAGAATTGGAAATCAAATCCTGGAAAAGTAAAATTAAAATTCTTGAATTGACTGAAAATTCAACCGGATAGAGCATCCCGATTCATCGGGACGGTCAAAGGTTCGAATCCTTTCGCGCTCACTTAAAGAGACAACTTTTAAAAAGTTGTCTCTTTTTTTATGCCCGTAAAAATGTATAACCCAACCTTTATACCTTGGATTTTCAGAGTTCATTTGATACTAATTTTAACGATTAAGTTATGATAAGACAATCAGTTAAAACTTCCTCTGAATTCCAGCGGACTTTGGGCTGTCTTGCTTTTAAACAACTTGCTGAATGACTGAGAATGTTCAAATCCCATTTCATAAGCAATTTCACTGACAGATAAATTTGTGGTGGATAATTTTTCTTTGGCTACTTCTATCAGTTTGTTGTGTATATGCTGTTGTGTATTTTGTCCGGTCAGTGTTTTCAGCAAAGTACTTAAATATTTGGGGGAAATATTGAGCTCATCTGCAATAAACTGTACGGAAAGCAGTCCTTTCTCTGCAATTCTATGTTCAAAATATTCATCAAGTAATTTCTCCAGCCTTTCCAGAATCTGATGATTGCTTTTTTCCCTTGTTATGAACTGACGATTGTAAAATCTTTCTGAATAATTAAGCAGGCTTTCAATCTGTGAAATGATAATCTGCTTACTAAACTGGTCGATATTCGTTTGATATTCCTGTTTAATGTTATCAATAATGCTATTCAGCGTTTTTTGTTCCTTTTCGGAAAGAAACAATGCTTCATTCACTGAATAATCAAAATATTCATATCTCCTGATGCCTTTAGCAAGTGCCGTGTTCCACAAAAAATCAGGATGAATAAGCAACAGCCAGCCTGAACGTTCTTCTTTGGCCGCAGGATCAGATTGAATCCTGAAAACCTGGTTGGGCTCCATAAATGCCATAAGCCCGTCATCAAAATCAAACTCCTGTTGTCCATAATACATCTTTCCACCAATTCCTCTCTTTAAGGAAATCATATAGAAATCTAAAACCAGATTTACTTCATCAATGTTAGCAGGTCTTTTGATAGAAGAATAATCAATAATACTGACAAGCGGGTGCTCAGGATTTGGCAAACCACGCAATCTGTGGAATTCGCTTATTGTTTTTATTCTTTGTGTCTCTCTTTGCTCCATATCCCAAATTTAATTTTATTTTTCCGGTTAATTGCTTATACATTCATTGTTTGTTTTACCAAGGCAATTCATCTCCATTCCTGTCAAAAAATTTACCGGTGGGTACATCAGATAAAGTGGAAAATTTCACAATTATACCTGCTGCCTGTTCTGCTGTTTGTGTTCCCTGATACTGATTAAGGTTAGTGGCCGTATAGCCTGGTTCAACGCTTACTATTTTAAAACGGGTATTTTGAAATTCTTTGGCCAGCAACAGAGTGAAAGCATTCAATGCAGTTTTAGAAGAGCTGTATGCATCGTATATCCTATAATTAGGATTTTGAGAACTGCTTTGAACAGACAGTGAACCTAAGGGGCTTGAAACATTAATAATCCGAGGTTCATCTGACTTTTCCAGCAAATCAATAAACTGCTGGGTGGTCTGCACAGCACCAAAAAAATTGGTTTCGAAAACATTTCTTAAATTATTGAGGTTATTTGCAGACATATTCTGGGGCTGTTCGCCTACAATAGCCGCATTGTTGATCAGTACATCCAACTGCTGCGCCTTAGCCGCCAGTTTTTCTTTGGCAGATCTTACTGAATCAATATCTGTGACATCCAGTTGAATAAACTCTACATTATCCAATCCCAGTTCGTTTAATTTATTTTGAGCCTCAATTCCGTTGGCTTCATTGCGGCTTCCGAGATATACATAATAGCCTAATTGCGACAACTGTTTGGCGGTTTCAAAACCAATCCCCTGATTAGCTCCTGTAATAAGTACCTTTTTCATTTTTTGATTTTTAATTGGTTATCGTGCTCCGATATGCGCAAATGGTTAAAAATAATTTTGCTTCATATCGTCTATAAGTCCGATATGTTCAGGTTTCCAGCCTAAAAGTTCCTTCGTTTTAAAATGGGTTGCAGGGCTGTTAAAAGCTATAAATCTACTCAGCCATTCAAAATGTTTTTCTGTTTCTTCTTCAGACAGGGATACAACAGGTAAATTTAGTTCTGAGCCAATCAGTTCAGCAATTTCTTTCATTTTAATTCCTGTGTCACCCACACCATTATATATCGCTCCTTTGATTCCTTTTTCAAATGCCAGACGAAATAATCTTGCTGCGTCCAAACGATGAACAGCCGTCCACCGATTCAATCCTTCACCAGGATATCCTGATAAGCTGTTGATACGAGCCTGCCCAATGATGAACGGAACAAAACCTTTGTCACCCTTATCATGAACCGATGGCGCTAAGCGTACAACTGAAGCATTTATGCCTTTTTCAGCCAATGCCAAAGCTGTAGTTTCGGAAGATCTCGGAAAACCAGGTGAAAGACTCTCCTCTGTAATATTTCCGTCAATAAGGGGTAATCCTAAAATTCCTGCTGTTACTACAATAGCTTTGTCTGTTCCCATCAGTGCCTCTCCTATTGCATTAATTGCATTTTTGTCAATTTCCGCAGCCTTTGCAAATTGAGTAAAATCATGGAAAAAACCCGCGTGAATAACACCGTCTGAATCTTTGGCACCCTGCTTTAAAACTTCCCAGTCTTCAAGATCTCCCTTAACACTTCCGCACCTTCCCTGCGAATTACTTCTGCTGATTGTTCTGAACGTGCCAGGCCTACTACCTGATGTCCTGAAGCAATTAATTCTTTAACAATCGCAGAACCAATGAAGCCTGAGGCTCCTGTTACAAATACTTTCATTTTATGATTATTTTTTGTTGGTACAAAGTTCCAATGAATAAAAAGAACAGGTGTAATCAAATGTCAGATTATTGTATCCAAAAAGGAAGATCTACAGGAAAGACTCAGAAGCATCCTTCAAGCCATACAGGATATGCCTCAAAAGTTAAAGACCGGATTATTATTTACTTCGAAGAATTTCCTGATAACGCCCTCTTCCTAAGTCTAATAAAGTTCAAAAATTCATTAGCTTGAAGTTCGAAAAGGCTTACTGCTAAGCTCTAAATTTAAAAGCACCTCTAAGAAGAGATGCTTTGGCTAATAAAAAATTCAGTATTACAACACAATTTTTTTCTATTTTTTTATCATTTTAAATGTTTCTGTACTTCCCTTCTCCGTTTTACCTGAAATAATATACATTCCGTTACTTAACCCTGAAACGTTGATATTTCCATTATCCGCATCTACCCTATTCGTCTGCACTTTTTTCCCGGCAGCATCGTAAATATTAATCTCCTTCATTTTTTCATCACTTGTAAAATTCAGAAGTTCTTTAGCCGGATTTGGATAATATTTAACCAATGTTTTCACCGGTTCTGAAATATCCTGGGTACTTAAATCATTATTGCTTATTGTAACATTGTCTATTAATGTTGAATATCCCTGGGCATTTTCACATTCTATAGCTACCTGATAAACATTAGGAGGCATTCCGATATTGGCAAAATGAAACCAGGAAGCAAAAGGAGGCTGAAATCCCAACAAATCTATCCATGGATCCGTAGCCGACATTCTGTAATAAATCCTGATCCAGTTTGCATTGCCATTCTGCTGTGGATTAATAAGATAAAAACTAATTTTTGGAGAAGTAAGATTAGCTGTATTAAATGGCGGGCTCACTAATTTTGTTTTATCTGTAGAAGAAGTATTCGCCGGAAAATTGGCAAATTTGGTACCATCAAAAGCCGTAACTCCTATACTTCCTGTAGTTGCAGTGGACACAAAGGTCCAGTCTACATTATTTGTTTCATGTATCTGTGTCCAGCTAGCTCTTGTTGGTGAACTATCTTCAAAAGTTTCCTTCCATGGAAATGTAGAAATCTGAGCGCTAAAACCAATTGATAAAAAAACCAACAAAAGCACAAAAAATTGACGATTCATCATAATTTTAAAAAATAAATTTGTTCTCATTATTAAATTAATTAAATATTAAATTCATAACAAAAATATAAATTAAATAATAATAAATTAACATAATTAAATAATAATTAACATTAATTTAAAATTAAAAATAAATAATCAATAAAAAAAACTACTATAAAAATAGTAGTTATCATAATTTTAAATAAAGCCTTTTCTTATTAATATTCAGTCGCCATATGGCTCTTAACTTTTGTAGGATTAGTTTTCAAGCTTCAGATTTTTTTACTCAACCCATCTTTCAACGTTTGAGTTATCATCATTTTTGTTTATAGGTTATCTTATTTTCTAATTAAAAAGAGCACAACATCAACTTAAGAGCACTAAACGCTATTCTTCCTGCTATTTATTAAACAGTCTAAGTCTGACGAAAGTTCTTTTTGGGAAGTTTCTATTTTGCAAGTGTTCCTTTTACAAGAAGCTGATACAGATTCTCCAGTTCTTTCGGAGGCACACCTGAATCAAAAGTTGAAGATTCGTAAACTTTACCGTTGACTGTTATGGATACAGTAGAAGATAAAGCCCTATCTGTAAACCGACCTTCTGAAGGAGCTTTTAATGAGGCTATTTTATCCAGATGAATCATCTGCACTTGATTTATAATACTCTTCCAATCTTCGTCTGATAATTTAGAGTTTGATACATTCCCATTTACGGATATGATTTTAGAGCCGGGAGTAAATGTCATTATCCTGTTTGTACCTCTGGTTTGTTCTGTAACCTCTATCTTTTCAATCTTGTTCTTTTTTTGTAAACTATCCTGAGTGCTTTGATCCGGGATATTTTTTTGCTGTGATGTACAATTGATATTGCATAGAAGCAAAGGAATCAACATAATAAAAAATCTAAAACTCATTTTTGTTTATTTATTAAATACAGATCAAAAATTATGACAAAATAAATATATCTGTGAAATTAATTAAAATATAAATTACAAAATAGAACCCGGTCCTATTCAATATCCCATAAAATTTATAAAAAAAATAAATTAAATTTTATCCTGCTTTTTGGTGACAACAATTAATTCCCTTAAAAAATTCGGAGATTTTTTATTTATAGCAAGGTCTACGAAAAATCAAAAACTGAGAATATCCTGATTATAAAATCCTGATATTTAATGTACAATATTATTTATTCTCAGAAATCTACTATTTCCCATAACTATTACCGTTGCGTTCATATTATTTTTAATTAATTTTTTCTGAAAAAATATTTTTATTATTCAAAAAAAGATTCTATCTTTGCACTCGCAAAAACGAAGTAAAATTCGCTTTAGATGACCATCAATCGGGGCGTAGCGTAGTCCGGTCATCGCGCCTGGTTTGGGACCAGGAGGTCGCAGGTTCGAATCCTGCCGCCCCGACTTTTTAGTAATTTTTCAAAATTATTTAATGGGTGCGTAGCTCAGCTGGATAGAGCATCTGCCTTCTAAGCAGACGGTCAAAGGTTCGAATCCTTTCGCGCTCACTTAAAACTCACAATAGAAATTGTGAGTTTTTTTATTTATATTAGTTCCAATGTGTTTTTACTATATACTCTACTCCCAATCTTTAGATAAATATTATATTGGAAGTTCCTGTGAAGATTTACAGGAAAGGCTCAGAAAGCATCTTTCAAACCATACAGGATATACTTCAAAAATTAAAGACTGGATTATTATTTATTTTGAAGAATTTTCTGACAAAAGCTCTGCATACAAAAGAGAATTGGAAATCAAATCCTGGAAAAGTAAAATTAAAATTCTTGAATTGATTGAAAACTCAACCAGATAGAGCATCCCGATTCATCGGGACGGTCAAAGGTTCGAATCCTTTCGCGCTCACTTAAAACTCACAATTTCTATTGTGAGTTTTTTTTATTTATATTAGTTCCATGTGTTTTTGCTACATACTTTACTCTCAATCTTTAGATAAATATTATATTGGAAGTTCTTGTGAAGATTTACAGGAAAGGCTCAGAAAGCATCTTTCAAACCATACAGGATATACTTCAAAAATTAAAGACTGGATTATTATTTATTTTGAAGAATTTTCTGACAAAAGCTCTGCATACAAAAGAGAATTGGAAATCAAATCCTGGAAAAGTAAAATTAAAATTCTTGAATTGATTGAAAACTCAACCGGATAGAGCATCCCGATTCATCGGGACGGTCAAAGGTTCGAATCCTTTCGCGCTCACTTAAAGAGACAACTATTTGGTAGTTGTCTCTTTTTTTATCGTCCAGAGAGGCCTCAATATATTTTCCTATGGGACCTTGAACTATTTTAGGAAATCTGCTTCGAGATATTCAGGATTGGGATATTTATAAAACCCTTCGCCGGTGGCAACACCCAATTTGCCATTATCTATGTATTCCTCCTTAAGCCTTTTGGCAGCCTGATGCAGCAGCGGGTCATTCATTGTGGCAGCTAAGGTGCTGGTAATATTATAGGCCGTATTAAGTCCGGCAATGTCTGCAAATACAAATGGTGCAAAATTTGAACCTGTCCCAATAATCCAGGTTTTGTCAATCGTTTTGTAATCGGCTACCTCACCACTCCATAATTTCAACGCCGCTGTTACCCATGGTACGATCAGAGAATTGGTGATATATCCGGGCTGTTCCTTATGTAATGGCAACGCTACCATTCCAATAGATTTGGAAAACGCAACCACTGCGTCGAATGTCTCTGCGGATGTCTCCGGGTGCCCCATAATCTCGGCCGTATTGCGGGACCAGATCTCATTGGCGAAATGTAGCGCAAGGAATTTTTCCGGGCGGCCGGTTTCTGCGGCAAACTGGCTGGGCAGCAAAGTAGATGTATTCGTCGCAAAAATGGTTTTATCCGGCGCCAGTGCCGCTACTCTTTGATAAAAATCACGCTTGATGTCCGCTCTTTCAGGGACAGCTTCTATCAGCAAATCTGCATCTTTTACGCTTTCTGCCAAATCTGAAGTGTAACTTAAGTTGGCAAATGTGGCATCTATCTGCTGCTGTGTAGCATTTATATCCGCTTTGTAGCGTTCTGCCAAATTTTGAAATTTTGCTTTTGCTTTTTCCAGAACTTCATCGTTAATGTCATAAACAAACACTTTAAATCCGTGAAATGCAGTTTGAAAGGCAATTTGATAGCCTAATACGCCACTTCCTGCAACTGTTACATTTTTAATGCTCATAATTAAAAAATTTTTATTGTTATATTATTTTTCCAGGTAAATTATTATCGATTTAATTTCGATTTTTTGAATTAATAATAAAGCGTAAAGACTGGTCGTGTGTAATGAAAGCAACAGACCGGTTGAACCAGGTTTTAATGCGGTTAGGTGCTTGTTACAATTATGCCGGTTATAGTTCAAAATTCCTTTATTGCGAACTATATTTGTGATTGTGGCATTTTAGGCAATAAAAGTGATTTGCTGTTTTGCGAGCTGTTGTATGTAATTTTCATTTATTTTTTGCCCTGAACATCTTCGGAGACATTTTCATTTTCTTTTTAAAGAATTTACCAAAGAAAGACTGATCACTGAAATTGAGTTCTTCTGCAATCTGTGTAATGGAAAGATTAGAATTTAAGAGCAGATCGCGAGCTTCAATAATAACCGAATTGGTAATAACGGTGCGGGTAGATTCACCAGAGGCTTCTTTTACAATTCGTGTCAGATAGCTTGGACTCACAAATAGTTTCTCAGCGTAAAACTCAACAGCTCTCTCCTTTCTGGAATGCTCGGAAAGCAGTATAAGAAACTGATTGATAAGATCCTTCTTTCTTGATGTTTTAGAATCAATCGTCCTGGTGTCATTGTAACGGTATAATACCATCAGCTCAAGGAGCAACGCATTAAAATAATGATTGATGATGTCTTTCGAATAATAATTTTCCTGTTCATCCGCCTGGCTGATCTTATCAAGCAGAAACTTTATGGTTTCCCTTTCATTAAGGCAGGGATGCAAAATCGGAGTATTTCTTTCGGAAAAGAAAATGATCTCATTGATGTAATGCATGTGGCGGATATTTTTTTGAACAAAAGAATCGTTGAAGACAATTCCCCTTGCCCGAATGTGCGAATCTTTGTGGGCTGGATAAATGATTGAATTTGGCGTAAAAATAACAATATCATCTTTTTTAATGCTTATTTCTTCAAGATTAATCTGTATTTTACCCTCCCCTTCTGTAACCAGCATGATGGCACCATTATCTGTTCTGAAAGGATATTTGTAAGAATTTTCGTTCAGGTCATGAGATTCCCGGATGATAAAAAAATCATTGTTGTTTTTTTGATGATCACCGTTTTTGTCGATCATTTTAAACAGATCGTGGAGATTATGAAAAACAATATCTTTATGAGTCATAGTTTTAAATATGAACGTTAGTAAAGTTAATAAATAAGCCGCAGGATTATGCTATATACCCGATAATTCATCGTAAAGCTTATTTTTCAATTTGATAACTTACTTTAAAAATAAATTTATAATACTTTCAGCTCTTTGGTGGTAGAAAGATGATGATAATACAATATCTGATCTTTTCCTAAAGAAATCGGCAGAGATATGAAAACCTGAAACCATGGAAACAAGATCGACAAGAAACAATAAGGGATTGTTGTAGCTTGTTCTTTCTTCACGGATACAAGCTGAGATCTCAGGTATCATTTCCTTCAACGGGAAAAATAATTTTTCCCCGAATCCTGAACCCTCATTCTGGGTGATAATATAAACATCCAGATAAGGATATTTTTTACTTTTTTCAGTATTGAAATCAATATATCTTTTCAGTTTCTCCTTCAGTGAGAGCTCCTTAATATCATTCCAGGCCGGAGCTGGAAATTCATTGATTACTTCCCCAATGATCATGTTAACAAGGTTAGCTTTCGTGCGGAAATAATAATGTATTGCCGTTCTGTCCATACCTGCGCTTTGTGCGATCTGATGTGTTGTGGCATAGAACCTGCCTTCCACGAAAAGCACATATTTAGCAACTTCCTTTATTTTTTCTTCAGTATTCAAGATTTTTATTGGTGGATTATTCATTATCAGGATATGACATGCAACCTGCCTCTTGAGCTATTTCTTTCCACAATAGAGAATTCCGTTTCATACAATTCAAAAACAGGTTTAAGCTCATTTTCTGAAAATAAAGTTTCAGAAGATACACTCAATAGTCTGAAATTGTTGTCGAGATATTCGCACTGGCAATTGGGAATTATTTCCAGGATATCTTCCCTGAGCCAGAAAGCATCTATAATTTTTTTGAATTTTGTTTTAAAAAGCACACTATTTTTCATTTCTATTTTTTATGTGTTCAACGATTATGTTAAGATCTTCGGGAGTATCGCTCACAATTCTTTTCACCACCAACAAATTCCATAGCCCGGCCAGAAAACCTGAAACAGAAGTAATAATGGTTATTTTCAATCCCTCTTTAGTAGCTTCCAACACATACTTTCTGTAAAGTTTGGCTCCTGCAAGCCGGATTCGGAATGTGAAGCGTTCATAAGGTATAAATTCTTCAACAAGACCTTTGGTTTTAAGAAAATTACGGTGTTTCACTACAAATACACTTAACTCTCTAACTCTAGTTTCAATACATTTCGAATGTTCGATGTTGAAATCCCATTCATGCCAGCGGTCAATATCTGTAATTAATTCCCAGACTTCTTTTTTACCAATTAATTCACTGGTCACAGATAGCTGCCGGGTCCACATTTTCTTGCATATTGGTTAATAATACAAATTTCCGTAGTAAAATATTAATAAAAAAGGTCTGAATTCGGTGTAAACTGGTCAAAATCTGAACAAACAATCATCTCTAAATATTTTAGAAATCTGTTTTCAAAATAGTCGGTAAGAAAATTCTTTAAAGAAAATAAATGACCTCAGTATCATTCAATTTGTTTTAATAGGTTGAGAATAGCTATTTCATATTAAGCTACTATCTTCTGTAGAATAATGGTTTCGTTTTAGACCAATATCAGACCAAAACAGACCTTTTATCATGTATTTCCTTACCTCAAATTTGCACGGTGAACCAATTTACAATCGGATTTCTCTTTAATAGTAAAAATTTATTTTATGATAGTCAAAAGAACGAAAAGTCTTTTTTATTAGGAAGCCTGCTGCTTCTTTCAGCATGTAGCGGGAAGGAACAGCCTAAAGTTAAAAATGAACCTATAAAGGTTGGCGTGCAGAAAATAGAGGTTGTTTCCCAACCCGAAACATTTTCTTACAGTGGAAATATTCTGGCAGACAACAGTGTGAGCATTGGTTTTGGAGTTTCCGGCCGTGTTACTGCAGTGTATATTCAGGAAGGTCAGCGCGTATCGAAAGGTCAGCTGCTGGCTGCCATTGAAACCAGTACTTATCAGAATGCCCTGGCTGTTGCCGGAGCAGGAATGGATCAGGCCCAGGACAATTTCAACCGTCTTAATCAGCTGTATCTTAAAAAAGTTTACCGGAAAGAGATTATATCGCCGCAAAGGTAGCGCTGGCACAGTCTAAAGCCAATAGAGATATTGCCATGAAAAATCTTAGAGATACAAAGCTATACGCCTCTTTTTCGGGGATCGTTTCCCAAAAGCTTACTGAAGCCGGAGCGATGGCAGCACCCGGAGTTCCTGCATTTACTGTAGTAAAGACCGATAAGATCTATGCGACTGCATCCATCACGGAAAATGAGATTAGTGCCCTTAAAATAGGAACTCCTGCGGAAGTTTCCATTCCAAGCCTTAACCGTACGATTCATGGAAATATTACCATCATCAATCCTCAGGCGGATGACAACTCCAAAACGTATACCGTAAAGATCCGGCTCGACAATCCGGGAGGGCAGATATTGCCGGGGATGATTACGGATATCAACATCAATACAGGTAAAAGTAAAGATGCCATTATCCTTCCTGCTCAGGCCATACTTAAAGACCCTGATGGTTCAAGCTATGTATATACTGTGAAATCTGCTAAAAATGGCGCCACAGCCTTTAAAAAGAGAGTAGAAATGCAGAATATGGCAGGGGCAAGCGATGTAGTTATCAAAAGCGGACTGACACCGGATGAGCAGGTCGTTATTTCCGGGCAAACGCGTCTTGGAGACGGCACACCTGTTAAGTTTTAATTAAAAAGAAATAAAGAAATGACGAATAAAAAAGTGCATTTTCTGGAAGCTGTGATGAAATACAAGCAGGTAGTGATCGTGATGGTAGTCCTGTTGATGGTAATGGGGATCAACTCTCTTATCAATATGCCCCGAAGCGAAAATCCAAGGATCGAGATTCCGACCGCTGCTGTGTATGCATTTTATCCGGGAGCCGATGAGCATCAGGTTGAGGAAGAAGTAGCAAAAAAATAGAACAGTATCTCTTCTCCTTTGAAGAGATCAAAAAGAAAAAGGTCAAAGCTGAAGTAAAAGAAGGACAGGTATTTTTCACTGTGGAAATGAATACTGATGTCAAAGACCGTAAGAAATTCTGGCATACGCTTCAGCTTGATATGGATGCGAATCTTCGTCCAAAGCTTCCTGCCGGAGTTGTCGGACCGTTTATCAACAGTAATTTTGCCAATGTTACGGCAATGATCATCTCCGTATCTTCCAAAGAAAGAACCTACGCTGAGATCGAAAAATATGTTGATAAGATGGAAGATGGTCTGAAGGTAATCCCTACGGTTTCCAAGATTAACAGATCCGGTGGCCAGAAACAGCAGATCTACATTAAGATCAATGACCAGAAACTACAGCAGTACGGTTTTGGAATCAACACATTGGTCAGTGCCATTCAGCAGCAGAATGTGACCGGATATAATGGAGAATTATCCGGAGGTTCCAATGCCATCATTCCAGTCTTTACCAACAGCCGTTACAAGAATATGTCTGATATTGCCGAGCAGATCGTCTATACAACACCGGCAGGCAATGTGGTGCGCCTTAAAGATGTCGCCGATCTTGAAAGACGTTTTGAAGAACCTTCTTCATTGGTAAGAGTAGGAGATGAAAAAGCAATGGTACTGACCGTTGATATGCAACCCGGAAATAATATCGTAGCCTTCGGGAAAGAAGTGGAGAAAAAGATTGAGGACATTCAGAAAAATTTCCCGCCTGATATTCACATGAAAACGATTGTGAATCAGCCAGAAGCCGTTGGAGAAAGTATCAGTCATTTCATGGTGGAGTTTGCCATGGCAATAGGTTCTGTGGTACTTGTTGTAATGTTACTGCTTCCTATACGGGTCGCCGGTGTAGCTTCAGCAGCAGCGCCTATTTCTATCATTATTACGTTTGGGCTCATGCAGATCGTGGGTCTGGAACTTCACCAGGTGACCCTTGCCGCTTTGATCATCGTTCTTGGAATGGTGGTGGACAATGCCATTGTGGTAGTCGATAATTATATTGAAAAGCTTGATGAAGGGATAACGCCATGGACCGCAGCCTGGCAGGCAGCCCAACAGCTGTCACTTCCGATTTTTACGGCGACAATGGCCATTATATTTGCATTTGCTCCATTAGCTTTATTTATGGATGGTATTGCAAAAGATTTCATGTTTTCACTCCCGATTACCGTAGCTATTGCATTGATCACCTCGATGCTGGTCGCTCTGTTCCTTACACCATACACCTGTTATGTATTTATTAAAAAAGGATTAAAGCATAAAGTAAGTGACAGACCTGTGAAGAAAAACATGCTGGATCATCTTCAGACAGCATTTGATAATGGGGTTGGATTGGCTTTCAAATGGCCAAAAACGATAATGTTTATTGGTGTGCTGTCTATTGTCAGCGCCCTCTTTATTGCTACAAAAGTAGACCCGGAGTTTTTTCCGCTCACCGAACGAAACCAGTTTAATATGGAAGTCTGGATGCCTAACGGAACCTCACTGGATAAAACGGAAGCTAAGGTAAAAGAGCTTGAAAAGATCCTTAAAAAAGACAATCGCGTAGTGGATATCACAAGCTTTGTAGGAATGAGTTCACCACGATTCCATACTTCCTATGCGCCGGAATCTCCTAAAAAATATTTTGCTCAGGTTTTCATTACTACTATCAGTAATGAT
Source organism: Chryseobacterium sp. GTID13 (assembly GCF_056172655.1). Classification (NCBI taxonomy): domain Bacteria; kingdom Pseudomonadati; phylum Bacteroidota; class Flavobacteriia; order Flavobacteriales; family Weeksellaceae; genus Chryseobacterium; species Chryseobacterium sp. GTID13. The sequence continues at coordinate 349,415 of NZ_JAOCMB010000007.1, forward strand.
GCATCTAATGAAATGGTTAAAGAATATCTGGAAAAGCTGAAAAACTTTATTCCTGATGGCTCTATTAAGTTGAAGCAGCTCAGCTTTCAAGAAGGTTCACCTATTGATATCCGTGTGGTAAGTGATAATGAATCCGATCAGAGAAAGGTAGCACTGGAGATTAAAAAGATCATTGAAAATACACCGGGAACCAATAATGTACGCCTGAGCAGTGAATATGATTACATGGGCGTAAAGCTGAATGTGGACGATGTGAAAGCCAACCGGCTAGGGGTAACGAATCAGGCGATTACCCAAACCCTCGGAGCGGGACTGAAAGGATATTCTGTTTCGACATTATGGGAAGGAGATAAACCAGTCGATATTTTCCTGAGATATGATTCCATAAGCAGGAAAGATATGAATGCCCTGGAAAATCTTCACATCCAATCTTATTTTGGCAGCAAGATCCCGTTGAAAGAAGTGGCGACCTTACAGCCGGAATGGCATGCAGGAGTCATTTCAAGAAGGAACGGCATTAAGTACGTCAGTGTTTTGGCAGAAGCACAGCTCGGTCCTAAGCCATCAAAGATCCTGAAAGAAGCACAGCCAAAAATTGAGGCGCTTGCGCTTCCGGCAGGCACGACCATTCAATATGGAGGAGATGCGGAATCAACAGCTGAAAATACTCCGGGAATGATGCTTTCACTTTCTGTGAGTCTTATCCTGATTTTCCTGACGCTGCTGTTCCAGTTCAAAAACCTGGGTAAAGCCCTTATTATCCTTTGTACTTTCCTTCTAAGTCTTTTCGGGGCCTTCTTCGGACTTTTCATTACCGGGAATCCATTAGGAATGACAGGTTTTATGGGTATTATCAGCTTGATAGGTATTGTGGTAAGAAACGGAATCATCCTGGTGGATTATGCTGATGAATTGATCCGTGAACATGGATATAAGCACAAAGCAGCCGCCATGGCAGCCGCCAAAAGGAGAATGCGTCCTATATTCCTTACTTCAGCCGCTGCTGCCGTAGGAGTAGTTCCAATGATTTTGGGTAAATCTCCAATGTGGGCACCTTTAGGAAGTGTATTGGCCTTTGGACTTATCTTCTCCATGATCTTTACGCTTTTCATTGTTCCGGTGATGTATTACAAGCTATTGAAAGATCCCGCGCCTAAAGACGAAATCCCTGAAGATCAAATGGACGATGAGGTTATTTTATATAAACCCAAACCTCATCATTAATAATATCAATTTTTTAACCGGTTGCCCTGTGTTGATTCCTTGTTAATAAACTTATTTGTTTAGTGCTGCAGGGCAACCTTTATGTAAAAAAATGAAAATAATATACGATACGATATCAAAAATAGTTCTGGTGCTGCTGTTTACAGCGTCAATAGGTGCTCAGGCCCAGGAACGTATAGTTTCTGTGGATGAAGTCAAAAATCTGGCATTAGAGAACAATAAAAAGATCAAAAAAGCGCAACAGAATATAGAAGCTGCCAAGGCCGCAAGAACCGCTGCAGAAGCAGGGGAAAACCTACAGTGGACGGAAGCGTGGGAGGATATTATTTCTCCAAACCACTTTCCAACCTGATACCGGAAGTATTGGGAAGTGCCAATGTAAATGTTACCCAGGTTTTGTATGCCGGCGGAAAAGTAGAAACCGGGAAAAAGCTTTCTTCAACAGCAGTAGATCTGCAGATGGCGCAGAAAGACCTTACCAAAGAGGAAGTAAAACTCTCTGCGGAGACCATGTACTGGCAAATTGTAAATGCCAAGGAGAAAATAGCGCTGGCACAAGAATACATCAAACTTCTGGATCAGCTGCATACCAATGTAAAGAATTCCTTTGACGCAGGGCTTACCTATAAAAATGATCTGTTGAAAATAGAAGTTCAACAGAATGAGGCACAACTCAATCTGAAACGTGCGGAAGATGGCCTTAGCATAACCAAATTAAGCCTTGCTCAGATCGCAGGACTTCCCAATTCGGATTTTGATGTGGAAGATGCTGTAAGCGGCAGCTTTGCCGGCATTTTGGCAGACAGTCAGCTGCAGCCGTCGAACCGACCCGAGCTATCCATTCTTGCCAAGGCAGTAGAAATCAATGAACTTCAGGAAAAATTATTGGATGGAGACAGAAAACCTACGGTAGCACTTTCAGGAATTGGGTTTTCCAGTGTAGGTAAAAATGTTAATCCTATCAATATGAAAAATAATATGCAGGGATTTGTGGGAATGCTGTCTGTAAACATTCCGATTTATGACTGGGGAGCAAGACAAGAAAAAGTAAAAGAGCAGCAATATAAAACCAATTCTCAAAAGCTTGAACTGGAAGAAACTAAAGAGCTCCTGGCCCTTGAAGTCCAGAATGCCGTGATGCAGCTCAATCAGTCTGTTAAACGTATCGAGCTTGCTGAAAAATCTCTTGTCCAGGCCACGGAAAATCTCAGGCTGAACCAAGACAGGTACGACGCAGGAACTGTGGTGGCAGAAGAAGTATTGAAAGCCCAGGTTCTCTGGCAGGAAGCCAAATCGGAAATTCTTGATGCCAAGGCGGAATATAAGATCAATGAAGCTAAGTATAAAAAAGCTTCAGGGATGAATGGTGAGCATTAAGTGTTTTTAGAAAGGGAAAAAATCTTTGCTTGATACTATTCTGATTTGTCTTGCAGGCAATAAATCAATCCTATTGCCCACGCAGTTGCATTTGTTGCGGAAATTGTCCTTGGAAGGTTATTTAAGACTTACTATTTTTAGTAAGTCTTTTTGTTTTGCTCTTTTCAAAATAATATCTGTCTTTTATGGGACGTCAAGGCTCGAAACATTTCGTACACCCATCTTGAACGCTGTCTCAAAAGTGAAACAACCTCTTTTTTTGAATATAAAATAATTGTTAGATTTGAACACTGGATTGGGCATATAGTCCACAAACGGTTAAAGAAAATAAGATTGCGCAATGACTGACGACGTATTTAAAAATTATCTATCCTCAACAGGAAAGCTCTCTGCCGAGGAAATCAGCTTTTCCTGGCAATTCTTCAAACCCATTCATTTAAAAAAGGGAGATTTTTTTATTCGTGAAGATGAACCCTGCCTTTATATTGGATTTATCGCCAGTGGAGCCGTAAAAGCGTACGCTATTGATCAGGATGGAAAGGAAAATATAACCTGCTTCAAGTTTGAGAATGCATTTGCCACCTCGTTTCCTGAGTTTGTGGCTCAGGAAAAATCCAGAAGGAATATCAGGACTATTGAAGACAGCATAATCTATAGGATCAGCTACCCCGACTATCAGCATCTGCTTAATGAGGTTAGCGCCTGGAACGAGGTTATAAAATCGGTGATGGAGCAAGAGTATAACCAAAAGGAACGTTATCTTCTGAATTACAATAACAGGTCGGCAGTGGATAAATACCTGCATGTCCTCTCTAATGAACCAATGCTCATCAAGCGCGTAGCAACGCAGGACCTGGCATCATATCTTGGTATCACACAACGGTCTCTTACACGGGCAAAGGGACAAATACACAAGCCCAACACATTATAGGACAAATGTCCTTATGCAGTCCTGATCAGCGAAGTAGATTTGCACAAAAAAAGCTATGCTACGTCAAATTGCTCCCGAAGTCTTCCAGATCCCACTGATGCCGCGAAACAGCATCAACAGCTATATTATCGAAGGTGTATTGGTAGACTCCGGAATACGGAGCTCATATGCCACTGTAAAGAAAGCCATCGAGAAAATCCCGGTTTACCAACATATACTGACGCATGCCCATGCGGACCACCAGGGCTGCAGCGATCAGATATGCGATGAATTTGCTATACCTTTACTCTGTCATCCCAACGAAGTTTTCAGGACCGAAACAGGTATGGTAACCAACGACTATCCTACTCCACAGCATTGGATCGCAAAGCTTCAGCAAAAATACTGGGCAGGACAGGGACATAAAGTCGAACGGACAATCATCGAAAAAGATAGTATCGGAAATTTCCGGGTAATAGAGACACCCGGACATTCGGCGGGTCATATTTCTTTATTCCGCGAGCAGGATGGTGTACTTATAATCGGGGATGCAGCTACGAATATGAACCTGCTCACAACAGCAACCGGCCTGCATCTTCCGCCCAATCTATTCACTTCGGACCAGCAGTGCAATATCAGATCACTTCAGAAGTTAGCCGAACTAAATCCTGCGATTATCTGCTTCGGTCATGGACCGGTTTTGAGAAATACTGATCGGAAATTTGAACGATTTGTGGCTAAACACAGCTCAAGAGTTTAAAATTAAATCTTGATGTAATTACGATTTAAAAGAAGATGCATTGTAACCATCTTCTTTTATTCCATACTGCGCAGCTGAATAATTCTGAGTTTGTGCTAAGGTAATTCAAACGAATCTTTATCTATCAAACTCAAAAATCCTTGAAATAGCTTAAGTTTAACTTTTTCTCATCGTCATTCTATAGTTCTTGGGAGTCCAGCCTGTTTGTGTCCTGAAAAAATAGGAGAAATGAGAGAAATTATTGAAACCAAGCTCAAAGGCTATTTCTTTAATTGATTTATTTGAGCTGTGTAATAATTTCTTGGCTTCCAATAGGATTCTTTGTCTTATAAATTCTAACGGAGATATTTTATATTGCTTTCTGCACAGCACTCCGAGATAATTGGGAGTAATGCAGAGCTCTTCAGCATAAAAGGCTACGCTTTTCTGTGTTTTATAATAGGTTTCAACAAGTTCGTGGAACCGGAAAGCAGGATTATTGTGATCATTTAAAGCGGATTTTCCATGGATCTGCTCTATCCAAAGATTAATCATCAGTGCCAAAAGCCTCACCCTTGCATTGATAAGCTCAGGAAATACAATTTCCGAATGTATTTCTTTATGAATCGCATCAAACTCCATACTGAATTTTTCATAAGCTTCTTCATTGGTCTGGATCATTTCGTGGGTACTGTGAGGCGAAAAAGTATGTTTTAATGTTGGGGAAAATGTTTCAAGAATAGAATCATTAATGATTAATCTTCTTCCGTTCGCCTGCAAAGGCAGATCCCAGGTATATTTCCTTTTGGGTAGATGAACAAATAATTGTTTGGAATTTAAAGCATAAGTATCAATATCTGTAATACAATTACCATCAGCACATTCATCCAAAATAATGATTGTGAAAGAATTGTCAGGAAAACGGTTAAGTTCGGAAGAACTTATTTCGCTCTGATAAATAACATCGATGTCTTTTGTATCCTCACTTTTCAAAACAGCTGAATTATTCTTTTGTTGCATCCCTTATTTAATGTCCGGTAAAGTTACTTAAATTCAATATTAATACCCTCAATATCCGGAATTGTGAAATCAATATGGTCTATTATCTGCAAATATAAAAATACCTATTTCAGAGAGAAACATTCAGTATATTTGTAATAAGACTTATTCTATTTAAATGTTGACAGATCAATTTGGAAGGAGCATAAACTATCTCCGGCTTGCTATCGTAGACCGGTGTAATCTCCGATGTACTTACTGTATGCCGGAAAACGGTCTTGCCTGGATCAAGCAAAATGAATTAATGACGGATGAAGAAATGCTCAGAATCTGTTCAGTATTTACTGAAATGGGCGTCGATAAAATCAGGATAACAGGAGGAGAACCTTTCGTCCGTAAAAACAGTATTGAGCTTATCCAGAATATATCACAATTAGCCGGACTTACTGACCTCAGCATCACCACCAATGGTCTTCTTACCGGACAATATATCCCACAACTAAAAGAATACGGGGTTAAATCTGTCAATCTAAGCCTTGACACCCTTGATAAAGAGCGTTTTTTCAAAATTACAAGAAGAAACAGTTTTGATAAGGTGATGAAAACATTAGATAGTCTCTTACAGCATAATATAAAAGTAAAAATCAACACGGTGGTGATGGAAGGGGAAAATATTGAGGATATTATCCCTTTGGTAACACTTACAAAAGACCTTCCTGTAGACGTCCGCTTTATTGAAGAAATGCCTTTTAACGGTGGCAATAATGATATTTCCCTAAAATGGAATTTTACACAAATTTACAGCTATATCAAAGATCATTTTCCTGAGATCCAAAAGACGGATGATCCTAAAAGTTCAACGTCATACAATTATAAAATTCCGGGATTTACAGGAAGTATAGGAATCATTGCAGCTTATACCCGTTCATTTTGTGGAGACTGCAACAGGATAAGAATCACTCCTTCAGGTATCCTCAGAACCTGTTTGTATGAAGGAACCGGTGTCAACCTGAAAGATGAAATGCGTATGGGAAAAACAGATGAAGAGCTGAAAAGCATCATTATCGGCAGCATACAAAAAAAACCGAAAGACGGCTGGGAAGCTCAGAAACAGAGTTTAAACCCTTCACAAATACATCAGTCAATGGCAACAATAGGAGGATAATTATGGAAATGATCAGTGTACAGCAGGCAGAAGAAATCATATTTTCCCAAGTAAGAAATTTCGGAACAGAAGAAATTTTCTATGAAAATGCCTCAGGAAGGATTTTAACGGAAGATATTCTGGCAGACCGTGATTTGCCGCCTTTTGACAGACCGACGGTGGATGGAATTGCCATCAGTTTTAAATCCTATGAAAAAGGATTGCGCAGCTTTACCATCAAATCTGTACAGGCTGCCGGAGAAGCTCCACTTTCTATTGATGAAGACAATGAATGCATAGAAATCATGACCGGAGCAGCATTGCACTCTTCAATGGATACGGTCATTCGTTATGAAGATATTTTGATAAACAACAATGTTGCGAGCATTAATATTGATATCAAAAAAGGACAGAATATTCATCTGAAAGGAAGGGATAAAAAGACAGGAGAAATACTGGTAAAAGCCAATCAGATAATTACTCCGTCTGTTCTCGGAATTGCCGCCTCAGTCGGAAAAACATTTCTGACAGTGAAAAAACTTCCCAGAGTAGCTATTATTTCCACAGGAGACGAAATGGTCCCACCTGAAAATACTCCTACTCCATTCCAACTGAGACGTTCTAACGGAATCACTATAAAATCTGTTTTGGAAAAATATAAAATCGATGCTGACCGGCTGCATTGGAATGATGATTTTGAATTAATAAAAAAAGAACTCTCCCAATGTATCAACCATTACGATATTTTACTGTTGAGCGGCGGGGTTTCTATGGGAAAATTCGATTATCTGCCCAAAGCCTGTGAAGAACTGGGAATAGAAAAGCTCTTTCACAAAATAAAACAAAGGCCGGGAAAACCTTTTTGGTTCGGAAAAAGCCAAAACGAAAAATTGGTTTTTGCATTCCCGGGAAATCCGGTTTCCGTATTTATGTGCCTGCACCGGTATTTTATTCCCTGGCTGGAAAAATCTCTGGAAATCAGGCAAAATCCTCAATATGCCGTTTTACAAAATGATATCGATTTTCCCTTTTCATTACAATATTTTGCTCAGGTAAAACTCAGCGTGAATCCGGCAGGACAATTGATTGCAGAATCAGTAAACACCAATGGTTCCGGGGATTTTTCCCATCTTGCGGAAACCGATGCATTTATAGAACTTCCTCTGGAAAAAAATGAATTTAAGAAAGGCGAAGTCTACAAAATCTGGAAATATAATTTTTAATTCTACTCATGACAAACTTTTCACATCTTAATAAAAAAGAACATCCGGGTATGGTGAATGTAGGCAGTAAAAAGGTTACCCACCGGAAAGCCACTGCCAAAGCCACTGTTATACTTCCCGAAAACATACTGGAAGCGCTTCAAAAAGATGATTTTAAAACTAAAAAAGGTTCTGTTTTCCAAACTGCCATCATTGCAGGGATAATGGCCGCAAAAAAAACAGGAGAACTGATCCCGTTGTGTCATCCTATCGGTATGGACAACTGTGAAATAGATATTCAAATCAATGCTCAAAATGAAATTGAAATCTATTGTACTACAGAGATTGAAGCTAAAACGGGCATCGAAATGGAAGCATTGACAGGGGTGTCTGTTGCCGCACTTACTATTTATGATATGTGCAAAGCCATGAGTCATGACATCGTAATCAAAGAAATACAACTCACCGAAAAATCAGGAGGAAAAAATGATTTCAAAAGAGACTGATCTTCCCAAATTAAACGGGCTGGTACTGGCGGGAGGGAAAAGCCAGCGAATGGGAAACCCTAAAGATAAAATCAACTGGCATGGCAAAGAGCAGCGGTATTTTGCGGCTGATCTTTTAACTCCGTTTTGTGACGAGGTTTTTATTTCCTGCAGACAAGACCAGCTGGAAAATTTTGATCCAGATTACAATGCCCTCACTGATACTTTTCTGAATATGGGACCTTTAGGCGGAATTCTTTCGGCATTACGCTCCCAGAGAGATAAAGCATGGCTGGTCGTTGCCTGTGATTTACCTTTATTGGATAAAAAATCGTTAGAGTTTTTAATTGAGAACAGGAATATAGAAAAAGCAGCCACCACTTACGAAAGTCCTTTTGACGGTTTACCGGAACCATTGATTACGATTTGGGAACCTAAAAGCTATCCTTTGCTCCTCAATTTTTTAGGATCAGGAATTACATGTCCAAGGAAAGTGCTGATCAACAGTGATACCTTAATCCTGAAACCAGTTAACCCGGATTCTTTAATGAATGTGAATACTCCCGAAGATAGGGAAAAAGCCCAGGAAATTTTAAGAAAACAGATTTGAAAGACAGAAACAGATGAGTAACCCGCTTGAACGTTATCATTGCCAGATGGCTTTACCAGGATTTGGGATTTCCTCCCAGGAACTCCTTAAAAATGCCAGGGTCCTGATCGTAGGCATGGGAGGGCTTGGCTGTCCCTCGGCACAATACCTTGTATCTTCAGGTATAGGAACAATTGGTATTGCCGATGATGATACCGTCTCTGAAAGTAATCTACACCGCCAGATTTTATATGCTCCGGAAGATATTGGGAAATCAAAAGTTGAAATTGCCGCTACAAAATTACAGCGACAAAATCCGTCGGTAAAAATCATTCCTTTTAATCTTCGGGTAACTTCTGAAAATGTGATAGATTTGATTTCAGAATTTGATCTGATTGTTGAAGGAACAGATAATTTCGAAACAAAATGCCTGCTGAATGACGCCTGTGTACTGACGGGAAAACCTTTGATCTATGGTGCCATTTATCAATACGAAGGTCAGGTAAGCATCTGGAATGTTTTACAGAAAGATGGTACTTATTCTCCCAATTATCGTGATGTTTTTCCGAATGCGGAAGAATCTCAGGTACCGAACTGCAGAGAAGGAGGCGTATTGCCTACACTGGCAGGAATTGTCGGATGCATGCAGGCTAATGAAGCCATAAAATATTTTACAAATCCCGAAGATTCACTGGCAGGAAAACTCTGGATAATGAATGTGCTGAATGGCAAAACCCAGATTATCAGATTAAGAAAAACTTCCGTGCAGATTACAGGTTTACCTCAGACCATAAAAACCATTATGTTTGAGCAGCTGATACAGGAAAAGGATCATTTTGAAATCATAGATGTCCGCACACCACAGGAACATGAAAAGTTTAATATCGGAGGAATTAATTTTCCTGTAGAAGAATTACAGAACCATTCAGATTATATTTCGGGTTGTGACAAACCTATTTTAGTTTACTGTCTATCCGGGAAACGCAGCGCAGAAGCGGTAAGAAAAATTAAAAATATCTTTCCTGAAAAGGAAGTATTTTCTTTGAAAGACGGCATCCACAGAATACATCCATAAGATGACAGGTTATATCCTGGTAAGCGCAGATTCTTTATGAGCCGCAATATGATCGGATTTATCACTTTTGATTTCATACTGCGGGTTGTTTTCATTAGCGTGATGAGTATAGCCCTTATAATCAAAATCTTGTGTATGAATTTTAATAATGGTTCCTGATACTCTTCCTGCTTCAGAGTTCCAGCTTACTTTATCTCCTATTTTGAATTTTGTTTTCATCATTTTTGAGATTTTAATCAAATAAACTTTCGTCAGAATAAAAAACATTCCCATCGCGTACTCTTGCCGGTGAAGTGTAAGGATGCTCTTCTGTTTTATTTACATCCATAATATGCTCTACTTTCCAGCCTTTTGCTTTAAGATAATCTGAGACCAAAGCTCTGTGGCAGCTCCACCATACCGCTTCAGAACACACGAAAACCGTTATTTTCTTCCTGGCTGTATTTTCCAGTTTTTCAGCTGCTTTTATAAAGTCTGTTGTCTGCATATAATCGGCATATCCACGAAAAGATTCATTCCGCCACCGGTTATTTATTGAATCCGGTTGTACTTTCCGTCTTCCTCCCAGTTCTTCAAGGTGGATGTACTCTATATTATTTTCGGGAAGCCTGATTTTCATATTTTCTTTACTGAACCATGGATATTTTTTGGACCCCGGAAACCTGCGGATGTCCACTACCATTTCAATCTTAAACGAATTAAGCATTTCAATAAAGTATTCCCATGAACGAACGGAATGTCCCACCGTATAAACCAGATGCTTTTCTAAAATTTCCATACAGGTATTTTTTTAGAAGATATCAATCAATAATATTCTGACCCTTTTTCTGAGAAACAGCAATATGTTCTCCCACCATTTCATGAATGGTTTCATCAATCATCACACACATGCTGTTCAGAGCTAAGTCATTTGCATCTGTTCCAAACGGTTCCTCAATTTCATCAGCTATTGCTTCAAATGCTACAAATGTATAGGCTACAAATACCACAATAAGTGGTGTAAACCATCCGAGCGAATCTACCAGTCCGAAAGGTAACAGAAAGCAATAAATGTATACCGTCCGGTGCAATAAAACCCTATAACTATAAGGGATGGGAGTTGAAATGATTCTTTCACAGCCTCCAAGAATATCAGACAGTTTATCAAAATTTTCATCAAAGCGGGCCTGCTGGATAGAATCCAGGGAACCTTCATCTTTTAAATTCTGCACCCATTCTGCAAGCAGGCGCATCATTACAGCCGGTTTATACTTGGATGCAGCGACAATTTTCAGCTGATCTTCATTAAGTCTGGATTTTAAATCTTCATAGGCATCTGTTCCTCTAAGCTGATGTTTCAACGCAAAAACAAAGGCACCAAGCAGCTGTACAAAATTGTGAACTGAAGCCTGATCATCTTTTATATTTTTCAGCGTGACTGCCTGGCGGGTCAGTGCTCTGGAAGTGTTCAGCAGAGCGCCCCATAGTTTTCGTCCTTCCCAGAATCTATCGTAGCTGGCATTGTTTCTGAATCCGAGGAATAAAGCCAGTACAAAACCGAACAGCGTGAGCGGCGCAGGATTTAAAGGAATTTTAAACGAGAGAATAATTCCATGAAAATAGGTCACCAGTAAAGAAAGAATTAAAAGCAATCCCAAACGGGGAAGCAAGGCGGGCAAAACAGAGCCATGCCACACAAAAAGCATTCTGAACCAGTGTTCCTTTTTTCTGATGATCATTACTGAATAATAATTTGTTTAAGTATTAATTATTTTATGGTTGTTCTAGACTTGTTCCGGCTGCTGCAATGACATGATCATCAATCTTTTTAAAAATATCAGGATCATGTTTGCGGATTTTGATGCGGACATATTTTGAAGCCGGCATATTGGCACCGTTTACCACATTATTGATGGATACCAGAACGTTGGTTTCCGGGAAATAGGTCATGGTACTTTTCTGAGGAATAGGATATTTTACGACAATGAAAAGCGGGGCTATCCTTTCGATTCCATCATCATAGTTGAAAAGGTCTACATGATCTCCTTCTTTGAGACCCGCTTTTTCAATATCTTTTTCGTTCATCATAACCACTCTTCTCTCATTGAAAATGCCACGGTAACGGTCATTCAAACCATAAACAACCGTATTGAACTGGTCATGTGTTCTGGTAGTTCCCATTAAATATTCGTCCTCGGCAAGCGAATTATCCGGTACGGCAGTTATGTTGAAAGCTGCTTTTCCAGGGTAAAATTCACTGTTGAATATCCCGTCTCTTGGACCGTTCGGAAGATAGAAGCCACCTTTCTGCACTACCCTTTCGTTATAATTTTCAAATCCTGGAATGCATTGTTCAATATCGTTACGAACAGCATCATAACTGTTGATAAATTTGTCCCAATCCACTACAGAACGTTCTCCTAAAACCGCTTTTGCCATTCTGCAGGCCACATGGGTTTCATTGATCAGATGTTTTGAAATAGGATCAAGAACTCCTCTTGACCATTCCACAACCCCCATTGAATTTTCCGTACTTACGTGTTGAAGTTCACCGTTTACCATATCTTTTTCACTTCTGGAAATTACCGGCAGGATCAAAGCTTCTTTTCCATGAATAAGGTGACCTCTGTTTAATTTTACAGAAACAATTACTGACATTTCTAATTTTCGCATCGCTTCTGCTGTAAAGGTCGTATCCGGCGCTGCTGAAAGGAAATTACCTCCCATACAGAACATGAATTTTACTTTACCTTCATGCATTGCTTTAAGCGCATTGACAACATCATAGCCTCCTTTTCTTGGTACTTTAAAGCCGTAATATTCCTCCAGTCTGTCCAATTGCTCAGTCGTTGGATGATGATTGATAAGTAATGTTCTGTTCCCCTGCACATTGCTATGACCCCGAACAGGACATGCTCCCCCACCCGGGATTCCTATGCTTCCTTTCATCAACAGAAGGTTTACAATGTTGTAAATCATTTCCACCCCATTGTGCTGCTGCGTGATTCCCATTCCCCAACAAATGATAATCCTTTTTCTGGAGGCAATCATCTGTGCAGCTTCTCTTAGATTCTCAACCGGAATGCCGCATTCTTCTGATAAGAAATTCAGGTCGTATCGTTTTAGTTCTTCAACCAATTCATTGAAGCCGGCAGTTTTATTCGTAATAAAATCATGGTCAAGAACTTTTCCCGGGTTTTTGTCTTCCTCTTCCAGCACGAGAATTTGCAGTGCTTTTAAAAGCGCCATATCTCCATTAATTTTTACAGGGAGATACAGATCTGACAATTCATAAGGTTTATTGAGCAAGGCACGGACTTCCTGAGGATTTCTGAAACCTTTTAATCCAGCTTCAGGAAGTGGGTTTACAGCCATAATTTTTGCGCCGTTTTTCTTTCCCTTAGTTAGTGCTGAAAGCATTCTCGGAGAATTGGTTCCGGGGTTCTGTCCTATGATGATGATAAGGTCTGTATCGTAAAAGTCTTCAAGCTTTACTGTTCCTTTCCCGATTCCGATGCTTCTGGAAAGTGCATAACCGGAAGTCTCGTGGCACATATTGGAACAGTCCGGGAAATTATTGGTCCCAAATTCACGGGCAAATAACTGGTAGACCCATGTTGCTTCATTACTTGTTCTTCCTGATGTATAAAAAATAGCTTCATCAGGCGAATCTAATGCATTTAGTTTTTCCGCAATTTTTTTAAAGGCATCATCCCAGCTTATCGGCTGATAATGTGTTTCTCCCTTCGGCAAATACATGGGTTCTGCAATTCTTCCCAACTGGCTGATTTCAAAATCTGTCAGCTTTGCTAAATCATACACCGAATTTTCTCTGAAAAACTCTGCTCCGATCTTTTTCGAGGTAGCTTCTTCTGCCAGGGCTTTTGCACCGTTTTCACAATATTCGCCTAGCTTGGAACGTTCGTCATCCGGGTCTGGCCATGCACAGCTCGGACAATCGAACCCATCAAACTGATTCATACTGAAAAGGGCTCTTCCTCCGCGAAGAACGGAGGCATTAAGCACCAACTGATCCAATGAATGAATCACCGCAGGAACACCTGCAGCCCAGGCTTTCGGCGGTTTCAGCTTCAGATCCAGCAGTTTATAAGGCGGTTCTGCAGAAGGCAATCTGCTGTCTTCTTCTTTTTATTGAATACATCTTTGTTTTCCATGATTTCTACCTTTAAAAAATGAAAAAATTAGCATTTCAGGTTCGGGTTGGGATAATTGTCGCTTTGATCTTCCAATGTATTATCAATGCATACAAAGTCTTTTTCTATTAAGAGTTTGATTTTTCCGGTCTGCCCTTCAAAGCCTACCCTGTCTGTGGTAATCCACTCATTTATCATTGCTGCAGGCATTTTCAGAACTATTCTGTTTTCGATGAAAGCTGCTGAAAGCTCTGCATCTTCTGTTCTTTCAATCGCGTAAATAAACGGACGGTCTACAAATTCCGTAAAGCTTGAAATGATACCGTCTTCCCCCAGTTTTGCCACTTCGGATTGGGTAAGACGAAATCTGACTGCGTTATCTTTAATTCTTATTTTCATAATAGATTTTCAATGTTAAAATGGCTGCCGGAATGGTAAATATTAAACCGGTTGTCCCGGAGAAAGCCCAGTAAAGTAATATCAAATTCTTTTGCAAGATCCACTGCAAGGCTTGAGGGTGCGCCTATTGCCGCCACAATGGAAATTCCTGCCATTGCCGCTTTCTGAATAAGCTCGAAGCTGGCTCTTCCGCTCAGGAGCAAAATTTTATTGTTCAGAGGAAGCAAACCGGCAGATAGTGCATACCCAATGAGTTTGTCCAAAGCATTATGTCTTCCTACATCTTCGCGCAATGCCAGAAGGTTTCCTTCCAGATCAAAGATACCGGAAGCATGTATACCGCCTGTAGCACTGAAATTATTCTGGAAAGACTGCAGTTTTTCCGACAGCTGATACAAAGTCTCCAGAGAAACTCCTGTATTTTCTTTTGTATGGTTATGGAAAACACTTACTGTTCTTATAGATTCTATAGAGCCTTTTCCGCATACACCGCAGCTGGAAGTGGTATAAAAATTCCGGTCTGCCTTCATAAGTTCAGGAACAAAACCTTCTGTAAGCTCAACAATGACAACATTTTCGCTGTTCCTGGAACATTCTGCCTGTGGAGAATATATGCTTTTAATCTGTTCACGGCCGGAAATAATTCCTTCTGTGAATAAAAAACCTGCAGCAAGTTCTGCATCATTTCCGGGAGTCCGCATCGTTACAGAAATGTTTTTAGACTCTTTTTTACCCTCAGCACTGTACGAAACCCTGATCTCTAAAGGTTCTTCTACAGAGATATCATCTGTATAAGGGAAACCACTGCTTTCCCTGACTTTGATGATTTCTATCTGCTTTACAGATTTATTTGACAACAGATTTGCTTTCATGATATAATGACTAGCTTAAAGGTACAAAATTTTATTCCTAAATCACGGGTGTGCCGAAACCCATTCTTCACCATCTTCAAAAATTTCTTTTTTCCAGATAGGAACGGTCTTTTTTATATTTTCAATCATAAAGCTGCAGGCATCGAAAACCGTATTTCTGTGCCCGTCACTCACCACAATAATCACGGCAGCATCACCTGGAAACAAGACTCCCGTGCGGTGATGAACGACAATATTCTTCACTGAAAATAAGGAAATGGCTTGATCTGCTATTTTCTGTATTTCCTTCACGGCCATAGATTCATAGCATTCATATTCCAAACGGGTAACAGTCTTACCTTTGGTATGATTTCGTACTGTTCCTACAAATGATGCCATTCCTCCGCATGCAGGATCGGAAGCAAGGGCAAAACAATCCGTAAGATTCAGTATTTGTTCTGTTATTTTTACATCAACCATATCTGTTATCCACCGCTTACCGGAGGGATTATTGCTATTTCGTTAGACACTGTTATGATCTGATCATCCTCTGCATATTCATCGTCAACGGCAATAAAATAGGATTTTAATCTTTTCAGCTCCGGAAAGTCTTTTTCCAGAAGTTCCTTGAGTGCTTTGACGCTTGCCCCTTCATGTATTTCTATTTCTTTTTCTGAAGTTCCGAAAATATCTTTCGTTATTCCGAATGCCAATATTTTAAGTATCATTTTTATATGCAGCTTATTACCAATATTTTATTAAAACGTTTATTCCGGCTACCAGAACCAGAACAGCTGTCATTCTTTTGATGACCAGAGGATTCCATTTCAGGGACATTCTGGAACCGATCTGTCCGCCAATGAATACAGCAAAACACAAACTCAGGATTCTGAAATAATCCATATCTGCAGACAGTTTGGATAACTGGCCTAAGATTCCTGATATTGAATTGACCAATATGAAAACACTTGACGCCGCTGCAATTTTCCGCGGAGTATCCCATTTCATGAGGTTTAACAATGGAGAAAGAAAAATTCCGCCACCAATGCCTACCAATCCTGATAAAAATCCGATTCCTCCTCCTAAAAAGCTGTTTTTTAAAAGAGATGTTTCGCTGTATTCCTGAAGATCTTCTCCATTTTTTGCTTCTGTCTTTATCCACAGCAACAGTGCAGCAATGATTAAGGTGACACCCAATATCAGGAAAAAAGTTTCCTGGCTTATTTTCAAAACAGCTCCCAGGTATGCCATAGGGACACTTACGATGGTAAGCGGCAGTATTTTCTTCCAGTCAATCTGCTTATTTCTGATGTAAATAATTACTCCTCCCACTACTACAATCACATTACAGATAAGTGCTGTTAACCGTATTTCCTGATAAGGCAGACTGTACATTGCCAGAACTGCAAGGTAGCTGGATCCACCACCAAATCCCACAGAAGAATAAATGAAAGCGATGATTAAAAAAAGAAAAAGATTTCCCAATGCCCCATATATTTTGCAGAATTAATTTTCTTACAATAATACTCATTTTTAGGGCGTCAAACGAAGGTATCATAAAAAGTTTCTACCGTAATTTGTGAGAAAAATATTCTGAATTGTTTATTTTATAAAACCATCCATGTTATCCCAACAGCATTTATTAAATTTGATTCATTAAAACGATATATCCATTTCAATGAATACTACTTCTTCTACTGATTACAATGCACAGAATGTTACAGACTATCCGAATAATAACACCTATTTTTTAGTATGGAATTTTAAAGACAATGTTGATCCTGATAAAATAAAATCGGTTTTCCAAAGAGTCTGTGCTTTGGTCATTAATCTGAATAATTCGGCACTTGACCGTTTTCCGGATTCCAAAGCAAGCTGTGTGATGGGAATCGGCTACGAAGCATGGCAGCAACTTCAGTTGCCTCAACCGCTGCCTAAAGAATTAAAAAATTCCAGGAAATAAAAGGCAGCAAACATACGGCAGTAAGCACAAAAGGTGATCTGCATTTTCATATCCGGGCTGATGAAAAAAGCCTTGCTTATGATATGTCTTCTACAATTTCGGGATATATGAAGGAAATAGCAGATTGTGTCGTTGAGGTGCAGGGATTCCGTTATTGGGACAGCCGGTCTATTTTAGGTTTTGTTGACGGCACTGAAAATCCGCATGGCAAAGACCGCGATCATTTTGCTATCATAGATGATTCTGATCCGCAGTATGAAGGAGCCAGCTATCTTTTTGTACAGAAATACATCCACAACCTTGATGCCTGGAAATCGCTTTCCGTAGAAGAACAGGAAAAAGTAATCGGCAGATCCAAAGACCATGATATTGAAATGGATGATGATGTAAAACCCAAAAACTCACACATCGCATTAGCTAATATTGGTGATGATTTTAAGGTTGTTCGTGACAATATGCCTTTCGGAAATGTAACAACCAATGAAATGGGGACTTATTTTATCTGCTATGCGAGCACATTCAGCACGGTTGAAAAAATGCTGACCAATATGTTCATCGGCAACCCGCCGGGAAATTACGACCGCATCCTTGATTTCAGTACTGCACAGACGGGAACATTATTCTTTGTTCCAAGTTTAGACATGCTTGATGAATTTTCAGGATAATCTTCGTTAACAACATTCCAATAAAAAAGGTGAATCAATCAATAAAAACATTTATAAAATCACACTAAGATAAACCGTCAGAGAGTTCGAAAATACTCCTGTCAAAGTACTTAAGGAGACAGTATCAGATAGCTGTCTCCTTTTTTATACCATTTTTATGGGGAGCGAATAAAATAATCCAAAGACAGCTCCTTTTTCAGGCTGTATTGAAATGGTAATTTTTTCTACAAACACTTGTAATTTTTTCTACATGATTTTTTTCCCAAAGCTTTGTAGAAATGTAGTTTTGTAATGTTAAAACTACTGCCATGAAAAACTTTTATTATTCTTTTTCTTCTTTTTTTAGTTTATCAACAGCGCAGGTTGCCATTGAGACCAATTACCTGTTACCATTTATACGAGCCTGACTCAAGACTTTCGAGAGATTTGCCTGATGACTATTTCTCAACCCGCCATAACAACTAAAGACACAGATACCAGTTTTTTCAATTTTTATTTTTCAGACTGAAAGTACACAGAATTCATTAACTAAAATAAATCAAAATGCTTAAAAACTTTACTGCGTTATCAGTGATCGTTGCGCTGCTTTCTTACAGCATTGCTTCTGCACAAAACGTCGGGGTCAACACCGATAAACCCGGATCAACATTGGATATTAACGGCTCTCTGGCTGCGAAATACAACACCGTCACTTCTGCCAACTACGTTATGACCTCAGCAGATTTTTATCTCTCGTATAGCGGAACAGCAAATGCCACTTTTACTTTACCGGCAGCCATATCGGGCGAAGGCAACTTCAAAGGTCGCATGTACACTATTAAAAACAATACGGCTTTCAATATTACAGTAAATCCTTTCGCTTCAGAAACCATTAATGGAAATACGAATATCACAGTGCCACCCAACCAGAGCCTGCAGCTAATCAGTACAGGCCTCACAGGTGCTGCTGCCACTTGGGAAGTATCGGGAAACAGTTCTTCAACAGGGGTAACAGCAAGCAATGGGCTGAATGCAGCAGGTAATGATGTGAAATTAGGAGGCACACTTTTACAAAATACGGCCATTGATTACGGAGATAAAGCATTGTATTTCAGAAGTAATGTAGATGGTTTCGGGCTTACAGCAATCAGCAACAGCAATGCCGGAACCAATGCTGCAGCACTTTTGCAGTTTACCAATAATGTTGGCAGCTCTTTAAATATGTTTCTCAATTCTTCCGCAAAAACTACAGACGGAGGTGCCAATGCTGCAACAATAAATAATGTAGGAGGCCCTTTCACAGTAGCGGGAAACAATAATACAGCACAGTTTAGACTAAGCACAGCAGGTGGTGGCGAATATTTTTTAACAGCACCAAAAGAATTCAATTTGACGGTAATGGAAATATGGAAATGTGGGGCGCTACCGGGAATGTTATAAACGCAAACAGCGGAGCTCTTACTTTAAGCGGCAATAATGCATCCAGCCGGCTAATTGTGGGAACATCAGGTCTTCAATATTATCATGGCGGAACGAATTTTCTTAATGTAGATGTCAATGGCGACATATCTATGAACAGGACTGAAGATGCAAGTGGTGGTGGAAATAAAGTATCTGCCACACAAGGGCACCTTGATTTAAGCGGATACAATACGCTTAATGGGAGCAGTACCCAAATCTACCTGGGTGCTCAGGGATTCAAATACAGTTATAATGGAGCTACAGTAACGACGATTGACGGTCTCGGAAATGTCTATTCGGCAAGTTTTAATTCCACTTCAGATATGCGTCTGAAAACTCAGGTCAAAGAAATTGGATATGGCCTCAAAACAATAATGGCACTGGAGCCCAAAGAATATGAAATTTCTGATAATAACGAAATTAAAGACGGAAAGCCTTTAATAGATCCCACTTTGAAAACAAAGCACAAAATAGGCTTCATGGCACAGGATCTTTATAAAATTGTTCCGGAAGCGGTTAATAAGCCGGCCGATGACAGTAAAAAGGCCTGGGGAGTAGATTATCCATCACTTATTCCTGTATTAACGAAAGCCATGCAGGAACAGCAAAATTTAATTGAGGAACTGAAAAGGGAAAACAATGAGCTGAAATCCCAAATAAAAGCAATCAATAAGAAATTAGGACTGTAGAATGATTATTGGTAAATCAGTTCAGGTTATTTTTCATTGATTCTAAAAACACGTAAATACCGGTATTCATATTTTAAATGAAGCAACCCCTCAGCTTTCATTTAAACACAAAATATCATTTCTTTATCTTCTATCCGGGAAATTAAATATCTTTATCTGATTTTCCAATGTATTGTAAAGCCTGCTATATGCAGGCTTTTTTATTTTATATCAAGAGTTCAAGGATAGTTTTATCAATCTTAATATATTGACGTCATACGGTCACTACTACTCAACTCACCTCTTAAATCCCGGCCGGAATCTTCATTCAATGAACGATTACAGCAACTATCAATTTATCTAACCAAAAACTCAATTCTAATTTACATAATATTAAAAATTATGAATAAAAAAGGCTTTTTTGGTCTTATTATTGAATAATATGAAGGGTCACCCAACACCAATTTATATGAAAAAGCACATTGTAATTGTCGGAGGAGGTTTTGCCGGTATTAATCTGATCAAAACTTTAAAAAACGACAAAAGGTTTCGCATTACATTGGTAGATAAAAACAACTATCATTTTTTCCCGCCTCTTATTTATCAGGTGGCTACTTCTTTTATCCAGGCCTCTAACATCAGTTATCCGTTCAGGAGACTGTTTTCCAACTATAAAAATGTGAACTTTCATATGGGAAGCCTTCTCAGGGTGATCCCGGAAAGCAAAACGATCGAAACAGACACAGGAAGCTTAAATTACGACTATCTGGTGCTTGCCTTGGGAACAGAATCCAATTTCTTCGGGATGGAAAATGTGCAAAGGTGTTCATTACCCATGAAAAGCATTGAAGAAGCCCTTTATCTGAGAAATCACATGCTGCTGAATCTTGAAGAGGCTGCCCGCAACAAAGATGTGACCCAGGCGGAAAAATTACAGAATATTGTGATTGCCGGAGGCGGTCCCACCGGGGTAGAACTCGCCGGAATGCTTGCTGAAATGGGAAATTATATTGCAAAAAAAGAATATCCGGAAATCAAGCTAAGTTTTTCCAACCTGTATTTAATTGATGCTATGCCTACTTTGCTGGGGCCTATGAGTGAAACGGCCCAGAAAACGGCTTATGAAACTTTAAAGAATTTAGGCGTTAAAATCCTTCTGAATGTTTCTGTAAAAGATTATGTAGACAGTAAAGTAATCCTTTCGGACGGAAGTTCCATAGCAACGGAAACGCTGATCTGGACGTCAGGGGTCATTGGCAGGGAGGTTCCCGGCCTTCCCGAGGAAAGCATCGGAAAAGGCAGACGTATTTTGGTAGACGCTTATAATAAAGTGGAAGGAACAAAAAATATATATGCCGTGGGAGATATATGCCTGCAGCTTACGGATAAAAACTTTCCCAAGGGACATCCGCAACTGGCACAGGTCGCGATCCAGCAGGCCAAAAACCTGGCGGAAAATTTCAAACGCATAGAAGATGAAAAAGTTCTGGTTCCGTTCAGTTATAATGATAAAGGAAGCATGGCTATTATTTCCAAGTACAATGCGGTAGTGGATTTGCCTAAGTTTTCTTTTAAAGGCTTTACAGCATGGCTTACCTGGTTGTTCATCCACATTATTCCTCTGGTTGGGTTCAGAAGTAAAATAAGACTGGCATTAGACTGGTTCAGATTATTCATTACCAACAACCCTTCCATACGTCTTATCCTTTATCCGAAACGGAATACCAGCAAGGAATAATTTTGTGACTCCGGTTTAATGCAGAGTTTTTACGATCTATTATCAATAAATCCTCTCCTATTTTAAACTGAATACGGTATTATCATTGTGCTGAAGGATCAGTTTCAATCCTCTGCAGATCTTTTACCGTAGGTCCGGTCAGCATTTTTCCGTTGACATTAAACCGTGAACCATGGCACGGGCAGTCCCAGCTTATTTCAGCACTGTTCCAACGGACTTCACACTGGGCATGCGGACACACACTTTTTAGAATATGTGCTTTACCACCGGTTTCTTTATAGATAGCATACGAACCGCCTTCATATTTCACAACTTTTGCTTCTCCATCCGTCAGTTCAGCCAAAGAACTGATCTTTTCAACAAATAATTTATCTTTTATAAAATCAAAGGCTACACTGGTCTGTTCTTTAACGAAAGTTGTGAATCCGGCCATCGGCTTTATTCTTCCCGGATCAAAAAGCTCTTTATATTTGCTGGAACCTGTTAAAATTAAATCCCCCAGGATCTGCGAGGTAATGGTTCCGAAGATCATCCCGTTGCCCCGGAATCCTGTAGCGGTGTAAATCCGGCCATTGCTACCTGGCAGAACACCAATGTAAGGAAGTCCGTCAACCGGTTCATAATACTGGCTGGACCAGCTGTACACCGCGGTTTCCACATCAAAATATTCCCGGACATAATTTTCAAGTTTTGAAAAACATTCTCCGGTATCTTCTGCATGGCCTGTTTTGTGATCTTCCCCACCGGCAATAAGCAGAACTTCCCCATTGATTTCCTGTGTTCTGTAATAATGATAGGGATCAACAAGGTCGTATCCCAGATCTTTTGGAAAATGATCTCCTTTTACAGTAAAAGCAATGGCATAGCTGCGATAGGGAGCATTCATAAAATGGAGGATATTAACGCCGGGAGGAATATGGGTTGCATAGATCACCTGTGCAGCTTTAATTTCACCTTTTATTGTTTTTAAAACCACCTGATCTTCCTGTTCATCATGGCTTTCACAAAGGCATTGTTCTACCAGCACTCCTCCCAGATCAATAAAAACCTGCACCAGGGCCTTGATATACTTTATAGGATGAAACTGTCCCTGATCCGGAACTACAGCTGCTTTTTTAAAGGGTATGGGAAAAGGGATATCCTGGGTAAGGATCATCTGATGCCCAACCTGAGCGGATGCTTTTACCATCTCATCAAGCTGATTTGCCTGGCTCTCATCCAATGCAAAAATATAGGCTGTTTTTCTTTCAAAATCACAGTCGATATTGTGCTCTCTGATATTGTTTTTAATAATGTTTTTGGCTTCTATTCCTACATATTTAAGGAGTTTGGCATTGTTTAATCCAAAATCTTTAATGGCCTGTGCATAGGTTGTATCGAAAAAATCATTCAAATGCGCAGTAGTACCTCCTGTGGTTCCGAAACCAATGTTTGAAGCTTCAAGAATGATGCATTTTTTACCTTCTTTCTGCAGCCTTACTGCTGTGGAAATACCGGTAATTCCACCGCCAACAACGGCTACATCAAACAACTGCTCGAAACCGGCATCAGAAGAAAACGTTTTGATCTCTTCCTGCCATATACTTTTTCTGGCTCCATCCCGGTTCATAATTATTTCACTTTTAAGGTGTCACTTGCAATTTTGTTTTCAGCTTCTTTTTTAGGCTCGTCTTCGTCCAAATCACACGGACCGCATGCAGTAAAACTAAGCAGGAATACTGTTAATAAAAGGGTTGCTTTCATAATGCTCTGTTTTTTTGTTGTATTATTTATCACTGATCAATCTAAGATACAGTAACCGTTTACCGGCTTTAATTTCTCTATAGGTCTGTTATTTTTCGCTGGCCGGTTTTTGCATTTCTGCCATTCTATGGGCTGCCATACTATCCGTCGACAGGTTGGACATGGCTACAGTCAGTTTATTTTTTAATCCTGAAATCACCTTATCATCCCCGTTCATAAGGGCATTGTAGCCATCCAGCGCCACTTCCCGGGAGGAAGCCAGACGGTTTTTATCTTCCACTATTTTACTGTCGTTCATTTCAGCTTTATTAAAGAAATCGGTGTCTGTAGGTCCCGGTAAAAGGGCAGTAACGGTAATTCCGGTATCTTTTAATTCTTCCCGGATAGCTTCAGACCAGGATAGAATGAAAGATTTTGTTCCATGATATACGGAATGCCAAGGTCCGGGAACTTTACCTGCCGTGGATGCAAGGTTTAAAATTTTCCCTGATTCCTGCGGCAGCCTGTCTTTTAGGAATAACTTTGTTAATATAAGTACGGAAATGATATTCAGTTTAATGATATCAATTTCTTTATGAATATCCGTATCACAGAATTTCCCGTAAGCACCCTGGCCTGCATTATTGACCAGGATGGCAGGACTTATTCCGTTTAATTTCAGCTCCGCATAGAGAGAATAGGCCTCTTCTTCAAGGAAAAGGTTTTTGGAAATAAATATGACATGAACGCCATACTGCTTGAATTCATCTGCTATGGCCTGCAACTTTTCATGATTTCTGGCAACAATAACAAGGTCATACCCATTTATTGCGAATAATTTGGCCAGTTCATATCCTATTCCGCTGGTAGCTCCTGTAATCAGGGCATATTGATTTTTACGATTCATGGGTATTTAAATTATCTGTTGATTATATTTATTTAGATTTTCCAGGGATCTAATACTACTTTTACACATCCGTCTTCTTTTTTATCGAAAATCTCATATCCTTTTGCGACTTCATCCAATGCAAGACGGTGGGTGATAATATCATCGAGTTTTACTTCGCCGTTTTCCACATATTTCATCAACTTATCTATGATAGGATGTACGGGAGCCTGGCCGGCCTTCAGGGTAATTCCTTTATCGAAGATCTGTCCTAATTTAAAATTGTCATAGTTAACGGGATAAACCCCAAGAATAGAAACTGTTCCGCCTCTTCTTACAGCACTCATACAGGCTTCCAGGACTTTTATTGAACCTTTTTCAAAGTTTATCACTGCTTTTGCCCTGTCCAGAAGGTCTCTTTCGGGTTCAAAACCTACTGCATCAATGCACAGATCGGCCCCTCTTCCTTCGGTCATATCCCTGATCTGCTCTACGGTACTTTTTGCATCTTCCCATAGAATGGTTTCGCATCCGGTAAGGTTCTTGATCTGGTCAAGTCTGTATTGCAGGGTATCAATCACAATTACCTTTTTAGCATTATGCAGGATGGCACTTTTGGCTGACATTGAACCTACAGGGCCTGCTCCGAAAATAGCCACCGTTTCACCTCCTTTCAGTTCTCCCCACATGACACCGGTATATCCGGTCGGGAAAATGTCCGTAAGAAATAAAACCTGCTCATCCGTTAACCCTTCCGCTACTTTTCTGGGGCCAAAATTAGCATAGGGTACTCTTACATATTGTGCCTGTCCGCCGTTATAGCCTCCATACAGATCAGTGTATCCGAATAATGCACCTCCTTTTTCCGTGAGAATTCCTCCTTCGGGACCATAATGATCAGGATTACTGTTCTCACAGGCCACGGGAAGGTCGTGCTGGCAAAAGTAACAGCCTCCGCAGGCGATCGGAAAAGGAACCACTACTCTGTCTCCTACCTTCAGGTGGGTAATATTTTTTCCTGTTTCTTCTACGATTCCCATGAATTCATGTCCCATAACCATAGGCCGGAGCTGTGGCAGTCCTCCGGAATACATATGCAGGTCGCTTCCGCAGATCGCTGTGGAAGTCACTTTTAAAATAATATCGTTCTGATCCTGAATAACAGGGTCATCTACTGTATCGCAGGTAATTTTACCCGGTGCGTGAAAAACTGCAGCTTTCATAATTTTATATTTAAGTGTGATTTGGTGGTATTGAAGAATAAACATACTCCAGGTTCATTCAGGTTTACAGAATAACAATGACAACCCTGACCATCTCCTGATTAAAATAGGCCACATAGAACATTTTCTATGCAGCCCGGGGTACTATATGGAGAATCAATCTTCCTGTTCAGCATCAAAATTGATGAAAGTTTCTGCAATCTCGGTAAGATTATAGTCGGTATCTTCTTCTTCCTGAAGTGTTTTTTCAAGTAAGTCGGCTACTTTATCATGCCCCATGGTGATAGCAAGCTGTGCCAGACCTCCGTATGTTGCAATTTCGTAGTGTTCTACTTTCTGTGCCGCAATAATTAAAGCAGCATCACGGGTCATGGAGCCTTCCTGGGTAGATTTGATGATTTCTTCGCCTTCTTTTATGATGCCTTTGATGGCTTCACATTCTTTTTCTCAGGCTTTTCATCGATTAATTTAAAGACTTTTTCCAACCGGCTTACATGTTTTTTGGTCTGCAGCTGGTGATCTTCAAAAGCTTCTTTAAGTTCTTCAGTCGTTGCTGCCTCTTCCATTTTTGTTAATGCCTCGATAATTGCATTTTCTGCAAAATAAATATCCTTGAGGGCACTTACGAAAAACTGATGAAGAGAGGAGTTTTTCATATCACTTTTATCTACAGTGGCATTATCCACTGCTAGTTTTTTTCCTGTAGTTCCTGTCTGAGAAGTTCCAGGAGTGGTATTTTCTGTTGTTTTAGTTGCCATAATGCAATGTGGTGTTTAGTATGGAATGAAAAGATTGCCTCAGTAATAAATTAAAGAGGCAATCATTAAAAATTATGAATTATTACGTCTGCCTCCAAAGCCTGATCTGCCGGAACCGGAAGACCTTCCGCCTCCATGAGAAGCCTGGCCTCCCATACGGGCAATTCTTGTACGTTCAGCTTTACTCATTGAAGCAAAGCCTCTTCTTGAAGTACCGCTTCCTGAGCTAGAACCTCTTCCGCTTCCTGAGCCAGAATTTGAATTTGAGTTTGAACCTCGGCCGTTTCCTGATCCAGAATTTGAGCCACGCCCTCTTCCTGAACCTGAACCGCTATTGCCGCCGGATCTTGAGTTTGAACTTCTTGAGCTGCTACCGCTATTTGATCCTGATCTGCCTGAACCTGAAGATCTTCCGCCGCCGTGAGAAGCTTCACCTCCCATACGGGCAATTCTTGTACGTTCGGCTTTACTCATGGAAGCAAAACCTCTTCTTGAAGTACTGCTTCCAGAGGATGACCTTCCTCTTCCTCCTGACCTGGAACCAGAACCGGAGCCTGATCCCGAACCGGAACGTGAGCCACCACGGGAACCGCCTCCAGAATTTCCTCTACCACCAGAAGTAAACCTTCCCTGGCTGTCTCTATTCTGATTACCGCCTCTGGAACCGCCTCTGCCGCCTCCTCTTGAGCCACGGCCTCTGTTATCATCATCATCGTCGTCGTCATAATCTTCGTCATCATAATCTTCATCATCATCGTAGTCTTCGTCATCATCATAATCTTCGTCGTCATCGTACTCATCATCGTCATCATATTCATTATCATAATCATCGAAATAATCCTCATAATCGGAGAAATCATCATCATAATCTTCATCCTCTGATGCATCGCTATAACCATGGTCATAACCTAATTGGTAAACTTCTTCAAGAGTGGAGTTTTCTTCGTTGGAAGAATTGTTTCCTGATCTGCGGTTGTTTGAATTTCTAGTGTTCATTACTAAAATTTTTTATTATTAATATTTGGGTGATGTACTGCTGTTCTTAACTAGTATCAGAACAGCAATGGTATTTTTTAAATTGAATGATATGAAGCTATGAAGCTTTTAAATTGCTCTTTTTATAAGAGTAAATAGAATATGAGTAAAAATGATGTATCAAATGTACAATTGAATTTCAGGTCAGTTTATGATCCGCATCATAATGGATGATATTAGTATAATATTTTTCTGTTTTTAATTTTTAAAACATTTTCTTTTTCCATACTTTTTATCGTTCTGATCACGGTTTCCACCCTAAGACCGGTAAGGCAGGCTAGCTGCTGGCGGGTGAGCGGTATTTCAAAAGAGAAGATATCTGAGCTGCTGTGGAAACTTTTTAAATAACTCATGACTCCTTTCAGACGTTCTTCAGGGTTTTCCAATGAGTTTTTCTGAAGCATGATGTATTTATAATAAAGACGGTCCGACAGACCTTTACACAGATCCCGGTACAGCGAGGGATGAGCATCCAGCATGGCAAAAAAATCACTTTTATTCATTCTGAGAACTGTGGAGGGCGTTACGGAAACCGCATTCATAGGATAGCGTTTATCCCCGAACAACAGAGATTCTCCTATACTTTGCCCCGCAGAAAGTATGT
Source organism: Chryseobacterium sp. GTID13 (assembly GCF_056172655.1). NCBI lineage: Bacteria > Pseudomonadati > Bacteroidota > Flavobacteriia > Flavobacteriales > Weeksellaceae > Chryseobacterium > Chryseobacterium sp. GTID13. The sequence goes on from NZ_JAOCMB010000007.1 coordinate 377,244, forward strand.
TTTGTATAAACTCTTTTCCTTCGCTGCTATAGTTATTGAGTTTTACCTCTCCTTCCACTATCTGATAATAGTAAAGAGGCAAATTATCTTCATAAAAAATAGTTTCGTCTGTATCATAATATTTTATTTCCGCCCCTGCTGATTTCAAAAATTCCTGGTCAATAATCATAATATTTTTGTTTTTTTAAGTAATTAATTATTATCTCAGTAAAGATTAAAACCGGTAAATATTAATGCAATTACATACGAATTGTGAGTGAGTTTTTATTTTTAAAACCTGATATAAAATACAATATGTCGAGCCATGCACATACCCGGCAAGAATGCCTGGCACTGGAAAATACTAGGAATTACAATTTTAGCAATTACCTCTTTCCGCTAAACCGGAGATAGTGATCATTTCATACATCAGTATACAACTACCCATCATCAAAGTGATGTAATAAATTTTCCGGCTGTTCCTTTTGTCGATAAGATATGTCCTTTGTATTCCTTAATCTGAATACATTTTTGAATCCGAATATTTACTGGAGTTCAGGCTCAGAATCCTGCATCGTCAGTATTCCGGATGAGCCGTAGATGATCTCCACGTTTAGGACTCATAAAAAGGCGACCTGTAAAAAAGTCTGGTGAGGTAACTGGTTTCATAATATTAAATTTATGGTGTAGTTCAAAGGTATAGCCTTAATACACAGAACCTTTATGACCTATGTCATAACATGTGCTTTTTATCAGAAAATAAATATTTAATACCATTTATCATTAAATATTTTACAATTTAAAACTAATTTCCATACGTTATTCTTTATTAAATCACCAATGAAAAGAATAAAATTCATGTTCTTATGGAAAGAATCATTTATAATGAAATAGAAAAATATTCTGCATTGTGATTCACATCATAAAACATGCAGATCATTATTCTCTAAGTTTGGAATAAGCTAAAGCACCATCCGTTTTAACACTTCATTTTTCATTTTTATAAACCGAATAATAAAACACATTAATCGGGAAGAGATAGGAAAGCTTTCAACAGTATTTCAATTCCCAGTTAATACAATCCCCGGTTTGAATGATGATGCTTATAAAAGCTGACAGATCCCATATTAATAAAAAAATTTACCATGATTCCAGAAGGCAGGTTATTGATTATCGGCAATACAAAATGCACATCTCATCTTGATATTACACCCCAGAAAACTGGTTATCCGCTATTATCCCCGGATATACTGCATTGTTTGGCTAAAGAAAAAGATGACCGTATTGAGATTATTGTATCAGATGCGCGTTCAGACAGTTTTAAGAAAGAATGCCGTGATGCACTTACAAAAACAGGATTCAGTAATTTCGATTTTCTACACATCCATGATCTGAATCTGCCGGATGAAGACTATTACCTTAAAAGACTTTCCAAAGCCAAAACCATATTTTTCGTCGGAGACCAGTCCAGAACCTATGATATTTTGAAAAGATCAGGCATCATCCGTTTTTTATACAGAAAATATATGTTTGACAGTGGTTTTACGATTGCAGGAATGAGCCTGGGTGCCCTCTGTATTCCGGGAATAATGCTGGTTGGCAGGGAAGACAGCAGCAGCGGAATGATCCCTGGATTAGGATTTCTTACCCATTGTATTGTTGACTCGCAATTTGTGCATAAAACAAGATTTGAAAAACTGGCCTCTACCGTCATTCAGCACCGTGAATTTTTAGGGCTGGGACTGAGTTCAGACACTGCACTGATTATTGAAAAAGGATGGTTCGCATCCTGCAGGGGCACAGGAACCATCATGGTCATTAATGCCAGAAATGTAAAAAAAGAAAGCAATGAAAGTTCAGTCTATGTAAAAAATCTTAAAGGCCGCATCTTAATCAACGGATGCACTATTAATTTAATGAATGGTGAAGTGGCCTGATTACAATAAATAATTGAAATATTAAAAGTTAAAATTTATGACATCAAAAGGAAGATTACTAATTATAGGCGGTAAAGAAGACCGGAAGGACACGAAAGTAGAAATAAAAGATGCCAATAGTGATTTTATACCTCATGAGATTCTTAAACTTCTGGTAAAATCAAACGATGACCGTATTGAAGTGATCACCACTGCAAGCTCGGAGCCCGAGAGCATGAAAGAAATCTATCAAAAGACATTTACCAGGCTGGGGTATACCAATTTTGATTTCCTTCACATCTGCGATGAATACATCCACAGTGATTATCATTTTAAAAGAATTTCAAATGCAAAAGCAGTTTTCTTTACAGGTGGCGATCAGAACAGAATATGCGAAGAGCTCAGACAATCGGCTATTACTGACCTGCTAAAGGAAAAATATACCCATGAAGAAGATTTTACCATTGCAGGAACCAGCGCAGGAGCCATGTGTATGGGGAAAATTATTATTTGTGAAGCTTTAAACGGGGAAGCGATCTTAGATCATGATATTGAGCTGGGCGCCGGATTAGGTTTTATTAAAAACTGTATTATAGATACCCATTTTGTCCACAGAGGCAGATTCGGCAGGCTGGCACATGCATCCATTCTGCATCCGGATCATTTGGGTGTAGGTCTTGGAGAAGATACCGCATTACTTATTGAAAACGGCGAGCAGGCAACCTGCAAAGGATCCGGAATGGCAGTGATTATCAACGCTCAGGAACTGAAACAGACGAATAAAGATTTTGCAGAAAAGGGAGATCCCATCTATGCTGAAAATCTCAAAGTACACCTTTTGACTGACGGCTGCAGCCTTCAGCTCAATGACGGAACCATGAAAGGCAATCCATAACCTTCATTAAAGGCATAATTCCTAAAAAATAAGATATGGCCACAAAAAGAAGCCTGAACCTGACTCTGAAGATCTGGAGGCAAAAAAACAGCAAAACCAAAGGCAAATTCGAAATCTACAAGGTGTCTGACATTTCTACAGATGCTTCATTTCTTGAAATGCTTGATATTCTTAATGAAAAACTTATTGAAAACAATCAGGAGCCTGTGGCTTTCGACCATGACTGCCGCGAGGGAATCTGCGGAATGTGCTCACTGTACATCAACGGAAGAGCTCATGGGCCGGATACAGGAATAACCACCTGCCAGCTGCATATGAGAATGTTTAAAGATCATGAAACTATCGTTATAGAGCCATGGCGAAGCATTGCTTTTCCGGTGATCAAGGATCTTATAACAGACAGGAGCGCTTTCGACAGAATTATGGCTGCCGGCGGGTTTATATCCGTCAATACATCAGGGAGTACCCTGGACGCCAATGCGGTCGCAGTTCCCAAGGCTGACGCCGACAAAGCCATGGATGCCGCCGCCTGCATCAGCTGTGGTGCCTGCGTTGCCTGCTGCCCCAATGGAGCCGCTATGTTATTTGTAGGTGCAAAGGTCTCGCATTTCGCACTACTCCCTCAGGGAAGAGTTGAGGCAAAAAGACGCGTCCTTAATATGGTGAAAGCAATGGATGAGGAAGGATTCGGAAACTGTTCTGTCATCGGAGCCTGTGAAGTGGAGTGCCCAAAACATATATCCCTGGATAATATTGCCAGGATGAACAGGGAATATATCTCGGCCTGGATCAATAAAGAATAGGAATTGCTTGTATTAAAAAACCAGTGCTCTACAATCAATAGTAAATTTTACGGTCTTTGATCTGCACAATTTGCTGTTTTTCCATTGTCTTAATGGTTCTGATCGTTGTTTCCACACAAAGTCCGGTCAGGCTGGCCATCTGCTGCCTGGTAAACGGGACCATAAAAGAATAGGGTTTCCGGTCTTTGTGAGAGCCTTTTAAATAGTCCATCAGGCCGGTAAGCCTCGCCGCTGAATTCTGGAAGGAAATATTCTGCATCATAATAAATTTATAGTACAGACGCTGGGAAAGGGACTTGCACATTTCAAGATACAGCTGGGGAAGTTTCGCCATCAGTTCAAAGAAAGCCGATTTACAAAGCCTGATAATGCTACATTCTGTCATAGCTTCCGCATTCATGGGATAAGCCTGATCGATAAAAAGAATGGATTCCCCGAAACTTTCTCCATCGGAAAGAATATTGTGTATAAATTCTTTGCCTTCAGAGTCATAATTATTTAATTTTACGTCTCCTGTTATAATCTGATAATAATAATGGGACGTTTCGCCCTCATTAAAAATAAGTTCTGTTGCCCTATACTTTTTTATATCTGCACCTGCAGAATATAAAACGGTTTCACTGATTTCCATAATATTTTATTTTTAGTTGTGAATTATTTAGTATAAAATTTTCACAAGTAATAGCGGAATTAGTGAATATTTTATAGGATTAATATAATTTAGAATGCAAATATCACACCCATTATTAATAATTTAACGTTAAATAAGGTTTAAAATTTTCAATAATAAATAAAAATAAACAAACACAATATAAAATAATACACCATATATTGAAATTTATTAAATTCAAAATTACATTAAATAACTGCAGATTTACTTAAAACAAGAAGGGCTTTTCCCAGTAGAAAAGCCCTTGGAATATATGGGGTCTAAAAAAGTATTTTATTGATTGGATTGATTATTCATATCAAATTATTTATCAAATCTATCATTAAATTTTGCCATATATTATGAGCAGGATCATAAAGGATGTATTATTGATAAAAAAGTTAATTATGCTTACTGAACTGTTTTACTGAAAATAAATGCCTACCTTGTTCCTATTAGAATAAAGACCCCAATGTTAATACCTAACGAACTTTTACTTTCATACGGAGCAGAAATTGAGACATTTTATCCTGGTGATATTATTTTTAAGGAAAACGAAACTCCTAAAAGCTATTACCAGATCATTAAAGGAAGAATAAAACTCAACCATTACAATGAGGACGGAAAAGAGCTTATTCTGGCCATTCTGAATTCCGGGCTGAGCGTATGCGAACTCCTGCTTTTTATCGATAAGAAATATCCTGTTAATGCTATAGTACTTGAGCAGTGCAGTATCCTGAAACTTCCGAAAAAAGATTTTACAAGAATGCTTGATGATCATCCCGGAATATCCCGCGATATCAATAAATTTTTATCGGAAAGGCTGTATTTCAAATTCATTATGCTTCAGAACAATTCGTCAATCCATGCCAGCATAAGGATAAAGGGAGCTTTTGATTATTATAAAAGTTTTAGCGCCGACCAAAGCAAATATTCTTTTGAAATACCGCTTACAAGACAGCAAATTGCCTCGATCACCGGCCTGCGGGTGGAAACCGTGATCAGAACGATAAAAAATCTGGAAAAGCAGGAAGAACTCCGGATAGAAAACAGGAAAATTTTCTATTGATTTTTCATCTGGTAATACTCTGCTTAGTAAAAGATCTTACCGTTTCTTATTTGCACGATGTTATTTTTCTCCATTTTTTTAACAGTCCGGATCACTGTTTCAAGCCGTAAAGCTGCCAGAGAGGAAAGCTGCTGCCTGGTAAAGGGAATCTGATAGGAGAAAACCCCTTTTACGGAATGAAGTTCTTTCAGTATGGTAAACAATTCCTTGATCCTTAACATAGAATCGTTAATGGACAAGCAATTAAGCATCGCGTACCTGAAGTACATCCTTTCTGCATTGAACCTGTAAAGGCGCAGCAGGAATTCAGGTTTTTTAGTTATAAATTCTATAAACCTTTCCCCGGGAACTCTCAAAATAACGCCGTCTTCCATGGCAACGGCATTGAAAGGGTAATTTTTATCGGCAAAAAGAAAAGTTTCTCCAAAACACTGTCCGTTAAAGAAAACACCGAATATAGATTCCGTTCCGTTTTCCCGGTCTTTGGTTAATTTGACAGCACCTTTGAAAATCTGGTAATAGTAATTGGGCAGCTGCCCTTCAGAAAATATGGTTTCATTAATTTTATAGTATAATACATCAGCCCCCAGTGAGGACAATATTTCTTCGCTAAATATCAAAATTATAATAGTTTTTTAAATGAAATCGTATAATCTCTTTAATAATGACAAAACTAAATAAAATGACCGCAAAGTATTTATGACGCACATCACAATGCCTACCACACAATCCCTATTTTATTACACCCCGGGAAGGATATCAAAAAAATGAAAATCTTATCAAGAAGTTTCAGTATGGCTGTCAATAGAGCGGGCTTCTACAGATCCGGCAGCTTTTTTAGGAAGTTTTCCTATTCTTTCATAGAATTTGTGCAGTTCATCAAGCTCTTCTTCGGTTAAGTCTTCAATGTCCACAATACGGTTGCTGGCATTTTCGTGAGCGGCAATAAGTTCGTTAAGCTTGATCTGAATTGCTTTTGAATCCTTATTTTGCGCTTTCTGAATTAAGAATACCATTAGAAACGTTACAATGGTAGTCCCTGTATTGATCACCATCTGCCATACTTCAGAAAATTTAAATAACGGTCCTGTTGCGGCCCAGATAATCACGAGCACGCTGGCTCCGATAAATGCTCCCGGACTTCCGGCAAAACAAGCCGCCCAATCCGAGAAGCTGTCAAAAAAATTCTTTTTCATAATAAACCTCAATATTCTAACGACAATAAGTCATAAACAATAAACTAATTTCATCCATATTATTGAAATATTTCATGATCCTGATCATAAACAGGCCTTTCAGAAGCATTTTAACCGGATTTAACATCATCAAAAAAGCAACAAAAAACCGCTGTAATCTCTACAGCGGTTTTTTTATTTTTCAACCTGAATTTATTTAAGCTTATAAGAGTTTCCGTCCCAAAGATAGGTTTTGGAAGATCGTTTTTCTTTTCCCTGTCTTTATCATCCCTTTCCATTTCTTCGGTTTTAAAGACAAATGCATTGGGAATTCCTCCTTTATCGTTAGGAAATACAAATTCTTCGGAATGGTAGTATACATCGGCATCTCCTACATTCATCAGCTGTGGCAGGACCACCAGTTTTTTGTCTTTAAAAAGAACATACTGAGTATAGCTTGCAATTCCGCAGGCTTCCCCGGAAACCATCGCTTTAAGGGTCAATTCCACATTCTGCAGTTTGTGACCGCTTTCAATGGTAAATGTGCCATAGCTCAGCTCCTCTCCTTTCCCGGTATCAAAGTACACTTCATCAATCAATGCGGTTCCTTCGATGACTTTTATCCCGGCAATGTTCTGCTTTACGGTTTCATTATATTCTTTATTTTTCCGGTCTACGGTTTTAGACAATCCGAAAAGAAAATCGTACCCGTTCTTATTTCGGTAGCCCACACAAAGGTTGCCACCCCAGACATAACCTTCCGAAACCTGGTCGCCTTTCTGATAAGATACTTTATACCAGTTGGCTCCTCTTTCCCCCAACCTCAGAACCGTTTCCTCTTTTTTAAGGATCATTACCTGCTGATTGGTCTGCAACGAGTCAGTAACCTGTGACTTTACATCCGGTTCCTTTCTTACCCTTGTCCAGTCTGTAAATATTTTCTGCGGCTTATTCTCTCCAAAGCCAAAAACTCCATCCGGGTAATTCATGTTTTCTTCCTGCGCGGAAAAAATTGCAGCATCATCAGAAACAGAGCCGTTAGTAAAGATTTCATAATACTATTTTGCTTCATTATTTTTCCAGCAGCAGGCTTACCCACTCTTCACGCTGCAGTTTCTTTTTAAGCTCCAGACCGCTTTCCTTACAAACTTCCAGAATATCATCCACATCAAAGAAGCAAAGACCGGACAACAGCAGCTTTCCTCCTTCATTCATTACAGAAACATAGGTTGGAATATCAGAGATCAGGATATTTCTGTTGATATTGGCCAGAATAATATCGAAGTTTTCGCTTCCTAAATTTTCTGCGGTTCCCAGTTCAATATCAAGCTCAACATTGTTTCTTGCTGCATTTTCTTTTGAATTTTCCACAGACCATTCATCAATATCAATCGCTTTTGTATCTCCTGCCCCTATCTGTTTGGCATAAATTGCCAGAACCGAAGTTCCACAACCCATATCCAGTACTTTTTTACCTTTAAAATCAATATCCATCATCTGCTGGATCATCAGGTGGGTGGTAGGATGATGGCCTGTCCCGAAAGACATTTTCGGCTGAATGATAATTTCATGCATCCCTGGTACAGATTCATGGAATTCGGCACGGATCAGTACTTTATCATCAATATTGATAGGTGAAAAGTTCTTTTCCCATTCTTCATTCCAGTTGATGTTCGGCATTTCCTCGAAAGTATAGCTGATCTGGACATTCTCGTTTTCAAAAATAGGAAGAGCCTTCAGATTTTCTTCTTTAAACAGCTCTTTCTGAATATATCCTAAAATTCCGTCAATTTCTTCGGTAAAGCTGTCAAAGCCTATTTCAATAAGCTCTGCCATCAGAATCTCATTCCATGGCTGCAATGGAGAAATCTTGAAATTGAATTCTAAATAATTTTGCATGTAGTAAGTAATTTGGTGCAAAAATAAGGATGTTATTATTGTTAAAAAAATTGAAGTGATATGAGTATTATAATTTTGAGGATAATTATTTTTATTTTAATCGCAAGGATGCAAAGTTTTTTAATATGCTTTACATCTTTAAGATCGCGAAGGCGTTACACTTAGCAACGGGTGAGAAATTTTTATTTTGGCTAAAGCCTGGTGGATTTATACCCATTAAAAAAGCGGGCTAAAGCCCGCTCCTATTGAATATGTTTACGATTTTAATTACTATGTTCAATGTCCCGCATCACGAATCCCATAACACGTAACCCGCAACACCTATGGATTCGTAGAGAAAATAGAACCGTTCGCAATCAGTGCTCTTCTGTTCATCTTTAAAATATCTCTTACCCATTCTGCAAAATCTTCAGGCTGAAGTACCTTATCCGGATTTCCGTCGGTAAGCCCGCTCTGGATACTTAAATCAGAGGCAATTGTGCTTGGTGTTAAGGTGATCACACGGATATTCTGCTTTCTCCATTCTGCCATCATAGACTGCGACAGGGAAACTACAGCCGCTTTGGATGCTGCATAGGCTGACATATTAGGACCTCCCTTCAAACCTGCTGTAGAAGCTACATTGACAATATCCCCTTCTCCTTTAGCTTTCATAAACGGATAAGCTGCTTTTGCAGCGTAGTAAACTCCGAACAGGTTGGTTTTAATTACCTGCTCCCAGGTTTCAGAAGGCATTTCCTCGATAGTTCCAAAATCCCCGATCCCTGCGTTGTTGATCAGAATATCAATCCCTCCCAACTGTTCTGCCAAAGATTCTATCCCGGCTTTTACCTGAATTTCATTATCTACAGAAAAAACTGCATAGGTTGAGTTCACTCCCAGCTTTTTGATCTCCTCCACGGTCATTTTAAGGTTTTCCTCATTTCTGCCGGTAATGGCAACGTGCACTCCTTCATTGGCCAAAGCCAGGGCCACTGCTTTTCCAAGTCCTCTTCCGCCACCGGTTACGATGGCATTTTTTCCGCTTATATTCATAATACTATTGTTTCGTTACTGCAAATTTACGAAAGAACATTTTTAAAGGACCGATAGAATCCGGATTTAACCGAATTTTAATAATAACCTGTCATTTTTACTACAAAAAGGAATTTTTTTAACACTTAAGTTATTTTAAAGTTTAATGCTTTAAGGATAAAAAGTTCACTTAAGTTCTAAGGAACCGGAGGTATCATACTGACAAAAAATTCGTCGGATCAAAATTCCCCTCCCGTGGAGGGGTGGCGAAAATTCAAAGAATTTTTGACGGGGTGGTTTACAGCACGATCATCTCAAGTTACAAAAAACAAAACCGGCTTATGAAACCGGTTTCTGAATAGAAAGTATAGTAAAAAAAATAAAAAGCTATGGAATAAGAACCGCATTCTGCACCTCGAATTCTTCTGAAGCCGTAAACTGATTTCCGTACATATCATAAGCTCTCACCTCAAGGGTATGTTTTCCTAAAGCCAGCTTCTTAGTGAAACCTACAGTCCATATATGTTTTGATAGTTCAGGATTGGAAGGTCTTTTGCCTGGAAACAAAGTTTGTGTTGAATCCCATTTAAATACGGAAAGGGCAAAATTCGGATCTACTGATTCGTCGTACTCCATTTCTTCCCAGTTTCCGTTGTCAATTTTGTATTCTACCTTGTCTTTTTTGCTTCCCATGAAGAAGTTGGCCAGAATTTTCGCAGAAGTTTTTGAAGGAAAAGGAATGACTTTCGGAACATATAAATTGATCTGATAATCTTCCGGTTTTCCGGCTGTTTTGTATTTAACCTTATATTGATTATCGTTAAAACTGATGAATGAGTATCCTTTTGCAGTTCCGTCTCTCATGGTTGAAGTAGGCAGGCCTATCTCATCGGATGTTCCTGACCACCAGTCGCCGCAAGTGGTTCCCACATTGTATTCATGAAGGTCTTTTGAACCGTTCCAGCCGGCTTGCTTTCCATAGAAAATCTGTTGCTGGATGTGTGTGTGAGCCGATAAAATCAGAGCATTTTTAAAAGGAGTCAGGTAATCGAATAATTTCTGACGGTCTGAGTTTCTGAAATTATCTTCGTTCTTATGTTCCAAAGGAATATGGAAAGAAACAACGATGAGTTTGTTTTTATCAACCAGTTTCAGATCGTTTTCAACAAATTTCAACTGGTCTTCACGGAATCCGCCCCAGTAACCTTTACCATCTCTCGGGTCCGGATACAGAATATCATCCAGAATAATAAAGTGTACATTTCCATAATTGAAGGAATAATTGGCCGGACCGAAATTGGACTCAAAGGTTTCATCTGAGAAACGGTCTTCTTTGGCATCGTAATTCATATCATGATTTCCCATGACATTATACCACGGAAGTCCAATCTCTTTCATCACATCGGCATAAGGTTTTTGGAGACTCAGATTATCCCCTACCAAGTCCCCCAAACTGATTCCCAATACTGCATTTTTCTTGGTACTTTTTACTTCATTCACTATCGCTCTTTTGAAATAATCAAGCTCTTTTTCCGTGTAAGGCTGCGGGTCCCCGAAAACAAGAATATCAAAGTTTTTGCTTTCGTCTTTTTTATAAAGCGGGAAATTCAGTTCTTTCGGAAGCTCCCCTGTTGGTGCAGTTCCTTTGTATTTAAAATCAGAAGGCGAACCTTTTGGCTTATGATGGTAGTAGAATTGCGGAAGATTATTAGCATTCAAAGCAGTCTGGTATCCTGACGGCTTGATGACAAAGATCGTCTGATCTTCCTGAACCGGCAGGCTGTATCTCCCGTTTTTATCGGTAAGGACCACCTGGATTCCATTGGATACTGAAACGCCTTCAATTCCTTTTTCCCGGTTTTCTTTTTTCTGGTTCTTATTACCATCTTCAAACACATATCCTGAAACGGAATCCTGTGCAAACGCCATTGCCGAAACCAATACGCAAGGCATTAAAAGTTTTATCCTGATACTCATATCTTTTCTTAATTTTTTATTTATTAATTCTTAGCTTATTTATTCCACCACATTTTTACATTGATATCATCGCCGCCCATCTGCTGAACTGCAGCCTGGTAATTGGCTGTATTCAATACCTTAGGATTGGGTGGATACATTAACCTGCTTGGCATAGCACTCCAGTTCAGAAGACCTCCATTATTGGGAAGTACGGGGAATCCGGTTCTTCTTTTTTCAAACCACTGCTGCTGATCCACAAAGAAAAGTGCCACATATTTCTGAAGCATGATTCTTTCCATTTCAGGTTTATAAGCTACGTTGGCATTGCTGAAATAATTAGCCGGCATTACCGCTCCCCACTGTTCAATGGCTGCTTTTACTCCATTCTCGTAATACGTCTGTGCGTTTCCCTGGATGATTCCTTTGAAAGCAAGCTCTGAAAGAATAAACTGAAGTTCAGCATACGGATAGACAAGAATTTTCAAAGGTGCTTTGGCAAGATTCTGATTAAGGTTTGAAGGCTGATAGTCGAAAGTGGTTCCGAAAGCGTATCCTGAAGGTGCTCCTTTATACCCTATATTGACATTGTTCAAATCTTTTGCCTGCGAGAAAAACATGGCTAAACGCGGATCGTTGTTGGCTTTCAATGTCGTTACAAAAAATTCTGAGGCTGCCCTTCCGGTGGTAAAATCCTGGGGTCTTGCGATAGGCGGCATCAGAGGGGAAACTCCGGTGATATCCAGCTTTGCACCATCGGCATTACTTTGAAAAACAGGATATACGGTGGGATTACTGATAATTTCCTGAATTCTTGCATAAACATTCACTTCACCATTTTTACTTAAGATCCTTGTCAGCAGTCTTAAAGAAAGCGAATTACAGAATTTTTTCCAGTTGGTGATTCCGTTCGCATCCGATTCCGCTTTATAAAACAGGTCATTCCCTGCAAGCACTTTATTCGTAATAAAAAGGGAATTGGCTGTTTTCAGATCATCCAGCAGGTGTACATAAATATCTTTTTGTCTGTCAAATTTAGGCTGTAAAATCCCGTCATCCAGTTTGGAAGCTTCAGAGAAAGGAACATCACCATAGGTGTCTGTAAGATTGGAATAGATCCACGCATTCAGAACCAAAGCAATGGCTTCGTAGTTTTTATCACCTTCCTCAACAGCGGCTCTTCTCAGGTCATCTACCTGCTTCAGCCAGCGGTAAGAATTATTCCAGAATCCGGCGCCTGTATTTTCGGTGATATAGTAACGGCTCAGGGAGTTTCCTTCGTTGGGAAAATCCAGAGATACCTGCATCAGGTCGAATGTAAAATCATTGGCCCTGTTATAGCCTACTGAGGCCATATTGTACTGGATAGGAACCAGCAGGGAACTTGCCACCGGCTTATTGATCCTGCTCTGGTCTTTATTGATCTCATCAAGGCTTCTGTCACACGACACAGCTCCCAAAAGCATGAGAAATGAAGATATATAGATAAGTTTTTTCATTGTTCTGATTTTTAAAATTTAACGTTTAACTGTATACCGACTGTTCTTGAAGAAGGCAGCTGCCCCATTTCTATCCCCGGAGTAATGGTAGAATCATCGAGGGTTGCTGCCTCGGGATCAAACAATGGAAACTTCGTCCACATCCAAAGGTTTCTTCCAAACAGGGCAAGGGTAATATCCGTAACCTTCAAAGGATCAACGATCGATTTAGGGAATGAATAGGAAATTCTGGCATCTCTAAGCTTGATGAACGAGGTATCGAATGAATTGGTCTCCACATTGGCTCTTCTGTAATAATCGCCGTAATAGGTAGGTACGGGAACTCCTTTCGTGTTTGGTGAAAAGCTTCCGTCAGGGTTCTGAACCACTCCCTGCCCTACAATCAGGCCATTTGGATTATCTCTTCCCCAAAGAGTATGCTCAAGTTTTCCCTGCTCAGACATTTTGTGGTGCGACTGGGAATAGGCTATTCCTTTGTACTGCCCGTCAAATGAGAAGCTTAACGTAATATTTTTATATTTAAATTCGTTCTGAAGACCTGCCCTCCATTTTGGATAGGCATTTCCTATCTTCTTCATTTCCGTTGGTTTTGCTGTCAGTCCGTCGCTGCCATAGATCACCTGTCCTTCCGGAGAATACATCAGGCCATAACCATACATATCTCCCAGTGAACCGCCTACTACAGCATTGTAATACACCACACCGCCTACGCTTCCAATGGTGTAAGGTTCGCCGTGGAACTCTTCAGGAAGGGAAAGAATTTTATTCCTGTTCATAGACCAGTTGGCACTTACATTCCAGGAGAAGTTTTTATTCTTGACCGGATAAGCATTTAAGGTCATTTCAATTCCTCTGTTTCTGATCTCTCCAGCATTAATAATCCTTTTGTTATAGCCTACTTCATACAATACGGGGATTACAATAGTCTGATTTTTGGAATTGTTCTGATACGCCGTGATATTAAAGTTTAATCTGTTTTTAAGGATCGTAAAATCCATCCCGCCTTCCATATTGGTGATCATTTCAGGTTTCAGATCAGGATTGGGATACAGCAACGGAGATTCTACGGAACCTGTAAACGAGCTGTTTTCATAATATTTATCCAGCATGTAATTGTAGGTATCGTTTCCTACTTTTGACCATGAAAGTCTCAGTTTCCAGAAGTTAAACTGGTCTGATTTCATTTTAAAAATATCAGACAGGATAAAAGATGATGACACGGACGGGTAGAAATAAGACCTGTTGTGTTTAGGAAGTGTACTGCTCCAGTCGTTTCTGGCTGTAACATCTACAAAAACAAGGTCTTTATAGCTGAAGTTCGCGAGTGCATACATACTGTTCACCTGGTTGTCGTTAGGCTTCGGAAGCTTATTATCCAACGCGATGGCGTTAGTCAGCTGGTATACTCCTGCTTTATTAAGTCCTATCGCCCTGTAATCGCTCATGGTCTGCTCATAATACCTTATGTTTCCTCCGGCAGAAGCAGTTACACCAAAGTCTCCGAATTTATTTTTATAAGTGAATAAAATGTCGTTATTCAGGTCTAAATACCTGATGTACTGCTCCCTGTAATAGCCTTTCAGGTAATTGGCAGAACTCCAGGGTCTTCTCTGGGTGCGGAACTCATTGCTCCATTCCAGACCGGATTTGAAAGCAACATCAAAGTTTTTTGCAAACTGGTAATTCAGGTTAATATTTCCGGTAATGATCTTCTTGTTTGTGGAATTCAGATTCTCATAAGCAATAAGATAGGGATTATCGATATATGAGCTGAATGGATGGATCTGGTCTACCTGTTCCTGACCATTCTTCCAGATAGGTCTGTACCACGCAAGGTCTACGTTTGGATTCTGGAAAATCATGAAATAGGAAATCGACTGGTTATTGTAGCCCGTTGCCGGAAGGTTATCACTTTTGGTCTGGCTGAAATTCAACTTGGTTCCTACCCTTAATTTGCTGCTCATCTTATGATCAATGGAAACAGCTGCATTTAATCGGTCGAAACCGGTATTTGGCATCATCCATTCATTTTTAAGATAAGAAAGAGATGACCTGAAGGCCGTGTTTTCATTAGAATGTTCTAAAGATAAACTGTTTGAATAAGTGCTTCCGGTCTGCCAGAAGTCTTTAATGTTATTTTTATAAGGTCTCCAGAGCTGTCTTTCTTTACTTTGCCCTTCTACGGAAGGATCGTACTGGAAGTAATACTGTCCGTCAAACTTTGGCCCGAACGCGCTGCTGGTAGATCCTGTGTTCACTCCGTCTGCAGAAGCTCCGTATGAGTAGTAATAGTTTCCGGCTTTATCTTTCTGCATCGTTCCCTGTCCGTATTCATATTGGTAATCCGGCCATTTAAGGACGCTGTCAAAGCTGGTATAGGAGTTTAAGGTGATCTGTACTTTTCCTTTTTTGTTTTTCCGGATTTGGTGGTGATCATAATGGCTCCCCTGGAACCTCTGGAACCGTACAATGCTGATGCACTCGGTCCTTTCAGAACGGTAACGGATTCGATATCTTCCGGGTTGATACTGTTGAAACTATCCCCGTAATCGATAGGAAGGTCACCTCCCGAACCGGCACCGTAAGCCGAAGTTCCGGTTCCTGTTTTCCTGTCACTTAAAGGAACACCGTCTACAACGATCAGCGCCCCGTTATTTCCCATGTTCATAGAAACGTCTCCACGGAGTGTAATACGGCTGGTTCCCAGTGGTCCTGCTCCTGCAGTCTGAACTTTCAGCCCGGCCACTTTTCCTTCCAAAGCCTGCGCCCAGTTATTGTTCTGGGTTTTGAGAATTTCTTCTGATTTGATGGTCTGGGTAGAGTATCCCAAAGACTTATCCTGTCTCTTGATTCCCAGAGCGGTTACCACCACCTCATCAATGCCTTTTACAGTATCTTTTTTTACCTTCTGCTGAGCCGCCAGATTGACGCTGACTAATCCCAACAGCGACAATACAAGCAGTTTTTGTGTCTCTTTACGCATATCCTTTTTGTTTGCGCAAAATTAAAACGACATTACGGGGATGGTTTTAACACGGTCTTAACATTTATTAAAATATTATTAAACAAAATATGAACATAAGTTTAACATAATATATAAACTACTGTTTTTCAATAATTTAAACAATTAATAATTTTTAATATCATTTTACAGGTACATTCCTGTATCTTTATTGTCTTTCTCTGAGAAAATAAGCAAAATCCTTTCAGAAAGGAGAAATATAACTACTAAAGCATTAAAGTTTTTTAACGCAAAGGTTTAATTTGACAGCGCGGACTGGAGAATGCAAAGAAGAAATCAATCTTTGATTGATTCAACTAAGCGAAAGTGTCATCCTATGTTTATATTATTTATTATATAAAAAGCCTGCCCCTAAAAGAGCCAGGCTGTACATTTAAAAATCTGCTTTATTTTTAGAATAAATCTTTATTTATTCTTTAACTGATCGGGAATATTAGTAGTCACAAAGCCTATTCCCTGCTTTTTCAGCTCTTCATACACTGCCGGATCATTTACTGTCCATGAATTGGTAATGAGGCCTAAAGTTTTTGCATCAGAAATCCATGTAGGATTTTTCTGGAAAACGCTGTAGTGGTAATCCATTCCGTCAAGACCTTCGTTTTTGATCTGCTCAGGAGAAAGCTCACCGTTCAAATACTGGACTTTGAATTTCGGCTCCAGCTTTTTGATCTGTTTGCAGATGTTTAAGCTGAAAGAAATGTATTCAGCCTGACCTTCAAGCTTCATATCTTTGATCATTTTCAGGGTTTTCTGAGTGATCTCGTTTTCTATTTCCGGAGTTTTGGCAGGCTTGATCTCAACGATAAGCTTTAATGAAGGATCTTTTTTGCCCTGCTTCAGGTAATCTTTTAAGGTTGGAAACTTTTCGCCGTTAGACAGTTTCACTGCTTCCAGTTCTTTGAAAGAAGTTTCAGAGATCTCCATTTCACCATGATGTTCATCGTGATTGATGACAAGAACGCCGTCTTTGGTCATTCTTACGTCGAACTCCGATCCGTATATCTTTAATTTCTGGGCATTTTCCAAAGACTTCACAGAATTCTCCGTGGTGGGCGGCTGGGCCTGGAAAAAGCCTCTGTGTGCAATAATCTGGGTTTGTGCCTTCATTACAACTGTGCTTAAAACTGCTAACCCTAAGATATATTTTTTCATAATATAATTTTGATAAATTAATAAAAAACTTAAAAACGTTTGATAAAGGTAGTGTTTAAATGTTAAAAACTATATTTGGCACCGATCTGGATCTGGTAAGGATTCCCTGAAAGAGGTGCCAGACCGCTTGTATTTTTCACATACTCAAACTGTTTGGTCTCCTGGTTGAATTTTGTTACTCTGTAAAGCGCCATATTTCCGTAAGATTTATTGACCCCCATTCTTTGTTAAGAAGATTGGCTACATTGAAAATATCTACAGAAAGTTCAAATGCTCCAATTTTTTCAAATTTAATTTTTTTGGCTACACGAACATCCCAAACTCCATAGAAGCCATTTTTACCTCCGTTACGTTCTGCAATGGCATTGTTATATTTTGCAACATAATCTTTCAGGGCCTGTCCTACTTCAGGATCATTAAGAAGCGGCTGGGTAATGATTTCCGGGAAAATGTAGGCAAGATCATTGGAATCTACGAAATCTCCATTGATATTTCCACCTGCAGTTACCGAAAAACGCGTTCCACCGATTCCTGAATAGCGAACTCCTAATGTGAATCCTGCAATAGTTGGTGAGTTACCGTAAACTACGATTTTATTTCTGAACTGATTGTCGGAATAAGCCATCCTTAAATCTCTCGGGTCACTCTGAACCGGTGTGGAAAGAGTTGCGGAATTGGCTACGTTCCCGTTGTATGAAGTATTGTCTTTGATATCAGACCAGGTATAACTTGCTGTAATCTCCCCATCTTTCCAGTAACGGTAGCTGGTATCCACCACGAATGAGTACTGGTTGACTTTACCCTCACTTACAAGCTCAAGCACTCTTCCGAATTTTTTATTGATTCTTCCCTCTTTCCAGTCGATGCTCACACTTTTATTATCGTTATTGATAATGGTGCCGGCAGGAACATACACTCCTCTTCCGCCTTCATTGGCTAAAGTGAAAAACGGGTTAGCCACCATGTTTCTGTCATAATAGAAATAATTGTTTCTTCCCAGCGCCATATATCCTGCAATTCCGGCTCTGAATCTTTCATTAAAGAAGTGGGTATAGGAGATATTCGCTTTATAAACGATTGGAATTTTTGCATCTTTTCCTGTGTAATTGATGGTAGGGATCTGATACTGTGCAAGTGAAGGAACCGTTCCGTAGTCATTTCTATAACTGTTGAAATCCGGAAACGGAACATCTTTACCCCTTACATCCACTGTAGCCAGATGATTTCCATCGAATACAAGGTTGTTAATGATCATATAGTTGTTGATATCTGAAGAGAAAATTCCGGCTCCGAATTTTACAAAATCTTTATTCCCTTCATTGATATTCCAGTCAAACTGAAATCTCGGCTGAATGACAAAAGATTTGATCTGGTTATCTGTTCTGATCCCCATTTCGTCATAAAGCTTCTGATTGAATTGAGCTTTCGGATATCCTCCGTAATCGAATCTTAATCCGGCCATGAAGTCAAGGCCTGTTGCTATTTTAGTTTGAATCTGTCCGTATATTCCTGCATTCCAGATACTGGATTTTACAGACGGGTCCTCCATCAAAGGAACTTCCCTGTAAAACCTGTAAGGGGTAAGATTGGCGAAATTCGTCATTCCCTGGAACTGGAATCTCCCGTTCACTTCACTTCCGTAGATCGATTTCGATCGGGTGTACATAATGTCTGCCCCAAAAGTATATTTAACCTTATCCGTATTGTAATACAAGTTATCAACAATCTGGAATACATTATTTCTGAAACCTTCCTGACCGAAACGGTGTCCCCCGATCTGGATATTGGTAGATCCAACACTGGAAGCCACTCCTTCTACAACAGCTCTTGGAACCGGATGTCCCAACTCATTGTTCTGGTAACTGTCCTGGAAAGTATATAAATACTGTGCTTTTAATTCATTCGTGATATTCGGCTTAACATTGGTTCTTAAAGTCAGGAGCAAACTGTTATCCAGGTTTTTATCGTTCCCGTAAGATTCAAAGAAATTGATCGCAGTATTATCTGCCAATCCGTTTTTATTCAAATCGTAGGTAAAGTTGTTTCTTAACGTTAACAAGTTCTTTTCGTTGATCTGCCAGTCCAAACGAAGGAATCCTGCATCTGAATTTCTAACTTTGTCGAAACTTCCGAACTGCGGCGTATTTCCTACTCCATATTTTGACCTTGCAATATCCAAAAACTGGTTCAGGGTCTGGGTGGTTGTATTAAATCTCTTCTCATCTTCCGGAGACTTGATATCCGCAATAATCAGCGGTCTTGAATCCAGCTGATGATCCCACGCCACAAAGAAGTGGAGTTTATTTTTAATAATCGGTCCGCCCAATGAAAAACCGAACTGGGAAGTAGAGAAATCGTTTTCTCTTTTGTTTCCTCTGATGTCATACGGGCTGGATAACCAGTTTGTTCTTAAATACTCCCAGGCACTTCCAGAAAATTTATTCGTTCCGGATTTCGTAACGGCACTTACCGTTCCACCACCACTTCTTCCCAGCGTTACATCATACTGGTTGGTGGTAATTTTAAATTCACGGACAGCTTCAATAGAAATAGAAAACGGGGCCCCGCTTCTGCTGGTTGTGGATCCTGCTGAAGTTGGGTTTTTAGCCGTCATCCCATCAATCGTAAAATTAGTTGAAGATCCCAGCTGGCCGGAAAGGTTTCCTCCTTTTCCACTTAGCGGGGAAAGTTCAGTAAGATTGGCAAAGTTTCTTCCGTTTACCGGAAGTATGCTGATATTCTTTGCTGAAATAGCTGTAGCTGCTCCAAGGTTTCCGATCTTGTTTTTCAGGTTTCCGGTAACAATTACCTCGTCTATCTGCTTCTCGCTGCCGCCCAGGCTCATATTGACGGTCACCTGATCTCCAAAGTTGACGTTATACCCTTCTTTCTTTTCCTCATTCACAATAACCGTATAAGGCCCGCCCAAAGGAATTTCTTTGAAAATATACTCCCCTTTCGAGTTGGTCTCTGTTTCCGTCCTGAACCCTGTAGACTCGTTCACGATCGTTACTTTCACTTTTTCCTGAGCAGTGCTGCCCAGCCCGGTTACTTTTCCCACAATAGAAGCCTGCGTAGTCTGCGCATAAGCCAGTGTTCCAAATCCCAAAAACAATAATCCTAGTACAATCTTTACTTTTCTCATCTCTTCAAATTAGATGTGCAAAGGTATTTTGACTTTCTCCACTAGCTGTTTAAGGGAGTTTTAACAAATTTTCAATTAAATCATAACGTTATGTTAAATTAATTTAAACAAGTGTTTTAAAATAAAGATAATCAGCAGCTTATTCCATATTACAGTATTTTAATATGTCCATAATATTTAATTATGGTATTTTTTAATGAAATTAGTTTAGCTATTTTTGCTCAAAAGATAGAAAGCAATGCCTGAAAACATACAGCAAAAAATAGAACAGCTCCGGAAAGAGCTTCACCAGCATAACGAAAATTATTACCTTCTGGATGCAGCCACCATCTCCGATTATGATTTTGATATGCTGCTGGAAGAGCTTCGCGACCTGGAGGCAAAGCATCCTGAATTTTATGATGAAAATTCGCCTACCGTACGTGTAGGAGGTGGAATTACCAAGGTTTTCCCTACCATTCAGCATAAATTCAGAATGTATTCCCTGGATAATTCTTATGATTTCGATGATCTTGAAGACTGGGAGAAAAGAATTATCAAAACGATCAATGATCCGGTGGAATTTGTTGCGGAACTGAAATATGACGGTGCTTCTATTTCTATCTTGTATGAAAACGGAAAGCTTGCTCAGGCTGTAACGCGTGGTGATGGGTTCCAGGGAGATGAAATTACGGCTAACGTCCGAACTATCTCAGATATTCCTCTTACTTTAAAGGGTGATTTTCCTCCCTACTTTTTTATGAGGGGTGAAATTTATCTGACCCGTAAAAATTTTGACAAGATCAATAAACTGCGTGAAGAAGAAGGCCTGGACCCTTTCATGAATCCGAGGAATACTGCCAGCGGAAGTTTGAAAATGCAGGACAGCGGCGAGGTAAGAAAACGCGGTCTGTCGTCGGTACTTTATCAGTTCATTTCTGAGGATGTACCTGCACAAAGTCACTGGGAACTGCTTCAGAAGGCTCAAAGCTGGGGCTTTAAAACTTCACAGCAGGCAAAGCTCTGCAAAACAATGGATGAGGTGAAGGAGTTCATCAGTTTCTGGGATACGGAACGGCATAATCTTCCTTTTGAGATTGACGGAATTGTTTTAAAAGTGAATTCTTTGCAACAGCAGAGACAGCTTGGTTATACCGCAAAATCACCAAGATGGGCCATGGCTTATAAGTTTAAAGCCGAAAAGGTAGAAACCCAGCTTCAGACAGTAACTTATCAGGTGGGAAGAACCGGCGCGATTACTCCTGTGGCTAATCTGAAACCTGTTTTACTGGCTGGAACGATCGTGAAAAGAGCTTCTCTTCACAATGAAGATATCATCAAAAAGCTTGACCTGCACGAACACGACTTTGTGTATGTGGAAAAAGGCGGTGAAATCATCCCAAAAATTGTAGGCGTCAATACTGAAAAAAGAACTGAAGAAAGCAAAGAAATAGAATACATCAGGCATTGCCCTGAATGTGGTACCGAGCTTGTAAAAATAGAAGACCAGGCCATCCATTTCTGCCCTAATGATCTCCACTGTCCGCCTCAGGTGGTGGGAAGAATGATCCATTACGTTTCCAGAAAGGCTTTGAACATCGAAAACTTAGGAAGCGAAACCATCGAACAGCTTTACAGAGAACGATTAATCGAAAATCCGGCAGATTTTTATGCTTTAACGAAAGAACAGCTTCTTCCGCTGGAAAGAATGGCAGAAAAATCGGCACAGAATATTATTTCAGGGATTGAAAAGTCGAAAGAGATTGCATTTGAAAAGGTGCTTTACGGAATCGGGATTAAGCATGTAGGTGAAACGGTTGCCAAAAAACTGGTGAAAAATTTCGCTACTATTGATGAGCTGAAAACAGCTACCGTAGAAGAGCTCTGCCAGGTGGAAGATATTGGTGCCAAGATCGCAGTAAGCATCGTGGAATTCTTCAGCAACCCGGAAAACATCCTGATGATCGAACGTCTGAAATCTTACGGGGTGCAGCTTGAAAAGGAGAAAGCACCAATGAAGTCCTTTCTAATGTTCTGGAAGGAAAAACTTTTCTTTTCACTGGAAAATTATCTTTATTTACCCGGGAACAGGCGGAGGAAATGGTGGAAAAACATGGCGGAAAGAATATTTCTGCCGTCTCTAAAAACCTCAATTTCCTTGTAGTAGGCGAAAAGGCGGGAAGCAAGCTGAAAAAAGCCCAGGATATCGGAACTATTACCATTCTGGATGAACAGGAATTCCTGGATCTGATAGAGAAACAATAATACCTTAACAAATAATAAATTAAACCATTGAGATTCAATTTCAATGGTTTTTTTATATATCCAAGCCTGTTGGTGTTGAATTGTGATGGCAAAAACAAATAGCTGATACAGATTTATAAAACTTGGAGATGTTTTATCGCGCGGATAAGGCAGATTTTTTATAATGTGGCAAATATGTTCATTAGGAACGGGCTTTTAATTGATATTCCTTTTTTATTCTATAATGATTTAAAATTTTTTATTTCGCAGACTGGAGATAACGTAGATTTTTATAGTGTGGTAAATATATTCAATAGGAACGGGCTTTAGCCCGTTTATTTTTTAAAATTCCGTTCAATGGCTTTAGCCAAAATTTAAATTATTTGGAAAGCAGTAAAGATTATTAAATAACCATATTTTTCTCCATATTTCTATAATTCCGTAACACTTACACAGAATATAAAATTAACACAAAAACAATATTTGAATAAATTATTTAAACAAAAACAAACAAAACAAACATTATATAAAATAATAAAAATCAAAAAGTAATTATTTTTCGTAATATAATTTTTCATATATTTATCAAAACAAATAATCACTCAACCATGAAAAAATCTACTTTTTTGTGCTCTTTCTGGCACACTTATCTCTCATAGCACAGATTGTCAATATTCCGGATCCGCAATTTAAGGCCAAACTACTTTCCGGGACGGCTACCAATCATATCACGCAGAATCTTGCAGGCAACTGGATATCGATGGACCTCAATAACGATGGCGAAATACAGCTTTCTGAAGCCGCTAATATCAGAAATATAAACATCTACAGTTCCAATGGTAACTCATTCCCGATTTCCTCAATAGAAGGGATAAAATCTTTCACCAACCTGGAATACCTTGATGTATCCGACTGCCCGGGTATTCTTTTCGTAGATATCAGCGGTATGCTGACAGTAAAGCTGGCCAGCTTTACCAATAACGTCAATATGACTTCTGCTAATTTTACGGGATGTCTTTTACTGGAAAATATTAATGTATCCAATTCCGCAATTGTTAACCTGGATATTTCCAATCTCCCAAAAATGAATATCCTGACGTGCAACGGAGGAAAACTACAAACCATTAACTATGCAGGAAGTACAACTATGAAATATCTTCTGTGCAGTGATAATGAAATCTCAAACATTGATGTAAGTTCACTTGTAGATCTGTACAGCTTTAATATTACAGGAAATTTATTAACGAGCCTTGATGTAAGCAATCTGACGAAGCTTGAAACCCTGAACTGTCCGGCCAACCAGCTTACTTCGATCAACCTGCAGAACACCCCTAAATTAAAATACCTTGAAGCCAGCTTCAATAATCTTTCTACTATAAATTTAAGCCAAAGTCCGGCTTTGAATTACCTGAGGATCATCAATAATCAGCTCACCACTATCGATCTTTCCAATGTTCCTTTACTGCAGACGCTTTTCCTCAATAACAACCAGCTTACTTCGCTGGATATCAGCCATAATACAATCTTGAATTCATTTAATGCTCCTAATAACAATTTACAGAAGATATTAATGAAAAACGGCAGGAATACAAGTGGTCTCTATCAGAACAATCCCAATTTAAGCTATATCTGCTGTGATGATTCTGAAATTAATCAAACCATAGCTTACAATAATTCAAATGGTTATAATAACGTAACTGTAAATTCTTACTGCTCATTCACTCCGGGCGGAACTTTCTATACCATTCAAGGGAATACAAAATATGACCTTAACGGAAATGGCTGTGATCCGGCCGATCAGAATAAATCATTTCAGAAATTTAATGTTACAGGAGGCGGAACTTCAGGAAGTATTGTAAGTAATAATTCAGGAAACTATTCTATTCCGGTGCTGGCAGGAGCTCATACCATCACTCCGGTTCTTGAAAACCCTGCCTACTTCAGCATATCCCCTGCTTCTTTCACTGCTAATTTCCCTGCGATGGCAAGTCCGTTGACCCAGAATTTCTGCATTACAGCTAATGGTTCCCATCCGGACCTTGAAATTGTGATTATTCCATTGGATTCTGCAGTACCTGGATTCAATTCGGATTATAAAATTGTTTACAAAAACAAGGGAACGACCATGCAGTCCGGAACGGTTGGATTCAGCTATAATGACAGCATTATGGATTTTGTAAGTTCTACTGTAACTCCTGATGCTCAATCTACCGGAAGCCTTACATGGAATTTTACCGGTCTCCTTCCTTTTGAAACAAGAGAAGTTAAGGTTAAATTTGAACTGAATACCCCAACTGACACTCCTCCTGTAAATGATGGAGATGTTCTAAATTATACGGCACAGATCAACGGAGCTCCGGATGATACCCCATCCGACAATACCTTTACCCTGAACCAAACCGTCGTGAATTCTCTGGATCCGAATGACAAAACCTGTCTTGAAGGAACAATGATTGCACAGACCCTGGTAGGAGATTATGTTCATTACCTGATCAGGTTCGAAAATCAGGGAACCGCCAACGCGAGAAACATTGTTGTGAAAGATGTAATTGATGCTTCAAAATTTGATATCTCTACGCTTACCCCTCTACATGCAAGCCATAGTTTTGTAACGAGAATAACGGGAAATACGGCTGAATTTATTTTTGATAATATACAGCTTCCGTTTGACGATGCCAATAATGACGGCTATATTTCTTTCAAAATCAAAACAAAATCTACATTGAACATGGGAGATGCATTCAGCAACACGGCCAGTATTTATTTTGATTATAATGCGCCGATCATTACCAATACTTACACCACAACAGTAAGAAATGTGCTGGCAGTTTCTGAAACCAAAACAGACAAAGAAAATGTAAGTATCTATCCGAACCCTGTACAGGATATTCTTTACATCAAATCCGGTGAGGAGATCATCAAAGCTGAAATTTATGATGCTTCCGGAAGAATTCTGAATAGCACAGGTGTAAAAGCCAATTCTGTAAATGTAGCCGAACTGGCTAAAGGAAACTATCTCATCAAACTGTTTACAAAAGACAAAACGATGGTTCAGAAGTTCATTAAAAAGTAAACTAATAACTTGATCTATATCTGCAGGGCTGTAATTTTTTTACAGCCCTGTTTTATGAAAAGCTGTTTAAACTTTATAAAACCACAAAAGTCACAAAGATCTTATTTTAAAACACTTTAGTTCACATTAGTAAATTTAAAATTATTCTAAAGAAAGTTCACATAAGATGAAAATCAAAGATTTTCGCAAAACTTAAGTGTACTTATTATGCATAAAGCTTGGCTCTAAAAAAACTTAAGTGATTAAACCTTTTGTGGTTAAAACAATCAATATAAAAGTTTAAACAGTTTGAATTTTAATGAAATTCAATAACAATATTTACATCCCCATCTGAGAAGGTAAAAGGCTTTCCAGACAGACTAAATAATATTGAATGTATTTCTACTCACTCCCTCATTTATAAATAAACCCAACATGAATGTTCCTTTTTTAGAATCTCAAATACCTGAGATGATTCATCCACAAATGGATGTGATCGTAGACGATATAAAAGAATATTATAAAACAGAAATTTTCAACATATCAAGTGAAAATACAAGGCTTTATGGGGACCATATGTCAACCGGCGCCCTTTATTCATCATACATACATCCTTTGGGAGACATTGAGAAAGTGAAGGCTGTTAGCCGGTATTATTGTTATTGGGCTTTAATCGATGATCAGTTTTTTGACAATTCCGTTGATCTTGACCATATTATCCAAACCTTTGAAGGGTTTCAGGCCGCCCTCAATGAAGCTCCCGAAATTGAAAAAACATTTGTTCCTATCCGCGAATTCTGTTCAAGAGCCGACTGGACTGTGGCTACAAAAGATATACTCAAAAGGGAAATGAACAGATATCTGCAAAGTGTACTGAAACTGCGGACCATAGAGGTACAAATGAAAACAGTTTCCCTTGAAGAATATCTCTCCTACAGGGCTTTCGATGTTGCTATGAACGTCATATTTTCCCTGACCTGGTATACTCAGGATAATATACCGCCATCTTTGTATTATAGTGATGAATTCGAAAAAATATTTGAATATTCAGGGATAAGTATAGGCCTTTTGCTGGATTTATATACCTTAAGAGCTAAAAAGAAAGAGATCAGGAATTATGCCCATGCCATCCGGATTATTCAAAGAGCTGAAAATTGTGAAGAGGAAGAAGCTATCAACAGAGGGGTTCGTTTATTCTATGAATACAACGATAAGCTGAAAGAAGAGTTCAGCCGTTTGGAATCAAAATATCCGGCTGCAATACAATATTTCAGGTACATCCAGTCTGGTTCAGTTAGATATTGCAATGAAAGCAGGAAAATCCGGTATAAGCAGATTGACGATATTGATGAAAATTTAGTAAAAGGTCGGACTGTACTATAAATTTCAGAAAGAGAGTGATAAAGTTCTTTTATGCTTCCGGCAGCCTGAAATAAAAAGTACTCCCCTGGTTTGGAGCGCTTTTCACGCCTATTTCACCATTCTGTTTTTCAATGAAATTTTTAGAAATAGCCAGGCCAAGCCCGGTTCCATTCTGTTGTTCCCCCGGAACCTGAAAATAGCGGTCAAAGATCTGGCGATGGTATTTCTCATCGATCCCGCTTCCGGTATCGGAAATGCTGAACTGAATCGTTGAATCCAGCTTTTCTACCCTGATCTCAATACTTTCATCCTGAAAAGAATGTTTTACTGCATTGGTCAGGAAATTATTAATTACCCAGACCGTCTTATCAAAATCTGCATTCACCCAATCATTCTCACCTACAAGATATTCGATATTGATTGGAATATTTTTCTGTTCTGCCAGCTTTTCAACATTTTTTACGGCAGCCTCTACCATCTCTTTTGGTGAGCATTTTTCAACGGTAAGCCTTATATTTCCGGTTTCTACCTGTGAAAGGTTGAGGAGCTCTCCGGTGATATTCAGCAGCCTCTGCCCATCATCATTGATACTTTTCAGCAGTTCTTGCTGCTGTTCATTCAGCGCTCCGAATTTTTGGTTCCCGAGTAGCTGAACGCCCATTTTTATAGCTGATATCGGGGTTTTTAATTCATGCGAAATAGTAGCGATGAAATTGGTTTTGGCAAAATCCAGTTCTTTAAAAGGGGTAATATTCCTCAGGAGAATTACTTTCCCGATATATCTGGTTTCTTTTTCACCTGTTTTTACGATATTGATGGGAATGATATCCTGTTCAAAATAGTTTTCCTTATTATCCCGGACAATTTTAATGGGTTCTTTCACCGGATGATCGATATTTTTAAGCAGTTCCCGCATAAGATCATTATTGACTGCCACTTCATGAGCCGTTTTACCGATGATTTCTTCCTTACGCAGATTGGTGATCTTTAATGCCTCATCATTGATCATGTAGATAAAATGATTTTCGTCCAGCCCGATCACTGCATCATGCATATTATTGACCAGCGTTTCAATCCGTTTTTTATCCATCAGCTGCTTGGAAAGGCTGCTGCTTTCATATTCCTGAAGCTTTTCCGCCATGGTATTAAAAGAATCTGCAAGGCCGTTAAATTCCTCACTTCCTTTGAAATGTACCCTTTCGTTATAATTTTTAGCGGCAATCTGCCGGATACTGAATGTCAGCTGACTGATAGGCTCCGCAATGGTCTGAGGCAGGTTAAAAAGAAGAATAAAGGCAATCAGGAAACATACGGTTCCGAGACTGACGATCCAGAAAGTGGCATTTTCAGCGGTAATGATGGCGATATCACTTTTTCTTTCAATGCCTTTCATATTCAGGGACATGATTCTTGCCAGGTCTTCACGGATCAGTTTTTCTTTTTCCTGAGAAGGCTGCTTCAGATAGCTGTTGAAATGAAGATCCAGGCTTTGGGTAGCTTCTTTTTCTCCGAATTCAGTAAGGTTTTTCTCCTGCAGTTTATTGTTTTTCTGAAAATCCGAAACGGCAACCACACTGTCTGTAGCAATTTTATCGAGTGCCAGAAGCATATTTTTGGAAAACTCCAGACTGTTGTAATTGGCGGTAAGAATTTTTTCCGTATCCGATTTCAGTTTATTGATGTAGACGGATCCGATCACTGACATAAGAACGATCAGTAAAAATAGAAGACCTACGCCCAGGGTAAGTTTTGTTTTAAGTTTCATTATTTCTAAGATAAAATAATAATATCTATCTGCCTTTCATTCAGCCTGTTCATCAGTGTATAAATCCAGCTGTAGCCGGAAACGCGCTGCCAGAGCTTTGCGTGGGGCTTACCGATGCATACTGTCGTGATATTATGGGCAATCACATAATCCAGAATTCCTTTGTGCACGCTGCTTTCTTTTATCCGGATCACTTTTGCGCCCAATTCCTGTGCTAAATTAAAATTATTAATCAGATATCGCTGCTTGTCGAGAGCTATTTTTTCAGGATTCTCCGATGGCTTCTGTACATACAAAACGGTCCACGGACTATTGTAATAACTTGCCAGACGGGCTGTTTTCCGGATGATATTTTTAGCAATCTTCTCATTACTGCTGATGCATGCAAGAAATTTGATCGGTTTAAAATTTTCTGTTTTAATTTCCGTTTCCACCTTTCTTTCCACGTGGGCAGCCACCTCTTTCAAAGCAAGCTCCCGAAGCTGCAGGATATGTCCGCTCTGAAAAAAGTTGGTAAGTGCCGTCTGGATTTTTTCCTTTTTATAGATCTTTCCTTCTTTCAGACGGGTCAGCAGTTCATCGGCGGTAAGGTCTATATTAACCACCTCATCAGCAAGACTCAATATTTTATCAGGTACCCGTTCCGCAACTTCTATTCCTGTGATATTCTTCACTTCTTCATTCAGGCTTTCGATATGCTGAATATTCATCGCGCTGATAACATTAATCCCGCTATCCAGGATTTCCAGCACATCCTGCCATCTTTTTTGTTTTTTGAACCTTCTACATTGGTATGGGCCAGTTCATCTACCAGCACCACTTCAGGATGCTCGTTAATGATAGCCTGAAGATCCATTTCTTCCAGGCTTTTGCCTTTATAGAAAACAGATCTTCTCGGTATTTCGGGAATTCCATCCGTAAGAGCTACCGTTTCTTCCCGGCCGTGAGTTTCTATATATCCTATCTTTACGTCAATGCCGTTGCGCAGCAGGGACTGTGCCTCCTGAAGCATGCGGAAAGTTTTCCCTACACCTGCACTCATCCCGATGTATATCTTGAATTTTCCTTTGCGGGATTTCTGGATCAGTTCTAAAAAATGTTTTGCTGATGACATTGCTTGTTTGATTTATTTTTTACCATAAAAGGTATATTTCTTTCTGAACCACCCCGTCAAAAATTCTTTGAATTTTCGCCACCCCTCCGCGGGAGGGGAATTTTGATCCGACGAATTTTTGTCAGTATGAGATCTCTAATTTCTTAGAAATTTAAGTGAAATTTTATCCTTAGACATTAAACTTCAAATAACTTAAGTCTTAAAAACTTTTGTGGTTTTTGTGGTTAATTTTATTTTTCACTATTCATTATTCACTTTTCACTTTCTAAAACCAGGCTGCCAGGCTTGTTGTAATAAAGAAATTTCCCTGTTTCATTTCATCATTTTTCACAAAAATGGCATCTTTGGAAGTAAATCCTCTTGCTTCTGTACGGAATACTACGTTCTTCAGGATAGCATAATCCACATTCAGGGAATATCCGAAGGTCTGGAAACCATTTTGCGTTTTGGTACTGATGATCACTCCATTTTTATCGTTATAATACTCCAGTCTTCCTGCCAGCGCCCATTTGCTGTCCAGCTGGTATTTCATTAAAATGTTTGGGCTGTACCAGATGTTATAGCTGCTGCTTCCTTTTTCTTTCTGCTCTGCCCCGATATCGAACCCAAATAAAGCTGAAAATTGATCTGTCAGCTGGAAATTTCCGTAAAGGTCGTGGAAATAACGCATTCTTTTTTCATCTTTTGCTTTGTCGTTTCCGATGAATGAACTGCTGTTCAGGGTAATTTTATCATTCGGCTTATAGGTTACCTGATGTCCAAACGAGATGCTTTGGTTTCCTTCCGGTTTTGCGATGCGCTGCCAGCCGTTCAGGACCAGCCCGCTCAGAAACCACTTTCCGTCATCCGAGGTATATGAAATTTTGGCTCCGGTCTCAAAATAAGGTGAATTTTCAGCAGCAAGGCTTCTTGTCAGGTTCACATTATCCTTTCCAATAGCACTTTCCCAACCGATGTGGGATGGCATAATTCCAGCATCGATCCATAAATTTTTAGTCTTTGAAA
Source organism: Chryseobacterium sp. GTID13 (assembly GCF_056172655.1). Lineage (NCBI taxonomy): Bacteria > Pseudomonadati > Bacteroidota > Flavobacteriia > Flavobacteriales > Weeksellaceae > Chryseobacterium > Chryseobacterium sp. GTID13. Next base: position 407,938 of record NZ_JAOCMB010000007.1, read on the forward strand.
TTCTGATTCCTACATTCGCTTCATTTACATATCGTAATGCTTCCTGTTCTGCAGCCATATTGTCCTGAGCATAGGTTCCGGCCATTAAAGCGACATTGGCGCGGAGGTTTTCACTCTGATAATTGGCTTTTACCAGTCCTAAATTCAGGTTCAGTTCATTATGCCTGTTATAGGAGTATAAAAAATTCTGGCGAAGATGATTGGCAGGTTCATTGAAATCATAGGTGTAGAAGAGTTCTGCATAGGCAGAAAAAGTCACTTTATTTTCTGTTTTTAATGAATCTGATGATTGTGCTTTCGGGAAAAAGATCCCGAATAATACGGCACTGGTAATGATATATTTTTTCACGGTGACAGCTAGATTATTTTAATTGATCCAAAGCAATATTAAGCTTCAGTACATTTACTTTTGATGGTCCTAAAAGCCCTAAAAACGGTTTCTCTGTTTGATTTTTCACCAGATCTCTTACTTTTTCCTCAGAAAGATTTCTGACTTCTGCTATTTTCTTTACCTGGTACAAAGCTCCTTCTTCAGAAATATCAGGATCCAGGCCGCTTCCGCTTGCAGTAACCAGCTCTACAGGAACTTTTGTATTTCCCATTCCCGGATGATTCATTTTTAAAGTGTCTATCCTTTTCTGCACGGTTTCCAGGTATTCTTCATTGCTTGGTCCTTTATTGCTTCCACCGCTTCCCGCAGCATTGTAATTAACGGATGACGGACGTCCGTGAAAGTATTTTTCAGATTTAAATTCCTGTCCGATATTCGCGTAGAATTTCTTCCCGTTTTGGGTGATGATCTCTGCATTTCCTTTTGTAGGCAATACTTTTGAACCAGCATACACGATAAGGAGATAAATTCCGGTGACAGCCAGAATTACCAGAGTAAGTCTGAATGCTGTAACAATATGATTTTTCATTTTTTAAATTTTAATAGAATAAACTGATCAGTAAATCAATGATTTTGATGCCAATAAACGGAACAATAACGCCGCCTAACCCATAAATTAAAAGATTTCTTCTTAATAATGCACTGGCACCGATCGGCTTGTAAGCCACTCCTTTTAAAGCCAGCGGAATAAGGAATGGAATGATCACGGCATTGAAAATAACAGCTGATAATATGGCAGTTTCCGGGCTTTGAAGATTCATGATGTTCAGTTTCTGAAGTGATGGAATGAAGGTAATAAATAAGGCAGGAATAATCGCAAAATATTTAGCAACATCATTCGCAATACTGAAAGTCGTCAGGGTACCGCGGGTCATCAGCAGCTGTTTTCCGATCTCTACAATCTCGATGAGTTTCGTAGGGTCGTTATCAAGATCTACCATATTTCCGGCTTCTTTTGCAGCTTGTGTTCCGCTATTCATCGCTACACCCACATCGGCCTGGGCCAAAGCCGGAGCATCATTGGTCCCGTCTCCCATCATGGCGACCAGTTTTCCTTCCTGCTGTTCTTTTTTGATGTAGTTCATTTTGTCCTCAGGTTTGGCTTCGGCGATGAAATCATCTACGCCTGCTTTCTCAGCAATGAATTTTGCGGTCAGAGGATTATCTCCGGTTACCATCACTGTTTTTACCCCCATTTTTCTCAGTCTCTGGAAACGTTCCTGAATTCCTGTTTTAATGATATCCTGAAGTTCAATAACACCCCAGACTTTTTCATTAACGCTTACAACAAGAGGAGTTCCTCCGTTTTCAGAAATTCTGGTGACAGCATCCTGGGTTTCTTTCGGGAAGATATTCCCGGCTTTTTCAGTCAGTTTTTTTATGGTATCATATGCCCCTTTTCTGATTCTTGTGTCTTCAAAATCGATTCCTGAAGTTCTGGTTTCCGCAGTAAAATCAATGTAAACCGGATTTGAAACAATGAGATCTTCTGATTTTAATTGGCTTAGTTCTATAATAGATTTTCCTTCCGGTGTTTCATCGGCTACTGAGCTTAATGCAGAAGCTTTGATGAAGTCTGGTAGTCTGATTCCGTCCGCAGGGTGAAATTCCGTCGCTTTACGGTTTCCTATGGTGATGGTTCCTGTTTTATCAAGCAGGAGTACATCAATATCTCCCGCAGTTTCTACTGCTTTACCGCTTTTGGTGATCACGTTGGCTCTCAGGGCTCTATCCATCCCGGCGATTCCGATTGCAGAAAGCAGACCTCCAATGGTTGTGGGAATCAAACAAACGAAAAGGGAAATAAATGCCGCAATAGTAATGGGTGTCTGAGCATAGTCTGCAAAAGGTTTTAATGTAAGGGTAACAATAATAAACGTCAGGGTAAAGCCTGCCAGAAGTATGGTTAATGCGATTTCGTTAGGCGTTTTCTGTCTTGATGCTCCTTCTACAAGGGAAATCATTTTATCTAAGAAGGATTCTCCGGGTTTGGTGGTTACTTTTACTTTTATTCTGTCCGAAAGCACTTTTGTACCACCGGTTACAGAACTTTTATCACCACCGGATTCACGGATCACGGGTGCACTTTCTCCGGTGATGGCAGATTCATCAATGGTCGCCAGCCCTTCGATGATTTCTCCGTCCATTGGGATCTGATCTCCTGTTTCACAAAGGAAAATATCGCCCAGCTTCATGTCCGCAGACATTTTAAGGATAGTTTCTACCTGGAATCCGGGTTTGTTTTCCAGAACTACTTTCGCAGGAGTTTCTTCGCGGGTTTTTCTCAGGGTATCTGCCTGGGCTTTTCCTCTGGCTTCCGCAATAGCTTCCGCAAAGTTGGCAAACAAAACGGTAAAGAATAATATGATGAATACGGTAAAGTTATAGGTAAAGCTTCCCTGTGAACGGTCACCTGTAAGACTGAAAAGGCTTACGATAAGCATTACTACAGTTCCGACTTCTACCAGGAACATCACGGGATTTTTAAACATAATTTTCGGATTCAGCTTGACGAAGGACTGTTTGATCGCTTCGTTCACCAAATCTTTTTGAAACAATGTTTGGGATTGATTTTTCATTTTTTTGAAAGAGTTATATCATTATAAATCAACGGTAGCCATTAAGACAGATTAAAACAAAGGAGTGGAAATGAATAATATATTCAGGTGAATGTTTCAATGAGATTCAGACTAGTTTCCTGATATTTCAATCTTCCTAATGGCTGACTATTGATTTTAATTTTTAATATTTATTTAGAGAAATACTGGATCTGTTCTGCAATAGGTCCCAATGTAAGGGCCGGGAAGAAAGACAGGGCTGCTATAAGAAGGATTACTGCCAAAGTCATAAAACCGAAAGTGGCTGTATCCGTTTTCAGGGTTCCTGAACTCTCCGGGATGAATTTTTTCTGAGCTAATAATCCCGCAATGGCTATTGGTCCTATGATCGGAATAAATCTGGATAAGAGCAATACGATTCCTGTTGAAATATTCCACCAAGGAGTGTTGTCACCGAGTCCTTCAAACCCGGAACCGTTGTTTGCTGAAGAAGAAGTAAATTCGTACAGCATTTCACTGAACCCATGGAATCCGGGATTATTCAATGTTTTGGCACCGAATTCCGGCAAATAGGCAGTTAAAGCAGTTCCCACAAGTATTAAGAACGGATGGAATAAGGCGACAATCATGGCGATCTTCATTTCTTTAGCCTCAATCTTTTTACCCATGAATTCCGGCGTTCTTCCCACCATAAGCCCACTGATGAACACAGCGAGAATAATGAATATGAAATAGTTCAGGATTCCTACCCCACAGCCTCCGTAGAAACAGTTGATCATCATCGCCAGCAGCTCATTCATACCTGAAAGAGGCATCGTACTGTCGTGCATGGCATTAACCGAACCTGTTGAGATTACGGTCGTTGCAATACTCCAATATCCTGAGGATGCGCTTCCAAAACGTATTTCTTTACCTTCCATTGCCCCCAGGCTGCTGTCTGCACCCATTTGAGTGATAAGAGGGTTGCCATTGGTTTCATTCACAATATTCGGAACGGCAAGTGCAAGAAAACCGACCGTCATTACGGTAAAAATCACCCATGACAGTTTTCTCTTTTTCAGGTAAAATCCTAAGGCAAAAACCAATGCAAACGGGATGATCATTTGGGTGACCATTTCGGTCATATTGGTGATATAATCCGGGTTTTCAAGCGGATGTGCTGAATTGGCTCCAAAAAATCCGCCTCCATTCGTTCCTAAATGCTTAATCGCTACAAAAGCAGCTACTGGACCTCTGGAGACATCAACTTTCTGCCCTTCCAGCGTTGTGATATGGTCTTTGCCTTCAAATGTCATAGGACTTCCGTTGGCAGAAAGAATCAGGGCAACAAGGATACTTATAGGAACCAGTATTCTGACAATAGATTTAGTAAAGAAATCATAGAAATTCCCTAATTCTGTAGTGGTTTTATCTTTAAAAGCTTTGAAAAGAACAGCCATCGCCGCCATTCCGGTCGCTGCGGTTACAAACTGCAGAAACATCAGGTAAAGCTGGCTTAAATAGCTTACGCCCGTTTCTCCGGAATAATGCTGAAGGTTACAGTTGACCAGGAAGGAAATCGCTGTATTAAAAGCAAGATCGGGAGACATATTCGGGTTCCCGTCCGGATTCAGAGGAAGCCACGCCTGGGTCAGCAGGATCAGGAACCCTATGATGAACCACACCAGATTGATCGTCAGCATGGCATACATATTCTGTTTCCAGGTCATCTGACAGGCCGGATTGATTCCCGATATTTTATAAATCAATTTTTCAACAGGTTCAAAAACAGGATCTAAAAAGGTCTTTTTGTACCCATACACATTAGCAATGTATTTCCCAAGGAAGATTCCAATAACTAATGTAATGACAAACATGGCAATAACGCCTAAAATTTCTGTATTCATGACCGTTTAAAATTTTTCAGGTTTTATCAAAACATAGCAGATGTACACAAAGGCCAGTATTGAAAGGAAAAATAAACTCCACATAGCTTTATATTTTATCAAAAAATTCAACGGATTTGTAAAGAAGCCAGAACATCACTGCAAAAAGCAGGAGTAAACCTATCAGCATCATATCGAAATTATCAGGATTAAAAGGGTAAGAATTACATATGATACCATCAGCCGGCTAAAGACGGCATGCTCACGTTTTTTGAACGTTTTTCTTGAAATTGTCATTTTTAAAATATTTTATTTGAAACCTATAGGCCAAAATAAAGTCCAATTTCAAAACAAGTTCACAAGTAAATAAAAATCAATGTGTTACAAAACAAAAGAGAGTCACCAGAAATACAAAAGCCTATCAAAATGATAGGCTCGTTTATTGAAATGATAGGGATCAGAAGTGAATGAGGATGTGAATTATCAAGGGTGAATTTTGCTTAGCAAGTGAAGGGTGAAATAATATGACTGCTGGTGGCTTCGAGAGCCTCAGCCACCAGATACTGGGCATTTATTCAATATTTCCGGAAACATTAAATTCAGGCTGTTAAAATATTCATCTTAATTGTTCCCAATCAGAAACTGTCAACAAGTAACTATTTTTACGCTAATTACTCTCAACTCGCACCCCGAAACTCTAAAACACTCAAACTCTCTGATCCTCAAACCCGAAACCCGTCCCCCGCCTTACCTCAATCCATACTCCTCCAGCTTGCGATACAGTGTCGCAATGCCGATCTCCAGCAATCTTGCGGCTTCGGCTTTATTGCCCTTCGTATACTGAAGGACTTTCTGAATGTGTATTTTTTCCAGAGACCTTATGCTTAAAGAGTCGCTTTCAGGAATTGTTTTATCTGAATAATGCGGCAGGCTTTCTGCATCAAGGGTATTATTTTCCATTAAAATAAGGCTTCTCTCCACGGCATTTCTAAGTTCGCGGATATTTCCTTTCCAGTCGTTTTTTTCCAGGGTTTTATAGTAATCGGGATTCACATGAAGGTCGGAAAGATGTAGTTTGCGGGAGAAAATATCAATGAAATTTTTGGCCAGCACTTTCAGGTCTTCTTTTCTTTCGCGGAGTGGCGGAAGGTGGATTTCAAAAACATTCAGCCTGAAATAAAGATCTTCCCGGAAATGGCCTTGCTTTATTTCATCTTCCAGATCTCTGTTGGTCGCGGCAATAAGCCTGAAATCTGATCTGGAAACTTTTGTTTCACCCATCTTGATAAACTCTCCTGTTTCTAAAACGCGGAGCAGTTTGGCCTGAAGATCTACAGGCATCTCCCCTATTTCATCCAGGAACAAGGTTCCTCCATTAGCTTCTTCTATCAGACCTTTTTTATCTTTTACGGCTCCGGTAAATGCACCCTGTTTATGACCAAAAAGCTCACTTTCCAGGATCTCTTTACTGAAAGCTGAACAGTTGATGGCTACAAAATTATTTTTCTTTCTCCCGCTTCCTTCGTGGATGGCATTGGCAAATACTTCTTTTCCGGTTCCTGTTTCTCCGGTCAGAAGGACAGCGGCATCCGTCAAAGCCACTTTTTCGGCCAGTTTTTTAGATTGCAGAATGGAAGGCGAAGTTCCGATGATTTGTTCAAATCCTTTCGATATACTGGTCTTCTGGACAATTTTAGAGCGGTTGTCTTTTACTTTTTCCAAAGCTTTATATACCAGCGGAATGATCTTCTCATTGTCGTCCCCTTTTACTAAATAATCATAGGCTCCGTTTCTCATCGCCTGAACAGCATCAGTAATATTCCCGAAAGCGGTCATCAGAATAATTTCCAGATGGGGATATTTTGTTTTGACAGATTTTACCAGCTCTACCCCGAAAGCATCAGGAAGGCGTACATCGCACAAAACGACGTCAAAATCATACTGCTCGAGCATCGTCATTGCTGAACGTGCTGTTGAGGCTTCTTTTACATTAAAATCTTCTTGGGAAAGAATCATTCCTAGTAATTTCAGGAGCTTGATCTCGTCATCGATGATCAGAATATTTCCGTGCATGGTATGGTTTTTCGAAAACTACTGCAAACTTATTGAATTTATTTTGGAAAAGAAGTAAAGAAAATCTGAGCAATGCGTATATGGAAGCTGTTTAAACTTTTATATTAATTATTTTTAACCACAAAAGGTTTAACACTTAAGTTTTTTTAGAGATAAGCTTTATGCATAAGAAGTACCCTTAAGTTTCGGGAAAATCTTTGATTTTCATCTTATGTGAACTTTTCTGAAGAATCATTTTAAATTTACTTAGGTGAACAAAATGAAAGCTTTTGTGACTTTTGTGGTTTTGTAAATTTTAAACAACTTTATGGCATAAATCAAAACTATAGATGCAATAATAAGGAAATTCCGGTTTGTTCTGTCCTGATTCCTTACATTTGTAATGCATTCCGGTTTTCAGGAATGAAATGAGTTAGCTTATGATTGACAAAAGATACAAAGAAACAGTTCATACAGATAAAAACAACTACGAATATATCACCATTTCCAATGACGAAAACAAGGTAAGAATTTACACTTTAAAGAATGGCCTAAAGGTTTTTCTTGCCCAGAATTTTGATGCTCTAAGAATCCAGACGTACATTCCTGTGAGAACGGGAAGCAATAATGATCCGGCTGACAATACAGGTTTGGCACATTATCTTGAACATATGATGTTTAAAGGGACTTCAAAATTAGGCACTCAGAACTGGGAAAAAGAAAAGGAACTCCTCGACCGGATTTCTGGCTTGTATGAGGAGCATAAAGCGGAACAGGATCCTGACAAAAAGAAGGAAATCTATAAAAAAATAGATGAAGTTTCCCAGGAAGCCAGCCAATATGCCATTGCCAACGAGTATGATAAAGCTATTTCTTCACTTGGCGCCAGCGGTACGAATGCGCATACCTGGTTTGATGAAACGGTTTATAAAAACAACATTCCCAATAACGAGCTTGAAAAATGGCTTAAAATAGAGAAAGAAAGATTTTCAGAGATCGTGCTTCGTCTTTTCCATACGGAGCTTGAATCGGTATATGAGGAATTTAACAGAGCTCAGGATAATGATTCAAGGCTCGTCAGCTATGAACTGATGGCCGCTCTTTTTCCAACCCATCCCAACGGCCAGCAAACGACGCTCGGAAAGCCTGAACATCTGAAAAATCCTTCTATGAAGGCTATCCATAAGTATTTTGATGAATATTATGTTCCCAATAATTATGCGATGGTTTTGGTGGGAGACCTGGATTTTGAAGAAACTATTCAGCTTGTCGATCGGTATTTCGGAACCATTCCGTACAGGGAGCTTCCTGAAAAAACTCATGTTATAGAACAGCCGCTGACAGAAATTGTGAAAAGAACGGTAAAAAGTCCGACTACTCCAAGGGTTCAATTGGCCTGGAGAACAGACAGTTTTGGAACGAGAGAGGCTATGCTTGCAGATATCACCGCCAATATTCTCAGCAACAGAGGCGAAGCCGGATTACTCGATCTGAATATCAACCAAACGCAAAAAATGCTTTGGGCACAGGCTTTCTCTGTAGGATTAAAACAATACGGATATTTTTCTATCGTAGCTGTACCGAAGGAAACGCAAACCCTGGATCAGGCAAAAGATATGGTTCTGGAACAGCTTGAACTGATTAAAAAGGGAGACTTCCCGGACTGGATTCTTCCTGCCATCATCAGTGATTTTAAACTTCAGCGTTTAAAAGGGCTTGAAACAGCGGATGGACTGGCTACCAACCTTTATGATACCTATATCAAAGGAAGATCCTGGGAGCAGGAACTGAATGAGATGAATCAATACCAGGCTTTCACCAAGGAAGATGTGGTAGATTTTGCCAATGCATTTTTTAAGGAGAATTATGTGGTGGTTTACAAGGAAAAAGGAGTCAATGATCAGCTGGTAAGAGTTGAAAACCCCGGAATTACCCCAATTAAAATCAACCGTGATGCGCAGTCTGAATTTTTACAGGAAATTACTGCTGAAAAAACGGAGGATATACAGCCTGAATTCATTGATTATAAGAAAGAAATTCTCACAGATACGGTAAAGGATAAAAAGCTGAGCTTCGTCCGCAATAAATACAATGATATTGCCCAGGTGCACTTTATTTTTCCTTTTGGAAGTGATCATGACAGGGATCTTGGAATTTCTACCCAACTTTTACAGTACCTCGGAACTGAGGACCTTTCGCCTGAGGACCTGAAAAAGGAATTCTTTAAGATCGGAATCAGCAACGATTTTAAAACAACAAATGACCAGCTTCTGATTTCACTGAGCGGACTGGAAGAAAATATTGAAAAAGGAATTGCCCTTCTTCAACACTGGATGTATGAGGTAAAACCTGATCAGGAAATCTATAAACAGTTTGTAGAAACGGTTTTGGAAAATCGTCAGGCCACGAAGAAAGACAAGAACCGCATTATGACGGCACTGACCAATTATACCAAACTGGGCAGCTTCTCCCGCTATACCGATATTATTTCGAAGGAGGAACTTGAAGCGGCTAATGCAGAAGTATTTACGGACAGAATGAAAAAGCTCTTCAAATATCCTTACCAGATATTTTTCTATGGAAAAGATCTTGAAAATTTCAACAATTACATTGGAAAACATGTAGAAAATGAGAGTTTTCAGATCCCTGAGCCCAAGCAGTATCCGGAACCGGAGACGAGCGGAAATGTTTATTTCATGAATTATGATATGGTACAGATGGAAATGAGCAAAGTGGGAAGAGGACATGAGGTAAATACTTCAAACTTCGGAAAGATCAATGTTTTCAATGAATATTTCGGAAGAGGGCTTTCGTCTATTGTTTTCCAGGAAATCCGTGAAAGTAAAAGTTTAGCCTATTCCGCCTATGTTTCCTATGCTGCGAATTCTGAGCTGGGGCATCCTGATTATATAACGACCTACGTCGGAACACAACCGGATAAGCTCCAGATCGCCGTAAACACGATGAGCGAGCTGATGAATGAGCTTCCCGAAGTTCCTATCCAGTTTGAAAATGCTAAAAATGCAGCCCTGAAGCAGATTGCATCAACCAGAATTACCAGGAACAACATATTTTTCAATACATTACGGCTGAAAAAACTTGGCATTTCTCATGATTTCAGAAAAGATATCTATGCACAGATCGAAAATCTGAAATTTGAGGACCTGAAGGCATTCTACCAAACAGAAATTAAGCCGATTCATTTTAACACTGCCATTATCGGCAAAAAAGAGAACCTGGATATGGAAGCTGTGAATCAGATGGGAGCCTTTAAAGAACTAACATTAAAAGAAATTTTCGGGCATTAACTTAAAAATATACTGAATAAAAAAAATCGAGAATTATTCTCGATTTTTTTATTGATATCCGGAAAAAGAGTTGCGGAGGATTCTACTGTTATGTCATCATACAATCCCCATCCCCATCCTGGTATTGAGGATCAAATCCTTCAGGAAGATGTTCGATAAGAAGTTGGTGAAACATATATCTTCTCTCAAAATCGCGCTCATAAATCTTTGGGAATGTTTTAGATTCATTCAGCTTTTTATTCAGCTCTGTCTGGTAGCTGGTTAAGATTTTTACTTTATTTGTAACAATAAAATAGTTAAGGAATTCAATAAAACGGTCTAAACCGGAAACTTCTGAAAACAGATAGGGAATCTTAAGGCTTCCGTCTCTGAGCTGCAGCAGTGAACCCGCTATCAAAGTATTTTTGTCATCATAGATTTTCACCCAAACATATTTAAAAACCTCAGCATAACTGGAAAACAGGTAATGATCATCTTTTTTCTTACCTTCCAGCACCCACGGATTTTTTATAAATACATTGATTTCATCTGCACTTCTTTTGCTCTGGAATTTGGACAACAATTCAGAGCTTTCAGCATCAATATGATCAAGTGTTTCAAACCTGAACCGGGGCTTTTTTACAGTTGAATTTTTTATCGAGATTAAAGAATTGGCAACTGCATCAGCTACCTGGAAAAGTGGGCCCAGTACTTTAGTCCGGGGCTTTTTTCAGGAATAACAGCTGCTGCATCCGAACGGAAATAATACCTTTTTCCCGCTTTCGGATAAACATATTCGAAGACACCCAGCATATTGTACAGGGCTTCTGCCTCTTTGGTAAATTCTGTTGCGATGATATTGCCGTCATATTCTTCAAACATCTTATTCAGCAAAGCTTTTGCAATTCTTTTCCCACGGAATTCTTCACTCACAAAAAGGGTACTCAGCCAGGCATAATGGAATATTTTTCCGTCGATTAAATAATTATCGGGAAAACAGCCTACATATCCCGCCAGTTTACCGTCGTAAAAGGCCAGGACCAAAAGTGTCTGATCATCCAAAGCCTTCAGGTTCCTGATCTGGGATTTGGCCCGGTGTGCCGAAATGGGAAGAAAATCAAAGCTGCTGAAATTTCCTGAAGAAATGAAATCTTCCAGTTGTTTTTTGTTAAATGTCTTCAGCTCTGTCATTTTCTCACTATTTTATTTTTGTTAATTATCTTTTTCAATCTGAAATAAGCTGTTTCTTTTTTTACTATTTTTTCCGCACTTTCCCCCATTTCCATCGGAATCCTGTGAAAAAGCCGTTCAACACTGTCCAATTTTGCCCCTGCGCTTCCGAAGCAGCAGAATATTTCTTCATTTTTAAACAGATCATCAAAAAACTCTTTCCTTACTCCAAAATCTGTAAACGGGAACGCAAAGCTCTCATACATAAAATCGTTTTCTTTCAAATAATTAAAAGTCCGGTCTGTACTTTCCATCTGTTCTTTCAATGAAAGTTCACCATATTTTGGATGATCCCAGCTGTGGGAGGAAATTCCATAGCCTTTTTGGGTGAGCTTCTTTAACTGGGCTGTTGTGAGGTAAGGGTTATATTCTTTTAAATAAGCATCACAGTCAATTTCTAATCTTTCAATCAGTTTGTCCAATAAGTCTCTTTGATGATAGCTGATCTTTAAAATCTTTTGCTTAAAGTCTTCTTTTGATGGATTTTCCAGGGAAAGCACCCTGTAGATTTCCGGATCTGCTGTTTTTATTTTTTCTGCTTCATCAATGATTAGGCTCGCCTTACACCTGAACATCAATTCCTGATTGTCAATAAAAGCAGGATTTATAAAGTTGCAGGCATAGATCCCTTTCCGTTCCAGAACAGGAAGTACGATATCGTAAAACTCCCTGAAACCATCATCAAATGTGAGCAGGGCAATCTTTTTCTGAGGCTCAAAATTTCCCTTAACAAAGTCTTTAAATTCCGACCAGCTTACCCACTGGAAATGTTTGGAAAGACAATCCAGATCTTCTTCAAACTGCCTGGTATTCTTATATTGAATGATGTGCTTAATGTGGGGTAAATTTTCATCAGAAACACAGTGATATACAGGCAGACAGTAGTCCATCGGAAAAAATTTCCCGAAGTTTTCCGTCTCAAAGGCTGCAAGCATACTGATGATCTTATCTTTCATCTCTGTTAAATAAAAAGAATCTATTCAAATGGTATTTAAATAGATTCTTTAAAGGTATTACTTTTATGGGTTATTTGATCACCTTCATTTCGTCGATCAGCCATTTGGAGTCGGCATATTTATCGATAATGAAAAGGATGTATTTGGTATCTACCATGATGTTTCGGCTGAAACGCGGGTCATAATTAATATCACTCATCGTTCCCTCCCACTGTCTGTCGAAATTAAGACCTACAAGGTTTCCGTTGGCATCAAGAGCCGGGCTTCCCGAGTTTCCTCCGGTTGTGTGGTTGGTAGCCGTGAATCCTACAGGAACATCACCTGTTTTGTCTTTATAAATGCCATAATCTTTCTTATTGTAAAGATCGATCAGCTTTTTAGGAACATCAAACTCATAATCACCCGGAACATATTTTTCCATTACTCCTGCAAGATGGGTTTGATAGCCATAAGAAACGGCATCTCTAGGTGTGGAACCTTTTACTTTTCCGTACGTTACACGAAGCGTAGAGTTGGCATCCGGGAAGAATTTTCTGTCTTTATCGGTAGCCATCTGCTGGGCCATAAATTTCTTTTGAAGCTCATCAATTTTTCCCTGAAGTGAAGTGAACTGAGGATCAGCATTCTTCATATACGTTTCTTTCATGGAAGCATACAGCTGATAAATAGGATCTTTTTTCAAAGTTTTGATCAGCTTGTCCTGATTGGAGAATGCTTTTTCAATATCTCCTGTCAGGGTTGCCCCGTTTACCTGGGCTCTTCCTGTGATGATTGAGTTTTTAGACATGTCTTCGATCACCGGAATGTTCTGGTTTTCGTCTTTATATTTGGCAAAACCTAAAGGTAAGAACTGAGGCGCTGTTTTATTGGCATATAAAGCCAGTAATTTTGCCGTTACTTTGGCATCAAGTTCTGCGCTGTAATCTTTGTAGAAAGAAGTTACCTTTGTTTTTAATTTGGTAAGCTCTTTGTCGTCCATCTTACCGGCTTCTACGGAAGATATATAGTCGTAGTAATCTCCGGCAAGCTTCAATGTTTCAGCGTTTCTTACAACTTCTGTATAATAGGCGTTGTTTAATGCATAAGGAGCCTGATCGTTGTAAAGTTTATTCAACTGATCCAAAGTAGCTTTGATCTCATGGTTTTTAGCAACAAGAGAGCCTTCATACATTACTTTTTCTCTACTGCATTTGACTTTTTCAAGCCTTCTACCTCACCAATCCATTTTTTCCAGTAATTGGCCACTGAAGCATATTTTGAAGCATATTTAATACGGGTTTCACTGTCTGTACGCATTTTCTCGTCCAGTGTTTTCAGGGCCACTTCACGTACGGCAATTCTTGCAGGATCTATATCGGTCATGATCTTTTCCACAGCTACTGCAGGAAGATATTCGGTAGTTTTACCCGGGAACCCGAATACGAATGTAAAATCGTTCTCCGCCTTATCTTTTATAGAAACCGGAAGGTAGTGCTTCGGAACATAAGGAACGTTGTCTTTTGAATATTCTGCAGGCTTATTGTCTTTCCCTGCGTAAATTCTGAACATGGAAAAATCTCCGGTATGTCTTGGCCAAACCCAGTTGTCCGTATCACTTCCGAATTTTCCTATGCTTTGAGGCGGTGCCCCAACCAGACGGATATCTTTGTAAGTTTCCGTAGTAAAAGCATAATATTTGTTACCATAATACATCGATTTTACTATGATCGACTGGTAAGATTCTATTTTCTGCGAGTTTTTATAAACCTCGATATTTTTATTGATCTTTTTAGTCAGTTCAGGCTCTACAAGGTTGTCTGTTCCTTCCAAAATCTGATCTGTCACTTCCTTGATATCTACAATGAAGTCTACTTTTACTCCCGGATTCGGAAGTTCTCCGTCGGGATTTTTAGCCCAGAATCCATTGGAAAGAAGATCGTTCTGAACCGTGGAATGTGCCTGGATCTGCCCGTATCCACAGTGGTGGTTGGTCAGTAATAATCCTTTAGGTGAAATGATCTCTGCAGTACACCCACCGTTAAACTGTACCACTGCATCCTTTATGCTTGGTTTCTGGGTATTGAAAATATCTTTGGCAGAGATTTTCATTCCCAAATCCTTCATTTCCTTTTCATTCAGCTCTGTAGGAATCCACATTCCTCCATATTGTTGCGCAAATGCCATTGCAGCCGGCAAAAGAAATACAGATAAAAGTATCTTTTTTGTCATAATCAAAATTTTGCCCCAATTTACAAAGAATATTATACATATGCCTTACGTGGGCGAGGAAATATAGTGGCGGCGGTGAAGAGTGAAAAATCAAGAGCCAAGAATCAAGAGTCAAGAGCCAAGATTTTAGATGCCAGGTTTCAGAGACGAGATATGAGACTAAGGTTGAGATTGAGTTGGAATAGGTCAATAGTGAATTTTGCTTCGCAAGTGAAGAGTGAATTTTTTAAGCCAAGATTCAAGACTTCAGATAATAGATTTCAGATATGAGACATAAGGTTAAGGTTGGGATTGGGTTGGAATGTGTACCGGTGGCTTCGAGAGCCTCAGCCACCAGATAGCAGTCCTGTATTCAATATTTTTGTAGATATCAAATTCCCGGCTATAGGAATATGTTTCTTAACTGCCGCAACCAACAACTATCAACTATCAACTATCAACTATCAACCAGCAACTATCTTTTAGACTTATATACTCAAACCCTATAACTCTATAACCCTATAACGCTTAAACCCGCATCCCGAACCCCTGAACTCCCAAACTCTACACCCCTCCGACTCCCCCTATGGCTTGGTTTTTGTTTCAAATAAACCACTTAAATTATTAATATATCTAAATTACTTCATCATGATGAATAGCAAAATGTTCATTCTGGGAATTGCATCGGCTGCATTTTTAGCATCGTGTAATCCTAAAGAAAAAACGACCGAAACTACAGAGGCTACAACAGATTCAGCAACTGTACAGACCGCACCTTCTGACAGCATTGCAAAAGCAACTCCTACAGCTCCGGGTGATACTTCGGAAAATGCCCTTGACTGGCCGGGAACTTACGAAGCCGTGGTTCCGTGCGCAGACTGCCCTGGAATTAAAACATCGCTTACCATTAATAATGATAAAACATTCAGTATTACGGAGGAATATCTCGAAAGAAACTCAAAGAACCAGGATAAAGGGACTTTTGCATGGGATGCTGCAGGAAGTGTCATTACTTTAAAAGGAAAAACTGCCGCTTATAAATATAAAGTAGGTGAAAATGTCCTTATCCAGCTGGATATGGATGGCAAAGAAATAACGGGTCCGAACAAAGATCTGTATGTTTTCAAGAAAAAATAAAGGCTCAGGCCTTTATTTTTTGTTTTAACTAGAATTGAAAAGCTGTAATTTTAGAATCGTTAATGAGGCTTTTAATGACTTCATCATGCCTTTCATGCTTTCCGGTCAGCCTCCAGGTGATAGAAAGATTTCCCTGTGTATATTGCAGCTTCAACATGAAATGCCTTAAGTGATGTTCTTCAAATATTTTTTCACAATGTTTGATATCTTCAGATCCGGCAACAGTTATTCTGTATTCCCTGATTTTATGGCTTGTGTCTATAAAATTCTGAAGATAAATAAGAGCACTCAGGATCAAAAGGACCAGTGTGGTTCCTAACAATGACAGATAAACATATCCTGAACCTACCGCCATTCCTATTGAAGCGGTAGCCCAGATGGTAGTGGCTGTGGTAATTCCGTCAATCTTATTATCGCCTTTAAAAATCACTCCTGCTCCCAGAAATCCGATTCCGGTAATGATGTTGGCTGCCAGACGGTCCGGGTTTTCCACCCCGATCTTTATAGAAAGAATGGTAAACAGGCAGGATCCGAAGCATACCAGGATAAAAGTCCGGAGACCGGCAGATTTGTTCCGGTATTCACGTTCTGCACCGATCAGCAATCCCAGAAGGACGGAGATCAGTATCAGCAGCAGTTCGTTCTGTACCACGTAATGATCCTGAAGGAATTCCATTGTGTAGAGTTTTACCTGAATAAAATTACAATAAAAAAGTTTATTTTACTATTTTTAATACACAGCTTTATATTAAAGTTGCTTAAGCTTTACAAAACCACAAAAGTCACAAAAGCTTTCATTTTAACACACTTGAGTTCACCTAAGTAAGTTTAAAATGATTCCGAAGAAAAGTTGACATAAGATGAAAATCAAAGATTTTCAAAAACTTAAGTGTACTTCTTATGCATAAAGCTTATCTCTAAAAAACTTAAGTGTTAAACCTTTTGTGGTTAAAATAATCAATATAAAGTTTAAACAGCTTCATTGCTGAAAATTCGGGTCTAAAGAAAAAGTTTTGTAATATTACATTTTAAAATCAAACCTATTACTTTTAAAAGGTTTTTGATATTTAAATCTTAAGAATTTAAGAGATAAAGTTTAGATAAGTTCATCAATAAAAGATCCACAATGACGCCTATTTTTTTTGCCAACAAGGAAGAATTCAGGAGATGGCTGGAAGAAAATCATGCAAAGGAAAAAGAAATTCTGGTCGGTTTTTATAAAAAAGGAACCGGAAAAGCTTCTATGAGCTGGTCCGAGTCTGTGGATCAGGCTTTATGTTTCGGATGGATAGACGGCGTGAGAAGATCCCTGGATGCAGGGAGCTATACCAACCGTTTTACACCTAGAAAACCGAACAGTACCTGGAGCCTCATCAATATTAAAAAAGTG
The DNA here is from genome assembly GCF_056172655.1 of Chryseobacterium sp. GTID13. Taxonomy (NCBI): domain Bacteria; kingdom Pseudomonadati; phylum Bacteroidota; class Flavobacteriia; order Flavobacteriales; family Weeksellaceae; genus Chryseobacterium; species Chryseobacterium sp. GTID13. The sequence continues at coordinate 424,991 of NZ_JAOCMB010000007.1, forward strand.
GAAGAGCTTACAAAAGCAGGCCTGATGACTGCGGAAGGGCAAAGAGCATTTAAAGCAAGAAAAGAAGATAAAACAGGGATCTATTCCCATGAAAATGAGAATGTTTTTCTTGATCCGGCGTATGAGAAACGGTTTAAAGCTCATGAAAAGGCCTGGACATTTTTTGAAAAACAGGCTCCTTCTTACCAAAGGATGATCATTCACTGGCTGATGAGCGCAAAACAGGAAAAAACAAGGCTTTCGAGACTGGAAAAGGTTATTCAGGAAAGCAAACAATCAAAGAGATTAAAATAATATACAATACATTAAAAAATAATTTATGGAGAAAGAGATTTCACACTTCTGGCTGGGATATTTTAAAAATGAAGATGACTTTAATGATTTTGCGGAAGAGGACGAAAGATATTACACGGAAGAGGAAAATGAAGACCTGTATGTTTCAAAATTTGCAGAATCACAGCATATTCAGTGGTTTGACTATGATTTTATGGAATATGGTTTTGAGGATGAAAGCTTAGGCATTTATGAAAAGTTTACAGATTATTCTTATGCCGACCAATGGCTTCCCATTGTGGAGCAAAAGATCAACCAGCTCGGCTTGGAAACTCCGGTCAATGCTATTATTTTTGCCAATAAACATGTGATTCCCAATCCGGTTTCCGTGAACGATGAAGAATTTGCATTATACTACATTGGCGAAATTGAATATAATGTTTAGCCTTACATGAAAAAGGCTGCAATAAAGGATTACGAGAGTCTGCTGAAGGTTTTTGTGATCCTTCTGGATTACGGGGTGATCAGAAGAAATGATATTGCCGAATGGGCAGATTCTGTTTTAGCCCGTGAAGAAGAGTCTGAATATGCATTTATTGAGTTTTCCACTGTAACCAATTGGTATGATGTTGTACAGCTTTTAAACAAAAATTCTGCAGATGCTGATTCGGAAATTACTTCCAGGGCTTTATTAGGGGTTCTTTATCATCTTCTTCAGGATAAAAAAGTAGTTTTAAAAACTGTTTTTGAAATTACCACCTATATTTCTTATGAAGAGCAGCTTACTTCTGATGAACAGTTTCTTTTGTATTCTCTTGACGAATATATTGAACTTAATATGAATAAAGCCTATGAAAGATTTAAAAATAATTTTACTGATTTTCTTAGTATATATAAAGGTTTCACACTTGAAAATCATAACCTGTGGCCATCTATAAATGAGGAAATAAAAAAGGATCTGGATATCCGGCTTGAGGCAATCAAAAAGAATTATCCTTATTGAAAATTAAAACCTGTCAGTAAAATTACTTATCCGGATAATTTAATTTTAATTATCTTAGGTTTAATAAATTACTGATGAAAAAGATTCTATTTATTTTGCTGATATTTTATACATCAACTGCATTTGGACAGAGTAAATGCACGTTAAAACTAGAATCCAACACCACTCAGCTGCAGGAAAAAGGAATGATAGAGCTGTCTGTCCTGAATATGGGAAACAAAAAAGTTAAGATCAATAAAATTTTTTCGCCTTACAGATTACAGCTGGTCAAAATCCGGGAAAAGGAAAATAAAATAGACTATACAGCTGATGTGGACTGCTTCACAGACTGCATCAAAAAAACAGTAAAGCTAAAACCGGGAGAAAGTTACAAGTATACAATTCCGATCAGAGAAACCATCCAATATGCCAAGCTTATGAATGACAGGACGTATAGTTTTCATCTGTTTTTTGATCTTGTTGATCTTACTCCTGAAGATTGTAATGTGTATGGCCTGACGGATAAAGAAGTTGTATATACAAAAGTAAGCCCGCAGTAAAAATATTATAATCTTCTTATAAAACACAAACCAATATGTACAAAACACTCATTACTGTTAATATAGCTGTAATTCTTTTAGTTACTGCAGTTTATATCTCAGGGTATTATCTAATCAATTATCCTGTGCAGTTTGATTTCTGGTATGTACTTAAAGAATCTCAGTTACAATACCTGCTGGTTGGTTTTGCCATAACAGCTCTTGTTTCTTACCTTATCAGCAGTTTGGATTTCAAGAATTTAAGTTTTAAGGACAAATTTTCACGAATTTTCCCTGTACTAAACGCTCTGATTCTGGTATTTCTTGTTTATACCGCGACAACTGCCTTTGTAAAAAATAAAAGAGAGCTTAGCAACCTGGAGAACCATTATATCCGGGAAGCTGAAAAAGATATTAAAAGAGATCAGATCGTTATGAGGTATGGCGGATTTTATATTCCTGCCTATGATGAGGAAACCACCCGGAAGATAGATGGAATTTATAAGAAATATGGCACCATTTCAAAAAATACCGGATGTATTATTGATGCAATGGATATAAAAGCCCAGGAAAAGTACACCGAAATTACCAATTCCTATCTTGAAAAAAGAAATGGAAAAGACTGGAAAAAAACAATGGAAAAAGAGATTGACAACTTAAAGAAAAAACAGAACCCGGGAGTTAAATAAGCAATCAATTTATTAGACACTAAAATTTATATAAAAACAAAAACCATTGAAAAAAATCATCCTTCTAATTTCTTTATTTCTTCTCCTGTTCTATTCCTGCAAAAAGAGAGAGATCCAATTACCGATCAGAAAAAAATGCTGTAGAAAAAGTGATTAAAGCAGATACGGCAAGGCAGCAGGTTTCTGAAGCACAAACTGCTTCTTTTAAAAGTAACAAACCGACTGATCTTCTTCCTGCAGGATATGAAATCCAGTATGATGCGGAAGGAGACCTTAACCTGGACGGACTTTCTGATAGGGCTCTTATCATCAGGAAAAAGAAGATACGCTGGCTGCCAGAAAAGTGATGATCCTGTTAAAAAATACCGATAACACGTATAGAGTTGATAAAATCTCAGATACCGTTCTTCCTGATGAATATAATGAAGCCGGCTACAAAATACATGATCCGGAGGATATTTCTATTGAAAAGGGAGAGCTGAATATCAACCTTTATGATATCGGACCTTATGGAAATCAGTTCAGCAGGTTTAAATATCTGAACGGAGACCTTATTCTTACCTATATTGAAACCTACAATATGGGCGCCGGTTCCCACTCTGCCCTGTATTATGAACCTGCGAAAGGAAAGCTGATCCTTGAAACCGTCAATACCATGAAAGAGGAAATGCCATCAGAATCCAAAACCTTTCACCTCAAAAAAGAAAGATATCTATTTGAAAAGGTGTCCCCCGGAGATATCGTGCAAAACGTCTACGGATTTGTGAATGCCGAATAATACAGTTATAAAAAAATAGCGAAAAAGGGTAATTGATAGTCGTTTGTAATCATTCGAAATTTGTAATACAACAAAAAGAATTCAAAAACAACAATATCATGAAAACTCTACATTTCGGACTTTTAGGAAAGGAAAACACAAGTCCTTTTATCGTTACTGCTATCCTGTACAGTCTCTTATTATGTCTGCCGTTTATTTATTTTTTATACCTGAAAGGCCAGCCTCATTCCTCTAATTTTGAAAGCGTGGATGAGAAAGGAAAAACCATCGTTATAAAAGACTGGACAGACAATGCGGAGTCCAGACAGTTTAAACTGCTTACAAGAGTTGCCATTTTCAGCGCTGCTTTATCTTTCGGAGCTTTGGGTGCAGCAGTAAGCCTTATCACCCGGGCAAGAAGAGCAGGCACCTTTACTCATAAAATCACGATCAAGGAATTGATTTCCATCCAGACCATAGGTGCGGTTTTCGCTTTTATCCTTTCCCTGATTTTTATGGGTGAGATGATCGGCGGCACATTGTTTCCCAATGCTGAAGAATTTTATTTTATCATTTATATTGCCCCGGCCCTGGCAAAGCTTCTCGTCTGGTCATTTCTGGCTGGTTTTGCCGAAAGATTTGTTCCAAATATTCTTGAAAATCTGACCAAACTGAAGGATGTGAATGAGGAATCATAAAAATATTTGAATTTTTTTAAATTAATACAAAAGTAGTATTTCACGGGAAGTTAAAACTTCTTATCTTTATGTGGTATTGAATTGAATGAAACGTCATTCTTTTGACATACAGGCCTTAAAAAGCCGAGACGAAGGTAAAATCAATGAGGTGAAAAATGATTACACAAAATTTTCCGCACAGGCAGGAAGTTTTAGAAGACTAATTTTTAGTCTTCTTTTTTGTTTAAAACAACTTATCTGAATAAAATTGAGAACAAAAAAATAAGGTGGACCAACGATCCACCTTATTTTAATCATGTGATATTTTATTAATGTGCTTCCAGCCAGTTATTCCCGATTCCCACTTTTACCAGTAAAGGCACCTGTGTTTCCAAAGCACTTTCCATCTCGGTTCTGATCAGTTTTGAAGCGGCTTCAATTTCGTCTACCGGAGCTTCAAAGATAAGTTCGTCATGTACCTGAAGAAGCATTTTAGTCTGTAGCTGTTGTGCTTTAAGCTCCTTATCAATTTTGATCATCGCCAGCTTCACCACATCGGCAGCACTTCCCTGTACCGGTGCATTGACAGCATTTCTTTCGGCATGGCCTCTCACCACAAAATTATTGGAATTAATATCTTTTAAATGACGTTTTCTTCCTAAAATGGTTTCCACATATCCTATCTGGCGGGCTTTGCTTACCTGTTCCGCCATATATTCCTTTAGTTTCGGATAGGTTTCAAAGTAGGCTTCGATCATCTGCTTGGCTTCGGTTCTCGAAAGACCGGTCTGTTCTGCCAAAGCAAAAGCTCCCTGTCCGTAGATAATTCCAAAATTAACGGTTTTAGCCTGGCTTCTCTGGGTTTTGGAAACCTCTTCCAGAGGAATTTTAAACAATTTGGCCGCCGTTGAAGCGTGAATGTCTTCCCCATCCTGGAAAGCCTTGATCATATTCTCTTCTCCTGAAATTTCAGCAATCAAACGAAGCTCGATCTGAGAGTAGTCGGCAGAGATAATCTTTTTGCCTTCTCCGGACACAAAAGCTCCCTGATCTGTTGTCCGCGCAGTGTCCTGATCGGGATATTCTGAAGATTGGGATTTACACTTGCCAGACGTCCGGTAGCTGCCGTAGTCTGGGAGAAATTGGTATGTACCCTGTTGTCCTGCTTATCGATCTGCGAAGGCAGTGCATCTACGTAAGTCGATTTTAATTTCTGATAGGTTCTGTATTCCAGGATATGCTTGATGATTTCATGCTTTGAGCTCAACTTTTGAAGAACATCTTCCGAAGTTGCGTACTGTCCTGTTTTTGTTTTCTTGGCTTTAGGATCCAGCTGCATTTTTTCAAAAAGGATTTCTCCAAGCTGCTTGGGCGAGTTCATGTTGAATTCCTCTCTGGAAAGCTCAAAAATTTTAGACTCCAGCTGTCTAAGGTCATTTTCAAGATCTACACTTTCCTGTGCCAGCCATTTTTCATCGAGTGAAATACCTGCCAGCTCCATTTTTGCCAGAACTTCCATCAATGGCATTTCGATGTTGAAGAAAAGCTCTTCCAGGTTTTCTTTTTTCAGTTGCGGGGCAAAAAGCTCGTACAGCTGGAACGTTACATCGGCATCTTCTGCTGCGTAATCGGTTTGTGTTCTCAGGTCTGCATCCCGGAAAGTCCCTTGTTTTTTACCTTTTTTTCCAATAATAGTTTCAATGGAAACCGGTTTATAGTTGAGATAGACTTCGGAAAGGTAATCCATTCCGTGTCTTCCGTCCGGATTCAGCAGGTAATGGGCAATCATGGTATCAAACATAGCCCCTTTTACCGTGATATCGTATTGTTTTAATATTTTATAATCGAATTTCAGATTGTGGGCAATTTTCAGAAGATCTTCCTTTTCAAAGAAAGGTCTGAAAATTTCCAGGGTCTGCAGCACTTCTCCTTTGTCTTCGGATAACGGAACATAGTATGCCAGACCTTTTTTATAGGAAAAGCTCATTCCTACAAGTTCTGCTTCCAGCTCATTCAGTGAAGTGGTTTCCGTATCAAAGCAGACTGCCTGCTGCTTCAACAAATTGTCCACCAATACTTTCTGGGCTTTCGGATTATCTACAAACTGGTAGAGATGGTCATTATGTTCAATAGAACTCTTCGTGGAAGTTGCCTGATCAAGTTCTTCAAAATTGGCAAAAAGATCCAGCTGCATTACCTGCCCTTTTATTTCTGTAACTGCAGCGGTCTGTTTGATCTCAACTTCACTTACTACCACAGTTTCTACAGGAGCAGAAGCAAATGCACGGTAAAGGTTTTCGTACAGCCTTCTGAATTCAATTTCATCGAAAACTTCTTTTACTTTTTCAAAATCCGGCGTATCAAGGTCATACTGCTCCTGATGGAATTCTATCGGCGCATCACATATAATGGTTGCTAATTTTTTGGATAAGATTCCTCTTTCTGCAGAAGCTTCCACTTTCTCTTTAAGCTTTCCTTTCAGCTTATCCGTATTGGCCAGCAGGTTTTCTATACTCCCGAATTCTTTAAGGAACTTCATTGCTGTCTTCTCTCCTACGCCATCCAATCCGGGGATATTATCTACTGCATCCCCCATCATTGCAAGGAAATCGATGACCTGTTTTGGGTCTTCTATTTCGTATTTTGCTTTACTTCTTCTACTCCAAGAATTTCTATATCGCCCCCTTTTAAGCCGGGTTTGTAGATTTTAATTTTATCTGTCACCAACTGGGCAAAATCTTTATCCGGAGTAACCATAAAAGTGGTATACCCTTCTTTTTCTGCTTTGCAGGCAATGGTACCTATCACATCATCTGCTTCATATCCTTCAACTCCAAGGATGGGAATATGCATCGCCTCCAGAATTCTGTGAATGTATGGAATAGCAATCTTGATCGCCTCAGGAGTTTCGCTTCTGTTGGCTTTGTAATCCGAATAGTCATCCGTTCTTACACTCGCCTGCCCTACATCAAAAACAACTGCCAGGTGGGTCGGTCTTTCTCTTCTGATCAGTTCGATCAGGGAATTGGTAAACCCGAAAATAGCAGAAGTATCCACCCCTTTGCTGGTAAGCCTCGGATTCCTGATCAATGCGTAATATCCTCTGAAGATCATCGCATAAGCATCGATGAGAAAGAGTCTTTTATCTTGTGTTGCGTCCATAATATCTATAATGAACAAATATAAGAAAATAGGAATATTTCTTTGGGGTAATAAGTGATGAATTGTGAGTTTTGAGGTGAGGGTAAGAGTTGGAGGGTTGGAGAGTTTGAGAGTAGATGAGTGTAAAGATAGTTGTTGGTTGATAGTTGCTGGTTGTGTCAGTTAAGCCCCATATTCTGATAGCCGGATATTTGAGATCTTCAAATATTGAATATAGGACTGCTACCTGGTGGCTGAGGCTCTCGAAGCCACCAGTAGTAACGTTGCCTTACCATTCATCTTTCACCTGCGAAGCAAAATTCACCATTGACATTTATTTAATCTAAAAATTTCATGTCTGAAATCTGATATCTTCCCAATAAAATCACGGCCTTAACCAGTTCCCATAAAAAAACAGAACAGCATTTCTGCTGTTCTGTCTGATGTTATTTTTTAATAAAAGACTTGGGTCTTCTTAATGACCGGATGAAGGCCACATTCCGCGGTACTCAGAGTTCCCAAGAGTGATAACTTCTGCGCTTACTACGAAACTGATCAGCATACTGTTGCTGTCTATTGCATCAAAGTCTACCTCATGCTGGATTACATATCCGTTTTCCCACTTCAAAGTAGTTAGGGTACCTTCTTCGTGAGATTTGTTGAAAGTAACTTCTCCTGTTGTAGGCTTATATTTTCCGTTCAATAAACTTTCCAGGATATCAGATTTTTCGGTAGCTTCTACTGTAACTTTGATAAGAGCATTTGACGGATCTGATGCTACACGTCCTGAAACATCTGTAGATCTTGATACGCTATAGTTAAGTTTTAATAGTTTCTGACCTTCTCCGTTGTTGAATTTTAAGATTCCTCTTGAATTTGCTGCCATGATTGGTGATTTTAAATGTTATATATTATGTGAATAGTGATTGATTACAGAGCAAAGATAGACCTGATACGGATAAGAGAAAAGTTTTTGGATGCAAATCTGAAATATTGTAGTAATTCTACGATTTGATGTAGTAATTCTACGACTTTTGATTTAACATAATGCTGCAGACGCCTGTTGGCAATAGAAATTATATTTTTAAGAGTGTTTAATTTCTTTATTATTTTACACCATCATGGGAAATATAAAAACAAAATCAGACCTTGACCGATCTGATTTTTATTGTTGGATTTAAATAGTGTTTCTGGTTGTCTTTACTTTCCTTTTACAATAGCCAAATCTTCCTGATAGCGGTTTTCGCCGTAATTCTTTTTGAAGTTTACTGATGTTTTATCTTTAGGACTTAGATTTTCATACAATTTTATTCTGAGTTTAGCTTCTGCTACTGTATCTTTTTGGTAAGGGAAGTGAACATTATATTTTTCAATCAGCTGTTTTTTAAGCGCGAACAATTTTTGATAATAGGGAGAATCCGGTAAATTCCGTTCGTTTTTCTGATTTTCCTTGTATTGAATATAATTTGCCATTGGAGAAAGTTGCGTTCCGGCGATAACCGGCTGTCCTCCTTTTTCCAGAAAATAGCTGGCCAAATCCAAATCGTCTCTTGCAGCATCTTCCATAATATTGCTCCCATTGTAAGATACATGGTTAATATCTGCTCCATGTTCAAGCAAATAGTTGATCATTTTTCTTTCAGCATTTTCATCTCCGAGCATCATCGCATCACTAAGGGGACTCTTTCCGACTGTGGGATTAAGCGTTGCATGGTATTTTAATAATAAGTTCAGCATATCATAATCGTTAAGGGCTACCGCATGATTAACTGGCAAACCTTGAGGTGTTATAATATTAGGATCAGCACCATTTTCCATTAAAGATTCCATTGCTTTCATATTTTCAAGCAATGCGGCATAGTGCAGTAATGTGTATCCATTATCTTCTTCTCTATCACTCAACTGGTTAATGATTTCCGGATGAGCCTTAATGACATTTGTAAGTTCAACATTGTTTTCATCAAAAATACTTTGCGCCGCTTTAAGCTGTGGACCCTCAAATAGCTTTCCGGGTGGAAGGTTTCTTCTATTTTCATTTTTACGGGATCTAAGAACAGAATCTGAACAATTGTTAAGTGTCATAATGGATAGAAGTATTAAAATAATTGCTTTCATATTATATATTATTTGCTACAACGTCTGTATTGATTGTGTCCATCATAGCCTGAAATGCATCAGCATAAGTACTATGACCGCTTCCAATGGTTTTTATACCAAGTCCCTCATTGTCTTCAATATATCCGTAAATTTCATGCTGCTCATTTAAAGCACGCGGAACACCTCCGGTAAGCCCTCCAGCCCCTGCAAGTAAGTTAAGACCGGGGATTCCTGAAAATGCCAGCGTAGAAAGCAGCCCTTCTCTATTGTTCTGTAATCCGTTAAGGATGTCATTACTTGTACTATAATTAATAATACTTGAAGTTGACTTTACAGCTCCTTTTTTATCAAGATAATCTAAAGTATTTTGATGAACCCCTCTTGTATTGAAGGTATATCCAGGAAGTCCTGTATAGTAGGAAGCCATTGCACTGTTCCCACCTCCCAGGGAATGTCCTGTAAATTTCACATGTCCATTGGTTGCATTATCCATTTTCTCAGCAAGGCTTCTGGTCTTTTCTATTTGAGGAGTAGCGAAGCCAAAGGCCTGCCCTCCATCTTCAATAAACCAGTCATGATAGAATTGCATACCTTTCGGCTCGGAACCTCTGAACGCTACAAAATAATCTTTTGTTTCTTCGTTATAATATAGGGAAGCATAAAAACCATTACTATTATTGGTATTAAAATCTTCCTTTCTCAATGCCCCTGGTCCAAACAATTCGTCTAATTTACCCTGGTCATCTGTATTAATGCGGGTATAGCCATTTATTGTTGTAGTATTTCCATCCTTATCTTTGTAACCGTCTTCATAAGAATCTTTTGCCATCTGACTGGCTGTACTCGCCTCCTGAAGCTGGGCAACAGGTAAATGAAAAGTAACCTCCCTCCTATGAAACAATGTAAACTGGAATTTTGCAGCAAAGGTTTTTTATTTTCAATTCTAACTTTTGGATGAGTGTTTTTCCAGTCACTTCCTTTGCATAGAAATGAGCAGATATTCAGGCAGTCATCAATCAGGGCACTTCCTGCCCAGGCTGCCGCTGCCAAAACAAAAAGTCCGCCGGAAAAAGCTGCTGCTACGGCAACTCCGGCTAAAGCCCCGGCGATCATCATTTCCGGACAAATAAAATTGCCTTTAAAACGGTCGTCCTCCGTAGCCATTAGTTTGGCCCCTTTTTTCAGGTTTACCGAAGATTGGGAACTGACTCCAATTCCTATAAGCCTTCTACCTTTACTACAAATAAGCGGAGTACCTTGTGCGATATATAACTGACTCATAGTGATCGTGAATTAATGTGTTACTTTTTGTTTAACCTTATATGATATCTGCAGACATACATCATTTTTTCATTAAGCTCTTCCTTCACATGAAATAGGACTTCTGACAGTACCGAATCCTGATTATAGATATATTCTCCTTCTATTGCATATTTGTATTCCAAAGGATTGACCAGGGTTCTCTGATACTTTTCCTTATATACATTTTCAAACCGGGATTGGTTTTCCTTACTTTTTCCTTCCAGCTTTACAGTATATCCGCCATCTTCGTTTCTGTAAATCCTGTAAGCAGAGCTGTAATTCAGTTCTTCTCCGGGAAAAAGCGTTGATAAAGTGGTCCTTACAGGAATTTCCTCGGTAAAACTTCCTCCTCTGAATGCCGGTAAAGGATAAAACATAATCTGGTACAATAAATTACGCCCAATATTACGGTCTATATTATTAAACTCTTTATCATAAATCTGAATAAAAGTTCTGTAACTTTCTTTTACCAGCTCAAAAAAATGCAAGTCCTTTTTTATCTCTTCCCACTTCCTTAAAATTCCCTCTTTATTAGTGACTTCATGAATGCTTTTATCAGTATTCAAGGATAATTCTACTACCTCTGTTGCCTTGTTTATTTTTTCAAGAATTTCATAAAAAGGCTGCATCTGACCGTCTGACTGAATATAATTCTGGGCAGAAGATTCTACATTGATGTGGTTGTATTCTCCCGGCATTACGGTCCAGTCCTGTTCTATTTCTGTCTGGTTTGCTTTTCCTGTTCCCAGTGTAAGATAGGATTTTATATTGATTTGATATTCTGCTTTTTTATACCAGGCATATTTAAATCCTGATAAGTCATTATTTTCTTCATTATTCGATTCCAATGTCATGCCTTGCTAAGTTTTTTAGAATAAATTGCTCAACACTAGTTAATATCAACTTTACTTCCGGTGATAAACAGATCTCCTGTTGCATTGATTGAAGTGATCGATTGACTGTGGATGCTCAGTTTATCCTGTGTTACCAATAAAGCATTCTGTAGCGAATTCAAATCCAGCATTCCTTCTTTGGCAGAAATAGTGATTCCTTCTTTGGTGATGGTGATGCTGTTTTCGCCTACTTTTAATTCAATTTTTGTTTTTCCTTCCACAGAAATGTTTCCGCTGGCATCCATTTTTAAAACCGAATCAGCCGCTCCGCCGTCTTTTCCACCTACATTAATAGAGCTTGTACTTCCGGCATTGACCGTATTGTTGTTTCCTACGTTGACTGTTTTATTATTGTTGGCATTGGTTTCTGCATTTCCCGCACCGTCAAATTTCATATTAGCACCGCCCTGATCGGTCAGGAAAACAGAACCTTCACCATCATTCAATTCCAATTTATTTCCGCTTCTGCTGCTTAAGCTTTTTATATTATTTCCGGCACCGCCTCCGCCTCCGATTCCGCCATGGAACATTCCTCCCATTACAAAAGGACGGTCCGGGTGCTGATGGACGAAATTGACAATAACCTGGTCGCCAACTTCCGGGACAGCCATAAATCCTCTGTTCTTGCTTACTTTGTCACTGCTTCCCGCATCCGGAGTCATTACCCGTATAAATTCGGTAGTGTCCGGCCCTCCCTGCCAGTCAAACTGAACTTTTACCCTTCCCTGATTTAAAGGATCGGTATTGGAAATTACCTTGGCAAACTGAGGTTCTGCTTTCGGGGTTTCAAATTCCGGGCGGGGAATAAATCCCGTATCTGCCGCAATAGCTTCAAAAGTTCCGTCATAATATCCTCTTGCATTGACTTCATGGGTAACCTGCACGATCATTAATTTGGTAAAATAAGAGGTATCGTTGGTATCCGTTTTACGCATTTCAATATCTGCAGTACATCCGGGATAGAGGAACGGAACCGTTGTAGATCCTGAAGTAATGAAAACCTCTGATGCCTTGCTTCCAGCCGTCCCTTTCTGGGAAGCATCAATATCCATAAATGATGTGGCTTTGATGGGAGCTACCCGTAGAGAAGGTGTTTTAAAGGTTTTCTCTGATATTTCGTAAGCACGTTTGGCAATATCTGAAGTATGATTGATCTTTGAGCTTCCTGTAACGAGCTTCTCATTTTTGCTGCTGTTATAGCCATAAAAACTCGGGCTTACATGCTGGGCTCTCATTTTGATCGCAATGTCGCTTACGCTGCTTCCGTAGGTAAGTTTTACAGGTTTTTCCTGCGGCGGAAGTTTACCGAAATGCAGAACTTCACCGTCGTAGTAAAACTGTTCGCCATAGGCTTCTGCAATTCTTGCCAGGTAATTATAGTGGGTTTCTTCATATTGAGAGCTGTAAGGGACGTTTCCGTGCTGGGCATCTACCCTGAAATCGAACTTATTCTGTCCCAGCCCTTCTTTGATGACATGATCAGCAATACTGTTAAGGCTCACTTCCTGCCCGCCCCCAAAACTTTGAATATGGGGCGCAGCATCCAGCAGCACAGTAGGGCTGAATCCTTTAAGAACGATATTTCCAAGACTTCCCTTTTCCTGGCTGAATCCTACTTCTGTAATAACGCCCACAAAATTACGTTCTGGTCCCTGTTCAATATCTTTATATTTAAATACTACTGTGATTCTTTTTCCTAAAAAGCTCTGTGCTTCCTGCAAATTATGGTTTTCTGCACCTCCTAAGGTGTCATGAGCAAGAATAAGGCTGAATTCGTGATGCTTTGAAGCACTCTGCACCAGTTTAAAATGTTTGAAATGCCTGATTACCTGCCCTTCCACTACAATATCAAGCATGACAACCCGGTTAATTCCTGCAATAATGCTTTCCGGGATGGCCTTTGCATTATGTATTTTGGAAGTTGGCTGTTGGGACCATACTTTATTTTCGGTAATGGATGGATTATTGGGAACCATAGTCTGGTTCATGAACATTTTGGAGCTTTGGGAAGCACCCGAATAAATGTCCTGTGCATTTTTTGCAGACTTTTTAATGGCTTCATCCGCTTTCTGAAGCTTTGCATCTGCTTTTTGTACAGCCATATCTTCAGCATGGTTAAGCTGTTCTGCTTCTGTATCTTTTATACTGCCTTTAGGGCCGTGCACTTTTATCGATTGATCATCTTTAAACATAATAGGTGTTTTGTTTAAATTATAATAAATTCTGAATAGCTTCCGGCATACGGAGGCAGCTTCCAATCCTTACGAGACACTTATAATGAGGTTCCGAAGGACCATTTTGAAACGATATTTGTCCAAATACGGCAAAAACAGAATAGTATATTCTTGCGAATACACTATTCTGTACCAATTTATTTTTACTAAGATGATTGTTCTGGGATTAATGACCAGATGAAGGCCACATTCCGCGGTACTCGGAGTTACCTAAAGTGATAACTTCTGCGCTTACTACGAAACTGATCAGCATACTGTTTTCATCTACAGCGTCGAAGTCTACTTCATGCTGGATCACATAACCGTTTTCCCACTTCAGGGTAGTTAGGGTACCTTCTTCGTGAGATTTGTTGAAAGTAACTTCACCTGTTGTAGGCTTGTACTTTCCGTTCAGTAAGCTTTCAAGGATGTCCGATTTTTCAGTAGCTTCTACTGTAACTTTGATCAGTGCATTGGAGGGATCCGATGCTACACGTCCTGAAACGTCTGTAGATCTGGATACGCTGTAGTTCAGCTTTAATAATTTCTGTTCTTCGCCTCCGTTGAATTTTAAGATTCCTCTTGAATTTGCTGCCATGATTTGTAAATTTTAATCGTTAATATTTTGTGATTTGGTGATTGATTACATAGCAAAGATAGAACGTCACTTTTTAATAAAAAATCTTTTGAATGTAAATTTCAAATTTTGTAGTAATTCTACGATTTGATGTAGTAATTCTACGACAATAGATTTAAATACAATAAATAAGTATATGATTTACAATCATTTATATTCAAAATAAAACCCTGACTAATAAGGTTATTTTACACTTAAAAGAGAAATATTAAGATTTTTTTAAGAATAGTTAGTGTATTTTTAACAAAGTCAAAATTGAATTTTATAAAAAAACCGGCACTAAAAATAGTAACGGCTGTAGAATTATAATTATCTAGCTTATTGCTGTTGCACACGAACGCCTTCTTTTATGGAACGGGAAAGAATTTTATTCTTTTTCAGAAGAAAATCCGGCATAAGGTCGGTAGGAAGATAAAAAGGGCTCTCCCCTTTTTTCTGTAATTCTTCAGTAATTCCGGGGTTCCAGGCAAGAATTTCATTCATTTCCACATCCAGTTCGTCAGCGATGACATCCAGATTGAATCCTGCATTAATCTCGGTTTCCTGAAGAGGCGCAGCAGTGTTTCTGCCACTTCCGCCTTCTGTAAAGAAAACTTTATTAAGCCTTGCAGAATTATAGTTATTCAAAACACTTTCCAGCTCACCGGTTGCATAACAGGCATTCAGGTATTTTTTAACATGGTTGATTGTTTCAGCAGGAAGATATTTAGAATACACATGATACTGTGTAGAACCAGCGCTCTGCATGGCTTTGGCAATATTTCCCTCACCACAGTTATAGGCCGCTACCACTGTGATCCAGTCGCCATACTTTTTATAGAGATTTCCAAGGGAAACCACTGCTGTCTTTGTACTTTTATATACGTCTGTACGGTTCTGCTCCGTAAGACCATATTGATTGGCATGTGCAGTCATAAACTGCCATATTCCTACTGCTCCGGCTCCCGAGGTTATATTCCTGTTGAAATGGGACTCTATCAGGGCAAGGTTTCTTAAATGCCTGGGCAATCCTTTCTGTACCAATGAATATTCGATAAATTCAACGATTTCTTTATTGGCATTGATAATATTGTTATACCTCCTTACACTACTTTCTGAAGTGTCCGAAGGTTCCAGAAACTGTCCGTTCATCATCGCAAAACTTCCTGTCAGCATCAGTGCTGTAAAGATATTTCTGAATGCGGTTTTCATTTTTAATATGTTTTTTATAACTAAAGGGCAGAAAGGCTAAAAGGCTAAATCGCCAATGAGCGTTCTGTGTATTATCCGTCTACTTTCCAGGTTAATTTTTCTTCTTCTGTGTTCCAGTCTACATGAATGGTCTGCCCGGATTTCACTTCTTCTCTCACGATCATTTTGGAGATCGGTCTCGCCAGTTGCGCACGGATCACTCCTGAGATCTGTCTTGCTCCGTATTTGCTGCTGAACCCTCCCAAGGCAAGGTTTTTCACAGCTTCGTCACTGATTTTTAAGGCCATTCCCAATCTTGTCAGAGATGTATGAAGTGATTTAAGCTGAATGTTGAAAATTCTTTCTGCAATAGATTCAGTGATTGGTGCAAAAGGAATAATCTCTGTAATCCTTGCCAGGAACTCCGGTCTGAATCTTCCTGAATTGGACATAATCTGCATCAGTGAAGAGGATTCCGGAACTTTTCCTTCTTCAAACTGTTTTACAATCTCTTCGCTTCCTATGTTTGAAGTGAAAAGGATCAGGGCATTGCTGAAGTCACCTTCTTTTCCCAGTTTATCATGGACTTTTCCTTCATCCATGATCTGAAGGAACACATCAAACACAGAATGGTGGGCTTTTTCAATTTCATCAAATAAAACAACAGTATATGGCTGCTGTCTGATTTTATTAACGAGCATTCCCCCTTCTTCGTAACCTACATAGCCCGGAGGCGCTCCGTACAGTAACGCTGCTGAATGTTCTTCTTTAAATTCGGACATATCGAAACGTACCATTGCTTTTTCGTCGTTGAAAAGAAGTTCTGCCATAGATTTTGCCAGCTCGGTTTTCCCTGTTCCGGTAGGTCCCAGAAGGAAGAATGACCCAATTGGCTGTCCCGGTTTGTTCAATCCACTTCGGTTTTCAACGATAGCGTCTGAAAGGATTTTCAGAGCATGATCCTGTCCTACTACCCTGTTTAATAGCAGGGATTCCATATTCAGAAGCTTTTCTTTTTCCTGGGCCTGGATTTTTCCGATCGGGATATTGGTTTTTGCCGCCATTACTGCTGCCAGTTCCAGACGGTCTACTTTTTCTCTTTTTTAGCTGCATGCTGCAAGAGTTCAGCATAAGTATCATCAATAATCTTGTGGATCTGATCCACAGGCATGGAATTATCAATAACAGGCTGCTCATTTAATGAACCCCAAAGAATCGGACTTATTTTATCCCTCAGCAGGTTGTAATTCCAGATCAGTTCATTTGCCTGGTCTTTGCTGTCGGCAAATTCTTCTTTTAAAATGGCTTCGTAAGTTTCTTTCCAGCTTGCCAGTTCTTTTTCCGAAAGCTCATCAAGCATTTTGATGGCGGCCATCGTACGGTCCAGCAGGTCAATGGCTGCATCGGGCAGTTTTTTCCTTTTGCATATCTTTTAGCAAGACGTACACATTCAGGAATGGATGTTTTTTCTACTTCGATTCCGTGGTGTTTTTTGTAGCCGTCCAGAAGGACGTCAATCATTTTTACGCAGGTTTGTTCGTCCGGCTCATTGACGGTCAGGACTTCAAAGCGGCGGTTAAAGGCTTGTTCAGGTTCAATAATTTTCCTGTATTCTTCCTGTGTTGTAGCCCCGATTACTGTAATTTCTCCTCTTGCAAGTTCCGGCTTAAGAAGATTGGCCACATTTCCTATACTTCCTTTTGGATCTAAAAGGGTATGAATTTCATCTATGAAGAGAACTGCTTTTTCAATTTTCTTGCATTCGTTGATTACTTTTTTCAGACGGTCTTCAATTTCGCCTTTATAGGAAGTTCCGGCTAATAATGCTCCTGTGTCCAGCTCAAGAAGTGTTGCGTTTTTAAGCATTTCAGGAACATTTCCTTTGGTGATTTCTATGGCAAAGCCTTCTACCAAAGCCGTTTTTCCTACACCCGGCTCACCGATGATGATGACATTCGGTTTGCTTCTGCGGCAAAGGATTTCAACGAGCATTCGCAGCTCTTTGTCTCTTCCTATGATATTTTCAAGATCTCCTTTTCTGGCTTGTGCAGTTCTGTCCACAC
Source organism: Chryseobacterium sp. GTID13 (assembly GCF_056172655.1). Classification (NCBI taxonomy): domain Bacteria; kingdom Pseudomonadati; phylum Bacteroidota; class Flavobacteriia; order Flavobacteriales; family Weeksellaceae; genus Chryseobacterium; species Chryseobacterium sp. GTID13. Next base: position 442,424 of record NZ_JAOCMB010000007.1, read on the forward strand.
AGTAGCTTTTGATTGAAGGAAATGAAGAATCCGTATAATCTGACCCATTTGAAAAAAGTGAAGAAAAATTACCGTCTTCGGATACCGCGAAAGGGGTATCTTTTCTGTATAAATTAAAAATTTCGTGTTCTCTAAGAGGGAGTGATTTCAGCTGCTGCAGGGAAAAACAACTTCAGGTTTCACAATGGCAGTAAGGATACAGATCGGTGTGATCTCGTCCAGCCCAAGTTTCAGCCTGATATCGTCTGCTTCTTCTGTAAGGGTATCTACAGCATCATCCGGGCGTACTTCATCCGGAAGATGTGCTGTTTTCGGATATTCTTCAATACGGACATCTGCCCATTCGTAAAAATACCCGGGATCTTTATCAATATTTTTCAGGAATTCATTAAGGCCGATATCTTTATGCATTAATGCCTGCAGGATGTGCGGGCCGCCGTAGGTGGCATTATAATTTTCCTTTGCTATTGACTGGGCAATATGAAATAGCTGCTTTACTGTTTCGTTGGTTACTAGTACTCCCATTATAATTTTCTAATATTAATATGTTTGTGTTTCTTTTGTATCAGATTATTTGGTGTTATCTGTCAAAACTTACCTTTTACAAATATATCTTTTTTATGTAAAATGTACGTAAGATAAAGGTAGTTAATTCTTTGATCAGAGAAGTAATAAGTTTTCTTAATGGTAAATTAAAATAGTTTTTTACTTTTTAAACAAAAAGACCGCCTTTGGGGACGATCTTTTTTATGAATGTTGATGTGTAATAGTGTGTCTTCATTAAGTAGCACAATCCGCAGATCATCATTGTATTTCAGTTTCCATAACTTCTGTTATTCCCCGTCATTTATGATTCTTTGAATTCCGTCATGATTGTGCATTTTATCAATGATTAATATTTTGTGATGTGGTGTGATTGTTTAACAAATATAGAACGGTTATTTTTATCTCAAAAGTATTTCTCCATAAATTTCATATTTTGTAGTAATTCTACGACTTTTGATTTAAGAATCTTTGCCAGATGTCACTGTAAAAGGGTTTGCCGTTTTAGGGATATACACCAAAAATAAGACATTTTACACTTCAATGAGAAATACACTGGTTTTTAAATGCAAAATTGAGCTTTAAAATGTCGAATTCCAGATCTGATGTTTAAAAAAGTAAAAGCTTTAAACCTTTTTCTGAATTTGTTCCAATGTATCACTTACCCTTACAAAATAAAAAAAGCAGAAGTAATACTCCTGCTTTTGATATGATTCATTGAACGATTAATGTTTGGTGTACTCCGGCTCGTCTACGGTTTGGGTAGTCGGCATAAAGTACTCATTCAGCCAATAGAAGGTTTGCCCGTTCTGCTGGATTTTTACAGCCGGATTGTTTCTGTGGGAAAGCATGTGCTCTGCCAGCTGTTTATAGCTTTTAAAGTATGCTCTGGCTGTTTCTTTTAAAACAATCTTAGATTTTTTCCAACCTTTCAGTTTGTATTTCGACATCAGCTCATCTTCAGAGTTATCGAATCCGGTACTTAATCCTACTGCATATGACATTGGTTTTTCATACAGCTCGGATTTATCTAAGAATTTTAAAGTCGGATTGTATTTTTTAAGAATCTTGATATATTCTTTAATAGCTCTCGACTGGTTGAAATCTGCTCTTTCCGGCTCTGTTTTAAGGTAAACTTCCGTATAGAAGTTCTTCAGGTTATCATATTCTGTTTCAGAAATAAGAATTCCTTTTTCTATACCCGGTTTAAAGTCTTTCAGCTCTTTCGGGATATAGCCTTTTACAAGGAAAGGGTTCCCGTAGTTGATCAGCTGCGCTGCAATTCCTGCAGAAACCGGATTGGTAAGGCCTGGGAACAGGTATTTATATTTCAGGTCTACATCTGTTCTTCCGGCGCCTACTGAAGAATGGAAATAGTCATTCAGAGACTTGTCAATGGTCTGGTTATCCAAAGTAACCTGTGCTATAAGGCTGTCTACCGATTTTTTCAGGTAACCGGGTGTTGCTACGTCTCCTTTTTTAGGGAAGATTACAAATCCCTGGGACATACTCTGTTTCGGATAATCCAGTGAGAAGAATCCTTCATCGCCCTCTACAAGGTTAAAGTTGTTTTTAGTAAGAACATCACTCTGATTGATAATCTTTTGTTTTTTAAGTTCGGCAATATTCTTTGCAGTATTAGTGACTACATTTTCTGCCATTAATACGAAATCGTTATAGGTATCGGATGACCTTGCACTGGTCTGGAACATGATCAGCCTGGCCTGAGCCTGCGTAAGAGAGCTGATTACGCTGTACATGTTTCCGCTCTGATTGGCAGAGGTTCCTACTGTTATCACCACATTTGTTTCATCCGGAACATTGGAAAGCAGGTTTCCTGCGGCAGAGAGCGCTTCTCCCACCGGCTGGTATCCGCTGTTGCTTGCACAGTTCATTTCATTGGTTCTTTCGTCAATGAATTTGGTGATTTTACTGTAATCCGAGCTTAAGTTGGAAACCAGAACGTTTTCCCCGCACGGATTATTTTTATACAAAACAACACCGTATTTTACCCCATTGAAATACGAAGGTTTTTCGAATCTAAGCTGCAGATCCTGAAGAAGAGACTTTACAATCGGGGCATAAGGAGCGTTCGGGCCGCTTACATCCAGAGCAAATACAATATTGATATTTTTATCTCTTTCAGTGATCTCTCTGTAACGGTCGAAATAGATTTCCTCTCCTAAAACATTGAATACATAGTTTTTGCTGTAATCTAAAATATTGGTGAAATATTTTGTCTTGGAATCCGGTGTAGGAGCTTCATTCAAAGGTAAGCTTACCGGATAGATATTTTCCAGAGGGGTTCTTTTGTTGGTATCCGTAAGAAGAATAGCCGTTCTGCTTTCTGAATCTGACGCCCCCGGATATCCTTCATGGATTCCTAAGGTAGTTTCCGTTACTTTGGTATCGTTTTTCAGCTTTACTGCAGAACGTTCGCCCCAAGTAGAGATCACATTGGCGTTAACCCATCCGTAAAGGTTGGTACTGATGCTGTCTATATCAATGGAAGGTTTCTTACCTACCAAAAAGCGTTTGTTGTTTTCTGCCTGCTTATAGACATACACCATCTGTCCGTTTGGAATTTTGACATTGGCTGCTTCTATAAGACTTGGAGAATTGAACACCATGATGGAGTCGTTCTTATAATATCTTTCAGCACTTCGGATCACTTCACTGTGATTCGGTACCACGGCTACTCTTACAGGGAAGCCTGTTTTTTCGCTTTTTAAAGAATTATTCCATAAAAGAAGGTCGGATTCCGGGATCCATCCATAGGTTTTAATGGATTTTGACGAAACTTTTTCATTAAAGCATCGGGAACGTATTCCGCTACTTTTACCATTCCGTCTCTATGCTTCAGAACCATTAAAGGCTCAAGAAATTTAACTTCTTTGTAGGACTTTTCGTCACTTTTATCAAGATAGGCTGTATTTCTGGATCTGTCTGAAATAACGATCCAAGGGACGGATTTTTTAGGGTATCCGTTTACAACCGGCGAGTTGTCTACCTGCCCGTACTGGGACGGTTCAGGGGTCCTTTTAGATGGCAGCTTCACCTGACAGCTTGCTAACAATACTGATAATCCTATATAATATGCTGCTAGAGGAAATTTATTCTTCATCCTATTTTATTTTTATGATTGGGTGGTGTATCCGGGAGCCCGGACTTATTATTTGCTTTGGTTGATATCAACCTTAGTTACACAGTTCTGTTTATCATCCAGGTTTACTTTTACACTCTGGATCACGACATTTTTGTCAAACTGAAGGCCTGCGCAGTACATATAAAAGTTATTAGCCTTACTGTCGCTTACTTTTACCACCGTGTTTTCGTTGTTACACAGGTAAGTTCTCAGCAGGTAATTGTAATGTACGTTGAAACTGTTTCCGTTGGCAATCTGCTGAAGGTGGTATTTGAAATCATCATCAACCTTTTTGTAAGAATCTTCTACCGGAATTTCATCCTCCTGTAAAGCGTTGTAAGCAGGAAGAATCTTGATCAGGTGGTAAATAGGCTCCTGGCTTTCTTCAGTAAACAATGCAACACGGTAGTCACCCGGTCTTTTATAGGAGTAGATGGCCATTTTTTCTTTAGCATCTATATTACCCGTTTCGCCAAACTTCCAGGCAAACTGTGTAGCCTCCGAAACTGCACGGAACTGCACATTTTCATTTTGCATCGCCTGTGTAGGAGCATCAATAATGGTACTGATCTTCGCACTGTCTTTTGGCTTCTGGTATCTTGGCGAAACCATTACAGGAAAGGTTTTGGTATACTTATTATCTATAATCAAGCTTACCGAATAATACCCCGGTTTATTGTAAAAATGGATTCCCGTACTTTTGTCGGAAGTAGTCCCGTCCCCGAAATTCCATCTTTTGGTTTTTGCGAACTGGGTCTTATCCTCAAATAAAAGTGTATCCCCTACCGATAGTGAAGAAGGATAGACTACCCCTACAATATCATCGGCAGAATGGATCACCTTTTTCTGCAGCCATAACGCAACGAGCGCTGCAATGAGCAACGTTGCGATAACACCAATAATAATGTTCTTTTTGTTTTTTTGAAAATAATTCATAGTTAAGTGATTGTGATGTGTTTATTCCTTGAATGTTTATTTTTTTGATTACTGGGTCCTGGCCCTTAATGCATTTTGTCTTTCGTAAAGCCGGTTCTGTTTATCTTTAAAACCAATTCTGCATTCTTCCACTTCTTTTTCAAATCTTTTTACGTCTTCCGTGGTTGTGGAAATCACTTTTTTATCTTCAAAATACATTTTGTAGAATTTAGCGATCTGCGGATAGGCATCCTTGCGGATATCCATCACGTCGTTTCCATGAAAATAGCTGGCAAGCCCATTAATCCCGTTGAAGATATTATTTTCTGCAAAAGGTTCCGGAGACTTGTCTGTAATTCTGCTGATCATGGTATAGGTACTGTCCATTTCAGGCTGTAAGACCTTTTGTTCGCGGTCGAATGCCGCTTTCTGTTCCAGACTTTGTATTCCTCTGACATCTTCTTCCGAGAACGGAGATTCGTAGCCTTTTAAAAAGATGATTCCGAAGAATATCATAGCGGCCAGAAGCATCAGTATTAAATAGAAAAACTGATAATGCCTTTCTTTTTTAGATAGTGTAATAGATCCCTGCATATGCTTTCTTTTTTATTATCTTCTTTTACCTCCTGTAAAGTTTCTTGTAGGATCTTTTCTAAGCTGGCCATTGGCCCTTCCTACTTTTGCGATACAATCTTCAAGATCCCTGAGGACGATCTTCTTATTGGATTCCACTCCTATAATATCGTTCTTTAATTTCAGCATCGGCTCTATCTGTTTCATCAGAACGGCATAATGCTTGAAATTATCCACACTGTCTTTACCCATAATGTTTTTCACCTCTCTCACATCATCCATGATTCTGGTTCTGAGAAAAACATCATTTTCTACCTTATTAATGTTTAGCTGGCTCATCTGGTCATAGATTTTATCTACATGAATCCTGAGAACATCACCACGCATCATAAGTTCTTTGTAAGCATCAGATTGTCTGACAATTCCTTCCCGCTGTATACTATAGCTTTTAAAAAAGAGGAATAAACACAGAAAAGACACCACCGAGAGAACGGCGAAAGACAGAATAAACTTCCAGATGCCTATTCTGACGTCAGATTTGTTAAGTTTTTTTCCCTGTTAGAAGACATATTTTTGCGATTTGTTTGGCCTGTGAAAATATAAAAAAAAATTTATGCACAATACGTATTTTCCCTAATGTAGTTTCGTGAAAACCCCTATTTAACGAAGTTTAATTTTAACTTTCATAAGTTTTTCATAAATTAGGCCTCTGAATTTTAAATATCACCACCAAATCGATATTAAAAAGTGAGTAAATTATTATCAAATACAGTGCGATTTTCTATAGCTGACAGTGATTTTTATTTTAAGAAAATCATGATCAAGACGCTTATGGAAAACCCCTTCTATATGCTTCTGAATGACTGTAATAACGGCCATGAGCTCGTGAACAGGATCTACAGGAGGCAGGAAGATGTGTTTATTATAGAACTGTTCATGCCGGTACTAAGTGGTATGGAAGCCATTAAGTACATCAGGAAAAACAATACGGAAACTCCTATTGTAACCTATTCCAGCACCTACCAGGAAGATATGGCCGAGATTCTTTCCAAAATTCCCAATATCTATTACTGTCAGAAAAAAAGTACCATTATAAAAGACATCATCAAAGGAACTATTGCCTCTGACGGCTTCGATTATGAAAAATACTCCAGGGAATGGGAGCAGCAGCCACTCGCTGTACAGAACTATATGGAAAGGCAGAAGAAAGGCCAGGAAGAGCTGAACCCTACCGAGATACAGCTTATGAAATTCTGCTACGAGGGCTACAGCAATAAGGAAATTGCAGAAAAGCTGAACCTCAGCACCCGTACGATAGACACTTATATTAACAGGCTTACTGAAAAGCTGGGACTGAAAACAAAACTGCACCTCATCCGTTTCTGTGTAGAAAACGGATACTATAATTCCAGCATGTAGAAAGATTTAATGTAATATTAATATAGGCTCAACATAAAAACTCCAACTCTTTAAACAAAAATATTTTGCCACTAATTTGCTAGTATTCAATTTTTTTAACTAAATTTGCACACCTAAAATTTAAAATTAAAAAAGGAAATGACAAAGGCAGAATTGGTAAACACCATCTCAAATAAGTTGGGAACAGAAAAGAATGAAACACAGAAAGTTGTAGAAGCTTTTATGCAGGAGATCAGAACTTCTATGTATAATGGGGATAACGTTTATCTGAGAGGTTTTGGATCTTTTATCATTAAAACAAGAGCTGCTAAAACAGGAAGAAATATTTCTAAGAACACTGCAATTGAGATTCCTGCTCACAACATTCCTGCTTTCAAACCTTCAAAATCTTTTGTAGAGAAAGTAAAAACAAAAGTCGCAGTAAAATAAAAATTAACTGAATATTAACTAGTTACTAAAAAATTAAAATTATGCCAAGCGGAAAGAAAAGAAAAAGACACAAGGTTGCAACTCACAAAAGAAAGAAAAGAAGAAGAGCGAACAGACATAAGAAAAAATAATCTCTTTTTTTCGGGATTTACAATATAATAATATAGTTGGTGGTTTTAATTATTTAGAGTTCACCGACTATATTTTTGTTTGCAACGATAAGATTCAAAAGGAAAAATAAAGGCTTTTGCAGATATTTTTTAAAAATATACAGCAATTTCATTCTAAATTCTTATATTTAAAATTATTTATTTGCTAAAAAATACGCCAGTTTCCTATAATCTTAATAAATTTTTATCTTATACAAAATGAAGAAAGAACTAATAGTTTCGCATGAAGATGATCTTACAAAGATTGCACTGCTGGAAGACGGAAGACTATGTGAACTTCATGAGCAAGAGGACAAAAGCGAATTTATAGTTGGAGATCTGTTTGTAGGAAGAGTAAAAAAGCTGGCACCTAACCTGAATGCAGCATTCGTAAACATCGGCTACGATAAGGATGCATTTCTGCATTACCAGGATCTGGGGCCCCAATACCTTACCTACAGAAAGTTTTTAAAAGACACTATTTCTAAAAAACAGAGCACTTCAAGCCTAAAAAATTTCGAGATACAACCCGAAATAGACAAAAACGGAACCGTAGAAAAAGTCATTGCCAAAGATGATCTTGTTCTGCTTCAGATTACCAAAGAACCTATTTCCACAAAAGGTCCGAGGATCTCTACCCAGGTTTCTTTAACAGGACGTTTTCTGGTCCTGATCCCTTTCGACAACAAAGTTTCCATTTCCAAAAAAATCAGAACCACTGAAGAAAAGGAAAGACTGAGAACCCTTATCGACAGCATCAAACCTGAAGGTTTCGGTGTGATCATAAGAACCGTAGCGGAAGGAAAAAAGTAGCAGACCTTCACAATGATATGAATCAGCTCATCCAGAAATGGGAAAGCACGTTCAAAAACATTCAGAAAAGTAAAGTTCCGGCAAGAGTTTTAAGCGAAGAAGACAAAGCTTCAGCTATATTAAGAGACAATTTCAACCAGGATTTCGTGAGCATCATCTGCGATGATGAACAGATGGTAAACGAAATGACCAACTATGTAGAGGTTATAGCCCCGGAAAAAAAGAATATTGTCCAGTTTTACAATTCACATATCCCTCTTCTCGAATATTACAACGTTGAAAAACAGCTCAAACAGAGTTTTGGAAAACACGTTAATATTCCAAGTTCAAAAGGTGCTTACCTCGTTATAGAGCACACAGAAGCACTTCACGTAATCGACGTTAACTCCGGAAACAATATTACCACCGGGAACGCCGCCAACAAAGAACACGCACTTAATGTGAACAAAATGGCAGCCACAGAGATTGCCAGACAACTTCGTCTCCGTGATATGGGAGGCATCATTGTAATCGATTTCATCGATATGCAGAACCCCGAGCACAGAAGGGATCTGTATGAACATCTGAAAGAAGAAATGAAGCGTGACAAAGCACGCCACAAAATTCTTCCCCCGAGCAAATTCGGACTGATCCAGATTACCAGACAAAGAAACCGTCCGGAAAAACAGATCGAAACCAAAGAAGAAAACCCGAACAAAGACGGAGAAATTGTAGCTCCGATCGTCATCGTGGAAAGAATGGGCGAAACGCTCAGAAGCATCCTGCAAAAGGAGAAAGGAAAAATTTTCCTTCATGTACACCCTTTCGTGGAAGCCTACCTTACCAAAGGCATCAAAAGTATCCAGATGAAATGGTTCATGAAATACAAAAAATGGGTAACCATCATCCCAAGGGATTCTTTTAAATATTTAGAATATAAAATCTACAATTCGAAGAAAGAAGAATTGATAGAGTTTTCTAATTAAGAACAAAATTTAACCTCCGGCCTTGTACCGGAGGTTTTTTAAACTAAAATGAGCAAAGACCACCACTACAAAGCAACCATCCATTGGACAGGAAACAAAGGAACCGGCACCAGCAGTTACAGAAATTATGAAAGGAGCTATACCATTCAGATTGAGAATAAAGCTCTTATTGAAGGCTCCTCTGATCCTGCATTTCGTGGAGATAGAACCAAGCATAATCCGGAAGATATGTTCCTCTCTTCCCTTTCTTCCTGCCACATGCTCTGGTACCTTCATTTCTGTTCCGAAGAAGGCATCATTGTTACCGATTATAAAGATGAAGCTACCGGCGTAATGACTGAAACAGCGGATGGAAGCGGTCACTTTACATCTGTTACTTTGCACCCTACCGTTACTGTTACGGAAGAATCAATGATTGAGAAAGCAAAAGAACTGCATCATAAGGCAGGTCAGTTTTGCTTCATTGCCAGGTCGGTTAATTTTCCGGTAGAACATATCCCTACCCTGTTAGTTAAATAGTTTTAATTTTAAGTCTGATACGATAAAAACAACCACTAATATTAGATTTAAATTACAATAACTCTAAAATTATTATTTAAAACTCCACAATAAGAGAATTATTTATCAAATAATCAATAAAAAATCAATTTCTTAATCATTATTATTGCAATAAATTGCAATTAATTGTTATTTTTTTATATAATCTGAATATTTTTTTATATTTTTATATAAACAAAACTAACCATGATGAAACCAAGATTAACCATCTTTGATGAGCCGTTGCTGTATACAGAAGGCTTGTCAAAACTACTCTCACAGAGTAAAATTTTTAACACGATTGACATTTGTAATTCTCATGAACACTTATTCGAACAATTAAAACTGGATCCTCCGGAAATTCTGGTCTTAAGCTCCAACATGTTGATGCTTACGGACATTTTCCGGCTTGTAGAAGACATTACCTCCACCAACAAAAAAATCAAGATTATTGTCATAGGCAATAGTTATGATATGATTGACATCCGGAAGCTCTTTAACAAAGGCATAAAGAGTTATCTCGATAAAAACAGCAGATATGATGAATTCCTGAAATCCATAAACATCCTGCTTTTAAATGAGATCTACATCTGCGATAACGCAAAAGAAAGAATGATCAACTTTATCAGCAGCGAGGAAGGAAAATCCAATCAGCACATCAAAGAACCTCTCACCCGCAGGGAAATGGAGATCCTTAAACTGATATGCGACGGCTTCAGCAGCAAAGACATTTCTGAAAAGCTCTTTATAAGCATCAACACGGTAGAAACCCACCGCAAAAGAATCCTCTTAAAATTAAACGCAAAAAATTCCGTAGGAATTGTAAAATACGCCTTAGAAAACCACATTATCGACTGATGAAAAAAAATTAATTTCAAAAAAAATTCCAAACCTTCGGTTTGGAATTTTTTTGAGGTGAAGAGATGTCAGTGGTAAATTTTTGCTTTGCAAGTGAAAGGTGAATTATTACTGGTGGCTTCGAGAGCCTCAGCCACCAGATAGCTGCCTTTCGTTCTAATATTTCAGAATTCAAAAATTTCAGTTCAAGTTTTTTTAAGTAGCAAATCCGTCGTTTTCAATTTTAAAACTATTTCCCATTAAAGCATCCCAAAAACTCTAAACCCCAAACTCTAAACTCTAAACTTTAAACTCATCACCTCATAAACTCTCAAACCCTCAAACCTACTCCTACTCATAATCCGGCATTTCGCCATTACTGAAAAGAGAAGCTCTTGAAAGATCGGTCAGTGTACTGTTGAGATCAATAACCATCACGTTTTTCTGGGAAATATTATCATTGGAAGTATTCATGAAGATCACCTGGGCATTATTCGGTGAAAATCTTGGATCGAGGTCATTGGTTCCCATTGGCTTTTCGCTTTCTGCAGAAATATCGTAAACAGTATCGCTGGTCAGGTTGTAGATAAAGATATGGGAATCAAGCTGGCGGTAATTTCCGCTTCCGTCCTGGTATCCTGAAGTGTCACGGGTGAAGACCAGCATCTGGCCGTCTACAGAGAAATTCAGTCCTCCGGCTGCCCCTGACGTTCCGGACAGAACGGTTTTCAATACACTTCCTGTCATATCTATTATATAAATTTTTGTATTGTATCCGTTGTAGTCATTTGTTTTTAAAGCAATTCTGCTTCCGTCATAGCTCCAGTCGCACTCAGAGATCATGCTGCCGTCCGGAGTGGTGTACACTAAGGTCAATCCGCTTCCGTCCTTATTAATCCTGTACAGTTTATTGAAGTTTGAATAAAGAATTTCCTGGCCGTTTGTACTCCATGCAAAATCCATTTCATAATTATTAAATCCTGCAGCAGGTACCGTCGTGACCTTAAAAGGATTGGATCCGTCAGGATTTGCTGTGTAGATATGGGTACTTCCGCCTTCCGTTCGCAGAAATGCTATCAGTCCGGCATTGTTATTTTTCCTTGGTCTCCAGCTGTTATAGGACGAATTCGTAAACTGGAAGCTGTTTCCTGCTCCGTCACTTGACATAATGACAAAATTTCCGTTCTGTTTCTGTACATAATGATAGCGGTTGGCAGGAACCGTATTGGTGGTAAATTTACTGATGGTACTTAAAACTGGCGGGTGAATGCCGTCCGAAACAGACACCTGCCAGAAGTAACTAACACCAAACTTCAAATTGGACAACGAATAATGTTTCGCTGCCAAATCATTAACCTGGATCACATTCGTATCAAGGTTATTTTTAATTGTTAAACTGTATCTTAAAACATCAGCCGTATCAGGATCTGTAGCAGTCCATGTCAGCTCAACGTTTAAAGGTTGATTCACCGCATTGTCTACCGGACTTAGCAGCTGCGGTGCAGAAGGAGGAGAGTTGAGCGATTCATCATCGTCCATTTCAAAAACCACGGTTACCACCTGGTTTTGATTTTGTATATTGACACCCTGAAAATTGGTGAGATAGCCGGAGAGTTCGGCCTTTACAGAATAATTTCCTACCGGCATCGCGGCAATTTCAAATGTACCGTCTGTTCCGCTGAAAACCGTCTGTGTAGTGGGTGCTGTAAAGATTTTCACATTAGGAATGGGCACATTGGTGCCCCGTTTTACGACTTTTCCTTTCAATGATCCTGTCTGAGCCTGTTCTATAAGATCTTCATTACACGAAAACAGACAAAAGGTAAGGATGAATATGCTGAGTATTTTGATTAAAGTTTTCATAGTTCATGTTTTTATTTGTTTCCAAGGTAAAAATTGATTCCAATGGCGAACCGGAGCGCCTGATCTTTTCTTTTTCCGTTCACCATTCCTTCCCAGTCATCTTTAAATCCGATATCATATTGAGAAGAGGCCCGGATTGCAGTATTATTTCCGATCATAAATTCCAGTCCTCCGCCAACCTGGGCTTTGTACTGAGGTTTGTATTTTGAAAACATCGCTCCCGCTCCTCCATAGATATACGGACTGAGCCTGTACTTCGGAAACAGGAGAAACTCAAGATTAAGCTCGGGAACAAGGTAATTTCTTTTAATAATATTTTCATTCTCTAAAGTGAAATAGCTTCCGCTGGCTTCGACATTGAAATTGGGACTTATAAAATATTTTACTCCCACTTTTCCGCCGACATTCATTTTAGCATTTACATAATCATCCTTAATTTTCTGAGCTTCCACGCTGGCAAAAACGGACATTTTCTGTCTGTAATTTTCCGGAAATTTATTGCCTACCGTTCTGCCGACATTCGCATCCTGCTCTTTATTGTAATCATTGATGAGTGCCTGGTATCCGGTTAAGTTTTCTGATGCTTTACCCCATATTTTATCTCTGGTGCCTTCAATAATCAGGGATCTTACCGCTTTCTCTATCGCTTCGGTTACTGCAAGCTGTACAGGTTCGTTTTGGGTAAGTCCGACCTCCGCTTCCAGCAGTCTTTCCGTATCGATATATCTGAAAAAGCTACCGTTCACGCTGGTTGATAGAATGGTTTTTGAGGTATAAACCGTTTTAAGAATTTCGCCGTTAAGAGTAGAAACGGCACGAAGATAAATGGTGATCCTGTCCTGGCGGTATTGTGTGGAAGCCCCTATTCCGAAATACCTTGCTCCAAGACCTCCGGTCATGGTATTGCTGTCATAAGAGATCACACCGCCTTCCAGAAGGATTCCTGCATACAGAAGAGGAGGTAGAGACTGGCTGTTTTTATCGGCATCTTTCATGTATTCCTGTCTGGTAGACCGGATGATCTGCCTTTCGTTTAAAAGATTGGCAATATTTTCTCTTTCAATGGGAATAAACCACCGGCTGTCTTCCAGTGCTTTAATCAGGATGGTTGTAGTTCCCTGGGGCACCGCCGTACTCCAGTTGTTTCCGCTTTCCGATGGTTTATACTGGCCGGTCTGGTCCCTGAATTTGTAGACCCCTATAACGATTTTTTCATTGGGAAGAGGAAGGTTCCTCAGCTCCGCAGTCGAAGGGGTGAGCTCTCCCATGGTGGATCTTTCCGGGTCGGAAGGAAGACCCAGAATCGAACTGCAGGCCTGCATTAAGCACAGCAGGAACGTACAGAAAAAATTCTGGTGTAAGTGTAAGTTCTCATGGTAAGTTTGGTTTTTAGTTATTTTTTATTTTGGAATGACGATCTCGGACTGATCACCTGTACTGGTATCCAAAATATTGATTAAAAGTCCCTGGGCTGTAGTCGTGATCTGCAGGTAAAGTGATCCGAAAAGATAATTTCCGGGCTTCAGACTGCCCTCCCCGAACTGATCCTCAAACAATTTCCTGGAAAGCTCACTCAGTATCTGCCTGTTCAGGCTCTGGCTGAAACTATCCAGAGAATTAACATTATCGAGCAGACTGCTGAAATCATTTTTTTCATCAAACTGATTCTGAGCGTTTGCCGAACTTAAAAGCCACTGGTAATTAAAGGTATCACCTCCAAATGCCGGATTGACAGGCTTATAAACGAGCTGCTGGGATTTTCCGGAGAAAATACCCGCAATAAAGGTTAAAATAATGAGAAAGGTTTTCATGGCGGACGTTTTTAGTAGATAAATTCATTTTTAATGAGATTTTTCTTGGCATTAAATTCTTTGATATATTTCAGACTGGCTGCCAGCTGTTCGTTCAGGTAATCTTCGTTTGGATTGGTCATAAAGCTGTAAATCACTTTATCATCGATCTGAATATTGATCTGGCCGCTGGTACCGCGAAGCGGAAGTTCAGAAATGGTAACAGCACTGTTGCTTTTGTCGGGAATCTGGCTGTACTGGATATAAAAAAGATCATAAAAATCTTTTCCGACCTTAGTTTTGGTCTCATCAATAGTAAGCCCTTTCAGTTCAAAGACTGCGTCTTCTTCTACTTTGGCCGTTTTTTTCTGAACAGGTCAGTATTAATTTCAAGGCTGTCTTTTGCAACAAGCTTCTGGGTTTCTTCATCTTTGATATAGAGAAAAGCTTTCAGCGCATCTTTCTGTTCAAGATTAACGCTGATTTCGGATAAAACCTTTACTTCATTGGGATTGATGGAAAATTTCCCGCTCTGCTGGTTATTGGAAAGATTTCCTGCATTTCCTTTTTTAATGGAAACCAACAGGTAATTCAGCTCTTTATACACTGTTGTATTATTGGTAACAACCGCTTTAAGCCTGATCTGGTTTTCAAGAATATTCTTCTCAATCTTTGCATTTACTTTTTTATCTTCCTGCCCATTCATTGTACCGGACAGGAAGATAAATAAAGTGCACAGATTTAAGGAATATAAAAGTTTCATCACTTGTGTTTTAATAATTTCTCATGAAAATGGTTTTGTTATCCCCTTTTACATTGATCTGCATTCCGTCTGAGACGCTGTTGCTGCCGGTAATATCAATGATATTGTTATTTCCCTGGGCAGTAATGGCTGTTTTGGTTTCCTGATCTGTAAAAGAATTGATAAATAAAAGTGTATTGAAGTCTCCCGATTGCTGTACGGCAATATTGGTTTTAGGATTAAGAAAAAGTTCTGCATGGTTGTCATCTCCTATCTGGAGAACGCTGGAGCCGTAAAGTCCCTGCTGCTCCGTCTGTTGTTTTGCCATAAGATCAAGAACCGTATTGCTGTTGACCTTGTCCCAATCCAGCTGTTGTGCATTCACGCACAGCACTGCGAAAAGTGTAAAGGCACCCCATCCCGGTTTAAACATGGTATTAATTTTTAATAAAGGTACATGAATAGAGGATTGAGAAAAACACACCCAGCAGGTACAGATATAAAATCATGGTTTCTGGGTATGTTCATCATGAAAAGCTTAAAAAAGGAGAAAGCCTTGAGCCTCTCCTTTATTTTGAATTACGGTACTTTATTAATTGGATTGGGTTACAACCATTGAGTTTCCGTTACCCATCTGGGTTCCTACATGGATGTGGGAATCTCCGCTTTGGGCTACCCAGGTAAAGTTATTGTTACCCATCTGAACATCGATGGCTGTATTGGAATCCCCTAACTGTAGTTGATATAATTGGTTACTGTTTCCAACTTGTACTCCCATGGATGTATTATCATCCCCGATTTGAACTGCAGCCGCGATATTATTGTTACCTACCTGATCGTTTGTTGCGCTGTTATCATTTCCGTCCTGATATTGTACTAAAAGGTTGGTACTACCTACCTGAAGACCGCTTGCATCATTTCTTCTTCCAAGCTGAACCTGGTAAGCATCATTTCCGATACCCACCTGAATTGCTGAAGCATCATTTCTTCTGCCATCCTGATATTGTACCACAGAGTTCCCTAAACCTAATTGTGTAGAAGAGGCTTCATTTCTTCTTCCGATCTGAGTCTGTTCTGTAGAATTGAATGCACCAAGCTGCCAGGTTACCGCAGAGTTTCTGTTTCCTGTTTGGCTTACATCGTTGGTATTGGCAAGACCTGTTTGGTCTACGTCAATAGAGTTTCTGTTCCCGGTACTTTGAGCGGTGTTCACGTTCAGAGCCCCTATCTGGTCAATATCCGCCGTATTACGGTTTCCGTCCTGTGTAAGGCTGTTAATATTCAAAAGCCCTGTCTGACTAACAGTAGCAACGTTCAAGTTTCCGATCTGGGCAGTAACATCAATATTTGATTGTGCGAAGCTGAAACTCATGGCCATTAGTGTAAATACACCAGTAATAAAGTTTTTCATTTTGACAAAAATTAATTGGTTAATAGTATGACAAAGGTATAGGCTAAACCAAAATGAAAAACCACTGCTAAAGTGTAAATTTTCAAAATCACTGTTTACCGTTTTGAAAGTAACCGTTTACTGTTTTCTCCGGATCACTTGTTTCAGTTACGTAAAAATACGGTATATTATAAATTGATTTTCATACAGATACAACAAATAACTCTAATTTTTGAATTGAAAATTTTTCTCCGGTTTTTTGATGTTCTTATTTTTAAATTTT
Organism: Chryseobacterium sp. GTID13; assembly: GCF_056172655.1. Classification (NCBI taxonomy): domain Bacteria; kingdom Pseudomonadati; phylum Bacteroidota; class Flavobacteriia; order Flavobacteriales; family Weeksellaceae; genus Chryseobacterium; species Chryseobacterium sp. GTID13. Next base: position 458,817 of record NZ_JAOCMB010000007.1, read on the forward strand.
TCAATCATTCGATTTTTTAATGACCTTTCAATGGTTAATTAATGTTAATGCCTGTTCTTTTCTTCAGTATATATTGCTAAATTTGAAGTATGGAAAGTTTTGGAAAAGATTTATTGAGGAAAATTACAAATGTAGAGCTACCGGGGATCAATGCCCATGGAGTATTTTCACCTCCTTCCCGACCGGTATTTACCTATGATGAAGTGCTGGCAAAAAATCCGAAATTTGCAGCCGTTAATATTGTTCTTTATTTAAAAGATAATGAATGGTATTTCCCTCTGATTCAAAGAACCATCAATGAGCACGACAGACATAGCGGGCAGATCTCTTTACCCGGCGGAAAGCGTGAAGAAATGGATAGAGATTTTGCAGAAACCGCCGTACGCGAAACCTCGGAAGAAATCGGTATAGATAAGCATTACATCAGGGTAATCAGAGAAATGTCTCCTATCTATATCCCGCCAAGTAATTTTTATGTATATCCCTATATTTCGTATACCAAAAAGAATCCGCTTTTCGTTCTTCAGCAGAGTGAAGCGGTAGAAACTATAGAATTTCCTATCACCTCTTTTCTCAGCCTTCCGGATAAACCTGAAATCATGGCTCTTCCCGGTGCAGCCGGACATGAAGTTCCGGTGATTAATTTCAACGGATATATTATCTGGGGCGCTACGGCAATGATATTGAGCGAGTTTAGCCAGTTGTTGAAAAAAATGTAACTTTGCATTACCGTGTTTAATTGAAAAATGGCGAAGAAAAATATTTTCACCGATGCATTCGGAACACCTTATTTTTTAAAAAGGTTTATTATTTTTATTTTAGGGGTTGTATCTTACAGAAGATTCAACGGCTTTAATAAATTGAAGATAACCGGTACGGAACACCTTGTGGATCTTCCCGATTCCAATGTGCTTTTCGTGTCCAACCATCAAACCTATTTTGCAGACGTAGCAGCAATGTACCATGCGTTCTGTGCGGTAAACAATGGTTATCTGAACACAATTAAAAACCCTATTTACCTGCTCAACCCTAAAATTGATTTTTATTATGTGGCAGCAGAAGAAACCATGAATAAGGGAATTCTTCCGAAGATTTTCAAGATCGCCGGTGCTGTAACGGTAAAAAGAACATGGAGAGCAGAAGGTAAAACGGTCAACAGAATGGTAGACCTTACTGAAGTTGACAATATTATGAAAGCTTTGGACAACGGCTGGGTAGCAACCTTCCCTCAGGGTACTACATCTGCTTTTGCACAAGGAAGAAGAGGTACAGCCAAGCTGGTTAAAAATCAGCGCCCGATTGTGATTCCGATCAAGATCAACGGTTTCAGAAGGGCATTTGACAAAAAAGGTCTCCGTGTAAAGGTTACGGGCGTAAAACCTACCATGGAGTTCAAGGCACCCCTTGATATAGATTACGACAACGAAAAAGCGCCTGAAATTTTATTGAAAATTATGACTGCCATAGAGCAGACAGAAGATTTCAATGTACTACACAATTATGATGAAGAACTTAAAGCTAAAAAATTAGAACAAAAGGATTCAAATAATTAAAGTAAGTAGAAAATTATGAACAAAATATTAGGGATCTTAATCGCGGTCATAGTATTAGTTTCGTGTAACAGCCAGAAAGTATATTCAGATTTTGATATAAGCTATTCCAGAAGCGGAGGCTATGCCCCTGTGTATGAGAATTTACTCATCAAAGGTAATACTGCCCATTACTCTTTTGACCAGGGGGAAAAAAGTATAAGCAGGATTTTAAAGTTTCTGATGAAGATTTAAAGAAACTAGATCAAACCCTTTCTCAGAATAATTTCAGGAGAATACAGGAAGATCACAAAAAGCTGTATGATCAAGTGACCACTTCCATCAATGTAAAAAAAGGTCCGAATGAAGGCAGCAAGTCTGATGCCAGCACAATCATGCCTAATTTTACAACGAACTGGAACAACATTCTGAATGCTTTTCAGGAGATCATTAATAACAATGTAAAAAAAGTAAATAAAGTTGAAAACCCATTTCATTGCTATCGGCGGAAGCGCCATGCATAATCTTGCTATTGCATTAAAGGATAAAGGATATCAGGTAACCGGTTCGGATGATGCTATTTTTGAACCGTCACGATCCAGACTGGAAAAGAAAGGTATTCTGCCTCAGGAAATGGGCTGGTTCCCGGAAAAAATAACGGCGGACATAGATGCCGTGATCCTTGGTATGCATGCCCACCAGGACAATCCTGAGCTGGCAAAGGCAAAAGAACTGGGTTTAAAAATTTATTCATATCCTGAATTCCTTTACGAGCAGTCCAAAAACAAGACAAGAGTTGTAATTGCCGGATCGCACGGTAAAACAACCATTACTTCCATGATTCTTCACGTGCTGAACTTTCATCAGAAAGATGTAGATTTTATGGTGGGTGCTCAGCTTGAAGGTTTTGACTGTATGGTAAAACTAACGCAGGAAAACGACTTTATGGTTCTGGAAGGGGATGAATACCTTTCCTCTCCTATTGACCTGCGTTCCAAATTTCTTCTTTATCAGCCTAATATTGCTTTAATGAGCGGTATTGCATGGGATCATATCAACGTATTCAAAACGTTTGACGATTATATAGATCAGTTCAGGAAATTCGTTGCAAGCATTACCCCGGGTGGTGTTCTGGTATACAATGAAGAGGATGCGGAAGTGGTAAAAGTAGTTGAAGCCGCTGAAAATTATTTCAGAAAAATCCCTTACAAAACTCCTGAATATGAGATCAGCAACGGAAAAGTATATCTGAAAACTGAAATGGGCGATGTTCCGCTTTCTGTTTTCGGGTCACACAATCTGCTGAATATGGAAGGGGCAAGACATATCTGCCAGCAGCTGGGTATTATGGATGAAGATTTCTACGAAGCCATTATGAGCTTCAAAGGAGCTTCAAAACGTCTTGAAAAAGTAGAAAGAGAAGATCAAGGTGTTCTATACAAAGATTTTGCCCATGCTCCGAGTAAAGTAAAAGCTACGGTAAAAGCTTTCTGTGAGCAGTTTAAAAAGGAAAAGAAATATGGTTTCCTTGAACTTCACACCTATTCAAGCTTAAACCCTGTGTTCCTGGAACAGTATGACCATGCAATGGATGGCCTGGATGAAGCTGTTGTTTTCTATTCTGAGGATGCTTTAAAAATCAAAAGAATGGAACCTATTTCTCCGGAATTCATTAAAGAAAAGTTTAAAAATGATACTTTAAGAGTATTCACAAATGCTGAAGACCTGCATGCCTACTGGGAAACTTTGGATAAAACAAACGGTGTTTTCCTGATGATGAGCTCCGGTAATTTCGGAGGTCTGGATCTTACAAAATAAATAATACATTCCCTATATCTTAAAAACGTTCTTTCATCAAAGGACGTTTTTTATTTTATATTTCCAATGAATTCATTCTGCTTTTAACAGGTGGATTATTCTGCTTCCAGGATAAGCTTTTTCAAAATATCCTCCGTTGAAAGTCTGCTGTAATCATGAACAGACTGCCCTGCCCAGATGCTTACAAAATCTGCATTGCTTACCATTTTTGAAACCCTTCTCAGCTCATTGGTTAGCTTATTCTGATAAGGATATGGCATGATATAGCCTGACTCTTCGATGCTTTCTATGAATTTATTTTTTATTCCTCTTGCATACCGCCCCGAAAAGCTTTTGGTGAGAACAATATCTTTTTCCGTTATATTTTGAAGTCTCTCTTTTTCAAATGGCTGCAAAGTGCTTTCCTGCGATGCCAATAACATACTTCCTACCTGAAAGCCCTGTGCACCCAGTTCTTTTGCCGCTCTTAAAGTTTTTCCGTTATAAATTCCGCCTGCATAGATCAAGGGAACCGTTACATGATCATAAACTTTTGAAAATAAGGACATTCCCCCGATTTCAGGAATATTATCTGCTTCAAATGTTCCTCTGTGTCCTCCGGCTTCAATTCCCTGTACACAAATAATATCAATTCCGGATTTTTCCAGGACTAATGCTTCTTGCAGTGAGGTACAGGTTCCGATAAGCGTCACTCTGTTTTCTTTCAGTCTTTCAATACTCCTCTCATCCAGATTCCCGAAAGTAAAGCTTAATATTTTGCACCCTTCTTCGATAACAGCCTCTACCTGATCGTGGTAACTGTTCAGCCTGATCTCTTCAAGATCCGGGAGTTTCACCTCTATATGATTTTCCTTCGCCAGATCAATGATCAATTGTTTTGCCTTAATAAATTTTTCTCTCAGAGAATCGGTAAGCTCAGGAATATCGTGAACAAAAATATTAACCGCAAAAGACTGATCTGTAAGTTTTTTGGTTTCTCTGATCAGTTCAGCCGATTTGTCCGCAGGAAGATCAGCCAGGGCCAATGACCCAAGACATCCGGCTTTTCCAGCTGCTGCTGCCATTTGGGGAGTACTTACTCCAAACATCGGGGCCTGGATAACAGCGTATTTTACTTTTAAAAGTTTATTGATGGAGTCTGGCCAAAACATAAGAATAATTTTAACCTGAATTTACAAAATCTAACAACAGCTTCAGGTTGATAAGATATGATATTGCTCACAGTATTTAGCAGTCATGCTTTTTTCTAACTAAAAATCCCGCAGATCAAACTGATTCAGCAGATGATTATATTAAAAAATCTGTGTTATCTGTTTGATCTGCGGGAAATATAGGTGAAATTTTCTATTAAATATCTGCTATGGATTTCAGCATCTTTTGCTCCCATTCAGGATCTTTAGGATCAAAGAACAGCCTTTTCCCTGTATCTAAAGAACGGACAATATTCATCTCATCTTCAGTCAGTTCAAAATCGAAAACGTTAAAGTTTTCTTCAATTCTGGAAGGGGTAACCGATTTCGGGATTACAACAAATCCTTCCTGAAGGTGCCATCTCAGAATCACCTGTGCTACTGTTTTATTGTATTTTTCTGCAATCGATTTCAGCTGGGAATTGTTCAAAAGATCTGCATTTCCGTTTCCAAGCGGGCTCCATGGCTGTGTTACAATATTATTTTCCCTGTCGTATACCTGAAGTTCTTTCTGCTGGAAAACCGGGTGAAGCTCAATCTGGTTGATCACAGGAAGAACCGTTGAATTGGCTTTCAGCTCTTCTAATTTCTCAACCGTAAAGTTGCATACTCCAATAGCTTTAATTTTTCCTTCATGGTAAAGCTCTTCCAGTGCTTTCCAGGCACCCAGAAAATCTCCAAAAGGCCAGTGAAGAAGATACATATCCAGATAATCCATTTGCAATCTGTCCAAAGTTCTCTGGAACGCACTTTTTGCTTTTTCGTAGCCGTGATCCTGAACCCAGATTTTTGAGGTAATAAACAGCTCGTCTCTGCTTACACCACTATCTTTTACAGCCTCCCCCACTGCGGTTTCGTTTAAATAAATAGCTGCCGTATCAATCATTCTATATCCTGTATGAATGGCTTTTACCACTGCTTTTTTACATTCATCCAGGTTTTCCATCTGCCATACTCCAAAGCCTAAAGCCGGAATATCCACTCCGTTATTTAATGTTACTACAGGCTGCCCTGCATATGTTTTCTTTTGCATTATTCTTTAATTTAAATTTTTAATATGAATCTAAGCTTAACAAATTTGCGATAAAAATTGGAAATTCTGCCTACCAATTTTACAGTTTTTTCATCTATTTTCAACCATTTGTTTTTTACCCCGAAAGCCTCTATGGCTTCAGATATTAAGAGAAAATCCCCTATTTTCCTTATTTTTGTGAGAAACCAAAACTATGTTATATCAAATCAGGCTGGCAAAAGCCGAAGATTATCCCAAAATCATGGAAATCTGGGAATCTGCCGTTACAGCAACCCATGATTTTCTTTCTGAAGAAGATTTTAATTATTTTAAACAAGCCATTCCGGAAAATTATCTCCCGCAACTTGATGTTTATCTGATTTCTGAAGATGATGAGGCAAAAGGTTTCGCTTCTGTAGTCGGGGATACCCTGGAAATGCTGTTTATTCATAATGATGCCAGAGGAAAAGGTTATGGTAAAAAGCTGTATGAATGGATGAAAGAAACCACAGGTCTCACTAAGGTAGATGTGAATGAACAAAACCCTCAGGCCATCGGTTTTTATGAAAAGATGGGGTTTAAAAGAGTCGGGAGATCGGAAAAAGATGGCTCAGGGAAAAATTATCCGCTGATCCATATGAGTTTATAAATGGAAAATTTTGTTTTTAATAAGATCACTTCAGGAGCGGATATTCCGTATGAATTGCTGCTGCTTGCTGACGAAACTCTGGAAGCCATCAACAAATACATCTTTGATTCCTCTATTTATGTTCTACATAACGGCTTTCAGGATATTGCTGTAATGGCGCTATACCCGAACAACACTAAAGAACTGGAAATTAAGAATATCGCGGTCATTGAAAGCTACCGAAGCAAGGGAATCGGCAGTATTCTGATGGATAAGGCAAAAGAAATAGCCAGGAAGAGCGGATATACAACCTTAACTGTAGGAACTTCGGACACAGGATTCCAGCAGATCAAATTCTATGAAAAGAACGGTTTTATAAAAAAGGGAATACGTAAAGATTTTTTTACAGACCATTACCCATTCCCTATTTATGAAAACGGATTACAGATGCGCGACATGGTTGTTCTTGCCCATAACCTTTCTGAATAAACCTTTAATATGATCGATCTCAGACTGATAACTTGTTTTCTTTCTGCATCCGAAATAAAGAGTATTTTCCAGCTTTTTTCTCCCTCCCAGATCAGCTTGATTTCTCCGCTCTCTATTTCATTTTTGCATAGAAAATGAGGAACTACGGCCAGACCGGTTCCGCCTTTCAGACAGCGGATGATGGAATTTAAATTGGGGACTATATAATTGGGACGGAAATTCGGTTTATGACCGAAATTCATGATCCAGAACTGGAAAAGATGTTCCATATCACCCGTCGTACCATACCATTTTTCCTGTTTCAGCCATTCTTCGGCATGCTCTATTCCTTTGGTTTCCAGTGTTTCCCGGAAACTTTCCGTATCTATATCTTTTCCGCCTACAAGAATGATCTGCTCGGAAGAGAAAGCTTCATGTTCAATATTGGGAGAAACCCCTTTTTAGGGGTAATGATCAGGTCCAGAATGCCTTTATCCAGCTGGTCCAGCATTTCCGGATATTCCCCGAAGCTGATAATCAGGTTGAAAGGCAAAGTAGAGACATACTGCTCCAGAGTGGTCTGAAAAGTCTCGAAACACATTCCAACACTGATGGTAGGAGTTAGTTTTTCCGTGGATTTCTGAAAATTTTTCTCAACATCTTCCAGTCTTGCAATGGGTTCAGAAACAGCATTAAATAACACTTTTCCCCGTTCCGTAGGTATCATTTTCCTTCCGGTCCTGTCGAATAATTTATATCCTACATATGCCTCCAGTGAACTTAAATGGAGGCTCACTCCAGGTTGTGAAATGAACAGGGAATCTGCAGCTCCTGTGAGGGTTCCGGTTTTATATATCGCTTTAAAAGTGCGGTACCATTCTAAATTGACCATAACTTTAATTATAAATATTCTGATACAAAATTACAAAATAATTATAATACTGATTGAATTATACAGATAGTAAATGTCAATGGTGAATTTTGCTTCACAAGTGAATGGTGAATTTATATTGACGGTTTCATAATTCACTATTCAAAATTGACAATATACTTTCCATAAAAATTCTGATAGTTTACTATAATTTATATTATTTTTATTATACAATGTCCGAATGTAACTTTGCATCATAAAATTTAAACAATCATAAAATGAAAAAAGTATTGATCATTAACGCAGGACAAAATTTCGGACATTCCGGAGGAAAATATAATAACACGATTGCAGAAAATACACTTGCAGTACTTAAGAAATTTGAAAATATAGAAGTAAAAACCACGCATATTGCAGACGGATTCGATAAGGATGAAGAAGTAAAGAAATTTGTATGGGCAGATTTTATTATCTACCACACTCCGATCTGGTGGTTCCAGCTTCCTAATGGATTCAAAAAATATATCGATGAAGTTTTCACAGCCGGTCATGCCAAAGGAATTTACATGAGTGACGGAAGAAAAGCTGAAAACCCGGAAATCAATTATGGAACCGGAGGAATGCTGGGCGGAAGAAAATATATGGTAACCACAAGCTGGAATGCTCCTGAAACAGCCTTTACACTTCCCGGAGAATTCTTCAATGAGACCAGTGTAGATAATGGACCATTATTTGGATTCCATAGAATGAATGCTTTTGTTTCTTTGGAAAAAATGGAAAGCTTTCACTTCCATGATGTAGAGAAAAACGCCAATATAGAGCGTGATATGAAACTTTACAGAGACCACGTTAAACAGGTTTTTGAAAAAGAACTTAAACCCCAACTAGCCTGATGAAAAATATACTGATCACTGGAATCACCGGTTATATCGGGGGCTCCGTAGCTAAGAAGCTGACAGAGCGTAACTACAAGGTTACAGGACTTGTCCGTAATGCAGAGGCAGCAGAAAAATTGAAGGAGGAAGGAATTGAATCCATTATAGGTAATATCCATGATGAAGCTGTTTTGAATGCAGCCATTTCTAATGCTGATGCCATTATCCATACCGCGGATTCTGCTGATGATGCCTATGCAGCTGACAGTTTTATCAATGCGCTGGAAGGAACCGGTAAAACGTTTATTTTTACTTCAGGTTCAGCTATTTTCGGAGGAAAAGAGAACGGAGAAAAAATGATTTTGTGTACACAGAAGATATTCCGCTGGATCCAAGGCTTGAAATGGCATCAAGGGTGCTGATTAACCAGTACATTCTTCAGTCTGCCAAAAAAATATAAGAAGCATCGTCATTGTACCTACGATGGTTTATGGTGAAGGTCTGGGCTTAAAAAAGACAGCATTCAGCTTCCGGCCCTGATCAATTTCTCTAAAGAAAAAGGATTTGGAGCTTACTTTGGAAAAGGTGAAAATATCTGGTCGAACCTTCACATCGAAGATCTTGCAGATCTGTATGTACTTGCGCTGGAAAAGGCAAAACCAGGTTCTCTTTATTATGCCGAAAACGGTTCTTCCACCATCAGGAATCTGGCAGAAAATATAAGCAGGCAATACAATCTACAACCGGCACAGTCTGTCAGCATACAGGAAGCTGTCAATACATTTGGCCCTGCGGGAGGGTATTTCGGATTTGCTTCAAACAGTTTATGTAATGCGGATAAAGCCAAAACAGAACTCGGCTGGAATCCACAATATCAATCCATCGAAAATTTTATTTAATATGAAAATTTATCTTACAGCAGTTATAAAAGCCAAAGAAGAATATCAGGCGGAAGTACTGGAAACCCTTCAGAATATGGTGCAGGAAACAAGAAAAGAAGAAGCCTGTGAGCTTTACAGTCTTCACCAGGGAATTGAGGATAAAAACCAGTTTATTTTCTATGAGATCTGGAAAAGTGAAGAAGGGCTGGCCCACCATAACCAGCAGCCTTATATTCAGGCTTTCGGGGCTATCATTAACGAAAAACTACAGGAAAAACCACAAATTTATACCACCCATATTCTTTAACATGAAAAAATTAGCATTTTTATTCTTAGCCTTACTGACTGTAGGGTTTATACAGGCACAACACCAAAAATCTAAACTTATGAAAAAGAAAATTTTATTTGTCGTAACAAGTCATGACAAAAAAGGAAGCACCGGCGAAGATACCGGATATTATCTTGGCGAAGTTTCCCATCCGTGGGAAGTGCTTCACAAAGCAGGATATGAAATTGATTTTGTAAGTCCGAAAGGCGGAACTCCTCCGGTAGACGGATTCGATTTAAAAGATCCCGTAAATAAAGAATTCTGGGAAAATACGGAATATAAAAACAAGATCGACCATTCTTTACAGCCTTCTCAGGTAAATCCGGACAATTATGCCGCAATTTTCTACGCAGGAGGCCACGGCGCCATGTGGGATTTCGCAGATAATACGGAACTGGCAGGTATTGCTTCAAAAATTTATGAGAAAGGCGGCATTGTATCGGCAGTATGCCACGGCCCGGCCGGTCTTGTGAATATTAAACTGAGCAATGGGAAATATCTTGTAGACGGCAAGAAAATCAATGCTTTTACCAACGAAGAAGAAGCTGAAGTGAAGCTTACCAATGTAGTTCCTTTCCTTCTGGAAGAAAAACTGAAAGAAAGAGGAGCAAAATTTGAAAAATCAGGACTTTGGCAGAATCATGTGGTAACAGATCAGAGAGTGATTACAGGACAGAATCCACAGTCTGCAAAAAGCGTAGGCGAAGCTATTTTAAAAGAACTTAATAAATAATCATTAACCACAAAAGAATAAAGCTTTTGTCTTTTGTGGTTAAATTTTAAATATAATTTATTCAAAACAAAAATGGAATACAGAAAATTAGGAAATACAGAACTGGAACTGTCTGCTATTACTCACGGAGCATTTGCCATCGGGGGAAATATGTGGGGCGGAAATGAAAAACAGGATTCCATCAATTCAATTCATGCCTCTCTGGACCATGGCGTAACTTCTATTGACACGGCACCTTTCTATGGTTTCGGGCTCAGCGAAGAAATGATCGGAGAAGCTATTAAAGGAAAAGACCGTACAAAAATCCAGCTGCTGACCAAATTCGGACTGGTATGGGACGGAAGCAATAACGGAAAAGGAGAATTTTTCTTTGATGCTGAGGATGAAGGAAAAACCCTTCCGGTTTATAAATATGCTTCAAAAGCCAATATCATCAAAGAAGTAGAGGAAAGCTTAAAAAGACTGGGAACAGATTACATCGATCTTTTACAGCTTCACTGGCCGGACAGTACCACCCTGATCTGCGAAACAATGGAAGCTATGGAACTTCTTATCCAGCAGGGAAAAATTCTTGCAGCAGGAGTGAGCAATTACACTGTTTCACAAATGCAGGAGGCTAACAGAACCCTTCATCTGGCGAGCAACCAGGTTTCTTACAGCATGCTGAACAGAGCTATTGAAAATGATCTGGTTCCTTACTCTTTAGAAAATAATTCGGGAATTATTGTTTACAGCCCGATGGAAAGAGGACTTTTGACCGGAAAATATTTTAAAGAAGATAAATTAAAGGATAACGACCACAGAAACGGCTATTTTTCACAGTTTGATTTAAACAAAGTGAAAACATTCCTTGAAAAAATCGAACCTGTTGCCAAGAAAAAAATGCTTCCCTTTCGCAGCTTGTACTACGCTGGACCACTATGCAGCCGGCAATTACCGTTGTACTGGCAGGGGCCAGAAACGCTCAGCAGGCTATCGAAAACGCCCAGGCTATGTCTATTGAACTTTCTCAGGACGAACTGAATTTCATCAATACAGCATTGAGCGAGATATAATATAAAAGCTGGAAGAGGGAGGCATGAAGATGGAAGGCTTACTAGTGTATTAGTAATTAAGAGGCTTCTATTGTATTTTTCTGAATATACTGAATATAAAAGAGATTCCTCCTTCGTCGGAATGACAATCTTGAAGTTATACACGAATCCAATCGATACAATTCCATCTGTTATCCGACTTCTATTACCCCCAACTTCCCTCTTCCGGCTTCCTTTCTCTTAAATCATAAATCTTTAAAAAACGAAAAAGAACCTGATTAAAATATTCGGGTTAGTAACCCTATTGACTATAAGCAGCATCACATTAAAGGCTCAGACACTTGTTAATCCGGAAGACCAATCATGGTATCCTTCTGCTTACGGTGCACAAGATGAGATCGGCGCAGCTAATCTGTTAACTCCTGAAGTCATAAAACAAGCTTTAGGACTGGTAAAAAAAGGTAAAACGCTGGCACTTGCTGTCCCTATTGATAAAAATCTTCCGGCTTTCAGACACAGAAGTTTCAACTTATACAATATCCAGCCCGGAGAACAGGGAGGAAAAAGTATAGGTCCCAATAAATTTACCTTCAATGATGAGCTTGTGAACGGATGGACCGGAGTGGGAACCCAGCTCAACGGCATCGGCCACATCGGAATTGATAATATATACTACAATGGAAACAAAGCGACCGACTTTGTAACTGTGGAAGGAGTAAAAAAACTGGGAGTTGAAAAAGTGCCGCCTTTCGTTACCCGTGGTGTCGTTCTCGATATGACATCTCATTATGGAAAATCAATTGTACCCGGAGGAACAGAGTTTACTGTTGAAGATATCAAATCCGTTTTAAAGAAACAGAAATTAACTTTGAGAAAAGGCGACATCGTCCTGTTCAATACCGGATGGCTGGAGCTGATCGGAAAAGAAAACCGGAAATTCCTGGAAACCGAGCCCGGAATTGGTATGGAAGCCGCGCAATGGCTTGCTGACCAAGGAATTGTTGCCTTCGGGGGAGACACCTGGGCATCAGAAGTTTATCCCAATCCAAAGTCTAAGGAAGAATTCCCTATTAACCAGTTTATGCTGGCCAAAAAAGGTATTTACAATCTGGAGCTGATTGACAGCCGTCCATTGGTGAAAGATAAGATCTGGGAATTTCTGTTTGTTCTGGGACAGCCATTATATGTAGGATCTACACAGGTGAATATCAATCCTGTAGCCATCTATTAGAATCTGATTCATCAAAATAAAATAGCCTTCAGTTTTGAAGGCTATTTTTATAATATTTTAAATATTAATTATTTAATAACTATTTTCTTGGAAACAGTATTCCCTTCAGCATTTATTTTTACGAGGTACACTCCTGACTGTATCCCGCTGCCATTCACTTTATTGATGCCTTTTTCCAGTTTCTCAGCCGGCTTGATCAGCTTGCCTGAAAGATCATAGATTTCATAATCTGCGGCACCTTTTATATTGGATTCAATAGTAAATTGACCGTTAGTAGCCGGGTTCGGATAAATTTTAATATTTTGAAGTTCGGATTTAATGGTTTCATCAACGGCGAGCAATTTGGCACAATTACCAATTCCTACCGCACACCATGCATTTTCTACCTGCTGCAGCTCGTTGGAATTTGCCCCGTAAAGATCAATAGCAGCCTGCTTGGATTGATCATAAGCGTTAATATAACCGCTGTTCGCCGTAAGGTAAGTAGTCAAAGTCCTGAATGCAATTTTTTCCGCTTTCTGGATGGTAAGTCCAGTCACATTGAATGCAGTTCCGTTATCATTAGTCCCTGAACCTCCCTGGGAAAGCAGATAAAACCAATAGTTTCCTACTCCACTGTTTTTGTGCACGCCTCCGTGATCATTGGTCTGGTTATACGGAGGGGCTGTACTTGCCCAGTTAGTCCCCTGATAAGTATCAGGCTGCTGCCCGCCAATCTGGTTGGAGCCTGCATTAGGATTGGCCATATTTCTGAAATAATTAGCTCCTAAACCAGGATTAGGAATTCCCTCTGCAATAGTCCAGTTTGGATTTACATTGGAATAGAATTCTATAGCTGTACCGAACATATCCGCAAAAGATTCATTCAGCGCTCCGGACTCGGCCTGATAAGCAAGGTTAGCTGTTCTGCTGACCATTAAGTGTGAATATTCGTGTCCTGCCACATCTATTCCCACAATAGGACCAAAATATCCTGCCTGTCCCTGGTATAACCCACTGCCATACACCATGGCTACAATTCCCTGCTGGTCAATTGCCGCTGCATTAGTCCCGTCAATTGGGGTTTGGCCTGCACCGGTGGTTGCATTCCTGTTAAAATTAATATTATAATAGTTTCTTATGATAGATCCGCTGCCGTCATAAGAGTTCCTGTTATGTCTGTTTACATAATAATCATGCGCTTTTTCCATTGCCCAATGTACTTCTACAGCGGGTTTGGTAGCTGCAGCCGTGTAGTTGGCCGTACTGTTGGAATATTCATTAATTGTACCTGTTAAACCTGAAGCAGCGCTTCCGTTACCGTCCCAACCGGTTCCGTCGAGGGTATGTACGTTTCTTGCATTATCCTTCAGACGGAAAGCTCCGTTGTAAGAATCTACAGTAATCTGCTGGTTTCCTTTATAATAGGTCGCACTTGTTGACGAAGTATCCAGAAAAGGAATTACCACAGATGTAAGTGCTGCTGAAAGCTTAACGGTTGAAATATTATTAATAACAGGAGCTACATTATGATGATGAATTTTTTCCAGCTTCTTTACGATCTGCTTTGTTTCGTTATCTATATAGTACATGTACCCCTGCAAAGTTTTCAGAGACAGGGCATCTATCTGGGAAACCGAATGCAGTTCTACGCCTTTACCGGCATATACTTTTGTTATTACCTGCTCAAAATCTGCAAAAGTTGTATCCTGTGTTCTCAGGTCGGCATTGACAATACTTTCAACTTCTGCTTTGGTAAGAGACTGCTGAACAGTCAGGTTGATATTCGCAGTTAATTCTCCGTTCACATAGGTTACTTTTCCATCCCTTTCATGTACAAGGATTAATTCATCTGCAACTCTTACATTTTTAAAGTAATGCTGAAAAACAGAATGTTTGATACCCAATTCATCCGTTTTGGCACTAACCAGTTCAAAAGTATGGTTGGCATCTGTTCCCAGCCACTTTTTCAAATTCGTCATTAGAAAATCCGTCGGAATATTCTGTCCGTTAAAACTTGCATAAAAGTTTCCCATTGCAGAAGAAGTGGAAATTTTAGGCAGATTCTTTACTGAAACCTCGGTCTCTCTGTCCTGTGCGTGTACTAAGACAAGAGGAGCAGATCCCAAAGATAATGTGATGGCTAAAGTTTTGATAATTGTAGTTGTTCTTTTCATATTATTTTTATTGATTTAGCAGTTAGTAGTAAAATGTCAAAAATGTTACAAATAGCATCATAATTCATGATAAAAAAATCAAAATCACATTATTTTTAATAAAAAACAGGAATAAAATTTTTAAACATAACAATCCCCAGCAGCGATCGCAACAACAAAATAGCCTTTCAAAAACTGAAAGGCTATTCTGATAATATTTTTTTACAAAAAACTATTTTGGAATGTCCATATGCGTACTTACAGCAATTCTGTTCCATGCATTGATGGTCACGATGGCCATAATGATCTGTGCAATGGCTGCCTCATCAAAATACTGTTTTGCCTTCTGGAATGTTTCTTCTGTAAGACCTTTATCGCTGATCAGGGTAATTTCCTCTGTCATCGCCAGGAGAACCTGCTCTTCTTCCGTGAAAAAATCTTTAGCTTCTCTCCAGCCGTTCAGAATGAAAATTCTTTGCGTTGTTTCACCGTATTTAAGGGCATCTTTTGTATGCATATCAAGGCAGAAAGCACATTTGTTGATCTGTGAAGCCCTGATCTTAATTAGCTCCTTTTGGATCGGGTTGAGTGAAATGGTCTGAAGGTATCCTTCCAGTCCAAGCATCGCTTTGTAAGCCGCTGAATCTACGCTGGCAATATTTAATCTTGCGCTCATACTATTATTATTTATGGGTTAAATGATCTATACTAAAAAAATACTTCGGCTGAACCGCCAGTAAAAATGCTCCGGCACTTCCTACCCAGACAGAGTAATCAAGCGGAGCCTTAACTCCCAATGCGATGGTCATAGACAATGCAAATACCAGCAGCAAAAGACCCGCTCCATAAGCTGCAATCCTGGTTTTCCAACCCACAAGAAGCATTAAAGGAAAAAGGATTTCAAAGAAAGTAGCCGCATAAGCCGAAACAGTACTTAAAGACTCCGGAAGGAAAAAGGTGAGCTTCCTGGTATATGCCTCAAAATTTTCCCAGTTTCCCCAGGCTGAACCGGCACCCCAGAAACCGAATCTGTCCGCAACTGCTGAAAGCATCGTTACGGCAATGGCAAGCCTTAAAAACAACTGCGGGAAGTTGATACTTCTGTCTGTCATGATACTGGTTTTTAATCACATGACAAATCTCCGACTTATAATCGGTAAAAATCTTAAACTGGTTTAAGAACGTAATTTTGCTCTGATTTCACTCAGGTATTCCGGAGTAAGGTTTAAAAAAGAAGCTATTAAATACTGTGGAATTCTCTGGATAAACCACGGGTACAGCGTACTGAAATGTACATATAATTCTTCTCTGGACATTTCATACAAATAACGGATTCGTCTTTCCGAAGCTGCGTAAGCCCTTTGATAGACCATTCTGAAATACCGTTCCATAACGGGATGTTTTTCCAGCAGAAGCTCCTGCTGCTGATTGTCTATCACAAGAATCGTAGAACGCTCCACCGCCTGGATACCAAAATCCGATTTGATCTGTCTTTCGAAGGCGAAAGTATCCGTGATCCACCAGTTTTCTATGGCAAATTCAGTGGTTTGTTCCGCTCCTTTTTCGTTGATGAAAAATTTTCTGAGACAGCCTATAGAAACAAAATACATCGATTTGCAGATCTCTCCATGAAGCATCAGGTTCTGCTTTTTCTTCACTTCCACTTCTGTAAAAAAAGAAAATATGGAAGCAAATTCCTCATCTGTAATCTTGATAAATTTATTTAAATGTGCCTTGAAACTGTCCATCTTTGCAATTAAGTAACCAAACTTAACTTTATTTTTTAGTTTTACAATGTCAAAAACATTAAAATCATGGAAGTCGTTGCTAAAATTCTGATCGCTGTCGTTGCCCTGGAACATATTTATATCCTGTGGATGGAGATGTTCGCCTGGGAAACCAAAGGGAAAGAAGTATTCAAAGCTGCATTACCGGCAGAAATGTTTAAGCCTACGAAAGGATTGGCGGCCAACCAGGGGCTTTATAATGGTTTCTTAGCTGCCGGACTCATCTGGTCTTTTTTAATTAAAGATCCACAATGGCAGACGAATGTAGCGCTTTTCTTTTTAGGATGTGTAGCCGTGGCCGGAATTTATGGAGCGATTTCTGCTACCAAAAAAATATTTTTCGTTCAGGCTTTGCCTGCCATCCTTGCGATTATTGCTGTTTTATTGAAGTAGCCTTATAAAGCTAAATTATAAAAGAACTTCCTAAAATAACCTGAACATCCATATTCTCTTAACTTTAATGATAAGAGAAAAATTTCCGTAAAACCACCACTTTAAAATCTTATTGAAAATCAACACTTTACATCTGTAAAAGTCCATTTAATATAAAATACGTAAATTTGCACCATCATAAAATTGATATCCAGTTTTTTGATGCTGGCAAGCATTTTGATCAAATGTAGCCATTCAAGTTGTTCAGTACACATATCTGTAATTACCTCATCAGTAATTTAATTATAGAATCTATATAAAAGACGAGCTTCTTTTATATAATACACTCTTTTTCTAGAGTATAATCTATTGAAATATTTAAAATAAACATAAGACCACAACAGGCCTTTATGCTGTTATTTTTTGTTTAAAGCTTTTATCATTAAAGGCTTAGCAAATTATTTTATCCTATTGCCAACAGCATGACAACTAATGCTAAACATATATAATGAATTGGTGTACAATTCTTTATATCAAATTATTAATTGAAAAATTCTGAATATGGAAAAAAATGAAGACATTAGAAAAGTAAAACTTAAAGTGGAAGACCTGACGATCATCTTTGGTAAAAACAAAGAAAAAGCACAGGAACTTCTTGACAAAGGTTTTTCCAAAAAGGAAATTCTTGAAAAAACAGGCTGTACCATAGGAATCAACAAAGCCAGTTTTGAAATTTATGAAGGAGAATTTTTTGTCATCATGGGACTGTCGGGAAGTGGAAAATCTACCCTGCTGCGCTGTCTAAACAGGTTGAATGAGCCTACTTCCGGAAAAGTATACATCAATGACGATGATATTACCGGCAAAAACAACAAAGAGCTGTTGGAAGTAAGAAGAACGGAAATGAGTATGGTATTCCAGAAATTCGGATTGCTGCCCCATCATACGGTTTTAGACAATGCGGGTTTCGGGTTGGAAATAAGAGGAGAAGATAAAGCTTCCCGGGATAAAAAAGCACAGAAAGCGCTGGACATCGTTGGATTAACCGGTTTTGAAAATCAATACCCTTCGCAGCTTTCAGGAGGAATGCAGCAGAGAGTAGGATTAGCAAGAGCTTTGGCAAACGATCCTGAAGTTTTGCTTATGGATGAAGCTTTCTCCGCACTGGATCCACTGATAAAATCTGAAATGCAGGACCAGATGCTTGAACTGCAGAATACATTGCAAAAAACCATTGTCTTCATCACCCACGACCTGGATGAAGCGATTAAAATCGGAGACCGTATCGTCATTATGAAAGATGGAGTCATAGAACAGATAGGAACGGCCGAAGAAATTTTAACCAATCCTGCAAGTGATTATGTAAAAGCGTTCGTAGAGAAAGTAGACCGTAAAACGATCATCACCGCAAAATCTTTAATGTTCGACAAAGCGACAGTGGTACGTTTCAGAAAAGACGGACCTGAAGGAGCTTTAAGAAAAATGAGGACTACCGGTCTGGAAAACCTGCCTGTTGTAGATTTTCAGAATAAATTTTTAGGATTTGTAACGCTTAACGATGTTGTCCGCATTGCCAAAAAGAAAGAACCAACAGTAGAATCTATTATCAACAGTAATGTTCCTTCGGTTTATCCTGAAGTAACTGTAGAAGAAATGTTACCATTAATTTCCGGAAGCAAATCGGCCATCGCTGTAATTAATGAAGATAATAAATTTTTAGGTCTTGTTACCCAATTATCACTTATTATAGAAGCTACCAAGTTTAATGAAGAAGAGATTATAGAATTAAAAGAAATTGCAAACAACCAATAAGATGAATAAAACTATAGATATAGGCCAATATGTAGAAACTGCAATCAATTGGCTCACAGAAAACGGAAAGCCTGTATTTGATGTCATAAAACATCTGGGAAACTCCTCCATTATGGGGATTGAATGGGTTTTAACAAACACTCCTTTTTATGTAATCATTCTCTTTTTTACCCTCCTGGCATTATGGAAAGCCGGAAAAGGCATTGCCGTGGTAACCGCAGCGGGATTAAGTCTGATATTTTTAATGGGACTCTGGAAAGAAACCATGGAAACGCTGGCGCTTATTTTTGTTTCCACCATTACAGCCCTTATTCTTTCTATTCCCCTGGGAATTTTAGCTGCCAAAAGCAAAATAGCAGACAAGATCATTCGCCCTTTACTCGATCTGATGCAGACCATGCCCGCATTTGTCTATCTGATTCCTGCTGTGCTGTTTTTCAGTATCGGTAAAGTACCGGGAGCTTTTGCAACGATTATTTTCGCTATGCCGCCTGCTGTTCGGTTAACGACATTGGGAATTGAAGCCGTTCCGAAAGATATTGTAGAAGCGGCAAGGGCATTTGGAGCCACCAATCGTCAGATTCTCTTCAAAGTAGAACTTCCTTTAGCGATGAAAACGATTTTAACGGGTATCAATCAAACCATATTGTTATCCTTATCCATGGTTGTTATTGCAGGAATGATTGCAGCTGGCGGTTTGGGAGAGAAAGTATTGGAAGGAATTAATAATCTGGATATCGGATTAGGATTTGAAAGTGGTTTATCCGTCGTGATTTTAGCCATTATCCTGGACCGTATTACGCAGGGATTTGTAAAGAAAAAACAATAAAATGAAGCGATTAAAATATCTTTTTTTCCCGTTTTAATGCTCGTATTTACGGTATTAAACTCGTGTGAAAACATAAAAAACTCAAAATATATCACCATCGGAATGGTCGATGGCTGGGCCGAGGATGTTGCGATGACCCACGTGGTTAAAGCTATTCTGGACAAACAGGGCTATCATGTTATTATTCAAAAAGCATCTACGGATATGATCATGGCTTCAATGAATAATGAAGATACAGATCTTTTCCTGGGAGTCTGGCTTCCTTACACCCATGCTAAAAAACTGGCTAAATTTCCGGGGCTGACTCATCTTGGAACCAATTATGACAATGGACGTATAGGATTGGTTGTACCGGAGTACGTTACTATTAATTCCATTGAAGAACTCAATCAGCACAAGGATCAATTCAACCACAGAATTATAGGAATTGAAAAAGGGGCCGGATTAACCACTGGTACAGACAAAGCCATTATAGATTATCAGCTGGATTATCAGCAGATCAACTCCTCTACCATTGCCATGATCACCGAATTGCAGAATGCTATACAGCGTAAAGAATGGATTGTGGTAACCGGATGGCAGCCTCACTGGATGTTTGGTAAAATGAAGCTTAAGTTTCTTGATGATCCCAAAAAGATATTTGGTGAAGCGGAACAGATTAAAACCTATTCCAGAAAAAGCTTTGCGAAAGATCATCCCGAGTTGGCAAAATTCTTTTCCAGACTCCATTTTGATGATGAAAACATGTCTGATCTCTTAATGAAAATGGAACAAAGTAAAAATAAAGAGGCTACTGCCCAACAATGGGTGGACGATCACTCTGAACTGGTACAGTCGTGGTTAAATAAAAATTAATAAACAAAATATTTGATCAAACTTAACATCCTCAACTCTACCCCGGGTTTGAGGATTTTTTTATCTATATATCAGAAACTCATTGATTCCTTAATTTTCTCCCTGTGAATAATCCCCCAGTTCACGAGCGTTTCAGTAACCGGTAAAACTGATTTTCCATATTCTGTAACGGCATACAATACGGTAATGGGTTTTGTATCCTGAATGGTTCTGGTAATAAGAAGATTCATTTCCAGCTCTTTCAGTTCTTTGCTGAGCATTTTGGCAGAAATTCCGTCAATTCCACGCTGCAGTTTTTTAAAATGAATCTGCTGGTCTGTCCTGTTCGTCAGGTAACGCAAAATCATCAGCTTCCATTTTCCTCCCAAAACATCGAGGCTGTCGCGCATTGCAAAAAGCTCTTCTGTACAGCTTGCTTCCCTTTCTATACCGTTTTCAATAATTTTTGCCATAATAGTTTCATTAAGGTAACTAGTTACCAATAGTTAACTGGTAGCAAATATAAACTATTCTCACTTTACATTTGTGTATCAAATTTACTGATATGAAAGTTATTGCATTAAATAAAAATTTCCAGCTTGAAAATGCTGTGTTTGAAAAACCTGTTCCAAAAGATCACGAAGTTTTAATTCAGATTAAGGCGAGCGGTTTCAACCCGATTGATTATCAAATGATTGAAAATGAGCTTGAACGAAAGCTGGTCAGCTCGCCTGTTTTAGGCCGTGAGCTTTCCGGAATAGTTGTAGAAAAAGGAGCCAACGCCCATCAGTTCAACATCGGAGATGAAGTCTTCTGTGGAAGCGGTTCGATGGGAAGCAACGGGACTTATGCCGAATATATTGCCGTCCCGGAAGCTATCGTTGCATTGAAGCCCAAAGGAATTTCTTTTGAGCAGGCTGCAGCTATTCCTTCGGCGGGACTTACCGCGCTACAGACCTTCAAGCGTTTGAAATTAAATCCCGATGATACTATTTTAGTTACCGGAGCTACAGGCGGAGTCGGCTCTTTTGTGATTAAATATTTAACGGCAAATCGTTTCCGCAATGTTGTGGCAACTGTCGGAAGTGAGGAAAACAGGCAGATTCTATTAAAAATTGGTTTACAAAATCATCAGATTATTAATTATAAAGAAGAAAATCTTGTTGACGATCTTTTAAAAGCCAATAACAATAAGCCTTTCGATTTTGGGATAGACCTCGTCGGAAATTATATGTCTGAGGTCACTGCAGAGGTCTTGAAAATTAACGGAACCTATGCCGATGTTACCGCCCTTGTTACAAAAGATGCTCATGAAACCCTTTTCAATAAAGGAACCGTAATTGTGAATATTTCCAATTATTCCTACACCATGAGCAAGGATTATCAATATTACAAAGGAAATCTGGAGGAAATCTCCAAGCTTATTGAAAACGGAATTATCAGCCCGCCTCAATACAGAACAGTCGGGGATCTTTCGCTGGAAACAGTATTGAAAGCCCATTCCATTCTTAAAAATAATCAGACCCAAGGTCACAAACTCATCATGAAACATGAATAAAATACCCAGACGCATTGTCACTGGAATCAAAAACGGGAAATCTGTTATTATTGAAGACCGGCAGGCAGAAAATGTAGTGGAACATCTTCCGGGGCTTATCATTTCAGACATCTGGAACACGCAGAAAATGCCGGCAGTACTGGATATTGAAACGAAAATTCCTAACACAGGATTTCCGCAAACCCCGAAAAACGGGACTTATTTCCGTTACGTTGTCATCCCTCCCGATAAAGATCTCGGGGTGGAATTTAAAGCCGGAGCACCTCATCCCATGATGCATCAGACGCAGACTTTAGATTACATCATCATTCTTTCCGGTGAACTTTACCTGATCATGGAAGAAGGTGAAACTTTACTTAAACCTGGAGACATTGTCATTCAGAGAGGAACCAATCATGCCTGGAGCAACCGGTCGGAAGAGCCGTGTATCCAGCTCGCAGTACTTATTGATGCTGGTGAAAATTGAAACATTAAAACATTAAGAAATTAAAAGATTAAAAAATTCAAAGATTCAAAGATTGAAAGATTATTCCGCTATAGAAATATCCGGCAACAAGAAATCTGCTCAATCTGCAAAATCTGCGAGAGAAATATCCATCATTGAGAACCTTTAGGTGAAGCAATCTAAAGTTCAAACAAAAAAAATTATTGAGATTGCTTCGTCGCTTCGCTCCTCGCAATGACATCAGAAAAACAGTTACAAAGCAGAAATTTCCAGAAGTTTCTGCTTCATATTTTCCGGCAACCAGAGACCTTCATGATAATACACTAACTTCTGATCCTTATACAGAACAATCCACAAGGGATAAACAGGCTGGCCCTTATTTTTAGACAAAGCCAATGCCAGCTCGTGAATTCCGGAATTTCCATTCGGCAGATATTCAAATTCTCTTCCCTGAAATTTTATCTTTTCTTTCGTTTTTTCAGCCTCAAAATTGATCAGATAAAATTTTTCATTAATCAGCCTCACTATTTCTTCATCATTATTCAAAGCTTTTTTTTCCATTTTACAAACTGAGCACCAGTCTGTGTACAAATGGATGATAACCGGTTTAGGATCTTTTTCCATTAAAGTTTCGAGATCAGAAAAGGTGCCTGTCTTCATTTGCGACAGATAAAAACAGGGCACCAACATTAAAAATAAAATTCTTTTCATTTTAAAGTATATTTTACGCCCAGAAAACCTCTGATCCTTTGCATAGGGGCATATCCGTAAGCCGTATCAAAAGTATAATGGTTCGGATTGCTTATTGGATCATCCGCATGCTTGTCAAACGGGTCGAAAGGCCTCATCAAAGGATCTTTCGGCGTGAAATTGAACAGGTTTTTAATCCCGCAATACACTTCAAAACCGGATTTAAAGCTTTTTGAAACCTGAATATTGGCTAAAGAATAAAAAGGTGAGTATTCAGGCCGATAATCATTGGGAAGTACCGGTAGTCTCATTGGTCCATAGAACTGCCCCGTAAAATCAATACTAAGATCATTCGGGAACTTATAAGAAAGATTATAGGTTCCGCTCCATTTCGGGGCGTGTAATTGTTGTGATTTTGTTTGGTCTCCGTCAAATTTCTGGTAAACATCCAGATAGGTCACTCCCAGGCCGACACTTAAAGGAAAACTGAAGCTGTAATCCACATTCAGTGATGCTCCTCTTGAAATTCCGTATCCATGGAGATTGTCATAAATGATTTTATCCGGATCGGTATCAAAATCCCCTACAATTTTATTGCTGAAATAGGTATAAAATGCCGAGGCATCCCATTGCAGCATGCGGTTTCCCACCGGAATTTTCCAGATATAGTTCAGATTTCCGTTGACCGATCTTTCAGGTTTCAGATCAGACTTAATCAGTACCTCACGGGAACCTGTAAGCGCAGCATGATCTTCCGTAAACAGGTTCACCACACGGAAACCGGTCCCAAAATTGAACCGCAAAGTATGGTAAGGATTGGGAGAATATTTCCATGCCAGCCTTGGCGAATGTACTTCATGATGGATCTTATCGTAATCAAACCTGTATCCTAGCAATAGCGTATTTTTTTCGTTAATTTCCCATTGGTCCTGTAGAAAAGCTCCCCAGATTGGTGATTTCATCGGGGCATTGGTAATTCCGTCCGAAGATAGAGTTCCGGGCGTATTATCATCATAAAAGGTGCTTTTGAAAGTAACTCCTCCGGTAAGATCATGGCTTCCTATTTTTTTACTCCAATAGGTCTGTACAAATGCCACTTTTTGCAGGGCATCATAGGGATTACTGCCGTAGAAAGAATTCTGGTCATGGTAATTGTAAGAAAATTGGGTTACGATATATTCTTTCAAGGGCCACTGGTAAAGCCCGAACACCTCTGCCCTGTTCGTATAAATACTTTCGCCGTACACATCACCACTTCCACGGTAAGATCTGTTCCACTGCATTTCTCCTCCGAAACGGTCTTCGTATAAATATCTCAATGCCACACTTGCCTGACGGTTTTCTTTTCTCTTAAAATTCCATTTATTAAAAATTGAAATCCTGCTTTGCAAGGCTGCATCCGTAAAATTATCATTGTTCTGGTCTATTTTTTCTTTAAAGCTGAAATAATTTAAACTCAATAAAGAGGCTGCACTTTTTCCAATATTAAATTTCGTTGAAACATCAAGATTATTTTCACTCCAGGTACTCGTCATCAGATCGACACTTAATTTAGGAGCCGTCAGTGCATTCTTGGTAATAATGTTGATCACTCCGCCCATCGCCTCGGAACCATAAATAGAGGAAGCCGGCCCCTTTACCACTTCAATTCTGTCCACAAGACTGTTGGGAATCCCGCTTAAGCCGTATACTGTGGAAAGAGAGCTTACAATAGGCATTCCGTCAATCAGAATCATTGTATAAGGACCTTCCAGGCCGTTGATATGGATATCTCCCGTGTTACATACTGAGCAATTCAGCTGCGGCTTCACTCCATTCACCATTGCTATAGCTTCAAAAATGCTTGGCGTAGGATTTTTCTGAAAAAATTTTTGACTGTAAACCTCTACGGCTACGGGGCTTTTTGATCTGCTGAAAGGCTTTATGGTTCCGGTAATAACAACATCTTCAATAGTACTCGTTTTCACTTTTGTTTTTAAAACTGCTGCAGAATCGGCTTTTACATTTTGCTGTAAATTCAGGCTGTCTGTCTCCTGAGAAAAACAAAAAGAGGATAAAAGAGTAACAGAAAATAATATTCGTTTCATGAAATTAAAATTGTTAGACAAATCTAACAATTATTTTTGAATTACAAAACACCATGATAAATGTTGTTGGAATGAATTCATGAAAAATGATTAAATTTGAGAAACTACATATAAAAGTAAAATGAGATATCATCAAGCGGGAAATATCCCACAAAAAAGACACACGATTTTCAAATCGCCGGAAGATAAATTTTACTATGAACAGCTTTTCGGAACAGAAGGCTTTCACGGAATTTCCTCATTATTATATCATATACACCGCCCTACCCAGATAAAATCGATCGGGCCGGCAAAAGATGTGACGCCAAAGATCGCAGTAGAAAAAAACGTTGCTCCAAGAATGTTTAAAGGCATGAATGTAACTCCTGAAGACGATTTTATGGACAGCAGAAAGATCCTTCTGATGAACAATGACCTGAAAATGGGATTATCGAAGCCGAGAAAGTCGATGGACTATTTCTATAAAAACGCAGAATGTGATGAGCTTTTATATGTTCACCAGGGAACAGGAATCCTGAAAACTTTCGTTGGAGATCTGGAATTTGTGACCGGTGATTACCTCATTATTCCCCGCGGGACCATCTATCAGGTAGAGCTGAAATCAGAAGATACCGTATTTTTTGTCCTTGAAAGCCACTCTCCTATTTATACCCCGAAACGCTACAGAAACGAATTCGGCCAACTGCTGGAGCATTCTCCTTTCTGCGAAAGAGACATCATAGCTCCGGTTTTTAAAGAGCCTAAAGATGAAAAAGGTGAATTTTTAATTAAAGTAAAAAAAGAAAACCAGATCACGGACTTTATCTACGCCACACACCCTTTTGATGTCGTAGGATGGGACGGATATTTTTATCCTTATAAATTCAATATTAAAAACTTTGAACCTATTACCGGAAGAATTCACCAACCGCCTCCGGTACACCAGAATTTTGAAGGTCACAATTTCGTAGTCTGTTCGTTCTGTGCCAGAATGTATGACTACCATCCTTTAGCTATTCCGGCACCTTATAATCACTCAAATATTGATTCTGATGAGGTTTTATTCTATACAGAAGGCGACTTTATGAGCCGAAACCACATCGACCTGATGGACTTCACGCTGCATCCGGGAGGAATCGTACACGGACCTCACCCGGGAGCTATGGAAAGAAGTATCGGTAAAAAATTCACGGAAGAATATGCCGTAATGGTCGACCCATTCCGTCCATTGAAAATCACAGAAGAAGCTTTGAAAGTAGAAGACCCTTCATACAAAACCTCATGGCTGGAAGAATCAGATAAAACCATGGAAGACCGTTCCCAGGAATAAAAAAATCACTCATAAAAATTTCATTATGTACAATTATATTAGTGCAGAAGAAGCGATATATACTGTAAAAAGCGGAAACCGCGTATTTTTCCACGGAAGTGCGTGTACTCCGAATTATTTAATAGACGAACTGGCAAGACAATCCCACCGTCTGCAAAATGTAGAGATGGTTTCCATCACCCAGCAGGGAAACGTTGAAATTGCAAAACCGGAATACAAGGACAGTTTCTTTGTTAATTCCTTATTCGTATCAACACCAGTGAGGGACGCGGTGAATTCAGACAGAGGAGATTTTGTTCCTGTGTTCTTAAGCGAGATCCCTATTCTGTTCAGAAAAAACATACTTCCGTTGGATGTGGCTCTGGTAACCGTTTCTCCACCGGACAAACACGGTTTCTGTACTTTGGGAACTTCTGTAGATGTGGCAAGAGCTGCCGTTGATACCGCCAAAATTATTGTTGCCATCGTTAATCCTTTAATGCCGAGAACGCACGGAGACGGGATGATCCACATCAGCAGGATTCATAAGCTGGTCTGGCACGAAGAAGAGCTCCCGACTGTAGATTACGGTTCAAAAGTAGGTCCCGAAGAAATGCTTGTGGGAAAAAATGTAGCAGAACTTATTGAGGACAGATCGACATTGCAGATGGGTATCGGGACTATTCCTGATGCTGTTCTGAAATGTCTAAACAATCATAAAGACCTCGGTGTTCATACGGAAATGCTGAGTGACGGCGTTATAGACCTGATCCAGAATGATGTGATCAATAACAAATACAAAGGCTACAACGATAATAAAACCATCACAAGTTTCTGTTTTGGAACCAGAAAGCTCTACGATTATGTGGATGATAATACCGTTTTTGCCTTCAAAGATGTAAGCGATGTGAACTTCCCGATCAATATCATGAGGAATAAAAAAATGGTAGCCATTAATTCTGCCATTGAAATAGACCTTACCGGACAGGTATGTGCGGATTCCATCGGGACATTGCAATACAGCGGAATCGGAGGCCAGATGGACTTTATGAGAGGGGCAGCGCTGAGTGAGGACGGAAAACCGATAATTGCCATCACCTCAAGAACCAAAAAAGGAGTTTCAAGGATCGTTCCTTTTCTTAAACAGGGAGCCGGTGTGGTGACAACAAGAGGACATATCCATTATGTAGTGACAGAATACGGCACAGCTTATTTATATGGTAAAAATCTCCGCCAGCGGGCTCAGGAGCTTATCAGCATCGCACACCCGGATGACAGGGAAATGCTGGAAAGAGCTGCTTATGAACGATTTAAACACTAAGAAAATCTCAGCTTTATTCCGCCTGACTGTTTTTTTATAAATTATGATAGCATATTAATAACTCAACAAAACTGGTCTTAGAAATAATTTAACATTTTGGCAGTGTTTTTGATAAACTCATTCAAAACCAAAGGAAATTGAAAACTATATATAATTCGATAAGAGAAGAAGTTGGAAAGCATGAAAAAGTAAGAAATTCAGTTTTGGGGAATGTGAATGAGTGGAAAAGAAGCCATTATATTATTCTTTCTGAAATTATAAAAGATGAATTATCTGAAGCTGAAGAACTAAAAGGGGGAAAAAATTTGAAATAGGAAATACAATATCACATGTCACCCTGCAACGTTTTTTCGAAAACGATTATCAGGACAAAACACATAATGATCTCAGATTTCTGAAAACACTGGATAAAATCTGCATTTTTCTGGGCTATAAAGACCTGAACGACTATATACAGTCCATGAAGCTGAAAAGACCGGAAAAAGAACCGGTAGAAGGAGACCTTGAATTTCTCACCAAAATGGTATACGATTATTGTGCTACGGCATTTGAATTTTACAAGAAATTCCCGGAGCATAATACAGAAGTATTTAAAGATCTGGTATTTGACGGTTCTCCGTTTCTGGAAAGAGCTTCCGGGTTCAGCAAAGAATTATGTGAAAGAGACTTTCACCTGGTGACTAAAAACAACCGTTCCAACTACGAGGTTTTTGATATTCATCTGGTTACCGACGAACCTGAAAAAAAATACTGGAAACCCAGGAATTCTGGAATCTTCTGTTCAAAGTAGGTGAAACCGGAGAAGAACACTTCGTAAACCAGCTTAATACCCAGATTTATTTTATCCGTAAAATAAATAATACATGGAAAATATGGGATAATTATAATCCCGATGCAGGCAGATTAAACAGAAAAGCCTGAATACAAAAATAGGGAAAGCCGTAGAAATTTCTACGGCTTTCCTTTTTTCGAAAATATTTTTTTTCACTTATTGGTGTATCAAAGATAGATATCCAATTTAATTATAAAGAAACTTAAATATACTTAAATGAACTCTTCTTTAACATTATGTTAAGTATATTGAAGGAATCTATTCCAATACTTTCGCTATTTCTAAGATTTTTGTAATTTGCATTCATTAAAATAAAAGTAAAAATAGAAATATGTCAACACTTACATTTGCCGAAAAAATTGCTCAAGCTGAGAATTTTTTACCTATCAACGGTACAGATTACATTGAGTTTTATGTAGGAAATGCTAAACAGGCCGCCCACTATTACAAAACCGCTTTCGGTTTTCAGTCTGTAGCATATGCTGGTCCTGAAACAGGAGTAAGAGACCGCGCTTCTTATGTTCTTCAGCAGGGGAAAATAAGATTGGTATTAACAACAGGGCTTAAATCCGACTCACCTATCAGCGAGCACGTAAAAAAACATGGTGATGGAGTGAAAGTTTTGGCACTTTGGGTAGACGACGCCTACAAAGCTTTTGAAGAAACTACTAAAAGAGGCGGAAAACCATATCTGGAGCCTGTAACTTTAACAGATGACAACGGTGAAGTAAGAATGTCCGGAATTTACACATACGGAGAAACGATCCACATGTTTGTTGAAAGAAAAAATTATACAGGAGCCTTCATGCCAGGATATGAAAAGTGGGAAAGCGATTACAACCCTGAAGAAGCAGGCTTATTATATGTAGACCACTGTGTAGGAAACGTAGACTGGAACAGAATGATCCCTACCGTAGAATGGTACGAAAAAGTAATGGGATTTGTGAACATCCTTTCTTTTGATGACAAGCAGATCAATACGGAATATTCTGCATTAATGTCTAAAGTAATGTCCAACGGAAACGGATACGCAAAATTCCCGATTAATGAGCCGGCAGAAGGTAAAAAGAAATCCCAGGTAGAAGAATATCTTGATTTCTATGAAGGTGAAGGAGTGCAGCACATTGCAGTAGCTACAAAAGATATTATCCACACGGTAACCGAATTAAAAAAACGCGGAGTAGAGTTCCTTTCCGCTCCACCAGAGGCTTACTACGATATGGTTCCCGAAAGAGTTGGACATATTGATGAAGATCTTAAAAAATTACAGGAGTTAGGCATCCTTATTGATCATGATGAAGAAGGTTACCTGCTTCAGATCTTTACGAAGCCTGTAGAGGACCGTCCTACTCTATTCTTTGAAATCATTGAAAGACACGGTGCACAGAGCTTTGGTGCCGGAAATTTCAAAGCATTATTCGAAGCATTGGAAAGAGAGCAGGAAAGAAGAGGAAATCTTTAATTTAAATATAGAATATAAAGTTTTGTCAGGATGAAAAGTCCTGGCAAAACTTTTTTTAAAACACACATTTATGAGAAAATTATTAATCGGGGTTTTATTTTTCGGAACATTGGGGCTTAAAGCTCAGTATGGAACCCTTAATGAGATCCTGAACCGTTTGGAAGAAAGAAAAGGCATCAATCAGCATCTTGAAAACGTGAATGTAGACAATAAAAAATTTGTCTTCATTAAGGACGCGGAAGATCATACTGAAAGAGATTTTATCGTTATTAAAGGTAAAGAAGCTACCTATGTGGAAGTTTTTGATGACAAAGCGACCGGAGAAAGCAGTTCAAATGTTTTTACGGGAGATATCATCAGAAAAAAATATTCTTTCCCTGAGAGCGGATAAACTTGAAAATAAAAAAGTTCCTCTGCCCGTTACCAAAACCTTGCTGCTGACCAAGCAGGATGATATCCTGTATCTTATTGATGTCAACACAAAAGACAGGTGGATAGATGAAGCCTCTTATTCCAAAAAGAAATAATTCCCGGAGAATCAGGTTAGCAGATCTGGATAGATTTGTTATCTTACCATTTTAATTTAAATTCCAAAAAAATTATGAAATCATTTGTAGAATATTCTTCAGATTCAGACTTTTCTATACATAATATTCCTTTCGGGGTAGCCGTTTTTAATAAAGAATATATCGGATGCTGTACAAGAATCGGTGACCAGGTCATTGATCTTGCCACCCTTTACGACCTTGCCTATTTTGAAGATATTGAAGGATTGGCTGATAATGTCTTTGAAGCTTACACCATCAACGAGTTCATTGAACTGGGAAAGCCTGTTACCAATGTAGTCCGTACCAGAATTCAGGAGCTTCTTCAGGAAGGTTCTATCTTGTCAAAAGATGAAAAAACCATCGAAGACGCATTTTATGACCTTGATAAGGTAAAAATGATGATGCCAGTACACATCCCGAATTATACGGATTTTTACAGCAGCATAGAACATGCTACAAACGTAGGAAAAATGTTCCGCGATCCTGCCAATGCACTGCTTCCAAACTGGAAACACCTTCCGGTAGGTTACCACGGCAGAGCTTCATCCATCGTAGTTTCAGGAACGGAAATTAACCGTCCGAAAGGCCAGACCAAGCCTGCAGATGTAGAAAAACCTGTTTTCGGACCAAGCAAGCAGCTTGATTTTGAACTGGAAATGGCCTTTATTCTTAACAGAAACACGGAAATGGGCGAAAGCATTTCTACAAAAGACGCTGAGGATGCCATCTTCGGAATGGTTGTTTTCAATGACTGGTCTGCAAGAGACATCCAGTCCTGGGAATATGTTCCACTGGGACCTTTTCTTGCCAAAAACTTCGGCTCATCCATTTCTCCTTGGGTCGTTACCCTGGAAGCCCTGGAGCCATTCAGAACAGCTTCTCCAAAACAGGATCCTGAAGTTTTAGATTATTTAAAGTTTGAAGGTGACAAAAACTATGATATCAATCTTGAAGTATACCTGAAGCCGGAAAATGGCGAAGAGAACCTGATTTCAGAAAGTAATTATAAATTCATGTACTGGAATATGGCCCAGCAGCTGGCTCACCATACGGTAAACGGGTGTAATGTAGAGGTTGGCGACCTGTATGCCAGCGGAACCATCTCAGGAAGCGATCCAAAATCATTCGGGTCTATGCTTGAGCTTACCTGGAGAGGACAAAACCCTTTACAGCTAAGCAATGGCCAGGAAAGAAAATTCATTGAAGACAACGATACGGTTACCATGAAAGCCTGGGCAGAGAAAGATGGCGTGAGAGTAGGTTTTGGTGAGGTTTCAGGAAAAATTATTCCAACGGTTTAACCATATAAATTAAAATTAAACACTTAAGTTTATTAAGTTAAATGGTTATGGAAATTTAAGTTCACTTTAGTTTTTTGAAAATCGTAGATTTTCAACATATTTCTTTGCTCATGATTACACAAAAACTGATTAACGAACTTTCTTATAAAGTTGTTGGAGCTTGTATAGAGGTTCATAAACTGGCAGGCCCGGGTTTATATGAAGAAGTGTATCATCAGTGCTTAGAAAAAGAATTCAATCTAATAGGTTTAAAATATCAAAGTGAACTTGAAATTCCTTTCATTTATAAAGGACAACATATAGACTGTAAGCTAAAGTGTGATTTTTTGATTGAAGATTTAATTGTCTTAGAGCTAAAATCTGTTTCTGAAATTCATCAGATTCATAAAGCTCAAACACTGAATTATATGAATCTTTTAAAAGTACCTCGTTCAATATTGGTTAATTTTAATGTTACCAACCTATATCATGAAGGTTGTGAGTTTTTTGCTGCTAAATCTTTTAAAGGACTGCCAAAAGAATGAAAATCTACGATTTTCAAAAAACTCAAGTGTACTTATAAAAAATACACCAAAAAAACTAAAATTAACTTAAGTGTTAAACAAAAACAATGAAAACAGTAATCCCCTCCGAATTATCTCCCGTACAGCTTCAAACCATTATGCAGACCGCTGTGTCACCGCGACCGATTGCTTTGGCTTCTACAGTTGATAAAAACGGAACCATTAATTTATCTCCGTTCAGTTTTTTTAATATGTTCAGCACCGTTCCTCCGATCTTGATTTTTTCACCATCGAGAAGAGTGCGTGACAATACCACAAAACATACTTTGGAAAATGTACTGGAAGTTCCTGAAGTAGTAATCGGGACTGTAAATTTTCCGATTGTACAGCAGATTTCTTTAGCTTCCACAGAATATGAAACCGGAGTCAATGAGTTTATTAAGTCCGGCTTAACGATGAAAGAAGCAGACCTTGTACAGCCTAAACTGATTGAAGAATGCCCTGTCAACTTTGAATGTAAAGTTTTGGAGGTAAAATCATTAGGCGATCAGGGAGGTGCAGGAAACCTTGTGATCTGTGAAGTGCAGAAAATCCATATCAGGGAAGAATACCTGAACGAATCTGGAAATTTAGACCAACAGAAGCTGGATATGGTAGCCCGTTTGGGAAGCAACTGGTATTCCAGAAGCAATGAGAACAGCCTTTTTGAAGTTCCGAAGCCGTTGGTAACAAAAGGCATCGGGTTCGATCTTTTGCCGGATTCCATCAAATATAGTAAAGTATTTACAGGAAACGACCTGGGAATGCTTGCCAATGTAGAAGTTCTTCCTGCCGGAGATTTTCATGCAGATGAGAATGTTCATTTGGATGCTCAGAAATTACTTCTGGAAAGCAGAATCGAAGAAGCCTGGATACTTTTAACAATACAATGATTCACACTTCCTCAATAAAAAAAACCAGCCTTGATGAAGGCTGGTTTTTATTTTTTCAACAGATCTGGAACTGCTTACATAGACTTGAGAACTTCAGTAACCTTAATTTTTTCTTTCTCAGTAAAATCTGTTATTTTCCCATTTTTGTCAATAGCAACATTTAGATTATCATTCTTGGAGTCATAAAAGATGGATGTGGAATACCCGGGGCAGTCATGCTGCTTACAGCCTGTTACCTTATAGATTCCGTTTTCGGATACAATTTGGGATTCTACATTGAAGTTATTAAAAATTTCATCGTATTGTGCCCCTGTAATTTTCTTAACCCTGTCTGTAAAATCTTTATTTTCAAATAATTTGATATCATGAGGGTATTTTCCTATATTATTCGTAATGATATTACGGGTGGAAGATGCGGAAGAAGCAGCTGAGTCTGCTTTTATTGTTACAGAATCTTTAATCATTGCTGAAGATGGATCAATTTTTGTCTCTTTTTTACAGGAAACTACTGTCAATAACGAAAACGCACAGGCGTTTAAGATCAGTTTTTTCATAATATATCATTAATACGTGAAAAACTGATACTCAAATTTTATGCCATATATTAATATTATTTCATGTTTTTATTAATAAAATCAATGCACTTTTCGGTTATGATTTTAAGATGTTCAGGAAGTCTGTTTTCCATCCAGGGTTCTTTTGCCCCAAAAGTATGATCTGCGCCTTCAACTAAAAACAGCTCAGAGTTAGGGTTAAGGATATGAAGATGTTCTGCATTTTTCACACTTACACTTTCATCATGGGTTCCGTGGATGATCAGCACATAGGCTTTTGCCATTTCCGTTGCCCTTTCTACATCGAAGCGGTGAATGTTTTTTTCAAAATCTTCATAAAACTGGTAGTAATGCGGCATTTCCTGTTTTGTCCTTCCGTTCAGCACATAATATACGCCTTCTTTTTTCCAGTTTTCTAACGCCTCATCTTTTGGGAAACGTTCCAGAGTATCTACACTTGCCAGAGTGATAAGCCCGTTGATTCTTTCATCTTCAAATGTTTTGATGATAGAAATTCCTCCTCCCCTGCTGTGCCCGATGAGAATAATCCTCTGGTCATCCACATTCGGTTCTTTCACAAAATGATCGATCACCACGCCCAGGTCCGAAAGTTCTTTTGAATAGTTATTATTTCCGAAAGCCTCGAGATCCCTAAAATTGTGGGGATCTTCAACAGTGGTTCCGTTATGGGACGAATTGAATTTGACAAAGTAAAAACCTGCTTCTGCAAACCTTTCCGCCATCAGATTCCAGGCTCCCCAGTCTTTGTAACCTTTATAACCGTGTACAAAAATCACTAACGGCATTTTTTCACCGGTATCAGGATATAGAGCATCAGCCAGAAAATCCCTGGTTTCTTTGTTTTGCAGTTTTATATTAAGCTTTTTTATCAGTTCCATATGAAAATTTTAATTGCAGTTCTTAGTTATTGTTCAGAGCTGAACCATTGACTTTAATTTAAATATATAAAAAAATTTAACCCGGAAAAGTTAATCTTCTGCCCTTCGATTGATTCAATAGTATGAAAAATAACCTTATTTTTGCGGTATGCTGGATTTAAGAACGGTAACCGTCATGCGTTACATCCTGCCGCTGAGAGAAGGCGGATCCCTTCCTGCTTTGGCAGAAGCTGATGATGATTTTAAATATGTACTGAAATTCCGGGGCGCAGGCCACGGAGTCAAAATGCTGATCTCCGAACTTTTAGGCGGCAAGATCACGGAAGCCTTAGGCCTTAAGATTCCCGAGCTGGTATTTGTCAATCTGGATGTTGATTTCGGAAGAACAGAAGCTGATGAAGAAATCCAGGATCTGCTGAAATTTTCGGAAGGTCTGAACCTCGGTCTGCATTATCTTTCAGGTTCCATTACCTACGATCCGGGGGTAAAGGTAGATCCTCTTTTGGCATCGAAAATTGTGTGGCTGGATGCCTTTATCACCAATATTGACCGTACTTTCAGGAATACGAATCTCCTGATGTGGCACAAAGAGCTTTGGGTGATCGATAACGGAGCATCATTTTATTTCCATCATTCATGGCAGAATTTTGATGCCGCTGCAAAAACGCCGTTTAAATACGTGAAGGATCACGTACTTCTTCCAAAGGCAAAAATGCTGGATGAAGCCGATCAGTTTGCCCATGAAGTACTGAATGATAAATTGTTCAGGGAAATCGTCAACTTAATTCCGGAAGCATGGCTCCACTGGGATGATGCCGATGAAACTCCTGAAGAAATCCGTGAAATTTATTTTCAGTTCCTGAAAACCAGGTTGGAAAATTCTCAAATCTTTGTAAACGAAGCTAAAAATGCAAGAGGATAAAATATACGAATACGCCGTTATACGCCTGGTTCCTAAAGTTGAAAGAGAAGAGTTTTTCAATATCGGACTTGTGATGTTTTCCAAGAAGGAGAAATTTATCCGTGTGGAATTTTACCTGTGTCCGGATAAATTCAGACTGATGCACAGCAAACTGGACTATGATGATGTGATCCATAATCTTGAAAGTTTTCAAAAAATTGCCAATGGTGATAAAGACGGAGGACCTATTGCCCTGATGGATATTCCTGAACGTTTCCGCTGGCTGACGGCTGTAAGGAGCTCTTCTATTCAGACCTCAAGACCTCATCCGGGAAAATCCAAAGACCTGGAAAAAACGTTTGGTAAACTTTTTGAGGAGTTAGTAAAATAACACTCCACCACAAAAAGTATACTATGAAATCTTCAATCAACAACATATCAATCTACAGGTTTTTTACAAACCTGTTTTTTGTTCTTTTTTTAGGCTTTTGCAATTTAAGTTATTCACAGGGCCCGCCGGAACCTATAATTAAGAAAAGCAGTCTTCTTCCGGAAATATCATCAGTCTCAGAAAATATTGTTTATAAAACCAATGCAAAAGGAGATCCTGTTGCTTTAGATCTCTATACTCCCAAAACAGTTTCCGACGGTAAAAGGCCTGTCGTTATTTATGTACATGGAGGCGCATGGGTAAAAGGTGATAAAGCAATCACGGATAGCAGCTATATTGAGACCTTCATCTCAAAGCTGCTCGATAAAAAATATGCAGTCATCAGCATCGACTATACTCTTCTGAACGACAGCATTCACTTTCCCCTTCCGTTAGAAGATACCAAGGATGCAGTAAGATGGGTCAGAAAAAATGCTGCAAAATATAATTTCGATCCGGATAATATAGGACTTTTTGGAGCTTCATCAGGGGCACACCTTTCCATGCTTGCGGCCTATACACCTGATCATCAGTTCCCCGGAAGTCCCGAGCTTTCTTCTTATTCCTCAAAGGTAAATTATGTTATAGATCATTACGGACCTTCTGATATGAATAAGCTGCTTCATACACGGCTGGGAAAAGTACCTGTATTCTTTTTCGGACTGGCAGCAAAGAAAATCGTTGACCTCAGGACCGATCTTGTAAGAGGACTGACAGGATATGACATTAAAAAAGATAAAAGCAAAGTAATAGAATATTTTGAAACCATTTCCCCGATAACGTATGTTTCACAAGGAGTTCCTACATTAATCGTTCAGGGAAATAAAGATAAGGTAGTTCCTATGAAGCAGTCTAAAAAACTGCATCGAAAGCTTAAAAGAGAAAATGTTCAAAACACCCTGATCATTGTTGAGGATGGTTTGCATGGATTCAAAACCACAGATAAAAACTATATGGACAAGCTGACTGATCAGATGGTGGATTTTGTTGACTCTCAACGAAAATAAATATATAATTTGATTTAACAAAAGCAATAAACACCTGTAAATCAAATAACAAAACATTTCAATAAGTTTTAAAAGGCACAAAATTGCTAGATTAATATACATTTCATCGTTTTTATTCATAAAATAATTAACTTGGCTTTTGTTTAAATTATTCTTAACAAAATATCCAATATTTTTAATTATTCATCCTTAAAAAACCGATGACATGGATTTTCTGAACAACACCAATGCGCTTACCCTGATTTTTGTGTCAGTCCTGATCTTTGCGATTGCTTATCGTTTTTATGGTATTTTTATTGCCAATAAAGTTCTGAGACTTAATGATAAAAACACCACTCCGGCAGTAGAATTTGCCGATGGCAAAGATTATGTTGCCACCAATAAAAATGTACTTTTCGGGCATCACTTTGCTGCCATCGCTGCAGCAGGCCCTTTGGTAGGACCTGTTCTTGCTGCCCAGTTCGGGTATTTGCCAGGAGCATTATGGATCCTGATCGGATGTGTACTGGGTGGTGGAGTGCACGATATGGTCGTTTTATTTGCTTCAGTAAGGCATAAAGGACAAAGTCTCGCGACCATAGCTTCAAAAGAAATAGGTAAGGCAACCGGAACTGTAGCAGGTTTTGCCATTTTATTCATCCTGATTCTTACGCTGGCCGGATTGTCCCTTGCTTGTATCAATGCCATGCATGAAGCTTCATGGTCACTCTTTACTGTGGTGATTACGATGCCTATTGCAGTTATCATGGGGCTTATTATGAGATACAGAAAAAACAGTGTGCTTTTTGCCAGTATCTTAGGAGGTATACTTTTGGTGGCGGGTATTATCGGCGGCCATAGCCTGATGCAGAACGAAACAATGAATAATCTGTTTTCCTGGGATATTAAAACCATTTCTATTGCCATTCCTTTGTATGGCTTTCTCGCTTCCGTACTACCTGTATGGCTTCTTCTGGTACCAAGAGATTATCTTTCAACTTATCTTAAAATAGGAACCATCATCATGCTTGCTGTGGGGGTAATCGTTATTCATCCAACGATTCAGATGCCTGCGCTTACAGAGTTTATAAAAGGTGGCGGACCAGTTATAGGAGGTCCCGTGCTTCCTTTTATCTTTATTGTTATCGCATGCGGAGCAATTTCCGGTTTTCATGCTGTAATTGCAACGGGAACAACGCCTAAAATGCTTAATAAAGAGAAAGAAATCCTTTTTGTAGGCTATGGAGCTATGCTTGTAGAAGGTTTTGTCGCTTTAATGGCTTTGATTGCCGCATGTACATTAATGCCAGGTGATTATTTCGCCATCAATACTCCGAAAGAATCTTATGATGCTTTCCTTGCTGCCCATCCTTCCCTTCATGGGGTAGATATCGATTATTATTCACAGAAAATAGGCATCGAACTTCACGGAAGAACCGGCGGGGCCGTATCTCTGGCCGTGGGAATGGCCCATATATTCAACAAGATCCCGTATATGGATCAACTGACCGCCTACTGGTATAATTTTGCCATCATGTTTGAAGCCGTATTTATTCTTACCGCCATTGATGCAGGAACAAGAGTGGGCCGTTTCTTTTTACAGGAAATGCTGGGTTCTGTCATTCCTAAATTCAATGATAAAAACTGGGTTCCCGGAATTATTATCAGCAGCCTTTTATTTACCTTCGCCTGGGGATATCTGGTATTTACAGGCAATGTAAGCAGTATCTGGCCGCTGTTCGGGATCAGTAACCAGCTATTGGCAGCCTGTGGCCTGATCGTCTGTACAACGATGCTGATCCGGATGAACAGAGGTAAATATGCATTATGTTCTGCAGTTCCCGGAGTTTTCATGGCTGGAATTACTTTCTGGGCCGGATATATTCAGGTGACAGCCATTTATCTTCCTAAAGAACAGTATCTGCTGGCCACTTTAGCCGTTACAGCCATGGTATTGATGCTTATTGTGTTCATCGGGGCTTTTATCAAATGGTATCAGCTTCTGCAGATCAAGACCACAGAGACAGATTATTACGGAGAGCCCGTGAAAGAGCTTGTAGAAAGGTAATCAGCATGGAACTAATATAAAAACGAAGCCCGCCCGGAATATCCGGGCGGGCTTCTCACTAATTACTATTTATTTAAAAATTGAAGTTGAGCCTTGTAAACACATATCTTCCGTTCTGCCCGAACTGGGATGTTGAACGGGAATAGATAAACTGATCGTTGTTAGTAGATGCTGTAAGGTTTTTATCAGGATAAATATCAAAAAGGTTATTTACTCCCAATGTAAGCCCTACATTCTTTGTAAACTGGTAGGCCAGTGAAAGGTCAGTGATGATTTTATGTCCGATCTGCTGGTGCTCATTGAACCCTACGACTCCGTCACCATTCACATCAATAATATCTGCACCGGTCACTTTTCCGAAATAGGTATTTCTAAGATAGAAACTTGCATTCTTCCATGTAAGGGTGTGAGACAAACTTGCTTTTACCCTTGGAACGGCTTCTTCCAGGTATACTCTGGATTTTTCGGAAAAATAGATTTTCTCAAGATTCGGAGACTGCAGAAGTCCCGAGGAGTGGATATCCCCTACTTTCCTGGTTTCACTGATATTGGCAGCAAAGCTGTTATCCAGTTTCAAACCGGAAAATCTTACGTTATGAGAAATCACAAGGTCGATTCCTTTTGTTTCCGTATCTATGGCATTGGTGAAGAACTGAGCTGCATTGATTCCCTGAGCATCAAAGGCAGCCTGTGCAGCAGGAGGTACATCTGCTCTTAAGAACTGATCCGTAAGAATAATCCTGTTGTTAATTCTTGTAAAATAGCCGTCTGCCGTAAAAGAAAGGCTTGCAGAAGGAATCCTGTAGGTAAACCCTACACTGGCAGATTTAGAAGTTTCCTGCTTTAGTTTTGGCATTTCCAGCAACCCTGCAATTTCCGAATCATTGCTGAAGGTTCCTACTTCCAGAAGCTGACTGTTGGTAAACAAAGTAGAAGTCACATTATAATAAATCTGATGGATGGATGGCGCTCTGAACCCTGTGGAACCAGCCAATCTTAGATTAAAATTGGGAGCTACTTTGATCCTTGAAGCCAATTTATAGTTAAACGTAGATCCAAAATCTGAATAATTTTCATACCTCGCTGCCGCATCTACCAATAACCAGTTGGTAAAATTGAACTCCACATCTGCATAAGCTGCCACTGCCTGCCTGTTTTTATCTACAGCATTAACAGGTTTAAACCCACTGAAAACCTGCGATCCGCCGGGAAGTACATTTCCAAAGAAATCCGTACCTCTCGGGCTGGTATTATTCCATATATTTCCTGCGGCATCATAAGTGGTGTAAGAAGCTTCATCACCCTGTGTTATTTTAAAATTCTCATACCGGTGCTCTGCTCCGAATGCTACGTTAATCCCGCTCCAGACATCATATTTTTTGGAGAAATCCAAATTGATGGTGTTCTGGGAGAACCTTAAGCCTCCTGCATTAAATTCGTCAGGGGAAGCAAACCGTAAAGAGGTATTTCCTGTGTTTCTTATGTTATAGCTAAACGAGTTTTGCCCGAATGTATTACTGAAATCGACATTCCAGCCGTCCCAGTTTCCTTTGATTCCGGCTGAAAGCGACAGATCCTGGATATCCGTTCCGATCTGTGGCAGGTAACCGTCTGGATACAGCCCTGTAAAAGTTCTGCTCTGGTTAGGTTTTCTGTAAAATCCGCCTGAACTTCCGTGTCTGAAGCTGTATCCGCCAAACGTATACACTTTCCAGTTGTCATTAATCGGAACTTCAATATTGGCAAAAAGCTGATGATTGTTCAGTTTCGACTGCCCTACCTGCATATTGAAATCCTTCCTGTCCAGTCCTCTGTAAGCCAGTTCCTGATCTGTAAAATCTCCTTTTAATAAACCTTGCAGAGCACCGATCGTATTGGCAGCCTGAATCTGATTCTGAAACTGAGGAGAGAAATAGCTTACCCCCTGCGCATACTGATGGATATAATTAATAAGCTGCTGCGGGTTGGGAACATTATTGATATTGGAAAAAAGTGAGGAAAGATTCACACCATCATTTAAAGCACGTTTTTCGATAGCATTATATGCATTATAGATTGTCCCGCTTTCCGTGCCGGCTCTGAAGGTCGGATTTCTGAATTGAGATGACCATGTGATATTATAAAAACCACCTTTATTTCCGATTTTATTTCCATAATTAAGGTCTACCTGAATATTCTGTCCGTCAAAGTTTCCGGTATGGTCATTGGCTGTCGGAGTTAAATTTCCGCCATAACTTACCTGTCCCGTTAACTTTCCGATATCCTTTTTCAGTTCAAGGTTGATTACCCCTGCGATGGCATCTGATCCATACTGAGCTGAAGCACCGTCACGCAGCACCTCAATTCTGTTCAGAGCAAATGAGGGAATGGAGTTCAAATCGGTTCCCACTGTTCCTCTTCCCGGCGTCCCGTTCACATTCACCAATGCAGAAGTATGCCTTCTTTTGCCATTCACTAAAACCAGTACCTGATCCGGGCCTAATCCTCTCAGCTGGGCAGGATCCAAATGGTCCGTTCCATCCGAATTGGTTTGAATGGTCGATGTGAAAGACGGTGCTACCGCATTCAGAATCTGTCCTATACTGGATTGTGGAAGTACCACCGAAGTTTCTTTTATGTTGAAGACATCCACAGGAACCGGACTGTCTGTTTTGGAACGCGCACCAGCTCTTGAGCCCAGTACCACAACTTCTTCCACCGCATTGGTTTTTACGCTGTCTTTTTCTTTTTCCTGTCCGAAAGCATACGTTCCGAGGAAAAAAAGAACGGATGCAGATAAAATAGTCTTTTTATTTTTCATACCCATACATCAATTAATAGTTTATGTTTTTTTGAGTGGCAAATGTAGACTAAATTTATTAGTCCACAAAATCAATAGACTTTTGTTTTGCAAAAAATCATAATAGTCTTCTTCTATTGAACATAGAATGGTAAAGTTTTATAATAAGTTGATGAATGCTAATTTTTAGAAAATAGATTACTTTAAATACATTTTTAACGCAAAGCTTCATATTCGAATCGTATTATTTTTAAGCGAAGCAAAGATGCCGGCTATGCCGTTGACTAAGCAAATGATAATACGAACGCTTATTCAATCAATCGGAGATTGATTTCACCTTTGCAACCTAAGATAATGCAATATTAAAATTAAACTTTGCGTCAAAAAAACTCTGCAATTAAAAAAACGGATCCCAAAATGGAATCCGTCTTAAATTATTATTATCAGCTTATGCAACTGATAGTTTTATATTTTCGTAAGCTTAGCATATTTTAAGATAAGGTTTTTCTCCCCTTCATGGATGAAAATGACCTTAGCCTTGATATTTTGAGGATCCGTACCATCCAGGAAAGAAACTTCCCCTATTCCGAAACGGTCGTGCCTTACCTTATCACCCACTTCAATATCCTGAGAAGAAGCTCCACTAGGATTGATAATTTTAGCAGTGCTTACAGGTTTCAGTTTTCTGACTTCCGGTGCCGGTTTTAAACTGTCTCCTTTGTCAATCGTTTTCTTTTCAACTTTTTTGAAAGAACGTTGCTCGGAAGGATGATCATCAAAAATATTGGATTTGATTCCGGCATTATTGATGAACCTCTTCTCCATAGCAGGATTCAGGAATTCAATATATTCATCATCTATTTCACTTAAGAATCTTGAAGGTTCCGCATCCGTAATTTTCCCCCATTGGAAACGTGAAACCGCATAAGAGAAAAATACTTTCTTTTCAGCTCTTGTCAGTGCTACGTAGAAAAGACGTCTTTCTTCTTCCAGATCTTCTCTGGTAGCTGAACTCATAAAACTCGGGAAAAGATTTTCTTCAAGACCTACAAGATGTACCACCGGGAATTCAAGACCTTTTGACAGGTGAATGGTCATTAATGAAACCATATCTTCATCTGTATTTTTATCCTGGGTATCCGCAGAAAGGGCAATATTTTCAAGGAAGTTCGGAAGGCTCGGGTCTCCGTCCTCCAGCTGCATCTGCTCTTCAATGAACCCCTGCATGGAGTTCATTAATTCCTGAACGTTTTCTACACGGGAAATCCCTTCCGGAGTCTGATCATCTTTTAAAAATTTGATCAGTCCGCTTCGCTTGGCCACTTCCATTGCAACACTGTACGCAGTATCGGTTTTCAGCAATACCTGAAAGGCTTTGATCATAGACCAGAAATCATTCAGCTTATTTAAAACACCATTATTAAGCCCCAACTGAGGAGCATACATCGGTAAATTGCTAAGCACTTTTGAAACAGCGATATTCTGAGAGTCTGCAAAAACGATCAGTTTATTCTGTGTGGTTTCCCCTATTCCTCTGGCAGGATAATTAATGATTCTCATCAGAGCCTCTGAGTCGTTTTCATTGACCAGAAGACGCAGGTAAGCAATGAGATCCTTCACTTCTTTTCTTTGGTAGAAGGAAAGCCCACCGTAAACTTTATAAGGGATATTTTTACGTCTCAGTGCATCTTC
The DNA here is from genome assembly GCF_056172655.1 of Chryseobacterium sp. GTID13. Lineage (NCBI taxonomy): Bacteria > Pseudomonadati > Bacteroidota > Flavobacteriia > Flavobacteriales > Weeksellaceae > Chryseobacterium > Chryseobacterium sp. GTID13. Next base: position 502,460 of record NZ_JAOCMB010000007.1, read on the forward strand.
AAATGCCCTGGTCTGTGAGTTTGTTCTGTATAAAATGGCAAAATCACTATATTTTCTCTGGTCGGTGTTTCTAAGCTCCCAGATATTTCCGGCTACGAAATTGGCTTCATCAGCATCGGAAAGGGAACGGTAAATCTTAATTTTGTCTCCTTCTTCATTATCACTGAATACATTTTTTTAAACTGCTGAAGGTTTTTGGCAATAACCACATTGGCAGCATTAACAATGTTCTGGGTTGAACGGTAGTTCTGCTCCAGAGAAACCGTTAAGGCATCAGGATAATCTTTCTTAAAGTTTAATATATTGTAGATATTGGCACCACGGAATGAATAGATGGACTGTGCATCATCCCCCACCACACATATATTTTCAAATTTTGAAGCCAGTGCTTTTACAATAAGATACTGGGAATGGTTAGTATCCTGGTACTCATCTACCATGATATATCTGAACCTGTCCTGGTATTTGGCAAGCACTTCTGGAAAACGGGTCAGCAACTCATTGGTTTTTAACAATAGATCATCAAAATCCATAGCTCCGTTTTTGAAGCATTCTTCCACGTATTTCTGATAGATCTTCCCTATGAATTTCATGTTTGCCTTTTCATCTGCCTCCATCAGTTCAGGGTTGTTGAAATAAGCTTTTACCGTAATCAGGTTATTCTTGTAGGTTGAAATTCTTGCCTGAACTTTTTTAGGTTTATAAAGATCAGCATCGATATTCATGTCTTTGATCACTTTCCTGATGACATTGAGTGCATCCTGCTGGTCATAGATGGTAAAATTGGAAGGATAGCCCAGGTAATGGCCTTCAATTCTCAGGGTTCTTGCAAAAACCGAGTGGAAGGTTCCCATCCATAAGCTTCTTGCGTTGCTCTCTCCTACCACTTTGGCGATACGCTCTTTCATTTCGCGGGCCGCTTTATTGGTAAAGGTTAATGCCAGGATATTGAAAGGATCCACCCCGTTGTGGATCAGGTGGGCAATACGCATGGTAAGCACACGTGTTTTTCCTGAGCCGGCGCCCGCAAGAACCATTAATGGTCCCTGTAGAGAGGTAACGGCTTCATATTGTGATTCATTGAGTCCTTTCAGATAATCCATACTGCAAAAAATTTGGGAACACAAAATTAATGTATTCGGAGGACAATTCAAATTTTTGGAAATTCATTAATTTATATTCCACTTCTTTCCGTCGTATTCATATGTTGTATCGGTTGAAAACCTGTTACCCTCAGAAAGAAAAATCTTAAGTTTATACGGATCATGAAATTCAATCCTTACTGTAACAACAACTGATTTTTCATCTAAACCTTTAGAAATAGCTAGTCTTGGATTATCTTTTTTGTAGTATTTCATGATAAACGAATACAGGGAAGGATCTGCAAATTCTTTAAAATCAGGCATTATAGCCGGAAAAAATTTTGTGGAAAACAATATTGCATTAATTTCTTTTTGGTGATAAAAATTCTCTAACGCTGTTTTATTCCAAAACTTTGAACTTAAATAATTAGATGGTGTGGTTTTCCAATCCGGGCAGCATCCCGGCAAATCGCAATGGATATCCCAGTCGATCAATCCGGTATAAAGCGTAATACTGTTTAGATGGTACTTTTTAATAGGATCAAGAATCCTTTTGCTGAGTAAATTATAAATCTTATCAATATCTTTATAATTAGCTCTGAGATTTATCATTTTCAGGCTATCACCTATTCTTTTTGCATTGCAATCCGGCTTATAAGGTTTAGGACAACCATTAAATTCTTCAAAACCTTTGATCGTAGGGCATTGGTCGTCTTTGTCCAATATTCCGTCACCATCCGTATCCGGCCACGGACAACCCTCATTCTCTTCCTGGCCATATTCCTTGGAACACTTATCCAGATAGAAGAGAATTCCATCACCGTCTTCATCAGAAAGACAAAGCCTTTTACTGAATTCTTTTATGCATTTTTTAAATATAGAATCATTTTTGTATTCCTGGGCTGAAAAAGAAGACAAAAGAGACAAATTTAAAAATATAAACAGTAATGTTTTCTTCATTTTAATTGCTATTAGAAGATTTATCTATAAGCTGCCAATCTTTATTTTTATACTCATAGGTTTTATAAGTACTTTCTTTGTAGTGTTCATTATATATGAATTCTATAGTAATTTTTCTACCCGGTTCATTGGTAAACAACAACTCCAAAGTATTAAAGTTTTCAGTGGTACCTGCATCAGTAGAGGTGGAATTTAATATCAGACTTTCATTTTGATAAGGAAAATAAAAAAAATTTCTTCCTCAATATATCTTTTAGTCCCAATAATATTAATTTTTTGATAGGTTCCTTTCTTTTGTTTCCTTGTTGCAACTACTAATTGACTGAGCGCAGGCTTTCTTTCATATATTGAAGTAGGTTTTAAGTTAGGCAGTTCATAGATAAATTTGTTGATCAATCCATTTTTAGGAATGATATTTTTCTTTAATATCCCTGCAATAGCTTCTATATTCTTTTTTGTCCAGAAAACTTTGTCATTGTAAACAGGACTGTCGGAAAGCCTTTCAAAACAACATTCACAAGGCTCATTATCAAAGGGATTCCTTGTGACCTCATCATGATAATTAATGATCAGGTTATCAAACGGAATTTTACTTGTATCTATATCATTTATAATTCTCTGCGTAAGTTTTTTGTAATTAACATCTTTAGATTCTGTCTTGAGTTTCCGGTATAAAGCACTGTCCGCTATCTGCATATTATGGCATCTGGCAGTATCTTTGAGACTCTGTGAAAATCCCATGAAAAAGCAAATCGAAAAAATAAAGATGGATAAAGATTTCATTATGATACTTCCATTTTGAAATTTTAATTCTATTTGCATTTTTTCTTCAAAATTACCTTTTAAAGTGTAACAATTAACATATTTTCTCTACTAATTGTTCCAAAACAATTTCTACTTTATGAAAAAGCGACTTCTTACTGCTGCAGCGGCCTCTTTCTTCGGAATGATTCTGAATGCACAGCAAATAAAATTCGAAGAGTACGATCTTCCAAACGGTCTTCACGTCATTCTTCATCAGGACAATTCTGCACCGGTAGTCACTACCGGAGTTATGTACCATGTGGGTGCCAAAGATGAAGTAAAGGGGAGAACGGGTTTTGCCCACTTCTTCGAGCACCTTCTTTTGAAGGTACACCTAATATCAAAAGAGGTGACTGGTTCAAGATTGTATCTTCCAACGGAGGTCAAAATAACGCAAACACCACGAATGACAGAACATATTATTATGAAACTTTCCCTTCCAACAACGAACAGCTTGGCCTGTGGATGGAATCTGAAAGAATGCGTCATGCAGTGATTAACCAGATAGGAGTAGATACTCAGAGAGAGGTTGTAAAAGAAGAGAAAAGGTTAAGAATGGACAACCAGCCTTACGGAAACCTTTTCCCTACCATTCAGAAAAATTTATTTACGAATCACCCGTACAACTGGCCTACGATCGGTTCTATGGAGGATCTGAATTCTGCAAAACTGGAAGAATTCCAGGCTTTCTATAAAAAATACTATGTTCCGAACAATGCTACATTAGTGGTTGCAGGGGATATCAAACCTGAGCAGACTAAAAAATGGATTCAGGAATATTACGGAGCCATTCCAAAAGGAACGCTTTACCCTAAAGATTTCCCGAAAGATGCTCCTATCACCCAGGAAAAAGAAGTAACGGCTACGGACCCGAATATTCAGCTTCCTGCCTATATTTTCGCCTACAGAACTCCGGCTAATAAAGAAAAGGATGCCTATGTTCTTGACATGCTTTCCTCTTATCTGAGCAACGGTAAGTCTTCAGTTTTATATAAAAAATTAGTGGATCAGGACAAAAAAGCACTTGCTGTACAGGCTTTCAACCAGGGGCTTGAAGATTACAGTATTTTTGCATTCTTCGCCATCCCGATGGGCCAGACTACGAAACAGACTTTACAATCTGACATCGATGCTGAAATTAAAAAGCTGCAAACTACTCTGATTTCTGAGGAAGATTATAAGAAGCTGCAAAACCAGTACGAAAATCAGTTTGTGAATGCGAATTCAAGCATTCAGGGGATTGCCGCTTCATTGGCAACAAATCACGTATTGATGGGTGATACCAATTTGATCAATGAGGAAATTGACATCTACAGATCAATCACGAGACAGGATCTGCAGAATGCTGCCAAGAAATATCTGAATTCTAACCAAAGGGTGATCATTAATTACGTTCCTGAAAAAAGTAATCATTTAAAACTTCAGGTTTAAAATATGATTATTAAAAATTAAATTTTTTACAAATGAAAAAGCAATTAACATATATAGCTGCAGCGTTTTTATTCGCAGGAACGGTTTCAGCACAAAAAATTGACATTAATGCAATGCCGAAGCCGGGGCCTACTCCTGCGATCAATATTGCAAAACCAAAAACTTTCCAGCTGAGCAACGGCCTTACCGTAATGGTGGTTGAAAATAATAAACTGCCAAGGGTAAACACTACTCTTTCCATGGACAGACCTCCTTTTCTTGAAGGAAGTGTAGCCGGAGTAAGCTCTATCATGGCTGAACAGTTCGAAAACGGAACAACCAACCTTAGTAAAGAAGAGTTCAACAAAAAAGTGGATTATCTGGGAGCTAATCTTAATTTCTCTTCCAATGGTGCTTTTGCCAACTCTCTTTCAAAATATTTCCCTGAAGTATTGAGCTTAATGGCCGATGCGATCATTAATCCTAAATTCTCTGCTGAAGAAATTCAAAATTCCAAGGAAAGAGCTATAGAAGGATTAAAATCTGAGGAAAAGAATGCTTCTTCCATTGCCTCTAAAGTTTCCAATGCATTAATGTATGGTAAAAACACCGCAAGAGGTGAATTTGAAACCGTGGAAACCATCAACAAGATCCAGTTGGCTGACGTACAAAACGTTTATAAAAAATATTACGCTCCGGACAATGCTTATTTGGTGATTGTAGGTGATGTGAAGTTTGATAAGGTAAAATCGCTGGTAGAAAAAGCTTTCAGCGGATGGAAAAAAGCCAATACTCCTGCAACTGCACTGGAACCGGCTTCCAATCTTGCCAAAACGGAAATTAATATAGTAGATGTTCCTTCGGCTGTACAGTCTGTGGTTTCGGTAAACAACCTGAATAATCTTAAAATGAAAGATCCGAACTATTTTGCTGCTATAATGGCCAACTACATCCTAGGAGGAGGCGGTGAAGCAAGACTTTTCATGAATCTTCGTGAGAAGAACGGGTTTACTTACGGTGCTTATTCCAGTATGAATGCGGGTAAATATTCTTCCGATTTCTCTGCTGATGCCAGTGTGAGAAACGAGGTTACAGATAAAGCGGTTAAGGAATTCATGAACGAGCTTAATGCTATTTCTACCGTAAAACCTGAAGAACTGGAAAATGCTAAGGCTAAACTGAAAGGTTCTTTCATCATGTCTCTGGAAAAACCTGAAACAATTGCAAAATTTGCTTTAAACCAAAAGGTTCAGGATCTTCCTGCCGATTTCTATACCAATTACTTAAAATCAATTGATAAAGTAACTGCTGCAGACATTTCCAATGCTGTTAAGGCTACTATTTTGCCCAATCAAAGCAGGATTTTCATTGCCGGTAAAGCGTCTGATATCTCTGCAGGCCTTGAAAAACTGGGCTATCCTGTAAAATATTACGATAAGGAAGCCAATCCGGTGGCAAAACCAACGGCACAAAAAGTAGATGCTGCAGTAAGTGTAGCTTCTATCGCCGATAAATACATCAATGCAATCGGAGGCAAAGCAAATATTGCTAAAATTTCTTCTTACACGATGAATGCTTCCATGTCTATGCAGGGCCAGAATATTGATTTTAAAATCATAAAAGCTCAGGGCGGTAAAGAATTAACTTCAGTTACTGCCATGGGACAGGTGGTTCAGAAGCAGGTTTTCGACGGAAAAGAAGGATATTCGGAACAAATGGGCCAAAAAACGCCTATGAAACCTGAGCAGGTTGCTGAAAAGCAGAAAAATACTGAGCTGTTTGAAGAGTTAGGTTTCGCCAAATCTTCAGATTACAAGGTGGCAGGCATCGAGAAAATCGGTGGTGAAGACTCTTATGTTGTAAAAGGAAATAATACTACCTATTATTATAGTGTAGCTACAGGACTAAAAACAGGAGAAACCAGAACAGCAAAAGCGCAGGGACAGGAAATAACCATTCCTACCACTTTCTCTAATTATAAAGATGTGAGCGGTGTGAAAATGCCATACACTATCTCTATCAATCAAATGGGAATGGACATGGTGATGAATGTAAAATCATACGAAGTGAACCAGGCCAAAGATTCTGATTTCAAATAAGAATACTTTATATATAAAAACGGCAGCTCACGCTGCCGTTTTTATTTTTAACAACATTTCTTCCATCTTCTTTGTCATTCGATAAAAAAAGATTAAATTTGCCCATTCAAAAAGATATCAGAATTAATGGATACTATATTTACACTATTGATGGTTCTTATTATGATTGCCAGCGTTTTATTGGTAATCATCGTTATGGCTCAAAATCCTAAAGGAGGAGGCCTTTCCAGTACTTTCGGAGGTGCATCATCTGCACAGTTTGGAGTACAGAGAACCAATGATTTCATGGAAAAAGCAACATGGACTTTAGGCGCGGTAATTATCGTTCTTATCCTTATAAGCGTTGTGATCACCGGTAAGCCAGCTACAGCAGCTCCAACACAACAGCCTGTGAAGAAAGAAACTACAGCTCCGGCTAAGCAAACGACTCCGGCAGCTACTACAACAACTCCGGCTCAGACTCCTGCAGCTCCGGCAAAATAATAACAGATTTATCTACCATAAAACAAAAGCAGTTCAAATTGAACTGCTTTTTTATTTTAGTTTGATCTTCTCTATTTTATGACGAAGCTTCAGACCTGCTTTCAAAAATGAATACTGCATAGGCTTGGATTCTTTATAATATTTATCAATAAAGATCTGCATTGCACCATAGAAACGCTCGAGGTACACTTCATCTTTAACGGTACTTTCTCCTTTATGGTGAAGAAGGGAAGCTTTCCCGTAGTAATAGTTTTTATAGCCGTTTCTTAGCAGTGTATAACAAAGGTCAATATCTTCCCCGTACATAAAATAGCTTTCATCAAGGCCTCCGGTTTTTTCGTAAACCTCTCTTTTTATCAGTAAAAAGGCTCCGGTAACCACATCTACTTCAGCTATTGCATGTTCATCAATATCACTTCTGTAATAAGATTTTGAATTACTTCTCTTAAAATTGGTAAACAGCTTCTCAAAAGAATTGAACATATCAGGAACAGAACGCTTGCTTTCAGGAAGGAAATTTCCTTCTGCATCATGCATCATTATCCCAAGACACCCGAAATCCGGTTTGGAATCTGCAAAATCCAGAAGATCTTTCATATAGAATCCTTCCAGCTCTGTATCGGGATTTAAAAGAAGGATATATTCTCCTGTTGCTGTTTTTACTGCCTTATTATTGGCAATCGCAAAACCGTCGTTATGTTCTGAAGATATAAAACGGACTTTAGGAAATTCAGGAATAAGATCACTCCACGAAGCATCTGTAGAGGCATTATCAATCACAATGACTTCATAATCCTCTCCTTCCGTATATTTCTGGATAGACAGGAGGCAGTTTCTCAATAACCTGGTCACATTATAATTAACAATGATGATGGAAAGCTTCATATTAATCCTTTTCGTTGTATGGCAACCTGTTGATAATGGATCTTCCCAAAGACACCTCATCTGCATATTCCAACTCATCACCTACTGCGATCCCCCTGGCAATACTTGAAAAATTAACATTGAAATTCTTAAACTTTTTATAAATATAATAGGCTGTCGTATCCCCTTCCATAGTTGCGCTTAATGCAAAAATAAACTCCTTCACTCTACCTTCATTCAATTTCCTTTCAATGCTCGGAATATTCAGCTGATTCGGGCCAATTCCTTCCATAGGAGATATTTTTCCGCCCAGGATGAGGTATTTCCCGGTAAACTTTCCTGTATTTTCAATAGCAATGACATCCCGTACATCTTCAACAATGCAGATCAGCTCACCGTTTCTTTTTTCATTACTGCAGATTTCACAGACATCAAAATCTGAAAAATTATGGCATTCCTTACAATATTTTATTTCGTTAACCAGATTGATTAAAGAGTTTCCAAGGATTACTGCTCTGGAACTCGGCTGCTTCAACAGATGCAACGCCAGCCTCAAGGCTGTTTTCCTTCCGATACCCGGCAGCCCCGAAATTTCGTCTACTGCTTTTGCCAAAACTTTACTAGGATAATCCATAGATACAAAAATAAGGAATATTGTTGAGAATTGGTGTGGTAGGAACGGGTTTCGGGTTGCGAGTTGCGGGATTCGAGTTTAAGAGTTATAGTGTTGTAGGGTTATAGTGTTTGAGGGTTTGAGTATATAAGTCTAAAAGATGGTTGCTGGTTGATAGTTGTTGGTTGCGGCAGTTAAGAAGCATATTCCGATATCTGGGAAATTTGATATCTATAAAAATATTGAATATAGAACTGCTATCTGGTGGCTGAGGCTCTCGAAGCCACCAATACCATCCTCTCATGTCTGAAATCTGATATCTGGCATCTGATATCTAAAATCTTAAATCTTAAATCTTGACTCCTGACTCTTGACTCGCGATTCTAAAAAAACCTTTATCTTTGGGATTCTAATATGAAAAAAATAAACTAATGGTACTTAAAAATCTAAATTATCCTCTGGATTTCAAATTTAAAATCTCCACTTTAGCGAGTGACTTCAATATTACTGACAGGAACGGAAACTATGTAGCCTATGTTCGTCAGAAAATGTTCAAGCTGAAGGAAGATGTTATTGTGTTCAATGACGAAAGTAAATCCAAGGAACTTTTCAGAATTAGAGCTAATCAATGGATCGATTTCAATGCTTCTTATTCTCTGAATGACCTTACTGACAACAAAAACTACGGAAGATTGGCCAGAAAAGGAATGCGCTCGCTTTGGAAAGCAAGCTATGATATCCTTGATTCGAATGACCAGCCGAAATTCAAAGTTCAGGAAGACAGCGCATGGGTAAGGTTCTGGGATAGTTTTGTAGGAGAAATTCCTCTGATCGGAATGTTTACCGGATATTTCCTGAATCCTTCTTACACCGTAACTGGAGTTGACGGAAAAGCATATTTTAAAATGAAAAAAATGCCTTCATTCTTCGGAAGAAGATTCCAGCTTGACAGAATGATCGATATTGATGACGAAGACGAAAGTTTAGTAATCTTATCTTTATTGATGATGGTTCTGCTGGAAAGAGCCAGAGGCTAAAAAAAAACCACACAGACAATGAAATATTTAATCATTTTCTTTTCAGCGTTTCTTTTAACCGCATGTAAAAAAGACAAGGAGACCATTCAAAGTTCTGCTTCGGCAGATTCTTTAACCGTCGTTAAAGATTCAGCAAAAGCGCAAACAGCATCAGGAAAAATACAGGTAGACTTTATCCCTTTCCCTAAAGAGATTAAAGAGTGTTCTTGCTATTTTGCCAGAAATAAAGCGGATTTTGAAGCAGAGAAATACATTTACGCCGATGATGCCGGAAAAACAGCCTATATGAAACTTGACGGCAAAAGACTGGCCATGAATCTGATCTCGTCAAGCGACATGGAAGTAGATGAGGAGCTGACGAAAGAAATTGAAAGTGACAACTACAAAATCTCCGTAAAAGGCAAAAAAATAAAAAATGAAGAAGCGTTATTATTCGAAGGTACACTGACGATTGAAAAACCGGATGGTACTGTGGAGACGCTGCCTATTTATGGAGAGTGCGGATGCTAGAGATAATGAGCGAAAAGGCTGAAAAGCAAAAAGGCAAAAGGGCAAAATGGTAAAAAAGCGGAGGAAGCAAAAATAGCTGATAAAGCAAATTGGCTATCTTAGTCCTTTTGCTTTTCAGCCTTTTCGCCCTAACACAACTATAAAAAATGCTTCCGGATTCACGGAAGCATTTTTTATTTTGTAATTTTGATAAAAATAAAATTTCATGGAATTATCGAACATAGAACCGCAGATAATCTGGAAAAACTTCTCCAAATTAAATGCAGTTCCAAGACCGTCTAAAAAAGAAGAAAGGGTGATTGCCTTCATCAAAGAATTTGGTGAAAATCTGGGGTTGGAAACAACCGTAGATCAGGTAGGAAATGTAATCATCAAAAAACCTGCTACTCCCGGAATGGAAAACCGTAAATCCGTTGTCCTTCAATCGCATCTGGATATGGTATGCCAGAAGAACAATGATGTGAACTTTGATTTCGAGACCGAAGGAATCAAAATGGAGGTTGACGGAGACTGGGTAAAGGCAAAAGGAACTACTTTAGGGGCCGATAACGGTTTAGGAGTGGCTACCATCATGTCTATCCTTGAAAGTTCAGATATTCCTCATCCGGCCATGGAAGCTCTTTTCACAATAGATGAAGAAACAGGTATGACAGGTGCACTAGGCTTGAAACCAGGGCAGCTTACAGGAGAAATCTTATTAAATCTTGACACCGAAGAAGATGATGAGATCGATATCGGCTGCGCAGGCGGTGTAGACGTAACCATTACCCAAAATTACGGAACAGAAGCTGTAAAAGGACAGATCGTAAGACTTGAGGTAAAAGGCCTTCAGGGAGGACATTCAGGAATGGATATCCATAAAGGTTTCGGAAATGCCAATATTATCCTCGGAAGACTTTTCTACAGCGGTTTAGCCAAGCAGAATATCCAATTGATCTCTGTAGACAGCGGCGGATTGAGAAATGCCATTCCAAGAGAAGGTGTGGCCCTTATCTCTGTGAGAAATGCCCAGGAGTTCATTGAAGAAGTTACTGTTCTGAAAAAGAAATTCTTGAAGAATTTGCTACTGTTGAGCCAGGTTTACAGATCAATATCGAAAATTCCACTACTTCAGATAAAGCTATTTCCGAAGAAGATTCAAAGAAGATTATTCTGGCTTTAAAATCTCTTCACAACGGTGTTTACAGAATGAGCCCGGATGTGAAAGACCTTGTAGAAGCGTCTAACAATGTGGCAAGGGTTGAATTAAAAGGCGGTGAGCTTAAAATATTAAACCTTACCAGATCATCTGTGGATTCATCCAAGTATTCTGTTGCAGAACAATTAAAATCTGTAGCAGAATTAGCAGGAATGAACGTTGAATTCAGCGGTTCTTATCCGGGCTGGAAACCAAAACCGGGTTCTGAGATCGTACAGCTGATGGAAAAGATCTACACAGAAAAGTTTGGTGAGAAACCTCATGTAGTAGCTTGTCATGCGGGCTTGGAATGCGGGATCATCGGAGCCAATTATCCTGAAATGGAGATGGTAAGCTTCGGCCCTACCATCAGAGGGGCACACTCTCCTGATGAGAAAGCTAATATTCCTTCTGCACAGAAGTTCTGGAGCTTTACTAAGGATATTTTAGCGAATATTCCTGTTAAAAATTAAAAATAACACTCAATGGATCCGATAATTTGGAAAGGTATACTCTATCATTCTCTTGAATATTTCAACCTGATTGAAAATGAGGAAAATTATGTGGTAACCTCAAAAATTATCGGTTCTTTTGAGAATACAGCCTATTTTGTACATTATCAGATAACGATCGACAAAAACTGGCTCATTCAAAAATTCACCGTTGAATATGAAGTCAATGGAAAAAAATCCAACATTACAGGACTAAAAAACGGGAACAGCTGGAACATTAATGATGCCGATCGTCCCGAATTTTCAGATTTCAAATACATTGATATCTCACTAACTCCTTTCACGAATACATTACCTATCAATAATTTAAATCTATCTGAAGGACAATCCAGTGAAATAAATGTTATCTATATCAATATTTTAGAGGACAAAATCAAGCCTGTCAAGCAACAGTACACCAAAATAGGTAAGTCCGGATATATCTATGAGAATATTCCCAAAAATTTTAAAGCCCAGATTTCTGTTGATGATTCAGGTTTAGTTGAAAATTATCCCGGGCTTTTTGAAAAAGTATACTATAAATGATGATGAAAAGTATTACAGTATTCTGCGGCTCAAGTTTCGGCTCGGACGAAATCTATAAAGAACAGGCAACCTTGCTTGGAAAAACACTGGCAAAACAAAACATTCAGCTTATATATGGCGGTGCAGATGTCGGCTTAATGGGAGCTGTGGCAGATGGAGCCTTAAGTGAAAACGGAAAAGTGACAGGAGTTCTTCCCCACTTTCTGCAATCCAAAGAAATTGCCCACAAAAACCTTACGGAACTTATTATCGTAGAAACCATGCACGAAAGAAAAACGAAGATGAATGATCTTTGTGACGGAGTCATCGTTCTGCCCGGCGGCTACGGAACCCTGGAAGAATTCTTTGAAATGATCACCTGGGCACAGCTTGGGCTTCATAAAAAACCTATCGGGATTTTAAACATTGACGGGTTTTATGATGAACTGATAAAACTGGTTCAGACAATGGTTGATAAAGGATTTCTAAAGCAGATCAATCGTGATATGCTTCTGATAAGTGACAGTATTAACGAAATTTTGGATAAAATGAAAAATTATCAGGCTCCTACTGTTGGGAAATGGATTTCGAAAGAGGAAGTATAAAACAATCTTTCACATAAACAAAACCTCCTGAAGAAAATCTTCAGGAGGTTTTTATATTAATGAAATTTAATACATTTTAAGGATAAGGAGCAATCTCCACTTCAAGACCTTCCATTTCATCCATGATATGCAGCTGGCATCCCAGTCTGCTGTTCTCTTTTACGTGGTAAGCTTCCGCCAGCATGGCATCTTCTTCATCGCCCATTGGCTCAAGGCCCGGATCATTGATCACATATACCTGACATGAGGCGCACATCGCCATTCCTCCGCATACCCCGATCGTTCCTTCTTCCGCCAATTCATAAGAACGGATGATCTCCATTAGGTTCATAGACATATCTGTAGGCGCTACAACATCATGGGTTACCCCTTCCCGGTCGGTGATCTTAATATTGATATCTGACATAATAATGCAAAATTAGTCAATTTTTTCACAACTGCTTTTTCTGCTTCCTTACGGCTTCCGTCAAATCCGTCTACCCCGCTTACGGTTGTATATTTCAGTACAAATTTCTTTCCTGGATTCAGCCTGTTGTAAACACTCTGACACATTAACGTCGCTTCATGGAAACCACAAAGGATCAGCTTTAATTTTCCAGGATAAGTATTGATATCCCCTATCGCATAAATCCCGTCAATATTGGTTTGGTAGTCCAATGCATTATTCACTACAATGGCATTTTTCTCGATATTCAATCCCCAGTTTCCGATCTCACCCAATTTTGGAGTCAGTCCGAATAAAGGAATAAAGTAATCCGTTTCAATATCATAAGCTTCCTGCCCTTCAATCTGTACTGTGATCGCTTCCACTTTGCCGTCCCCTTTGATTCCGGTAACTTCAGCAGGGGTAATTAATTTAATTTTACCTTCATTCTTAAGATCCTGAACTTTTTCCACTGAATCCAAAGCACCTCTGAACTCATTTCTTCTGTGGATCAAAGTCACTTCACTTGCAACATTGGAAAGGAAAACACTCCAGTCCAATGCAGAATCTCCACCTCCGGCAATCACTACTTTTTTATTTCTGAAATGTTCAGGTTCTTTTACGAAATATTCAAGACCTTTTTCCTCATAATCAGCAACATTTTCGAAAGTAGGTTTTCTTGGTTCAAAAGTTCCCAGTCCACCGGCAATGGCAATCGCTTTACATCTGTGAACCGTTCCTTTGTTGGTCACTACTTCAAACCATTCATCATCCACTTTTGTATAGGAAACTGCAGTTTCTCCCAAAGTAAATCCAGGCTGGAACTGCTTGATCTGTTCCATTAAATTATCTACCAATTCACCTGCATTCACTGAAGGATATCCCGGAATATCGAAAATAGGTTTTTTCGGATAAAGCTCTGCTAGCTGTCCTCCCGGCTGTGGAAGCGCATCGATAATATGACACTTCATTTTTAATAAACCTGCTTCAAAAACAGCGAAAAGCCCGGTTGGTCCGGCCCCTATGATCAATATATCAGTGGTTATCATAATAAAAAGATAATTTAATTATACATGTAAGTGCAAATTTACTAATTTTAATGCGAAGCATATTTAATTGATTCTAAATAAAAACCTGAGATTTGTCAAATCCCTGTAAATACTTAAGAATCTTTAATTTGGCAATGTTTTTGTTAAATGTCATACCATGAAGAAAATTTTAAATCTTTTTGCAATATTCATGTTCCTTTTAGGCCATGCCCAGATCGACAATATTGCTGACGGTGAATCTATTACATTCAGAATCCATTACGGAATCCTGAATGCCGGAACCGCCAACCTTACTGCAAAAAAACCAATTATATGGGCGCTCCCCATCTTTACGTGAAAGGTACAGGGCAAACTACCGGTGCCGTAAAAGCGTTCTTTAAAGTAGAAGATTTATATGAAAGCTTCATCAATATGGAAACCGGACTGCCGAGCTTTTACGTGAGAAATGTACGTGAAGGAAGCTACCGCCAGCATTTTGAAACCGTTTTCAACCACAGCAATAATACACTGATCCTAACTGATAAAAAGACTCCCGCCAACGGCTCAAAAGTGATCAAATCCGTGAAAGGAGTTCAGGATATGCTTTCATGCTTTTATTATTTAAGAAGCAAAAGTACAAGTGAACTGAAGGTGGGAACCGTTATCAACATGAATGTATGGATTGATGATGAAATGTTTCCTTTCCAGCTAAAAGTGACCGGAACAGAAGATCTGAAAACAAAATTCGGGACCATCAACTGTTTAAAGATTATCCCGTCTGTAAAAAGCGGAAGGGTTTTCAAAGAAAAAGAAGGGGTAACCATGTGGGTAACCAACGATGCCAACCATATTCCTATGCTGCTGAAAGCTGAACTGGCTGTCGGTTCACTGAAAGCAAGTATTGATGATCTTAAAAATGTAAAATATCCTTTAAAATATAAATAGAAGACCATCAGTCTTTTAAATAAAAAAATACCGGCAAAAAAATCTGCCGGTATTTTTTTATTCTGAGAATGTAATAGATTTTAATTTTTGATTGTCTTATTAATAGCAAGCAGGAAGGACAGGCAATATACAAGATTAGTCGCCGTTCAGCGTGGCAAGGTAAAAACTAATAATGTTTCATTTAGAAACTCACGTTGTAATTTTCAATACAATCGTTTTTAATTACGTTTTGTTTCTTAGGTCAGTAATTAAAAACAAAAACCTCCGGAAATTCCGGAGGTTTGATTTTTTATAGTGTTTTAAACTGTTCTAAAGTTCTGATATCATTTTCGAAGAACATTCTGATATCGCTCATCTGGTAAAGCAGCATTGTAATTCTTTCAATACCCATTCCGAAAGCATAACCCGAATATTTTTCAGAGTCGATGTTTACATTTTTCAGAACGGCAGGATCTACCATACCACATCCCATGATTTCCAGCCATCCTGTTCCTTTCGTGATTCTGTAATCTGTTTCAGAGTTTAATCCCCAATATACATCGATTTCAGCACTCGGTTCTGTGAACGGGAAATAGGAAGGTCTCATTCTGATCTTCGACTTTCCGAAAAGCTCGGTTGTAAAGAACTGGATCGTCTGCTTCATGTCTGCAAAGCTTACATTCTCATCAATATACAATCCTTCAATCTGATGGAAGATACAGTGTGAACGTGAAGAAATAGCCTCATTTCTGAACACTCTTCCCGGAGAAAGAATTCTGATCGGCGGCTGGTTTTCTTCCATATAACGGATCTGCACGGAGGAAGTATGCGTTCTTAAAAGGATATCCGGATTCTGCTCAATAAAGAACGTATCCTGCATATCTCTTGCCGGATGGTATTCAGGAAGGTTAAGCGCCGTAAAGTTGTGCCAGTCGTCCTCTATTTCCGGACCATCTGCTACTGCGAAACCTATGGATTTAAAAATTTCAATGATCCTGTTTTTCACCAGATTGATCGGGTGTCTCGACCCAAGGTCCAATGGAAAAGCAGGTCTTGTAAGATCTTCCTTTTCAGCAACAATAGCAGACTGGGAAGCATCTTTCAGATCCTCCAGTTTTACTGCAACAGCCTGTTTTAAAGAATTAATCTTTTGCCCGAATTCTTTTTTCTGGTCGTTTGGAACTTCTTTAAATTTTTCAAAAAAATCATTCAGAACACCCTTTTTACCATTATACTTAATCCGGAAGTTTTCAATTTCCTCTTTAGACGTAGCATGGAAGCTGTTTACTTCGGTAAGTAGTTCTTCTATCTTTTCTATCATTGTTTTACCCTTTCAAAAATGTTTTGCAAAAATACGTTTTTTAAGTTTAATAATGAATCTGTGACAAAAAAATCTGCCCCTTTACGGGAGGCAGACTTCAATCACTTATTTCACTTAAATAAAAAAATTATTTCTTTTCCAAAGCTTTAACGTTGATCTGAAGAGTTACCTCATCCTTAATCACTCCGTTTTCAGCAGGAGCCTGGAACTTTACGCCAAACTCTTCTCTTTTAATATCCTTAGGCTCAGTAGCCACACTCACTTCTCCGTCTTTTACAGAAACATTGGCTTTAAACTGAACCGGCTTTGAAATCCCCTTGATCGTTAAATTTCCATCAAGAAGCGTATTATAGTCTCCTTCCGCAGAAGGTGTCACTTTAGTAATTTCAAAAGAAGCTGTAGGGAATTTCTCCACTTCAAAAAAATCTCCGCTCTTAAGGTGGCCGTTAAGTTTTCCCAACTGCTCAGCATCGTCCTTAAGGTCTACAGAGGTAAGAGAATTCATATCCGCTACGAATTTTCCGCTTTCAAGCTTTCCGTCTTTTACCGTTACATCACCACTTTCAAATTTGATGGTTCCGAAATGGCTTGTACTTTCTGATTTGAATATTTTATATCCTTTCCACTCCACTTTACTGTTCAATGTATCCACTATGTACTGGTTCCCGTCTTTTGTAGTAGTCACTTCATTGCTTTCGCTGGTCACCGGTTTGTCTTTTTTACAAGAAACCATCACAGCTGCTACAAATAAAGCAGGAATAGCTAATGAAAACAGTTTTTTTCTCATTTTTGATATATTTTTATTACTTCTGCTAATATAATAAAAAATTTATTTTTTCCTAAAAACCTTACATTTGTATTATGCTTTTAGAAATAAACAATTTATACTTTTCCCATACCAAAGATAAGCCCCTGTTTCAGAACCTTAACCTGAGTTTTGAGGAAGGCAGGATCATTGCACTTGCGGGAGAAAGCGGCTGTGGAAAATCTACATTGCTCAATCTTATTTATGGACTGCTGGACTGGCAAAGCGGTGAGATTATTTTTAACGGAACCCGGCTTTTAGGCCCCAAAGGAAATCTCGTTCCCGGGGAAGCTGAGATGAAACTGGTAGCCCAGAATTTTGATCTGATGCCTTACGCCACCGTTGCTGAAAATGTAGGAAAATTCATTTCTAATATCAATTTAGCCCAGAAAAAAGCAACTGTCCTGGAACTTCTGGAAGTAGTCGGGCTTCAGGAATTCGCCCATGTCCTTCCCAAATATTTAAGCGGTGGACAGCAGCAGCGTGTTGCTATAGCCAGAGCACTTTCTGTACTCCCTAAACTGCTTATTCTGGACGAACCTTTCAGCAATCTGGATTTTCCGAGGAAAATAGAGCTTAGGGAAAGACTTTTCAGATATGTGAAGCAGCACCGGATCTCCCTGATCATTTCTACCCACGAACTCCAGGACATTATGCCGTGGCTTGACCAGATTATTATTCTGAAGGATGGAAGGCTGATCCAGAACGACAGCCCGGAAGAAACTTATAAAAACCCTTATAATACTTATGTTGCCAGGCTTTTTGGTGAAGTGAATATATTCAGTGAAGAAGAAAAAACAGAATTCCAGCTTCCTAAGTTTTCTTATTATCCCAAAGACATTAAAATTTCAGACAACGGAACTGAAGCGGAACTCCTGGAAAGCAGGTTTGCCGGAAATCATTACTGGAACAAGATTAAAGTAAGGAATAAAGAACTTATTGTATACACAGATGTTAAAGTAGAGGGTAATATTAAAGTATCGTTTGAATAAGGTAAAAAGGCAGAATAGCGAAAGGGCAATTTAGCTTCCTCAGCGTATTGGGTTCTTCGCCTTAATAATATCTTCCAACCTTCCCGCCTTTTCGCTTTTTGCGGTTTCGCCATAAGCTAACTTCTACATTCCCTTATAGTTATTGTTAATTTGTGGATAAAAAAAATACAAATCTAAGAAGCAGTTTTGAAACTTTTTCTTACATTTGTATTTCCACAGCATAAGGAAATTTTTGGTTAATTCTCTTTCTGCCTTAAGACGGACATTAGCACCTCCCTGCAATTAAGTCTTTGAAAGATTACACTGTCCAATTCTTTCCTTTTTTTATTTTCCAGCCTTAAGCTTTCTTCACAAATTCTGACTTTAAAGCCATAGACCCGAAGCCATCAATTTTACAGTCAATATTATGGTCGCTGTCCGGTCTCAGACGGATATTTTTCACTTTTGTTCCCGCTTTTACAGGCTTTGGTGCTCCTTTCACAGGAAGATCCTTAATAACCACTACAGAATCCCCATCCTGAAGCTCATTACCATTCGAATCCAATATCTTTCCTTCATTGGCTGTTTCAGCAGCTGTTTCCTCCGGACTCCATTCGTAGAAGCATTGAGAACAGGTCATCATATTATCGGTTGGGTAAGTAAATTCAGAGCCGCATTTCGGACAAAGTACAGTATCACTCATATTTTTGATTTTTGCAAAGGTAAGATTTTTGGATCAGAGTTAGAAGCCGGATGTAGAAACTAAGATTAAAGAGGCAAGAACCAAGAACCAAGAATCAAGAATCAAGAATCAAGACTTCAGATGTGAGATTTCAGATTTCAGACTGTTTCCTCAACAATTTAACTGTCAACCAGCATCTGGCAACATAAATTAAACCTTAACCCTAAAACTCTCCCACTTCCAAAACAGAAAACACGAACCTCGTATCCCGAAACCCGAATCCCGATTCAATTCTCAACTATAATTTGTACCTTTGCAGATTCAAACAGCGAAGCAAATTTATGGAACTTATTCACAGAAACCTGGCCATCGGAATTCACGATGCTTTACAAGAAACATTTTTCGAGAAAAACAAATACGCCGATAAGGTAATCGAAAGACTTTTGAAAGCTCATAAAAAATGGGGAAGCCAGGACAGAGCCGTTGTTTCTGAGATCTTCTACAATATCATCCGCTGGAGAAAACGTCTTGAATATTATATGGGTGAAGGAGTAAAACCCAACAACATTTATAAGCTGATCATCGCTTATCTTCTTTGGAGCAAAACCAATTATAAAAAGTTTGAAGAATTTGACGGAATTAAAATCGCAGATATCCTTACCAAACTTAAAAAGAATACCGTTCCTACGAAAGCTATTGAGCATTCTATTCCTGAATGGCTGGCTGAAACTTTGGAAAAAGAACTAGGTCCTGGCTGGGAAAAGGAAATGCAGGCCTTAAATGAGCAGGCTCCTACTGTATTAAGAGCAAACAGCCTGAAAACAACACCTAAAGAACTTATTTCTGATCTTTCAGATGAAGGTGTAGTAGCTTACACGGTAAGAAACTATCCGGATGCTGTACAGCTTGAAGAAAAGAAAAATGTTTTCCTTACAACCGCATTCAAAGAAGGTTTATTTGAAGTTCAGGACGCCTCTTCCCAGAAGATCGGATATTTCCTTGATGTAAAAGAAGGCCAGAGAGTGGTGGATGCATGTGCCGGAGCAGGTGGAAAAACGCTGCATTTGGCTGCATTGATGGGAAATAAAGGCCAGATTGTAGCCTTAGATATCTTCGAATGGAAACTTGCCGAACTGAAACGCCGTGCAAAAAGAGCCGGAGCCCACAATATTGAAACGCGTATGATTTCTGACAATAAAGTGATCAAGCGTCTTCATGATAAAGCAGACCGCCTTCTGATTGATGCTCCATGTTCAGGACTTGGTGTTTTAAAAAGAAATCCGGACAGTAAGTGGAAAATTGACCAGGATTTTATTGACAGGATTAAAAAAGAACAGCAGCAGATCCTTCAGGATTATTCCAAAATGGTTAAAGTAGGCGGAAAAATGGTGTATGCCACATGCTCTATCCTGCCTTCTGAAAACAATTTACAGGTAGAAGAATTCTTGAAAAACAATGCAGGCTTTAAACTTGTGAAAGAAGACAAAGTAATGCCAAGCCAAGGCTACGACGGATTCTATATGGCATTGATCGAAAGAGTTTCTTAATCATCCGAAACTATTGTAAAAATATACAGCTGCTCTATTTCAGGGCAGCTTTTTTGTTGAACATACTTTTTTAACCATATTAATAAACAAATTGTAACATCTGCATTGTAAATCCCTACTTATAGAATATTGTAAGCCACTTCAGGCATAATCAGAAACTATTTTTTGCAGAAAACCCTTATTTATGAACAAAAGAACCTTCTTTAACTTCTTTGCTTTATTCATGTGCTACCTTTCGTATGCCCAAATTTATGAAGTTCAGTATACCAGTTCTTACAACGGAAAAGCTCTTACCGGGCAGTCTCCTACCCTTGTATGGGCGGATGCAAAAGAAAATTTTATTCTGAACAATACGATCCGGGAACAGAAAAGTGATTATCCGTTCGAGATCACCAAGGTAGAAAAGCCTTCCAACACCATTGTTTCGTATGCATTTCTGAAGCCGGGAGAAATTATTTCCTCTTCAGATGCAGAATCGGTGGGAAAGCAAAGCTTTGAGCTGACTAATGAAACGAAAAAAATTCTGGGATATAACTGTAAAAAAGCGGTTACCAGGATCAATTCAAATACCATTGAGGTTTGGTATACCAACGATCTTAAAATTACCGGCGGACCTTCTGTTCTAGGACAGAATTTAGGATTTGTCCTGGAAGTGGAAAGAAATAAAAACTCTCTGGTCACTGCAAGCTCCATCAGAAAAGTAAAGAAAATGGATATGGACCTTATTTTAAAAGGACCAGTACAATCTACGGATCTGTTGGGCTACAAAGACCTTCTCTGGAAAAGCCGTTTCACGACATTGAAGGTTTTTGAAAATGAGACCGTTAATTTTTCAGATGAATCAAAATCGGACGAAAATGTAAAAAGATTCGCCAACGGAACGATCATTCTTAAAAAAGTAAAATTTCCTGCCATCAAAGAAGGGGAAAATATCTTTGTTGAAGTAAAACAGCAATCCAATGGTGATGCTTACGACAGAACAGGAACCGTATTTTTCATTCCACAGGATAAAGCTTCATCTTTCTTTGACGGACTTGAAAAAGGCGCTAAAACACTCCCCGTTTATGATAACGGCAACGGAAAACAGTATTTTGGGATTACAGCCACTGAAAATTATAGTCCCGTAGTAGAAATGATGAGATTTTTTACCGCTTTTGGGATTCAGAAGTTCAATCATATTCAGCTGAAGGGTAAAGACTGGCAGACCATAAGTCCATACCGTCAGGATATCACAGAATTAAAACCCTCTCTCTCTGAAAAGGAGCTTTGGATAGGTACTTTTATCGGGAATTACGATAAAGGAGGTCATAAAGTGAGCCTTGAAATCACTATTCATAATAGCGATCAGACCGTTCATAAAAACAACGTTGCCATTCCTTTATTCAACACTTTGAACATCATGGAAATGGCCGGACAGGACTACTCTACTATGTTTGATAAAGACAAAGGCCTTTTTGTAGAGTTTACCTTAAACAAAGATATAAAGAATGCCCGGCTGAGATATATTACGACCGGCCATGGAGGCTGGGAAAACGGGGATGAGTTTGTTCCGAAGGCCAATTCCATTTTCCTGGACGGAAAAATGACCTTTTCTTTTATTCCGTGGAGATCAGACTGTGGTTCTTACAGACTTTACAATCCTGCATCGGGGAATTTCCCGGACGGACTTTCTTCATCAGACCTCAGCAGATCAAACTGGTGCCCGGGTACCGTTACAAATCCTGATTTTATTTCCCTCGGAGACCTGAAGGCAGGTAAACACACCATACAGATAAAGATTCCTCAGGGTGCAACAGAAGGTACAAGTTTCAGTTCATGGAATGTTTCGGGTGTTTTGCTAGGATCCCAATAAAACAAAACCTTCTTGCAAAGAGAATTGCAAGAAGGTAAAAACACAAATGATGAAAAAAATTATTTCGAGCCACAAAGTAAGGGCAAAAATTCATATAATAAATTACCATATATTAATAATTATTTCATTTTAATTTTGTATAGGATATAAACATCCTTTTTCCTCAGCGAAAAAAATCAATTAAATACACTTGAATTGATTCAAAAAGTTAATATTTTTCTTTTAAAATAATAAATTAATTAAAAATTTTAACTTTTATTTATTTTTTATTGTTATTTTTAAACATCAAAACTAATTTTGCTTCAAATAAGTAACAATATGTGTGGAATTGTATGTTTGTTTGACGCCAAACAAAAGACCGAAATACTAAGACCTCAGGTTTTAGAAATGTCAAAAAAAATCCGTCACCGCGGTCCGGACTGGAGCGGTGTATATCAGGATGACAAAGTTGTATTTTCTCATGAAAGGCTTGCCATTGTAGATCCTACTTCAGGAAAGCAGCCTTTATTCACCAAAGATGAAAAAGTGGTGCTTGCAGTGAACGGGGAAATTTATAACCACAGAGAATTAAAGGAAGAGTTTCCGGATTTTGAGTTTCAGACCCAGTCGGATTGTGAAGTGATCCTGGCACTATACAGAAAATATGGAAAAGATTTCATTGAAAAACTTAACGGAATTTTCGCATTTGCGCTTTATGACATAGAAAAAGGAATCTATCTGATTGCACGCGACCATATGGGGATCTGCCCTCTTTACCAGGGATGGGACAAAAACGGAAACTATTATGTTGCTTCCGAACTGAAAGCGCTGGAAGGTATTTGCAAAACCATTGAAACCTTCCTTCCCGGACATTTTGTATACAGCCCTGACGGAGCTGAACTTCAGCAGTGGTACAAAAGAGACTGGGAAAGTTTTGACAACGTAAAAGATAACGAAACCGATATATCCAAAATAAGAAAAGGCCTTGAAGATGCTGTTCACAGACAGCTGATGAGTGATGTTCCTTATGGAGTCCTTCTTTCCGGAGGCCTGGATTCATCCGTTATTTCAGCAGTTACTGCAAAATTTGCACGACAGAGAGTGGAAAGCGGCGACACCCAGGAAGCATGGTACCCAAGACTTCACAGTTTTGCAGTAGGTTTAGTAGGATCTCCTGACCTGGCGGCAGCAAGAAAAGCGGCAGACCATATCGGCTCTGTGCACCATGAAGTTAATTTTACCGTTCAGGAAGGACTGGATGCTGTACGCGACGTAATCTATCATCTGGAAACTTATGATGTGACTACCATCAGAGCTTCCACCCCTATGTATCTCCTGGCAAGAGTAATCAAATCCATGGGAATCAAAATGGTGCTGTCCGGAGAAGGTTCAGATGAACTTTTCGGAGGCTATCTGTATTTCCACAAAGCTCCCAACGCCAAAGAATTCCATGATGAAACGGTAAGAAAATTAAGCAAATTACACCTTTACGACTGCTTAAGAGCGAACAAGGCATTGATGAGCTGGGGAATTGAAGGCAGAGTTCCTTTCCTGGATAAAGAATTTATGGATATTGCAATGACCGTTAATCCAAAGGATAAAATGATCAGCACTGCAGAAGGAAAAATCGAAAAATGGGTATTAAGAAAAGCATTTGAAGACCTGCTTCCTGAATCCATTGTCTGGAGACAAAAAGAGCAGTTCTCAGACGGTGTGGGATATTCCTGGATCGACACTTTAAAAGAAGTTGCCGAAAAAGAAGTCACCGACGAAATGATGGCCAATGCAAGGTTCAGATTTCCTCTGAACACTCCTCAAAACAAAGAGGAATACAGGTACAGAACTATTTTCGAAGAACATTTTCCAAGTGAAACGGCGGCAGCAACTGTTCCATCGGTACCTTCAGTAGCCTGTTCCACTCCTATTGCTTTGGAATGGGATGAAGCTTTCAAAAAAATGAATGATCCGAGCGGAAGAGCAGTGAAAGTGCATGAGACGAGTTATTAAGTGATGAGTTGCGGGATGCGTGATTCGGGTTTAAGGTTCTAGAGTTTGAGGGTTTGAGAGACTTGATTTATGAGTTGCCGGATGCTGGTTGACAGTTATATTATTGAGGAAATAGTCTGAAATCTGAAATCTCATATCTGAAGTCTTGACTCCTGGTTCCTGGCTCTTGATTCCAAAATACTCTACCCCTATAATTCTATTGTACAAAATTATCAATCCTGTAGAAATACGGGATTTTCTTTTGAATAACGTTAATAATATCAATATAATTTAACTGACAATCAAAAATAATATCTAATAAATAATTATATTTGGACAACGAAAATATCAATTATAAAAAAATGAGAAGAAATCTTACTGTTTTGTTTGCCTTACTATCCATCAGTTTTGCTTTTGGACAGGGGAAATATGGCAAATACTTAAATTCAAAAAAGCTTGCCTTGTCTTACAAAAGCGTGAAAGATGTAGATAAGGACGACTATTATCAGCAGTATTACTGGCTGGTAAAAGCAGAACAGCTTAAAACGTATCCTCACCTGAAAGATGTAAAGCCTGTCGTTTTATATGAGTTTGTAAAAAAAGTAAACCCTCAGAATCCTACCAAAAAACTGGATGAAAGAGGAAAAGAACTCAGAGCAACAGCAGAATTATCTTTAAATCAGTATTTTAAAAATAAAAAATTCGAGAACAATTCAGTTTTGATGTACAACCTTGAAACCTATGTGGATCCGTCCAAAGGACAATACTATACCAAAGTAGATCCTGAAAAGATCAAGGAACTGGTTCCAAAGGAATTATTTGCCTTCAACTCCTTAAACAGAAACCTGGGCGAAGAAAAAACCTATTACCTGTGGATCGATAAGAAAAAAGACGATTTCAAAATTGTAGATATCATTCCTGATGAAAAAGAAGACAAAGCTTTCTATACAAGATTAAAACAATACCTTCCCAACTATAAGTTTTCCAAATATGTTCCATCTGTAAAAAAGGAAACAAATCGGACAAAACAGACGTAGATTACTACTACATCATGCCGTTTGAACAAAACACCGATAATATTGAATACAAAACAAAAGATTTCAAAACTTTCATCTTAAGCCAGTACAGAAAAGCCGGTGACGAATGGAAAGGAGTAGAAAAAACAAAAAAATAATTAAAAAAGTCCTGTGAAAATTCACAGGACTTTTTTAATTTTATATGAAATTCTTTATCTAAAGATCAAACCGCTTCACACGGAAGCTGATTTCAATAAAAAAAATCTGGAAGTAAAGTTACCTCCAGTCTACATCTAATGACAGAAACAAGCCCGCAACAGACCTCTGTAAAAAAAATACTTCCGCTCATCCTGGCCACTGCTATTTTTATGCAGATGCTGGATTCCACCATCCTGAACACTTCCCTGCCTTCCATTGCAAAGGACCTGAATGAATCTCCGCTCAATATGCAGAATGCTATCATCAGTTATGTTCTTACCCTGGCGGTCTTTATGCCTGCAAGCGGTTTTCTGGCAGACCGGTTTGGAACAAAAAAGGTGTTTATTTTTTCACTGGTCCTTTTCAGCATAGGTTCCCTGTTCTGCTCCATGTCACAAAATCTCACCCACCTTGTTATTTCAAGAGTTATTCAGGGTGTGGGAGGAAGTTTGATGACACCAGTCGGAAAATTGGCCCTTATTAAAACTTTTGATAAGAACGAATTGCTTAAAGCCATGAACTTTGCCATCATTCCTGCCCTCATCGGCCCTGTACTTGGTCCCCTGGTCGGAGGATATATGGTGGATTATCTTTCATGGCACTGGATCTTCCTGATCAACATTCCGATTGGCTTTTTAGGAATTATCCTTGGCTTAAAATATATGCCCGACTACAAATCTACTGATGTCGATTTTGACCTGAAAGGATTTTTAATCTTTGCGGCAGCCTCGCTTCTGCTGTCCATTTCACTGGAACTCTTCGGAGATATGCAGAACATTACCCCGGTCCTTGTCGTATTTATCCTGGGATTTTTATTCCTGTACTATTATTACAAACATGCCAGAAGAGGCGGAAATCCTATTTTCCCTTTAGACCTGTTTCAGGTAAGAACTTTCCGGGTAGGAATCGTCGGGAACCTTGCCACCCGTTTAGGAATCAGCTCTGTTCCTTTACTTCTTCCCCTGATGATCCAGATCGCTTACAAGCAATCAGCGGTGACCTCGGGATGGATCATCGCTCCTATGGCCCTTACCGCCATATTCGGAAAATCATCCGTTATAAAAATTTTGAATAAATATGGTTACCGCCAAACCTTAATGGTCAATACCTTCATTATCGGAACGCTGATCTGTATGCTTGCTATTCCCGATATTCATACTTCTTTATACTGGTTTGTCCCTATTATTGCCATATTAGGATTCTTCAACTCTATCCAGTTCACCTCAATGAATACCATTTCCATTGCGGATCTCAGAAATTTCCAAACCAGCAGCGGGAATTCCCTGCTATCAGTTAATCAGCAGCTGGCTATCGGATTCGGGATTGCTTTCGGACTGATTGTTTTAAAATTATTTGAAAGCTCTGATCTTATCAAAGGAGAAACACACAACGCTTTTCGCTATACTTTTCTTACTGTAGGAATACTGACGATTATCTCCGGCTTTGTTTTCAGAAGACTCCATATTTCCGATGGAAAGAATATGAAATCGAAAGAGGATTAGGGAGAAAAGGCTAAATAGCGAAACTGCCAGCTAAAACACAAAGACGAACAAAGCAAATTTACTGATTTGCCTCTTTGCCATTTAGCCTTTTCGCTTTTTCAACTCTTACGAACTTACCACAGATCAATGCCCCCGATTTTCCGCTTCAGTATTTTTGTTATATAAAATTCACATATTATGACAGCAAAAAAAGTAGAGATCGTGGTATCACCAAAGCCTGCACATTTTGTAGGGGATGGTTTTAGAGTTCATAATTTTATCCCGGGCGTGCAAGGTTTGGACATGAAAAGAATGGACCCGTTCATTATGCTTGATTATAATTCGAAATTCCATTTCAACGGTTCGGAAAGACCGCGTGGTGTAGGAGTTCATCCTCACAGAGGTTTTGAAACCGTCACCATAGCCTATCAGGGTAAAGTAGAACATCATGACAGTGCCGGCGGCGGCGGAATCATAGGGGAAGGGGACGTACAGTGGATGACGGCAGCCAAAGGTGTTCTCCATAAAGAATACCATGAAACCGAATGGTCTAAAAAAGGCGGTATTTTCCAGATGGTCCAGTTATGGGTCAACCTTCCGGCAAAAGATAAAATGAGCTGCCCGAAATACCAGGCTATAGAAAATTCAGCAATGAAACGCGTTGATCTCGGTGAGAACGGTTTTGTGGAAATCATTGCGGGAGAATACAAAGGGGAAAAAGGACCTGCATATACTTTCACACCACTCAACATGATGAATGCAAAATTAAAAGCCGGTGGAAAAGCTGAATTCAGCTTCCCTGCCCATTTTAATACCGCTGCATTAGTGATTGAAGGAAGCATTATTGTAAACGGAGAACAAAAAGCAGCTTCAGATCATTTTATCCTGTTTAAAAATGAAGGTGAAATATTCAACATTGAGGCTCAGGAAGATGCAGTCGTACTGATCATCAGTGGTGAGCCTATCAATGAACCTATTTATCCTCACGGCCCCTTCGTAATGAATTCGAGGGAAGAAATCATGCAGGCATTCGAAGATTACAACACCGGAAAGTTCGGCTATCTGGAAGATTAAGAGAATTAAATTTATCTTAATCTTAGATTAT
The DNA here is from genome assembly GCF_056172655.1 of Chryseobacterium sp. GTID13. Classification (NCBI taxonomy): domain Bacteria; kingdom Pseudomonadati; phylum Bacteroidota; class Flavobacteriia; order Flavobacteriales; family Weeksellaceae; genus Chryseobacterium; species Chryseobacterium sp. GTID13. The sequence continues at coordinate 530,439 of NZ_JAOCMB010000007.1, forward strand.
TCCTTTTTTATTAACTTTATATACTTGTGTCTGGTGAACTGCAAAGACATACATTTACACTTTATGTCTTTGCAATCCACCAGCTAATTGATTATACAGAAAGAATTATGAAACCTGAATTTGAAAATATTCCTCTTGTAAAGACAGGAAAAAGATTTGAAATAGAGATCGATGGGCATTTCGCCTTTATCGACTACCAAGAAATGGGGCATCAGATTGCCCTGGTACATACCGAAGCAGATCCAGAACTTGCCGGTACGGGCGCAGCCGTTGCTGTCGTGGAAAAAACTTTGGCTTATATTGAAGAAAATCAGAAAAAGCTTCTTCCGTTCTGTCCCTATGTTTTTGCTTACATCAAAAGGCATCCGGAGTGGAAACGCATCGTTGATGAAAAATTTGAAGGATATGACAAATTGTAGCTGCCGGCTAAAATCTATTTATTAACCCCAACTTAAAAAACATCCAATTTTATCATGTCAAATATCGGACTTATCATAGAGGAAAAAGCAGCAGATATAGGAAATTTTCTGGTAGGAAGGCTTCTTCCTTTCCGTGAAAAAAGAGCAGTCGGACCTTTTGTTTTTATCGACCATATGGGACCTTCCGAGCTGAAAGATTATCAAAATCTTGATGTTCCGCCACATCCCCACATTGGATTATCTACTCTTACTTACCTCTTAGAAGGATCTATTTTTCACAGGGACAGCATAGGAAGCGCTGTTGAAATAAAACCGGGAGCTGTTAACTGGATGACTGCCGGAAAAGGCGTTGTGCATTCGGAAAGAACCCCGGAATATTTAAGACACAGCGATAAAAGACTTCACGGATTCCAGATCTGGGTAGGCCTTCCGAAACACCTTGAACAGACAGAACCTACTTTTCACCATATTGAAGCAGACGAAATCCCGGTTTGGGAAGAAGATGGTATTCAGTACAAACTGATTGCCGGTGAAGCATTCGGAAGAAAATCTACAGTTCCTGTTCACAGTAAATTATTTTTTATCGAGATCAAGACAAAAGAGGCAAAAAAAATAAGCATCGGAAAGGATCTTTACGGAGAAGCTGCCATGTACGTACTGGACGGAACGGTTTCCACTGAAGGTAATTCTTACGGTTCAAAACAATTGATGATCGCTAAAGACACCAAGCTTTGTGAATTCGATATGAGCGAAAACGGTACGGTATATCTTTTCGGTGGTGAACCTTTTGATGAGGAGCGTTTTATATTCTGGAATTTTGTAAATTCAGATAAGGAACTGATCGATCAGGCTAAAGTGAACTGGAACGATCAGAACCATGATGCTTTTCCCCTGGTTCCCGGTGACGAAAACGAATATGTTCCGCTTCCAAAAGCAGTTTTAAACAGAAAATAACGGTTAGTACAGAAAGATAAACCATGAAAATATTAGCATTTGCAGGAAGTACGTCTTCTACTTCTATCAACAGGGAACTGGTAAAATTTGTTTTGAAAGATTTTCAGGATGAAGAGATCAACCTGATCGACCTTAACGATTTCACGATGCCAGTTTTCTCTGTGGACCTTGAAAAGAAAGGTTTTCCGGATGAAGCCCATAACTTTTTAAAGCAGATTGAGGAATGTGATGTTATTATCTGCTCTCTTGCAGAACACAACCGATCTTACAGCTCTGCTTTTAAAAATGTCTTCGACTGGTCGTCAAGGATCAATGTGAAAGTATTTCAGAATAAACCCATGTTTCTGATGAGCACTTCACCCGGCGGATACGGCGGCGGTAATGTGATGAATACGGCAAAGACTTTTTTCCGCAGTTTGCAGCAGATGTTAAAGAGACCTTTTCACTGCCTAAATTTTATGAAAATTTTGATATTGAAAGCGGTGTCATTAATCCTGATATGCTTAAAGAACTTAAAGACAAGATAGAAAATTTTAAAAACGAGATTAAAGGCAATGACTAAGGGAAGACTGGAAGCTTTCAGTGATGGAGTTTTAGCTATCATCATTACCATCATGGTTCTTGAACTGAAGGTTCCGGAAGGGAGCAACTGGGCCAGCCTCAAACCCCTTTTTCCAAAATTTCTCGCCTATGTTTTCAGTTTCATCTATGTAGGAATCTATTGGAACAACCACCATCACCTGTTTCAGGCAGTAAAAAAAGTGAACGGAAGCATTCTTTGGGCCAATCTCCACCTGCTGTTCTGGCTTTCGCTGATGCCGATCGCTACGGAATGGATAGGGGAAACCCATTTTGCAAGCAATCCGGTGGCAGCCTATGGAATCTGTGTGATCATGTCTGCTGTCGCTTATACCATTTTAGAAAATCTGATTATTAAATGTGAAGGTGAAAATTCAAAGCTGAAAGAAGCTATACATTCAAAATTTAAAGAATATATCTCGATCGTATTTTATGTCCTGGGAATCGCTGTTTCATTTTTTTATCCCTATATTGCCATAGGTTTTTATTATCTCGTGGCTCTCATATGGCTGATTCCGGACAGAAGGATCGAAAAATCCCTAAAAGAAAATTAATATGGAAACACACGAATATCCCAACGGCAATATTACGGTTATCTGGCAGCCCAAAAAGTGCATCCACTCGGCTGTCTGCGTAAAAATGCTTCCCAAAGTCTACAATCCTAAAGAAAGACCCTGGATAAAAGCCGAAAACGCAAGTCCTGAAGAACTCAAAAACCAGATAGACCAGTGCCCGTCAGGAGCATTAAGTTATAAATTCAATACAGAACAATAATGGCGGTAACCGTAAAAGCAAGTTTAGGAAAAACGAAATATTATACTGAGGTAACAGCCGGCGAAAACAAGATCATCACCGATGAGCCTATTGATAAAGGCGGTCAGAATAAAGGTTTCAATCCACTGGAAATCCTGGCAACCTCTCTGGCAAGCTGTACTGCAGCCACTTTAAGGATGTATATTGAAAGAAAGGAATGGGAGGTGGAAAACATCAATGTGGAAGTTGAGCTTGAAAATTATCCTTTAACCAAAAGAGCTGTTTTTAAAAGAGAAATAAGCTTTGAAGGTATTCTGGATGACGAGCAGCTGAAAAGGCTCCACACTATTGCAGATGCCTGTCCGGTACACAAAATATTAACCAACGACATAGAAATACTAACCAAATTTTCATAATATGACCGAAGTAAAACAAAACAACGACGAAAAACACGGAAGTTTTGAAGCTTTCATAGATGGAACACGCGCAGGACTGATGACGTATACCTGGGCCGGAGAAGAAAGATTTATTATAGACCACACGGAGGTGGAAGAAGCCTACAACGGCAAAGGTGTAGGAAAAGAAATGCTTCTGGCAGCAGTGGAATTTGCCAGGAAGAACCATAAAAAGATCATTCCGCTTTGTCCGTTTGCCAAAGCAAGTTTTCAGAAAAGTGAAGAATTGCAGGATGTTTTAGTCAACTGATGATGATTTTACCCTCAATATACAGGCCTTTCAGATGTTTTATTCTGAAAGGCTTTTTCTTTTTTATCAGAACATAAAAAAACTATATTTGTAAAATTTTAATTGAAAAACTATGTCTCCAGTTATATTACTGTCTATTATTATCGTCTACTTCGCATTGCTGCTTTGGGTAGCCTACAGAACAGGAAAAGGAAGTGATAATGAGAGTTTCTTCATCGGAAACCGCAAGAGTAACTGGATGCTGGTAGCTTTCGGGATGATCGGAACCTCGCTTTCGGGGGTAACGTTCGTAAGCGTTCCGGGAGCCGTAGGAAATGACAAATTTGCCTACCTGCAGATCACATTGGGCTATCTTATCGGGTATATTGTGGTAGCTTACGTTCTTCTGCCTTTATATTACCGTTTAAAACTGACCTCTATTTACGGCTACCTTCAGCAGAGAATGGGCCAGCTTTCGTATAAATCGGGAGCATGGATTTTCATTGTTTCCAGGCTGGTAGGTGCTACGGCAAGATTATATCTGGTGGTAAATATTCTTCAGATTTCCATTCTGGACAGTCTGGGAGTTCCGTTTATAGTAACGACACTGATTATTTTGGCCATGATCATCCTTTATACCTACGAAGGCGGTGTAAAAACAATTGTGTGGACAGATACTTTACAGACTTCGTGCATGCTTTTAGGACTGATTATCTGTACGGTTTATATGCTGAATCATTTAGGATTAAGCTTCGGAGAAAGTTTCACAGCCATGCAGGCAAAAGGCTACACCAAAATCTTTGATTTCGATCCTAACCAGAAGAGCTTCTTCCTTAAACAGATCCTGGCAGGAGCTTTTATCACGATTACGATGACGGGAATCGATCAGGAAATGATGCAGAAAAGTTTATCCGTAACCAAACTGAAAGATTCACAGAAAAATATGGTGACTTTGGGCTTCATTCTTCTTGGAGTCATTTCATTATTCCTTTATATGGGAGGACTTCTGCACCTTTACGGAGCTCAGGAACATGTAACAAGCTCAGGAGATCAGCTTTTCCCTGATGTAGCATTAAACCATATGCCGGGCTTTATTTCCATTATCTTCATTATTGCTTTAATATCAGCGTTATTTCCAAGTGCAGACGGTGCTATGACAGCCCTAACCTCTTCCATATGCATTGATATTTTCGGGATGAAGGATAAGAAAGACTGGGACGATTCCAAAAAGGAAAAATTCAGGAAAAGAATACACCTTATCGTGGCTCTTTCTTTTCTGATCATGGTGGTTATTTTTAAAATCATTAATGATAATTCCATGATTGGATTGATCCTTAAGCTTGCAGGATTCACTTACGGCCCTTTGCTGGGACTTTTTGCCTTTGGAATTTTCACGAAATACAAAGTCCGCGACAACCTGGTTCCTTATGTATGTATTGCCGCACCGGTGATTTCATTTTTCATTGATAAATACCAACAGAATTTATTTGGAGATTTTAAAATCGGACTGGAATTATTGATCATCAACGGATTACTGACGTTCATAGGACTTTGGCTGATCAGAAAGAAATAATAATGATTTAAACGGGCTAAAACCCGTTTCTATTGAATGAATATTCCAAAATATAATTAATCTTTACAAAAATTAATTTATTTTTTGTGAAGGTCATGGGTTCCATTGTATTTTTGCATAAGCGTGCTTTTCCGGCACCTGTAACCACAAACAATATTTAATATGAAATTATCCGTTTTTCTTATCATCGGTTTACTTTTCGGTGAATTTGTAAATGCTCAGAGCGCCATTGATTTTGCCAATCTTGCCAGATATAAAGATGACAATACCACTATTTTAAATTCAAAGAAAAAAGTAGATGTAGTCTTTATGGGCAATTCCATTGCAGAAGGCTGGGTAAAAAGCCATCCGGAATTTTTCTCTGAAAATAATTATACAGGCAGAGGCATCAGCGGGCAGACCACTTCACAGATGCTGCTGCGTTTTCAAAATGATGTTGTTGCTTTAAAACCAAGACTGGTTGTCATCAATGCAGGTACCAATGATATCGCTGAAAATACGGGAATTTATAACCCTGATTTTACTTTTAATAATATCAAGGCAATGGCTGATATTGCCAAAAGCAACGGAATAAAAGTAATCATTGCCTCCGTACTGCCTGCAGCTGCATTCCCATGGCGTAAAGAAATCACCGATGCGACTCAGAAAGTAGATGCTTTAAACAGTAAATTGAAACAGTATGCACAAAGCAACAAACTGATTTTCGCAGATTACAATACCGCTATGCGCGATGCAAAGGGCGGTATGCGTGAAGGTCTTGCCAAGGATGGCATCCACCCTACTCCTGCAGGATATGCTGTGATGGAACCGATCATTAAAAATGCCATCAACAAGGTTTTAGGAAAAAATAAAACTCAAACAAATTCATTTCAAGACTTAATTATTAACCATGAAAAAAATTATTTTCCTTTTCGTATTTATTTTGGCGTCCGGTTTTATGAAGGCGCAGGATTTTGAGGTTTCTACCCTGAGAATCGGGCCTTACAAGATCTTTATGGAAAGAGCTGAAGCTGAAAAGGTAGCAGGCACAAAACTGAAGATCACAGACGGAACTATTAAAAACAACGTTAAATATAACGGGGAACTGATCCAAATCGATCTTTATGAAAGCTACATAAGCGAAGCCAAACCCAATGTGGCAAGTGTTATGGGTTTAACCACCACCAGTAAAAAATTCAAAACCAAAAGCGGGATCGGAATCGGGAACACCAAAGATGACCTGATTAATGCTTATAGGAATCATCCAAGTTTTACCGTACATCCGGCATGGGATGAAAAGGGTGAAAAACGTCTTAAAGATACCGGATATTTTACTCTGGAGGATCTTGATGCAGGAACCCAGCTTTCCTTTAAATTTGTCAACAATATTATTACAGAAATTTCAGTATACCTGAACGAAGGCTGTTAAAATCAGCATTTTTACTAAATAATTCTAAATCCGGACCCATAATCCGGATTTTTACATTTCCATAAGCCGCTAAAAAATTGTAAATTCGCGTGCAAATAAATCAGATATAATGAGTAAAAGTATCGAAGAGCTGAAATCTCTTACTACACAAATCAGAAGAGACATTTTAAGAATGGTCCACGCTGTAAATTCAGGACATCCGGGCGGAAGCTTAGGTTGTACGGAATTTTTTACGGCACTTTACGGAAAAGTAATGAACTACAGTCTTCCTTTCACCATGGAGGGCAAAAATGAAGATCATTTTTATCTTTCAAACGGGCATATTTCGCCGGTTTACTACTCTACTTTAGCAAGATTTAATTTCTTTCCGGTAGACGAACTGAGAACCTTCAGAAAGCTAGATTCAAGACTTCAGGGACACCCAACGACACACGAAGGTCTTCCGGGAATCAGAATCGCTTCAGGATCTCTGGGGCAAGGACTTTCTGTAGCTCTTGGGGTAGCTCAGGGTAAAAAACTGGATGGTGATTCATCTATTGTTTACACGCTTCACGGGGACGGAGAACTTCAGGAAGGCCAGGTTTGGGAAGCATTTATGTACGCTGCCGCTAAGAAAGTTGACAATATTATTTCAACAATCGACTACAACGGACGCCAGATCGATGGGGATACTGATGATGTATTAAGCTTAGGAAATTTACATGCTAAACTTGAAGCATTCGGTTGGACTGTGTTAGAAGAGAAAAACGGTAACGACCTTGAAGCTGTTATTGCCATCCTGGAGAAGGCAAAAACTGAGACAGGAAAAGGAAAACCTGTGGTTATCCTACTTCATACGGAAATGGGTTACGGTGTAGATTATATGATGGGATCCCACGCATGGCACGGAAAAGCTCCAAATGACGAGCAGCTTGAAACGGCATTCAAACAACTATATCTGGAAGCTCCTGCTGACTATTAATAATGAGTGATCAGTAATTGATAATCAGTAATTTTAAAATCTTTTAAATCTTTAAGTTAATAATGAAATATACATATACAGAAAAAAAGGATACGCGTTCAGGATTCGGAGCCGGATTAGCAGAACTTGCAGATAAAAATCCTAATGTAGTAGCACTTTGTGCAGACCTTATCGGTTCTTTGAAAATGGAAAAATTCATCGAAAAAGCTCCTGAAAGATTCTTCCAGATTGGTATTGCAGAAGCGAACATGATGGGAATTGCTGCGGGTTTAAGCATCACAGGAAAGATTCCTTTTACAGGAACTTTTGCCAACTTCTCTACTTCAAGAGTATACGACCAGATCCGTCAGTCTATTGCCTATTCAGGGAAAAACGTAAAGATCTGTGCATCTCACGCCGGACTTACTTTAGGGGAAGACGGAGCTACCCACCAGGTTCTGGAAGATATAGGAATGATGAAAATGCTTCCGGGCATGACGGTTATCAACCCTTGTGACTACAACCAGACAAAAGCGGCAACTCTTGCTATTGCTGATTTTGAAGGTCCTGTATATTTAAGATTCGGAAGACCAACTGTTCCTGTATTCATGCCGGAAGATATGCCTTTCGAGATCGGAAAAGGAATTCTTCTTCAGGAAGGTACTGATGTAACGATTGTTGCAACAGGACACCTTGTATGGGAATCTCTTGTAGCAGCTGACGAGCTTGAAAAAGAAGGAATCTCATGTGAGGTGATCAACATCCACACCATTAAGCCTCTTGATGAAGAAATCATCCTTAAATCTGTTGAAAAAACAGGCAAAATTGTTACTGCTGAAGAGCATAACTATCTGGGAGGTTTAGGAGAATCTATTGCAGGAATGCTTGCCAGAAAGAGACCTACAAGACAGGAGTTTGTAGCAGTAAATGATACTTTCGGAGAATCTGCTACCCCTGCGGAACTGATGAAAAAATATAAGATCGATGCAGCAGCTGTAAAAGAGGCTGTGAAGAGAATTTTAGCGAACTAAGCTATACTTTATAATATAAGCTCGGGCGGTTTCTTCGAAACCGCCCGAGTTTTTTAACCATCCCGTCAAATCTTCGATTTGCCACCCCTCCGGAGGAGGGGAATTTCGCAGTACCAATTGTGATGTTTATAACCTATAATAGGCTAAGATTATCCTTGAGATCTATTGATGGGGATATTAATTGCATTAAGAAGCGGGTACAATATTTTCTCCAGGAATCCTTCTTCTTTTATCCGGGATGCTTTAGAACCTGAGAAATAATTGCTGATCCTGTAGTTTTTAACAAACTGATTTCTTTTTTCCCGATCACATAGTAGTATCCTCCACTGTCTTCATTAATGAAATAAGTCATCTCCTCAAAGTCCATAATTTTTTTGGTGAAAAATAACTTTCTGTAAATGCACTTTTCCCGCTTGTCAAAAATATATTTTACAGGAACTCTAAAAACTAAGTCTACCAGAAAGTATCCCATATACACTATCCATATAGAAAAAATAATGATAAAAGCATTTTCAGAGAGTATATTCCTGAAATAGTAGATTAAGGGAACGGCAAGAATACCAGCGGCAAGCCACCATTTTAAGGTACGCAGAAAGCTGTAATTAGGCATAAAGCTTATTTCATTGCCATTGTCTTCGAATTTATACTGGTCTGTAGTATTCATCGTATGTTTTCATTTAATCGCATGATATCTTCAGTTTCATTCACCATTTTCTGTATGCCTTTATGAGTAAGAGTTTGTCCTATCATGAATTTCGATTCTTTTCCGTTCACCTCAAAATGAATATTCAGAAATACGTTGGTCGTAATGAAACCAAGATATTTCATTGCCAAAACTTCAAAATTGGTAAAATCCTGAAAAGAATAAGTCTTTACAGCAACAAAAACACTGGGCTTACATGTAATGGTCTGCTGCTGAGGATCAATAACAAACTTTTTTGCAAAAAAATTAGCGATAATAAGTATTGCCAGAGCCACTAAAAACCAACCCATCAAAGGAAAGTTATACTTGTAAGATACTCCGGCAATAACGAGCATAATAATTGCCAATACCGAACTAAATATGGGTTGGTTTTTGAAAATAAAAAGGTTTCCTTCTTCTTTGTAAAATTGATAAGTTTTCATAATAAATGATATGTAATTTTTTTAATGGTATGCAAAAATAGGCGAAAAATAAATATCACCTACATAATCTTATGTATTCAAAACCTTTCTTTTTTGCATGCACAGCCAATTATATTCATGTACAACATAGTTATTCGTGTATTCATTAATTCAGTCAATTTAGCAAAATCAGACCATTTAGTTTTCAATCTTTAATTAATAAAAATTAACAATACCGGCATTTTAAAGATTTATTTGAATGTGTACAACCCTTACAAAAAGGCTTTATAAAATTACATCAAACTCGCAAATAAACTCACATAGATGGGATATAATTATTTATAGTTTTGAAACCATCAACGTTGATTGAGATTCGGTATTCTACTTATATGTGTACAGTATGGGATAGAATAAGAATCCTAAAAACCCATGTCAGGGTTTATATGGCAACAAGATTTTTAAATAAAAAATAATCAAATTATGAAAAAGCTTCAAGGTATGAAGAAAGACTTTTCTTCATTAGAAAACAAAAAGATGAACAACCCTGCCAATATTGTTGGGGGAAGATTAGCTGAATCCAGTACTAGAACTACAGCAGAAACAGGTCCTAATGGTAGTCCAGGCAATACTGGTGATACCCAGATGTATAATGACGGGGTTTTGGTAGCAACAATAACTGTTGACTAGTATAAAAGAGGGGGATTTTCCCCCTCTATTTTAAAAAACTTTACGTTGATGAACTATAGAAAACCACTTTTCACCCTACTGATTCTTTTATTTCTGTTGTCATGTCAAAGTAAAAAGCTGAATTATATAGACTATTACCATAAAGTATATGCCATTGACAGCACCCACAGGATCGATAAAGATACTTTAGCCACCCTCAGGCAGTATAAAAAGCTGTTCAGAAAATATCCTCCTGCACAGAATGAGAGGCTGGAAGAATACGAAACCTATATCAGATATGCAGACCGCTTCCATAAAAATTTTGGCGGCATAAAAAGCCTGGATAAACTTATCGCACAGTCAGCACCCAACTGGAAATACAAAAGAGAAGACCGGGATTTTTTCAAACTTTATAAAAGGTACGGAATCGACAGCATTACCGTTGAGCAAAAAGTCCTTCAATGGAAAAGAAACTTAAATAAAACATTGATAGATTCTTTCAGCATTGCTTCTGAGCGTGACCAACAAAATAAACGCGTAGGACCACAGGTCGTAATGAATGACAGGAAAAATGCCGAATTACTGATGTGGACATTTAAAAACTATGGCTTCCCTTCAAAACAAAAGATAGGGCTTTACGGAAATAATGAACAGTTCATGCCTATGGGAACCCTTTTTAATCATATGGCAGGGACAGCACATTATGAGTATTTCAAAACAAAACTCATGGAGTATGTGAGGTCCGGCGAATGCCCTCCAAGAGACTATATAGAAATGGTTGACAAATACCAGTACATTCATAATCTGGAGCCTGTTTACGGCATCTTCTCACATTATGATGTGAATTTTGATGCTGCCGATTCTGCAAGAATAGACCGCAACCGAAGAGCAGTGGGCTTTCCTTCTTTAAAGCTCTCTTCAAAGATGACAAAAGACTTTCAGAGAAAAATAAATAACCAATAGTGATGATACTGATTATCTCTCAAAATAATGAAATCACCACCACAGAAGTGATCAAAGAGCTGATTTCAATGGGAAAGAAATTCATCCGGGTGCATGAAGATGAAATATTTGAAATAAAAGTCCGGCAAAAAAGAATTTTACTGCAAAGCTCCCGCAGTATTTTTTTCTTGATGAAATCACAAGTGTCTGGTTCAGAAGAGGCGGATTGACTTTTAAACGTCTAAAATATATTCACACAGCCATTAACCTGAATATGAATGAAACCCAGCACTGGCTTGAAGACTATGTAAGAAAAACACTTGAATCCAAACGGCATATCAACAAGGAAAGTAACGCTCATATTAATAAACTTCTCGTCCTTGACAAAGCAAAAGAGCTTGGGTTTGATGTTCCTGAATATTATCTGGCAGAAAATACCGACGATGTAAATATCGGAAATACCATTATAAAGACCATCACCGGAAATGTGATGCTGGAGGAAATCAGGAAAAACTCAGGAGGTTTCATGTATACCTCGGTGGTTGATGAACATGAACAAGAAGATTTCTTCATTACCTTTTTCCAGAAGAAGATTGAAAAAGATTTCGAGATAAGGACTTTTTATTTAAACGGCCAATGCTGGTCGATGGCTATATTTTCCCAAAAGGATGAACAAACCAAAATAGATTTCAGAAAATACAATGAAACCAATCCTAACCGAAATGTCCCGTATATACTTCCGTCCCATGTTGAGGAAAAAATACAGCAACTGATGAAATATTTTGATTTGAACTGCGGATCACTTGATTTTATAAAGAAAGGAGACCACTATTATTTCCTGGAGATCAACCCGATCGGGCAATTTCTGGGAATGTCCCACACCTGCAATTATTCTCTGGAGCAAAAAATAGCTGACTATCTATGAAAAAGCTGTACAACGAAAAAAACAAACTGCCACTTACATTCAAATACATTGAAATCTTTAAAACAAAAAACGTAAGTAAAATCCATAGCAGCATGGTATATTTTGTACCCTCCGAAAAATACCAGACTGAATATCATGTGAGGGAAAAACCTTTAAAACAGCTTACAAAACTCATATGACCTATTTTAATCTGTTCAGTAACATTATGGTTACAAAAGGAGCCAGCCGTATCCTGATCTCCGACCTTCAAAGAAATGTTTCAGAATTATATTCTTTAGAATTTTATGAAATTATAGAAGAATTCAGTAAAAAATCCATTGAAAATATCCTGGAAAATTATGATGTAGAATCCCGGAAATTCATCTATGAATATATAGAGCTGCTGCTTGAAAAAGAATATGGTTTTATTTCCGAAGGAGATTGGGACAGGAATTTCCCGCCAATTTCCTACAAATACCATGAACCGAATGAAATTTCTAATATTTTCATCGAGGTTAATAATCTTTCGGTTTTAGAGACTATAAAAGAGTCTGTGGAAAATCTTGGAGTAAGGCATCTTGTTATTTACTCCCATAAAAAACTTTCCCTTAAGGAATTTCAGGATATTGAATCACAATTTGCCGGCTCTGTCTTAAACGGGATTGAAATATTTTCGCCTTATCACGATGATGTAGATGAAAATTTTATTCATTGTCTTAATCAAACTGTGAGGAGAATTTACGGACTGGTATTTTACGGCTGTGCTAAGGCTCCTTTTAAGTCCGGGGATATTTTCAGATTTCATGTACAGTTTAGTTCTGAAGATCTGAAAATTTCGTCGTGCGGAAAAGTAAATCTAAAGTATTTCAATACCAATTCTCAGAAAGTTTCAGAAGCCCTTCACCATAATTCCTGCCTGCACAAAAAAATAGGGATAGATGTAAACGGCCATATCAAAAACTGTCCTTTAATGGCTGAAAGTTTTGGCAATATCAATAAAAACAGCCTTGAATATGCACTGGCAAACCCGGGATTCAGAAAATACTGGAATCTCAGCAAGGATAAAATAGAAGTCTGCCGCGACTGTGAATTCAGGTATATCTGCACAGACTGCAGGGCTTTTACGGAGAACAACCGTAAAAACAGCGAAGGACTGGACATCTCCAAACCTTTGAAATGCGGATATGATCCTTACTCCGGAAAATGGGAAGCAGGAAGTAACAATCCTTTAAACAAAAGCTAAACTTTTATAAGGAATAATCCCCGAAAATGTCTACCTGAAAAACTTCCATTTCGGGATAATGGCCAGCATACCAAAACCTGTAAACAGGAAAAGGTTCGTTACATCGGTATACAGGAATGTGGACAGATAATAATTGTGCATAAAGAAATGCAAAACCAGCAAAGCCGGAAACATAAAAATTCCGATTTTCCTGTAGAAAAACATCAGGATCAGCCCAATGATCATCAGGGCATCAATGGAAAAAATAACGAAGAAATACCATCTGGGGATCTGAAGAAACTCGTGCTGAAGATATTCATCGATATCAATTCCCAGACCCATAATGGTGAAAAGCATCAATGATGCAAATGCTAAAATAAAGCCCCATCCTTTCTTTGGATCCTCATCAAAATAACTGTATTCTTCCATAGGTACAAAAATAAAGAACTTATGAGTAAATTCATAAGTTCTTTAATATAATCTTCGTTTAAAATTTGAATTATATAGAAATAGCGTTGATCAATCTGTTTTTGTCGCTCAAGTACTCTTCCATAGAAATCATACTTTCGGTTCTCATTACATCTTGAATATCGTCTATCTGATAAATAATTCTCTTCGCATCATCTGTATTCTTAGCTCTTACTTTACAGAAAATATTATATTTCCCGGAAATAACGCTTGCTTCGATTACGTTTGGAAGTGTAGATAGCTCTTTAAGCACCTCCTGAGTGCGGTTGGATTTTGTCAAAAGGATCCCAATGAAAGCTGTAAAGTGATAGTCCAGCTTACCATAATCGATATTAAGAGATGATCCCAAAATAATACCTGCATCCTCCATTTTTTTCACTCTTACGTGAATTGTTCCAGCAGAAACATCCATCTGCTTTGCAATTTCAGTAAAAGGCATTCTTGTGTTTTCGACTAAGAAATCAAGAATTTTCTTGTCTATTTCGTCCAGTTGATAGTTCATATTAGTTAAATTACAATTTTCTTAAAAAATCTATGTATTTGTTGCAAATTTATAAAAAATAATTTAACTAAAAAAATTATATCAAATATTAACAATAATTAACACGGATGATAAAAATCATTAAAATATTACGATTATTTACCAGCTGATTTTGTAGAATCTGTTTTTATTTCTGTCTTGGCTTCAGGCTGCTTTTTATCTTTTCTCTTCTTTTTAAATAGGGAATTAAAGCTTTTGCTCCATACAACCCCGCCACCATAGGCTTGATTTGCAGAACCATTCGTACTCACCATTCCAATATTGGTAGGCTTGGAGTAACCTCTTAAAATAAGACTTCCGTCATTCTTTTTAGAAACGTCATATTCAATAGATCCTTCACCGGAAAGATAGTTGGTTTGCGTACCTTCGGTTTTCGTGAGTGGAATTCCAAGTCCGGTTTTAATATTCACCCTCGGTGAAAGCGCTACGCTAACCCCTGCATTGGCACGGTCTCCGGTGTTGGAGTTCTGGTCACCTTTTACATAATTCAAATCAATCTGGAATTCGTTACTCATTGTATTCAGCACAGATCCCAGCTGCTTCAGAAGCATATTGTACCCGGAGGATTCCGCGACTCCTGCCACATCAAAATCTACCCCTCCGCTATTGGAAACATTAAAGGAGCTCAACAGCAGAACAGAACCAAACTGAAGGACTTTTTCTCCTTCCTGGCTCATTTTGGCTGCCAGCGTCTCTCTTACCTGGCTGGAAACATCAAGAGCTGTTACATTAAGGTCTATCTTCGGATTTACTAATGTCTGGGTAATATTGGCCTGCAGGAGTACACTGATAGGCTGCAGTTTCCCCATACTCAGGTATTCTCCGGCGTTGGATACCATTCTTACATAATTAGCCGTAATATCCAGTGCCGGTTTCATGGCATCCCCATCCCACCGGATGCTGCTGTTCTTTTCAATCTGGAAGGTTTTATTAAGAATGGCTTTGGAAACAAATGTACCATTATCTACTTTATAAGTTCCGTTCATAGCAATCGCTCCCTGTCTTCCCATCTGGAACCTCAGCCTGTCGGCAGTTCCTTTTACCGTAATATTTCCTACGTCATCTCCTACAAGGACATTCACGGTAGTTCCTTTATCTACATCAAGACTGAAATCGATGTGCATATTGGCTCCGGTCTTTTTCTTCTCTTCCAAGGTAATAAGCCCGTCTTTTCCTTCTTTCAGGAACCTCAGCATTTTAAATTCTTCCACATTGGATGTTGAGCTGGAATTGAAAGTAAAATTACTTCCATTTAAAGCTTTCATATTAGGTGTAGTGATGCTCAGTCCTGAAACCGGTCCGTCTACATAGAGATCTCCCTGTCCGTACACTCTTCCCCAAAACAGATCATAATCTTTCTGAGTCGTGTTCAGCATCAGGAGATTATCCGCCCGCATGATCAGGTTGACCCCCATTGAAGAGATTTTCTCAAACTGTATTGCTCCGGAAATGGTTCCTTTAGAGTTTGATCTTCCGTCATGAACCTCAATATTGTTTAGAAGCGCAAGTCCGCGGGAAAGCGGAACGACCGTATCATCAAATGAATAATCCACACCGGTGAACAGAAGCTTCAGACCAAAACCTTTCAAAGCAATATCACCACTATAATCAAGATCGCTTAATTTCCCGTTGATCTTCAGATCGCCGGTCGCTTTTCCTCTGATATTTCCGAAAACAGCCTGTACAAACTGCTGGGTAAAGGCAAGGTCGAAATCACGCATTTCTGCAGTCAGGTCAATCGTAGGGGAAGCTGTGTTATTATTTACAGTACCTGTCAGATGAAGGTTATTATTTCCAAGAACGCCTGCCGAAGCTACTTTTACATCAACGTCATACACATTCAGAGAGAAGCCATTGGTTGCAGAAATAGTAAGGTTACCCATCTGGTTTCCGTTCATCACAATATTATCTACGGTAAGGTCTACAAGCGGCTGAAGGGTACTCTTATCCATTTTGATCTTTACACTTCCGTTCGCAAGACCTTTTATCCCCATAGGATTTCCTCCTGACTGCATTTCAAGAAGCTTTTCAATGGCAAATTCTTCAATATCTGCGTCTACATAAAAATCTTTGGCTGATTTGAACTGTGCTTCTTTGATAAATAAGGCACTTTTATCTGAAAATATCCGCAGGTTCCTGACATCAAAGTCACCTGTACTTTTTCTGTAGGTAATGGAATGATCAAGCTCAGGGCTGGTATCTATAGCCCAGGTCACTTCATTAAATTTAACTTCTGTAGGTTCAAATCTGAAAACATAATCTCCGGCAGCATTGGTAGACTGATCCACATTAATGGCATATGCTTTAAGATTGTCATTCAGATCATCGTCCGGACTTCCGTGTTTAAAGGTAGTCGCCAGATGAAGGGCGGTATTGTTTTCGTTTTTCCCTTTCAGCTCAAAATCTTTGATGATATTGTTATTGTATTGAAGCTTGCTGATTCTTGCATACAGCTGCTCATTAAGATTGGCTGTATTAATTCTTACCATAACGCTGTCGATCATCGCACTGTCTCTGGAAACATTATTCCTGTCATTGATTTTATAATCAGGATTGGCAGCTGCGAGAGCTTTATCCGCATCTGAAATTTCCTCCTTCTTCGTCATGATATATTTCAGAGAATTGGCATCCAGATTCAGGATCAGGTCATTGGAATCCCCATTATATTCCCCTTCTATCACAGCGCCCTGCGGAAGCTTGAGGTCAGGCAGGAAATAATTCACAACGCCCTGCTGAACATCAAAGTTCATTTTAAAGTTCTGACCTCTGTATAATTTCCTTGGCGGAGGGCCTACCAGGATTCTTCCGATTCCGTTCTCCACCATTCCTGCAAGATCACCAAGGTTGTATCTTCCCGATATCTTCCCGCTTGCAGCGCCTGGCGCATCAACATCTATCACACGTCCTCCTGCTTCTATAAAAGTTTTCAGCTTCGCATTAGGGATCATATATTTCTGGGTAGCCGTAGCAAAATGAAGATTGTTGGCATCTACATCCAGAGTCAGATCGTTGATATTGGACATAGACATTTTACCTTCTACCTGTCCGCTTACAATCTGGCTTCCCGGTTTATTGGTAAAATAATTCAAATTCAGAGAGCTGACATCAGCATTCACATTCATATTGATTCTTGAGGTACTGAAATCAATAAGTCCTTTGATCGTAGCTTTCACCTGTTCATCATTGACGGTGATGAGTCCGTTATACTTTTTATGATCCAATAACCCATCCAGATAAAGGTTATTAATCTCTTTATCCATTATTTCGATGCTGCTGATCTGGGATTTGGTGGTCAGACGCATGGTATTAACGTCAAAGCTCTGTCCGTTAAGATTAAATTTCCCCGAAATCAGACCAACACTTTTGTTTTTGGTAATTACAGAGGTATTTAAATCCTTTACTTCAAGGTACCCTGAATACTTAGGCATTGCCGTGCTGTATGCGGTAAGCGAAAGTTTGGAGATCTTTGCCTGACCTATTCCTGTCATCAGGTTTCCATTTGAAACGTATACCTGCTCAGGAGTTACCCTTGCGGCTCCGTTGTACTTCAGCTTCCCGAAATCATCCGCAAAGTTCTTCATCTTTTTAGAAATAAATGAAGGCATCATTGCTTTAAGGTCTTTGTAGGTAAAATCTGTAGAAAGATCATTGGTTTCAATTGCGAAATTTCCTTTCAGTAGTCTGTCTACCTTCATGGTTTTGGTCGCAATATTAACGTCGGGATTTCTGATGAGGAAGTTTTCCAAATGGAACTTATTCAGCGGACCGGTCATTTTCCCGGCCAGGTTGAACGGCTTAAAATTATCCCAGTTCGTCACAAAGTAACTGATATCGTATCCGCTCAGCTGGCTTCCCTGATTAATTTCCATATCCCAGCGCACACGGTCTGCAAAATCCGACCATGATCCGTCATGAAGATTAAATTTGATATTTCCCTGGAGCAGTGAATGATCTGTATTTAAAGTAAGGTCTTTTAAAGACAGAAATTCATGGGTTAAGGAAAGTTCTGTAGAAAAGGTGTCTACCAAATGAGATTTCCCCATCTGGTAGTGACGAAGGACATATTGTTGATCAGTGCCGATATATTGGCTCCGTTCACCTTTACATTAGGTGCTTTTAAATTAAAATTTGTTGCCGTAAGCCATTTGCCGGGTTCTCCCGGAGAGTTCTGACTGATGATGGAAACCTTCGAATCAATAATCTGTACACGGGAATCCAGCTGGAAAGGAGGTTTACTCGGATCTCTTTTCTTACCGCTGTCGAAAAGCTTGGTAAATCTGATAAAATTGGAAATACTGTCGCCTTTGTAAGTAATTACTTTTACATCGGCATTAACAAGGGTAAGGGAATTAAAGCTTAAGGAATTACTGTTTCCCGAAATGGCATTGTAAGCAAGAGACATCCAGTCTGAATTGGCACGGAACTCCCTCGCTGTGATAAAATCAAGGCCTTTGTAATCCTTAATTTTTAATCCTTTTATGGTTACATCTCCGAAATAATCTACTTCCACGCTTTCGGTAGACATTCCGGATTTAAAATCTTTATTAACGATCTGAAGCGCCTGATTGGCAGCCCATTGCTTCGTTGCCGGGAGATTAATGGCAATCAGCACTCCTCCAACAAGAATAACTCCCAGCCAGAAAAGGATAAGAAGAAGGCGTGCCCACCAGGAATAGCTGGTAACATCTTTTACAGCCTGCTTTCCAAATTCTTCAGCAGTTTCTACGGGATGATGAATGGCATCTGAAGCAAGTTCAGATGCTTCCTTAACTGTCTCCTTTACAGCTCCTTCTACATTCTCAACAGTTTTCTGTACCTGATCACCAAGGTTCTCAGCTACTGATTTTTTATTCTCATTCTCGTTATTATTCTCTAACTTTGCCATTATTATGAGCGACTCTATAATTTTAGGTATTGAATCGTCCTGCGACGACACCTCAGCAGCTATCATCAAGGGAAACTGTATTCTGTCTAACATTGCTGCGAATCAGGCCATCCACAAAGAATATGGCGGTGTGGTTCCGGAACTGGCATCGCGCGCGCATCAGCAAAATATAATCCCCGTTGTTGAAAAATCTCTTACTAAAGCAAATATACAACAAAATGCTATTTCTGCTATAGGATTTACACGTGGCCCCGGACTTTTAGGATCCCTGCTTGTAGGAACGTCATTTGCTAAGTCTTTGGCAATGAGTTTAAATGTTCCGCTCATCGAGGTGAATCATCTCCAGGCCCACATTTTAGCCCATTTCATTGACGATGCAAATCCTATGCCGCCAAAATTCCCTTTCCTGTGTCTTACGGTAAGCGGAGGACATACAATGATTGTATTGGTCAAAGATTATTTTGACATGGAAATCATTGGAAAAACCATTGATGATGCGGCAGGAGAAGCTTTTGACAAAATTGGGAAGGTTTTTGACCTGGATTACCCTGCGGGACCTATTATAGACCGGCTGGCTAAGGAAGGAAATCCTGATGCCTTCAAGTTCAATAAACCTAAAATGGAGAATTACGACTATTCTTTCAGCGGAATCAAGACTTCCGTTCTCTATTTTATCCAGAAAGAGGTTAAAAAAATCCGGATTTCATCAAAGAAAACCTGAACGATCTGTGTGCTTCTGTTCAGAAAGCTATCATTGAAATTTTAATGGCCAAACTTGAAAAAGCAGCCACAGAACTCAACATAAAAGAGGTAGCCATTGCCGGCGGAGTTTCTGCTAATTCTGCTTTAAGGACAGCTATGCAGAACAACCATGAAAAACTGGGATGGAACATTTACATTCCAAAATTTGAATACACCACGGACAATGCCGCTATGATTGCCATGGTAGCCCAGCTAAAATTTGAAAGAGGAGAATTTACGGATCTGAGAACAACGGCTACGGCGAAATATGATTTATGAAAATATTGTTAGAAGAAAAAATATTAGGCAAACACTCTAAAAAGAACTCAAAATATTACTGGATATTAGAAACAGTGACGGGTAAAAATGAATTTTCAGAGCATTCCACCGATTATTTTCCTGCAAGTTCAGAAATAGGATATATTCAGAATATTAAAGAAGAAATTATTGAGAAAATCAACTCAGAGAACGTTTTTAGTTTTGAGTATGAACCGAAAGAAGGAGATTATCTATCCATCAAAAATAATTTAAGAAAAAACGAATATCTGAATTTAATTTTCTTGAATAACAAATGGATTGAAGAAATTTATACATGTTCGTACAGAGATTGTGATGGCGATATTTATAGCACAATAAAAACTGGTGTGGCATTTTTAAGCGAGAATGAAACTTACTTTTAATACTCACTTATCAATAAAATTCAGGCAGATTCTAAATATTTAAATATGAAACTTTTTTACGGAGAAATTGAGGGAAATCAGGTAAGAATCAATGATGAAGAGCAGCAGCATATTGTAAAGGTTCTTCGGATGAAGAATGGTGAAGATATTCATGTGACAGACGGTAAAGGAAATGTTGCTTCGGGAAAATTAATCATTGAAGGAAAGAAAGCCAGTCTGGAAGTTTCTGAAATTAAAACGACTACTCCGGATTTTAATCCTAAACTTCATATTGCCATAGCGCCTACTAAAAATATAGACAGGATCGAGTTTTTCGTGGAAAAAGCTGTAGAAATGGGCATATCGGAGATCAGTATCATTATTACTGAAAAAACCGAACGTAAAAATATCAATATTGATAAAATCAGGAAGCAGAGCATTGCAGCATCCAAGCAGAGTCTGAGGTTTCATTTTCCCGTTATTCATGATGCGGTAAAACTTACAGACTTTCTGAAAAATATTGACCCTGAGCATACATTTGTGGCTCATTGCCATGAAAACCTGGAGAGAACTTCACTTGAAGATATTCCGCAATTGGAAAGGCTCACATTCCTTATCGGGCCTGAAGGTGATTTTTCTGAAAAGGAAATTGCATTTCTGGCAGATCAGCAGATCAAAGCTGTTTCTCTTGGCAATCAAAGGCTGAGAACGGAAACAGCAGGCCTGTTTGTAGCCGCGTGGAACTATTTTAAGATGATGAAAAACTAATTATCTTTAAGCCAAATCTGAACTTTGAAACTCATCAGCAAATCATCACATCAGAATTATTCCACAACCATTTTTCCATTTTTCCGGTACATATGGATTTCATCTCCTTCTTCAATAATATGGGCACTCATCATTAAAAGTTTACCATTTTCCCATTGATAGGTTTTACTGTAGGTATTAACAGGACCAACATGATAGGAGGAAGTGATTTCTTTTCTTTTCCGATCGAACCCAATGTTCTGAATAGTATCCAAAGGTTTGTAGTGATCATATGCCCTGCTCTTTTGGTTATACAGCCAAAAACTTGAAGACGAGGTATAATTTCCCGCCTGATTGATCAGTTCTATGTCATTGTAGCCGTCAAAATTCGCATCGTTATCAATATTAAAAATTACTTCCCGCTCATTCAGAACTGAGATAGTGTCTACCATGATCTTCTGATGCAACTTATTTTTATTAAATATATTGATTGATTTAAAACTGATTTCACCATCAGGACTTTCCAAACCTTTAAGGGTATAGGTAAATCCGTTTCCTTTCATAGATCGGGAAAAAGGTACTGATGCCGTGTCTTCAGCCTGTACATTTTCTACCTGTTGTACCGGAGCAGTCTCGTTTATAATAGGTTCTTCCTTTGGCTCCGCTTTTTTAACACAGCTGCATAGAACGATCAGGATCAAAGGAAGTATTCTGTTCATATGGATAGGTTATGATCTTTAAGGTATTTGTCGAAAATCTGTTGCCCGCTTCGTATAGAATTTACGGCCCAACGGATCTTCATTCTCAATAGTTTTTCCTCATCAAGCTTGTAATCGATATTTGATTTTATCAGCTTTTGCTTTAATTCATACATACAGATGGAAGCAGCAACGGATACATTGAAACTTCTTGTAAAACCGTACATCGGAATTGCCAATGTTTCATCTGCAAAATCCAGAATTTCCTGGGAAACGCCTTCCATTTCGGTTCCGAAAACCAAAGCAATGGGCTCGGTAATTTCATATTCAGGCAACATTTTCGCATTATTTTCTAATGAAACAACGACTATTTTGTAGCCTCTGTCTTTGATTTTTTGAAAAGATTCCATATTTCTGGGAAGTTTTTCTACCTCAACCCAGGTATCAGCCCCTTTTGTAACGCGAAGATTCGGCTCAAAACTATATTCTTCCTGCAAAGCCACCACTTTATGAAAACCGCAGGCTTCCACAGAACGTACAATAGCTGCAGCATTTCTGAACTGATAAATATCTTCCACAACAGGAAGCACAAAATCCGAACTCTCCGGTGAAAAGTGTTCAATTTTTGCCAATCTTTCCTCCGTTAAAAACTGCTTTAAATATTCAAAAGTTTTTGCTAAATCTTCCATTCATTTTCAAATCTTTGCAAATTAACGTAATTTTGGACTATGAACCTGAACGAGGCTCAATTTCTTGCTAAAAAATAATTCATGAAACGAAAAGTCCTGCTTATTTATACCGGAGGAACCATCGGTATGGAAAAAGATTATGAAACCGGAAGCCTCCGCGCATTTGATTTTGGAAATATTTTCGAAAAAATGCCCGAAATGAAACTGATGGAATGCGAAGTATTCGTACACCCTTTCGCAAAACCGCTGGACTCTTCTGATATGGGACCCGAAGAATGGAAGGTGATCGCCAATTATATCCTGAAAAATTATGAGCTGTATGACGGCTTCCTGATTCTTCACGGGACAGATACGATGTCTTATACGGCTTCTGCATTAAGCTTTATGTTAAAAGGTTTGAGAAAACCGGTGATCATGACAGGTTCACAGCTGCCGATCGGCGATCTGAGGACGGATGCAAAGGAAAATCTTCTGACAAGCCTTTATTATGCCAGCCTTTACGAAAACGATGAGGCCGTTATCCAGGAAGTGGCCATTTATTTTGAATATAAATTATTAAGAGGAAACAGAACCCTGAAATATTCTGCCGAGTATTTTGATGCTTACGCCAGCCCGAATTACCCTATACTGGGGCAATCCGGAGTTCACTTAAATATTATCAAGGAAAATCTTTACCGTTGCGATCCGGAAATAGAATTTCATGTAGATGAACATATTTCCGAGGATATTCTTTTCTGGAGGATTTTTCCGGGAATGCACCTGAGCCATTTTAAAGAAATCCCTAAAATGAAGGTACTTATTCTTCAGGTTTTCGGTTCGGGAACTATTTTCAGCAGTGAAAAAACACAGGAAACGCTGCAGGAAATCAGAAACAACGGTACTGAAATCGTGGTAGTAAGTCAATGTATATCAGGAGGTATCTCGTTCGGGAAATATGAAAACAGTAATATTTTTTCAAGGATAGGCGCGATCAGCGGGAAAGACATGACGGCAGAAAGCGCCATCAGTAAAGCCATGCACCTGATAGACAATCCGAGCTACTCCGGAACCTTTGCCGAGAACTTCACCAAAAGTCTTTGTGGAGAAATAACTGAGTAATTTTAAAGAATAATTTGCAGATTCCAGAAATTAACCTATTTTTGCAATCTCAAATAGAGAGGTGTCCGAGTGGTTGAAGGAGCTACCCTGGAAAGGTAGTATACGGGTAACTGTATCGAGGGTTCGAATCCCTTCCTCTCTGCAGAATCTTAAAAGTCTTAAACTTAATTGTTTAAGACTTTTTTATTTTCTATTTAAGATAGTAATGTCTCAAAATAAAACAAAATCCTGGCGTAATGACCAGGATTTGTTTGGAAAAACCGGTTAAGGCTTTCCGTCAATATAATTTAGATATGAATGGTGTAAAATTTAATTACAGATGGTCAAAAACTGATGGCTCATCTGTACTTTGAATTTTGCTTCTGATTTTAATTTAGCATAAACAGTGTATTCAAAAGCGCGGACAGCTTTCAGTTTCCTGTCTATATATTCTGCAATCTGTACGACAGAAAAAATAAAGTCCCTATACACTGCAATATCCACAGTCTGCCCGTGACAAGGAAGATAAGCTTTCAGAAAAGGAACTGCAGCCTGATGCCTGTTGTAATTGACACAATATCCTGCTCCTTCTCTTGCAGTAACTACCTCACAGTCGTTGATATAATCCAGGATTGTTTTATTTCCTTCCGGAGAGCCATTGCTTTTTAACAGATGCCTGTTGATTTTATCCAGGATATGCTGCGCGTATTCCATCATGGTGATGGTCTTCCACTCAAAAATATGGTTCATCCCTTTGGCCTTGAAATGTTTTTCATTTTCACAGTTGGTGCAGAAAGAAATTCCGATTTTTTCATGATATGGTAAAAAACAATCTTTGATTTCCATAGAAGCATCAGCCAAAAGCTTATCGCCCGCAAAGCTATAGTACAGATAAGGGCTGTAAAGATCTGCAAGGGCCTTCAGATAATCAATTTCGCTGGCGTTATGATATTCTTCAAACCATTTTTCAAGGGTGTCATAATAATGGCTTTCAAACTCTTTAAATGTTAAGTAAAACGGCAATTCCATAGCTCTGTAATTTTGATATGACAAAGCTATTGCTGTAATGCGACAAAACTTGACGTGTTATTTTTTTTGTAAAATGTTTTTAAAAATAAGAGCCAAGAACCTAGATCCAAGAGTCAAGATTTCAAGATGTGAGATTTCAAGATGTGAGATTTCAGATATTTGTGACGTTGGCTTCGGGAGCCTCAGCCACCGGATATTTGTTCTTTGTCAATATTTCCGGATCCATTGTTTGCAAGCAGCAAAATTCGCAAACCCTTAAAACTCACAACTCTCTAACTCTCCCACACTCCGATCCCGAAACTCGCACCCCGTACCTACTTATCATAATTCGCCATCACAAATTCAAAGTAATGAATCATTTTCAGGTAATTCTCGATACTCAGGTATTCATTGGTACTGTGGATGCTCTGTTGCTCTGAGCTGTTGATCCTGATTGGCATAAACCTGTAGATATTTTTGCTTACGATCTGGTATTTATAGGCATCGGTTCCGGCCATAGTAAGATAGGGAGTCACGATGGCACCGGGATATATTTCCCTGACTCCGGCTTCTATCAGTTTAAATCCTTTCGTATTGGAAGGAGAAACCGCGGAAGCTTCTCTGGTATTGTCGATCTCTTCTACCTCTACGTCGAAACCTTTTGTGGCTTTTGCAATATGCTCATGAACGTCTTTCACTGTATTTCCGGGAAGGAGCCTGAAATTGACTACAAATTCGACTTCGGGAGACAGAACATTTGTGCCGTCGCTTCCTTTCATCATCGTTAAAGCAGTTGTTGTACGTACCAAAGCGTTGGTGGTGTTATTTTTGGTAAGCTGGAATATAAGAAGAGGTTTTAGCAACCATTGATTAGAAAGGGCCAGTCTAGTAGTCCATGGCATTGCGCCCCCGATATTGTTAAAAAAATCTTTGATGAGCGGGGTGATTTCAGGTTTCATCTGATCGTCCTCAAGACGCTGCATGATCACTGCTGCTTTTCCTATTGCGCTTTCCATAGGAGGCATAGAGGAATGTCCGCCAAGTCCTTTCACCTTTATTTTTGCGGATAAGAATCCTTTTTCTGCACAGCCTACCACAGCGATATCGGAATCTACTCCGGCTACATTTCCTTTCCGCATGATCAGACCTCCTTCATCATAAACTGCATCGAACTGAAGCCTCTTTTTCTTAAAATAATCCGCAATCTGCATCGCTCCTTTCTGCCCGCCCACTTCTTCATCGAATCCGAAAGCCAGATAGATATCCCGTTGGGGAATTTTTTTGCTTTTAACCATAGCATCCATTGATTCCATCAGGGAAAAAAGCATTCCTTTCATATCGATGGCTCCCCTCCCATAAATCCTTCCATTGGCAACAGCTCCAGAAAAGGGTCCGAAATCCCAGTCTTCCGCTACTTTTGAAACGGGTGGCAAAGGTTTGTCACCAGGTCTGAAAATATTCTGCTCATTATTTTTCACATCCGCATCTCCGGGTGGTACCACATCGATATGGGAAAGGAAAAGTATAGGCTCCAATGCAGGGTTACTTCCTTTAAGCCTGAAAACCAAAGCATGGGTATTAATTTCAATGTTTTCTGTGTGCTGATATACTGAAGGATATGATGCTTTCAGATATTCTTTAAACTGATCAAACGGAGTGTAATTGAATTCGCCCAGACTTCCCGTAGAAACTGTAGGTATTTTGATTCCGCCTGACAAACGGAGTACGGCAGAATCATTTTTTATGGGTTTCCATCCTTCAGAAGTTTCTGCTGTAGTTTTTTTGAACGGATAGGTATACATTTTGATCAGCAGTATAGCAACCAAAATAACAAGAATACCGAGAACGGCTAAAAGGAACTTTTTCATAGCGAAGATTTGTGTGGTGTTGATGTCTAACAAATATACCAAACAAAAGTGCTACAACCATGTTAAAAACAAAGTATTTCCCAAAGACAAGATAAAAAACCGCTATCAATACCGGCTCAAAAGTCCTGAATTGACTTCAAAAAACAGTTTTGTATTTTCCTTTCTAAATTTTTCACCGGTTTGTTTTGCAGAATTATTGATCGAAATAAAACGCACTACTCCTTTTTCCGTCTGTCTGAAGACTTCGATAATATAATACCCATTATAGTCATAGGCATATAAAATTCCATTCTGCATTTCTTTTTCGGGAGTTTTAATGGAGAAATTATTCTTTATATCTGCCAAAGTTTTTCCAGCGTAATAAAACCCCAGCATATTGTTGTAAATACTGATCTTCGTATAGGTAAAAAGAACCTGTGAAGAAGTTTTTTCTTTAAGCTTATTAAGGATATTGCCAACATCTTTATTGGTGAAAAAGATGAATTTTTTCTCAACCTTATTGAATATATAATCTCCATAAAAGTTGACATCCAGTGTTTCGTTCTGAAGAAATAATTTTCTTGTTATGTTTTCGGAATCGGGAACTGCTTCTGTATGGATGGGCTTTATGTAGTTGGTACAGGAGAATGTGATGAGAAGTGTGATGAAAAAGAGATAGGAGATTGTTTTCATAGGCATTTTCTTTATGTAAATTTAGTTTTTTTTACGGGTATTCAGGTTATGAAGGTATTATCCGGTTCATTATCCGCCTGAAGCATTTCAAGCTAACGAGAGCCTTACAAAGTGGCTCTCAATGATGAGCTAAATGGAAAAATTGCTTGCTAAATAAAACTTCATAATAAATAAAACCTCGCAGATTGCGAGGTTTTATTTATATATCACACGATAAAATTATGCGGTAGCGGGGGACTTTGTTGCTTTATTACAAATTTCAATAATTTTTCTTAATTCTAATTCTATTATAACTATTAATTAATAATCAGCACTTAATAAATCTTAGTTATATCGATACTTTGAATTTCTTCAAGGCTAATATTATAAGTCGTTCTAGCTAGAATATTTTTTATATTCTCTGGAAGATCTTCTAATCTCAAAGGATTCCTTGGGCTTGCCACCATATGATAATTCGGATCTGTAAATTGATTCGGATGTGTTTTATCGAAAGAATAGAGACCCTTTCTTGTCATTAGTGCATAATCTTCAATATATCTTTCATCTATCCCAGAACCAAATACTTTCATCAGTATATTGTTCAGATCCGGATTAATTATTATTTCAGATATTTCAGATATTTCAGGTAAATTTCTAAAATAACTAGCTAACACAAGATTATCTTCTTTAGATTTGGCAATAGATTCAGGCAATTTTCCACCACCTGATGCCATAAAAGACACATATTTTCCATCGGTAAAAAACCAATCTATATCTAAGGTTTGTTGTTCTATTTCTGTATACATAAATAATAATATTCTTTTATTTTCCAAAAGTTGCTTTACAAGTTTCGCACATTGGAATCACCTTACCATTCCTAGGCCTTATAGCTTCTGTAAAATTAATATCGCTTGGAAGAGCTTTTGGATTTAATAATAATTGATTTCCATTGTAACATTCTGAGCAGCAACCAACAGCTCCTCCTGAATTAAATGGTCTAGCATTTAAACCACCCAGTTCATCTACTACTCCTTTTAATTGGTTTGTTATAACCGTAGGGTATACTTTAATTATCTTTTAATTTCAAAATCTCTTATCATATATGTATTTAAAAAAACCAGCTGCTGTATTTACAGGAACAGCTCCCGCAGGTAGCCAATACCTCTATATCTAACCTCCAAGTACTTGTTTTCCATCATTAAGTTTTGCGGCGAGGTTTTATTTATTATTTGCCACACGATAAAATCGTGCGGCAGCGGGGATCTTTGGTCATCTTTAGAATCCCATTGAGAATCATAACCATTTCTTCTTGAATTACACCTACTATTTGCATGTGCTCCTATTTGAAGACCAGAATAATTAAACCCAACTACATAACCTGTAGCTGCTCACATAAAATTTCTGACATCGTCAAACTGTAAATAGTATTTATACCTTCAAATCTGACATGATAAGAAAAATCATTTTGGTAAACATTTGTCCCAATCAAGCCTAACTTCCTTGTGAGATAATACACAGAAAAAAATCTTATTTACGCTAATACCTATTTTACCTAAATTAATCGTGAAATACAACGGCATATAAAACTGTAATTGCTATAAATAAAAAATATAAAACCACTAAAGTCAATGGGATAATAGATATTAATTTATTTTTAAAATCATTTTCTACTTTACTTTTTTTAATATTATTAATAAATAATAATATAAAAATAAATAAACCGGGTATGAAATATAAAAAAAGTAAAGTAGATCTTATTTTTTTACCTTCGTAAGGATCTATTCTATAAATAAAAATGACACTTATAATAAATAATATGAACAATATTAAAGTTATAATTGGGTTAAAAAAGTTTAATATTTTTTTCATAGCATTATTTTCCAGTTATTAAAAATCTTATTCCATTGAATACAGACCACTTAATAAACTTTGCTTTCGGAATATTCTGAGTGGTCTCATGGTGAAAACCATCCAAACTCTATAAATTTTCTTTCAAATAATCAGAAGTAATAAATCCATAGATTAAAATTGAAAAAATATAAAGAAAATAAACAATAATTAAAAACATAGGAATAGATGAGATAAAAATATTTTTACGATTCCTATTTTTTTACTTGCAACAAAGTTATAAATGGAAACAACTAAAAAAAATATTATTCCAGGTAGAAACAAAAAGAAATTAAAAAACTGCGCTGTTCTAATATAAATATGTTTCACAGACAGTTCAGAAGTCTGACCTATATAATTTATTGATAAATAAATTATTATAAATAACACAAATAATATTAAAGTTATAATTGGGTTAAAAAAGTTTATTATTTTTTTCATAATATTATTTTTATTTGCCATTTGTTAAAAATTTTCTCCCGCCAAATACTGATCTTTGATCTGCAGGCGTATCGATTCTACCACTTGAGAAAATCTCATTTAAATTACTCCCACCATATACTTCAGCAGAACTTAATCCAATAAATTTTGACCATCCTCCCCACATAAAATTGCCTGCATCCATTAAGCTGTACATTATATTGGTGTTACCAAATCTAAAATGATAGGAAGAATCGTTTGCATAAACATCATTTCCAATATCCAATTTCCTTGATAAATAATGTGCTGAAAAATCTGCTTCTCCCTGTGTGGATTCATAAGCAATCAAAGCATAAGCAGAAGCAAGAAGACTTGGAGCAAGAAAACCAGCAGTTTTGCTTCGTACAAGCAGGCTCATTATCTTAGTGTTGCTAGGCACACTTCCAACTGCTGTTAAAAATTCTGGATAATCTATCTGATTATAAACCTGATCTCCAATATCATACTTTTTATTTAAACTTATTTTATCTACACCTAGAGGATCATTAAAAAATAACTCTTGATTTCCATTACTCATATCAAAAAATCTATTTGGCTTAGAATTTCTGAATATTGTGGAAACTTTTCCATCCTTACTTAAGTATATATCATCTTTAGGTTTCTGCGAATTCATAGAACTTTGTAATGACCTAAAAGCAGATTGAGCCTCTTCTCCTGTATAAGTAACATCCAATGTTAGATTAGCATACACACTTTCCGTCCATGGAGAAGATTGTCTTCCATCGGAATCTATAAACCTAATGGGATTATTGAAAGCATAATTATATGGACTATATCTCGTCATTTTCTCAGCCAAAGGATCAACAGCACTCCATCTTCCAATATCCGCCATATACATTCTCGCTCCATAATCATACATCCCCGTCTCTTGCAACTCTTTCCCATTGTATTTATATTTATACGCAGGATTTCCAGATAAAACATTATACCCTTCATGCTTCAATCCAAACGGATAATAATTACTTTCCTCAATGATCTCTGCTCCTGAGCTATTTTTAAAGTAGCTCAAACGTATATTTCCTAAATGGTCAGTATAATTATACACATATTTCCCGGACTCAAAATTAAAATACCCCTCAGCAGTTGGTAAAAACTTCAATGTACCATTTTCATACTGGAAACCATCTAAATAATCTGTGGTATCTGTACCGAAGATCTTTTTTACTTTTACCCCATCTGCCCTGTAAGTGTAATCTGTTATTTTAGAGTTTTGGGTAAACTTTTCCGGTAAATTTAGATAATTATATTGAATAGAAGCAATCCCTTTATCCTGCTGAACCGTCATATTCCCATTCAGATCATAGATAATTGTACTTCCGGTGCTTCCTGATGAAAGCGGATATCCGCTTAAAGCATTCCCTGTACCTATCTCTTTAAGATAAGCAAGTTTATTACTCTGCTCCCCATTTTCATAATGGTATTCAAGGTTATCCATAACTTCAGGCGCGGTATATCCTGGAAGCTGTCTTCCTCTTCTGAGCATAGATTTAATATTCCCGTTCAGGTCATAGGTAAGCTGCTCATAGTATTCTCCCCTGTCCAGATTCATAGCGTCCCAGAAACGTCCTTCTTTAAGACGGTTAAGGGAATCATATTCATAGGAATAATTCCTCATTACAGCATCGCTTTGGGTAATCCAAGACATCTGAGAGATGTTTCCATTGTATCTGGCAGAACCGGAGAACTGACTGTTCGGTCTGTTATACCTCAACTCGTAAGCAAAGAGTTTATTCTGCATATCGGAAGGTTCATTAAGTTTTGTGAGCCATCCTCTGATGTTGTATGCATATTTAACATTCTGCAACGCACTTCCTGTAGTATTCCCTACGTTTTTTGTCTGTATCTGGCCAAGATCGTTGTAAAGGTTTTCTGCAAGGAGTTCCTGTGCGCCACCATTTACCTGATGCCAATGCCTCACCAATCTTTCCTGATGATCGTACTCAAAAGTTTCTTTGATATTTACTTTTATTCCATCTGCAGCTCTTTTATGCTCGGTAAGTGTATATTCCGGAGCCCCTGAAAATTTCAGAAAACTTTCAGTTTTGGTATATCCCCCAGATGATTAATCGAATAGGCAGATATTACTCTTCCTTTCTTGTCATAATAAGTATAGGTCTTTGTCCAGTTATCATTTTCAACATTTTTCACATAAGAAGCTGTAGGCAGGCTCTTGGTACTAACATTCGAACTTTGAACATCCTGAGGCAATACTTCCTGGCCTAAAATTGTTGCCGGAATTGCCGAAGCATCCTGAGGGTAAGTATCATAATAATTGACTATAAGGACCATGTCAATACTTGTAGGATAAGAAACGTTTCCGTATCCTATATTCATTCCGTTCAGAGTAAGATTTCCCCCACGGGTTTCATAAGAAACGCCCGCTGGCTGATTATCAATGTATGCCTGAATGTTTTGCCTTGAAGTTCCATCCCTTGAAATTCCTGTATAAACAACTCTTCCAAACTGGTCATACTTGGTAAAAGTCCATGAGTTATCTGCTGTAAAATTCGGTATCCCGTTTTTCAGAACAATATCCCGGTACAGAACAATCTGGTCTTTTTTGTTGTAAACCATCTGCTCGGGACCTTTTCCAGGAAGCTTTTTTCTACCAGCCTGTTTCTGCCATCATATTTATACTGATAACATAAATGATCCAAAGCTGCAGCAGATATTGATGCGGAAGCAGAAGCCAAAGGAGGAATTACAAACGCCAGCTGATCATATTCATTGTACACATAATAAGTATCTGCATTTTCTGAAGAGCTTATAACTTTTCTGACTAATATGGTTTGTCCATTACCGTTTTTGTATTCTATGGTTTTATTGTTATCTTCATCAGTAACAGTATTTTTATACAGTTGTGCTTCCCCATAAGTTCCAGGAGTATTTAATTCAGAAGAAGTGGCTCCATCCGCCCAAGTAGTGGTGGTGGTATATTTTTTCACTTCACCTGCTGTATTGGTCTCATAACCGAAAGTAACAGGTTTATTTTGCCAGTCGGCACCTGGATTTTTCTGGCTCAGAAGCCTGTCAAGCGGAGAGTTTTCTAAATTTTTATGACTGAACGGAAATGAATCATTTATTCCGTTCCCTTGATAATAAGTATTAGCGCTACTTTCTACCCCTGCCTGAATATTTCCATTTTGCGAAGACACAGGAACCGGGAGCCAACTGTCAACCTGTCTTCCAAACCCATCATAAGGAATGTGAGTGACAAGATCTTTTCCTGTAGGGGTAGATTTTATGCTTACTGACTGCTTAGGTCTTCCAAGACCATCAAAAAACTGTACACCCTGTATCTGCTGCAGAGATCCGTTTGACTCTTCAGTAGGGACTAAATACTGCCTGGTATAAATATAATTTTCAGTATTTGAAATATTAGTCGAATAATCAACGGTGATAGGTGTATACGTATTCCCAGGATTATTGGAAGAAGATCCTCCGATATAGGCCCGAAATGTCCCGCTAACAGAATTGAAACTAAATCCAGGCACCATGCGTATGATTTGAGGATCTGCAACCTCCGTATTAGGAGCGGGAGGAGAATTCAAGACTACCTGGCCATAGTGATACATACCCAGTACTAATCCTATGCTTATGTATATTTTTTTATGCATAATTTTGAATTAATGGATAAATATTAAGAAACTGTTCTTGTTCTTTTAACTGGTTATTGCCAGACAGTAGAGTTGCCACATGATTTACAACTGCTTCTGGCAGCTGTATATCAACAATGAATATTATCTTTTTCATAACAGTGTTTATTTTTGATATTCAAATAAGAAGTTTAAAGGATTAGTAGAGGATCCATCTACAGTTCCTGAGATAAGTGTTGCGGTACAATTTCCTGCTGTATCAATAAAGATGCTCCATTTACGATTAAAACTGCTCTCATTATATGTTATTGTTCGATTTACAGATGGTACACATTCTGATCCTACCTTACCTATATTCACACCATTTGCCCAGTTCTGCCAAATACCATAGCCTGAGAAATAAACTTTAAAATAAACAGTTCCGTTTACTGTTGTAGTAGAATTATTACTAAACTGAGGACTACCTACAACCGATGAAAATGTAAAGCTACATGAAACAGGAAAAGAACAGGGTCCATTTTGATTGGCCATGTTTTGACCATTAGTATTAATATCGTCTAGTGCCTTTTGATTTGCTGCTAATAAGCTTACATCAGAGGTATAAGTACCTGCTGGAACAATATAAGTATATGTACCTCCAATTCCATTCCCTGCACAATTTGTTCTTGTGAATGTCTCACTTTTTTCTTCGTTTAAAAAATTCACAGATGTACTTGTTGCATATCTATATTTAAATTCTTTTAATATTTTATTGTTTATATCAACAACTTTTTCCAATCTATTAGTGACGTCATATTTATAATATTCTCTAATTCCTGAAGGGGGTGTAATGCTTGTTACTCCAATTAAAGGGTCATAAGTATAAGTTGTAATTTGATAATTAGCCAAATTGATATTTTTTCTTAAATTATCTTCTGCGGTCATTAGACCCTGTTCATTGTTAGGATTTAATGCATCGTTATTGGATGCTGTTACAATATCATTAATATACATAGCAATATTATCGTACCGAGCTCCTTCTATTTTCGCTATTGGTAGGGAAAAGTTGTATCCCCAAATAATAGATACAGGTACTTCATCTTTAGTAGTATATTGAAGAAGATTTCCTTTTACATCATATTTATCCAGAGTTATTTCTGTAGGAGAATTATTGCTCAAGTAGTCATAAGATGTTACAGATTTTGGAAGTACAAAATTGCCAATCTGGGCATCTGGTAAAGACGTTGGATACACAGTCTCAGTTTTTGACAAGGTCTTTGTAATTCCATTATTTGTTTGGGTCGTAATAGTTTCCAATGGAACACCAACAATATTTTTACCGATTAACAGCTGATTCCCTTTCTCCTGCGCATAATTATAATGTATTTCATTTACTGAATTATCCGGATTAGTAATTTGGTGAACATTAGACTGATACTTATTATTATATGTAATTAAAGATTTTGTTTCTACATAATTATTTGATCCTGCCGGGAAATATTCTTTTGTTGTTGAGGATTCTAGCAGAGATTTATATAAACTGATTGTATAATTGTGGATAAGCCCCGCATAAGTAGGTATTATTGCACTTGTAACCGTTGGACTAACAGCTGAAACAGGTCTTGCCACCAAACTTGTAACTGGTTCTAAGATAGAAGCAGATAAAAAATAGGTATTCAGGTTATCAGGATAATTGAATTTATATTTATATGATATTTCTTTTATTAAATTATTGCTGTTATCATATATTTGTTCCTTGGTCAGATCTCCATTGCCGATAGCCAATGAGCTTCCCCTCGCAATCATACTCAAACACGATTTATTATAATTATTCACATAATAGCTATCTGTTTTACCTTTTCCTGTAACTGATTCTGTAACTTTAGAATACCCTATATGACTGCCTTGGGGAAGAGTGGACATTCCCTGTGATTGAGATCCCTCATATATTGAAATCCTGAAATTTTTTTGAAGCATTGAACAACTCGGTTCAGAAGTAATTAATGTGCTCCCATAATAACTTCCATATATGGTTCCTCCTTCATCATATCGTTTGAAACATCTGTTCTGTATTTCATAAAATTTTGGTATCTCTGCTAAAATACCATTGGAAATCATTTTTGAGCCATTATTTGTAAGTTCTTCGTAGGTATAATTTTTAATCAACGCTGTTGCTCCTGGATTTTCTTTAGTTTTAATACTTTTAACCCTTACTCCTCCTCCTATACTATAATCACGATCAATACCCATATTGGCGTTATCTAATAAAGATTGCAACGGATAATTAGAAAAAGTATTAGGTTCATATTCAAATTCTGTTTCCGCTCCCGTAGGATAGCTAATGTTTGTTAACAAACCCGCTAGAGAATTTAATGAAGCTCTACGATCTGATAAATAATGTTTGTTATTGCTCGAAAAATTAAAATATCCAGTAGATAGATCTGGTGGAACGTCAGGACCATATTGAGCTTCATACCAATAGCCAGTCTGATCTTGATTGAATGAAGTAACATTAAATATTGTTTGATCTTTTAAATATTTTGTCGGATCTGGGATGAAGGTATCACTATTATTCTGTCCATTATAATATCCCCAGAAATCAGTAGAAAAACTTAACTTATTAGGAAGATTGTATGTTGAATTATAGTTAAATGAATATTTTTCGTTAGTTAAAGATTCTGTTACATTAATTAATTTTAACCTGTGTGTAAATATTTTATTATTTGGTGCCCCCAACCAAGTTACTATGGCGCTTGTATTGAGATTATCGTTAGATATAAAATATTCATAATTAAAATCATACTGTTTAATTAATCTATAATTATTATAAATCTTAATAGAAGACAATTTTTTAGAATTATTAATATCTTCTCTATCTGACCATGTAAATTCTATTTTTCCGTTTGTAAATTCTATTTTTTCAATAAAACTTTCGTCTATTGTTTGTTTATTACATTCAGTAAGACCTTTACCTTTTAATAAAGATAAGAAAGCATACCCCCCAGAATCAGGTGAATATTCAATGTCTTCTCTGGTATTTCTACAGCCCGACAATCTGTCAGCATGTAATGTTGGAATATATGAAAAATTAACTTTTCTTCCCGCTGGATCTTCTATTTTTGTAAGTAGTTTGGATACTCCTGTAACTCCTCCATATTGTCCTGTTGCAGAGGTACTAATTTCTTGTGCCCCATCAAACGAATAAAGTATTCCGTTGTCATCTGTAACCTTAAAATTATTTCCGCCATTATTGGGCACATATCCTCCATTAGGAATTAGTTTAAAATCGATATTAGCCTGTCCAGCAAATGCAAATTTAGGATAGTCAGTTCTAGTTGTTTTTGACATGTCCAAATATGCCTTATAGGTCTTATTGGGTAGGTTTATTTGAAATAAATCGGGCTGCAAGTCCCAACCTGTATAAGTTGCTAATCCGGAATTATTATCGTCAAAATTATTCGTATAAAAAGAATAGATTGATGTACTATTATTCCATGAAGGAGTTGGACAACCTGATATAGAACCTACTGTACCATTTGCATTTTTAGGATAGACATTATAATATCCATACATATTAAAATCATTTGCACCGGCAACAACTTGTGAAACTCTTCCCCCGGCATTTAAACTCCAGCCTAACCCTACTGAAGATGCTTCTTCATTTACTTTTATTCCGCCTGAATGATAAGAAATAGAAATTGGAATTTCAATAGCTCCTTCTTTAATTGTATAAATTGGAATACTAATATCAGGAACTCCTGTATATAAAGAAACTGGAGTTTCTGAATATTTGAATAATGCTGCTGCATTAGGCGACTGTACAGCTGTATTGTTTACAGCATTTTGTATGATAGATTTTGAACCTGTAGGAATCTGGGCCTGCGCCTGCATTATTATCATAGACAGGCTAGAAATCAGTATAATTATTTTCTTCATTGTGTTATTTTTTTATCAGTTTAGCACTAGCCGTTTTATTATTATCCGTTTTTATCGTCACCAGATAAGCCCCCTGAATCAAATTCTGAGTATTTATTTTAGTAACCTTATTCTTTGTCTTCAAACTCTGAAGCTGTCTTCCTCCCATATCATACAACATAATATCAGCCTCCTTAAAGTCAAAGCCTATTTCTACATAAGTATAATCTGATACAGGGTTCGGATAAATTTTAATGTCTTGTTTTTCAATTAATTGATCAAGCTGCTTATCTCCTAATTTTACAATCTTCCAGTTCTCTTTTCCAAGCTCTTCCGCACTGGTTCCTGCCAGAATGATAGAGCCGTCTCTGTTCAGTTTTATATCAGACAATCTTTCTTCTCTTTTTCTGGATTCTCCTTTTACGTGTTTTCTCCACTTTTCATTGCCATCCTGATCCAGATACAGCATCCAGAAGGTTTCATCATCAGTCTGTATTTTTCCTTCCGCCTGGGTGTAGCCTCCTAATAAAATTCCTTTGGAAGATTTATCATCCGCTGAATGAAGTACGCTGGTTCCCATCAGAATATCCCTGTTTCCGAAATTGTAGGATTTCTGCCAAAGCTCTTCGCCTCTTTCGTTTAAGGAAATTAGCCACAAATCGGTTCCTTCTTCTATTCCTACGGTTTTGTTTCCAGATCTTTCGGATCTGGATTCTCCACCTATTAAATATCCTGTTGATGTTAAAGCAAGAGTTCTTATATGGTCATCTGATTTTCCTCCATAATTCTTTTCCCATTCTACTTTTCCTTCTTTTGAAAGTTTGATAATATAATAATCACCCTCACCAAAGTTTTCAGTTTTCTTAGAACCTCCTGCATTGCTTCTTGAATAGACTCCTAGCAAAGCACCGCCATCTTTAGTAGGAATAATTTTCTCTACTTCATCTAATCCTTTCCTCCTAAAACTGATTGGGATACTTCTTTTCCATCTTTATGAAGCTTTACAACCAGAACGTCTTTTGAACCATATCCTTTGGATGAATTCTGAATATTTCCGGCAATGAAAAATCCTAAATCTGTACTTTGAATGACGGATCTGGCTTCCTCATCGGAAGAGCTTCCTAATGTTTTCTGCCAAATTTCATCACCAAATTCATTTAATCTGATGAGCCATATGTCAGAGCCACCTTTGGAATCTTCTTTTTATCTAAACCTTTTCCGGAGTAAGAAGTACCAGCAACAAGAAATCCTCCCTCCTGGGTAGCTATAGAAGCTGACAAATAATCATGATTCTGACCTGAAAAATATTTCTCCCAGACTTCTTCTCCCTGCTGGTTTAATTTTACCAAATGGAAATCGTAACCGTTATTTTGTTTACTATTAGAGGTCCCTGAGCCTGTCGAAGGGCCGGATTGAATTGAACTTCCTGTAATTAAGTATTGACCGTCAATGGTTGTAGTAATCTGGCTTAGGAAATCCTGAGTATTGGATTTGATGTCTTTCTGCCATAATACTTCCTGGGCAGAAAGCCCTAGAACCGTGCATAGAATACATGCACCAGAGTAAATTTTCTTCATCTGTTTGTGTATTTAGTTAACGTTAGTTTTTATAATTCACGGCAAATTTAACATTTTTTAACACGCATACAAGTCTCATTGCAGAGATTTAACATAAATCATATCACTTGCCTGTGTTTTTTAATATTTCAAATGATTACTGGTGTAAAGATATCGACGGAAAGCGACAAAACTTGTCGCATAAAATAAAAAGGGCCAACCCCCGAAAGGATCAGCCCAAAACATTAACTGTTTATTGAGAATTATGATGTTTTATTTCCAGCCACCGCCTAAACTCTTGTAAATATCTACAACGGTGCTCAGCTGTTTCTGTTTAGCTTCGATCAGCTCCAGTTTTGCATCCAGAGCATCTCTCTGGTTCAGAAGAACTTCAAGATAATCAGCTCTTGAATTTTTGAATAACTGGTTCGCAATATCAATAGACTGATCCAAAGCTTTGGTTTCCTGTGATTTTAACTGATAATACTGGTCTATATTTTTAACCTTTGACATAAGGTTGGCTACATCCAGATAAGCATTCAAGATCGTTTTATCATATTCATACAGAGATTGTATCTGCCTTGCATCAGCCGTCTGGAAATTGGCTTTGATCGCACTTTTGTTGATCAGCGGACCAGCAAGCTCACCAGCAAGGCTCGTCGCAATAGATTCCGGCAATTTAACCAGATAAGAAGGTTTGAAGGCTTCCAATCCCAAGGTTGCAGAAATTTCCAATGACGGATAAAATTCCTTTCTGGCAGCTTCTACATCGAGCTTTGATGCTTTTAATTCTAATTCTGCCTGTTTAATATCCGGACGGTTTGCCAATAACTGAGAAGGAATTCCTGTATATACCGTTTGAGGCACTGTAGACATGAAACTTTCTTTCTTTCTCACAATGGGCTGCGGATATCTCCCCAGAAGAGCATTGATCTGGTTTTCCTTTTCCGTAATATTCTGACGGATGGTATATTCTGCCGCTTTTGACTTCGCCAGCTCAGCTTCAAACTTTTTCACTGCCAGTTCGGTGGCAGCAGCAGCTTCTTTCTGAATTTTGGAAATTTCCAGGGCTCTTTGCTGCAGTTTAATATACTGTTGAATAATATCTAGCTGGTTATCTAAGGCAAGCAATTCATA
Organism: Chryseobacterium sp. GTID13; assembly: GCF_056172655.1. Classification (NCBI taxonomy): domain Bacteria; kingdom Pseudomonadati; phylum Bacteroidota; class Flavobacteriia; order Flavobacteriales; family Weeksellaceae; genus Chryseobacterium; species Chryseobacterium sp. GTID13. The sequence goes on from NZ_JAOCMB010000007.1 coordinate 570,200, forward strand.
ATAATTGTCTGCCACTTCCTCAATAAGGTTGGACAATACGAAGTTTTTCCCTTCTACGGTAGAAAGATAATGAGCAACAGCCGCTTCTTTCTCGGTTCTGAGTTTTTTCCAGATATCAATCTCCCAGTTTGCCATCAGGCCTCCTTCAAAATTACCCAGCGGATCCGGCATTTCTTTCCCGGGTTCTATTTCCGTAGTAGCATCACCTGCTCCTTCGCTTGTATAACGGCCGGACTTTTTCACTCCGGCTCCAATTCCTGCTGCAACCGTAGGAGTTAATCTCCCTTTTTTGGCTAAAACACCACTTTTGGCAATTTCAATTTCCTGAAGAGTGATCAGTAATTCCTGGTTGTTCTTTAAAGCTGTTTCAATTAAGTTTACCAGATCAGGATCTGTAAAGAATTGTCTCCAGGGTGTAGTTCCGCTGTTATTATTGGCATCTCCCTGATCTTCCTGATTAAAATTCTGAGGCACATTTTCCTTCATCTCGTCTTTTATGACGGTCGCCATTGGCGCCTTACAGCTTGCTAAAACAAGCGATAAGGCAATGGCTGCTATATATTTATTATAAATCTTCATGTTTGTCATCGTGTTGGTAAGGTTCTGTTTGTTCAGTTAAAGGATTTTCTTCTTCATACTTTGCCAGTTTAGATTTTTCAGCAATGGTTCCGAAGATGTAATACAATCCAGGAATAATCATTAATCCGAAAATAGTTCCGATCAACATCCCTCCTGCTGCGGCTGTACCGATTGTTCGGTTACCAATAGCTCCCGGCCCGGTCGCCATTACCAACGGAATCAAACCTGCGATGAATGCAAATGATGTCATCAGGATCGGACGGAAACGGATCGCAGCTCCTTCAATGGCGGCCTGAGCTACCGGAATCCCCTCTTCTGCTTTCTTCTGTACGGCAAACTCTACAATCAATACGGCATTTTTACCCAAAAGACCAATCAACATGACCATTGCTACCTGGGCATAAATGTTGTTTTCCAATCCCAATAATTTTAAGCATAAGAAAGCTCCGAAAATACCCGTCGGCAATGATAAAATTACCGGCAACGGAAGAATGAAACTTTCATACTGTGCAGAAAGAATCAGGTAAACGAATCCTAAACACACCAGGAAGATAAATACCGCTTCGTTTCCACGGCTTACTTCATCTTTGGAAATACCTGCCCAGTCGATCCCGAAACCTCTTGGAAGGGTCTTATCCGCAACTTCTTTGATCGCTGCAATTGCCTGTCCGGAACTGTAGCCCGGCGCAGGGGTTCCACTTACCTCAGATGAATTATACATATTATGTCTCGTGATTTCAGATAAACCATATACTTTTTCCAAATGCATAAAGTCTGAATACGGAACCATCTGTTCCTTATCATTTTTAACATATAATTTTAATAAATCTGTCGGCAGCGCACGGTATTGAGGACCTGCCTGAACAATTACCTTATACGGCCTGTCGAAACGGATGAAACTGGTTTCATAGTTGGAACCGATTAACGTAGATAAATTATCCATTGCATTTTCAATCGTTACCCCTTTTTGTTCGGCAAGGTCATTATCTACTCTCAACATATATTGAGGGAAACTCGCGGAATAGAATGTAAATGCAGAACCAAGTTCAGGACGCTTTTTGAGTTCCCTTACGAAATCGTTACTTACTTTTTCCATTTTCTGATAATCTCCACTTCCTGCCTTATCCAGCAAACGAAGCTCGAAACCACCTGCAGCACCATAACCCGGAATGGATGGGGGCTGGAAGAATTCTATATTCGCACCCGGAATATTTTTAGCTTTTTCTTCAAGCTTTTCTATAATTTCTGCGGCGGATTCTTTACGGTCTTCCCAGCTTTTTAAGTTAATCAAACACGTACCGGAGTTGGAACCTGTACCTTCTGTCAGAATTTCATAACCTGCCAGTGAAGAAACGGATTGTACTCCATCTATTCCTTCAGATTCTCTCAACAATTCTTTAGCGATCTGGTTGGTTCTTTCCAGTGTTGAACCCGGAGGTGTCTGAATAATCGCATAGATCATTCCCTGGTCTTCTGCCGGAATAAATCCTGAAGGAAGTGAGTTGCTCAGGAAGAATGTACAGGCACAGAATGCTAATAATAAAGGTAAAGTGATGGTCTTTTTCTTAACCGTTTTATTAAGCATTCCTTCATATTTATTGGCTCCTTTTGTAAATAAACCGTTGAATTTATCAAGGAAAATGGTAATCGGAGTTCTTTTCTTAGGTTTTCCGTGGTTGTTTTTCAAGATTAAAGCACACAGAGCCGGCGTCAATGTTAAGGCTACAACTCCTGAAAGGATAATCGCAGAAGCCATTGTAATGGAGAACTGACGATAGAAAACTCCAACCGGACCGGACATAAAGGCAATCGGAATAAATACAGATGCCATTACCAAAGTAATTGCGATAATCGCACCGCTGATTTCATGCATAGCTTCTTCTGTAGCCTTTAACGGAGATAAGTGTTTTTCTTCCATTTTGGCGTGAACGGCTTCAATTACCACAATCGCGTCATCCACAACAACCCCGATCGCCATTACAAGGGCAAACAGCGAGATCATGTTTAACGTAATTCCAAAGGCAGACATGATGGCAAATGTTCCCACCAATGAAACCGGAACCGCCAAAGCAGGGATCAGCGTTGAACGCCAGTCTCCCAGGAACAGGAATACCACTATGGCCACCAAAATAAAGGCTTCAAATAAGGTATGAACTACCTTTTCAATCGAGGCATCCAGGAATCTTGATACGTCATAGCTGATATCGTAGTGCATTCCTTTCGGGAAGGTGGTTTTCTGCAATTCGGCCATCAAAGATTTTACATTCTTGATAACGTCACTTGCGTTGGAACCGTATGATTGTTTTACGGTGATTGCGGCAGAAGGTTTTCCGTTCAGTGTAGAATAAATATCATACATCGAGGAACCGAATTCGATATCTGCCACATCTTTTAATCTGATAAATTCTCCGTCAGGTTTTGCCTTAAGGATAATATTTCCGTAATCTTTTTCATTGTTGAAACGACCCGGATATTTTAAAATATATTCAAATGACTGCGAACGCTTTCCGGAACTCTCCCCTGTTTTACCCGGAGATGCTTCCAAACTTTGTGCATTTAACGCTTCCATCACTTCGTCTGCCGAAATACTGTAAGCCGTTAATCTGTCTGGTTTAAGCCAGATACGCATCGCATATTCTCTTGTTCCAAGGATATCTGCGAAACCAACCCCGCTTACCCTTCTCAGTTCAGACATTACGTTAATATCTGCATAGTTGAAAAGGAACTTCTGGTCAGCTTTCGGGTCATCACTGTACAGGTTGATGTACATCAGCATGTTAGGCTCCTCACGGGTAATTTTTACCCCTTCACGAACTACCAATGGCGGAAGTTTGTTTACTACCGAAGATACACGGTTCTGAACGTTTACTGCTGCTACGTTCGGGTCGGTTCCCAAATCGAAAACCACCTGAATAGAAGCTTCCCCGTCGTTTCCGGCATCGGAGGTCATATATTTCATACCCGGCACCCCGTTAAGACCTCTTTCCAATGGAATAACCACGGATTTGATCAACAATTCGTTGTTGGCACCCGGATATTCTGCGGTGATGTTTACTTTTGGCGGTGAAATGGACGGGAACTGCGTTACCGGGAGTTTTACCAAAGACAAGACTCCCATAAATACGATAATCAAAGAGATTACGATAGACAGAACAGGTCTGCGAATGAATTTCTTAAACATAAAAATAATGATAAATTATTAATGATGAATGATAAATGATGAGTTTGAACAATGTATGATCAATTATCGCTTATCAATTATCGTATTCTACTCTGCTTTTAATTTCAATGATCGAAGAACCTTTTTAGGATCCTGGGCTTTTGTCTGAACTTTCTGATCGTCTTTCACTTTCTGAACTCCTTCCAATAAGATTTTATCTCCCACTGCAAGTCCTGATGCCACAACGTAAACGTCCGGAAGCTCATAAGCAATCTTGATATTTTTAGACCTTGCCACTCCATTTTTATCCACTACGAAAACGTATTTCTGATCCTGAATTTCGTAAGTTGCTTTCTGAGGAATGATTAAAGCATTTCTCAACGGCAAAGTCATTCTTACTTTTCCGGTTTCTCCGTTTCTTAATAATTTATCAGGGTTCGGAAATTTGGCTCTGAAGGCAATGTTCCCTGTTTCACTGTCGAATTCTCCTGTAATGGTTTCAACCTCCCCTTTTTGCGGGAATAAATCTCCGTTTGCCATCAGCAGACCTACCTGATTACTTCCTCTTGAAGCTACATTTCTCTGATAATTAAGATATTCAGGTTCTGAAACATTAAAGTAGGTGTACATATTGGTGTTATCGGAAAGGGACGTCAGCAAATCTCCTTCATCCACCAGACTTCCCAATCTCAAAGGTAATCTGTTGATAATCCCTGAAAACGGAGCTTTAATGTCTGTAAATGACAAGTGAATCTGAGCCAGCTTAGCTTCAGCATTCGCTGCGTCAAGTTTAGCTTTAGCCATTGCTCTTTCGTTTTTGGAAACGATGTTGTTGCTGGCTAATGTACTTGCATTCTTTAATTCAATGGTAGCCTGAGCAACTTCTGCCTGGGCTTTCAGTAATTCCGCCTGGTACAATTGGGGCATGATACGGAACAATGTCTGTCCCTGATGCACGTATTGACCCTCGTCTACATAAATTTTTTCAAGAAAGCCTTTTTCCTGAGCCCTAACCTCGATATTCTTTACAGATCTTATCTGGGCTACATATTCTTTGTCAATTACCGTATCCATCACTACCGGAGTGGTTACGGGATAAACCGCAGCTTCTTCTTTTTCTTCTTTCTTCTTGTTGCATGCTGTAAACAACAGAAGACTGCTTAGCGCAATACTTGCGACAACTCTTTTGATCATAATTCTAGAGTTTATATAAATCGTTAATGTTTTGAATGGAAAGTGGTAATAGATATACTGCACCGTGATGATTACCGGCATACGCAACGCAGCTGATCTCCATCCGCATAGTGGACAGAAAACAGATTGGGAAAAAACGGAATTTTAAATTCTGATAGAACGGATCAGAATGAATGTTTTAACATTGGAATAGAGCGAAAGAAAGCCCGGTATAACAGGTTTTCTGCTTTTTGAAGAAGATAGGCCAAAAATATAAACCAGGCTGAAAACACCGGCAAAAACAGCAAATAGCTGTATGGTATCGGACAGCTGAAAGTCGTCTTCAGTAAGTTCCAGGGTTGAATTATCCATCTGATCGGCCATCTGCTGTATGGATAGCTTTTCAAAAGTCTGATTCAGCCGGTTGGCTTTTTTAGGCATATGATGAGAAACATGACCTGAATAGTCATTACGGAGTGTTTTAACACTAAGTCTGCTTTCTACTACGAAAAGCAGAAAAAGGCCGGTTAAAAAGTAAATAATAAAATTTCTCATTTGAAGTCGCAAATGTACGTCCAGAAAGGCATACGCTCATAACAGATTAACAAAATTTAACTCTTCTTTAAATAAACTAAATAAGAAAATTTGAAATTTTCACAATGGCTTTTAATTGCTTTTAAAATTTAATAACAGATATGAGTTCCTTTATTCAACGGTATTTCCGCAAGAATGCACTTATTTATGTCTATTAAACGTGAAAAATGGAATTTACAGCGGTATGATTTAAATCATTTTTTACTGTGTATCAGCATTATGTAATTTTTAATAATTTTGCAGCCAGTAAAAACAACAAATGTAGAACATGGAAAAACTGTATTATTTTATTCTTCAACCGTCGGCTTAACGTAGTCTTTTCAACGGTGATCTAGCCTTACAATCTTTAAAGAACACAGTGCTTTTCAGGGTTTTTGAAAACTACTGTTAGGAGTCTGTAATGCATAACGGATAAAAAAATCTAATTAATTTATGTAAAATTAACATATATTTATTAAAAATATTTGTAAATTTATGTAGTATTAACACCGCTATTTCATGACACACTTACAAATCACTTATCACTATGAAAAAATTATTTACATCGGTCCTTATCGGGCTGGCAGTCCTTTCTTCAACAGCATGTAAGCATCCTGGTAAAGAGGCAGAAGTTGTAACGGAAGCCGCTCCTGAGAACAGGGATGAAATCTCAAAAGATGTTTTCACGGACAGTTATGGGGAAAAAATTGAAGTCACCATTAATCATACAAAAGGTACGGCAACAGTTCATCTGGAAGGCAAAACCTATGATCTCAAAAAAGTGACGCTCTTCCGGAATATACCGCCAGCAATGAGGAATATCAATATTCCAATATTAAAGGAAACATTACTTTACTGAAAAAAATGTAGATATGGTTCTCTTTCATGCAAAACGTGAAACGAATGGATCAGGATCTGCGAAAATGGCTTCTTATTAATCTAAAGCCTGAAATATATTACCACCAAAATAATTATTATGAAAAACCTGTATTACTATTTATCCGCTCTTTTATTACTCGTATTTCTTACGGCATGTAAAACAACTACTCCGACAGCAGAAAAAACGACTGATATTACGGGCAAAACATGGAAACTAACGGAACTGAACGGACAACCGATCCAACTTAAAAATCCTAAAAACAATCCATATTTCAAGCTTAATACGGAAGGCATGAGATATGAAGGTCATGCAGGATGCAACGGGTTTGGAGGTACTTATGAAATCAAACCTGAGGTGATGAGGATCAAGTTCAACCAGGGAATGTCTACCATGATGGCTTGTGAGGATCTGGAAACTGAACAATTATTTACAAAAGCGGTGCTTGCAGCAGATAATTATTCGGTAAACGGAAATACGCTGACGCTTAATAAAGCAAGAATGGCTCCTCTGGCTAAATTTGTTCTTCAGCCGTAAAACTAAAGGCTAAAGGGTAAGAAGGCAAAAGTCTTCAATATATTTACGATAAAAAAGGTGGCTTCGAGTTCCTCGGCCACCTTTTTTGTTAAGATTTTTTATAAATCATGTAGCAGACCAACAAGCTTATGTTAACAAGAACCGCAAAAGCATTTGATAAAATGATGGGCAATTCGTCTTTAATAAAGCCGTACCAGACCCAGAGCGACAGTCCTGAAATAAGAACCAGAAGCATTACTAACGATATATCATCTACATTTTTATCTTTTATTACTTTAATGAGTTGAGGAATCATGGAGATGGATGTAAGAATTCCGGCTATTATACCCAGGACATTTTCGTTCATAGTTTAATTCTTTCCCTGAAGATAGGAATTATTTAAATCTATCGAGGGAAACTTCCTCGTGAAGTGGTACATTTTGTTCAATAAACTGATAAAGGCTTCTGGAAAAATAGCAGCCGTTAAGAATTCCCTTGCGCCAAGGCCATTGAAAACATATAAATTTTTAAATAACTGATGTCTTCCGATGATGGGTCTTCTGTCCTTTACGGTTGGTCTGAAACCAAAGTTTACTTCTTTCACTTCAAAGTCATAGGGATAAATTTCAGAAAGGCCGTTCACAAGCTGCGTGACGGCGGATTCATCAATATGGTGATGGAGCTGTTCCCTGTCGTAGGTTCCTCCATAGAAATGAAGCCCGTTATCTGTTGGAAATAGGAAATGTTTCTTTTTAATGGTAACATCCTGTGGAATTTCTTCAGACAGTTTTACCTTAATGTGATGACCTTTATTCGGAACTACAGCAATATCCGAGAAAAAAGGATTTTCTTTCACTCCCATTCCTTCACAGAAGATTATATTTTTGAATTTTATATCTTTATAGGAATCTGCGGAGGGATCCAGTTTTTCGTAATCAAACTTTTCTTTAATCAAAAGTTCGTTTTTTTCTAAAAAATCAAATAGACCTATAAAAAATCCATTAACTTCGAGCCTGGCAGACTGATTAACCTTTCCTGTCTTAAAATCGTTTTTTACCACCTCTAAATGATCCAATTTTTGATCAAGAAAGTTAGAAAGTTCTTCATTTCCGGATTTCTTCAGCCAAAGGTTCTGCTCATTTTCGTCATGAAAGATTCTGTGGATGGGTGAACTGATGAGGTAATTTTTTCCTGTGTATGATTCTATTTCATTTAAGGTGACCTTGAGGAAATCAATTTGTTCCTGCGCTTTCCAGAAAGTAGTGAATTTCTTAAGAACCACGGGATTGATAATTCCTGCGGAAACCTGGGATGCACTTTTTCTACCCTCAGAGAAGATCACGAATGATTTATTATTTTTAATTAACTGGTGGGCGAAGAAGAGTCCCGCATATCCGTCTCCAACAATGATATAGTCTATATGTTTCATAATAAAAAAACCTGAGTAAAAATACTCAGGTTTTGTATAAATATCAAGTGAAATCTTAGTAATTCCACATATCATTTTCCATGTTAAGGATTTGAGCCTTGATTCTTTCGCTCTCTTCCAACTGATCTTCAGCATCTTTAGGAATGTAATCCTTAATGGTACCATCTCCTAAACCGCTTGATGATTTGTAAATAACCGAAGAGAATCTTCTACCGTTGATGATATCATCAAAAGAAAGGTCTGCAGAAGAGTTTTTTCTGTTATAAACGTAATTGTTTGCCAGAATATCTCTCGCGTTCGGATAGAAAATCCAGAATAGGTCGATAAGTTCGTCGTTACCGGCGATTGGCTTACCATCTGGTCCTATAACTCCCTGTACAGCAGGATCTGGTCCCATAGCTGCAATTCCAAGAGGTCTGTATTTCATCTGTCCGTCTCTCTTATCGATAAACCACATCCCCATGATTTTAAGAACTTTTACTTTATCGGTAGTAGTTTTGAAAACGTCGGTATATTCTTTTTTCTCCTGTTCAGTTAACTGTCTTCCGGAGTTAAGGATATCAATAGCAGCATCATTGATGATTACTTTTTCAAGTCTCTTCTGGATACCTTCCGGTGAAAGTTTCACGGTAAAGTTTTCGTCATCATAAACCTGCTCGATCTTTCCTGTTAAGGCTCCGTCTAATAATAGCTGGTACAAAGATCTTGTAGGAGTAGCTAGAAGCCCGTCCGGATTGTCGTAGTAGAATGGCTGATTGATCTTATCATTCATATCAATGATTTCCCAAACAAACATACTCTTAAGGATATCTTTATCTTCTACAAAACCATATTCAAGAGGCTTTACTTTGTTATCAATAATAGTATCACCAACTTTTTGTTTGTTTTCTTCTCTCATCTGTCTGAACTCTTCCGGAGAAGCTGCGTTCAGGATAGTCTGGGAAAAAGCAAATCCCGAAACTAATACTAAAAGGGTGCTAATATATTTTTTCATAATAAATTACAATTTTAGTCCTATTGAACATTAATAATTATAGGAGTAATGTTTTTAATCTGCTGTCCTTCCAATCCTTGTGCTGTAGCTTTAATATCGAAGATCGAAACCACATCACCTGTTCTAAGGTTCTTCACTAATCCTGCGGCGTCACCTAATGTGTTTCCGTGAACCAGTAATGCTGCTCTTCCAGGTACTCTTACCATGAACTGTGTCACGTTAAATGAAACAGGGAAGTCGAAGTCCGGAATCGCTGCCTGTACAGACTGGTTAGGAATAGACGTTGCCGGCATCGACAATACGTTCTGTCCTCTCATCTGACCTTGTGGCGGCGGAACATTCTTAATTCTATATTCAAACACCTGAGATACAGATTTTCCATAAGGATCTACTCCTGATAACGTTAGCTTAACTGTATTTCCTGTTGTTGGTTTTACAATCCATTTTCCTGGGCCTGTACCTCTTACAGAAGCTCCCGGAGCAGATAGTGAAAGTTTAGAATTGTCAGCACCCAAGATTGATCCTGAAACAGGGTTCTCAAGTCCTCTATACATTACATTCATCTTATCAGCAGAAAGCAATAGTCCTTTTTCAAGTTTTACTTCTCTAGGTCCAGCAATTACGTTGTAAGTATGCGTCCAAGGGAAACTTTGCGGCTTACCTGAAGCATCTGTCAGAGTAATTGTTCCGGCAAGTTTATGCTCACCAATACCAGATCCTGAAATAGGGATGATCCCTTTACCGTTCTCTACTCTGCTTACACCGGAAATATTGATCTTATTACTGTTTGAATAAGTACCCAACATTACTTTTACTTCAGCCTGTTTTCCTGCCTGGATATCTACCGGACCGGAAACAATAGGTTCGTAGCTTGAGAATTTGATATTCGCATCTACTTTCTCCTGAAGTAATAACGCCAATGCATCAGACTGTACGTTTCTCGCATCATTCTGGATGATCTCAAGGTTTGAGATCGCAGCGATTAACGGCTGGTGATAGAATTTATTCTGAAACCAAGTCTTATCATTCGGAGATTTTCCTTTAGGATATTCAGCAATCAGAGATTTGTTGGCTCTGTCTACTAAATCTTTTAACTGAGGATTATTTCCAAAAGTTGAATTAATATAATTTCTTACATCATCAATTTTAGCTTTTAGTTCCAGAGCTCCTTTTGAAGGTGTATTCTCATCTCCTTCTTTAAAGAAATATTCTGTAGTTGCCTCATTGTTGTTCAATGCAGCGAAGTTTTCACTTACATCAATATCTTTTCCTGTTTTAGGATCTTTGTCATGAAATTCCGACTGCTTTTTCAAAGCATCTTTAATACCTTGAGCAGAGGATACCAATAGATCGATCTTACTTTTTAAGACTTTATAGTTCTCCCAAGGCTGTGCATAGGTATCCGGAACCTGCTGAGCTTTAGCTTCTAACGTTTTTTCAAAGATTTTTTCGTTCTTTTTCTCCGTTAGAGTTCTGGTTTCGTTTAATGCTCTGGTAGAGTCATAGTATGATCTGATGATTTCTGCATCAATATTTAGGGCCATCATCGCGATGAACACCAAATACATCAGGTTGATCATCTTCTGACGAGGGGTCTGTTTTCCTTGTGCCATTCTCTTTTCTTTTAGTTTTTGATTAAGTAGTTAAATTTAGAAATGGTTAGGAATTAAGACTTCATAGCAGTAAGCATACCACCATAAACTCTGTTTAAGCTATTTAAATTAGTTGTTAAACCTTGTAATTCTTGATTGAACTTTTCAGACTGCTCTGCAGATTTCTGCATATCTGCTACATATTTGTTAGCAAACTCAGATTGCTTTTTACCGTTCTCCAACTGCATTGCATATAAAGCATTCATACTTTCCATATGCTGTGCAGCTCTGTTAAGCTGTTCATTATATTTATGAGTAGAAGCAGATACATCCACAGTCTGGTTGATCTGATCAACAGAGCTGGAGAATTTGTCGATACCTGTTCTAAGTCTGTCAAATAACTGAACATCCAGTTTTGCTTCCTGAAGCATTTTGTCTAATTTATTTGAAAGAGAATTTTCTAATTCTGCAAACTGCTGTGCATTGTTTTTGGATGACACATTAGAATGTAAAGGGTTTGGGTTGGCATGCTTATCCAATAGCTCAGGATAAACATTTTCCCATGCATAAGACTCTTCTGATTTCGGAGGGTCGAATGCGAAAATAATAAAGATAATAGCCTCCGTAATAAGACCCACTGTAAGAGCCATATTACCGTTAATTGGTCCCAAGGTAATGTGAGTAATTTTAAGCCAAGCTCCAAGAATTACAATTGCAGCACCGAATGAATAAAAGAAATTCATCCAAGCATCTTTAGTCTTAAACATATTAAGTTAGTTTTTTTAATGTTAAATAAAATTGTTATTGAAAAATTGTCCGGTTAAATTATCTGTTAACTCTTCTTGGCTTAACAGCTGCTTCAGGAATATCCTGTACAGTTCTGAATCCGATATAGCTTCTTGCAGAATCTTTTCTTTCCCAATCTCTAGCACCTGTCATAAGGGCATATCCTATATCTTTCCAAGATCCACCTCTTACAGACTTCTTCGTATCCACCTTATTCTTAGTCGAAGGGTTTAACGTAGAAGAGAATCCATAAGAAGAGTTGTTATACGCAGATTCTGTCCATTCAGAAACGTTTCCAGCCATATCAAATAACCCAAATCCATTTTTCTTAAATTTCTTTACTGGAGCTGTATATGTATAAGTACCTTTTTTATCGTCTTCCATATAGTTACCTCTCTTAGGTTTGAAGTTGGCAAGGTAGCAACCTCTGTCATCCATTAAATATGGACCTCCCCAAGGGTAAGTAGCATTTTGCATTCCGCCTCTGGCAGCATATTCCCATTCGATTTCTGTAGGAAGACGGAACTGCATTGGTCTTTGTTTTTTCTTTTTAAGCTTTCGTTGTAATCTGTTTTCAGTTTAGATCTGAAGTTACAGTAAGCTCTTGCCTGATCCCAGGTTACCCCAACTACAGGATAATCTTTGTAGGCCTTGTGCCAGAAATACTGCTCAAACAATGGTTCGTTGTAAGCAAAGTGGAAGTCTTTTACCCACACTGTAGTATCCGGATAGATGGCAATGCTTGAACTCTTAAGGTAATTGGCTCCTCTTTCGTTGTCAGCAAGTGCCGCATCCATATCTCCCCACTGGTAGCTGTATTTTAGTTTACTAACGTCTAAAATTCTTTCGTTTCCTATTCTGGAAGAAGCAGGCAGATACATAGATTCCAAAACTTCTGCATACTCTACATCAGGATACTTTCCAGTACTCCAATGCAAAGGAATTTTCCAGTCTAGTTTTTTGGTTGGATCATAGCCTCCGTCTTCTCTTCCTCCCTGGCCTTCTAAATATTCTTGATAAGGTGTTAAATTTTCTTCTTTTTTAGCAAGATATGCATAGTCGCCAATGCTTGCGCCTTTACGTCCGCCTTCTTCACCGCCTTCCCCAGCAGCTTCGGCTAGCAGAGTTCTCGCAATGGAATCTCTTACATAATTGATAAATACTCTGTATTCTGCATTGGTAGTTTCCGCTTCATCCATAAAGAATGAGGAAACAGTAACAGTTTTCAATGAAGCTTTTTCAGGAGTGTTTGTTGGATCCTGATCTGCAAGACCAGCAACAAATGAACCTGCTGGAATACCGACCATTCCGTATGGTCTTTCCGCAACAAATGATTTCGTTTTTTCTCTTGGTATCAATTCTCCTTTTGTTCCAGGCTTCCCTACAGAAGAACTGCCACCACCTGAACAAGATACTGATGCTACCGACGCAGACAATAATAAAAGAAATATCCTTTTCATGTTAATTTTTATAATTAAGCCGTAAATATATAATTTTTTTAAGAAACTTTTAAGATTTTTTTGAAATAACGGAAGAAATCTAAATTTATTTTATTTACAACTGTTTTTTATTCCACAGTTACCGATTTTGCTAAGTTTCTTGGCTGATCTACATTAGCTCCACGGTATATAGCAATATAGTATGCCAATAGCTGTAAAGGCACAGAGGCAACGATTGGTGAGAAACATTCTGAGGTTTCCGGGATTTCAATAACATAATCTGCCATTGAGCTTACCTGCTGGTCTCCTTTATTAACAACAGCAATGATTTTTCCTTTTCTGGCTTTAATTTCCTGAACATTACTTACAATCTTATCATAATGTCCTTTTTTAGGAGCAATAATAACGATCGGCATGTTCTCGTCAATAAGCGCAATAGGTCCGTGTTTCATTTCTGCTGCAGGATATCCTTCTGCGTGTATATAAGAGATCTCCTTAAGCTTCAGGGCACCTTCCAATGCAGCAGGATAGTTATATCCTCTTCCTAAATAAAGGAAATTGGTTGTCTGGATAAAATCTTTGGCAATATTCTGAGTCAGCTCGTGAGTAGTGCTCAAAACTTCTTCTATCTTTTTAGGAAGTGCATTCAGCTCAGTAATCAGGCTCATGAATTCAGCATTCCCAAGGTTACCGTTATGTTTTCCTAATTTAAGGGCAATTAAAGAAAGAATAGTAAGCTGCGCAGTAAATGCTTTAGTAGAAGCTACCCCGATTTCAGGACCAGCATGAGTATATGAACCTGCATCTGTAATTCTTGCAATGGAAGAATCCACTACGTTACATATACCATATATAAATGCTCCTTTTTCTTTAGCCAGCTTCAATGCAGCCATGGTGTCTGCTGTTTCCCCTGACTGGGAGATTGCAATAACCACGTCTTTATCTGTAATGATAGGGTTTCTGTATCTGAATTCTGATGCATATTCTACCTCTACAGGAATCCTTGCATATTCTTCAATAAGGTATTCCCCGATAAGACCTGCATGCCATGAAGTTCCGCAGGCAATAATAATGATTCTGTTGGCATTTTTGAATCTTTCAAGATGATCCCAGATTCCGGCCATTTTTATAACCCCTTCATCTACAAGAAGTCTTCCTCTCATCGTATCATGGATAGATTTAGGCTGTTCAAAGATTTCTTTAAGCATGAAATGCTCGTAACCACCTTTTTCAATCTGCTCCAGGCTTAATTTAAGCTCCTGAACTTCAGGCTCAATTCTTGAATTATCATTGATAGTTCTGATGTCTACCCCCTTTTCTAATGAAATTGTAGCCATATGCCCTTCTTCAAGATAGATGGCTTCTTTAGTAAATTCCACAAAAGGAGAGGCATCGGAAGCAATAAAATATTCTTTGTCTCCCAGTCCAATTGCCAGTGGAGAACCTAGTCTTGCCACCACCAATACTCCCGGGTAATCTTCATGTAGCACGGTAATAGCGTATGCTCCGTATACTTCATTCAAAGCATATCTTACCGCCGTAGGGAAATCTGTTTCCGGTTTCAGATCTGTGAAATACTGAATAAGATTGACCAAAACTTCTGTATCTGTCTCAGATTTAAAAGTAAATCCTTTTTCGCTAAGCATTGTTTTAATCGTATCATAGTTTTCTATAATACCATTGTGTACAAGAGCAATTTTTCCGTTGTTTGACACATGCGGGTGTGAGTTTCTATCACTAGGAACCCCGTGGGTAGCCCATCTGGTATGTCCCATCCCTATTTTGGCCGTTCCTTTCAACTGAGATGAAATATTAACCAAATCATCAACCTTACCTTTTGTTTTTTCTACTTCAAATTTGTTATCTGAACCTTCCAAAACAATCCCTGCACTGTCATATCCTCTATATTCTAATCTTCTAAGACCGTTGATTACAATATCATACGCATCTTGAAATCCTGTATATCCTACAATTCCACACATATTCTTCTGGTGTTTTTTATTTTTTAGTTCCGTAAGTAATTTTTAATTGAATTCTGTTAGCATTGGTTTTATCTGAACCAACATAAACGCCTCTTTCCGTTGCAAATGCGCGGGTGGTAAATTTATACCCTCCCAGTGAACCTGCTGTAGTTAAAACAAACTTTCCGGTATTAACGAGAAGTATTTTATTTGTTTCTGAACCTTCAACAATATCTTTTACTGTTTTTGTAACTACAAAGTCATAATAAGATGGGTTTTTATCTAAATCATAAGATTTAATCATTCCAAATCCTGCTGTTAAATCTGAAAGAAATCCTGAAGAAGTAAGCAAGCCGCTCGTCGCATCTTTCACAACAGGAAGCATCATTAAGTTATCTGCCGTTCTCTTATAGTTGTTGCTCCATGTTGCACCATCTGTATAGATTCTGATTTTAGCGCTCATAATTGCGTTCTTATCTTTATCATATAAAGCTTTAAGGCTGGTAATAGTCTCATCAGGAATTTTCACAGCAATAGAAGGTCCTCCCATTCCCTGTGCATATAGTTTTTTATCACCTTCACTCTCATTGATTGATAATCTTGCAGCTGCCCATGCAGAATTTGTTCTGTCATATTCATACTGACCGATACGGGCATTACCCACACCTCCTGTCAGCAAGAACTTAAAGGTAGATTGTGGTCTTGTGATAGTACCGTTATCATTCTTTTCGTTGGTATAGTACATGATCATTTCCATAGATTCCGGAGAAATCTGCAGAAGATATCCGTCTGTATCCGTTACAGAAAGCCTGATCCCTTTGAAGTATCTTGTAAAGTTAGCTGCATCCATAAGCTCTGGCTTACCATTCTTATCAAGAATCTTGGTCTGGAAAAAATCTTTGTCCAAACGAATTCTGATTCCTGCATCAGAGGTAAATAAAGCTGAGTTATCCGACTTTTTAGTAATCGTTTTAGCAGTTACTGTTCCGTTAAATACGGCAGACCCTAAAGCTGCTCCAGTGCCTACAACAACGTTGGAACGTTTGAAAGCAACATCATTCCCATCAAGGAAGGTTGTAATTTCGTCTACGTTAATATGCATTAAAGTATGGGTTCCTCCCGGACCTAACTTTGTTTTACCATATTTATAATTAAAACTGGTAGGGTATGTCTTAATCTCTGTAGAAACGGGTACGGTTTCTGTTCCGACTAATAGGCTTTCGTCTTTTAGAGGAAGGGTTGTTACTGAATCGGCAACAACATCAGGTCTCAGTACAAGAACAACTGAATCCACCTTTGGAGTAGTCCCGAAACTAAAATTATCCGTGCTCATTCTTAACTGGGTAAGATAAGATGCTCTCTGCATACCAAACTGTCCTTCTGAAAAAGCTCCAAGAACAAAACGGGATGAAGATATTCCGGAAGTGTTAATTACATCTACCAGTCTGCTGGCATCACTTCTGATTGAATCGTGATTATCAATATTATAAGCAATAAGGTCATAAGAAGATACATTGCCTTCCGCAGCACCATCTATAAAAAGCTGTTCGCCAAGCGAATCCGCCTCCGGTTCGCAATTATAAAGAAAAGCGCTCCCGAAAACCGCCATGAAAAGTATGGCAAAGGTCCTTTTAACAGTATGAGTCATTAAAAATGTGTTTAATAAAGTTGGTTTATAGAATCTACGTCGACGTATTCCGATTTTGAAGTGGCTGTTTCATTGAAACCTTTGTCAAGGTCTGCATCCAGAAACTCATCTCCTTTCACTACCATGTCAACATAGTTCATACTTTCAATAACAAAATTTTTGATTGTCGGATTATCTAACGCTTTTAATCCTGAAATATTATCGAATGTCAGTTTTTCGGCAATGTTTTTGTCCAGTGCGGCATCCTTCTCATTGTATAAGGAAAGAATAATTTTAGCGTCTTTGAAATACGTATCTGATTCGTAGTATGTTTTTAGGTAAATTGGAACAAAGGAAGACATCCATCCGTTTAAGTGAATTACATCGGGAACCCAGTTTAGTTTTTTGATGGTTTCTATAACTCCTCTGGCAAAGAAAATAGCTCTTTCGTCGTTATCATCGAAAGGATTTCCTTCATCATCTACGTAATATTGTTTTCTTTTGAAGTATTCTTCGTTATCAATAAAGTAAACCTGAAGTCTTTCCCCGGAAGAGATGCTACTTTAATAATTAAAGGCTGGTCCAGATCATTGATAATAATGTTCATTCCCGAAAGACGGATTACCTCATGAAGTTGAAATTTTCTTTCACTTATTTGTCCAAATCTTGGCATAAAAACTCTTACATCATTGCCTTCATTGTGCATCTTAAGTGCCATTTTGTTTACCAATGCAGCCATATTCGTATCTTCCTGATATGGATACATCTCTGTAGTAATGTACAGTATTTTTTGATTCGGCATAAATTCTATCTATATTTTTGTAAAAATGCTTTAATGTGCAAAATTACAAAAAAACATTCAACATTATTTTAATTAACATTTTTTTACGATAATTCCCAATTTCAAATTATTAAAAACTCATATAATTATATGATATTTTTAGTATTTTTGAATTAGTATTAAAATAAACTATGGAAGTTATAAAGAATAAGAAAACCCTTCAGGATTTCATTGAAAGACAGAAAGAAATGGGAAAAAAGATAGGCTTTGCTCCTACTATGGGTGCCCTCCACAAAGGCCATCTTTCCCTGTATGAAGAAGCCAGAAAAGATAATGACCTGGTAATTTCTTCGATTTTTGTAAATCCTACCCAATTTAATAATCCGGAAGACCTTGAAAAATATCCAAGAGATGTGAACAGGGATATTCTTATCTTAAAAAATTCGGGATTGGTAGATGCTGTTTACATCCCTGAAGTAGCTGATATTTATCCTGAAAAAACAGAAAGCAAACATTATGATTTCGACGGACTGGAAAACGAAATGGAAGGAAAGTCCAGGCCGGGACATTTTGACGGGGTGGGAACCGTAGTGGAAGAGCTTTTCAGACAGGTTAAACCGGACCACGCCTATTTCGGTGAAAAAGATTTCCAGCAGCTTGCCATCATCAAAAAAATGGTTGAAAAGAAACACCTTCCGGTAAAGATCATAGGAGTTCCTATTTATAGGGCTGAAAACGGCCTGGCCTTAAGTTCGAGAAACCAAAGACTTCATGAAGACAGGAAAGAAGCCTCAAAAGTAATTTACGAAACCCTGGTTAAGGTAAACGATTGGTTCCGCGTGATCACTATCCCTGAAATAAAAGAAAGAGTAACAGATATTTTTGACCAGCAGCAGGGAATGAAATTGGAATATTTCCTAATTGCCGATGAAAACACCCTAAAAGAAACAGATTTTTTCTACAAAGACAGAAAGTACAGAGCATTCATCGTGGTTGTAGTAGATGGTGTGAGGCTTATTGACAATATGCACCTGGATTAATATTAAACAACCGTTCAACAAAATACACGGGTATATTTTTATAAAACACAACTCTGGTTATAATAATCAGAGTTTTTTCTTTTTTATAAGACTCTATATAATAAAAAATCAAAGGTCTCTTACGAGACCTTTGAAACACCAAATCACAAAATATTAATATGAAAAAAATTTACTTTTCAGTAAATTAGTGACCCGGCTGGGATTCGAACCCAGGACCCATACATTAAAAGTGTATTGCTCTACCAGCTGAGCTACCGAGTCGGCCACAAATAAAACGATTGACATTTCTGATATCGTTTTTTAAGCGGTGCAAAGATATAAATCTTTTTTTATTCCTGCAATAGTAATTATAAAAAAATCAAAGGTCTCTTACGAGACCTTTGAAACACCAAATCACAAAATATTAATATGAAAAAAATTTACTTTTCAGTAAACTTGTGACCCGGCTGGGATTCGAACCCAGGACCCATACATTAAAAGTGTATTGCTCTACCAGCTGAGCTACCGAGTCGGCCACAATTAAGAATAAATGTAATGATTTATTTCTTAACTATAAAAATTTTCTTTGCAGTGCCTGCGACTGGACTCGAACCAGCACATCCTTAGGAAACCACCCCCTCAAGATGGCGTGTCTACCAATTTCACCACGCAGGCTATAAAATTACAAAAATCCAGTAATTTTTTCGCTTGTGACCCGGCTGGGATTCGAACCCAGGACCCATACATTAAAAGTGTATTGCTCTACCAGCTGAGCTACCGAGTCGGCCACTTTACAAACGATTTCTATTTGAATAATATCCCTCGTTTTCAGTGGTGCAAAGATAGGCGTTTTTTCATTATCTCAAAACTTTTTTGCAAATTTGTTTAAAAAAATTCATGGTTATTTCACTGATCGGATACATGGGATGTGGCAAATCTCACATTTCCAAAATTTTAAGCGATAAAATAAATTTTAAACTCATTGACCTCGATAAAGAGATTTCCAGGAGAAATAAATTAACCATTCCTGAAATATTCGAAAAAAGGGAGAAATTCATTTTAGAAAGCTGGAAAGAGAGGCGCTGGAGGAAATTCTTGCTTCGGAAGAAAATGTGGTTTTAAGCCTCGGAGGAGGAACGCCGGTTTATTATAATAATATGGAAATTATCAACCACAGCTCGAAAAGCATTTTTTTAAGGGCTTCCGTCAACACTTTATATGAAAGACTTTCCAAACAGAAAGAAAAAAGACCGCTGATAGCCAATATTCCGGATGAAGATCTGCCTGAGTTTATCGCCAAACATTTGTTTGAAAGAAATGCATTTTACAGCAAAGCACAGTTCAGCATCAATACCGATTCAAGAACTCCGGAAGATATTGTTCAGGAAATAGTAGAAAAGCTCTATCTCTAGAGCTTTTATTTAATCTTCATTTTCTTCGGTACCATCTGCCGTTTCTCCGAAGAAATCATCCCAGTCTGTAAAGTCTGAAGCAATATCATTTCCTACATACTCATCCATCTCACGTCTGTCTTTCTTCGTAGGCCTTCCTTCACCCTTACTTCTATAGTAATCCTGAGACATTTTGCGGAGCTTTAATAATTCATACTGCTCTTTATCCGTCACATCCTGGATATGAAGGGGAACAAGCTTTGCCCCCATCCTGCTTTTCGGGATCTGGGTAACCTTTATTTTATAATCAATCTGATTTTTGCGGATCTTGATAATATCCCCTTCTTTAACCTCCTTAGACGACTTTACGGCGGACGTTCCTATGGAAACCCTGTTCTTTTTAATTTCCTCTGCTGCAATACTTCTCGTCTTATAAAAACGAATGCACCATAAAAATTTATCTATTCTCATAATTTTTTATACTTTTGCCGTTATATTATTTGTAAAGTAATTAAAGTTTTTTGAAATGAAAAAAATATTTTTATATATCCTTGCGGGATCTTTGTGTTTTTCTGCATGTAAGAAAGATGATGAAATTGAAACGTATAAAGAACCGGAAGATATTACCGTTCAGAACAGCTATGATGATCAGGCAATTAAGAAGTTTATGAACGAAAATTATCTGGACGCCCAGGGGAATATAAAAGCTTTCAGTACTACAGATACCAGTGATGATAATGAGAAGAAGCTGATAGATATGCCTTATGAAACGCTTCCATCAGGAACCATATACATTATGAGAGAGGGAGCACAGCCCACAGCTGCAGATGAACCGCAAACTATCGGAAATTCTGATATTCTTACGCTTATGGTAAGAGCTAATGCTTATTTAGCTGGGAATACTGATGGCAATGTTTCCTTTATTTCCTCAATTGCAATAAGCAATACAATCAACGGGAGCGCTTTACCTTTGGTAGATCCGATGTATTATTATGTAAAGAAGTCTACTCGTCTAGCAGCAACGGGTGTAGCACAACAGAGAAGTTATTATGAAGTTGAAGGTTTCCGCGAAGCCATACAAAAATTCAAAGCATTCAATAATCTGCCAAGCGCAACTCCTTATAATCTTCAGGGTGTTATTATAGTACCGTCAAGAGCTGCATTTGCAAGGGATCCTCACTATCCTTACAATTCACAATATTCTCTGAGAAACTGTTCAATGGTATTTAATTTCCAGGTGTATGGAACAAAAGCCAGATCTGCAGAAGAAATCCTTGATTAATCACTAAAATCCATTCTTATAACGATTCTTTTATTTATCTATTCTAGGATCGGATACAAATTAAAAAAATGCCGCCTTCATCTGAAGGCGGCATTTTTTTACTATCTCTGATGATTACGGTCTTGCTTTCTGCTTTACATTTCCTAAAATATCTGGGAAGTAAAGATCGGCCAGATGATCAAACTCATCTCCCCTCATGAACATCGTAGCATCTACTTCTTCGTAGGAGCTTCTTCCTGCTGCTGCAATCAGCTCATTACAGGTATGAAGGGTATTTTTATGGAAATGGTAGACTCTTTCACTTTTATCAGTAACATCAAGCCCTTTAACCAGCATTTTATCCTGAGTGGCAACACCTGTAGGACAGTTATTATTGTTACATCTTAAAGCCTGGATGCATCCTAAGGAGAACATAAATCCTCTTGCATTATTACACATATCCGCGCCCATAGCTATTGCTCTCAGAATATCCAAGCTTGTCAGCACTTTTCCGCTTGCAATTACCCTTAGTTTGCTTCTTAAATTATAATTATTCAGTGTTCTGTTTACAAAGATCAGAGCCGGCTCCAAAGGCATCCCTACTCCATCCGAGAATTCCGGCGGTGCAGCTCCTGTTCCTCCTTCTGCCCCGTCTATGGTAATAAAGTCAGGATAGATTTTTAAAACATTCATCTGTACACAGATATCCTCAAATTCTTTCGTATCTCCAATACAAAGTTTGAAACCGATTGGCTTACCTCCGGAAAGCTCTCTAAGCTGCTGGACAAACCTCAGCAAACCTGCTGCATCAGAAAATGAGGAATGAGACGGCGGTGAGATAATGGTCATTCCCGGAGTGACGTGACGGATTTTTGCAATTTCAGGTGTGTTCTTCACACCCGGAAGCACCCCTCCATGTCCCGGTTTTGCTCCTTGGGAAAGTTTAATTTCGATCATCTTCACATTAGGAAGAGTGGAATACTTTTTAAACAGTTCCGGGTTAAATTTCCCTTCTTCATCACGGCAGCCGAAATATCCGGTTCCGATCTGCCAGCAAAGGTCCCCGCCTTCCATATGATAGGGAGAAATACCACCTTCACCTGTATTGTGATAAAAATTTCCTTTTTTTGCCCCTCTGTTCAGGGAGATCTGTGCCCTGTCGCTTAACGCACCGAAACTCATTGCTGAAATATTAAATAAAGAGGCATGGTAAGGCTGGGTACACTGCTCTCCTCCAACCCATACTCTCGGAAGTTCTTCTTTAGGTGATTTTGCATAAATGGAATGCTTGATCCCCTCATATTTCCTGTGATTAACTTCTAACTGTGTTCCGAAAGGCACAGTATCACTCAGGTTTTTTGCACGTCTGTACACTGCAGAACGCTGATTTCTAGGAAATGGCTTGCCATCTGTTTCTCTTTCGATGAAGTATTGCTGCATTTCTGGTGAGATACTCTCGAAAAAGTACCTGAAATAACCCAATACCGGGAAGTTCCTCAAAATAGCGTGTTTCGACTGGTAAGCGTTATAAACGCCCAATGCATAGATGGCAGATAAAAGGATGGGTATCCAGTAATGTGCTCTGATCAGTAACGCAACAATCCATGTTGCAATTACCAATACAATTCCCCAAGATAAAAACTTATCTCTCATGAATGTAGTATTTAAAGTTAAAATAAATTTAGTAGAAATTTTGCAAAGAGACTACGCTTTTGCTAAAAAACTTTCGAAGGATGACTGCACAGAAACCGTGCCATCTGGCAGGATTTTTTCTAAATTTAGAAATTCGATCTGATTAACGAATGCGGGATCAAAATCTTTCTGGACTCTCACATAGTTTTCCGTGAAGCCATACATTTTGCCGTCTTTATTTTCGTGCTCCCAAAGAACAGGAAGCGTTTTTCCAAGCTGGGTCTGGTAAAATGCCATTTTTTTCTTTTCAGAAAGTATTCTGAGCATTTTATTGCGTTTTTTTCTTTCCGGGATCGGCACTACACCATCCATACCGGCAGCTTCCGTATTCTCCCTTTCAGAATAGGTAAATACGTGAAGATAGGTAATAGGAAGCTCATTCAGGAAGTTATAGGTTTCCATGAATTTTTCTTCCGTTTCACCGGGGAATCCAACAATAACATCTACACCAATGGCAGCATCCGGCATTACTTCCCGGATTTTATTGACCCTGTCCTTATACAGCCTGGTAAGATAACGACGTTTCATTTTCTTCAATAAATCATCGCATCCCGACTGAAGCGGAATGTGGAAGTGAGGAACAAAGCTTTTGCTTTTGGAAACAAGATCTATACTTTCATCCTTTAAAAGATTCGGCTCTATGGAAGAGATGCGGATTCTTTCGATTCCCTCTACCTGATCGAGTTCTGAAATTAAGTCTAAGAAAGTATGTTCGTGTTTTTTGTTACCGAATTCACCTTTACCGTAATCACCGATATTGACACCGGTAAGAACAATTTCTTTGATGTCTCTCCTGGCAATTTCCCTGGCATTTTTAATCACATTTTCGATGGTATCTGAACGGGAAATTCCCTGGCCAGCGGAATGGTACAATACGTACATTTATAGTCGCAGCCGTCCTGTACTTTCAGGAACGCCCTTGTTCTGTCGCCGATTGAGTAGCTTCCGATAAAGAAATCCGTTTCTTCAATTTCGCATGAATGAACCACTCCTTCACTTTCGGATTTTTCCAGATCATCGAGATAGCTCAGGATATTGAATTTTTCTTTGGCTCCCAGAACGAGGTCCACCCCTTCAATCTGTGAAATTTCTTCAGGCTTCAGCTGGGCATAGCATCCTACGATAACCACCAGTCCTTCAGGATTGGCTTTCATGGCACGCTTCACATGAAGTTTACACTCACGGTCTGCGTTTTCAGTTACTGAACAGGTATTGATTACATAAACATCTGCTTTGTCATCAAAACTTACCTTATCATAACCTGCATCTGTTAATTGACGGGCAATAGTAGATGTTTCCGCAAAATTTAATTTGCAGCCGAGGGTATGAAATGCGGCAGTTCCGTGAAAAGTAGACATTTATTTACTCGTGAATTTTATGGGTGCAAAGATAGTAATTTTAATAATACTTCAGAATTGATTCAGTCTATTATTTATATTCGTCTCTTACTTCCGGACTGTTCTGAAAGCACACCGGTGATGAATTGGAAGAATCTTCCGGCTTAGAAAATTGATCTTTCATGACAGCATTAAACTCCTGAGACTTGTTTCTTGCAATTGAAAGTGTTTTCCAATCTTCGTTTTTGAGCATTTTCGCAATAGAAACGATCTGCCCGATATGATACGGGTAATGAGCCAGCTGCCGCAGAACAGCATCTAAAACAGAATGCGCTTCTCCTCTTATATAAATTGTGGAATATAAATTCTCTTCATTAATCTGATCAAGGGCTTCAAAAAAGCATTTCCAGCCTTTCTCCCAAAAATCTATAACTTCCTGTTGGGTTTTAAAAGTATTCACAAATTCATCATCCCTGTTTCGCCATGGCTTTTCACCGTCCTCCGTTAGAAAATTGGTCCATCTGGAAAGCATGTTCCCGGCAATATGCTTCACAATTACCGCAATAGAATTACTCTCCTCATTATACTGCCAGAAGATCTGCTCATCAGAAAGCTGTCCGAAGGCTTTGTCTCCGAGAGACTTATAATATTTAAAACGGGTTACAAAAAGTTCTTTCATATTTTTCATTTTGTGAACTAAAATTAAAGTTATTTTAACAACAAAACCACTTCTTTCGAAATGGTTCTGTCTATATAGTTTATTATTAAAAAGCTTAATCCCTGTTTTTAACCACGATCCATCCTGAATACTTGATCGGAGTGCTCAGTTTATCATTTTCATTCCAGCTTACAGAGTACCAATAGTTTCCTGTAGGTACTTTCAAGCCGCCTTTGCTGGTGCCTTCCCATTTATAACCGCTAAATTTATCCATCTGGAAAATCATGTTGCCATAACGGTCAAAAATATTCATTACAAAATTTTTCTTATTGGCTAATGCAGAATAATCAATAAAATCATTGTAGCCGTCACCATTTGGAGTAATGACATTCACTAGATTAGGAACCACAATACTGATTTCTATAGGATCACAATCATAAGAATCCTTTACAAATACTGTAGCATCACCTCTTTTGACATTATTGAATTCATTGGAATCCTGCCAGTTAATATTATCCATCGAATATTTATAAGGCGGTGTACCTCCTATTACAAATACTGTAACGGTAGTATTTGAAATTTCGATGCTGGAGACAACAGGCTGTTCGGAAGGATATACTTTTACATTCTGAACTACGGTACAATCTCCTGTTTTAAGTTTCACCCAATAGGTTCCTACTCCTACGTTTGTAATGGTCTGGGTGGTAGCTCCCGTACTCCACTCATAGCTATTAAATCCAGGTCCGGCATCCAGTGTCGTCCTGTCTTCCACACAGATAATTTTATCCTTAAGAACAGTGGAATAAACCGGAGGAATAACCACGAGTGTGATTTTAGCAATATTATAACATCCCTGTGCGTTGGAAACCCTTACATATACTACACCGTCAGGAGCCGTATAAGGTGAAGGCGTTACAATTTCATTGGTCTGATTGACCGCATCTGCTGCTGAAGGATAATATTTCTTCCCTGCGCCTGTTTGTGTGGTGACAGACGCTACCGTAAGATTAAAAGATCCTAAGGAAGGAGTAGCTTCAATAGCACAGGATCTTAATGTAGCATCAGTTACGACAACAACGGGATAAAATTTCAGTGTAATCTGTGCTACAGCAGTACATCCGAATGTAGAAATCACTTTTACATAAATCGTTGCTTCGGCAGAAGTAAATGCCGATGGGTTTGTAATTTCATTGATGCCTGCGTTCAGATCTGAAAGTGTGTTATAATATTTCTTGATTACCGTCGGATCTGAAATAACATCTGCTGTTGTCAGGTCAAATACTGCTGTTCCTGCGTTATTGTTGTTACATTGGGTCAGTGTCGCATTTTTTGCGGTGATCTTACCATCCCTGAATTTAAATGTTCCGATCTGTTTACATTGATTGAGCGGACTGTTTGGATTGGTAGGATCGGTATAGCTGATACTGTAATAATAAACAGAAGTTGTATTGACGGTTGTAGGAACAGTGATCGCATTATTTCCTGTCAATGCATCATTCTGGCTCATATGATAGCTTACGCTGAAATGGGGGTTCCCGTTTAAGATTCCTGCAGAAAGAGTAGAGAAATCAAATACGGCAGGATTTGTACAGATAATTACCTCTTTTGGATCTGCCGGATTAGCAGCCGGAACTCCCGGCGGAATGAATGGATACGGCTGTAAAGCAGGATCCGTAAACGGAGAAGCTAATGTTGCAGTTCCGCCCCATGTTAAAGAAAAAGGGGCCGTTGTACTGCTGGTACTGCTCACCCAGTTGTCAATAAACAGATAATAGGTTTGTCCGGGTAAAACATCCATGTACTTACAGTAAGGGGTAAGCGAGCCACCCAAAGCATTGGTAATCGTACTCGTCATATTTAATCCTGTAGCCGGGCCCGGCCCTATAACGGTTGCGGCGTTGCAGCGAATAGGTGATCCTAAAGCTCCACAGTTGACATTAGGACCGAAAATGGCCCAGTCATAGTCAGCATCCGGATTATTCGGAACCAGATCGAAGGTGAGTGTTCCACCGGTAGCGATCGTAATTTTATACCAGATCGAATTGTGCTCACCGGTAAAATCAATACAGCTTCCCGAATTGACCAGTTCCCTGACGTTACCGTATCCGGTCGGACTATAGGTAATATTGGAATTTCCACAGACTGCAAGAGCTGTCGCACAATCTGCCTGTGCAAAGAATATCTGGGAAATACCGAAAAAAATAACAAGTAAAAGTTTTTTCATAGATATATAGTTTTTAGTAAATGATATAAAAATCACATGATATGTGCTGATTCACAACACATACACCAAATATACCTATAATTTAACTACAAACAATAGAATTTTAAAAATATTGAATTATTACAAATAAAAACTCATAATGATTATGATATCAAACAATAAACACCAACTATTTTATACTTGTAATATTTCCACACAGGTTTTCCAGATGGAAAATTTTATGAAAAGGACTTTTCACTTGCTGGAGGTGTTCTTTGTCCTGAATAAACGTATATCTGGATGCAATGGAATTCATATCGGAAACAATGACCAGCCAGCATTCATCCACAGAAGTATCGTAATAAGGAAACTTTTCATTTTTTTTATCAATGAGTTCAAGGATTTTCTCAGAACATAGCTCATCAAAAAGATTCATGCTGTATTCATGGGTAATGAAGACATTTCTTCGGTGAAAGGATTTCCTCATCCCTTTTACACAACCCACCGGTTTATTTTTTTTGATGCTTTTACAAATACTCAGGATATTTTCTTCCTGCTGCTCTATATTATCAAATTTAATGTTCGGATAAAATTCTAAAAAATAAACACCACGATACTTCGCGGTGTCTTCCTGTTCTAATAATATTTCTGCCTGACGGAACATTTTATTTAAGGTGCTTTCTACCTTTTTCATTTCCAGATGGTTGATCACCTCGGTCAGTTCTATACCAATTTTCTTGTCGTTGAGTTTTGCGATAAAGTCAGGGCTTTCGCAGGTAAGGTCTTCAAATTTCACTTCGGGAAAGTGATGCATGAAGGAATTAAGCAGCAGAATTTCAGATTTCTTTCTATACTTTTCGCGGTCATGAAGCAGGGATTCGTCTATTTTACGGTGATACTTCTCTATCGGCTTTTTTTTCAAATGCCGGTTCATATAGTATAGGCTCAGATTCTTTATTAAATCTTCATCAGAAAATGTCTTTTTCATAAGTAATTTTTTTTAAGTAACCATAGAGCGCATGCCGCATTGGCTTTCACCGTTAGAAGTTTTTGATTTCCAAAAAATTACATAATAAAGGTAAGTAAAAAAACTATTCACAGGATACTTTTAAATTAATTTATCAAATAATTAATGTAAAGTTTATTTTCATAATCAATACCTTTAGCGTTCAAATTATAAAACTGTGACTTTTATGGATTTTAAAAACTTTAAAATACCTTACAACGTTAATCCACAATATTCTAAAAAAACCGTCTATTTTTCGATGGAATTTGCCATTGAACAGGTTTTAAAAATATATTCGGGAGGCTTGGGATTCCTTGCAGGGTCCCATATGAGAAGTGCTTATAACCTGAAACAGGACCTTATCGGGATCGGAATCCTATGGAAATTCGGTTATTACGATCAGGCAAGAAACCATGACCAGACCCTTCAGCCGGTATGGACGAGAAAAATGTACAGCTTCCTTGAAGATACGGGAATAAAATTCCAGATCGAAATCCACAGCGCACCGGTATGGGTAAAAGTATGGTACCTTGACCCTGAAATTTTCAATACGGCACCGATGTTTTTTCTTTCTACGGATGTTCCGGAAAACGATCATGTTTCCAAAACAATCTGCCACAAGCTGTATGACGCCAATGAGTCTACAAAACTGGCCCAGTATATTTTATTAGGAAAAGGAGGCGCCAAATTATTGGACGAAATGAACGCAGAAAGGGAGGTCTACCACCTGAATGAGGCACATGGCCTTCCCGCAGCCTTTTACCTTCTGAAAAAGTACAACGGTGACCTGAACAGAGTAAAAGAAAAACTGGTTTTCACCACCCATACTCCGGAAGAAGCAGGAAATGAAAAGCATAATCTGAAATTGTGTTACGATATGTCTTATTTTTCAGGTTTCAGCATGGAAGATGTGAAAAGCATTGAAGGATCGGATGATGATCGCTTCAATCACTCATTATGTGCTTTGAAAATGGCACGGATCGCAAACGGTGTATCCAAGCTGCATGGCGTGGTATCAAGGGCTATGTGGAGCAAATATCCGGGAATCTGCGAAATCACCTCCATCACCAATGCCCAGGAATTTAAATACTGGGCAGATAAACCTCTGTACAATGCCAAAGACGAAAATGACGAAACCGTTTTTGATTATCGCAAAAAGCATTTAAAGAAAAGACTATTCACCATCGTTGCGGACCAGACCGGAAACCTGTTCAACCTCAATATCTTTACTATTGTCTGGGCAAGAAGGTTCGCCGGCTACAAACGGGCAGACTTACTGCTTCATGACAAGGAAAGATTCTATAAATTACTAAACAATCCCAAATATCCGGTACAGATCATCTGGTCAGGAAAGCCCTACCCGATGGATTATTCTGCTATTTCCACGTTTAACACACTGGTGGAGGAAAGCAAGAATCATAAAAACATGGCCGTTCTTACAGGTTATGAACTTTCTTTAAGTAAATCTCTGAAACAGGGTTCTGATCTGTGGCTTAACAACCCAAGGGTACCGAGAGAAGCTTCGGGAACTTCGGGAATGACTGCTGCAATGAACGGATCTGTTAACCTTTCTACCGATGACGGATGGATTCCTGAATTTGCCAAACCGGGAGAAAATTCGTTTGTCGTTCCAAAAGCAGATTATATGAACATGAGCATCTACGAACAGGACACTTATGATCTGAACAAGCTGTACGAAATCCTTGAAAACGAGATTCTTCCTACCTACTATGACCACCCTGACCGATGGAGAAAAATCCAGTATACAGCTATGGATGATGTTCAGGAACAGTTCAACAGTGATAGAATGGCGGATGAATATTACAGGATATTGTATAATGGGCAAAAAGGCTGAGAAGCTAAAGAGCGAAAAGGCTAAGAAAACGAATAAGATGATAAGCAAATTGCTTGTGAATGTAAATAGCCAGAGAAGTTCTTTAGCTGTTTTGCAATTTCGCCCTTTAGCCTTATCGCCCTCAAAATAAAAATTCCGGGAAAATTTTCCCGGAATTTTTATTTTGAATTTAATCCTTTTTTTCTTCGGTACCTTCAGCCCTTTTTCTCTGGCTTCGGAAATACCAATGGCTACTGCCTGTTTTTTACTGGTCACTTTTTTTCCTGAAGAGGATTTCAGTTTACCCTCTTTAAATTCGTGCATGACCTTTCCTACTTTGTCCTGAGCTTTTTCTGAATATTTAGTCTTGCTCATGATAAAAATTTTTAAGATTTTGGCAGGGATACCCCTAGTTCATATACTTCAGCGTGCTTCAAATATTTTGAGCGTTCTCTGGAAGTTACCGATTCGAAATGATCGTTCTTGATCACAATAATCGGGTCTTCTGCATTTTCAATCTCGAAATTGGCCAGATACCTTTCGTCCGGTGCATCCTGGCGTATTTTTGCCTTTATTTTCTGTAATTCATCTGCGTATTTTCTGAATCCGGGATCGGAAGAATGGATAAATTTATATTCGTCGCCGGCATATACATAATAATGAAGTTTTTTTCAATGAGTCCTGCTTCATGGGTAATCTGAGGATTATCATTTCCATCTTTAAAACCTACTTCTACTAAAGTTCCTCCTTTTTTGTTTGCACATTCTTCTGCATCTTTGAAACTTGAAAATCCAGTATAAACAATCTGATCAGCTAAAACATAGCGGTTCAGTTTCTGGTTGTATGCATTCGTTTCCATAATTATTATTTTAATTTGATATATCGTTATATATTCAATTTTTTTGCCAAAACCCGCAGAAAAAAAAGCTTTTTTGTCCATTTAATAAAATTATTATCTTTGAAATCCATTAATATTAGAAATGAAAAAACTACTCTTAACTCTTACTGTAGCCGTAGCATTCCATAATGTAGCTGCTCAGGAAATTACTTTAGATAAAATATATTCAGGATATTACCGCGGAAAAGGCATTGCCGGGATTACCTCCATGAAAAACGGAGAAAATTACCTGGTCATTGAACCGGCCGGAATTGCCAAATATTCTTACAAAACTTCACAAAAAGAAGGAAATATTGTGGACGGTAAGTTCGAAAGCTATGAATTTTCTGATGATGAGTCGAAAATCCTTCTTTTAACCGAAAGCCAGCCTATTTACAGACACTCTTTTCTTGGAAAATTTGATGTGAAAGACCTAAAATCAGGTAAAACAATCAGCCTGAATGAAGGTAAAACAGTTCAGGAGCCCAGATTTTCCCCCGATGCCACGAAAGTAGCATTTATCTCTGAAAATAATTTATTCTACCAGGATCTGAGTACCGGAAAAATTACCCAGATTACCAATGATGGTAAGAAAAATTCCATTATCAACGGGCTTGCAGACTGGGTATACGAAGAAGAATTCGGACATGCAAGACAATATGAATGGACAAAGAATTCGGATGCGATTGTATTTGTAAAATCTGATGAAAGCCAGGTTCCGGAAATTTATATCCCAATCTACGGGAAAACGCTTTATCCGAAAGAAATGCGTTACAAATATCCTAAGGCAGGAGAAAAAACTCTATTGTTTCTGCGCAGCTGTACCGTCTTGACACAGGAAAAACAATGCCGATCAACCTAAGCTCTTTCAAAAATTATTATATCCCGAACGTGATCCAGACCGCAAAAGCTGACGAAATGGTTCTGGTGACTTCCGAAAGGATTCAGAATGCTTCCGATATTTTAAAGGTCAATACCAAAACCGGAGCTGTTCAGAAACTATTCACAGAAACGGATGAAAAATGGATCGATACGGACAGCCCTACCCTGGAATTCCTTGATGAAGACTCTTTCCTTTGGGCTTCTGAAAGAGACGGAAACCGCCATCTGTACTGGTACGACAAAGACGGAAAACTTAAAAAGCAGATTACTAAAGGAAACTGGGAAGTAACCGATTATTATGGATTCAATCCGAAATCTAAGGAAATCTATGTTCAGACCACTGAAAAAGGAAGCATCAACAAGGTAGTTTCCAAAGTAAATATTGAAAACGGAAAGTCCCAGCTTATTTCTAATGCGGAAGGGAACAACTCTGCCAACTTCAGCAAAAACTACAATTATTTCATTGAAACATCTTCTACCGCTGCAAGACCTTACACTTATGTTTTAAAGGACGGAAACGGTAAAACGTTAAAAGAGCTTCAAAATAATAACGACCAGCTACAGAAATTAAAAGCAGATAACTTCGCAGAAAAAGAATTCATTACTATTCCTAACGATGCAGGAGATCAGATGAATGCATGGATTATGAAGCCTAAGAATTTTGATCCTAACAAGAAATATCCTTTATTCATGTTCCAATACTCAGGACCGGGCTCACAGCAGGTTGCCAATTCATGGGACAATGGAAATGCTTTATGGTTTAATCACCTGGTGCAGAAAGGTTATATCGTTGCCTGTGTAGATGGCCGTGGAACAGGTTACAAGGGAAGTAAATTCAAGAAAGTGACCTATATGAATTTAGGAAAATATGAGATTGAAGATCAGATAACTGCAGCAAAATGGTTCGGAAAGCAATCTTACATCGACAAAACAAGAATCGGAATGTTCGGATGGAGCTTTGGGGGTTATATGACCAGCTTAGCAATGACGAAAGGAGCAGATGTTTTCAAAACCGGAATCGCTGTAGCACCGGTAACCAACTGGAGATATTATGATTCCGTATACACGGAAAGATTCATGAGAACCCCTCAGGAAAACGCTGACGGGTATGATAAAAATTCTCCGACAGAGTATGCCAATCTGTTAAAAGGCAAATTCTTACTGATCCACGGAACCGCTGATGATAATGTGCATTTCCAGAACTCTATGGAATTTTCCGAGGCTTTAATTCAAAACAAAAAACAGTTTGAGTTTATGGCTTATCCGGATAAAAACCATGGAATTTACGGCGGACAGACAAGACCACAGCTGTACCAGAAGATGACAGATTTTATCTTGAATAACTTATAATTTTTTTAAAATAAATTTTCAGAACCTCTCCATCATTGGAGAGGTTTTGTATTTATATTATTAATCATTTTCATAAAATATTATTTATTTTATCAATTAAAATTAAAAACCTATTTTTGGGAAATTTGAAAATTGATTATATGAAGACTAAACATCCTAAAGGCCTACCCTTCCTCTTTTTCACAGAAATGTGGGAGCGTTTCGGGTATTATCTGATTCTTGGAATCTTTGTTCTTTATGTCATCGAGCCTACCGGACTGAAAGGAGGACTTGGGCTTCCGGACAAAACTGCTGATGATATTTTCGGAACTTACATCGCTTTAACTTACCTGACCCCTTTCCTTGGAGGTTTTTTGGCTGACAGGGTTTTAGGATATATTAAATCTATCTATCTGGGAGGGATACTGATGGCAGCCGGCTATATAGGAATGGGTGTTTTTAAGGAACTTCCTCTTTTTTACGGTTCCCTGGCATTAATCATTATTGGAAACGGTTTCTTTAAGCCTACCATTTCCACACTTCTAGGAAACCTTTATTCTGAAGAGCCTTACAAAGCCAATAAAGACTCCGGGTATAATATTTTCTATATGGGAATCAATATCGGGGCTTTTATCTGTAACATCATCGCAGCATTTATGCGTAATAAATTCGGGTGGGGCGAAGCATTCATCACGGCCGGAGTCGGTATGCTGATTGGTATGGTCATTTTTACGATCGGAAGAAAACATTATATCCATGCCGCACAAATGAAACCTGTAGAAGAAGGAGATACCAAACTTTCTGAAATTTTAATTAAAGTTTTCGTTCCTGCCATTGCCGTAGGAACTATAGGATGGTTTATTCCAGGGAATATTTTCGGAAGCGACAGTACAGACGCCTTTATTTTTGCCTGTGTTCCTGTTATTTACTTTTATGCATCCCTTTACTTTAAGGCCAAATCGGAAGAGAAACCGGCAATCGGAGCCTTGCTTTCTGTATTTCTGATCAGTATGTTCTTCTGGGCTGTTTTCAAGCAAAATGGTACGGCTCTTACAAGATGGGCCAATTATTATACGGACAGAAGTGTTCCTGCTTCTTTGGAGAAACCTCTTGAAAATATCTATATGGTAGAAGGAAAGAGTTATGAAGACAAGGAAGTTCCTGTATACGACAACCAGTTTCAGTCTCAGAAAGACAAAGACGGAAATACCCTTAAAGAGACCGGAAAAGATGTATATTTCAAAAATATCTCCGCCGAACAACGTGCTGCCCTGGAGAAAAACCCTGAAACTAAAGTTTATTTATACAATACGGAATTATTCCAGTCCATCAATCCTTTTTGGGTAATTGCCTTAACACCGGTTATTGTAGGATTCTGGGCTTTATTAAGAAGGAAAGGTAAAGAGCCTCTAACGCCTACAAAAATTGTTTTAGGACTGTTTATCTCAGGATTATCATGCCTTGTAATGGTTCTTGCCGTAATGGCCGGGGATAATGGCGCTGTAAAAGTTTCACCGTTATGGCTTGTAGCAGGATATGGAGTCATTACTATTGGAGAATTATGCCTTTCGCCAATGGGTCTCTCTTTGTTTCCAAGCTTTCACCGGCAAGAATTACAGCTTTGATGATGGGAGGTTTCTTTCTTGCCAACTCGGTAGGAAATAAGCTTTCAGGAATCCTGGCTAGTACGTGGTACAGCTATGACAACAAAATGAATTACTTCCTTGTTAATTTCGCTTTGTTAATATTTGCTACCCTTTTAGGGCTGTCTATGTTAAAAAGATTAAACAAGATCATGAAAGAAAAAGGTCATTAATTCTTATTTATCATAAAGAATATCAGGCTGCAGAATCATTCTGCAGCTTTTTTATTTAAATATAAAATTAAAACCTTGCCAAAAACCCAAAAAAAACTATATTTGTCAGTCTTAACAAAAATTAACAATAGAATGGATAATACTGAAGCATTAAGTCCGAAACCGGATGAATTTGTAGAGAACAAGAATTCAAGGCATCCAAAAGGATTGTGGGTTCTTTTCGGAACAGAAATGTGGGAGCGTTTCAACTTTTATGGGATGAGAGCACTTTTAACGCTCTTTATGGTAAATTCCTTATTGATAAAAGAAGCGGATGCGGCAATCATTTACGGTGGATTTTTAGCTTTGTGTTATTTAACGCCTCTTTTGGGAGGTTTTATTGCAGATAAATATATCGGAAACAGAAATGCCATCTTAATCGGTGGATCTTTAATGGCTATTGGCCAGTTTCTGTTGTTTATCAGTGCTTCTACTTTCTCTGCCGATCTTGGCAGCTCCAAAATGATTATGTGGCTGGCTTTATTCGTTATCATCTTCGGTAATGGATTTTTCAAACCTAATATTTCATCAATGGTGGGAAGCCTTTATCCTAAGCAGGAAAAATCCAAATTAGATTCTGCTTTCACCATTTTCTATATGGGGATCAATATCGGAGCATTCCTTGGACAATTTATCTGTCCATACGTAGGAGACGTGAAAGATGCTGCCACAGGAGTAAGAGATATTTTTGCTTTCAAATGGGGATTCTTAGCAGCTTCAATTGCAATGATCATTGGAACAGTAACATTCTTTATCCTTAAGAATAAATATGTGGTAACGCCTGAAGGAAGACCTATCGGTGGATTGCCAAAAAACAATACAAGTGAAGATTTTGAAGAAGGCGAAACACAGACCGCTAAATTCTCCGGAACATCTTTAGGAATTACAGGGCTGATCTTCGTAGTCTTATTCTTTGCTTTCAGATATCTGCTTGTAGGAGAATTCGGATTCAATTCCGTAGAAATGGGGCAATTAATCAAAGGAATTATTTATCCTTTCATTTATGCAGCCGGTATTTCCCTGGCATTCCTGATCATGACTTCTGCAGAAAATAAAGTGGAAAGACAGAGAATCTGGGTAATTTATATCGTATCCTTCTTTATTATTTTCTTCTGGGCAGCCTTCGAACAGGCAGGATCTTCATTAACCTTCATCGCGGATAACCAGACAGACAGAAACATCTTCGGCTGGAATATGCCGCCTTCAATGGTTCAGATCTTCAATGGTATTTTCGTAGTTCTGTTAGCAGTTCCGTTCAGTTTGACATGGGATAAGCTTAGAGCAAAAGGAAAAGAGCCCGTATCGCCTTTCAAACAGGCAATGGGTCTTGCGTTAATTGCTCTTTCATACTTTATCATTGCACATAATGTAAAAGATCTTGGAAATTCAGGATTATTGGCTATCAAATGGTTAATGCTCCTATACTTTATCCAGACTTGTGGTGAGCTTTGCTTATCTCCAATCGGTCTTTCACTGGTTGGTAAACTGGCTCCAAAAAGATTTGCATCATTATTATACGGTGTTTTCTTCATTTCCAATGCTGCGGGTTATGCCCTTGCAGGTTCATTGGGAGCTCTTATTCCTGCAACGGGGGATAAGTTTAAAAAAGCAGAAGAAATCGGAGTTAATCTTCAGGATGTTTTAGATAAAAAAGTAACCCTTACTGCTGATCAGACGGCAGCATTTGAGAAAGCTCAGTTGCCGTTGCACAATCCTACATTCGCAGGATTTGAGATCCACAATCTATTTGAATTCTTTATGGTATTCGTAGTACTTTGTGGTATTGCATCTGTAATTTTGGCGTTCCTTTCTCCAATCTTAAAGAAAATGATGCACGGTGTGAAATAACCGCATCAATAAATATAATAAAACCTCTGCCAAGTCAGAGGTTTTTTTATTTTCGTATGATGGAAATTTCCGAAGATTCTTTATTCCAGTCCGTAAAGGAAATCATTAGGCAGTCGCGCGAAAAAGTATTTCGGATCGCGAATTCTACTTTATTGCTTACTTACTGGCAGATAGGAAAACTGATCGTGGAAGATGAACAGCAGGGAAAAGAACGTGCAGAATACGGAAAGCAAACCTTGAAAAATCTTTCTAAAAAACTTTCCCTGGAATTTGGAAAGGGTTTTGACTATACCAACCTTTCCAATATGCGTAAGTTTTATAATGCTTTCCCAATTGTTGACACATTGTCTCTACAATTGAGCTGGTCTCATTACAGATTACTTTCCGCACAGGAAGATAAATCAAAAAGAAGCTATTATCTCAATGAAGCTGTACAAAACAACTGGAACGTAAGAGATCTGAAAAGACAGATCAACTCACTTGCTTACGAAAGAGTTCTGGAACACAAGAAATCTCCGGCGGAAAACATCCACAGCTTATTAAAAGATCCCTATATCTTCGAATTTTTAGGTTTAACAGCGGACCAAAAAATATCAGAAAAAGAAATTGAAACTGCCATCATTGATCATATTCAGAAATTCCTTCTGGAATTCGGGAAAGGATTCGCTTTTGTAGCCAGGCAGCAGCATATTTCCACAGATACTTCAGACTTTTATATAGATCTTGTTTTTTACAATTATATTTTAAAATGTTTTGTCATTATCGACCTTAAAACCGGCGAACTCTCCCATCAGGACATCGGGCAGATCGATATGTACGTAAGAATGTATGATGATCTGAAACGTGGCGAAGGCGATAATCCTACCATTGGAATTCTACTCTGTTCAGAAAAAGACGAAACCATCGTTAAGTATTCCGTTCTGAATGACAAAAATAACCTCTTTGCCAGCAAATACCTTCTTTACCTACCAAAAGAAGAGGAATTAAAAGAAATCATAGATCAGGACAGAATCCGTTTTGAACTGGATCAGAACAACAATAAACAACCCTAATTAAATTATATCATACCCAATTATGAGCTTAACTCTAGAAGAAATACAAAATTTTAAAGGAAAATACCCTAAACAGATCTGGAGCCTGTTTTTCTCTGAAATGTGGGAACGCTTCTGTTTCTACGGAATGCGAGGAATGCTGGTTTTCTTTATGATCTCACAGCTAAATTTCCATGAAAAAGAAGCTAACCTTCAGTATGGTGCTACCCAGGCATTTGTATATGCCTTTACTTTCGTTGGTGGTCTTTTTGCCGATAAAATCCTTGGATTCAGAAAATCCCTCTTCTGGGGAGGACTTCTGATGATCGTCGGAAGTTTGATCCTGGCAACCGATCCACACAAATTCTTTTTCTTAGGAATTGCATTTACTGTAGTAGGAACAGGATTCTTCAAACCTAATATCTCATCCATGGTCGGACAGCTTTATAAGCCTAACGATTCACGTGCTGATGCCGGATTCTCTCTTTTTATGCAGGAATTAACCTTGGTGCCTTGCTTGGCGGATATTTATGTATTGCTATTGGAAAAGGAGAAGTATTGAGTCATATTATTCCGGAAGGAATGAGATGGAATATTGCCTTCGGACTGGCAGCAATAGTAATGGTAATCAGCCTCATCAACTTTATTTTCACTCAGAGAACACTGGGAACCATTGGTCTTCAGCCGGGACATCCTATGGCAGAAGTAAAATCTGCACCGATCCCGAAATGGAAAGAGTATGGGGTATATGTATTATCCCTCATTTTTGTTCCGATTATTATGACGATGGTAGCCAAAACAGAATATACCGATTATTTTATGTGGACCATCGGTCCTTTGACATTGATCTATCTGTTCTATGAAATGTCCAAGGTAACCTCATCGGAGCGCAAAAAACTTTGGGCAGCTTTAGTTTTCATCATTTTCTCTATTTTATTCTGGGGAATTTATGAACAAAGCGGGGGCTCGTTAAGTATTTTCGCGGCTAAAAACCTTAATAAAGATCTTTTCGGACTAGACCCCAATGGAGTAAATAATTCAGGAGGAGCATTTTTCATTATTTTCCTTGCTCCGGTTATCGGACTGCTTTGGATTTGGCTGAATAAAAGAAAAATTGAACCTAATACTATCGTTAAATTCGGTTTAGGATTTATCTTTCTTGGAATTGGTTATTATGTTTTATTTGCAACCAGGCTTTTTGCCGATCTTCAAGGGATAACATCACTGAACTTCTTCACACTGGCCCTATTGATTATTACTCTTGGAGAACTTTGTCTTTCCCCGATCGGGTTATCGATTATGACAAAGCTTTCCACCAAAAACCTACAGGGAATGATGATGGGAATGTGGTTCCTGGCTTCAGCTTACGGGCAATATGTCGCAGGGATTATAGGCGCTGGACTTGCCACTGCCAAAGAGGGATCTACCAATTATGATGCTTTGATCACTTACACCGATGGATATAAACAATTGGGATTGTATGCGGTAATTGCCGGCGTGGTATTAATTTTGATATCTCCGTTCGTGAAAAAATTAATGCAGGATGTAAAATAACGTAAGCAGATTATGCTTATTTTTATGTTAAATATCAAATTATGAAAAAAATTATAAGCATAATACTCTTATTTTTAGTTAGCTTCAGTTTTGCTCAGGTAAAATGGATGACCATTGAAGAAGCCTTAAAAGCCCAGAAAGAAAATCCGAAAAAAATTCTGATCGACTTTTATGCAGACTGGTGCGGTCCGTGTAAGATTATGGATAAAAAAACATATGGTCATGAAATCATTGCCCAGATCTTAAATGAAAGTTATTATCCCGTAAAGTTTAATGCTGAAGAAAAAAATCCATTGATGTTTTTGGAAGAACATTTTCCAATGACAATACCGAGCATAAAAAAGGAAGAAATTCACTGCACGAATTCACTCAGTATATGAACGTTGGTGCAGTTCCGAGTACGGTATTCCTGGATGAAACTGGCGGTCCCATCACTATCCTTCAGGGAGAATTATCTGCCAGGGAACTCGAACCCTATTTAGAATTCATCTCTAAAGATATGTTTAAAAAGATCCGTTCCAGAGAACAATGGGAAGATTATCAGAAGAAATTCAAATCTAAAATAAAAGATTAAACCTTACAGC
Organism: Chryseobacterium sp. GTID13; assembly: GCF_056172655.1. Taxonomy (NCBI): domain Bacteria; kingdom Pseudomonadati; phylum Bacteroidota; class Flavobacteriia; order Flavobacteriales; family Weeksellaceae; genus Chryseobacterium; species Chryseobacterium sp. GTID13. The sequence continues at coordinate 610,048 of NZ_JAOCMB010000007.1, forward strand.
GGCTTTCCAATGGGAAGCCGTTTTTTATTTTATTTTGGAGAAAAATTTTAATCTTAGGCCTATTTTCCCGAAATTAGGGCTCATTTTTAAAATGACTTTAGAAACTTCTATAGAATATGTAAAAGGAATTGGTCCTGACAGAGCCAAACTCATCAAAAGTGTGTTGGGCCTTTCCACTGTTGAAGACCTTCTGAACTTCTACCCTATCCGTTATCTGGATAAAAATAAAGTATACAAAATTTCCCAGCTTGAGGAAAGTGCTATTGAGGTACAGCTTAAAGGAAGAATTACACAGGTTCAGGAAGTGCAGACCGGGAAGACAAAAAGGCTTTCTGCAAAATTTAATGACGATACAGGAACAATGGATCTGGTATGGTTCCAGTACTCAAAATGGCTGAAAGAACAGATTCCGGTGAACCGTGAAGTTTATATTTTCGGGAAGATCAATGTTTTTAACCGGCAGTTTTCCATGCCTCATCCTGAAATTGAAGCTGAAGAGAATAAAGAAAATGACAGCCGCCTGAAACCTATCTATCCCAGTTCCGAAAAGCTTACCAAAAGAGGTTTGAATCAGAGGTTTTTCCAGAATGTTTTAAGAAATATCTGCAAAGAGATTCCCAATCTTATTGAGGAGAATTTCCCAGAATATATGATCAAAGCTTTTAAGTTTTTATCCCGGCAGCATACTTTTCTGAATATGCATTTCCCAAAGGATATGGAGCATTTTGAAAAAGCTGATAACAGGCTGAAATTTGAGGAATCCTTCTTTTTCCAGCTGGGTTATGCCCTCAAAAAGCTTCATCATAAAAGCCATTCACCTGGAAATCCGTTTCCTGTTGTAGGGGATCATTTTAACGACTTTTACAATCATCATATTCCTTTTGACCTTACCAATGCACAAAAAGGGTTTTAAAGGAGATCCGTCTGGATATGAAAAGACCCATCCAGATGAACAGGCTTCTTCAGGGAGATGTAGGATCCGGGAAAACGATGGTCGCTTTGCTTACGATGCTGATTGCTATGGATAATGGTTTTCAAAGCTGTATGATGGCTCCCACTGAAATTCTGGCCCAGCAGCATTACAACGGAATTAAAGATCTTTTAACGAAAACAGGTATTAATGTGCGGCTGCTGACAGGTTCTACCAAAACTTCGGAAAGAAAAATCATTCATGAAGAGCTGGAAAACGGAACCCTTTCTATTTTAGTTGGAACACATGCTGTTCTGGAAGATAAGGTAAAATTTAAAAACCTTGGACTGGCTATTATTGATGAACAGCACAGGTTTGGTGTAGCACAGAGGGCAAAATTATGGGCTAAAAATAAAATTCCTCCGCATATTCTGGTGATGACCGCAACTCCTATCCCCAGGACGCTGGCCATGAGTTTTTACTCTGACCTGGATGTTTCTGTGATCGATGAAATGCCTGTGGGAAGAAAGCCCATCATCACAGCTCACAGACGCGAGAAAGACAGAACTTATGTGTATAATTTCTGTAGGGACGAGATCAGAAAGGGAAGACAGGTTTATTTCGTTTATCCATTGATCGAGGAATCGGAAACGCTGGATTATAAAAACCTGATGGAAGGTCTGGATCATGTGATGAATGCATTCTCCGACTACAATGTTACGATGCTTCACGGAAAGATGAAACCTGCTGAAAAGGATGCTGCAATGAATTATTTTGCTTCCGGAAAAGCAGAAATTATGGTGGCAACTACGGTTATTGAAGTAGGTGTCAATGTTCCCAATGCTTCTGTAATGGTTATAGAAAGTTCGGAAAGATTCGGGCTTTCTCAGCTTCACCAGCTGCGGGGCCGTGTGGGAAGGGGTGCAGAACAAAGTTATTGTATTCTTATGACCTCAGACAAATTATCGAAAGAAAGCAGGACCCGTATCAGGACTATGACAGAAACCAATGACGGCTTCAAGATTTCTGAAGTTGATATGCAGCTCCGGGGTCCGGGAGATATTTTAGGCACTCAGCAGAGCGGAGTTGTAGACTTTAAAAGACTCGATCTTGTGAATGATTCCGCCATTATCAAAACGACAAAAAATACGGTTGATAAAATCCTGGAAGCAGATCCGCATCTGACCAGGCCGGACAATCTGATTATTAAAAATTACTATCTGAAATACTACAGGGGAAAGAATAAATGGAGTAAAATTTCATAAAAAAACCGCGTAAAGAAAAAATCTTTCCGCGGCCCCCTTATAAAACTGTTATTTAGAAGAAATTACTTTTTTGATTCTTTAAAAAATTTATTTTAATAGTAAGAACTAATATCTTGTGATTTGGTGTGAAAATATTTATATACTATTTGAATTTTTCAGTCCTGACTATTAAAATAAATTAAAAAAACAAAATGAATTATTTTTCCAACTGCTTATTATAAAAACTAACTGTTCAAGTTGAAGAGTGGGAAATGAAACGAATAAATACCCTTCAACTCTCTTAAGTTTTCATGATTGTACCGTTTTGTTTAAAGATCTTCTATGCTTTATAGCTGGAAATAAACATAATTCATTTTGTTAAAACTAACATTGTGACTTATATCTTGTTTCTTGTGAAATAATCTGTTTTCTTATCATCCATTGCTTTTATATATAACTAATTTGTGTTGCAATGTTTACATTTACAAAATTGATCATATTGCCTGGATTTCTTCTTATATTATTTTAATTATTAATTATACAATTTTCACTTTTGTGTGAATAGTATGTATTAAATATAAACTTTCTTCTAAAAAACCAACTGTTGAAAAAACTTTGTTCATCATACTTTCATGATAAAATTATCAATATTCAATCCTGAAGAATGGTACTGCCAGTTGATCGTAATAATTTCTGTTATTGCCTTTTTCAACCCTTCATAAGTTTCCGGCTGTCTCATAAAAACATTGGCTCCGTCAACGAATACTTCTTCAATTTCAGTCTCAGAAATCTGGTGAGCATAGACTACAGTTACTATAGTACTGAATTTGGGATCTGTTTTAATTTCTTTCAGACAATCCATACTGTTCTTTCCCGGATTATCATATCTGATGAAGATTACTTCCGGAACAATGGCCCCGCAGCTTTTCAAATAGTTCATAAGTCCTTCCCCATCGGAAAAACACTGCGACTTCACACCAATCTTTAAATCCTTGAAAATATTTTTAAAGAATATTATGTTTCCTTCGTCATTATCTACCGTTATTACATTCAGATATTCCTTATTCATACAGCATTTTTGAATTTATAGCTATCGCCTGCTTTTTTCTTCTTTTCATGACGATCTTCTGGAACTGGGAAGGCGTAATTCCGGTGGTATTTTTAAATTGAGTACTCAAATGCGCTACACTGGAATAATTCAGCTTATGCGCAATTTCTGTCAGACTCTGCTTATTATTCAGAATCAGCTCTTTGGCATATTCTATTTTCTGAAGGATGATAAAATTTTCTATTGATGTATAGGCAACCTCGGAAAAAAGATTGGAAAGGTATCCGTAGCTGTGATTCAGCCTTTCAGCGATGTAAATAGATGCCTTAACGGGAACTGCATTTTCAGAAAAGACAAGTTCTACGATGGCATCTTTTATTTTTTGTACCAAAGCCGTTTTCTGGCTTTCTATGATTTCTATTCCGTAATCTTTAAGATTTTTCTTAAAAAGATTATGCTGCTCCTGGGTAAATGGTTCATAGAATTCCACCTCGCCAAAGTTCAGCAGGCGGTATTTCAACCCATGCTCTTTTAGCTTTTCATCCAATACTTTCTTGCAGAGAGCATTGAAATCAAATTTTACATACATTTTCATCCTGGTATAAGTGTGTTGAATTTCGGAGTAAATATAATAATTTATTTCATTTAAAAGTGAAATAGAATTATTTTTTTAACATAATGTATAAAAAGAAAAAACTCCTGCATATTGAATACAGGAATTTAAACACTAAGGATGAAAAAAATATACTGATAAAAAGCTATAAAAGCTCAAAACCAAGCATATGAATGTATTATTGAAAGTGATTTGGTTCTGATACAAAGATGAAGTAAAAAGAAACATCACTTGTTATAGAATTAAAATTAAATGTTACAGAATTTTAAGTCAATCATTTGTGAAATACATACTCCATTAAATAATCGTCCATGACGAAATTTCCGCCTATATCCAAAACTACTTCATCGTATACTCTGTATCCCTGAGATTCATAAAATTTTTTAGCAGAATTCTCTTTATTCACGTTTAAAATAATTCGTGTGTTTCCACTTTCAGATACTTTATCTTTTAAAAAGGTCAGTGCTTCTTTTCCAAATCCCTTTCCTTTACTTTCAGGAACCAAATAGATCCGGTGGAGTTTTGTAGTTCCTGCCTCATAATTGTTTTCATAACCGATAAAGCCTTCAAAAGAATTATTATCTTCATCAAAAATGAGATAATAATGATAATCCGGGTTTTGAAGCTGACTTAAAATTTCTTCCTCCGAATACATTTTATCCAGCATGTACTCTATCTGTTCCGTAGAAATAATGCCCACATAAGCACTCTCCCATGATCTTCTGGCCAAATCCCGGATCAATGGAATATCCTTTTCTGTTACTTCCGTTAATTTCATATTTTAAATTTTACGATTAAAAAAAGTGAAAAGCCGCAACTTTTCACCTTGATATTTTGATGTCAATGATGAACGGCCAACGGTACATTTAAGATTGACTATTCACTTGCGAAGCAAATTTCACAATTGACTATCCGATTTTCGTCATTTCAGCTTTGATCTTCGCATAAAGCCCCTCTGAAGCAGCAACTAAAGGAAGTCTCAAATAATTTTTAATGATTCCTTTTTCCGCAAGAACCACTTTTATCCCGCATGGATTTCCTTCTGCAAAAATCAGTCTTGTGATATCAACTAATTTATTGTGGATTTCGTAAGCTTCTTTTACTTTCCCCTCGAAAGCCAGCTGAACCATTGTGGAAAACTCTTTAGGATATCCCTGCCCTATAACAGAAATGACACCATCTCCACCGGCTAAAGTGACAGGAAGTGTATATTCATCATCTCCCGAAACCAGTGAAAATCCTTCAGGCTTCTTTCTTAAAATATCGAAATACTGAAGAATATTCGGTGCTGCTTCTTTGATCATGAATAAATTCGGGAATTCCTTGGCAATGCGGATCGTAGTATCAGCTTCAATATTCTGTCCCGTTCTTGACGGAACGTTATAAATAATGATATTTTTACCGGTAGACGCCAGCATTTTATAGTGCTGGTAAAGTCCTTCCTGGTTAGGCTTGTTGTAATACGGGGACACAGAAAGCACAGCTTCAAATGCAGAAAGATCTGTTTCTTCAATCTGTTTCTTGACTTCAAGAGTATTATTACCGCCAATTCCTAAAACCAAAGGAAGACGTTTATTATTAACCTTAATGATATGCTCAATCACCTGTTTCTTCTCCTCATCAGAAAGCGTTGCAGCTTCTGCTGTAGTTCCCAAAACAACTAAATAATTGGTTCCGTTTTCGATATTATAGTCAACAAGTTTAGTTAAACTGTCGAAATCAACGGATAAATCTTCATTAAAGGGTGTTACCAATGCAACACCTACTCCTTTTAAAATGCTCATCTGCTAGAATTATTTTTGCCAAATTTAATAATTTACGACAAGAATTTGTAATAAATAATAATGTTTTATTATACATATAATTATATTTGCATATACTAAAAGATAGTATGACATCGCTGCTACCAAACTCATTTATAAAAAAGCTATAGATACCGGCGATTACATATGACCTTTAAAAATAATTTGCAACATATGAAAAATAAATTCTTGTTACTAGGAATTGCTCTGGCTACACTCACTGCCTGCAAAACAGCATCCTCGCTGCAGCTGGCTCAGGTTCAGCCCCAGAAAAATATTTCTATTAATAATGAGCTGAAAAATGATGAGGCGTTTGTAAATGTCATTGAACCTTATAAACAGAAACTGGATAAAGAGATGAACCAGAAGATTTCCCACACCAGCGTAGACCTTACCAAACAAGGGGATAACAGCAATCTTGGAAATCTTTTGGCCGATTATACTTTTGAAGGTGCCGATGCATGGGCAAAAAAGAATCTGAATAAAAATGTAGATGCGGCCCTGATCAATATCGGAGGAATACGTACAACAATCGGAAAAGGTGATATTCTTCTGAAAAGCGTTTTTGAAGTAATGCCTTTTGAAAATGAGGTGATTATCGTAAAAATGAAGGGTTCGGATCTTCAGGGACTTTTTGACTATTATGCAAAAACACAGGTCAACAATCCTGTTTCCCATTTATATATTGAAACCAATAACGGACAGCTCACCAAATCCCAGATCAATGGCCAATCTGTAAATCCTTCGCAGGATTACTATATTGCCACTTCAGATTATCTGGCATTGGGCGGGGACAATATGAAATTCTTTTCCAAAGGAGAATCTATTTCCACAGGGATCAAACTGAGGGATCTTTTCATTGAGTATTTCAGGAAAACTCCTGAAGTAGTTCCAAATACAGATGTTCGTTTAAATTTTATCGGTAAGAAATAATGGATAGAAAAAGATTTTTAAAAGTAATAGGTGGCGGATCTTTAGCAGCAGCTCTAGCTCCCAATATGATGATGGCGGAAGAATTGAAATTCAATCCTTTTAAATCCGCAAATAAACTGACCATTCTTCATACCAACGATCAGCACAGCAGAATTGAACCTTTCGATGCAACCTATACAAAAAATCCCAATCAGGGAGGTTTTGCCAGAAGAGCAAGCCTCATACAGCAGATCCGAAGCCAGGAAAGTAATGTTCTTCTTCTGGATTCCGGTGATATTTTTCAGGGAACTCCTTATTTCAATTTTTTTGGAGGCGAACTGGAATTCAAACTGATGTCTATGATGAAGTATGATGCTTCCACCATGGGAAATCATGATTTTGACAATGGTCTGGACGGATTTTTAAAAGTGCTTCCCAATGCGCAGTTTCCATTTATCTGTTCAAATTATGATTTTAAGAACACGGTTCTGGACGGAAAGACTTCACCGTATAAAATCTTTAATAAAAACGGAATAAAAGTCGGAATTTTTGGTGTCGGTATCCAGCTGGATGGCCTTGTAGGCAAAAAACAATATGGAGAAACCGTATATTCGGATCCGGTAGAGGTGGCGCAGCATTATTCCAACTTCCTGAAAAACGAACAAAAATGTGACCTTGTCATCTGCCTTTCTCATATAGGCTATGATTACAAAGATGAACCTGATAAAATAAGTGATAAAATTCTGGCTGCCAAAACGGAAAATATTGATATCATTCTGGGCGGGCATACCCATACTTTTTTACCTGAACCACAAACATTTACCAACAGACAAGGTAAAAATGTTCTGGTGAACCAAGTAGGATGGGCAGGTCTTCTCCTTGGCAGAATAGATTTTTACTTCGACGCAAATAAAAACGTAAAGCACATTTCCTGGAACAACCAGGCAATAGACAGCAGCATAACCGTATAATATGAAAAAACTCTCTTTAATCTCTCTGGGTATTTTGGCCTCCCTGCAATTCATGAATGCGCAGGTAATTTCATCAAAAAATGGACGGATCTTTTTTCCTATAATAATGTCCTTGCCATGAAGGAAGACAATGGAAAAATAATTGCCGCCACTGAAAACGGGATATTTTACTATACCATTTCAACCGGGGAGATTACAAAGCTGTCAAAAGCTAACGGGCTGCATGACGTCAGTATATCTGCCTTTGATTATAATCCACAGACTAAAATAGGGATTATAGGATACACAAACGGTTCGATGGATGTTATTACCCCGCAAGAGATTAAATATATTGTTGATATTCCTATCGCAACAGGTTACAACGGAAGCAAAAAAATCAATCATATTTCTATTACAGGAGATCAGGCTGTAATATCTGTAGGATACGGAGTTTCCATATTCAATATTAATAAAAAAGAATTCGGAGATTCTGCATTCTTTGTGAGTGGCGGCGTATATGAAGCAAGTAACGAAGCAACTATATTCGGAACCAAAGTTTACTCTGTAACAAATACCGGCCTTAAAAGCCACGAAATGAATACTACATTTCCGGTATTTTCTACATGGACTAATGAAATTCCAGGATCATACAAGCATATTGACGCTGAATCGTCACTTATATTTTCCTCTGCAACATCAGCCTACATTTACAATAACGGTACCGGTACGCCATTACCTGCCAGCTTTTCAAATATTCAGGATATTGTCATCAATGCCAGCAATATTGTAGTAACGGATAACAGAATATATACTTTTGGATTAAACGGAGTATCACAGAATGCCGTAAGTGTAGGAGAAGACTGTAATACAGCAATTACCGCAGGCGGAAAAATATACGCCGGAACAATATTGTCCGGAATAAAAGAAGAAAGCGGAACCACTTACAAGCCATCAGGACCATATTCTAACTCTTCTTATAGGATTAACCTGTATGACAATAACCAAATGCTAGTGTCATCAGGATCCAGAGTCAACAGATATAACCAGCCAGGGGATAATCCCAAAAAACCCGGATTTTATTATTTTAATGGCACAGAGTGGCTGCGTTCCTCTTTTTTCAACAACTACCGCACCCATAAATGTATTGGATGCTGTATTCAACCCGGCTGATAACAGTGAAGTATTTTTCACCAATTATACGGTTACTGCACAGGGTGTATATAAAATGAAGTACAATTCCAGTACTAAAGATTTTGATTTTGTAAAACGATATGATCTCGGATCACCTGGTGATTACTCTCACCGTCCTGTAGGTTTTGCCCATGATCCTCAAAATAACCTTTTTGTTTCTTTCGGCTTCAACTATGGCAGTCCATCTATAGGTATTTATGACAGAGGAACTGATGATTTCGTCATCAAAAAATTCGGGATAACGAGTGATGGTGCACAAACACCGGTTTATTATGAAAATATGCTATGGTTCCCACTTCCTAGAACAAATAATTTCATTGTATATGATTATAAAACCCCTACCAACCTTTCGGATGATACGGATTATATATTAAAAGACACCAATGGTTTTGCAGGAAACTCAAAAGGAACTTTATCCGTAGCTTTCAGCAAATCCGGAGACGCCTGGATCGGTACTGACAGTGGATTAAGAATACTACCTAATGCCGCTACGGCAATAAAAGATCCAAACCCAACAGTGGAGCCCATCATCATAGAACAGGGCGGACTTGGAGAAGAACTTTTCAGGGACGGACAAGTATTGCAGATAGAAGTAGATGCGGGTGATTACAAATGGCTTTCTGTAGACGGAGGAGGAGTATACTATCTGTCTGCCGATGGACAGCAGACTATAAAGCATTTTACAAAAGAAAATTCACCTCTTCCCACCAATTCTGTTACCGATATAAAGGTAGACAGAAAAACCGGAAAAGTGTATTTTGTCACTTTCAACGGCATTGTAGCCTATCAGGGAGACGTCGCTGATGTGAATGCCAACTTCGGAAATGTAGTGGTTTATCCAAACCCTGTTGTGTATTCAAACTTTAAAGGAAAAGTAACTATTAAAGGACTTGCGGAAAAAACAAATATCAGAATCACAGATTCGGCAGGAAATGTAATTCACTCTGCGGTAGCCAGAGGAGGATATTACGAATGGGACCTTAATAATCAAAAAGGCACCAGAGTCGCTTCAGGTATTTATTTTGTCCTGATGACCAATGAGGATGGCTCAGATAAAGCTACTGCAAAAATAGCTGTAGTTAATTAATGATTTCACAAAACGGATTTTTATTATCATTCATAAAATATGGTGAAAATGATGCAGTTTTGCATTGTTTTACAGAAGAGGACGGCTTTCAGACGTATTTCGTAAAAGGTATTTATTCCAAAAGAAATAAAAAGAAAGCCCTGCTCCAGCCATTAAGTATGCTGAATTTCACGGTTAATCCTGCAAAAGGAAACGGAATTCCGCTGGTTTCTAAATTTGAGCTGGTGAAAAATCATGATATGTATACGGATATCAGAACCAACACGGTAATCTTCTTCATATCAGACTTTCTGAATCAGGTTTTGAGGCACGAAAATAAGAATCCCGGGCTTTTCTTTAGTATTGATCAGTTTATAGACGAGTTGATGGCTAAAAATTACCAGTGCCATTTGTTGTTTTTAATTACAGTATTGAAAATCCAGGGAGTTGCTCCCCTGATGCATGACGGCCCTTATCTGGACCCTGAAACCGGGACATTTTCCGAGGTCCCTGCCCATCAGCTGTTCACTAATGAAATTTCCGGTTTATGGAAAAAATTCTCTGCGCAGAAAACCTTTATGCCACAAAAATTCATTCTTCACAGCGAAAAGATTTTCTGGACAGTATTTTAGTGTACTATCATTACCACATCACAGATTTTAAGATCCCGGCATCGCTTGAAGTGATACAGCAGATCTTTGAATAGCAGAGATAATATTCGAGGTTATAAATCGCTTTAACTGCTAGCTTTTCACTTCTCCCGGCATTTCTGTTTCGGCTTCTGCAATTTCTTTTTGGAGAATCTTGGCTGGAGGATCTTTGCAATCAGTCCCGTCCATCCGGTCTGGTGTGAAGCTCCCACACCTCTCCCATTATCCCCGTGGAAATATTCGTAGAACAAAATGTAATCCTTAAAATCAGGATCGGTTTGGAATCTTTCGTACTGGCCGTTCACAGGACGTTTTCCGTTTTCATCCATTAAAAATATTTTAGAAAGTCTTTTGCTTAAAGAATCTGCAATCTGGTCCAGATTTGAATAATTTCCGCTTCCTGTTGGGTATTCTACCAGGAAATCCGGACTGTAGTAGAAGAAAAATCTTTGAAGACTTTCAATGATCAGAAAGTTGATAGGAAACCAAATAGGTCCGCGCCAGTTGCTGTTTCCTCCGAAAAGTCCGCTATCGCTTTCTGCAGGCGTATATTTCACACAATAATCTGTCCCGTTCAAATTGAGTGTATACGGATTCTGCTCATATTCTTTAGATAATGCCCGGACTCCGTAATCGCTCAGAAACTCTTCAGGATTCAGCATTCTGCTTAACAGCCTTTTCAAACGGTGTCCGCGAAGCAGCGAAAGAAGGTGCTTTGAATCCTGACCTTTTACTTCCCATCTCGATACAAGGGCAGCCAGTTCAGGCTTATTTTCGAGAACCCATTTCATTCTTTTTTGAAATTAGGAAGTTTTTCTATCATTTCATCGTCTATAACCTCAACGGCAAACATAGGGATCAGCCCTACAATGGTTCTTAACCTTAAATACATATGATTTCCGTCATCGGAACTGATGGCATCGTAGAAAAATTCATCTTCCTCGTCCCACAGGCTGAACTTTTCATCTCCCATATTATCCAGTGAATTGGCAATAGAAAGAAAATGTTCAAAGAACTTCATGGCCATTTCTTCATATACATTGTTATACAAGGCCAGTTCAAGGGCAATGCGCATCATATTAAGCGCAAACATGGCCATCCAGCTTGTTCCGTCGGATTGTTCCAGTTGCTCCCCGTTTGGAAGCGTTAGATTTCTGTCGAAAACACCAATATTATCAAGTCCTAAAAACCCTCCTTCAAAAATATTATTGCCATTGCTGTCTTTTTTGTTCACCCACCATGTAAAATTCATGAGCAGCTTTTGGAAGGCGCTTTCCAGAAACTGGAGATCGGGTTTTCCTTTGATATATTCATCAATTTTAAAAACCCGGAAGGCAGCCCATGCATGAACCGGAGGATTTACATCACTGAAATTCCACTCGTAGGCGGGAATCTGGCCGTTTGGATGCATATACCATTCGAACAGGAAAAGTTTTAGCTGGTGTTTGGCAAAATCCGGATCAATAAGTGAAAAACTGATCGTATGAAATGCCAGATCCCATGTTGCATACCAGGGATATTCCCATTTATCAGGCATTGAAATGATATGTTCATTATTGAGGTGCTTCCAGTCGTAGTTCCTGATCTTTTCCCGGGATTTGGGAGGCGGCATTTCTGCAGGATCTCCTTTCAGCCATTTTTCAACGTTATAATGATAAAACATTTTGTTCCACAGCATTCCTGCAAAAGCCTGTCTTTGAACCAACTTTTCATCATCGGACGATATTCCTTTCTGAATCTCGGCATAAAATTCATCTGCTTCTTTTTTCCTGAGTTCAAAAATATCTTCAAAATTGGCAAAAGGGTCTTTTAAATCCTTTTCCGACATTCTGAATTCAAAAATTTTTGTTTCTCCCGCTTCCAGCGTTTCATCAATAAAGAAAGAAGCTTTAGTCCCGGTACTTTTGGGATTCACAGCCTGTGAATTTCCGTTGATAACAAAATCGTTAATTCCATCTTTACAGTATCTTGACTGATTCGGGGACTTGTAGAGTTTTTCCGTATTGCTCTCATTATTACAAAACAATGTCTTCAGGGACTGTTTGGCATACAAATTCCTGATTTCTATGTCTTTATGGCTAACGGCTATATGCTCTGCGTTTTCGCTATCCAGCCTTGGCAGATAATCATCATAGCCCCAGCTCCATGTATTCCTGAACCACAACGTAGGCAGTATGACAATCGGAGCTTCCTTTTCAGATTTATTAACTACTGTAAGCTTAATCAAGATATCGTGCTCACTTTCTTTGGCATATTCAATGAAAAGATCAAAATATTCATTCTGATCAAAGATTCCTGTATCAATCAGCTCATACTCAGGTTCATTTTTATTTCTTTCTGCATTTACCTTTAAAAGATCTTCATAAGGAAAAGGATTCTGCGGATATTTGTACAGCATCTTCATGTAAGAATGCGTAGGAGTGGAATCGAGATAATAAAAATATTCCTTGACATCTTCCCCGTGATTTCCCTGTCCGTTGGTAAGCCCAAAGAAACGTTCCTTCACTATTTTATCTTTTTTATTCCAGAATCCTATGGAAAAAACAAGCTGCTGAAGATCATCACAAATACCACAAATTCCCTCTTCTCCCCAACGGTAGCTTTTGGATTCTGCAGTATCATGGGTAGTATAATTCCATGCATCTCCGTTTTCGCTGTAATCTTCACGGACAAGCCCCCATTCACGGTTACTGACATAGGGCCCCCATTTTTTCCATGTTATTTCTGAAAGTCTTTGTTTTTCGGACATGTGTTGTTTTTGTAAAATTTATTGTAGAAAGAATAAAGAGAAAGACTTAAGGCGGATTTCAGACTATTAAAATAGAAACTTTAATTACTGACAACAAGTAACCAGCAATCATTTCCACTCACCCTCAAACTCTCAAACCCCGAAACTCGAAACCTGAAACCCGCATCACATCTATCCTCCTGTAGAAAAGCTTTCAAAAGTGGTCATCGCTCCGTCTACAAATATGCTGGTTCCTGTAATATAATCGGCAAGATCACTTGCTAAAAAAGCGGCTAAATTTCCGATATCCTGCGGCTGTCCGATTCTGTTGTAAGGAATAAGGTTCAAAAGTGAATTTAATGCCTGAGGCGTGCTCCATGCATCTTTATTGATAGGGGTCTGGATAGCGCCCGGGCAGATAGAATTGACACGGATCTTATCCGCCCCATATTCCTGAGCAAGGGTTTGCATCAGCATTCTGATGGCTCCTTTACTGGCTGCATAATTGGCATGTCCAGCCCAGGGAATAATTTCATGAACTGAACTGATATGAATGATTTTTCCGCAGGCAATGGATCGGGAAGTATCTATACCTCGACGCAGAAATTCTTTGATTGCCTCCCTTGCACAAAGGAACTGCCCGGTAAGATTGACACCGATTACTGCATTCCACTGATCGAGAGTCATGTCTGTAAATTTGGCGTCTTTCTGAATCCCTGCATTATTGATCAGAATATCCACAGTTCCAAACTGCGAAACAGTATCCTGAAACATTTTGATCACCTGGTCTTCTTTGGAAACATCACACTGATACGTAATCCCGTTTCCGCCGGTATCAGTAATTTCTTTTAAAACAGCCTGTGCTTCTCCCAGAGATCGTTCTGAGGAGTGATTGACCACTACAGTAGCTCCTGCAGCTGCAAGAGATTTTGCAATTCCTGAGCCTATTCCACTGGAGGCACCTGTAACAACAGCCACCTGATTTTGAAGGGATATTTCCATATTTTTTATTTGTATTTTACTCAAAGTTAATGGAAAGAATCAAGCCAAACAGAAAATCTGGAATTAAAATTTTCTTAAAGTTTCTTATACATGAGGTATTGCGGACCGCTTCTTCCTATCCTGCTTTTCCCTTCGTACAGGTAACCTGTTTTGAGGTAAATCTGATAGGCGGAAATATTCTTCTGGTTTACTGCAAGAACAATTTCATCACAATCGGGGAAGTTTTCCCTCACAAACCGGTCTACCAGCTGCATCGCTGCTTTTCCGATTCCTTTTCCCTGTAAATCAGGGTTGACAGATAAAGATCTTAATAAAACCGATTTTTCATTGTCGGTAAGGTCCAGTTTATCCTCTCCAAAATCGAGCACAAAAAAACCGGCAGGCTTTTCATCCTGAAGAATGGTAACTGCCGATGCCTTACTGTCATCTTGTGTAATTCTTTCCAGAGCTTTTTCTACTGTTGAAGTATACTGCAGTTGATGTTCATCCAAAGCATAATCAAGCCCGGAAAAATCAGATATCTCGAAAAACTTTAAACTGACCATATTTTTTTTAATGATGATAAATATCCTGATACATCACTCCAGCCCTGATCTCTACAGGAAGCTTATTTTCTTCGGGAACAACCGGACAATTATAGTCGTAAGCGTTATATGCACAATATGGCTGATAGGATTGATTGAAGTCCAGAATAATCGTATTGCCTTTCGGAATTCTTAAATCCATATATTTTCCGCCGCCATAGGTTTCTTTTTCGTTGGTAGCATCACGAAAGGGAAGGAAAAGATAATCTTTATATTTTTTCTGTTTGATCAGGTCAAGACTTTGATATAAAGTAAGGGTATAGGGTTTTCCATCCAGCTGAAATGTGGCTTTTCCATATTCACGATAAGATTTGGTTTTTCCGGAAGATGTTGGAAGGTCAAAAGGCTTAGGATTTTTAGTCTTAACCAGTTTTGCCGTAACCCTGTATTTTAAATCAAACGGGAAGAAAGGATGTCCTTTAAAATTGGTAAAATTATCTCCTCTTAAAGGTGTTTCCTTAGGATTCAGATATTCAGCATTCAGTTCTTCCTGGAATTTCTTAACTGCCATAACTTCCGGGGACACCATTTTTTGAGCAAAAGCAAAAAACGGAAAAAGCAAAATAAGGATCAGGTATTTTTTCATCTTCAAAGCAAATTATACGTAAAATTAAAAATTTTCTATAGCATGAAAGGTTAAAATTATGATAAAAAGACACAATCTATTTTAAATAATCAAAATTCCATTTTCTTTAGCATATTTTTTGACCAACCGAGCACATGGACAGGAAGAAATTCATTAAAACAAGCTTATTGGCGGTATCGGGATTTTATTTTCTTAATTCTGAGCTGTTTCAGGCTGTACAACCCACAACAATACAATCTGGTAAGGAGGTCATAGAAGCACCAATACTTATTATCGGAAGCGGTTATGGCGGTGCTGTATCTGCTCTTCGTCTCTGTGAGGCAGGGAAAAAAGTCGTGATGCTGGAAATGGGTCTGAATTGGGAGAAATCCGGAATTCCTTTTTCCAATATGCTGAAACCCGGAAAGAGTGCCGCATGGCTGAAAAAGAAGACGATTGCGCCTTTTATGAATATTTTTTCTTTAACTCCATTTACGGGTACACTGGACAGGATGGATTTTGAAAACATCAATATCTGGGTAGGCAGAGGAGTTGGCGGAGGTTCCCTGGTTAATGGCGGAATGGCCGTTAATCCGAAGGAAAGCTATTTTAAGGAAGTATTTCCTGATCTGGATGCCGAAAAATTCTATAGCTATTATTTTCCACTGGTGCAAAAGGAATTGAAAGTCAATGTTATCGGTGAGCAGTTTTTAAAGGATTGTCCTTATTATCAATTTACAAGAGTAGGTGAAGCAGAAGCCCATAAAGCCGGATTTAAAACCATACGGGTTCCGAATGTATATGATTTTCAGTATATGGAGAAGGAATACAGAAATGAAGTTCCCCGATCTGCTTTCAACACGGAAGTGATCTACGGAAATAATCACGGGAAAAACAGCCTGGACAAAACCTATCTTAAAAGAGCCCTGGAAACCGGAAATCTTGAAATCCTGGATCTTCACCATGTCGAAGATATAAAACTCAACGGCGATAAAACATATACTTTACAGGTCCGGCAAACTGACACTTCGGGAGCTACAGTTTCGGAGAAGAAATTCAACTGTAAAAAGCTGATTCTTGCCGCCGGAACAATGGGAACTTTACAGCTGCTTCTGCATTCCAATGCAGTTAATGACTTTCCTGTTCATGAGCAGATCGGGAAAAACTGGGGAAACAACGGCAATTTCATGACGGGCAGAAACTGGGTAAAACCTCTTTCGGGCGGAACTGGTGCTAAACAATCTACCATTCCTGTAGGCGGTATAGATAACTGGGAAGATGATGAACATCCTTTTTTTACTGAAATAGCTCCGCTTCCAATGGGAATGGATGTGGCAACAGCATTGTACCTTCTTATTAACAGGGTTGATAAAAAAGGGAAAGTTTCTTATGACCCAAACACAAAGAAGATCAGTTTAGACTGGGACCAGAGCAATACCGTTAAAATGAGGGAAAATGCCAACTATTTCATCAAAAAGATGAACAGGGCCAATGACGGTACAAGGAGTCATTTTTTATTTAACAACGGTTTCGGGGCAGATATATGTTACCATCCGCTGGGTGGTTGTGTATTAGGTAAAGCGACAAACGAATACGGAAAATTAAAGGATCATGACAATCTTTATATTTTAGACGGTTCGCTGATTCCCGGAACCATTGGTGTCAATCCTTTTGTAACGATTACAGCTATTGCAGAATACTGTATTGAAAACCTGATCCGGCAGAATGAGTTTGCTTAACAATCAAGGCATTGATTTTACCTCATCGAAGTATTTCCTGATATCATTTTCCAGCTTCTGAGGATACTCAAATTTTAACTTTTCTGCTAAAATGGTCCCAAGCTCGTGTACCAGGTCTGCAGTGGCATATAAAGCACGCCAGTTTTCTTCGGTGCTGCTTGCCGAAAAGGTAGCTTCTACCCTTTCCCAGAGTTCTACGGGCAGGTAGTTTCTGAAAAGGCGGCCATGTTTATTTGTGGTGATATTTTCCCAGTTGTGGCTGCCGGCAATATACCATTCAATGAGAGGCACAAGATAATCAGTTCTGATTTCCCCGAACATGAACTGAGCATAGAACAGATCTTCTCGTTTAAGGCATTTTACCACATAGGTCGTATCCCACCAGAAATCGTTCATCACTTGCCTGAATTTCTTCTCCGTTGGTTTTTTGATCATTATAGATTGATAGGTAGGTAATTTCATATGCTTAGTCAGATGATCCTTATCAATCAAAACCTTATAACCTACATCCCAATCATCAGGAAGGACTTCTCCCTGAATTTCTTTTTCAAACTCTGATCTCTGATACAGCTTAAAATCCACTTTTACATGATCTGCATAAAGTACCATTTTCATGGCATGCTTCTCGTCAAAATACGTTTCATCTTCTTCCAGCATTGAAATGGGCTCGCCAAAGAGGTCAATCCATTTCGTATCGGTCTCATAATCTTTCATATTTTCGAAAACGAGCTCAATATCCAGGTCACTGAAATCATCTACCGGAGCATAAGGATTCATGAGCGAACTGGTAAGCAATACGGTGCGGATATCAGGGTTATTTTCTGCCCAGCTGATGATCTGTTTTAATTTTTCCTCGCGTGCTAACATATGGACTAATAAGATTCTGAAATTTTCACCCGGTAAACATCCAGCTCATTCCTTTTGATGGACTCTACAAAGAATCCTCCTTCTTCCGGAATAACTTCTTTAAGGTCAAAGCTTTTGCAATCTCTTGGTAAGCCGGAAAAAACCAGGGTAAACCAAAAATCCCGCATAAACGGTACCGGAGTCCAGTTGGGATAGATGCTGATATTTTCTGCATGAATCAGCTTGCTTTTATGTTCAGACTGATTGTCCAGCAGATAAGTGGAATTCCAGATCCTGATCAGGTTGCCTAAAAACGGGGAGGCCGGAAAACAGCAGTGCACAATCACCTGTTTCTCCTCTTCTACTTTGGTTTGAAGGGATTCCAGGAGTTCTTTGGCGATGATGGGCTTTATAACAACTTCTTCCACCTTTTTTATAATAATCTACGTGAATAGTGAAATGTCAATAGTCAATGGTCAATTTTAATCTCACTCAAAAATTCACTTGCGAAGCAAAACTGACCATTCACCATTCACTTTTTTAATATTCCAGTTCTAATTTTTCTTTGGTATAATTTCTAATCTTATCAGTAAGTTCAGGATTCTGAGCTAACTTCTGGCCATATGAAGGGACCATTTCCAGCAATTTATCTTTCCATTCGCCGTGCAGTTTCTCGGGGAAGCATTTCTCAAGTACATTCAGCATGGCATACACTGCTGTAGAGGCTCCGGGAGAGGCACCAAGCAATGAGGCAATGGTTCCGCTTTTGTTGACCACCACTTCGGTTCCGAATTCCAGTTTTCCACCTTCCTTCTCATCTTTCTTGATGATCTGTACCCTTTGTCCTGCTACTTTCAGTTCCCAGTCTTCTTCTTTGGCATCTTTAATGAATTCTCTCAGGTGCTGCATTCTCTGCGATTTTGTCATGGCTACCTGCTGAATAAGGTATTTAGTCAGCGGAATATTGTGCCACCAGGCTCCGAACAATGATTTCAGGTTTTTAGTATTAACACTTTCCGGCAGATCGAGATAACTTCCTTCTCTTAGAAATTTGGTGGAGAATCCTGCAAAAGGTCCGAAAAGAAGTGCTTTCTTACCATCAATGATTCTGAGATCCAGGTGGGGAACGGACATTGGCGGTGCATCTACTGTCGCCTGGGTGTATACTTTGGCGTGATGCTTTTCTACCAATTCCTGATTATGACTTACCAGCCATTGCCCTGAAACAGGGAAACCTCCGTATCCTTCACTTTCTTTAATATCCGAACTGTCCAGCAGCGGAAGTGCATAGCCTCCGGCACCGATAAATACAAAATCGGCAACGACTTCCTGCTTGTGATTATGGATCCTGTCTTTTACCTTCATTTCCCATTTACCGTCTTCTCTCGGATCAATATCTTTTACTTCATGGTACAGGAATACTTCCACATTAGAATCTTCCAGCAGGTGTCGTCCCATTTTTCTGGTCAATGTTCCGAAATTCACGTCTGTTCCCATATCCATTTTGGTCGCTGCCATTACTTCAGACTGATTTCTTTTGCTCATCACCAGTGGAATCCATTGTTTAAGCTGCTCGTGGTCTGTAGAATATTCCATACCGGAAAACAGAACAGATCCTGACATTTTTTCATAACGTTTTTTGAGGTATTCAGCATCTTTTTCGCCAAATACAAGGCTCATATGAGGACAGGAATTGATAAATTCTTTGGGATCTTTTACATATCCCTGAGTAATAAGGTACGCCCAGAACTGTTTTGACATCTCGAACTGCTCTGCAATACTCTCTGCCTTAGTAATATCAATACTTCCGTCTGGTTTTTCAGGGGTATAATTTAGTTCACAAAAAGCTGAATGTCCCGTCCCTGCGTTGTTCCATGCTGC
Organism: Chryseobacterium sp. GTID13; assembly: GCF_056172655.1. NCBI lineage: Bacteria > Pseudomonadati > Bacteroidota > Flavobacteriia > Flavobacteriales > Weeksellaceae > Chryseobacterium > Chryseobacterium sp. GTID13. The sequence goes on from NZ_JAOCMB010000007.1 coordinate 629,779, forward strand.
CGTACTTTCTTTGGCAAATCTGCCAAGCCTTTCAAATATGGCAATTTCAAGATTGGGATCAAATTCGTGAAGCAGTGTTGCTAAAGTGGCGCTCATGATTCCGCCGCCTATCAGTACAACGTCATATTTTGGTTTCGGTGTTCTGCTTGTAAGCGATTGTGACATAATTCTAAATTTTACTTCAAATTTCGGGAAAAGTTTTATAAGTCAGAGTGGGTTTAACGATTTTAACACGTTATTTTTTATGCTAAAAACAGTTTTTAAACAGACAATGAAAATTCCATGGATACTGTCAATATCCCTCTATCGAAATAGCTGATTAAAAGGTAAAATATCCTAAAAAATTCAACAAAAAACTTAAGCCCGGAAGACTTAAGTTATATTTTGATCATTCAATTTGAAACTGAGTAAAACTATTTTTAATTTAATTTAGCAGTCAGTTTCTTGAACTGCTTCTCTGCATTTTTTCCTTCATACAGAATAGCATACACGGTATCAATAATTGGCAGTTTCAGGTTTTTCTGTTTTGCCGTTTTGTAGATGGAATCTGCTGCATAATATCCTTCTGCAACCATATTCATGGACTGGATTGCAGATTTTACGGTGTAACCTTTCCCGATAAGGTTTCCTAAGCTGCGGTTTCTTGAGAAAAGGGAATATGCAGTTACCAGAAGGTCTCCCAGATAAGCACTTTCGTTGACATCTCTCGGGGCTTCATATACAGCTTCAAGGAAGATTTCCATTTCACGGATTGCATTGGAAACAAAAACGGCAGTGAAGTTATCTCCATAACCCAATCCGCTTGCTATTCCCGCTCCGATGGCGAAAATATTTTTAAGGATCGCGCTGTACTCATTTCCTAAGATATCTTTGCTGGAATGTACTTTGATAAAATCCGAACTTAAAATTCCCTCCAGTTTCTCAGCAGTTTCATCTTCCGCCGCAGCTACTGTAAGGTAAGAGAGTCTTTCCATAGCCACTTCCTCAGCATGGCATGGCCCTGCAATAACCGCCTGATTTCTGAAGCCTATTTTGAATTCGTCTCTCAGGTAATGCGCTACCACATCATTTACTTTAGGAATAATTCCTTTAATAGCGGAAACGAAAATCTTGTCCCCATACTCACAGGTCATCTTATCCATGGTATCCGAAAGATAAATGGAAGGCGTCGCCAATACGATCACATCGCAGGCACTCACAAGTTCGTTGATATCCGTGGTAAGTTTCAGACTTTTAAGATTAAAATTAACTGCCGTAAGATAGGATGGGTTGTGCCCGCGAAGCTCAATAGCGCCTTTTACGAATTCATTTCTTACACACCAGTGCACCGTTTTACAGTTTTCAACCAGCATTTTTACGATAGCGGTTGCAAAACTTCCGCTTCCTACTACTCCTACAGAAACGTCCTTTTTATTCTTTTTAGGATGAGAAGATTCTGAAATTATTTTCTTTTTAGCCATAATTGGAAAGTGAACTGCAAATATATTAAAACAAAGACGGAACAAGGACTTTTGAGGCTATGATAAAACCCATTTTCTGAAAAAATTAACACTTGAACACAATTAAATATCTAATCATACGTTAAATACAGAAAAAACTAAGTTTTCTCTAAAAATATCGTACAAAGAGTATTTTTAATTAAATTTGCACGCTTAAAACCGTTTTGTAATATACTAAGAGAAGAAATATGAAGAAATTTCTAAACAGCAGGAAGAACGTGAACCTTCTCCTGGGAGGGCTTTTGCTAGTAGTCTTTGCACAGGCCGTCTTTATCGCAAAGTTATTTTCCGAAAAAGATGACAAGATGTATGAAGTAAACCTGGTTAAGATCAACACTGAAAAAGACAGTGTGGATTATCTAAAAATGAAAACAGATCTTACATTGGTGGACCAGACTGTTGCTGAGCTTAATTCTTTCCTGAAATCTAAAAACATTACTGATGAAAAACTGACGGTGCTCAGTAAAGACAGTATCTCCAATTCCATATACCTTGCCAAGCAGGCCAACCGCTACAGCCAGTATCTGATGAATCTTCAGAAGAAACTGATGGAAGTTCCTCTGGGAATGCCTACTGACGGATATATTTCCTCTAATTTCGGCATCAGAAAAAATCCTATTCCATTTAAAACCGTATTTGCCTCTGTAAAATCAGGTGCTGCTGCTGAATCTAAACCAGCAGCCGTTGCTGCAGCTCCTAAACCAGAAGTAAAAGCTGAACCTGTTGAGAAAATCATAGAATTAACAGACAGCTATGGCAATAAAAGGGAGGTAAAAGTAATGGTAACCCCAAAAGCTGCCCCTTCTGCTTCTGCCCCGGCGCCATCATCACCTGCTGCTGCCTCAACGAAAGTTGTTGCCGGTAACACTCCCGGTAAAGCCCCGATGGAAAAGAACAATCCTCCTGCTGAAGCCGACCAGATGCAATTTCATAAAGGTCTGGATATTGCGGTTGCTTACGGATCAGATGTAAGGGCTGCCGCCGCTGGAACTGTTATTTTTTCCGGCCAGAAGGGAGGTTACGGAAACTGCGTCATTGTTTCTCACGGAAACGGACTGGCTACGCTATACGGACACCTTTCCCAGTTGGTTTCAAAAGTGAATGATAAAGTAAAAGTAGGACAGGTTATTGCAAAATCCGGAAATTCCGGGCGTTCTACAGGACCACACCTTCATTACGAAGTACACAAAAACAATACTCCGGTGAATCCGAAATTGTTTATGAATTTATAAAGCAAAATGGCCGTCTTTCTGACGGCCATTTTTTATGTTATAAATATCTGCGTATTCTGAGAAACCCGTGGGAGATTGTAAGAGACAGGATTTTATAAAATTTTTCTTAACCATTAAGACCTGATTAAGAGTTTAAGAATATTAAGAGGAGCTTCGCTTTAAGCAGTGCTGACTTAAATCTATTTGATTTTTCTTAATGAACCTTAATCCTTTCAATGCTCTTAATGGTTCAAATTAAAATCGGAGTCTTTGATAGGTCTGTGGGAAATAAAAGTACCAACCACAAAAGTCTCAAAAGTTTTTTAACACTTAAGTTATTATTAAGTTGAATATTATGCATCTATAAAGTACACTAAAGTTTTATGAAAGTCTTTGATTTTCTGCTTATGTGAGCTTATTATTTTTCAAGATGATAAAACTTCTGAAACTAAAGTGATCTAAAGTGTTAAAAAAACTTAGATTTTTGTGGTTGAAATAATGTACAAGCGTGGGGACTTCGGGAGCCTCAGCCCCCAGAAATGTTTGTCATCTGTCATCTTATTGCCGGAATCATCCTGTATTATTTGTATTATTAATAAAAAAACTGCCATCCAATGACAGCAGTTTTTTATTTATTTCAGAATTTTTAAGGTTCCTTTCAGATGGGTAAAGGTACCGTTTGGCTCCGCAATATTGGTGTAGATTATATTTTTATTATAATCCTGAATATGGGTGACATTGGTTCCTAATTTAGGTTCGTGCCAGTACACCATGAAGACATTCTTTGCTACTTCTACAGCAGTGTACTGTACAGTATCCGTGCTGCCTTTTACGTTTTCGGAAATTCCTGTGAAAGACATTTCCTTATTGTCTTTAAAGTCCAGAACGAATTTAAGTGTTCCGAAATCAACTTCCACTTTATTTCCAATAGCCGGATAAGGTGACTTCAGGTCCCAATCCATTTCTCCGAAGAAAACTTTTGCTCCCATTGCCAGTTCATCTTTTCCGTGAAGATCAGGATATTTTTTAACCATAAAATCTACAACCCCGGAAGATGTTTTATTATCAGTCACCGCTGTTTTATAGTTTTCCAGATAGTTTCTGACGAAATCCAGAGACTGGGGAGACAAAGATAGTTTGGCAAAATGGGAAGGCACCACCTGTTCAGGCTTCAGTGCTTTCATGGCATCAATCTGAGCTATCCATTGATCAATAGCTTTTACATTCTGTGTATCTGCCATCCAGATGTGTGAATCTACGGAAACAGAAATACCTCCTGCAATAGTTTTCAGTGATGGAATCCATACAAAACTGTGAGCAGGATCTTCAGCATTCTGCTTTATTTCAATCTTATTCCCTTCAAGGTCCGGAATTGCATTGACAGCTTCCGGAACAATGATTTCTGATGGAGCATCTTCTTTCAGTTGTGGCTTCCAAACTGCCATTTTATCGTCTTTTGAGGCAGATATAAGATAGGCAGTCTGTGCTGTTGAAATGATTTTGACGTTTGGAAATGCCTTTTTGATGACATCCAGTCCAAAATAAAAATCCGGGTCACTGTGAGAAATAAACACTGTTTTCAGGTTTTTTCCTGTGGCTTTGATTTCCTTTACCAATTGCTCTGCGTACTGCTTCTGAAACTGGGCATCGATAAGCATTGCATCCTTATCTCCATAAATAATGGTGGAAGTAATGGGAAAGATGGCCTTTGAACCTGGATTATAAACTTTGATCTTTAAATTTCCGGCCAGTAAAATACCTGCAAAACCCAATATGGCCATCAGCGATAATAATTTCTTTTTTAACATTGTTGATTTTTTTGTGTGAATTAATAAGCTGCTGTAAAACGTTCACGGATATGGTTATTCTGTTCCAGTTCGTCTGCCAGAACTACAGCTACATCTTCTACAGAAAGACGGCTTCTTCCGTTTTCGTCAAAAACAGGAGTTTCCAGAGAAGTTCTGTATTTTCCGGTTCTTTCCCCTACATTCGCCTGGTTCATTTCAATAGCAGGACTGAAAAAGGTCCAGTCAAGGGTATTATTTTCTTTGATTTTGTTTAAATAATCTCTTGCTGCGGTTGCTCCCGGCTTGTAAGCTTCAGGGAAATCCGGAGTATCTACGATCTGTACGTTGTCCGGAGTATAAAGGCTTCCGGCTCCTCCCACTACGATCAGCCTTTTAACACCTGATTGTTCTACTGCTTTTTCAATATTGATGGAACCGTTTAGAAAATCATTATAAAGATTCGGGTTCGTCCAGCCTGCATTGAAGGCACTGATCACGGCATTATTTCCTTTTAAAGCTTCTGCCAGCTCTTCTGTGTTATTTACGTCAACGCTTTTTGCTGTTACATTTTCTTTTGATTCTACTTTGGAAGCATCTCTTACCAAAGCTTCTACCGCATATCCTCTTTCTGTTAATTCATTTACGATTTTGCTTCCTACAAAACCTGTTGCGCCGATTACTGCTACTTTTTTCATAATATTTTATTTTAAAATTAAATTGTAATAAAAATTGTTACATTTATGTTTAAAAAATTTTACTCAAACTGTTCCGAAAACTCTTTCAGAGATTTATCGCCTAAAAATTGAGTAACCAATTGATCTGTTTCTTCAAACAATGTATTTAAATGAGTATTAATCTCCTTCCCTACACTGCAGGCAGGATTGGGATTTTGATTCTTTTTGCCTAAAACTTCAGTATTCTTCACCGCTCTGTAGATTTCAGAAATACTGATGTCTTCTGCATTTTTACCAAGCTGGCTTCCTCCTTCTTTTCCCTGTCTGCTGATAACAAGCCCTGCTTCCCTCAATACGCTGATTTCTTTTCGGACAATCGCGGGATTGATATTGATGCTGCCGGCAATCCATTCAGAAGTGAGCCACTCCTGAGGACTTTTTGCCAATAAGGTCATAATATGTACTGCCGTAGCAAATCTTGTATTGTTCATTGTAATTACATGGCAAAGATATAAAAAATTTTAAATGTAACAAATTTTATTACAGTTAATTTTTTCTTAAAGAATTAATTTATCCAAATCCAACAGCAGATAGTTGATATTCTGGTTGATGGTTCGTGTTGCCGACTGCATCTGGTTCAGCATCGCAGCCCGGTTGTGGAGGTCATCTGCCCTGTAGAAACCTCCGTCACTGAAAATAACGGATTGGTCAGCAGCGGTTTTGTCATCATCAAACTGGTAATGAAGCCACCTTTCTTTCATGCTGCTGATAATGGAATGCTTTTCTTTATTGGAAAATTTTTTCTCGGTATACATGTACCAGATGAAGGGTGGAAAATTCGGAGATTCCAGTTTTTGCCTCCAGATGTCCCTTAACAGGTTTCTCTGGTGGATAAATTCTACCTTTTTCCCTTTTGGATTAAGGGTGGCAAGACCAAAGCCTGCTCCCAGAACTCCCCACTGATATCAACGGCATTACTCCATCCTCCATCCTGGATAATTCCTCCTGCAACGGAAGCTGCAGCTCCTGTTACGATGGAAAGAAGAATCAGCTTATTATTTTTGGATTCATTCAGGTTGTCTACATAATTTCCTATTTGGGCTACTCTTTCTCCTTCACAGTCGAATTCTGCTGCCACAGCATCCAGTTCGGTGAGAGCAATGGTAATCTTACTGTTGATTTTGCTTTTAAGCTGCAATACTTTAACCTGTGAGGCTATGGAAGAATCTTTTTAAGCTCAATAATCTGGTGCACCTCATCAAGGTTATCCAGGGCGTTCAGAATCAAAATACTCTGGTCAGAGAACATTCCTTTTAAATCTTTATTGGCCAGCAAAATAGAATCTGAATTGTAGGATGGAATTCTGTTGCTGTAGTTGTATTTAAAAGGAGCCTTACAGTAACTGTCCTTTAAGGTAAGGATGTTCTGCTTGATGGCCTGATTCTTTTTGGAAACACAGGAAGTGAGCAGGCTGAATACCGCCAAAAGATAAAAGATTTTTTTCATTCAGTTCTATTTTTTACTTTGTGTATTGCTTCTGTAATCGCAAAGACTAAGATTATTTAAACTGCTTTTTTAAGATATAGAGATTTTATCCTGATAAATTTAAAACACCTGACTTTTAGAAGGCTTTGGATGCAATGTATCGGCCGTGCTTTGCAATTATCTGCACGAATATAGTATAAATAAAAAAATTTACCTGAGTCCAGGTAAATTTTTAAGGTATTTTTAAGCCGGATTATTTTATATCCAATAACTCAACTTCGAAAACCAGCGTAGAATTAGGTCCTATTTCTTTGCTGATCTGCTGATCTCCGTAAGCTAAGTGAGGAGGGATAATAAGTCTCCATTTGCTTCCGACAGGCATTAACTGAAGCGCTTCTGTCCATCCTTTAATTACTTTATTTAAAGGGAAAGATGCCGGCGTTCCTCTTTTCACAGAGCTGTCGAAGACTTTACCTGAAATGGTTGTTCCGTGGTAGTGGCATTTTACAGTAGATTTAGGCCCCGGTTTTGCACCATCACCTTCGGTAATGATCTCATACTGCAAACCGCTTGGAAGCTGTACAACACTTTCTCTTTTACCATATTCTTCCATGTATTCCTTACCATCGTTAAGGTTCTTTTCTGCCAGTTCTTTTTTCTTTTTAAATAACATATCTGCTACTCCCATTGTTGATATTTTTTACAAAGATAGGAGTTTTTGAGTTGTGGGAGTGATTTGCGGGTGCGGGTTTTGAGTTTTGGGTTTAACGTTTTATGTTTAAAGTTTCGGGGTTAAAGGAAGCGAATTTAATTGTTTAGGGTATAGGTTGATAGTGTTTACTTCACTGTCTGAGGAAAATTCAAACAATTTTAATATTATGTTAACACAGATTCCGAAACTTGGCGTTATAATTGGATTTAAAAACTAAATGCCACAACCACTAAAATATAATAAGAAATTTGATGAACTTAATGAAGAGGAAAAAAACTTCTGGAAATCAATAAAAGGTCGATTGCAGATTTCGTAGAACAGTCATCTTCCATTAGCGACGTCAACTATGCCACCAGAAATGCCCACGCCAAAACGTATGCAGCAGCTGAGGGTACCTTTTTTATTGATCAAAACATTCCTGAAGAACTTCTTCCGTTTTTTGACAATGAAAAATTTGACCTGACCATCAGGTTTTCGAATGCTCATCTGAAAATTAAAAACACTGAAAAGGATATTCCAGCTTATGGATTTGCCATAAAGGTAAAAGATGAAAACGGCGGCCTGATCGCGAATTTCCCACTCGTTAATTTTCCTTTGTTTCCAACGAATTCCGTATCTCATTTTCTGAAACTATTTACTGCTATAAACCGTTTTTACATCAAAAAATGGAGCAGTATTTTTTCACTGGCTTCTCAGGCTGTTAAGATAATTCCTGCCACCTTTTCTCTGTCTTTTGTTAAAAATATATTGAAAATCCTGAGCAAAAGGAATGATTTTATCCTCTCTTTCGATTACCATTCTGTTGGCGCTTACCGGCTTGGAGATAATATGATTAAAATAAAGCTGGTCCCGGTGTCTGTAAATAAAAAATTCGGACGGAAATTAAAGATAAAAGATGCTTTGAAAAGTTATTTCCAAGATAACGATTATACGGCAGAGGTTTTAATTCAGTTCTGTTATGACCTGAAAAACCAGCCTATTAACAGGCTGAATGTAGAATGGAAAAATTCGCCTTACATCAAGATCGGAGAAGTGAAAATCAACAAAGGATCATTGCTGGATCCTGACAGCTGTACGAATGAGCTGCTGTCATTTAATCCTTTCGAAAGCAAGATATTTTTCCAGCCGGTCGGAAAGATCCAGAAACTGCGGGATGAAGCTTATAAAGTTTCGATGCAGACCAGAAAGAAAATCAATAAGCTGCTTCACGGGAAGAGCTATGAATAAGAAGCTTCAGATAATGAATACCCTGAGTTATTAATTTCAGTAAAATTTTAAAAATAAAAAAGGTGAGCAGTTTTCTGCCCACCTTATTCCGTAATCCTGCATTGGAATTTACCTGAATTTTCTGTCCTCTTCCTGAATGGCTACATCATTGATGCTGGCATATCTTTTCTGCATAAGTCCGTTAGGATCAAACTCCCAGTTTTCATTCCCGTAGGCTCTGAACCAGTTGCGGTCCCTGGTCTGATATTCATATTCGAAACGTACGGCAATGCGGTTGTCAGTATGGGCCCAGTATTCTTTTTTAAGATGATAATTAAGTTCTTTTTCCCATTTTTTCTGCAGGAAACTGACGATTGCTTCTCTTCCGTTAATGAAGGTGTCTCTGTTTCTCCATTCACTGTCTGCTGTATAGGCTTTGGATACTTTTTCAGGATCCTGACTGTTCCAGGCATCTTCTGCCATCTGTATTTTTTCTATTGCCGTTTCAAGGGTGAAAGGCGGAAGCGGATGTTTCTGTTCCATTTTTTAAGGAATTAGGTTATTCATTATTTTTTTGACCGCTCTATTAATTCATTGGATTTGAAAAGCTGGCTTTCTATAATACTGCTTTCAAAAAGTAAATAGATATGATCAGAAAGTTCTTCATCTTTCAAGAGTTGCAGAAAATAATTTCTGAGATCTTTTTTATGTTGCTGGATAACATTTAAAATTTTAACATTATCCATTGGAATCTCCGATAAAATATTGAGGAAACTGCAGCCCCGGAAATTTTCTTTCTCATTCATGTAGATAAGAAAATCAAAAGATTTCAGAATTCGCTGTTTTAAATTTTCTTCGTCATTACAAAAAAGATTCAACTCATTGAACCAATAGTGATGTCTTACATTTAGAAATTCTACACAAAGATCTTCTTTAGATTTAAAATGCTGATAAAAGCTTGCTTTGGCAACTGTAGCTTCGGAAATAATCTGGTTGATCCCTGTAGAATTGTAGCCCTGGCGGCCAAAAAGGTCAAAGGTTATTTCCAGTATTCTTTCTCTTGGAGATTTCATTCTTACAATTTTATACTGCAAATGTACGAGAAAATTTCTATATAGACAGACTAGTCTGTTTATTTTTAAATAACATAATGCCGTTTTTGTTTTTGTTAATTTTGAAACATTAAGGAGAGAGTGAAGGAAATAAGAGTAGTTAAGGAAAAATCTAAAGATTTCTTTAAGCGCGTTTTAAAAGCGAAGCGTTCTTAATGTTCTTAAAACTTAATTTTTGCTTAATGGTTATTCTGTAAACTCATTTTAAGCCATCCAAAATAAAAAAAGCTCCTGAAAGTTGTATTTCAGGAGCTTATATTTTCAAAGAGAATTTATTAATCTTCTAATTTTTCTTTTCCTCTTCTTCTTTTTCAGGGAAGATAATGGATAAAAGAACGGAGATCACCAATACTCCTCCTACAATTCCCAATGAAATCGGAGACGGAATATGAATCCATGGTGCGATCAGCATTTTTACCCCGATGAAAGAAAGGATAATCGCCAGTCCGTAAGGAAGCTTGCTGAACATATGGATGAAATTCGCCAGCAGGAAATAAAGAGATCTTAATCCCAGGATTGCGAAAATATTGGATGTATAAAGGATGAACGGGTCATTGGAAATTGCAAAAATTGCCGGAATGGAGTCTACTGCGAAAAGAACGTCAGTAAATTCAATTACCCCAACCACTACTAAAAGCGGTGTCGCCATCTTGATTCCGTTTTGAATGGTGAAGAATTTATCACCATCATAATTATCGGAAACTTTCCAGAAGCTTTTGATCAGTCTTGCCCCAGCAGTATCGCTGTAATCTTCGTCATCATCGCCATCGCCGTCACCCCATGATTTGATCCCGGCATACACTAGGAACAGACCGAACAGGGTCATTACTACGTTAATTTGTACAGGATGCCCGAAAATATTCATTTCAGGAAGATAAGTCAGGTTAATCAGCCCTACTCCTGCAAAGATGAATATCGCCCTGAAGATAAGTGCCCCGATGATTCCCCAGAAGAGAACTTTGTGATGGAGGTATTTCGGAACTTTAAAGAACCCGAAAACAAGGATAAAGACAAATAAGTTATCCACAGAAAGGGCTTTTTCAATCCAGTAAGCTGCCTGATACTGCGTAAATTTTTCTACGGCCAGTGCATGGCTTTCAGGACTTCCGTCTGTATTGAAAACCCAGTAGACTACCCCGGAAAATACCATGGATAACGAAATCCATACGATAGACCAGATGGTAGCTTCTTTGGATGATACTTCATGGCTTTTTTGTTGAATACTCCTAAATCCAGGAGCAGCATGATAACGACCGTTACCGCAAATCCCCACACCAAGCCTGGGTGCAATTCTAAAATACTTTGATGTTCCACTTCAGTTTATGTTATTATATGATAAAAGCAATAGATGTACAGTATGCACAAATATTGCTAATTTTTAATGATTTTTATTTGGTATCAATAGGTCAATAAGTTTTTAGCTCAAGCTTATAAAATTATTCTTTTTTTCCGAATGAGCCAAAACACCTCTTTACTGATTATTATTGATTATAAATAGTTGGCCTGAACCGTCTGGATCGTCTGTTCCAGTTTTCTGTCTGATGTAGGATCTCCGATGGCATTGAACTTCCATTCTCCGTTTCTCTTGTAGAAAACTCCCATCACCATTGCTACGTGCCCTTTGAATGAAGCATCATTGGCAATATCATATTTAGCAAAAACCTCTCTTACATTGGTAGGCGTTCCTTCATAAATACGGATGGAAGCAAAAGGTATGGTTCCGAAATCCTGGCCCTGGTAGCTGTTCAGTACCAAAGCAACGTGCTCTACATTAGGTTCCAGCTGGCTGAAGTCCACGGTGATCACTTCGTTATCCAATCCGTCATCTCCGTCTACGTCACCGGTAAGGTCATCTCCGCTATGTCTTACAGAACCGTTTTTTGATTTCAGGTTTCCGAAATAAATAACTTCTGTAACGTTTTTGTTGGAGTCATATAAAATACAGCTTCCGTCCAAGTCCACTGCTTCTTTTTTAGTTCCGAAAAATCCTTTTTTCTCGATTGCTCCCCAGTTGATTCCTACACAGGCTTGGGTAAGCTCGGCACCGTTTTCCTTTTTCAGGTTAATTCTCTGACCTTTTTGTAAGTTAATAGCCATCTTTTGTATGTTTAGTATTGTTGTTTATTTTTTGTAAAAAGCGAAATAGCTAAAGGGCAAATGGGCTTTTTTGCAGATTCGCTTTTTTGCCTTTCCGCGATTTTGCCTTCAGCATTTTCACATTAATTATTATTCAAATTCAAATTAAGCATTGCCCGCAGGATGTTTGTTTCTTCATCGAATGCGAATATTTTGCTCATGATATCAATATTCTCCAGGCTTTTAAGATAATCTTTCAGCACATTTTCCACTTCTGCGGGTATCGCTCGTTTTCTTTCGTTGATGGAATTTTCAAGCAGCTCATTCTTTGTTTTAAGCTGATTGATAATTGAACTCTGGTTGGACTGGTTTTCTGAAATATCCAATTTTTCCAGCTCGCCATCAAATAAATAAAGCTTTTTATCATCCACCCCAAAAATAAAATAGTCATCGGACTGGAAGATTTTAAAGAGCTCGTATTCCAATGTTCCGATCAGGTAGCCGCAGACAAAACGTACTTTGAACCCCTGAATGTTCAGCCTTCCTAACAGTTTCCTTTCTATCGTATAATCTTTATACTGATAAGCCGGAAAAGGCTTAGGTTTAAGCTGCTCTTCATCTGCTCCCGTTCTGTAGAATTCCTGACCGTACTTTTTATGGAAGTACAGGACATTATTCCAGTCTGCTGTAAAAACATCTTCTGTAAGGTCTTTGTAGAGGGTTTTCAGATGCTGGGAAAATATTCCGCTGTACATCTTCCGGTCGGTCTGAAAACTGTCTACTCTCCTTTCCTCAAAGCTTTCAATATATTTTGTATTAACATCAATTTCGTTAATAATCGTCAGCATATCATTTTCTTTCTGACGTTTTATTTTGGTCAGAAGCTCAATGAGGCTGTCGGTATACTGCAGGTGAAAAAGCTCCAGCTTACTGTAGTCCAGCGCTTTATTCTCCTGAAACAAATTGTGGATAATATCTGTTTTGATGTAAATAGATATGATATCAATATGTTCAAAAAAATTAGCAAGAAGTTTAAGCTTGGTTAATCTCCTTTTGCTCTGAGACATTATGGTTGCTGCGTCATCACCCACCTTGGTATATTGTTATTTAACCTCTGACATTTGCTTTTAGTTCGTGCTCCAATGTCTGAAGATCCTGATCCAGTTTTCTTCTTCCTTCTGCTCCCTGTTTTTGGATCTGCTTCACTTCGTTCAGTGTATTGATCAGCATTGAAGTGGTTTCTCTCAAAGTTTCTACTGATACGATCGTCTGTTCGTTCGCTCTTGCCACATTCACTGAATTCTGGCCAAGACGTTCTGCATTTTTCTTGAGTATCGCTTCTGTAGTAGAAGATACTTTCTGCTGAATTTCGATATTCTGCTGCTGTCTGAACATTGCCACAGCCAGTGAAAGCTGGTTTTTCCAAACCGGAAGTGTCGTGGTAAGGATCGTCTGCGCTTTTTCTGCGATAGAAACGTTGTTGTTCTGCACCAGCCTGATCTGTGGAAGCGACTGCATCATGATGATACGCACGACTTTAAGATCAGCCATTCTACGGTCTAATCTCGCAATGAAATCTCTTTTATCAGCAATCTGGTAATCCTGGTAGTTTTGCGGGGCAGCTTCCATTTGAGCGAGTTCCTCGGCAGCTCTTTCCATTCTTACATTTCCTGCAATCACAAGATCTTCAATAGCCTTGATAGAATTCACATTGCTTTCAAAAATAGTCTGCAGAACCGCGTTATCTTTGGTAGATGTTATGATTCCGGCATTCACTTTATAGGCAATCTGATCTATATTATTAATGATTTTGTCGTATTTTGCGAACAGATTTTCCACCTGCGTCATGACTTTTTTCATGAACGGAATTTTGCTCAGAAAGCTTTTCACTTTATTCTGCTGAAGCTCATCAACATCTACATAGTTCAGTTCTACCAGGAGATCATTGATCAATGCTCCAACTTCTCCTGAGTTTGATCTTCTTACATTTCCTAAGAAGCTGTCACTCTGGTTGGATAAGGTTTTCTGAAGTTCTGCACCGTAATTCACGATGGAACCTGGATTGTTTTCATCAATAGAGTTCGCCAGAAGCTCATATTTCTGTCTTTCTTCTGACGGTAAATGAGCCAGATTTACATTCCCTTCCTTGTCCACAAGAACCGGCGGTGCTGCATTATTTTGTGCAGGCTGACCTGGAGGAGCCATTGGTGTTGGTTCAAATGTTTTAAGAGGCTCAATTGACCCCATCGGATCTATGGGCTGATTATCCTGATTGTCCATAATTACTTTTGATAAATTGATACAAATTTTTCAAGGCCTTCTCTCTGACCAGCCCCTACTGCTTCAAATTTCCATTCTCCGTTTCTGTTGTAGATTCTACCGAATTCCACAGCTGTTTCAATAGAAAAATCTTCATCCAGCTCGTACTTCAGGATTTCCTCATTGGTATCCGAATTAAAAATTCTGATGAAAGAGTTTCTTACCTGTCCGAAGTTCTGCTTTCTCGCATCAGCATCATGGATCGTTACAACAACGGTAATTTCCTGAATTGCTGAATCTATTTTTGTAAGATCTATTTTGATCTGCTCGTCGTCTCCTGCCCCTTCACCGGTAAGGTTATCTCCCGTGTGGATCACAGATTTATCCGGTGATTCAAGGTTATTATAAAAAATAAAATGTTCATCCGAAACCAGTTTTTTGTCACTTCCCAATAAAAATAAAGAAGCGTCAAGGTCAAATGCTGTTCCTGTAGAAGTATTATTGATATCCCATCCTAAACCTACAGTGAATTTAGGTGCGTTAATATTTTCTCTCTGTCCTTTTTGTAAGTTAATAGCCATAATATAGTTCCGTTTGTGTTAAAGTATTGATGTTATTTTCGTATTCTTTTATTAAATGATAATTGTTGCTGATTGCCAGCTCCAGAAGCAGGTCCATCTGCTCCTTTTTTACTTTAGACGTAAGATAGTCAAAATTACTTGAATCGAGGCCTAAAATATATTTTACAATCCTTGTATTAAATTCGAAATCAGGCTTCTCCATTACTTCTGCAACGTGATTTACATTTTTCACGGCATAATAATTGAAAAAGTTTTCAATCTTCGGATCGAGGTCAAAATTTATCAGTTCCGCATAATAGAGGAACATAAAATCGGCCTCCACATTGTATTCATCCAAAATTCTGTTCACGGTAAATTCATGGCTTCCCGTGATTTTTATATCGTCTATAAAAATACAAAGTTTTCCGCGTAAAAAGTCTTTGTCAATGTAATAAGTATCATTGGCAATCAGATTTTTACGGTCTTCGAAATTGAGGTTCCCGTAATCCGTGATATAGGTGTGGTTTCTATTGATCTTTGATAAAATACTGGATTTCATTCCTTTTTGGAAGAGGTACATGTCCAAATGCTTTTTAAAGAAAAAACATAGGAAATTAGAGGCTGTCGGGATGGCCATGTACGGACTTGGCAGAACCACAATCTCTTTTTCTGTGTTTAAAAGCTCTGCATGTTCTGCAATGAATCCGTCGAATAATTCTTTCGCAAATTTTTCAGCATACGACTTAGCGCCATACTTAAAATAGCTGTATTCCGCAGGTGAGAATGTGAACTCATCCGCCGAATGAATGTGGTGTAAGCTGTATCTTTTGTTCATATATAATATTAGTGTTTTAATAAGTGGGCATTGAAACCGAAATCTTTTGCTCCTTTGTAATCTGCCACCGGGTTGTCTCCGATATGAAGAATACGGTGCATCGGAAGTTCCTGATCCTTAAGATTATTTTTTACTTCCTGAAAAATAAGGGGATTGGGTTTGGAAATATTGATTTCGTCAGAGTAAATATGGAAATCGATATACTGGTCCAGCTCTTCCTGGATCAAAAATTTCCGCATTGTCCGTCCTTTGATAAACCCTGTATTGCTTAAAATATTGACAGTTTTTCCCTGATTTTTGATTTGGTCAAGAAATTCTTTTATATTTTCGAAAATAACAACCGGTTTATACTCTAAAAACAGTTCTTCACTTTTCAGATAAAACGTTTCCAGTTTATTTCTATCTAATTGTTTTACATCTACATTCAGCGCACTCAGAATCATTAAATAGATCTCAAATGTATCAATATTCCCGCCAGTTACTTCATTGATCGTATTGCAAAGATCATCATAATATTTTACGGTTTTGGCAACTTCATCAATAGGTTTATCAACATTAAAAAACGAGGTGAACAGCTCAACTCTTTTTGTTTTAAATTCAGGATGAGATTTGATTAAAGTGAGCCACAAGTCAAAAGAAAAATGACAGTGGTTGTGAATGTCGATATCCGTTTTCAATAGTTTTAAGTTAAAAGTTTTATTTAGCTTCCTTGAAAAAGATTTAAAATTATTTAATCATCAACAAGTGTTTAACAGGCTATTCTTCCCAAAGATAAAATTTTTCTCATAAATGCATTATGTACTTCTCTGTTTTAAGAAATTTTTATGAATTCTGACTGGTTTTTCAAAGTGTTTTAAACAAGGTTTCATTATTTGTTTAAATTCAATTCATCTTGTTTTTACGATCTATATTAATTTTGAACCATTAAGGATATTGAAGGATCTAAGTTTCATAATCAACGATGAATTTTTTTGCTCTCGCTGATTTTGCTGATTCCGCAGATTTTTTCTGCCGCTTCTATTTTTTATCTTCTATCCTTTCTTTTTTCTTCTGAAAAATTCCATCTCTGTTTCCGGTTCTTTAAGGTTCGTTTTATTTTTTCTACCTTTGCGGTCTATGAACCGATTCGCAAATACATCTTCGCAAATCACACCGCCTTAAGGACTAAGGTGAATATTTCTCTCATATCCGGAATTACTTTTTGGATCTGTATTATTTTATATATCAATCAATTTTTAATCTTCACACCTTATTTTACAGACGGGTGTTTTATATATCTCAATAGTTTATGGAAAACATATTATCTGGTTTTCAATCATTGCGGAATGTCAATCTTAAAAATGAAATTCTGGCAGGCTTAACGGTTGCCATGACGATGATACCGGAGTCCTTATCATTTGCTATACTGGCAGGACTATCGCCTCTTACAGGATTATATGCAGCTTTTTTGATGGGAATTGTTACTGCTGTTTTTGGCGGGAGGCCAGGAATGGTTTCCGGTGGTGCAGGGGCAACGGTTGTCGTTCTGATAGCTTTGGCTTCATCTCACGGAGTACAATATCTTTTTGGAGCGATCATCCTGGGAGGGATTATCCAGATATTGGTAGGCACTTTTAAGCTCGGAAAATTTGTCCGGCTCATCCCTCAGCCTGTTATGTATGGATTCTTAAACGGTCTTGCTGTTATTATTTTTATGGCTCAGGTGGCTCAATTTAAAGTAGTTAAGGAGGGTATCACTACATGGATGGAGGGTTCAGCATTAATGATTATGGCTGGCTTAACGGCTCTCACTATTTTGATCGTCCTGATTTTTTCTAAGATAACCAAAGCTGTACCTGCATCATTGGTTGCCATTATCATAGTTTCTGCCCTGGTTTACTTTTTTAATATTGAAACCAAAAAGGTAATAGATATTGCTTCAGTAAGTGGTTCATTACCTTCCTTTCATATTCCTGAAATCCCTTTTACCATAGAAACCCTGAAGATTATTTTCCCTTATTCTCTGGTCATGGCCGGTGTAGGGCTGATAGAATCTTTACTGACTTTAAATATGGTCGATGAGATCACCAATACAAAAGGAAAATCTGATAAAGAGGCAGTGGCCCAGGGAATTGCCAATATTGCCAACGGATTTTTTGGCGGAATGGGCGGCTGTGCCATGGTAGCCCAGACACTGGTCAATATCGGAGCAGGTGCAAGAACCAGAATTTCGGCTATTATCGGGGCTTTAACGATCCTTTTTATTATCCTTGCCGGAAGCTCTGTGATTGAGCAGATTCCAATGGCTGCCCTGGTGGGGGTAATGATGATGGTAGCCATCACCACTTTTGAATGGGCTTCCTTCCGTATCATTACAAAAATGCCCAAATCAGATATATTTGTAGGGGTGCTTGTTGCGCTCATTACGATTATTCTTCATAATCTTGCCCTGGCCGTATTGATTGGCGTGATTATCTCTGCCCTGGTATTTTCTTGGGACAGTGCGAAAAGGATCAGGGCAAGAAAAACAACCGATGAATCAGGTAATAAAGTATATGAAATTTACGGCCCGCTTTTCTTTGGCAGTACAACTGCTTTTGCGGAGAAATTTGATGTCGCCGATGATCCCGAAACTATTGTTATTGATTTTAAGGAATCCCGTGTGGTAGATATGTCAGCCATTGAAGTCCTCAAAAAAATCACTGAAAAATATAAGGCACAGAATAAAAATGTTATTCTTAAGCACTTAAGTCCCGACTGCATCAAACTTCTGGATAATGCCGGTGGTTTTATAGAGGTGAATATTGAGGATGATCCTACCTATCGTGTGATGCCAAAATAATTTAAAAATAATTTTTACCAAAATAATAAGAGTGGATGTCTTCGGGGTTATCCACTTTTTTGTTGAAACCCCTTTCAGCATTACTATTCCAACTTAAAACAATTCACTTATTCGCTTATTTAATATGTTAATTTTAATTAAATTTTATTTTTACATATTTTTTTTATTCATTTTTAAGAAATTACTTCTATTTTTTATTTAAATTTGAAAAATTAACAAACAGATAGGTTACTATTCAACTAAAAAAATTATAGTAATAAAATCTGTTGACACTAAGGTAAATAGCTAAAAATATTACAAAACTGTATGGAAATACCTGATAAGCATATTTATACAGAATTAAAATCTAAAGCATAAAAAGGTTATCTGAATTAACTGATGAGAATATAGAGCAGGAAATGAAAGATATAAAGTATTCTTAAGAAATATAACCTTAACAATTATTGGCCGGTCATCCCTCAGACCGACTATGCATATACAAGATATGCTACCCAGCTTAAATTTCTCTTTTGCTGCCGCTAAGATTTTCTGAAGCGTACTTTTTTGACGCTACAGGCATTCATCTGGAATGTAATATATTGTCTATTTTCTTTTTATAAATTAACAAATAGTACTTATACATGTTATATAAAGAAATTCATATAGGAAAGTTTATCAAAGAGATGGTTGATGAAAATGAGGTGCCTATGGAAAGGATCTGTAATTTTCTCAATAAGGATGAGCAGTTTATTGAAAACGTATACCAAAGCAAATCGATCGATACAGACTTGCTTCTGAGATGGAGCAAGCTTCTGGAATATGATTTTTTCAGGCTTTACAGCTCGCACCTTATCCTGTATGCACCTCCTTCTGCTGTAAACAAAAATCAGAAGAAATCTGATAAAATTCCTTATTTCAGAAAAAATATTTATACTCAGGAAATCAAAGATTTTATTATGAAAAGAATCTTATCCGGCGAGATGACGTACGGCGAAGTGATCAAAGAATATTCTATCCCCAAAAGTACCCTTCACCGCTGGCTTCAGAAAAATAATGATAATACTAACGGATAAATAAAGCTCATTATGCGTCCCAATTACAAAAAGATATACTACGATATGCTGAGGCTGGAACATCCGGAAAAGCTGAAAGACCCAAAGATCAAAGAACTTCTGGAAAAACTGAATACAACCGAGGATATTCTGAATTTCAACGAAAAAATCTTTAAACAGTCTAAGGAAAGCCAGGTCAACAATCAGAAGCTGAAAACCTATGATAAAAAAACCATGTTCAAGCTTTTGCAGTACCAGAATAAGCATGGCTTTTCTACCAGCTATATGTCCAGAAAATACAAGATCAGCAGAACAACGATCATGAACTGGAAGAAAACTTTCGAAGAAGAAATAGAACAAGTAATTAATGCCGGCGAATAACTCAATGGACAAAACATCAATAAAATAAAAAGGACAGACTTATTTTCAGAAGCTGTCCTTTTTATTTATGTATTAACTAATTTCTTTACGGCAAGAACATGCTTACACGGTCCTCTCTCACCCTGGTATTTGCTAAACCATTCGCAGGTACAGCGTTCTTTGTTATTTTCTATAATCACTGTGTGATGTACACCGGTGCCTTCTACCCTTGCTTCGGTTCTCACCGCATTGTTATTTAAAACTTCAACTTTTCCTTCTGCAATAAGCTTTTCTGCATTTTTCATTCTTGGATTTAAACCTACAATACGGCTGAGCTTAAAAGGCAGTCTGCGGTAGAAAAAACCGTTTTCATCCAGATCGTAGCCTAAAAGCCCCATAGCAGCCAGTTTTCCCGTAATATTACCGGTTTTTTCAAGGCTTATATTCTCATTTAAAGCAAATACCGAAGGATTAAAAGACTGGTTGGCGTAAGCATATTTATCCAATGCATCTATCCATTCATCCGAAATATCGTCAATAAGGCTGTTTAAAACAGCTCCTTCTCCGGAAAATCCTCTCCAGGCTTCTCTTGACAATGAAAAGCTAAACCTCAGATTTCCCATGCAGAGCTGCCATGTGGTAGACTGCATATGGGCATGTGGAAATACCTGCATCTGATCAATATAAGGAAGAAGAGGCTCCAGCAGGCGCAGCCTGTGAAGTCCTCCGATGCAAATAGCGTCTGCTGACTTTACCGGTGAAAACATCGGCTTATTTCCCCTGATGATCAGGTAATAATCTGATTTTATGGGTCCCTTGGGTATTCCCCTGAACAGCTGCTGAGTCTGGATTTTATTAAAGCAATAAAGTTTTTCCGATTCGGAAAGATAGATCTGAACGGTACTTAGTCCTTTGATCCATTTCACAGGCAGCGGAACTTTCCGTTCTACTATTTTTTCTTCTTCTTTATAAAGTCCCAATTCTTTTTCACCTACAGAAAGCATTATTTTTTCACTAGGACGGATGCTTCCCAAAGCTGTAATCATGGGCTGATTAAAATCTACATTGGTGGTTCCGTTTTCCAGAAACTCACCGTGAAGTCCGTCAGGTAAAACATCTACCCGGGCATAAACACCGGCACAATGCGAAAAACCTTCAAATCGCAACCGCCCGTTTCCGGCAGTAACAATAGGATCTTTCAGCAATGCCAACTGAAACGGTGACAGGTTAAAGCTTGATTTTACAATATTGGAAAGGGTGATGAGGCATCTTGCCAGTATAAACGGCTGGCTGACATCTCCCCAGAAAAAGCAGGGTGCATTTGTATTTTTCTGAATTTCACTGTATCTGGACAGGAACAATTCTTCGGATGCATCTTTTTTTACCAAAGACGAAGGTCTCTGATAACGGTAAATTAGCGTATCTTCCATATCTATTTTTTTAGAAGAAGATTGCAGATTTTTTCAGGCTGGAGTTTTCTTTCCAGCTATTCAGTTTTTCCTTTAAGTTGGTATCGGTTTCCGATTGGTTCAGAGCCAAAACCTCATGATAAATATCCAGTATTTTTTAAGATTGGTAACGGGTGTTTCCATCTGGAGCAAAATATGGGTAAGAAGCTGCTCCAAAGCCAGGTTATGGTCTTTGCTGACGTTGATCATCTGGTGCTGCATGAGATCTGTAAGTCTTTTAACAGGAGCCCATTCCAGTTTTTCGTGAAGGCCGATCACCCTGCCCAGCTTTTTGTGATCCATTACTTTATAAGAAACATGTTCCAGCCATATTTCGGCAGCTGTTCCACGGATCACTTTGTCCCCGTCCAGGAAAATGGTTCCCAGAAACAGGTAGCCCATTGTATCCAGAGGCTTTTTCATCTGATGGAGAGCCTGGGCAATATTCAGAACAAAATTTCTTTCGTAAACTTCTGCAATTCCTGAATAAAACAGGCAGTCTTTAATGGTTTTAGCTAAAACATTCCCTAATGTATTGGGAAAACTCCATATCAATGAAGGGGTTTCTGAAAAGTTTTTCTGTTCCGCAACAAAGTATTCCAGGAAAAGCTGATGCTCTCTTTTTTCAGGTGATATTTTGGGATCCTGATGTTAAGCTCAACAGGATAATAGGAATTTTTTTGCTGTCGATTGTCTTCCATTCATAAATTCCGGTCAGGAATTCTTTTGGAATATCGTCATAACCAAAGTTTTGAAATTCTTCAAAAACAGTTTCAGGAGAGCGTGTGATTCCGGCCGTCATCCACCATGACGGATGTTCAAATTGTCCTTTGGGAGCAGAATTCCTGCTAAAGAAGAAAACCAGAAGATCTTTATACTCGCCTTTTAATTTTTTCTCCACCAGCTGTAGTGCTTCCGAAGTTTTTTCTAAAGAGCAGCGCTGCAATGCAAGCTGTACATCAAGATCATCCGGTTCTATATTTTTGTTCTGATAAATTTCGAATCTTTCAACCAAAATTTCAGGACTGATCCAGCATGGTTCATGAGTGACTGTAGACAGCAATGGCGTTTTATCTCCTGCCATTACCTGATTAAAAACATGAACCGCTATATGCTTAAACGGCTCCATAGTCAAACCTCCTGCATCAATATCTTTAATAGGCTTCAGCTTTTTATGATAGGTAGAATAAACTTCTCTGGAAGCTTCATCCTCACGGGTTTTCTTATATATTTTGTCAATATTCTTAAGCTGAAACGGAAATTTTTCTAATAGTGAAAGTCCGTAATTGATGATGAGATTACACAATAACACATTAAATTGATGCACTTCCCATTTGGCGATGGTTTTACAGGCTTTTTGAAATACGGGCTCAAAAAGCTTTACGGAGCCGGCATCAGCTTCATCTCCGAAACGGATAAGCCCCGCGAGTGCCAAATCGTAATAGTGGGTTCCCGGATTTTCAATTGCCTGCGGGAGAAGAAACATAAGATCTTCAAAGCTTTGCAGCTCCTGAACTTTACATTCCTCATTGATAAGCTCTAATTTTTCCGGCTCAAAAGCGTCCAATTCCAGCTGCCTGTTATCTATGTACTGAACCAGTAGCGGTCTTACATTAGCCAGAATATTATCTGCATAATGGGACAGCGCTTCTTTTATCTGTTCAGAAACAGGAATATATTTTATAATGATCTTTGCCGCTTTGGTCTGTATACTCTCATCTTTGTTCACAAAGGCTGCACTCAAAGCCAATGCCAGATTTTCTGTGTCAGTTTTCTTTTTCTGAAAAACTTTTTCTGTTACTGCCAGGCTTGCGGCCACCACTGTTTTGACTTCCGAACTGAGAAGATTGGGAAGGAAATTTGAAAATTCATCGGTTCTGAATGCCGGATCCTGAACGATCTTCTTCAAATTGGCAAGCATGGTATTGACTGCTTTTGACTGCACGGAGGCCAAACCGGCCATCAGCTCATCCTGAAATACAATAAGTTCCTCTTCAGAAGGCTTCAGGGCATTGAACGCATCCATGAACCATCCGGTAACATTCTTGTTAAAATTCCTGTTGGCAGCCAGCAGGCATTCTTTGAGGAATCTTTTTCTGTCAATTTTATTCTCGGCAATCAGTTTCTGCACCAATGAAGGCCATTCTCTTTTAAAAGGAAGTGACTTTGAAGGGAATTCGCACATATACCAGAAATGAGTTTCCAGGGTTTCCGGGAATTTTTCCAGATCATGGGGCTGAAGGCTTAAATGATATCCAAGCAGTTCGGGTCTGGGCTGTACATAGCCTTTTTTTGCCCACCCCAGAATATCCTGGTAATTAAACGCTGTAAATTCTGCATCTATAGAATTGTTGATAAAATCCGAAAACCAGGGCGGACATCCCCATTCAAGTATTTTTTCGGTCTGTTCCTTGTTCCCGAAAAGGCTCCAGTAATCTTTCCCGTAATGCTTCTGGTCCATACAGACAAACGATGCTATATCAATAATGGAATGTTGGTCTGCAGAGCCGGCAGTATGGTAGGAATTTTTCGTCATTACGATCTTACTGATCTCCCTGTCCAGTTTTTTTATGGTAGGGACCAGTGCCTTTTTTCTTCGGCCGTAAGCTGTTTCAGAAACGGAATAATCTCATGTGCTTTTTCCTCATTAAGGATCTCATAAAGTCTTTCTTTCATTTTGTTTTTAATTTGATAATAATTTTTTTCAGGTTATTTTAGTTTTGCCATTCTTTCAGTCTTACGGCTTATGCATAATCAGCTACAGGCCGATTAAGAGGTAAAAGTATATCGTCAGATTTTTAAGATTTAAATCTGATGATCTACCTTTTAAGAATGGATATCAATAGTTTTTCAAATGCCTTGCGGGCTCATCCGACAAAGCCGGAAACTTAATTCTCAAATCTCTTCAAAAGCCGTACCACACAAGGTTTCAATCACTACTCAACATATCCACGGAGAACGTTGTGAGCAATAATTCTTAAAGAAAGTTGATAGGGATTGTGTAATAGCCCGGTATCAGTTTTCTTGTACTGGTCCGGGTCCGGCTGGAAGCTAAAATGGCAGGCATGGAGACCTGACTGCAACCCCGGTCTTTATTTAAAAAATTCTTTAAAATAACCGTGGTTTCTTTCTTATCTTCTGGGGTAAACTTTTCAGGAAAAGGAATTATTTCTTTGGTTTTATAATGTAAATAAGTCCTCTTCAATTCATCTTCAGTAAGCATAATTCCAATCTTGGGGACTAAAATAATAAAAAAATGAGTGACAGGGTATGCAATTATCCCCTTAAAGTGAATTTTTTAACAAAAAATTATGCTTTTAATAGTAATTTAATCCGTATTTCTGAATAAAAAGTTAAATTATTTTCCCCTTTTTCTTTGTAGCATAAGATCATTCTTTGAGATAGTTTCAAAACTAAAAAACTCCCTTTCTGAGAAAGAGAGTCATCTATAAAAATAGTTTTTAAATAATTTTATTAACCTTGATTAAGGCACCAGTAAAGAATTTTCGCAATATTCTTCGCATCATCCACACCTCGGTGATGAGTCCCTTCAAGCTTGAGATTAAGTTCGCCTAAAGCTCTGCTCATTCCCACACTTTTTCTCACCGTTGGATGCAGCTGGCCAAACAATGTCTTCACATTGATATGATCATCACTTAACGGATAATCCACATTGAATTTTCTGGCCTGATTTTGCAGCATGGTCAGGTCATAGTTTCCGTAACTGGCCCAGGTAAGATCTTCGGAATTGTATTCTGCTCTGAGGATATCCAATGCATCTTCCAGCATGATGCCTTCATTATCCAGCATATTCTGCGTAATGGAAGTCAGTTCCGTACAGAAAGGACTCACCTTTGAGTACTGCGGCTTCACTAAAATGCCTTCATTTTTTGAGACCTTACCGGTTGCAGCATCCATAATGCAAACTCCGATCTCGATGATCTCGCTTTCCTGGCCTCTGGGCGGTCTGTCGTTCCAGCAGGTGGCTTCCAGGTCTATAATTAATATATTTTCTGTTGTTTTCATTTTTTAATAATTTCTAATTGATTATTCTGCATTTGAATAATGTGTCGCCGGGCATGCAGGGAAAGGAAATAAATGTATTCATACACATTGATTTTCCCCAGACCATTGACTGTCATTGTTGTTTTGCAGAGGAGGCCTTCTCCGTTTTTCATCAGCTCTAAATAGTGTAAACACTGATGATACTGCTTTGAAATCAAGCTTCTGATTTCCTTTAAATCCAGTTCACCTTTTGGCTCCATATGTTCAGGTCTTATCCATTCAAAAGCACCATGTTCGCCTACTTTTTCAAAGTTCTCTTTATCAAAACTGTAATTTTTTATTTCAGCATTCAGATCAAGATGATTGTAATTCCGCATTGCTTTTTTTGAACCTTTTTCGATCAGAATAAGCAGATAAAAGTTGGCAAGATAAATATGTTCTAAAACCTGCTGAACGGTCCAGCCCCCGTTTGAAGGCTGGTAGTTCAGCATTCTTTTATCTTGATCAAACCATTCGTCGACTTCATTAAAACAAAGCGTTAAATGTGTTTTTATAATCTGAATCAATCTAAAAATATCCATTACAAGTTTTTAAAGTTTTTTAAAAGGCTTTCAATATTTTCTTTTCCTACAGGATTCATGGAATGACAATAAAATCTCGGCAGATCCAAATGATGATCCATACAATATTCTACCAGCCATTTGGCACAATCGTAGCCTGTTTTTTCCATGTATTCATCAGAACCGGGTTTCAGATAATGTACCTCTGCAAGATCATGATCAAAAGAGATCATTTCCGGAAGTCCTTTTTCCAGAATTCTGTGGACAAACTGTTCGTAGTTTCGAACGATATGCCAGTCTTTCCTTAGGAAAATGTCCTGTCTGGTATAATGATATGCCTCAACCGGATATCTTATATCATCCAGAAATAATAATCTTTTTGTTAATTTCATTACTTTATTTTAATTAGAAAAGTAAATATTCAAAGCTTTGATAACACTTTTCACATTGGTATTGGGATAAAACCCTGAGCTGTTGATACAGTTTATTTCAACAATTTTCCATCCTTCATCCGTTAAACAAATATCCATTACAAAGGCTTCTTCAAGGTTGAAAAGTCGGATCATTTCTTTTGCAAACGCAAATCCGTCTTCTGCAACTTTTTCTTCGAAAGGAGCGTCATCATTAAATTTATAATAACCTCCATCGACGATTTGCCCGCCAATAATCCAGAGTCTTGCTTCTTTGATCGTACGTTTAGCTTCAGAAACCTGTACTAAAGAATCTTCTGTGATCCTATTTAATTTGTTTTCGATGGATTCAAAAGCGAAATCTCTCCATTCTGTTTCTGTGAAAACTTTTCCAGTAAAAATTTTAGCTTCATTATAAGGTTTAATGAATTTTGTTTCATTTTTTTGCCAGATTAATTCTTCTGAAATTTTATGGACTGAAGCTTTGTAATTCAGAAGGTTATCCCCATAATGTTTTGAATACACTTCATAAAGGTGATTACCTCCATAAAAAGATCCCGGAAACCATTCTGTATTCTGCTTTGCCAATCTCGCAATCGTCACTGAACCATAAACGAAAACATCTTTTCTATCTGTTACAAAATCTATTTTTTGTGCTGCCGGCGGAATATTAATTACATCATAATCAATATTCAGCTCTTCCAATGCATCAAAAATTTTGTAATGTTCCGGATCCAGATATACATTGGCCTGAATTAAAAAATACATGGTTATCAGTTTTTTATTAAGTTCTTTTTATTTGTTTTTCAAAATCTTTGAAATTTCCAGTTTTCTCCATTAATGATTAAACCATCATATCAGCACAATTGGAGCTTGCAAATGCATAAGGTTTTGCTTTAAACACATAGCCCATTCCCAGGATGTAGCCCATTGCATCTTTCAATGCTGCATTAGATTTAAAATCCGGGTCGGTATTAATGTCTACGTGTACCTCCATTTCTACTCCATAAGCATCCAGAATGGCACAGATAGCGTAAGCAATTTCTACGGATCTGTTTACCTCATTCAGCATTCGCTCTTTGATACTGATTTTCTGTATTTCTCTTTCTTTTCTGATAAAGGTAAACGCTCCTTTTCCTTCACGAACAAATACGATTGCCGTTGCATAACTGATGGCATCGCCATATACGTGAGAGTCTGAACCCACACATACTTTCAGCCGGTGACCGTTAGCCTGTTCGCGGATAATGGCTTCTTCTACCAGCTGTGTGATAGGTTTCCGGAAAAAAATTCCTTTCATATTCTGCCATACTTCTTGTTGCGTTTCCATTTTTTCTACATGTTTTTAAATTGTTTTATTTTAATTGTCAATGCTGAATGGTCAATTTGTTTTACTTATCAATTTAAATTCACTTACGAAGTAAATTCACTATTGATTATTGACCATTTATGATCATTTTTCTGCACTCCGAACAGGACTCGAACCTATACCATCAGTTTTGGAGACTGGGATGCTGCCATTACACTATCGGAGTAAATTGTGTTGATTCATCAGGATTCGAACCTGAACAACAAGAGTCAAAGTCTTGTGTGCTGACCAATTACACTATGAATCAGGATAGCTATGATTTATAAATGATGATTGATGAATGATCAATGATATTTTTAGCTTAAATCCATCCTTGATCGTTTATCAGTTATCAATTATTTTCTGTGGAACAGGCAGGAATCGAACCTGCGCCTCTAGTTTTTCAGACTAGCGTGCACACCTTGTACACCACTCTTCCGGGCTTACAATTAATAAGTAATTGGTAATGAGTAATGAGCAATAAATTGTATTCATCAATTCAATATTAACCATTTACAATAATTACTTATTGCTTATTACTCATTATTCATATTTCTGTACCTCTCCCCGGATTCGAACCGGGACTTTACGGGGTTTAAAGCCGTTTTCTCTGCCAGTTGGAATAGAGAGGTATTTTGTACGGAAAGAGGGATTCGAACCCCCAAAACCTTGAGCCTAAATCAAGTGTGTCTACCATTTCCACCATTCCCGCGAATTGTTCATTAGTAATCAGTAATGTGTGATACTACAATTGATTCTTTCATCATTTACAATTACTTATTGCTCATTACCAATCATTCATGAACAAGGTCAGAGAAAGCCTGTCAGTATAAATTATGCCTGTTAGTGTTTTTGATCTTCTTCGCTTGACAAACTTTTCTCTTTCCCGTTTTTCTGTGAATGATCAATCAATTTTATTTCTCAATCTGAACTTTCATGGTATTATGTATTCACAATTGATGTATGACCATTCACGTCTGTACTCCATAAGGGAATCGAACCCTTGTCGTCCGGTAGAAAGCCGGATGCACTTACCGCTATGCTAATGGAGCGTTTAAACCAACCGACCAGGAGTCGAACCTGAACAACAAGAGTACTTTTCCTGCATGCTGCCGTTACATTATCAGCGGTTTTGTGGAAGTAGCAGGATTCGAACCTGCTCAGCAATGAAGCAACAGAGTTACAGTCTGCCCCGACTCTCCAACTTCGGCGTACTTCCAGATATGATTATAAATGATAAGTGATGATTGATGAATGATGAATGATCTTTATGGTCATTAAGCAAATTATGTCACTTATAAATTCTAATTTTTCCATTTGTGAAGAAAAACAAAGCCTGTCTTTATTTTTAGTTTGATATAAGAACTTCTGCGCTCGACAAACTTTACTTTTCTCCGGAACTAATCTCATTTTAGTTATTTGAGATGGCTATGGGATTCAAACCCACTCAGTTTTCACAACGGTTTTGCAGACCGCCCCGACTCTTCCACTTCGGCGAACCATCATTTTATGAGTAATTAGCAATTAGTAATGAGTAATTTTTAAACTAACTTCTAACCTCTATTTTCTAATAAAAAGAAAAAGGCTGTCGGTATTTTCCGTATTTGGCGTAAAGATCTTCTGCTCTTGACATACCTTTTTTCTCTTCTTTTGAAACAATTAACATTTATTTTGTGTGAATGGTGAATTGTCAATCCGTTTTACTGTCAGTTTTTTAAATTTACTTGCGAAGCAAAATTCACCTTTCACTTTTCACTTTTGTAATTTCGGAAGGACTCGAACCTTCAACCTTCGGCTTATGAAACCGATACTCTAAGCCATTGAGCTACGAAATCATTTTTTGAGGTGAATTGTCAAT
Source organism: Chryseobacterium sp. GTID13 (assembly GCF_056172655.1). Taxonomy (NCBI): domain Bacteria; kingdom Pseudomonadati; phylum Bacteroidota; class Flavobacteriia; order Flavobacteriales; family Weeksellaceae; genus Chryseobacterium; species Chryseobacterium sp. GTID13. The sequence continues at coordinate 659,036 of NZ_JAOCMB010000007.1, forward strand.
TGTCAATCCGTTTCACGGTCAATTTTTTAAATTCACTTGTGAAGCAAAATTCACCTTTCACTTTTCACTTTCTGTAATTTCGGAAGGACTCGAACCTTCAACCTCCGGTGTATCAGACCGACACTCTAACCTATTGAGCTACGAAATCATTTTTTGAGGTGAATTGTCAATTGTCAATCCGTTTCACGGTCAATTTCTTAAATTCACTTGTGAAGTAAAATCACCTTTTCACTTTTCACTTTCTGTAATTTCGGAAGGACTCGAACCTTCAACCTCCGGTGTATCAGACCGACACTCTAACCTATTGAGCTACGAAATCGTTTTTTGAGGTGAATACTGAATTCTCAATCCGTTTCACGGTCAATTTTTAAATTCACTTGCGAAGCAAAATTCACAATTCACAATTGACCCTTCACCATTCACTTCTCTTCTTGCCATAGACAAAATTCGTCTGGAAAATAGGATTCGAACCTATGACCTCCCGCGTCCAAGGCGGGTAAACAACCACCGTTATCTTTCCAGTTTTCAGATTCACTTCAGCATTTTTTCCGGGAGACAGCCGGGGCCAAATGTTCCATGAATCTTTGCGGTCTATGCGGGAATCGAACCCGCGGTGCCTAAGAGACAGTCGGGCAGGTTACCATTACCTCAATAGACCTTTTTTGTGACCTCGACAGGATTCGAACCTGTAACTTACGGTTTAGAAAACCGATACTCTGTCCAATTGAGTTACGAGACCGTTTTTTTATTTGTGAATGGTCAATTGTCAATTCGCTTTGCTTGTCAATTTTAAATTCACTTACGAAGTAAAATTCACCCATTGACTATTCACGTTTAATAGTAATCCCAGAAAGATTCGAACTTTCAACCTCCGGTTTAAAAGACCGGTGCTCTAACCATTTGAGCTATGAGATTGTTTTTTTAATGTGAACGGTCAATTGTCAATTCGCTTTGCTTGTCAATTTTTCAAAATTCACTTGTGAAACAAAATTCACCATTGACTTATTCACATTTAATGGTAATCCCAGAAAGATTCGAACTTTCAACCTCCGGTTTAAAAGACCGGTGCTCTAACCATTTGAGCTATGAGATTGTTTTTTTATGTGAACGGTCAATTGTCAATTTGCTTTGCTTGTCAATTTTAAATTCACTTACGAAGTAAAATTCAACTATTGACTATTCACATTTAATAGTAATCCCAGAAAGATTTGAACTTTCAGCCTCCGGTTTAAAAGACCGGTGCTCTAACCATTTGAGCTATGAGATTGTTTTTTCATGTGAATGGTCAATTGTCAATTCGCTTTGCTTGTCAATTCTAAATTCACTTACGAAGTAAAATTTACTATTGACTATTCACGTTTAATGGTAATCCCAGAAAGATTTGAACTTTCAACCTCCGGTTTAAAAGACCGGTGCTCTAACCATTTGAGCTATGAGATTGTTTTTTTAATGTGAATGGTCAATTGTCAATTCGCTTTGCTTGTCAATTTTAAATTCACTTACGAAGTAAAATTCACCATTGACTTATTCACATTTATTTTGGGGTATCTTCGGGGATCGAACCCTGTTCTCCGGTTTCACAGACCGGCGCTTTACCAAATAAGCTAAAGAAACCATAAAAAAAGCACCTCTTTTCGGGAGGTGCTGTATATATTTTGACGTGTCAGATCACTGAGACCTACGTATATAAGCACCTTTTATTTATAAATTCAATATCGAGAATCATACAAGGATATCCTTTCGGCTCCTGTCCGTTTGGTCTCGAATACTGATTAGATATGTTATGTAATTGTTTCATTATATTCTTGTTATTTAAAAAGTTTTTGAATCGTGAAAACCTGTTGCTTTCAATTTTCGGTTGCAAAGTAAGTATGAAATTTTTTAATCTCCAAATTTATTTTTCGATTAAATTACTGAAAATCAAATAGTTAAACTAAATATTTAGCATAAGAAATACCTGTCCGCAATATCCTGCAGATTCCTCAAATACCTAAATGACTGTCTCTCATCGGGTTACTTATCACTCTTATTTATTGTATTAAATGTTCATTATTGATTAAAAAATTTTCGTTTATATGGTTATTTTTTTCATTCTAAATAATTTATGGCCTAAAACACAAGAAACGCCTCGATATCTCGAGGCGTTTCTGCGGTATTTTGTTTAAATTTTTACGGGTTTATTGTAAATAATTTTCAAAGCAAGCACATTTCGCCTCATTCCATATCATCCATTCGTATCCGAATAATCCTTTTATTGAAGGGCTATCGCATAGATTTACATTGATATGTGCTCTTTGTAGTGTCATAATTTTCTGGCGCAAAGATATGAAAAATTGTTTTTGAGAAATCAAATTACACTTTTGTTTGCCGGGAATAAGGTGGCTTCGAGTGCCTCAGCCACTTTGTTTTTGTCGGTAGAACAGAACTCTGTTTAATTAAATTTTTAAATTCCTAATTCTTCAATCTTAATTTCTCAATATCCTGTTCCTCCCTGTTTTAAACCTCGAAATATCCTTTAAAATCACACTGTCATCAGGATTGAAATGCTTCAGTTCATTAATGATCTCAGAACGTGTGCTTACTTTTTCTGCAATAATTTCATAAGCAATATGACGGGTTACAGCCTGCAGTTCAGGAGCTTTTTTAAACTCGTATTTCATGGCTTCAAGATAGATCCCTTTTTTATAAGACGGAGTATCCTGATAAATACTCTGAATCTCTTTTTCCAGTTTTTTAAGGTCAAAAATATTGGCGAAATAATTATTCAGGCAGTTGAAAGTGTCTTTGTCTTCATTCCAGCCTTTTAGAAGAATTTTTTGAGCTTCTTCCGGCTGTTCCATTTTTTTGCTGTATACCAGTGATGCTTTTACCATCTGGTTGTTCGCCGTATAATCATCCGCAACCATCTGATAATAGTTCAGGGCATTTTTTATATCATTCAATTCTTTATAAAGGTCTCCTACTTTCTCTTTCTGCTGCATTTCCTTGTACAGATCAATCGCTTTTTTGTATTGCTTTGCTTTTTCGTAGCAGGATGCTGCTTCTGATTTATTATTTAATTTTTTAAGGTAAACAACCGCTGCCTCATTATAGAAACCGCCGTTTTCCAGGGTTTTTGCACCGCGGAAATTATCCTGGAGCAGGTTCATGTATACTTTGGCTGCTTTTTTATAATCTTTTTCCGCGATATATTTTTCAGCAAGTTCTTCGTATTTGTTTCTGATTCTGTCAAATAAGGAGGTCTCCAAATAAAAGTTCGCGCCACCGGAACCTCTTCTTCCCGAACTTTTACTGTTCCGCTCCTTATCCTTTAAAGCAGTAATCACAATCATAATAATAAAGGCCACCACCAGGAAAATAATCAGTGTTCCCACCACACTCCAAAAACTTTCGTGAAAGAGCTGTGCAGCGATGCCAATGATCTTAAACACTGCCAGGATCATAAATGCAATCAGGAACTTGTCTATAAATTTCTGTTTATTCATCGTCATCAGAGTTTAAAATGGTTTTGTCTTCGCTGAACAGGCGGTAAAGGAGAAGGATCACAAAGATGACCAGTATCCATACGAACCAGTTGTACCCAAACATTTTTACCAGCGGATAAAACAGATATACCAGCATGGAAACCAACAGGACAGACAATGTAATCTTCACCCAAAGCGGAACATTATCACCACCGAGGTTTAATGATTTCCTTTTAAAAATAAAAGAATAGAGACCTACAGCCCCAAACATAAAAATCACAAGATACAGGATATCTGAGATCCCGGTTTTCTCATTATTAGCGCGCTCTCCGGATTCAAGGGTTCCAACTTTTGAATCTTTAACCGGAGTGGGCGGAAGCTCTGTTATATCAAGGGTTCCATACAGCTTCCCAAGAGAATCTGCCACAAGAACCTGCTTTTTCTTTAAAATAAATTTCACAATCTCACCGTTCACAGGTTTTCCTTTGGTGTACTGTTTCAGTGAATCTGAAATCCGGCGCTTCATGGTTTCTTCCTGCTGAACAAGATGTTTGGTGATTCTTTTTGAATAAACAATTTTCAGGGAATCCCTGCTGTTTTGCTCTCTGGCATTCAGTTTTTCAATATCATTTCCAACCTCTCCCAGATTTCTGCCTCCTGATTTTTTATACCGTTCTCTTTCATTTTTATCTTTTGACATGGCAGCTCCGGCCGCAGTATATTCATTGGAAAGCTTTTTCCTTTCTTTTCCGTAAATGGAATCGATCTTCATATCAATATCTGTCACTCCGGACTGATAAGCAATGATATCTGCCTTAAGCTTTTCCGTTCCGTTCATAATATTACCCGACGAAACAAGAAAATCTTCTTTCTGGGCTCTGTCTTTATCCGATGGCATGAAAATTCTGAAAAGTATAGCAATCACCACAACACCCCAAAAGATCCACCGGAAATTCCGGCTTCCTGCACTTTCTTTCCGATCTCCCGAACCTCCGAACAGGGAACTCAGCCAGTTATCTCCAAAAGTAAACTTTCCAAAACCGTCACCACGGGACGTCCCCATAATATCTAGCGGGACACCTAGTTCTACAGCTCTGTCAGGATATTTTTCTAAATATTTTAAGTATTTTTCAATTTCTTTTTTGTTTCCTGCCATTACTTTTTTCAGGTCAAAAGGCAGATCTTTCATCCATTCTTCTTCACTTTTCGGCTGCTGAAGGGTTTCCAGGACTTTTTCATCATCCATCTCAACGGTGAAGCTTTCGATATGTTGTGGAATTTTTACCCCGTTGGAAGGTTTTCTTACTTTTCCGATTGAAATTTCAGGTTCCTGTATCACGGAAAGCCAGTCTATTTCTTCCGTAAGTTTGACAAAACCAAATTCAGGATGCATCACCATAAACCGTGAACCGGCAGACTGCCAGTCTTCCGGGTTAATTTTTGGGTAAAATATGGTGTTTTCAGGGATAAACAATTGGTCGTCCACACACTGGAAATAAGCATTTCTCCCGATTTCCTGGGGCGCTTCATCATGAAACACCAGCAAGCATCCGTACAGAACATTAGGCTGATCTGAAGGAATAGCAAAGGACTTTACGCGGCTGAGATCTATTCCCAGTATTTCCATTTCATGAAGCCATAGTCGGGGTGAAGGACCTTTAATCAAAAGTCCTTTTTTAAGAAAAGTGTTTTTAGGAAAAGGTTTTATTCTAAGCTCCATAATCCAGGATCTGGTCAATAAATGCTGTTAAATACTGAGTATACATTTCTTCCATCGTTTTCACTTTTAGTAAGGTATTCTTTGGAAGGTAATATTCTGATCCGCCATATTCGGTATTAGTCGCCAGGGCCAAAAATCCATATTCTGTGGAAGGAATATAAAATGTGGGGATTCCGGTATTGCTGCTTTTAAAGGTAAGCATGCCGCGGGAATCTGTAATGACCTCGCTGCCATCCTGAAATGTAAACTTATTTTTATTCTGCTCTGCAAGGATCTTTACGGTAAACCTGTTCTTATAAAGGTTCAGGGAGTTCTCGTATATTCTGCTGAGTTCATTTCCTGAAACCACCAGATTATTGTTTTCATTGATGCCCATTCTGTTGAAGTTGCTGATGATCTTCATTCCGCTGCGGTTCAGCTTGGCTACTTCAATCTCTGCTTTTGCGACATTTTTATCTATTTCGCCGTCATCATTGAAAATGTTTTCTACAAATACATTTCCTTCCAGACTAATTTTATAAAGGGAAGAATTCGTAGGCTGGTGAAGGTAGAAATTCTTTCCAAAATAGATCAGGTGATAGGAACCGGGGATATTCAGTCCGGTAACGTTCTGCTCGGAATATTCTTTGGTATTCAGATTAAGCTTTGAAACGAGTTTTTTATCAGCCTGGTACTGGCATAAAATAAAATGCTGCTGCTTGTTCTTAGCCAAAGCAAACTGCCCTCTCGGCTTCACCGAAATATCTTCAATCAAAACTTCGCAGCCATGATAGGTTTTATAATAATCATAGGAATGCCTGTCATAATAATTATCGGAAAGATAGGTCTTCAGCAGCTGTTTTTTTGAACTCAGAATATAAAATTCACCTTCGTATAAGAACTGGGCAATTTTATTGGACGGTGTGGGAAACAGCATCGGGTAATTTTGCGGAAGGTCTGTTTTCTTACCGTTGATCTGATGGGCTTTTTGCTTACGCTGTGGCGGGTTGGCCCATAATTCCTGCAAAGGAAGCTTTATTTTCTGAATATGTTTTCTGGCTCCTTTATGGTGCTTGTAGAAATTTAGCTCCCCGTTAGACTCTGTTGTGATCAGGAATTTCAGCCTGTCCCTGTTTTCATGGATTACCTTTTGGATCTTTTCATCGGCAAGGTTTTCCTGATGGGTAATGAAGAACACTTCAAGATCTTTTTCAGTATGTTCTTCGCTGAAGAATTTTTCCAATGCTTCTGAAACTTCCAGAACGGGACTTACCTGGTTGAGGTTTTCAATAATATGTTCCGGTTTATCCAGAGAAATCGGAATACCCGCCTGTCCCAGTGCAAAGGCTTTACATTCTGAATGGGCTTTCGGATGTTTAATGACGGCAATGGCTGATGCAAATGCCATTACTTTGGGTGTTCCCCAGTTTCTAAGGGAAGTATCGATTAAAATAATACGCTCAAAAATATTTTCTTCCGGCGGTATTTCTCTCTGAATATATAAAGCTTCGTTATTGGCTACACGGTTCATAAAAACCTCATCTTCGTTGGCAAATTCAGAAAGCAGCATTCTGTGCAGATCTCCTTTGTTTGCCATATCAGAAATCCCCCGATAGGCTGTTCTCCGGGAGAAAGATGGCGCATAGGAATTCTCAGTCCGCTCCAGATCCTTTTAATGAGACTTCCTACCTGAAAGGTTTTGGGTTCTTCGATCAGTTGCTGAATGAAATCCTTATTTGTTTCTACAGTGGTTTCCTCTTCCACCACTTCGTCATCCAGCTCCGGTTCATCTATATGATCCCGCATAGCATCAACGATAGACTGCGTGGTAGGGAATCTTTCGTTCAAAAGATTGAGGGTACTCAGATCTCTGTTAATTGCTGATGGTCCCGCATATTTTTTCTCTGCACTAGCAGCCAGCATGTGGGGTCTCCGGTAATAATTCGTGAGGATCATTTCTGCCTTTCCGGGAGACAGCCTGTTATGTGAGTCCTGAAATAAGGTTTGAAGAAGTACTATTCTGTTTTGCCCCTGTTTATAGGTTTTATTTAATGATTTAAGCTTTTCAAGGAATTCAATGCTCTTTTCGGCGGTGAAATCAAAATTTCCGATACTGTGAAAATCAGCGGTATGTTTTAAAGGACCTGCGAAATCTGTGTAACCGTCCTGCATTGCATACAACACCATGAGCAATGCCCCGAAAGGAGGCCATCCCTGCGGCTGAAGCTCTTTCAGAATCTCCATTACGTAAGGTCTGTAGGCTATGGCCCCAACGCCCGGAATCGAGATAAGGTTATGAACATGGTACCCGGAATCTCCGGCGATATCCTCGTCGGTTTCCCACTCCCAGAAGTAGTTTTCGTATGACTGGAAATATTCGTTTAAATCCATTCTTTTGTTTTTTCAGTAAGACGGAATGAGCTTACAGACAGCGGCCGGAAATCTTCTTTTTTAATGGGAAGATAGGTTCCGTCTTCATTCCATAACAGCCATTTGTCCAAACTTTTATTATACTGCTGCTGCAGAAGGGAACTCAGATTTTTAAATTCGAATTCAAGGCCTGCCGGCAGAAGATGCCCGTCTCTTGTCCAATAGGTTTTACCCGGAAGGCTTAACAATGGAGTTCCGAGAAACAGGGCTTTATCATTAATCACCGCCCATTCAATTTTTTCAAGTCTGAAATTCGGTTGGGCGGGAATGCTTTCTTTAATTTCTGAAATTATACTTAATAATGCCACAGCAGGATGTTCTTCACTGCCTGGCTTTAAACTGACCTTAACTTTTTCATCTATTCCAAAATAATTCTGATTGGAAGCCGGAAAAGTAAGGCTCAATGCTTTATCTATCGGTGACCACAGCAAAGCAGTTCTCATCTTTTTGTCTGGAACCAGTGCCCCTTTTTAAATAAAAGTCCTTCACGCAGTTCGTACAATATAAAATTCGGCAGCTGCTGAATCTCCGGGGATACAGTCTGTTCTTCGGTGAAACCTTTCAGCCACACGGTGTCTTCATCCACCGCAATATGGATGTTTTTCCAGTCTCTTATTGAGCCGAGAACATCTTCATCGGCACGGGGAATTTCTGCACGGAATTCTTTTACACACTTTGAAGGATCTTCTGCCATAAGCTTTCAATTTCTTGCTGTATATACTGTTTCTGCTCCGGATTCCTGATCCAGTCGCAACGGGTCTGAAGGTATCTCAGTTTATCTTTGATCACATTCTGCTCTTCAAAGCTGAGCATTCCACCGTTCCATTTTTCCACAAGGATTTTTACGTCTTTCATTACTTCCTCCGGATTCGGAGTTTTGTTCTGCATAGCCTGTGGGTGGGATTTCGGATGATCATCTTTTTCAATAGTCCTGTTGATGATGCCTTCAAGAATTTCAATCTGCTCTTCTGTATCCCAGATATGTTTCAGCACCCAAAGGTCGGAAAGTACGGCTTCATTTCTTCCACAGATTAAAGCGCTGGCAGCAATCAGGTTCTGAAGTTTTACCGCTCTACGGTCTGAAATAGCAATTCCTGTATTTCTTAAGCTGATAATGGTATTTAAATATACTTCGTAGATTGGTTTCAAATCCACTGTTTTACAAAGGTTCTGAAGTTCCCTGATTTCGTCTGCAAGAATTTCCGGAATATCGGTTTCTGCTTCATTCTCCAGCTTTCTTCCGGCCAGAAGGACTTGCTGAAGAAGCTCAGGATTTACATAATCTACATTGATTCTGACCAGAAAACGGTCGAATAATGCGTTGAGCGATTCATCTTCCGGGAGAACATTACTTGCTCCCACGAACATAAGCGCCGGCAATTTTTTTGTTTCTTTTCCTCTTTTGAAGATTTTTTCGTTCAGAGCGGTCAGAAGTGAATTCAGAATCGCGGAATTGGCATTGAATATTTCATCCAGAAAAATAATTGAAGCTTCCGGCATCATGCCTTCGGTATTGGTAAGAAGCTCTCCTTCTTTGAGTTTCCGGATATCGAAAGGACCGAAAATTTCGTTCGGTTCTGTAAAACGGGTTAATAAATACTCAAAGTTTTTCCCATCTTTGACTGTTTTTGACAGTGTTCTTACAATGGCAGATTTTGCAGTCCCCGGAGGTCCGTACAGAAAAGCATTTTCTTTTGCCAGCAGGCAGATTCCCAACAGATCCACAACATCATTTTTTCCTACGAAGGTATCTTTTACGTAGTTGAGAACGGTATTAAGTTTTGTAATATTTTGAGTCATCAGTATTTATTTAATGAAAAATCTTAATAATAAAAAGTATATAAATCCGCTAATAATTAATGCGAGCATCAGATCGATATAGAAAGTCAGCGGCAATCCGAAATATTTAAAAACCAATAAACAATAGATCACCACAATAAACAAGGATAAGATCAATGAAAGGTACGGAGACCAAGCGGTAACGATCATCAGTAAAGCAATCACAATGAAATACATCATGGCAGACGCCACTATGTAAAAGTTTTTTCCGTAAGCGTTATATTGGCTGTGAATAAATCCCGCAAAATCTGAAAATTGCTGTTTCCCGGATAATAATGCCCAGGTATTGGAGCCCAAATCACTGAACATGGTCAGCGTATTATTTCCAAGAATAAAATTTACCGTACCAAAAACTACCAGGAAAAAAACTGTTGTCATGAGATGAAAAGCGGTACTATTATTCCCGATTTTTGCTTCATGTCTTTTCAGCTCAGGACCGGTTAAACCAAACTCATCCCCAAAATCAACATTGACATAGCTGGAAAGCGGTATATAACCGTATTTAACCTCAACATGATTTTTGAGGGTATAGGAATACAAAGGTTTTGAGAATGACATAAACATATGAACTTCTTTAATCCTCTTTTTAAAGATGATCTTTTGGGCATAGTATGCCAGAATACTGAAAATAAAAAAGTAGGAAGCTATTACAAAACCGAGTGTAACTGCAGTATTAATCTCCATGTTCAACAATCTTTAAATCTCTCCAATAAGTATCTTTATGCATTCCGAAATCCGCCATTAAAAGTTTATTAATATAGGGAATTTCAGCTAGTTCATAAGCTCTCTTTTCTACAATTCTCTCCAGATATAATTTCCGGTAGGTTTTGTCCTTCAGCACTTTTTCCCAGTTGACTTTTCCCAGATCAAGATGATACCCAATTGCTGAATAATGAAACTGTGTAAGAATGTCTTCCAGAATCTTAATCAACGGATCATCTGGATCTGCAGCATGTAGCAGAGATGCAATCTGTGGCAAGAACCTTAATGATAAATCCGCAGATAAGATGGAAGAAGTATCAGGTGTTATTTTCAATTTCGGAATCAGTCTTTCTATATCTTTTGCTGTATTTTTCCGGATAAGATAGAGCTGGGTACTGTGATATAAAACTTTAGCTGCCCAAACCGCTGCTTCCTTGTGACAATGGATATCCGCAGATAAAAATTCCAGCCTTTCTTTTTCAAATTCCGCTTCAAAATAATCTCCGGCTTCCTGCTCTTCTTTTGCTGAGATATGCTGTAAATCTGAAAAAACAGTCATGTTGCCGCTTTTCCGCAGCAGAAAAATAGTATCCAAAAATGGGGAGCCGGTTTGCATCATCTAACAAAAATAAAACTATTTCGCAGAGAATAAAATTTTATATGGATGATTAATAAGTTAAATACTATTTCCAGTGTAGAATGGATAAAAGTTAATTAAATTAACGATAAATTATTTTTACACTGTATTTTATCCGCATTGCACAGATAATGAACGATTGGCTTTAATGAAAAATAATATGTTTGTGAATGTGTTGAAAATACTTTAATGGATTTAGGTTTCGGCGGCAAAGCCGCCGAAACCTAAATCTAAATCCAAAACTTTACTTTAAAAACAGCGATTAATCAGTTATTTCAATAATGTTATTTTCCGGATCCAGAATTACGCTTTCGTAGTAGCCATCACCTGTTGTACGGGGTTCACCGGCTATGGTATAACCGTCCTTTCTTAAAACTTCTGTCAGTTCATCTACTTTTTCCTTACTTCCCGTAGAAAATGCCAAGTGAATAATCCCGAACTGCTGGGAATCATAAGAGTTCCCGCTCTCCTGAATGTCGGGTCTGTTCATTATCTCAAGACGACAGCCATTTTCAAAACTTAAAAAATAAGACTGGAAGTGCTTTACAGGATTATGGTATTTCTCATTGGAGACGGCTCCAAAATAGGTCTGGTAGAATGTTCTCATTTTTTCCAGGTCTTTTACCCAGATCGCAATATGCTCTATTTTCATTGGTAATTTACATTTTAACTTTGGCTAAAATAAGAAGGAGATGATGGAAATACTTCTTCTGTGTTATTGCTTTTTGATTCTGTATTTGCAATAGTGATTGAATTATCTTTTTTACCACCCCGTCAGATCTCTGATCTGCCACCTCTCCGGAGGAGGGGAATTTTGGGTACGCAAAACTTATGGCATTGAATATATTTCCATCTAAAAGTTGCTATCTTTGTCCCTTCAAAATAACATTATGAGTATTCACATCAGTGCAAAAAAGGAGAAATTGCTAAAGTAGTATTGCAGCCGGGGATCCGCTTCGTGCACAATATATCGCTGAAAATTATTTGGAAAATGCTAAACTGGTAAGCAAAACAAGAGGAATCTTTTATTATACAGGTCTTTACAAAGGTAAGGAAATCACTGTAGGAGCCAGCGGAATGGGTTTTCCGAGCATCGGGATCTATTCTTTTGAATTATTTACGGAATATGAAGTAGATACCATCATCAGAATCGGGACCTGCGGGGCCTATACTACAGATCTTAAGCTTTTTGATATTTTAAATATTGAAAATGCAGCCAGTGAAAGTACCTATGCAAAGTATGCATGGGAAATTGAGGATGAAATCCTTCCTCACCAGGGAAATATCTTCGGGACGATTAATGAAACTGCTCAGGGGCTTTCTTTGGCGGCAAAAGCGATCAATGTTCACAGCAGTGATATTTTCTATAGAAAAGATCAGAATATTCCTGCCATTGCTACAAAATATAACTGCCCGGCAGTAGAAATGGAGGCTTTCGGATTATTTGCGAATGCCCAATATTTAGGAAAAATGCAGCTACGATTCTTACAGTAACCGATATTATTCCTACCCACGAAAAAATTTCTGCTGATGAAAGAGAAAAAGCCCTTAAACCAATGATGGAACTGGCTTTGGAATCGGCACTGAAAAGTCTTTAGAAGGCGAAAAGGCTGAATTGTAAAAAGGCGAAGAAGCTGATAGGCTAATATGCGATTTTGCCATTTTGCCATTTTGCTGTTTTACCTTTTGCTATTTCGCTGTTTCACTAAAAAAAGAGCTTTACTTAATTTGTAGAGCTCTTTTTTATAGTCTGAAAAATTTTCTGGTGGTTTTTGAGGTTTCCTCGGCCACTTCAGAAATGCTGATCTTCTTCCAGTGAGCAACGGTCTGGGCTACATAAGGAAGAAAAGACGGTTCATTGCGGCGGTTCTGTATTTTTGGCATATTTTTCGGGAGCATAAAAGGCGCGTCGGTTTCTATCATCATCCGGTCAAGTGGAGTGTATTTGATAACTTCTTCCAGATGTTTAAACCTTCTATCATCACTTATTGCTCCGGTAAACCCTAAATAAAAGCCTTTATCAAGATAGACTCTCGCTTCATCTAATGTTCCTGTAAAGCAATGGACAACAGCTTCCGGTAGTTCAGAAAGGTATTCATCCGTAATTTCATTAAATCTTTTAAAAGCCGATCTTTCATGGAGGAAAAGAGGTTTGCCAACCTCAATAGCCAGTTCCAGCTGAGCCCGATAACATTTTTCCTGAACAGGTCTTGGAGAAAAATCCCGGTCAAAATCCAATCCGCACTCTCCTACTGAGACCACATGCCCCAGTTTCAGAAGACTTCTGAGTTCAGAAATGCTTTGCAGGTTAAAAGATTTCGCATCATGAGGATGGATTCCTGCTGTAGAAAATAAAATATCAGGATATTCTTCCGCAATTTCAGCAGATTCTTTGCTTCCGCGTATGCTTGTTCCCGTGAGGATCATTTGTTCTACCCCATTATCTAGGGCACGGTTAATAATTTCTTCATGTTCATTATAGAACTGTTTATTGGTCAGATTAATGCCAATATCAATGTATGTATTCATTTGTTTTTTGAATTTGTCATTTAAACTGGCAAAAATATCTGATTGATACGCAGTCTTTTTGCGCAGTGAAGAATTTCGTTTTACTCATTGATAAATTTTTCCAGAAAGCCTATCAGCTTTTTCCCTCCATGGCTCCAGCGGATGCCATGACCTTCCTTTTTCCTGACTTCGAAAACAATTTCATGCTTGTAATGATAAAAAACATTCCACCAGGTTCTGTTGTCCAGAATATAGCAGATCTTTTCCATTACTTTTTCCTGTTTCTGCCGATTGTTACCCTTGACCTCTCCCCAGAATGGGTCATCCATTCTTCCGGTATGTTTTTCCCAGGCTCTCTGCGCGGTAGTTATTTCGCTGTTAAAAGGCCGGCAACATGCTTGAATAAGATTTTCCTTTAAAGGTGGAATGGCATTTTCGTCACGAATACTGGCAGAAGTGAGACGCTGCCCCAGGACATTTAACCAGTGCTCAAACGAAATTTCTTCCAGCTGTACTGCTTTTACCTCATCAGGATCACTACTTTGAAATATTCCGGTGAATTTTCTGAAGCTTTCTGTCCGGTCTGTTTTAATTTCTTCATTAAAATATGGAAAACCCCATTCCAGCTGATCATTCTTAAATTTCAGGATATTATTTTCTATAGCCTGCAGATGTTCTTCGGCAAGAACGGCATGGTATTTTTCCTTCCATGCATCTGAAATCAGAGGAATATAAGGGTCAAACAATTGCATCTTCAAACATTTTTATAAGGTTCACCTGCAGTTTCTCTTCTGCGACTAAATATCCTATGAGATTAAACCACATTTTACAGTGATCCAATATCCATGCATCCGAAGATATTGCAATTTCTGAGTTTTCTGACAAAAATTTATCCGGATTATATTCCAGTCCGGCTTCCCAGTTCAAATCGTTTTCGTGTGCAAAATCAAGGATAATTTCTTTAATTCTTCCGCTGTTGGAAACCGGCTTATCAAAGATCCAGATGAGTTTCTGTATTTTAGCTTTTTTGAAAAAACTGCTACAAGTTCCACTGCTCTTAAAGTCTGATTGACCCTTTTATAGGTTCCGTGAATACCTGAAAGATCGCGGAAACATCCATCGGAACCCTCAAAAATATAAGCTCCCGAGAGCAGGCTTTCCATCAGGATCAGCACATTAAAACCGTCGATATAAAGTATCTTGCCTTCCAGTTCTGCCGCTTCCAGCTGCCTTAGCTTCCTGTCATCTATTTGTTTTTCCGATGCAGAGGCTCCCCGTAACGCCTGGATCTGGCGGGTTTTCAATTTGTACCTGTTTCCTACCAGTTCTGAGGAAGCTTTCTCAGGATAATCCCGGGTCAGTAAATACAACATGTCCTGTGCTGCCATTTTCAGTCTGTCCAGTTGCTTTTCAGAGCCAAACAGCGTATCATCTCCTGTATTTTTTCCGCGGTTTCTGTTATTCATATTCAAAAATAGTTTTTTAAGCGGAAATAATTATGCTGATCCGTTACTTATGATTTATTCTCTGTCAATTAATTATATATCAAATGGAGAGTTATACATTTTACAACAAAAGAGATATTCTGTACAACGTTTTGATTTTCATAAGGAATATGTTTGCAGAGAATAAAAATATCAATTATGAATACACTGAAAAAATTCTATTACCTGATTACTGCTGTATTGATGCTATCAGCTTTTGTATCCTGCTCTGATAACGATGATATTGTTCAGGAAAAACCTACTCCTTCACAGGTTCTTTCTTCCACTCCGTGGGAAACGACCGGGGCTAAGGATAAAAACGGGAACTCAGTCGCTCTGACGGATGCCAATGTAGCAGGCTTCGTTGGTTTTGCGTATTTCAAAGCTGATGGAAACTTTGCGATCTATAATCTCAGTGACGCTTTAAGATCCCGCGGAACATGGTCTGTAGATGCCGAAGGAAAAACGAGAACCATTACAGCACTTAATCCTGACGGCACTTCAATTTTCAGCCGTGTGGTGGACATTCTTGTCCTTAACGGAAATGAATTCACTTACAGGATTCACACCAATCCAAATGATCCATCCGTTTATTATGATATTATCCATACAAAAACGGCTCACACGGAACCGGCGAACGGACAGCTTATCCTGGCTTCCACTCCATGGGAAACAACCGGAGCCAAAGATAAAAACGGAAATCAGGTAGCTTTGACGGATGCAAGTGTAGCAGGCTTTGTAGGATATTCTTATTTTAAAGCGAACGGAACTTTTACGATTTACGGACTGAATAACGTCCTGAGGTCACAGGGAACATGGTCTATCTCTCCCGACGGGAAGAAAAGAACGATCACTGCTCTGGATGCCAATGGAAATGTCTTGTTCACAAGGGTTGTTGATATTCTTACTTTAAATAATTCGGAATTTACTTACAGAATTATTCCTGATGCAGGAAATCCTTCTGTTTATTACGATATCATCCATACGAAAGTGGCTCATCAGGAACCATAGATTTAAGTTAGTTGATTATGAATGGAAAATCCGGCTCATATCTGAGCCGGATTTTAACTTTAATAGCACTTAGTTTTTCACACAAAGTTCTATTTCTTTAGTATATATTTTAGGAAACAAAGAAGAAATCAATCTTCGGTTGGTTGGATTAAAGATATATGTTCAATCGTTACATCAATTCCTGCCACCATTTTTTCCAGGTTACTTTTCCTAATTGATCGAGATCTGCTTTTTCCCCTATCATTGGAAGTGTAACGGGTATACTGTTTTCTTCCGCGTATTTTGAAACCAGCTCCAAAGGTTCGAACCATGGATGCTGAGCGAGTTTGAACTTTGAATTATGAACAGGGAGGAAATTTTCGGCCCTGAGTTCCTGGACTTCTTTGATAATCTGCTCGGGAAGGCTGTGAATATATGGCCATTTTTCGTTGTACTGTCCGCATTCCATTACGGCGAGATCAAAAGGTCCGTATTGATCTCCTATCTCTGTAAAATGATTCCCATAACCGCTGTCGCCCCCAAGAAACAGCTTTTTAGACGGCGTCTGCAATACAAAGGAGGTCCAAAGCGAAATATTCCGGTTCAGAAGACGTCCGGAAAAATGTCTTGCAGGGGTGAATGTAATGGTAAAACCATCTGCTAAATCAACACTTTCCCACCAGTTTTTTTCAATAATTTTCTCTGTCTCCCAGCCCCAGTATTCGAAATGCTGTCCGGTTCCCAGGCCGCAAATAACTTTACCTACTTTATCTTTCAGACTCTGAACGGTTGAATAATCTAGATGATCCCAATGATCATGAGAGATAAGAAGAAAATCAATTTCCGGCATATCATCCGGCTTATAGTGGTCCGATCCGGCAAAGGCTTTTATAGAACCAGGCATCGGGGATGCATTTCCGCTAAATACAGGGTCTATCAGGAATTTTTTGCCGTCGATCTGGATAAAATAAGAGCTGTGCCCGAACCATATGAGTACATTTTCATCAGGTTTAAGATTTTTCAGGTCGGTTATTACGAAGGGAACAGGCAATTTCGGGCTTACATTTTCTGTTCTGCATAAGGTCTGGAAAAGTAATTTGGTCATGCTTTCCCCTTCCAGAAGGGCTGGTGTGGGAAGTATGTTCTGGAATTTCCCGTTGGTATAATTGGGCAGTGTGCTGAAATAGGTTTTTCTCTTTTCATTGGGAAACTGTCCCATTTGTTTTTTAAAATTCATTCTTTTGTTTTTATGTTCCGAATCTTCATTTTTTAGAAAATCAGAATAATAAATATATGAATAGATTTCATATTTATAGCATAAACGAACCAAGAGAGTATTTACTTTAGATTATCATGGTTTTCCTGACATCTGAAGAACTTTAGAATAAACAACAACTTACCAGGAAGATCTCCAACCGACTTTTAGACTGTATCGTTTTATCGCAAAAGCCATTATTTGTTAATTTTTTACTAATTTTTTCAGTTTGATGTAACAAACTTTCAGCAATAAATGTCTTATTGGTGAAATATCACTTTGAATGAAAATAATTATATCTTCGGCCGCTTTATTAATAAGTTCTTTGCTATTTGCACAAGCAAAAAACGATACCATCAAGCAGAAGGAAAATCAAATTGAAGGAGTTACCTTAACGGCAAGAAAACCTACCGTAGAATCTAAAGCTGACAGAACGGTGTTTAATGTGTCCAACAGCTCTATTCTTGCGGGAAATACGACCTGGGATGTCCTCAGAATGACCCCTTTGGTAAGTATTGATAACAATGATGCCGTAAAAGCGGAAGGGGAATCGGTAACGGTTTACATCAATGACAGGAAGTCTGTTTTTACAGGCAAGGAATTAAAGGAGTACCTGAAGACGATTCCTGCAGATAATCTGATGAAAATTGAGGTGATCACCAGTCCTTCATCACGTTATGAAACTGCCGGATCGGTCATTAATATTGTCCTAAAAAAAGAGACGATGAAGGAATAAAAGGCAGCGTAACCTTTAACAACAGACAGAACACAAAAAATTCGCAGTATACCAATCTTAACCTTAACTATCATAAGAAAAATTTTACACAGACCTTAATCGGCAGTTACAGCGACAATACTTACTTTCAAAAGAATACCAGTGTCAACAGTTTATATAAGGATAATGATATTACCAGGATCAGCAATGAAACCTTAGGCAGAGGCCAGAGTCCTTCCCTATCCTCCACTTCCGAATATGAACTGAATGATAAAAATAATATAGGCGTTATTCTTGAATATTATCAGAGTAGAAACTCATCAACTTCTGATGCAGACCTCATCAGAACGAAGAATGATTTACTGTTTGATTCTTACCACCAGAACCAGGATGTAACAGGACGTTACCGTACACTTGGAACCAATGTTTTTTACAAATATTACGATAAGGAAAAAACAGGATTCTGGATGTGAATTTAGGAACCAACTACAATTCTCAGAAGAATACGAATGAGTTTTTAAAGACTTACGATACTTCATCAACCATCAACAGGCTTGGTATCAATTCTCATGAACAGACGCGAAATTATTACCTGAAAGTAGATTACACCCAACCTCTGGGAAAAGGAGGCAGTTTTGAAGTGGGCGGAAAAATGGATTTTAACAATAATGTAATTCCCAACAGCTTATCCGGAAATAATGCAGATAACCTGCGTCCCAGCGATGTTTTTCATTACGAGGATAATATCAATTCCCTGTATGTCAACTTCAGTAAAACGTTCTTCGAAAAACTGGAAACGAGAATCGGGGTACGCTATGAGCATATTGATTATAAGATGAGGCAGGATGTAGCCGGAACGGAAAGAAAGGATTCTTACGGTACTCTTCTCCCGAATTTATTGCTTAAATATTCTTTTTCGGATAAATATGACCTGAGTTTAACGTATAACCGTAATCTTTGGCGCCCGTGGTATGCGGAATTCAATCCGTTCCTGGTGCCAACCAATGACGGAACATTCTCCCGCGGAAATATGGATCTGGAACCTAACCCAAGCCACAGGCTTTATATGAAATTCGGATTCAAGAAAAAATATTTCCTTTCTGCAAGGTATATGTATACGGATAAGGATTACTGGACCACTTTTGCAGAAGAAGACGGACGGACGGTTACCCTGCCGGACAATCTTAACGGGAAAGTGCAGAAGTATTATCTTTTTGCCAATACTAATCAGACTTTCCTGAAGAATAAGCTGAATGTAAATGTCGGGGTTGGCTGGTACTATATCGATAACCATGACTTCAACGAAGTGAATAAACTTGACAGCAGAGATTACATCAGCTATATGGGGGCTTCAGCCAATCTCTCCTATACGAATCTTTTTAACAAGAATATTAACCTGAGTGCATGGGTGGAAGTCTCTAATCAGAACAATGGAAACTCATTGGCCAACAGGACCAATATTTTCCATAACATCTCTGCAACGAAGATATTCCCTAAAACACAGATGGAAGTAAGCCTTCAGCTGATGAATATTTTCAGCAGACCTAATTTTGATACGACTACTTACAGCCCGGACGGAACTTTCAGATCAGCCGTGAAATCCGACTGGTACGGATTTTCACTTTCGTTCGTAAAACGTTTCGGAAACCAGAAAGTAAAAGGAAATACCAAAACAGACGTGGAGAAAAACGACGGCGGAGGAAAGTAGCGGAATTACTCATACATAATAGGCCATCTGCATTGTTGCAGGTGGTTTGTTTTATAATGATGTATCTAAATTATTTCCTGACAGGATGGCAAATTTTCACTTTAATAAATGATTTTTAATCACTTATGCGAAAAATATTTAAATTGAATTTATAATTTTTATTAACTTCACTGAACCAATTAAAAATATTCATTATGAAAAATCTAAAGAAAATCGGAAGACAAAATTTAAGGGAAATTCAGGGAGCAGGACCAATTCCGGTTCATCCATGCAACTGTTTTTGTTATATCAACAGCACCAAAGTCTGGAACGCCTGTAATCAGTATTGTCCTGGCGGTGAAGTTATCCCGGGGGTTGAAATCGGTAATGATCCAAAATGCGATTACAAGCTGCCTCTGTAAGAATTTATTACCATTAAAAAGCCGCTGACACTATTGTGAGCGGCTTTTTATATTTTTTTATTTCCATTGAAATCTAGTTCAGAATTCCATTCATTTCAGTCAGGATAATCGGCTTTCCGTCGGTCACTACAATGGTATGTTCGTGCTGTGCCATATAGCCGCCTTTATTTCCTACCATCGTCCATCCGTCATTAAGCTCTACGGCAAGGTTTGAAGAGGTTGAGATGAATGTTTCGATTGCCACTACGGAATTTTTCTTGAACCGTCTGGAATCGAAACGGTTCCTGTAATTCATCAATTCATCGGGCTGTTCATGAAGACTTCTGCCGATTCCGTGTCCTCCAAGGTTTTTAATGACCTTAAAACCTCTCTTTTTAGCTTCAGTTTCCATAAGAAATCCGATATCAGCTATTCTTACACCTCCTTTAATATTGTTGATTGCTTTCTGTAAAATCTCTTTGGAAGCATCTACCAGCTTTTGATGGGAATGAATATCTTCTCCAATGATGAAAGAGCCTCCGTTATCTGACCAATAGCCGTTGAGTTCCGCTGAAACATCAATATTAATAAGATCGCCTTCTTTTAAAACACGTTCATCAGTCGGAATGCCATGACAAAATTCATTGTCTACACTTATACAGGTCCATCCCGGGAAACCATACGTTAAATAAGGTGCTGATTTTGCACCGAAACCGGAAAGGATCTTAGCTCCGTATTCGTCAATTTCTTTTGTCGTCATACCAGGCTGAGCATAATTGATCATCTCTTTTAAAGTATAGGCAACAGCCTCACTTACTTTTTGCATTCCTGCTAATTCCTGTTCGTTTGTTATTGACATTTTATTTTCGTTTGATGGTAATTGTAAAAACATTTTTAGCGATAAACACCCGTGAAAACTACAAAGTTAAGAATTTTAGCCTCTTTAACTGTGAAGAACACATTAGCTATTATCCTAATTCCTTAGCTTTTGAATATAAATCTGTGGCTTCTGCCGATATCTCCAATGGATCATTGATGTTTTCCAAATAGAAACATCCAAATTACGGTCTTATTTGTATAATCTCTATAACAGCATTTAGAGTCTGTTTAATTTTATTAAGCTCTAAATCTTTCTAAAAATTTAATATATATTTATCTAAAAATTACACATGCTAGAAAATTTCGAATTCTATCTTTTTTTAGTTCTCCTCATCACCATGCTTATTATGCTGGCTAAAAAATTCAGGTTGCCTATCCTGTTTTGCTTGTGCTGGCAGGCCTTTTAATAAGCTTTATTCCTGGAGTACCTGCCATAAAAATAGAACCTGAATTAATATTTATCATTTTTCTACCACCCTTGTTATATGAAGCCGCATGGTCAACTTCATGGAAAGAACTTTGGCGGTGGCGAAGGATTATTTTCAGTTTTGCTTTCGTCGTTGTATTTTTCACTGCATTATCGGTTGCCATTTTCGCCAATTATTTTATCCCGGGATTTTCTCTAGCTTTAGGTTTCCTATTAGGCGGAATTGTTTCTCCACCCGACGCAGTAAGTGCCGGAGCGATTTTAAAATTTGTAAAAGTACCCAAAAGGCTGGCTTCAATCCTTGAAGGCGAAAGTTTGCTGAATGATGCTTCTTCTTTAATTATTTTCCGGTTTGCGATGATTGCTGCAGCAACCGGACAGTTTGTATGGCACGAAGCAGCCGGAAGCTTTGTATGGATGTGCATTGGCGGTGTAGGAATCGGACTTATCATCGCGTATGTTTTTCTGAAAATGCACAAGATTTTACCCACTGATTCAAATACCGACATTTTACTGACTTTCATTGCCCCATTTTCAATGTACCTGGCAGCAGAACAGCTTCATGCTTCCGGAATTCTGGCAGTGGTAAGCGGCGGACTATTTCTCTCTTACCGAAGTCATGATTTTTTGAGCAGCGCCTCCAGAATACGTACTGTAACGGTTTGGGAGAGTCTTTGCTTTTTACTCAACGGAATTGTTTTTATGCTCATCGGCTTAGATTTACCCGAGATTGTTTCCGGTTTGGGTGATACCGATATTTATACGGCAATAGGTTATGGAGTTGCTGTTACCGCAGTTCTGATTATTGTAAGAATTTTCGCAGGCTATGCAGCGGTGGTTACGACCTTAATTATGAGAAATTTTATCACCGTTGCAGACGCACAATCTCCCGGCTGGAAAACACCGATGATCATTGGCTGGACGGGAATGAGGGGTGTGGTCTCTTTGGCTGCAGCACTTTCAATTCCCTTAACTTTAGAAGACGGAACTCCTTTCCCACAAAGAAATCTGATTCTTTTCATCACATTTCTCGTGATCCTTTTAACATTGCTTGTTCAGGGACTTACCCTTCCATTTTTATTGAAAAAATTCCCGCCTATAGACCGGGATTTTGTGAGAAGTGAAAAGGAAATTGATTATGATATTCAAAACAGCCTTGCTCAGGTAGCAGTGGATAAAATCCGTAAAGATTATGCTCACAAAATAGAAAGCTTCCCCGCACTGAAAGATCAATTAGAGAAATACGAGAAACAGTTGAGTAGTTCCGAAATCATTATTAATTTCACAGAATACCGGAATATTTATATTGACATTCTTGAAACTCAAAGAATCTGGCTTATCAACAAAAACCGCGAAGAACTTTTATTAGATGAAGAAATCATCAGAAAACATCTTCGCTTACTTGATCTTCAGGAGGAAAGATTGAATATGAAAAGTTAGAGCTTCTTATTGCATCATTATTGAAAGACCTGGAATTCTATCTCTTTATTGAAACAGATGAAAAGCAGGCTGAATTTACACACGTGGATATAGAACAAGCCATAAAAGAGCGTGAAGCCAAAAACCTTACTGTACCGTATATAAAAAAGATACCTCAGCACCTTTTGACAGAAAGGCAAAAAGAAGTATACAAAAACCCTGAAAAAACCTGCGGAGATAAAGAATACTTTCAGGTAGATATTGAAAGCTTATTGTTTCCTTATGAATTTTTTCCCCTTTATGAGTTTCAACGAATGATTATAAGAAAAATCAAAGAAACTTCTCCGTCTGAAAATATCGAAGTTTTAGAAAACGATATTGATATTTCAGAAATTAAAACAAGCAAAACAAAAAATATAGCTTTGCTGCACCATATCGGAATATTGGATTTCCTGCGTTCTCAATATCCTAAGATTACATATAACCAGCTGGCAAAATTCTTTGAACTCTTAACCAAAGAACCTATTACAGCAAGGAATCAAAGCAGCCAGTTTACAAAAGATAAAAATTCATTAAAATACCCTATCAAAAATATTCAGGATAAAGAAGAACTGGACCTCATCCTAACTCGTTTCGGAATGAAAGCCGTTATCTTACAGAGTTCGTTTTAGTTCATACTTCTGAGCTAACGTTTTTTACTGTTTAGATAACTTCGTTTTACTATTCAATAAGTTATAAATCTTTTTTGTATTTTCTGATACTTTGTCCCATTCTCCAACAGAATAATATTTACAACTCAATGTGGTGTTTCTGTCAATGTAATTTAGCTCTACATTTCCTACATAATCAGAAGCATTTAAAGCAGTAAATTTGGGTTTAAGAATAGACGATTTAATCCAATTTTTTAAGCTGTCTTTTTCATCTTTGCCAAGATAAATTTTTGTTTTTATAGTGTCTTCAATAATATATTTTGGGGGAATATCATAAATCTGTTTATTCCAGATAATATTTTCAACTTCTGAACTGTCAGAATTTTTTTCAATTGTAATTTTCTGAAAAACTGTGATAACCTGCAATTTTTCCCAAGTGTCATTCTCTAATTTTTTTTCAGGTTGCTTTGCGCATGAAAGCAAACAACTTAGAATAAATATTGATTGTATTCGCATCGTTTTTTGAGACTTTTTCATATCTAAAATTTACAAAACACTTATTTAATTGTTGCCTTGGGTAGTTTTATTTTGCTACTAGTTATTTTTTATCTATATAATTCCCAAATCCCACCGGTTCAATTTTCTCTTTTCTGATCCATTCAAGAGTGTGATCTAGCAAATCAATAAATCTTTTCTTTTTATCATCCCAAGCAAGAAAATCTTGTTTTAAAATTTCATCGGTGAAAAGTTCTTTTCTTATCAATCTATTATTCCATACGGCATACATGGTAGAAATTCTTTCACAGAACTCCCAAGTCTTATCTTGAAATTTATCTAAAAGATTATTGATGCTTTCAGCCTGATCTTTAAACTCCCGATTAAATAAGGGTGTTAATTCGTTTGATGCTGATAAAGGAGTGTAAGTGACTTTGGATGTTGCACCAAACTTATCTTTCTTTATTTCGAAAAATCTTAGAGATTTTAATTTTGGTTCTATTACATGTTCCAATTCCCAAGCATATGGTCCGGCTACATTTTTCTGATATTTTAATTCTGAGGACAGTTGACAATGATACTCTACCAGATGAAGCATCTTTTGTAATTTTACCCGACCAAAATCCTTTGAATTTTGAGTACTTAATTTTTTAATAATATAGCCTGCAAGAATTGCCATATCTCCGGTATCACAATTTTTAATTGTATTTTGAATAGAATAAATTGGAGATTCTTCTGCAACTAATTGTAGTTTTTCATTTTCTATGCCACCCTTCCCTTCAAGTGCTTCTCTTAAAACCTGTTGAAGAAGTTGTTTATTGTAGTTTTGACTTTCTATTATTGACGTTTCCAATTCGTTACAATAATTCATCAATTTGTCTATTAGAGAAACTATCCGTTTTTGTATTTCAATTGGAGGAAGCGGAACAATAGTTGTTTCTAAAACATTTACGTTCAGAGTTGGGTTAATAGACTTTGTTTTCTCTTTAAAAAACAATTGAGGGTAAAATGAGTTTAAATAATAAAAAATAAAATCCCTATTAATAAGGTTTGAGGGCATAAATCTACAGACCGCTCTCGCAATATTGGAACCTATCCATAAATTATTGACTTTACATATTTTTCCAATACTGCCAACAACACAAATCAGAATTTCTCCACCCAGGATACGTGTTTTGGCAAATCTTTCATCTATAGTTTTACTAATTTTCTTAGTAGGTAATATATTTGGGAAATCTAAGTCTTGAACTCTTATTAAGGGGATACCATCTTCACTATGATTACCTGGAACTAATACTCCATAAGAAAGACTGAAGAAATTATTTCGTATGTCATCTAATTTACACCAAGTCCAATTTTCGGGAATTTCAAATGGAATTTCATCATCAGAAATTAGCGATAAAGGTTTAGATTTTTTAATCTTTTTTCTTTGATTAATTTCTCTTTTTGATCCTGAATTTCCTGTAAAAGATCAGCACCAGTTTTTCCATCAGAAGTTTTGTTACTAACCAATTTTCCTTGCATTGCTTCTCTGAGAAATGCTTGACGTAAATCAGTAACAATACTAATCTGTTTATTTAATTCTGAAGAAAGAATTCTTTGATCAATTAAATCTAAATGTAACTTTAATATTTGTTTTTCAATTTTTAAATCGAAATATGTTGTGTTAACTTTTTCATCTTTTAAATCATTCAAAAAACTGACAATCTTTTTTTGAATTTCTTTTGGCGGAATTGCAAATTCTAGTTTTTCTATTTGCTTGGGGCTTACATTTGGAATTGCTGCCCCCAAGCTAAATTCTTAATAGTATTGGAAACACTTTTCGCAATCCAATAAACATATTCTCGCTCAAATCTTGTTTCATCTATTACATCAAATCTCCCAACGCGTTGATTAAGATATAATTTCCCTAGATTTTCCTGTACAATTCCTAATTTTGATATGGTACCACCGGTTAAACAAATTATAATATCTCCGGTGTTTAATTCATATTTTGACAAGGTAGAATCTTCATCATAAAAAACACAGTTTGAAATATCTATTTTTTCATTATTGAAATCAGAAATTCTAATAATTGGAATTCCGTTTTTTTTATACAAGCTAGTCTTAAAAGCATATCCTCCTCCAATTTTTATATATTTCGAAAGTGGTTCCAGTTTATATTTATCACCAAGTTTTTTATTTATGATACTCACATAAGTACCAATATTTTTATAAAAGATATCCTTCCAAATATCATCAACAAATTCGTTATACAATTTATTGCCTTTCCCCATTACTCAATTATCTGTTTTAATTTTGAAAGAATATTTTCTGACTTATTAAAAGAACTTGAAAGTTTAGAAATTAGTTCAGTGGAAGTATACTCTTCAACATCATCTATTTTATGTGGATTTTTTATATCAAGATCAAAGTTGCGATCTTTTAAAGTGTCAATTGACACTTTCCAACATGTCTCCGACTCCTTACGATCATTCCACCATTCTTTAATCGGATCAAACTCAGATTCTTTAATAGGTTTGGTTTTGCTATAAGACTTTTGTCCTTCCGGTAATCGGTGTTCATAATACCAAACATCTTTTGTTGCAAAAGTTGATGTATCATTATTATGATGCACTTTATCAAAAAACAACAGATTGGTTGCAACTGTTGCGTAAGGTTGGAAAACAGAATTTGGTAAACGAATAATAGTGTGTAATCTACAATCTTTTAAAAGTTTTTCCCTCACTCTTTGTTTCACACCATCTCCTGTTAAAGATCCGTCCGGTAAAACAATTCCTGCACGTCCACCTACTTTTAATAAATGAATTATCAAAATAAGAAACAGATCTGCAGATTCTTTGGTACGGTAATTCTGAGGAAAGTTGTTTTCATTGTTATTTGCAACAATTCCCCCAAAAGGTGGATTTGCTTCGATAACATCCACACGATCCTTTTCACGATATTCTGACAACGGTTTATCTAAGGAATCACGGTAGGTAATATTAGGAATTTCTACGTCGTGTAAAATTAAATTGGTGGTTGCAAGTAGATACGGTAATGGTTTATATTCCCACCCAATAATATTATCCTGTAAAGACTTTAAATCATCTAAAGAGGAAACTTTTTTTGAGATATTTTCAATAACCGCAGTTAAATATCCACCCGTTCCACATGCCGGATCTAAAACCTTTTCTCCTAATTTAGGATCAAGAATATGAGTGATAAATTGTGTAATAGCTCTCGGCGTATAAAACTCTCCGGATTTTCCGGCAGACTGTAAATCTTTTAAAAGCCCTTCATAAACATCTCCGAAGGCATGTTTATCCTTTGTATTATTAAAATCAATTTCATTAAGTTTATTTAAAACCTTACGAATATTGATTCCACTCTTCATATAATTGTTATTACCGTCAAATACTTCATGAACGATAACAGCACGTTGATTTCCGGTACTTAAATCTAAGTTTCTAAGGGCAGGAAAAAGTTCTCGGTCTATAAAATAAAGTAATTCATCACCGGTCATTCCTTCGTCATCTGAAGCCCAATTTTCCCATCGGTATTTTTCAGGAATTGGAGAGACATAATTCTCATCCATTAATTCCGTTTCCTGATCTTTATCACAGAAGACCTTAAAGAATAGCATCCATCCCAATTGTTCCAAACGTTGTGCATCTCCGTTTAGACCTGAATCCTGCCACATGATCTTTCTTATACTTTCTATTACGCCTGTAATACTCATTTTTTATTTTTATAATTTGCAAAAGTACGTTCCTTAAAAATCTACACCAAGATTATGATCATATAATTTAGGCTATTGAGTAAATTTCATTTTCAAGTTCCTTTATAGCATTGAGATACATTTCTCTCCCCCAAATGTTTTTACAATTTCCATCGGCGAACCAAATTCAGAGATTGGGTTTAGTTTCAATACTTCCATTGATTCGATTGTTTCAACACCTTCATCTGCGTATTTATCTACGAGTGCAGTAAGAACATTTCTTGCTTGCTCACCGTATTTTGCGAAATAATTTCTTTTTTTAACTTCATTTGCACGTTCTTTTCGAGTCAGTGGTTTTTGATCAAATGCAACGTGACAAATAATATCAAAAAGATCACATTCTTTGTTTACTGCCTGCAAAAGTTCTTCAACCATAACACCCTGTTCTGCCAATTCCTGAATAATGGCATCTTTTCTATCGGAATTTTTCCAAAGATTTAAGAACTGATCTAATGAAGTATATTTTTCACTTAAAATATCTTTAGTATAATCTTTTAAACTTACAGTAATCGGTTTACCTTCTTTATCAAAATATAATTCTCTTGAATTTAAAACAGTGACATCTACACCGTTTACATAGACTTTTGACGGTTTTGTTTTCTTTTCTGTAAATGGATCTGGATATTCTGGTTTAGGGTCATTTACTTGATCAGTACTTCCTTTTTCGTCAGTTTGAAATCCGTCCGGAACATCATTATCGAAATCATCGTTTGCCGGAGTATCTTCATCAATAATTTTTATTCTTACCGGATCACCATCAAAATTAGGATCAGCAAATAAATCTGTCACATTTCTAAAATCCATAATGGTAAAATATAACTTACCAAATTCTTCATTCACTCTGGTTCCACGTCCGACAATTTGTTTAAATTTTGTCATGGATCCAATTTCGGTATCTAATGCTATCAATTTACAAGTTTGGGCATCTACACCGGTAGTCATTAGTTCAGATGTTGTGGCAATAACCGGATAAGTTTGTTCCGGATCAATGAAATTATCCAATTCTCTTTTTCCTTCATCATTATCACCGGTAATTCTCATAACATACTTATGATTTTGCAATACAAGATCGGAGTTTAGATTTGCAATTGCAGACCTCATTCTCTCAGCATGATCTATATCTCTACAAAAGACAATTGTTTTATTAAATCTGCTTGTATTTTGAAGGAACTCGGTTACTTTTTTTGCGACTGCCCAAGTTCTGTTATCTATAACTAAATTTCGATCAAAATCCTTTCTATTGTAGATCCTATCTTCAACAATATTACCGTCTTTATCCCTTTTATCTTTTTCAGGTCTCCAACCTTCCACATCTACATCTAAGGTCACTCTAACAACTTGGTAAGGTGCTAGAAATCCATCTTCAATCCCTTGTTTCAAACTGTAAGTATAGATTGGATCACCAAAATATTCAGAATTACTTACGGTTTCTGTTTCTTTTGGCGTTGCAGTAAGACCTATCTGTGTAGCAGATTTAAAATAATTTAGAACCTCTCTCCAAGCTGAATCTTCCTTTGCACTTCCTCTATGACACTCATCAATCACAATTAAGTCAAAAAAATCTTCACTGAATTGCTTGAAAATATTTTTTTCATCCTCATTTCCGGTTAAGCCTTGGTAGATTGCTAAATATATTTCATAAGATTTATCCACTTGTCTCTTTTGAACAATGGTCATTTTATCACGAAAATGTTTGAAATCTCCTCTTTTAGTCTGATCAATTAAAGAATTACGATCCGCAAGAAATAAAATTCTCTTTTTGGTTCTTGACTTCCATAGTCTATGAACAATTTGAAAAGCGGTATAAGTTTTACCGGTTCCCGTTGCCATTACCAACAATATTCTATTTTGACCTTTAGCAATAGCTTCAAGCGTTAAATTTACTGCATTCTGTTGGTAATACCTGGGAGATCTTCCGGAACCATCAAAAAAATAATCTTGTTCAACAATTGATTTGGAATCATCTTCATTAATACCTTTAAATTTTAAGTATTTACTCCATAATTGTTCCGGTGAAGGAAAATCATTTAGTTCAATTTCGGTTTCAATATTTGTAGAATTAGTTTTATCATGGAATAAAAAACGATCTCCATTCGTAGAAAATACAAACGGTAACTGAAGAATATCAGAATATTCCAATCCTTGTTGCATTCCAGCTCCGACTTCATGATTATTTTCTTTAACTTCTATAATCCCGATCGGAATATTTGGCTTGTAATATAAAATATAATCCGCCCTCTTTTTTTACCACGAGTAGATAATTTGCCACGAACGATGATTCTACCATCTGTAAAATTAACTTCCTCTCGAAACTGTTTCATTTTATCCCAACCAGCATTTTCTAATGCCGGAGTTATAAATTTTGTACAAATATCTCTTTCCGAAAATAATTTTTTACTCATGCTTAATTGTATAAACTAGATATATCATGATTAATAATGCAATATACTATAT
The DNA here is from genome assembly GCF_056172655.1 of Chryseobacterium sp. GTID13. Classification (NCBI taxonomy): domain Bacteria; kingdom Pseudomonadati; phylum Bacteroidota; class Flavobacteriia; order Flavobacteriales; family Weeksellaceae; genus Chryseobacterium; species Chryseobacterium sp. GTID13. The sequence goes on from NZ_JAOCMB010000007.1 coordinate 688,931, forward strand.
AATTAAGAATCTTTTCGTCAGAAAATTTCAAAAAGTAAATCTTTTTAAAGTGGTTACTTTTTGATAGCCATGTTCTTTATTTACTCATTTGTATGATTGTCTAATATTTTAGCTTAGCGATAAAATGTTGCTCTTGTCAATCCAAGTGGCATATAAATTTCTTCGGGAGATTTTGTATTGTGTTTATATATTGTTAGCATAATCAACAATTTTGCAATTTTTCCTTTTGTAAACCGTTTAAAAAAATTTTAATTCCAGTAAGCATACTAATTATCTCATTACTGTACCAACACTTTTCAAATAAAACATAGTTCGGAAAAATAATTTTGTTCCGAATTTTTTCCGAATTCACCTTTGTTGCATAATATTTAAAACAGTTATTATGACGACGATTCAATTTATCGGAACCACACCTGATGATCTGATCAAGGAGATTAAAAAAGAAATTATCCCGGAACTAAAAGAGCAGCTTAAAGAGCAGTTTCAACCCAAAGAGCCTACCAGCTACCTTACCCGCAATGAAGTATGTGAAATGCTTCATATTGATTTATCAACCCTTCACCGATGGAGAAAGGACGGAACCCTGATTGCCTATAGCCTGGGAAACCGGATCTATTTCAAGAGAAACGAAATTGATGAGTTTATTAACCGTAACAGGCTGTAATTAAGTTCTGTTGTGACCTTAGAATTTCAAAGTAGCATGCTGGATTTCCTTAAATTCCGAACGTTTTACCAGAAAGTAATAGATAATCTGGTTAATAATACAGACTTTGAACAGTTAAGGTGCAAGGGAAATCATACCACTATATACCAACATACAAAGCAGAATATTAAACTGGAATGCCGCAAATCTAGAAACACAGTTGAAAACGAATTCATTTTTGTAGATATACTCATCACTCCGCACTATTATTTCAACGGGAATAAACATAACGGGAATGATTTGAACCCCGAAGACTGCAAAGAAGTTTTGACAGAAATATTTTTCTCTATTCTGAAAATTAAGCCCACAGAATTTATAGAGCTGCAACTAATTAATTTGGAATACGGAATTAACATTATCTCTAAAGTTGATATGAAAAACCTCATCGAAGGAATCATAAACTACAAAAAAACCCCTTTTGTTTTTGGTGCCAACATTCAGACTTATAAGATAACCAATGCTACTCCTTACAAGCAGATTAAAGCCTATGATAAGGGCATCCAGTTTATAAACTATCCACAGTACGATATACAAAGAAATACATTTCGTTTTGAGGTTAGAAGCAAGCAGGCAAAGAATATTCGTAAGCTGGGAATCTATTCACTCTTTGATTTATTCAGCGATGAGGTTTACCAAAAGATGGGGGAAAGTTTACTGAGTGAATGGGAAAATGTCCTTATCATCAATTCAGAGCCTGATTTAACTGGGCTAAAACCTACAGAGATAAAATATATTACCGAAGCAGGCACCATTGAATTTTGGATAATAAAACTACAAAATCCTTATCGAAACTGTTATGCAAGAGAAGTGAAAAAATACTACAATAATTTACAGAACAAGAACAATCTGCACCATACAATCAAAGTGCAAATTTTAGACAAAATTTTTGAATTGTTAAGTGGTGCAAATTCCACACAGGAACTACCGATAAAATCTGGATTTTTCAAAAATGAAAAAATTCTTTCAGACTGATAAATTTGGAATATGCACCATTTATTAAAATAACTCTAATAAATAGTGATCCAAACTAATACTATAATTCATAAAAAAGAAAGAAAAAAGAAGCTCAAAAAATATAGAAATAAAGATTATGATATTTTAATAAAGCACAGTTTTATTTAAAGAATGTTTAAAGAAAATTTAAATGTTAGTGAAACCACTGTTTTAATATATAAGCCCTTAAAAAAAGAGGCCGAATTTAAACTTTTTGGCTGAATCTATCTGCGATTTTTTGATACTCAAATTTGAGCTGTAAACTGAGCCACGAAGTGAACCATAAGATGAAAAAAAGTCAGTTTGAATGTTACGGAATCATGCACCTTTGAAATAAAAGGTTGTTAAGGTTTGAAACTTGAAATTATAGTTAAAATTCAAAACTTCATATTTAGAACCTGTGAAAACCTGACATTGAAAATGCAATATGTTAGTCAATGTTAGTATTAAAAAATAGTTTTTGAACTTGAAAAAACTTGAAATTGAATTTTGCATAACCTTATAAAACCTGAGATTGAAAACCCCAAAGCAAACGAAAAGCAACTGTAGAACAACTATAAAAACAGGCTAAAGTAGATTCATTTTTCTACTGGACTTATCGGCCACAGAATAAATTATAAAATTATCACACAATGAAAATAGAAAGAAAACAAACCTTGCGAAATAATAAAGGTTTACAAAAGTTGACAGAATCAGAATCTATAATTAGCTCGATCCTATCTTTAGACAAAATTACTCATGAAGATATAAAAGAGTTAACCACTGAGCAAAGGAAAAATTTTTCTGAAACTATCCAAAATCATTTCAATCAACTGCGGGGTGAAGAAAGGGACATCTTTTATAAAAAGATTGAAGCTATTATGGTAGATGATACTAAAAATCAAATGTGGGAGCAGAACCATATTAATATCATGTGGGCTATTACTTCCCATATCAAAGAAAATGGCAGGATGCCTACAAAAACTGAAATAGCGAGTAAAACAGAACTGAGCAGGCAAACAGTTCATAAGCATTTAACGGATTATAAAAACAGTGCCTACTATTCAGAATTTCACGAACAGTTTCATATCATGCAGTCTAAAGTAATGACCACAGTTTTCCAGCATGCCATTAATGGTGATATGAGGGCTGCTAAATTATATCTGGAATGTATTGGAGCTTTTAAAAATAATTCATCAACAAATAGTAACAATGATATTAATAATAAAACCCTTATACAGAACCAAAATAATTATATCCAGATTAACGGGATGGTTTTAAGTCAGGAAACTGTTAAAAACCTCAACCCGGATCAACTTAACACAATTGAAAGGATCTTAAAAACAATTGAAGTGAAGGAAATTGAAAAGAAAAATTGATTTGCAGAACAACAAAGATTTTCCGATGGGCAAATTAAATCGACCTTCAAATTTCAAAACATGTTGTAAAAGAGTATAGGGTGGGATCTTTTTTACAGTTCCTACGCATTACATTATTTTCCTCCTGTTATATGATATACTTAAACTCTTACTCAGTCACCCATTATATATAATGCTATTTAGATACAAACCTTACATACCTTCCAAACTAGCCTACTTGTATAAGTAAAATGAATTGTATTTATTTGAAAATTTAAGATAATTTTATTGAATGCTTTTGGATTACAAAAAAGAATAGCCCTGAACTGGTATTGCTCCTTTGGCAAAAAAATTCTTATAGATTATACCAGATAGTAATAAAATTAAATTTCCTTAGTAATTTAGGCATCACTTCTCATCTCCCGCCTAAAGTTTTATTTCTTCCACCAAATCAGCCAATGAAATTTCTAGGGCAGAAGCTATAAGAGCAATTGTGAAAACATTTGAGGTTACCTTCCCTTTTTCTATTTTATAGAGATATTGTCTGTCCTTCCCTATCAGTTCAGCTAGTTCAGTCTGAGAAAGTTTCTTTTTTCACGGAACTTTCTAATCTGATTGCCGACATCAACAGGAATTCTGGCTTTTAATTCAGTAATTTTATTTTCGTCTATTATTTTCACTTATACAAAGTGAAATATAAAGTACTACATTTTTGTAACCTTATATTACTGCAATTTATATATTTGTAGGAAAATAATATTACTTATGGTAATCCACAATAATTATTGGGGACTCATTTTTATTTTTATCATTACAAATTAAATTAAGTATGCATTTATATAATACGACACACTTTGTCGTCTCATGATTATATCTTTACAGTAAGAAGAATAGAAGAATAACATTTAAACCACACTTATGATGAGATTATTTATCCGATTAAATACATACCGTAAAATCACTAATTAAAATATACGGTTTTCCCCATACTGAGATTAAAATATAATTTTAAATTTGCGCATAAAATAAACAAATATGAAAAAACTCTACATGAGTGCATTTACGATATGCACAATCTTGGGTCTCTCGGCTCAGGAGGTTGTCTGGCAAAAAGACATTAAATCAAATACCCAGGATTTTCTCAGCCAGATTACCACAACTATTGATGGACAGTACCTCATTTCAGGAAGTTCAATCCAACCCAACCAATCGACAGGGTCAGGGACTTCAAATCAAAAGCAAAACAATGGTTATGATTTTCATCTTGTCAAATTAAACCAGCAGGGAGAAGAAGTTTGGGAAAAATATTTCTCAGGTCAGAATCATGATTACCTGTCATCTTCTGTTGCTACCCAGGAAGGAGGATTTCTTGTTGCCGGAACTTCTTATTCCGGTAAAGGTTTGGATAAGAAAGACGATTCCAAAGGAGGATCAGACATATGGTTGATCAGATTAAATGAATTCGGGGATGAATTATGGCAGAAAACTTTAGGGACTTCTTCCGATGAGGAAGCAAGATCGGTTATCCAAAGTACAGATTTAGGATTTTTTGTTGTTGGAAACGTTCAGAATTCAGCAAAAGGTTATGGCTCAAAAGATGTTTTGATTCTAAAACTCGATAAAGATGGAAAGGAAGTATCACAATCAGTTTTAGGAGGAAAAGGCCTTGATGAAGTAGAAAAAATGATTCCTACTAAAGACGGTGGTGCTTTGTTAGGGATCTATTCAAGAAGTACAGTAGGTGGCTCAAAGAAAACCGAAAACTATGGAGAAGGAGATTTTTGGGTAATAAAGATCTCTAAGGATAATAAAGTAGAATGGGAAAGGGATTTTGGAGGAAAAGCAGATGACCATATAAGAACTCTTGCTTTAACATCCACAGGTTATCTGATAGGCGGAGAATCCAGATCCGAAAGATCAGGAAACAAATCGGTAGGAATAGAAGAAGGAACTGATCTATGGCTTATTTCCTTAAACGAAAGAGGTGAAGAGCTTTGGCAGAAGTCCTACAATTTCGGAAACAGGGATATTCTGATGGGAACAAGTGTGCTTCATTCGGCGGATGATAAATCTTCCAAAGGAATTTTATTAGGAGGCTACACCCAGGCAGAAGGAAAGATACAGACTGATGATGAAACCTTCTGGATGCTGTATCTGGATCAGGATGGAAATGAAAAATGGAGAAAACACGTAAAAGGCGAATCCAGAAAGAGAGAAGAAAGATTATCTGATATAGAACTGAACAGAGACGGTTCTATTATTTTAGCAGGAACCAGTGCGGAAGAGCTTGGAAAAGAGAACTGGAAGATTATAAAGCTGGGAGATAAACAGCTTGACCAGTTAATTGAAAAGCAGGACATCAAAATTTATCCGAATCCTGTATCTGATTATGCTTATGTGGAAATAGGCTATGATTTTAAGGAAGCTGATATTATGCTGTATGATATGGGAGGAAGGCAGCTTCAAAGCTTGAAAACAAAAAATAAAGTAACCAAAATAAATACTCAGAATTTGATTCAGGGAGCTTATCTGGTAACGATAAAAACGGATAATAATAAAACTGCAAGTGCTAAACTAATCAAGAAATAAAACACTGATGAGAAAAACAATCATTCTGGTCTCCACTTTGTTGGCCAGTATTGCCTTTGGGCAAACGTCCATTGACCCGGGAACAAAAAATGATATACAGAAGATATTTCCCACAACTCCCGAAGCCTACAGCTTATTTAAAGCCGGAGATTTTCCGGTAGATTACAGGACAGGGAAACTCAATATTTCTGTGCCTTTATATGAAATTAAAACAAAATATGGAGTAACAATTCCTATAAGCCTGACCTACAATACAGGAGGAATAAAAGTAGATGAAACGTCCGGTATTGCAGGATTAGGCTGGGCATTATCCATTCCCAACAGCATTTCAGTAGAAATGCATGGTAAAAATGATCTATCCAATGGAGTTTGGTTTCCAAAAGAACCGTTCAACTATCTGGCATTAGATTTCAGCCAGCTTCCTGCGGATGTTCAAAGTAAGCTGCTGAATGTAAAAGAAGGACTTCTGGATACCCAGCCGGATATATATCATTATAATTTGCCAACGATTTCAGGATCATTCATTAAAGATTCCAATGGAAATTTCCAGACCATCCCTAATGAGAATGTGAAGATTTCCTATGCCAATGATAAGTTTACTATTACGGATCCTAAAGGAATAGTATATACCCTTAGGAAGGGAAGTACAACAAATACTATATCACCATCTTCTTCTGAAGCTTATTTTTCATCATTTGTCATGGAAAACATAAAATTTCCCAATAATGAAGAAATTAACTTCAGCTATGGCAAAACAATGGCTTACCACCATTTGACACACAGTTTTACAGATATTTACATCCCAGTTGAGCAAAATAATCCCCTGTGTGTAGATTCCCGAAAAAATATACATACAACCACCAACAATATGTATATGGATAATCTGCTTACAGAGATTACCCATAATGGGGAAAAGGTAACTTTTAATTATGCCAATACTATTCAGGGGGTTCAGGGAAGAAAAGATTTAAACGGAAGTGCTGCCAATACTTTTGCTTTAAGCGAAGTAACAGCATCTTATAATGATAAGGTTGTTAAAAAGATGGCTTTGGAACAGGATTATTTTACGACCTCAGGAGGTGATGAAGATTACAAGAATTTCAGGTTAAAACTGAATAAAGTAAAAAACCTGCTGGATAATACAGAATATTCATTTGAATATGATGAAACGGGTAAACCATACTTAGGCAGCTTTTCACAGGACATCTGGGGGTATTATAATGCACAGCAGAATATAAGCATGATCCCTAATGCCCAATATTTTAACAATAATTACACAAGCGGAGGGAACAGAAATGTAAACCCTCAGTATTCACAGGCCTATACCTTAAAGAAAATCAACTATCCTACTAAAGGATATTCTGCATTTACCTATGAGAATAACAGCATCTGGGAAACACTCATCATTCCGCAGGAGGAAATTGTCCCAAAAGCAAATGTTATAGGTGTTTTAAATACCGGAGCTGGCTATGCTGAACAAATCTCACCGGATTTTTACTTGAATGATGTTCCGACCCAGACAGGTGAAACGCTCACCTATCTCGTTGACTGGACCAATAGCTGTGCTAACAATACTCCACCGGGAACACCATCTTCAATTGGCGATACCAATGGTTATGGCTACCTGGAAGAGCAGCAGCCTAACGGAAGCTGGAAAAAGCTTGCTCAATTTCAAAATGATGTCAATGGCCCGGTGCTTACCACTCCGGATTCACACCAGCCTTCCTACAAAAAAAGGCTAAGGGTAATGCTGCAAAGTAATAATCCTGATGGCAGTTGTTCGGTATCTCTTTCCATTTCAAAGAAGAGAGTATATAAAACAACCACCAATCAGAATACCATTGTCGGGGGATTAAGAATAAAAAGCATCAATGATTTTGACGGGCAGACCAACTATACGAAAAGGACATTTGAATACAATAAGCAAGGTGATTTAAGAGACCAATCTTCAGGAAAAATCGCCTCTCCGCTGGAATTCTTAAAAGTACATAGCAGTGTAGTGAGACCTGTGGGGTATTCCCAACAGATCCTATGTGATAATTTTTCGCTTAGTGCTGACCAGGCTGTTAATTCGAGCCTTTCAGGAAGAGATGTTGTAGCGTACGAATATGTTACAGAAAATACATTGGGAAGGGGTAAAAAAGTATACCAGTTTCCTGCCTATTCTTATAATCTGGATATTACCCATCCGGATATGGGATGGAATCCTTATGAATATCTGAATAAGAATATACTGAATGAAAAGTCCTATTCAGTAGATGGAAACCTTCTGCGGGAGAAGGTCTATGATTATGAGCTTAATTACCTGAAAAATCCATTGTCGGCCGATTATATTTCTACTTCATCGAATATCATCAGCCTTTCCACGTCTTTTGCTTTTTTTGATGTGAATATGAATAATATTATCAAAATCAACAATTCATTTGTTGTAGAATCCGGAAAATGGCTGCTGACGAAGACGACAAATAAAGATTATCTGAATAATACGCTGACCTCAGAAACCAGTAATACCTATTCTTTGGATAACATCAATAAACCCATCAACCTGATAAAAAGTGAAAGTCACACTTTTGATGGTTCCGTTTCGCAGGCTGATTATCAGTATGCCACCGAGCAAAACAATACGGATATGATTGCCGCCAATATGGTAAGTGTTCCCATCCAGGTAGAAGCCAAAGAAAATGGTAAAACCATTTCAAAAACGAAAACAGTATACGCTAAAAACGCATCAACCAATAATCTGATCCTTCCGGTTTCAACACAAAAATTCGATAAAGATAATACCGCCTCTGCAAAAAATACCATTGATTACAACCAGTATGATACGCAGGGAAATATATTGCAGTATACTACCAAAGGTAATGTTCCTACCGCAATCATCTGGGGTTACAATAACACCCTTCCTATTGCAAAAGTTGAAGGGGCAACTTATCAGCAGGTCATGAGCCTTGCCGCTGATATTATTGCCAGGTCCAATGCAGATGTAGATGTCGCAACAGAGAAAGAACTGATAACCGCTCTGGATACATTCAGGAACCAGGATACGCTTAAAGATTACAGCATAACAACTTATACCTATGATCCGCTCATTGGAGTAACTACGGTAACCCCTTCAACCGGATTAAGGGAATTCTATAAGTATGATATTGCCGGAAGATTGCAATCCGTAGTAGATGCCAATGGGAATATCCTGAAAGAAATGAATTACAATTACAAACACTAAAAACACCTATCATGAAAAAATATTGGTTATTTATTATTGCCTGCTTGTGTACAGCCCTGCCCTTAACTGCGCAGAACCTGACACAGACAGAAAACTATATCTATAGCAGGACCTATCTGGAGCCTGTTACCACTTCCAGCAGCAGTGCAAAACAAACCCAGGAAGTAAGTTATTTTGATGGTCTGGGAAGACCTAAACAAAATATATCCGTAAAGGCAACCCCTTCAGGAAAAGATCTGGTTACTCCTGTAGAATATGATGCCTTTGGAAGACAGGTCAAAGACATGCTTCCACTACCTCAGCAGAATACAAACAGCGGAGGCATCTTCACTTCCCCTGATATGACAGGTGCGGTATCCATATATGGCAATGCTTCCAATTATTATGGAGAAAAGAAACTCGAAAACTCTCCCTTAAACAGGCTTGAAGAGCAGGCTGCTCCGGGTGAACCCTGGAAAATGGGAAGCGGTAAAACCATTAAATATACCTATGAGTCCAATAACGATTCCGAGGTAAAGAAATTTGTAGCTAACACCACCTGGACTACCGTCTCCAATATTGCAGTGGGTACACCTGCTTTAAGTATTTCTGCTGAAAACACAGCATATGTTTCAGGAGGTTTTTATAAAGCCGGAACCTTATATAAAAATTCTATAACCGATGAAGACGGAAACACTGCCGTTAAATATACCAACGGCAAAGGGCAGACAGTTTTGGTAAGAAAAAATGACGGTACCCAGAATATAGATACCTATTATGTGTATAATGAATACGGCCAGCAGGTATTTGTCCTTCTTCCTGCTGCGGTAAAAGCTATTGAAGCGGAAAATAATACTATTTCTACCTCAACGCTGGATAATTTTTGTTACCAGTACCGTTATGACAACCAGGACAGGCTGGTAGAAAAGAAATTCCCCGGAAAAGGCTGGGAATATATGGTATACGACCAGCAGGACAGGTTGGTGCTGATGCAGGATGCCAACCTGAGAACCACTACCAATAACTTTAATGCCAAAGGATGGATATTTACTAAATACGACAATTTCGGAAGAGTGGCTTACTCAGGGTTCTTTACCAATACAGCTACAAGACAGGTCATGCAATATGCCTTAAACAGTATGTCCTCAAATGCCCAGAATAATGAAAAAAGGGATGATTTAAATCCTTTCGTGCAGAACGGGGAAAATATTTATTATACCAAGCTTGCATTTCCTACAGGAAGCATGACCATTCTTTCCGTTAATTATTACGATACTTATCCTCCTGTACCTTCAGGATCGAGTCCAGTTTCAAGGCCTGGTGCTATTTTAGGACAGGCTACACTTACTTCAGCTCCGGTTTCCATGACTGTGAACGGGGTGACCACCAGCAGAAGTAGTAAAGGGCTTCCTACAGCAACCTATATAAGAAACATTGAAGATACAAACTGGACCAAAGATTATTTCTGGTATGATACAAAGGGCAGGTCTATTGGTTCCCATTCCATCAACCATTTGGGAGGCTTTACCAAAACAGAAACAGAACTTGATTTTACAGGAGTTCCAAAACAGACCATCACTTACCACAAGAGAAAGGACAGTGAAGCCGGAGTAACGGTCAGAGAACGTTTTGACTACGACCCGCAAAACAGGCTGGTAAAACACTGGCATCAGGTAGACAGCAGGCCTGAAGAGCTTCTGGCTGAAAACACCTACAATGAGCTATCGCAGCTCACCAATAAAAAAGTAGGAAACAGCCTTCAAAGTATTGATTATACCTACAATATCCGTGGGTGGCTGACAGACATCAATAAAAACCAGATGGCTTTGCCGGATCTTGGAGGAAAGCTGTTTTCTTATAAAGTAAAATACAACCAGAAAGACGGAATCGATAATCCTGATCCTGCACAGTTCCCCGGAAAAACTGTAAAGGCAAAATACAACGGAAATATTGCCGAAATAGACTGGAGGGCTGTTGAAACCGTAGGGGTAAATCCTTCCTTAACCCCGAAGAGATACGGCTATGCTTATGACCAGATGAACAGGCTTTCCGCAGGCTTTTACCAGAATCCTCTTAACCCGTACAGCAAAGAAAATACGGAGTCTATGGACTATGACATCAGCGGAAATATTAAAAAGCTGTACAGGACTTCTGTCATAGGCTCCGGGACCAATACCGCAACGCTGATCGATAACCTGGAATACATCTATACAGGAAGCAACCTAAACAAAGTAAACGATTATGCCTATAACCCTACAGGGTACGAAGGCGGAGGCGCAGCCATTGGCTATGATGCCAACGGGAATATGCTCAGTATGCCCGATAAGGGGATTTTCCCGATCAGGTACAACTACCTGAACCTTCCCAGCTCAATGGAAATCAACAGGAACGGGAGTGAATATATTACCATTAACACAAAATATGGAGCAGACGGTACCAAGCTGAGAAAAGAAAATACAACGGTCATTACAGGGTTCAATGGTTCCACTACGACAAAGAAAACTACGGATTACCTGGATGGGTTTCAATATTTACTTACCGAGAACATTGGCACAGGCGGGGGCAGCTCGGAAGATTTTTCCCTTTCGGGAAGGGCAATGCAGCCGGAGGCATTTTCCGTGGATGATGTAGCTATTTCTGTAGCAGCCAAGACTCCTGATCTGCAATTTTTCCCTACTGCAGAAGGATTTTATGATTATCAGAAAGATCAGTATATTTACCAGTACAATGACCTCATGGGGAACGTGAGGGTAAGTTTCGCCAGAAACAGCGCAGGCTCTCTTGAAATAGTGGATGCCAATGATTATTATCCTTTCGGGATGAATCATATGAAGACGGGTAATGCATTTTTTGCCCAGGGAAGCTATAAGTCTTATAAGTTTGTAGGAAATGAGTTGCAGGAAACAGGGTTCTATGATATGAACGCCCGTTTCTTTATGCCGGATCTTGGGATATTTGGGCAGCAAGATCCATTAAGTGCTTCAACATTTGATCCGTATGGTTATGCCTATGGAAATCCTATATTATTTACAGATGCTTCAGGACTGGAAGGCGAGCCTGTAAATGGCGGAAATGGTCCCGGCAATCCAGCTTCCATAGGAACTCCCGGAAGTCCTATCGATGTAGGTGAAATTGTATTGAATGCTCCTATTAGGGCAATAGCCTCCAATACTGCATCTATAATGCCATCTAATTGTTTAGTATGTAATGGAGGTGGAATTTCTGCACCGGGATTATATAATACACAAGCTCCAAGTTTACCTGAAATTAGAAGATCTTACAAGGAGTTCTATCCTTACATACCAGATAACACTACTGAATGGTATGGTTTTGGAGGACGTGCAAACTGGGGAATTGCAACAGCAGCAGCTAGTGTAGAAAATTTATCTGGTCAAATAAGAGTCACGACTTATGGATCTTCTCTTAAGTTATATCGTCCTAATGCTAATGGAAATGTTTTTATTAAAAATCAATATACTAGAACTATGGGATTGAGTAAAATTGGTAATCTTGCAGGTAAGGCTAGTTTTGGACTTGGAGTTGGAATGGACGCTTGGGGTGTAAAAACCTATTATCAAGATCCAACTTCTCCCAACGCTGTTAATCCTGGTAAGGCAGGTTTTAATACTATTATGGGATATGTGGGACTAAAAGGAGGAATACCTGGTGCCATCATCAGTACTGTATATTTTGGTGTAGATAATTATTACCCAGGAGGATGGGTTGGTGCATCTGAAACTGCTGACAAAATTGAAAAATATGAACAACAGACAACAGGACATCCATTTTTTAGTAATTCTGCTATAAAATTTTAAATAATGAAAAAAATAAAAACGATATATAATTTTATATATTACACGCTATATAAAAATGCGGAAAGATCTCCCACACTTTTCTCCTACAATTTTGTTGCTGATGTATCAATTGATTTTTTAGGGATAATTACTTTTTTTCATTAATATATTATTTTGATATTAATCTTGGAAAAGGTGCTTATATAGTCTCTGTAATTGTTATAATCTTATTTAACTATTTCATTTTTAAACATAATAACAACTATAAGAAATATATACAAGAATTTGATAAACTTCCAGAAACGAAAAATAATAAATATAGATTAATTGTTTGGATAGGTATTGGAGGTGTAATTTTCAACTTAATATATTCAGTATATTTTATGGACCAGCGTGCAAGAAAAAATCAAATTGGCCCCTATGCTCCAGAAATTGTTGCAAAAGAAAGAAGAGAAGATTCTTTACAAAAAGCCCAACAAATTGAAAATCTAAAAAAGATATATGGAGAGGATAAAAAGAAATAATATTCTAATACAGTTACTTTCTTTAGGGTAAAGTTTAATTTTGGAATTGCTATTCTTGTTTAATACAAAAATTTTATACTTGTCATATCTCAAATAAGGATAATGCTAAAAGCAATTAGGGTATTGAAATCAATACCCTAATTTTTAAAACAGTTTCGCCAGAAACAGCGCAGGTGCTCTTTAAATAGTGGATGCCAATGATTACTATCCTTTCGGGATGAATCATATGAAGACGGGTAATGCATTTTTTGCACAGGGAAGCTATAAGTCTTATAAGTTCGTAGGAAACGAGTTGCAGGAAACAGGGTTTTATGATATGAACGCCCGTTTCTTTATGCCGGATCTTGGAATATTTGGGCAGCATGATCCTTTAAGTGCATCAACACTTGACCCGTATGGATATGCCTATGGAAATCCTATATTATTTACAGATGCTTCAGGACTGGAAGGTGAGCCTGCAAATGGAGGAAATGGCCCTGGTAATCCGGTTTCGATAGGAACACCGACAAATCCAATCGATGTAGGTGAAATTGTATTGAATGCCCCGATTAAGGCAATGGCTAATAATAATCTGCCTACATGTACATATTGTATGACGGGAGTAAGACAAGAAATGTATAATGTTCTTAATCTTCCACCACCTCCTGTTCGAGATATGAGGCCTATTTTACATAACGGTTCTGCAATGATGATTGGAGGAGCTGGTGATCCAGCAGGAATCCTTGATATTGGTGCACAGCTCTTAAGTAATATGAAGCCTGAAAACCAGTATGCAACCATGGGCGTAGGACTAGCAGCAATATTAATAACGAGGTCACCAAGCGTTACAAGGGCTGCAGGTTGGCTTGCTTATCATGAAGCTCCAACGTTAGGACATACTTTAGCAAGGCATGTTGGAAAGACAGATGCAGATTTAATTAGTCGTCTGGCTTCGTCTCCTCATATAACTGGAGCAAGTTCATTTACAAATGAAGCTATTGCAGAATCAGTTATTTCTTCTACAATAAAAAGTAACAGAGGTGCAATTAAGACTTGGTTAAATAATAGTACACCAGGTAACTTGGTACTAGAGCATACAGGTTCTACAAATATAGGAAGAGGAATTATGTCAAGCACAGGCGTTGTCAATAATTTGACCAATGCAAGAATCGTACTTAAACAAAATGGAACAGGAGGTTATTTTATATTAACAGCATTTCCAAGATAAATAAAAAATACTATGAATTTTATACAAGACTATCCAAATTTATTTCAATTTTTTGGTGGATACTTTCCAGATGCCGATTTTGAAGACTTAACAGATGAAGAGATCGTTACAGAATATGTATTGGAGCATAGAAATCATAATAATTATCAAAAAATTATTCAATTAATAAGAGATATTGATAGTTTGATTGATAATATTGATAACTACTGGGAAGATGTTAGAGATGAGGCCAACAGATATTTTAAGAGCCCTCAAGACGCATTAATATGGTTAAATATGATTAAAACAGAGCTAAGTAAATAAGGTTATGTTCCAAACATGATGATAATAAAGTATAGCGTTGAAAATCAATGCTATATTTTATTGAATAAATTTTTGAAATGATATTTTGAGGTAATGTTCCAAATGTGTTGGTAATAAAATATAGCATTGATTTTCAACGCTATATTTTTAGAAATTGAATAAAATTTGGAAATTTAAAATGATATTTTGATAGTCTAAATAGAAAAAATTTGAAAATAGGCTACTTAAAATATTGAGAATCATACAAAATGTTTCAAACGTGTTGGTAAGAAGATCGGTAACATACCAAATGTGTTGCTATTCTTTATTAAAGAGCTTTACAAGAAAAAAGCAATAAAAATAATGCAAATGAGAGCAGCCTTAGGGTTGCTCTTTTTAATTTTAAAGAAAATTTACATCATAAATGCAATTTAAAATCTATTCATGTGCTAAATGTGTTGGTGAAAATTCGGAGTTTATAAAATATGGGAAAACCTATTGTGGAAAACAACGCTACCAATGCAAATCCTGCAAGGCAACCCATATTTTGCAATATACTTATAATGCTTATAAAAGAGATATTAATACTAAAATCATTCAGTTAACTAAAGAGGGAATTGGGAATAAGAAGTATAGCCAGAGTATTAGAAATCTCAACAACTACCTTACTTAAAAGAATTGTTATAATTGCAAATAGTATTTGTCAACCCCTTATTTCTTATCATCAAACCTATGAATTAGATGAGATTAGGTTTTTCATCAGAAAGAAATCCAATCCTATATGGTTGGTATATGCCATTGATAAAAAGACTAAACAAGTTGCCGGGTTTTATATTGGCAGAAGAAATAATAAAACACTAAATGCTGTTATTAAAACTTTGATCAATTCCAAAGCTAAAAAAATTTATACCGATAAACTCAGAAATTATCAATATTTAATTCCAAAAGAGATTCATAGCAACAAAAGATATGGAACCAACAGAATAGAAAGGAAAAACCTTAGTATCAGGACTCATTTAAAAAGATTAAATAGAAAAACAATTTGCTTCAGCAGAAGTGCAGTTATTCTAAACGCCATTTTGAAAATATATTTTTGGAGCTACAGTTAGAATATAAGAGTGAATATTTTTTCCTTGTCTTGTATAACAGATGGAAAAATCTTAACTAAAATTCTATATGGTTGGGAAAATGTTGGGAAATTTAATAAATAAAAAACCGTAAAACTTTATTATATAAAGAATTACGGTTTTTTGTTGTGGTCCCACCTGGGCTCGAACCAGATCATATTTCATATTGATATTTGACATTTTACATATTTTCTTTAATGAATGGATACCTAAATAGATACCTTTAAGTTTAAACTTTACCACTGTCTGTTATCAGTATACAAATCTTCAACTGTATCACTCTGCCAAAATTCTTTACTAGCAACATCTAGAATTGTGACCTTTCCTCCATATCCTGCACCAGTATCTAGATTCCAAATATTATATTTATTCATAGGCTCTGTTTCACCCCAATTAATTGTAGGAGTATGACCTATGAATATTTCCTTATGGGCTTCAAATATCTTCATTTTCTCAGGAAACTTTTTATTTTGATCACTTAGGAGAGCTAGCTCCCATAGAGTTCTATCCCAATAATATATATTAGGATTGTCATTTCCTAGACCACTATGAGAAGTGAATCCTGCATGAACATACCCCTGTTCTTAGTGTCAATATAGAAATCAAACATTTCATTAAAGAAGTTTAAATGCTCTTCACTATCTAGATAACCTGTTTTGATATAAGAGTCAATAGTTTCTGTACCACCATTCATTAACCACTCCATACTGATTTCTCCTGATTTTAACCATTTATGACAGTAATCATCATGATTACCTTTAATAAATAAGGGTTTATATAAACATTCTTCTGAAAGCTCAATATAGAATTGAACTAATTCAGCACTTTCTTTACCTCTATCAACTACATCTCCTAAGTTTATTAATAAGTCTTCATTTGGATTGAATTTACATCTTTCAAAGACCTGTTTTACAGCTTTTAAAGCCCCATGGTTGTCAGTTGTGATAAGTATTCTTCCCACTTTAATGTTTTTTGTAGATTATTGTTAATAATGATTTCAAAGCTTTATTCCAACAAGGTATTGATATAAGTAAAGGAGTTTGAAGAGTAAATTAGTCTTATTTCTTTACTTACAGGATAGTAGATACTCCAATAAATCACCTTTGTGGTTATGAACTTATAAATGAGAATTCCATCAGGAAGAATTTCAAGTTTCATTCTAGTGGCTCTTTCTGATAAGGCTTTATTGAGCCTATTATAATAATGTTCAGATTTCTTATCAAACTCAAGGATTACAACTTCCAGTATATCCCAATAGAATATGAGCTCTGTTCTGTGAGGTATGAAGTTTAAGAACTTCTTAATCTCACTTCCTACCCACATATAACTACAATAAGAATTATCAGGAATACTATCTGCTATGCTAATTAGATTTAGTTCCCAGTTGTCATATTGGTAACCTATACGGAATGGTATTTTAGGTTTCATATTAGTTTTGATATTAAAAAACCACCTGCTTTGAGGTGGTTATAGCTTTTATTGTTTAATATAAAGTTTATTCTTTTCTACAGATAACTTCATAAATGCCTTCCATAAGTGAGCCTGGGACTACATTCTCAGTTGTTGAAGGTATATTATTAGACCATATTACCTCCCCTTTTTTATTATACTTAATTGTATTTAGAATTTGATAGATATTGTATTGACAAGATATATCAAAGAGTGTTAATACTTTGCCTCCTCCAGAATTAATTAATTTTCCCTTTTTATTTTTGACTTGTTTTGATTCAGCAGTGTACTTTATCCAAACTTTTTGTGAGAGTCCATAAAGATTACTTCCTTCTAACTTAAAATAATAATCAACTCCCTTATTATCTGTTGTGGCATATTGAAACCCATCTTGTTGTGAGTAAAGATATGTTGAAAGTATTAGAGCAAATGATATTAAGGTTTTTCTCATTGTTGTTTAAGCTTTTTAAGTTTAGTTAGTCAACATATTTTACTTTAGGCTGAGGAAACTTTTTAATATATTCTTTTGCTTTGTCAGGCTCAATAATATCAAATGAAGCTTTTCCTGTTGTCAGTCCATAAGCTGGGCTAAGTCTTATGTAGTAAGTTTTTCCTTCTTTTGCATTTATAGTAAAGAAATCTTTATTTTCAGTTTGATCCTTTCTAATCTTATTACCCTCAAAAGCCCCCTCTAAATTATATGTACCTGCATCTACATCCCAACACAGATAGTTCTTATAGTCAAGTCTCCCAATCATGCTTCCATTAGATGCTAAGGTTATGTAATAATGACTTAACTTTCCTGTTGGTCTTATAACATAGATTCTAGCTTTATTAGGAGTTACATCAGAGTTTATATCTGGAAATGATACATATTGAGATGTTTGAGAGTATAGGTAAGTTGAACATACTAAGATGAACAGTAGTAAAGTTTTTTTCATTGTTTTTAAGTTTGTTTTAATTAGCAAATTACTTTTAAATCTGATCAATACCTTACGGAAATCCATAAGGTAACAAAACCAATATTGCCATATATGGCATTACAAGCTGTAAATATAATCAACAACTTTGACTTGACAAATATGACAAGTTGGAAAAATCAGAAATATTAAAATTAATTGGTAAAAGGATTAAAGAGCTGAGAATGCAGAATGGTATTTCTCAATCTGATTTAGTGGGTAGAATGGAAGGAAATATTGATCCTACTAACATATCAAGAATAGAGGCAGGAAGAACCAATCCTACAGTAATAACTTTATACAGAATTTCAGAAGCTTTAGGAGTGAAGCTTATTGACCTATTGAATATTGAGGCTTCTGAAAGCCAAGACTAGGCTATTATAATCTATAGGCTTTTAGAGTTTTTCTTTTCCCCATCTATCCCCTTTCATCTAGCACCTCTGAGTATCTATTTCATTCACTATTTTGCTCCCATGTTTTTCTAGTAGCCAAGAGCATATTATGATTTGGCTATATTATATATGTAGTAAGATTTAGCCATTAGCTTTAAATTTGGATGGTTTAAGATAAATTTCAGCTCCTATGCGCGAGTGTGAATGATTTAAAAAATTAATTATAATGCCTTATAAATACATATAGAAATCATTAGTTACAACAACCCCTCATCAGCAAAACTAAAATAGCTTTCCTTTGAGATAATTAAATGGTCTAAAAAGTTTATTCTCATAATATTACACGCAGACTTTAATTTCTTTGTAATATCTAGATCCGCTTTACTAGGTTTAAGATTTCCAGTAGGATGATTGTGAACTAAGATAATACCTGTTGCTATAGCCTTTAAAGCTACTGATAAGATTAATCTAATATCAACTACACTATATGAAATGCCTCCTTTTGATAGAGAGTAAAATCCTAGTACCATAAGAGCATCATTAAGAAGTATTACTTTCACTTCTTCCTGTATTTGAATAGTGTTGAGGTTCCAGAGATTCATAACAATATCATAGCTTTCTACACTATTACTTATTTTTTGTTTAGAACATATATTGTTGGAATAAGAAACAAGTAATTCTGCAACTTGTATATTTGTTTTCATTAAAGATTAAGGTTGTTAGTGGATGATTAATCTAAAAAGTATGAGTTTCTGTATTTACTATATATACTCTTGCAAAAACTCATACTTTTCTTTAAGTCAAAATAAAATACGTCCAAAATTCCTATTATCTATATATGGACTCAGGAAAAATGGACGTATTAAATCTTAGGTTCTAGTATGGCTATGCAAAGGCTTCTTCAAGCTTCTTTGCTAGTGTCTCTTCTGAGCTTTCTACACCCTCAGGAAGATAGATGTATTTGTGATTGAGAGTAACTTCCTCTCCAGATTCTTTGATAGTGTACTGATAAGGCTCTGTAGTAATCTTTGAGATTTTACCTGACATCTCAGAACCTATTAAACCTTTACAGGTATCTTTATCAAATGTAGTTGATACAGTAGCTTTCTTAGCTGTAGCATAGTATTGACCTGTAGCTTGGCTTAATACCATTTCAATACCACCTTGTACCTCTAAAAGATAAAAGTTGGTTCCATCCTCTTTTTGTCTTGTTTTGTAACTGATAATTCTTACCATTGTTTTTGATTTTTGAGTTAAAGAATGACCTTTCTGAGAAACAAGCTCGCAACAGACTAAACTTTATTTTCAACTAAAGTTTAATCTGCCTGAAAAACTTGTTTCTCAGAAAAAGATACGGGGAGTTTCCCCATTCCAACATAGGTGGGGGTGTTCTCTTAGGGGCATTCACATGAGAATAAGCTCTACAAAAATTTTATTTTATAAAAAAAAAATAAGTAATTTTGAGTCAAAGGCATCCCTGATGATTAATATTAGCTTCATGTGGATAGATATAAACTGTCCTAAATGTAAGTATGGCATTCAAATTCAACTCATTGATGTTAAAAATGAAGCTGTTATTTACTGTCATAACTGTAAGTCCTCCATTCATTTAAAAGATAATGACGCTTCTTCTCATAAAGGAGTAAGTGATATTAATAGTGCTTTTGATAAGCTAAATAAAACTCTGAAAAACTTAGGTAAATAATGTATTACAACCATAATTTAAGAACTGATTTGCAAGAATGGAAAAGCAGACTTGTAAGAGCTGAGTATGCTCAATTAGGAAATCAGCTTAATTACTTTGTTAATAATATTGAAAGTAACAAAATATTACATGGATTTCTTTTAGAATTAAGCAATAAATATAACTTTGATGTAGAATATTTTGATGTAAAATTTAAAGACAGAGGTGGTGTATTTCATAATATGAATTATCAAAATGATGCAGAACAGGCTGCTTTCTGTTATCAGCTACTTAAATATATACACCACTTATTAGGTAATTATAATATACACCAAACACATATGTTTGGCAGTTATGATAGATCTAAAAACATTATCATAGACGATATTATAACTCCCATAGTTTATTTTTTTCATGATAAATTAGACAAGTCTAATTCAATAATCTATTTACTTGAAAAGTATAAGAGAAGAGTTGAATGGTTTACTAAATCAGATCTTTCAAATAAATACAAAAATGCTAAAAAAGAATATGAGGATATTCTCGAAGAAGACTTGAGATTGTTTTTATTTGACCAAGGGATAGATTATCCTTTTTCCACTCCAAAATCTGCATCTGGAAGGACTGATATAGTTGGTGCTTTAGATACAGAAGATCCTTTGATCGTGGAAATTAAAATATTAGATAAAGATAAAGGATATGGACTAAATAGAATAAAATCAGGCTTTCACCAAATTGTTAAATATTCAGAAGACTATAGTAAAGATGTGGGGTATCTGGTACTCTACAATTTTGATAAAATCAGATATGATTTTAAGTTTGATGAGAGCAATAATATCTTCCCACCTAAATTGATTTTTAATAACAAGGTTTATTATTTTATAATGATTGATATGTATGATGGTGAAACTGCAAGTAAATTAGGAGAAATCAAGAAAATAGAAATAACTAAAAATGATATAATAAAACCTGATTTATAATGTATTATATATATTCTATTTTGATAAATTTGAGAAAAAGAATATAAAACCATGTCAACCAAAGATAAATTGCTTAGTAAGTTAAAAAAGGATAAAACATTTATACCTTTTAATGATAATTACAATTTTCAAGCAATAGAAGACTTTCTCAAAGAAAATGATATAATTAAAAATGAATCAGCAGAAAAGGCAGTTTATTCTATTTACTTTAATCAATATTATATAACTTTTAAGGACTTAGTCTATGAGGTATTTAGTAAATATAATATATCTAAAAATTCAGCAATAGAAATACTTATTACAGCATCAAATCGTGATTATTACTTATCAAGAGCAAAATTTGCAACCCAGCTATCACAATCAAATGAGATTTTTTATGACCAAATATTAAATACACGTATTGATTCAAATATAGAAGAATATGGAAGTTTTAATTTACAAGGTGGTCTTGAAGCAAGTATTGATGGATTAAATACTGTATTAAATCATTTATTAAAAATTAATTTTTTTGGTAACACTAATGTAGAATTTGATTGTATTGATGATTTATTCAAGGTCTTAGGATTTGCAAATACATGTATTATAATAAAAAGTTGTTATGATACAGCAGTTTGGGAAAATTATGACATAAAAAAGTTTAAAAATCCCAGTGAAATTTACATTAAATGTAATAGCGAAGATATTACCAAAATAAATAAAATTGGATTTTTTAGATTACAAAGAAACTTAATGGCATATAAGGCAATGATAATCTTGGATATTCAATCAAAAACAGAAAGATATGCTTCTATATCAAATAAAATCAGTAATAAGAAAAACCCTAAACGCTTAAAAAAAGTTTATATAGAAAATAAAGAATTTAAATATAAAATTGCAGATGGTAAGGATAAAAATTCGATCTTGAATGACATGCTTTTATTTAGTGAAATAACAGCATATTATAGTTTTATAAAAGATGAATACTTGCCAAATTTTCCAGAAATTAATCTTTTTGATATTTTAAACCTTTATTCAGAGTTAAAACTCCTTTTCTCTAAAGTTCAAGAGATAAAGATTGATGAAAATAATGTTGACCTGGAAAATTTTTATAAATATAGTTTCCATATACCATATACTCAAGTTAAAAATTACCTAATAACAAAAACAAAATATTCTGTTAAGCAAATAAACCAAGTATTAGATTTATTAATTTATAAAGATGGGTATTATAATCTATGGCAAAAGCCATTAATTAGAATAAATGAAAAGATTTATCCTATCTTATACCCTTTTTTACATGGAAATTTATTTAGATACATAGACTATTGGCTAGAAACTGGAGGCTTTGACTTAGATAAAAGAGGAAAGCTCTTTGAGAATTTTATAAAAATTGAACTTGAAAATAGTTTTAAAAGAAAATCATTTTTTCTTAAGATAATTCAACAAAATACATTTAAGACTAAGGATGGACAGTCTGAAGAAATTGATTTAATAATTGAACTAAAGAAAATAACAATTATTGCAGAGGTAAAATGTATTAAATACCCAGTAGATACAAGAGATTTTTCCAACATTTACAAAAGGTTAGAGAATGCAAGTGTTCAAATAAATAGGAAAGTTGAGTTTTTAGAAAAAAATAACTTTAAAAACAGCAACTCTTTCTTAAATAAAAAAATAATAAAGCTATTAATAACCAATTTTCCTGAATTTTCAGGAGCCAAATTCAATAGTGTACCAGTAACTGATTTTTCACTAATGGAAAATTATTTTATAAATGGGAAGCTTGAAGAAGGTGTTGCATTTTTTAAAGAAGAAAGCTCTCGAAATAAAAATTATAAAAAAATCATTTATTACAAAAATGAGGAAGAGTTTAATGATAACCTTGAACCATTTTTTAATTTTCCCACACCTATCAAGGAAAAGTGGGATAGTGTAAAAAAAACAAACAATTGATAAGCCTACCAGGGATAGACCCTAAAATATTTATGGATTACTTTAATTTTACTGAAAATATTACACTTCCGAAATAACTTCGAATATTATATTTAAAAATGAAAAGTATAAACCCATTGCTATATTGTAATAATGAGACTAATCAAGATGTAGTGTTAAATGGTATTGAAGTTAGACCACTAGAAATTGTTATGAGAAATGATTAAGGAGATAAGTTAATTCTGTTTGAGAATCTGAAATAAAGGTACATAGAGTAAGATAAAATATTAATTATTATTAGAAAAATTTTTACTTTTACAAAAAACTATAAAACATGGACGAAAATTCTACAAAAATTATTTTAGCTATTGTTGCAGGAATACTAGCTATAGTAGGAGGTGTAACACTCTATTCAAAAACCAAAAGAAAAAGTGTTAATCAAAAGAATATCAATATTACTGGAAACCATAATAAAGTAGTTGGAGGTAATGACAAATCTACAAAATAGAGATGTTTACAGATGATAGCCAAAAAGATATTGATATTACAGGGAATCAAAATAAAGTAGTTAAAGGTGATCTTATAGAAAATAACTACTTTCAAAATGGGGGAAAATTAGCTTCTCTTTTTACTTCCTTAAAAACTCAATTTGAAAATTCTGAAAATAAAGATGAAATTCGAGACATCTCTGACAGTTTAAGTAGATACTTGAACCCTAAAGATGCATTGGGTCTAGAAAAAAAACTCGAAATACAAGGGAAAAAACACTTTGAGGAAGATTTTAGTGAATTAAAATTACTTTTTGCCAAAAAGCTTCAGCTTTATAGAAATTACGAACCAGCTCAGGAAATTTTCACTTTTTTGTTAGCTATAATTCTGGAAAAATACAGAAATTTAATAAAACCTTTAATTAGAGAAGATGCTTCTGAAAGAGAAATTTTACAGAATATCTCAGAAAAAATTATTGGTCCAATTAATGATTTAATCCAAAAAGAAGGATGTGATGATATTATGGGATTAAATTCAGAGATAGTGGAAGGAATGTATCATTATTTAACAGGTAATTGTCACATAAATTGGGTATTATGATAGTGTATCAGCCTGCTTTTGATTTGTATCATGCAATTTATAGAATTGTAAATATTCTTGGATATTTTACTCGCGAAGACTCTATTGAGATTGAAAGACTTCGTATTTGGGATTATTACTTTTTGTTTCCTAACAAAATGAAAAATATTAGACTGAAACAAGATGAAAAAGATATTCGAACATATATAAATACTTTTATTGTGAGGGAACAAAACCCATATGAAGAGATTCTTAATGATAGAAAAATGTTTGAAAAAATCAGACCATATCAAATGAGTGCATTAAAATATCTTGCTTCTACAGGGTTAATAAATAAGGATTATTTGGATAATAATAGAATTACAAAAGTCTCAAAAGAAATTTTAGATGAACTATCTAAAATCACTAATGAATTAACTATTCAAGAAAAAAATACTATTAAACTTTTAACTAGCCATTTTTATTTTATTCCTGTTTATGGAAAAGATGGACTTAAAGATAGAACTAACCTTTTAGAGAGTAAATATGATGCATAATAATTTGTTTTTAAATAGATTAGTAATATATAATACTGAAGGGGAAGTAGCTTATGATGAAAAGTTTCATCGAGGTGTAAATATTATTAGAGGAGATAATAGCAGTGGTAAGTCAACAATTTCACATTTCATATTTTATATATTAGGAGGTGCTTTTAATGATTGGGTAAAAGAAGCCAGAGAGTGTTCAGTAGTTTATGGTGAAGTTGTTTTAAATGGCGCAATAGTAACACTGAAAAGAGAACTAAGCTTTAATAAAGATGGTGTTGCGAATAAGCTTCAAGCAATGGAGTTTTATTGGGATGATTTTGAGAATGCAAAAAAAAATATTGAAGGATGGCAAAAATTTAATTTTGCAAAAATAGATAATAAAAAAAGTTTTTCAAATGTATTATTTGAAAACTTAGATATACCTATAGTAAAAGGAGACAACAATATTTCAATGCATCAATTATTGAGATTGATGTATATTGATCAGGAATCTCCTATAAACTCATTATTCTTATATGAATATTTTGATACAACCTTAACAAGAGAAACAGTTTCTGATTTATTGCTGGGTGTATACAGTCAGGAGCTATATGATGATCAGCAAACTTTAGAAGAATACAAAAAAGAACAAGAAGATTTAAGAGCTGAATTGGCTGTTATGAAAAAGTTCATTCATAATAAAGAGGATTTAGACCCCACTCACATAAATAACAGAATCTCAAATAAAGAGAATGAAATTTTAGAATTAGACAAAAAAATCATTAGCTATAAGGAAGAAAATAAAAGAGTCAACTTTACTAAAAAATCTAAACTTGCATTTGAAGAATTAAATCAGCAATCATTATCACAAAGGAGTATTGTAAAAAATTTAACCAATGAAATAAGAAATAATGAACTTGAAATTGAAGATACAAAGTATTTTATAAAAGCTTTAGAAAACAATCTTAATGCAATAAAAAACTCAATTGTAACTAGAGATTTTCTAGGAAGTTTTTCTTTAGATAAATGTCCAGAATGCTTATCCCCTTTGGAGAAACCTGAGAAAGAAAACACTTGTGGACTTTGTAAAAAGGAGATTGATAATACTGTTGGTATAAGTGAGGCAAGGAAAATTGAACAGGAGATTTACTTTCAAATACAGGAGTCAAAAAAAATAAATTCTCGAAAGGAGAAAGAACTTTTTGAAAAGAAGACCAGACTTGAGGTTGAAAAAGCCAAACTCTATCAAATACAAATAAAAGTTAATCAGTCTTTAGTAGATGTGAGAAGTTTTAGAGAAGAAAAGATTGATAAATTTTATGAAGACAGAGGCTTTTTAGAAGGAGAGCTAATCCAATTAAGAACTTTATTGGAAAATGCAGAAATATACAATGAAAAGAAAAGCAGACATGATAAGCTTGCTTCAAAAATAGAAACATTAGGTTCAAAAATTGTTAAGTTAAAGGATAAACAAGATGTTTTAAAAGAAAGAGTTAATAATCAAATTGAAGGTATAGGAGTCTATCTTTTAAATAATGATTTAAAAAGGCAACAAGAATTCTTTGAAGCAAAAGAGTTCCATATAGACTATAGAAATAACATTACTTTTATCTCAGATAAAAATGCAAAGTATTCTGCAAGTTCAAGTTTTTATCTCAGAAACTCAGCAAGATTTGCTATTTTCCTTTCCTCTCTTTTAGTTAATTCAATGAGATATCCTCGCTTTATTTTATGTGATAATATGGAAGATAAGGGAATTGAATTAGTTAGAGTACATAATTTTCAAAAAATACTTGTAGATTATTTAAAGAAATTTGGCAAAAATACTTATCAGGTAATTTATACAACTTCATTTATTCACCCTGAACTTAATAACAGTAATTACTGTGTAGGAGAATACTATACACAAGATAATCCAAGTCTAAAGAATGTATAAAAACAAAAATGGTAAAAGGAAAATCAGATTCAGAAACAGATAGACTTACAATTGATCTAATAAATGATAAAATACTTAGGCACACAATACAGTTTTTCCAAAAAACAAAAGAAGGACTTAGACCTTTTGGTTCTGGTGTATTAGCCCTGTTGCACGAAGTACATTTTATCTTAACCTGTTCTCATGTTGCAGATCACCTTACTACAGACAACAATGATTTATTTATAAGGGTTAATAGTGAGGGATATATTAATGTGCTTGGAGAAATTAAATATACTGATATTGATAAAAGTAAAGGTATTGATCTAGCTTACATCAAAATTGATAAGCAAATGTTACCTTATTTATTAAAACCATATATATTTTTAACTATTGATAAATTTGCGAAACATAATCTAAGGCTTGATGGCATGAATTATTGTGTTTTAGGTTACCCTGAGAAAAACATCAAGTATGTTAATGGCAGAATGGAAACTGGAGCTTCATATTACTTGGCTAGTGCAACAAATGAAAAGCCATATGATTATTATAAGTTATCAAAGGATAATTTTTTCTCGTACAAATGCAAGGTAGAGCAACTGATGTGATATCTGGAGAAAAAGTAAAGGTTGATTCTGAGTTCTATGGTATTAGTGGAGGGGGCTATGGTATATAAAATATATAGTTAATCCTATCACAAATACTACTAGTGTGGATTACAGATTAATAGGAATTCTTATGGAGTTTAGGAAAGGAAAATACTTTTGCTTGATAGCAAATAAAATTCATTTAATATTGGAAGGTCTTACTAAAATTGAAGGATTTAATTTTAGATTAAAAAAATAAAGAAAAAATTACCCCATATTTCTATGGGGTATCATCAACTCAAAAACCAATGATAATCAGAATTACCATTGAGTGTTTTCTGAATACCTTTTGAAAACTCAAAGGCATTCAAATTCCTATCAAAGAAAGTATCTATATAACTACTCTTATTAGCTTGTGTAAAGAGGTTATAAACATCCCAGATGTTAATATAGCCATCTTCCTGTCTACAGAAGTTCTTATCTTCATAATAATCCTTAGCCAGCATATTAATATGACTATCCTTAAAATCCAGTAGAGGAATATTCTGTTTCTCTACTTTAGGTAAATGCTGATACAATCTACATCTACCAATTAATTGAGCAAATTGATGTTCTGACAGATAGTCCTGCGTAAGTTCTTTCATTTCCATTAGATGTAGCTCTGCATTATAATTCTGCATCATTTCTAAAGCCTTTGAATACAAATCATTTGCACTCCCTACTCTCATATCTTCTACAAAGCCATCACTACTTACACAGAGATTCATACAAACTTGATTCTGAAAACCTATAAAGAACTTGAATTTTTCCAAAGACTTTTTATTGTAAAGGTTCTCCAAGTTATAACTTCGTACTCCTCCAACTGTAAGAGAAAGCTCATTCCCATTTACTATATCAGTTATACTAGGAATCTTAATTATAAAAGCCATTCTTTCATAGTAAATAGTCTTTTCATGCTCCAAAAGCTCTTTTACAGGCTTATGAATAGCTGAAGGAGTTCTACCCTTGATTTGATGAGAAACTCTGATTTCAGGCTCTGTAATGCTGCGATGTGGGAATACTTTCTGCACTGCATTTAGTACAACTTCAATAAATTCCTGATGAGCAATTGTTTTCTCATTATCCTTAGAAAATACAGGAATAATACAATCATTCTGTAAGTGGTGTAATGTAGTTTCTGATGTATTAGCTAGTATAAAAGGACTAATCTGATCATCTCCATTTTTATCTAGTTTAGCAGAGGTATAATGATAATTCTGTTCCTGAGAATTAGGCATTAAAAAAGCCTGAACCACATTTTTAGGTTCAGGCTTAGATTCTTCATTCATCTTGCTGGGATAGAATATTTCTGCATCTCCAAAGCTCTCCGTATCATCTAGGAAAATGTTTCTTATTGATTTCCTTTCTGTGGAAGTAGTATTGTTTACACTTTTTAGATGTAAATTAAATAGGGATTCTTGTGGTCTTACACTTACTTCTATAATGTTGGGAGTTTTACTGAAACTTTGAGTGTCCATTTTTACTAAAATTGTTTGGGTTATTTAAATTGATAAGTAAAGATTTTTTAGCTTCAAAATCAGGCTTTAAGCTTTCTTGATATTGTGGGAACTGTCTGTATAGAGCCAAAAGCTCTGTAACAGATTTACAGCTTTGAATAGCTTCATATACTTCTTTTTCTGTTACATGTGAAAGATTTAAACTTGGATTACTCTCATAAGGAGAAATGCCCTCAAATGCTTCTTTAGGGTCTATTTTAGGCATGTTATTTCTTCCACCTGAACCTTGTGTAAAGTTTTCAGAAGAATTACTTTGTGAGCCTGAATTACACCATTCCAAAATTAACTTTCCAGTTTCAGAAGTAATAACAAATTCAGGTTTATTCATAAATAATCCTGTTCTGTCTTTTGAAGCCTTAGCAAGATGATTCTCATTAATAAGTTCGAAGTTAATGGTTAATTCATACTCAAACCCTTCTCTGGTAATCTCCTTAGTTCCATGCTTTACCACTTGGGCCTTACCATTACTTCCAATATCAAGAGAATAATCAATTTTTCTTCTTGTGGTAGTAATAATATGACAGGAAGATTGTAGAATCTTATTAATAAAGACCTGATGTCTTGGAGTTACATTAGCCCAATCTTGAAATCTTCCACCTAACTTCTCATGAATATCAAGACATCCACCTGTACCATTCCATTCATGGCTGACTGAATCTATAATGATAACCTCAATTCCTGCTTTTTCACACAGCTCAATAGCTTGTATGTACCTTTCAGGAGAGTAAGGAGCTTGCAGGTCTAGTACATTGTAGTTTCCTAAATCAGAATAAAGAGAAGCTGAAGAGTTTTCAGTATCTATTACAGCTATTTTGCTCCAATCTTGTGTCATTCCATAGGCTAATAACAAGGCTGATTTGGTCTTTCCAAATCCTGATGCTCCAGACAAACCAAGTCTTAATTTGACTTGTTGTCTTTGTGATTGTTTTAATTGCATAATAATTAATTTAAAAGGTTGAAAAAAAATTATTTTAAAGGGTAAATTACAATTTGGCTATTAGCTTCAAATTGCTTAAAAAGTTGTGTATGTGGCTGGAAATGATTAGCTTTGTGCATCACTTAAGCTCGCAGAGCTAATCCCTGAAGTGATTCCTCCTCTGAATTCGTGCGTTGTTAAATCATAGATTTTTAAGGTTGGGGAGATTTAAAAAGAACCCCTTGTGTCATTTGCTGAAACTAACCATTTTAAGGCTAGAACAGATGATGTATAATTATTTTCAATGTTTAACTAGAAATAATAAATCCCTGTACTTCTAGAGTACAGGGATTGTGTTTTGAGAAAAAGTATGAGTTTTTGTTTTTTATATATATAAGCTAGCAGAAAGTCATACTTTTTACTCACTCTCATTTACCAATGCAATTAGCATTTCTGTATAAGTATCCACACTACCATATTTTCTAATGAGCCATTCTTTAAATTCATCTGGATTAGTAATTTCTTCAGAATGAGGATTTTGAATTAGATTAATAATGTTATTAGAATCAGGTAAAGCTTTAGCTACTATGTGAGGTAATACAGATTCTTTTTTCTGAGGATCATAAACTTTTTTCTGAGGCAAAGGTTCTCTTTTCTCATACTCAAAAAAATCCTCAATTAGAATTTTATAAAATGAGCTCTTATTTTTCTCAAAATCCTTATTAACTCTTCTTTTAAAGCTGTATACATTATTAGATAGATAATTATCCATATCACTAAAATATTCAATGGTCTCATGGAACTTTGAAATATCTTCTGTTGTAATGAATTCAGGGAAAGGTTTTAAAGTAAGATAATTATACCTTTCACTTCCTCTTCTGTGAAGTGCTATAGTTCTTGTAAGCTTTTCTCTGAAGTAATTAAGGTTTAGAAAAGCTTGAACTTTTTTAACATATTCATCAGAATAATTACCTTCTTCTAGATTAATACAAAGAGCAGAAGCAATTCCATCTATGAAATATTGACTTCTGGTGTATCCAGTATCTCTAGATTTACGTGCATAGTCACTATGATAAAAGTATGATCTACCGTAATATTTAAAAGCTATAAATCTTAATAGTTCTTGTTCAAATATTGGGTTTTTGTATTCTTGGATATTATTCCACGTGGGTTCTTTCTTTGTACCTACTGTTTTAATTCTCTTGAATTTAAGATCAAACTCATTAAAAAGTTTGTTCCTGAACTCTTTATAACTTTTATGAAAATTTGATAAATCAAAAACATTTTCAATATAACTTTTTCCAAAATACTCATCAAAATATTCATTAAGCTCCTTCTGTATATTTCTTTCTGTAAACCAGAGAATATGTTTATATTCAAATCCCCTTAAACAACAGTTGACAAATTGATTAGTAAAGGCACAGTATGTTACATATGCTGATAAATCTTCTCCAAAGAAACCAAAACTTGAAGCTAAATAATTCTCACTTTCATTAAGCTTGAAATTCTTGTAAGGAGGGAATTCTAGTCTAGCTAATTGTTTTCTGTCTGTTTCTGATACTGCATCAATTCCTGATTGAACATTGGCTTTTAAATCATGTTTATAAAAACTGTAAATTAGCTTATCTTGTAATGCTAGAGGAATATAGCTAATCTTCTCCTGCTGATCTAGAGACTTATAATGTTTTACTAGATCATAGTTTCTAGCAAAAATATCTATCTGCTCTTCTGTCACAAATGGTTTAAGGGAATCATACTCAAACTCATTTGGTCTAGATAGAATAATATGGATTTCGCCCTTTGTTCTTTGCCTTGCAATAGCCTGAATAACTGAAGTTATACCACTTGAGAATATACCATAATAGTTTTTAAACTTACCCTGAGAGCCCAGAGGAGGAAGAATAATTACAAATGCATGGTTTTCTTTTTCTATACTGACTCCTGACTTAAAATTGGTTCCTACATTACATAAGGTATTATCAAATCTATTTTGTGGAGCTTCATTCTCAGGTCTTTGATTATCTATATTTTCAGAGGTACAGTCATTTATCTTACCAAACTTGGTTTTGAGCTTCTTTCCAATGTTTTTATCTGATATTATAGATTTAGCTAGAGATCTGGAGTAACAAAGAATATCTATGTTTTTATCTCTCTTTAACAGGTCTTCAATTACATTAACAATTTCAGGAGTTGTATTTTTAAACTTGTATGAGGAGCTGTAGTAAAGAAATAGATCACTTTGTACTTCTCTATTTCTGATTCTGGGAAACTCAATAATATCAATTTTCTTATCTGTAAGTTCTGCCAGATATTCAATAACTACAAATGAAGCTTCAGTAAAAGTAGCACTAATTATAAAGTTCTTATGAATCACATTTTTCCATTTCCACAAATTGAGCAAAAACTCTTCCTTGAAGTTAGAGATAGTGTCATGCACTTCATCATATATAAAGACTACTTTTTTGTTGTTCTTTTCACAGTCTCCAATGAGTTCATTTAAGTATTTTCTTTTTTTATCAGAGTTTTTATAACTGTCTTCTCCTGGGTTTCCTAAAAGAGTATTTGCTGTAACAACCTGAACTTTCTTTCCAATATATGGCTTATCAGATCTTCCAATATTGTTATAGTTGTAGATTTGATCTACAGAGATTCCTCCTTTAGTATGAATTTCATTTACATATTGTTCAACCAAACTTACAAATGGGGTAGCAACAATAATAAGATAATCCTGTTCTTTTGAATTATAGAGTCTTTTTATAGTTTGTATGATTGCATAAGATTTTCCATTTCCTACAGAAGCATTTATTACGGTCGTATTCTTTTTCTCCAGCTTAATAATGGCTTGTAAATCTTCATTTAAGTATCTGTTTCTGAATTCTTTATAAATTTGTTTTGTTACTACAAAGCCATTAGGATTAGATATTCCTTCATTAATTCTGCTTACACTTGTTCTATTGACTTTCTTAAATTCGATTGGAAAGTCCTCAAAATACTTATTAGGTAACTCCATAAAATAATTAACTGCCTTGTAAAAATACCACAAAGCAGTTAATCCATTGTTATTTTAGTTTAGAATTTAATCTATTCATCTGCTCACCAACCTTACTTTTAACAACTTTAGCATAGTGCTCTTGAGTAATAGTAATTTTAGAATGTCCCAAAAGCTCACTTACAATCTCCATAGGTACATCATTATAAAGTAAAACAGTTGTTGCAAAGGTTCTTCTTGCTAGATGATGAGTAAGTCTTTTATCTATTCCAACTATATCAGCTATCTCTTTTAAATAAGCATTAAACTTTTGATTACTAAACTTAGGCAAAACTCTCTTTTCATCAACATAATCATATTTTTCAATTATCTTCTTACCTATATCAAGCAGTGGTATTGATAATAAATGCTGAGTTTTTCCTCTAATCATATTAATCCATTTATTACCATCAAAGCCAGTTATAATATGAGATTTTTCAAGGTTTATCATTTCATTATATGCTAAACCTGTATAACAACAGAAAACAAACATATCTGCTACTATTTGTAATCTCTCTGCTTTAAATTGATACTCTTCAATTTTAGCTAGCTCTTCCCTAGTCAAATAGGTAATTTCTTTTTTGATATGCTTTACTTTGTAGCTTGTAAATGGTTCTTTATGTATAATATCTTGAGATATAGCAAGCTTAACTATCTTCCTGAACCTTTGTATCATCTTATTAGTAGTTACAAGAGCTAAAGATTTCTCCGCTTTCAGGAAGAATTCATAATCTTGAATAAACTTTAAGTCCAAGTCTTTGAAATGATAGTCTCCCTTATTAAAAGAGTACTTAATAAAGTCCTTTAATAGTTCTTTTGCTTGTTTAAACTTCCATAAAGTTGCTATAGAATACTCCTTACCTACCAGCTTTTCAATTCTATCATTATGTTCTTGAAAGAGCTGTAATATAGTTTTGTTCTTTTTAGGAGAATTTCCTTTATACTGTAAGAAAACATCTTCCACATCAAACTCTTCTGCATTAACCTGTAAAAACAAAAAAGCCTGATTAATTTTATTCTTAATCAGGCTCAATTGTGTATTGATAGTTTCATTCTCAGAATTAGGTGGTTTAACTTTCTGCTGTTTGTTATTCCAGTTTTCAGGGTTAATAAATAACCCTGTAGCAAAAGGTTTTCTCTCTCCCATGTAAGTAATCCTACATTTTAAGGGAGCTAGACCTTTACTATTAGATTTTGATTTATCTAATACAAATAATATTTTAATTGTCATTTTCTAGTATTAATGAGGGTTATAATGGGGTTCCAATTTCTCAGAATGGGGTTCCCTTTGGGGATCTTTTTTAGTGTAGATTTAAAAGATAATGAGAGTGTTCTAGAAAAAAGAAGAATATAAAACCTTGATTTTAAGGCATAAAAAAAGCCCAACAAACTTGGCGGTTTGTTTGGGCTCTTAATTAGTGGTCCCACCTGGGCTCGAACCAGGGACCACCTGATTATGAGTCAGGTGCTCTAACCAACTGAGCTATAGGACCTCAAAACTTGGTTAAATTTTGTGATTGCAAAAATAGCAAAATTTCTTTCACTACAAAACTTTTTATCGCTTTTCTTGACAAAGTTCTACCAGTACCCCGTTCGTGGATTTCGGGTGCAGGAAGACAACTAATTTGTTATCAGCACCTTCTTTCGGTTCCTCGGAGATAAACTGGAATCCTTCTTTTTTAATCTTTCGATCTCTTCAAGGATATTTTCTACACCGAATGCCAAATGATGAATCCCTTCCCCTTTTTTATCGATGAATTTTGAGATCGGACTTTCAGAATTACTGGCTTCCAGCAGTTCGATTTTACTTTCTCCCGTTTCATAAAAAGAGGTTGTCACTCCTTCCCTTTCCACGCTTTCTTTTTTATAGGACTCCTTTCCTAATAATTTGGTAAAAAGCTCATCCGAAACACCTAAAGATTTTACCGCAATACCGATATGTTCTAGCTTCATAAATACTAATAAATATAATTAAATCGTAAATTTGATACCGGAGCTGAATTTCAAAGGTATCAATTCAAACAAAAGTACTAAATTTGCATAACTTATGGAAAGTAACAGACAAAGAAAAGTAGCACAGATTATCCAGGAAGACTTCGCAGAGCTTTTCCGCAAACAGGCTTCAGAAAGCAAGCAGAGTATATTGGTATCCGTTTCAGATGTAAAAGTATCGGCGGATCTGGGTATTGCTAAAATTTATTTAAGTATTTTCCCGCAGGAATTCCGTTCTGCGGTGATGAAAGAAATTGAAGAAAATAAGTCTCAGTACAGAAATTTTATCGGTCAGAAAATGGCAAAACAGGTACGTATCATTCCCCAGCTTAACTTTTATCTGGACACAGCTTTAGATGATGTTGAAAAATTGGAAAGAGAATTAAGAGGCGAAGGCGACAATCCGGTTTTATAAATCTTGAAAAATATTGCATTTTATATAGCATCCAGATACCTTTTGGCTAAAAAAGGAAGTACCGCCGTGACCTTTATTACCTGGCTTTCGGTGGGTGCAATGACGGTTGCTGTAACAGCAATGTTTGTTATTATATCAGTATTCTCAGGCCTCGAAATCCTGAATAAAGACCTTATCTCCAATCTTCATGCAGACCTGACCCTGAAAAGTACATCAGGAAAAACATTGAAAGACATGGACAAGGTCACGTCTGTTTTAAAAAACGACAAGGCAATCAGCAGCTTTTCCCGCGTCATTGAGGAAAAAGTATACGTCAATTATAAAGGTAAAGGCGATATTGCTTATTTACGGGGTGTTGATTCCGCTTATACCAAGGTCAATCCTATAGATAAGGATGTATTCTACGGTACCTATCCAAGTTTCAAGTACTCCAATGAAGTACTGATGGAAACCAACCTTCACAACAGGCTTTCAATTCCTATAGATTCCTCCGGAAATTATGCAACCGTTTTTATGCCTAAACCTGGAACGGGGATTATTAATAAGGAAGAAGACATCTATAATAAAAGAGATTTTCTGGTAACCGGTGTCTTTCCCGGAAAAGAACAGCTTGACAGCTATATCATTGCACCGATAGAACTTACAGAAGAATTACTAAGTCTGCCTAAAAAGTCTGCCTATCAGATTGTCATCAAGCTAAAAAATCCTGAAAATGCTGACGCTGTAAAGCAGAGTCTTTTGACCTCACTGGGCAAAAATATCGAAATAAAGACCAAGGAAGAGGAAAATGCAGCTTTCTGGAAGATGATCAATACAGAAAAAATGTTCATTTATTTAATTTTTGCACTGGTAATTTTTATTACAACCTTTAATCTGGCCGGAGCCATTATTATTCTTCAGCTTGATAAAAAAGAACAGTCAAGATCCCTTATTTCACTTGGGTTTCCGATCAGCCACTTAAGAATGACCTATTTCTATACCGGCCTTCTTATCGTAATCTCGGGAGTTATCTCAGGACTGATCCTAGGAACGCTGCTCTGCTATTTCCAGCTTTATACCGAATTCTTCAGAGCTAATGAAATACTTCCTTTCCCGGTAAAAATCGTTGGGAAAAATTATCTTATCGTAGCATTTACCGCTTCCCTGTTCGGAATTATTATTTCATGGTTCTTCTCCAAAATCAGCAAAGATTATATTACTAAAAGTTAATATGATGATTTAAAATAAAACATACTTCATTTTCAATTTTTTGTACCTTTACGGCCCAATTTTTTTGAAATGAAACAAATTTTATCTTTTTTCTTATTAAGTTTTGCAATTATTTTTGCATCAGCACAGGCACCAGCCGGTTATTATGATCCAGCTGCAGGCTTGACAGGTGCTCCACTTAAAACTGCACTTAAAACTATAATTACACAAGGACATCAGGATCATGGTTACAATGGACTATGGACAGGATATGCTACGACAGACCGTGATTATTTCTATGAAAATGACGGAACTATTTTAGATATTTATTCTGAAAAACCAAATGGGCCGGATTCATATTCTTATACCTTGGGAACTAATCAGTGCGGAACCTATACTACTGAAGGAAACTGCTACAACAGAGAGCATGTTGTACCTCAAAGCTTATTCAGCTCAAACAGCCCAATGGTAGCAGATATCCATTTTATCCGTCCTACAGATGGAAAAGTAAACGGGATGAGATCAAACTATCCATACGGTAAGGTACAGAATGCTACTTTTACCTCACAGAACGGTTCTAAACTCGGAAATTCAGCATCACCAGGATATGGAGGAACTGTATTTGAGCCTATCGACGCTTTCAAAGGTGATATAGCAAGAATGATCTTCTATTTCGTAACGAGATATGAATCTCAACTTTCCAGTTTCAGTACAGGAAACATGCTTGGCGGATCTGCCTTCCCGGGTCTTCAGCCATGGGAGCTGAACCAGCTTTTAGAATGGCATGCTGCAGATCCTGTATCTGCTGAAGAAATTGCCAGAAACAACGCATCTTATACATACCAGGGAAACAGAAACCCGTTTATAGACAATCCTTCTTACGTTAACCAGATCTGGGGAACACCGGTTGCAGATACACAAGCTCCTACCGCTCCTACTAACCTTATTACTCAAAATCCTACATCCAATACGATTTCTTTAAGCTGGACAGCAGCTACAGACAATATCGGGGTTACAGGTTATGATGTATATGCTAACGGAGTATTCAAAATGACGGTTTCAGGAACTACTGCTACTGTTCAGGGATTGGCGCCGTCTACCACTTATACTTTCTATGTGATTGCTAAAGATGCTTCAGGAAATGCCTCTCCGCAAAGTAACAATGCAGACGGAACAACTTTAGCAGGACAGCCGGGAGGAAATACAAGTTGTGGAACTGAAAATTTTGAGACAATTACAGGTGCTCCAAACACATATGCAACAACAGTATGGACTAATAATAATATTACCTGGACTGCAACAGATGCAAGAACTGACCAAACAATTTCAGGGAAAGCAATTACTATCAGAAACGGAAGTCTTACAAGTAGTACAATTTCAGGAGGTATTGGAAGCCTATCTCTAAAAGCCCAACTGAAATTTAGTGGCGATCCGGGCAGTCTCAACGTTCTGATAAATGGTGTAACAGTAGGAACAATTCCTTACACTGCAACAGCTCCAACAGCTCCAATTGCAATTAATAATATTAACGTAAGTGGAGATATTGTCATTAAAATTGTAAATCCGATAACAGGAAATAGAGTCGCCATTGATGACCTTACCTGGACATGTTTCGGTGCCCTTGGAACTTCAGAGGTGAAAAAAGATAAATCGGAATTCACAATCTACCCTAACCCGGTAAGAAACAACGAATTATCTGTAAAAGGTGAAAACTTAAATAAAATTTCTAAAGCTGAGATCTATGATCTTTCCGGGAAATTAATCGAAGTGATTGCAAATCCATTTAAAAATTCCAACAAAATCAGCCTTAAAGGACTTGCAAAAGGAAATTATATCTTAAAAACAGACAGTTTCTCTACCAAGTTCATAGTAAACTAAACCGTAAAAATATTTGATAACAAAGACCGATATATTCGGTCTTTTTTTTATTTTTGATGTATGGATTCCAAAAAAAATTAGGCCTGATAGGAAAGAATATCTCCTATTCCTTCTCCAAAAAATTCTTTGAAGACAAGTTCCAGAAGCTGATGCTGAAAAACTTCACCTACGATATTTTTGACCTGAACGAAATCAATCAAGTGGAAAACCTTCTTTCCGATCCTGAACTTTTAGGCTTCAATGTTACCATTCCCTACAAAGAAAAAATTGTGGATTACCTTGATGGTCTTAGTGACGAGGCGGAAAAAATTGGTGCTGTAAACTGTGTTTTGATCCAGGACGGAAAAAAACAGGTTACAATACCGATGCCTTCGGTTTTGAGAAAACACTTCTTCTCCATAAGAAATCTCATCAGGACAAAGCTTTGATTTTAGGAAACGGCGGGGCTGCAAAAG
This sequence comes from Chryseobacterium sp. GTID13, assembly GCF_056172655.1. NCBI lineage: Bacteria > Pseudomonadati > Bacteroidota > Flavobacteriia > Flavobacteriales > Weeksellaceae > Chryseobacterium > Chryseobacterium sp. GTID13. Next base: position 727,568 of record NZ_JAOCMB010000007.1, read on the forward strand.
CGGTGAAGTATGTGATGGATAAACACGGAATTCCATCTATGATCATTTCCAGAAATTCTGAAATTAATTTCAGCAATCTGGACAGCGATACGGTACGCGATCATAAGATTATCATCCAGTGTACACCGGTAGGCACATTCCCTAATATTGAAGATTGCCTTGAATTTCCTTTTGAAGGAATCACCTCGGAACACCTGATCATAGACCTGATCTACAACCCCAATTACACCCGATTCATCATCAATGCATCGGAAAAAGGAGCGAAAACAGTCAATGGTTATTATATGCTTGAACAGCAAGCAGAAAAAGCTTGGGAAATTTGGAATTTTCAAAAAAAATAACCTAAATTAGTACCTTAATTGACTTTACAGCTATATACAAAAGGATATTAACGCCACTCACATAAAAGATTTGCTATGACTACAGAAAACAATCTTTCTGAAAACGAAGAAAACAAAAATTCTAATGAAGTATCTCCGGAAGAAACCTCGCAAACATCTGCATTTCCTACTGAAAGCGCTCAGGATGACGCAGAACATTTAGAGGAAGACCATGTTGAAGATATCTCCCTGGCTGATGCTTTGAAAGAAATGGAAACCATTATCAACTCACCTAATGCCGGTGAAAATTTCAAAAGATTCAACCAGTTGAAAGAAAAAGCAAGTCATTATATTCATGATGAAGTGGAAGACAAGAAGCATGAATATACAGAAGGCGGAAACGCCCCTGAAAACTTCAGCTACGAGCATCCTTCACAGTCCAGGCTTTCTGCTTTGATCAATATTTTCAGAGAAAAGCATGACAGCTACCAGAAATCCCAGGACGAAGAGCAAAAGAAAAATCTTGAGCACCGTCAGAATATCATAGAAAGGCTTAAAAACCTTTATACCAATTCTGAACCGGGAACCAACCTCTTTAAATCCATCCGTGAGATCAAAGAAGAATGGTCAAAAGCCGGCCAGGTTGCAAAATCTGAATTTAAGATTCTTAATAACAACTACTTCCACCATCTGAATCAGTTTTATCAGATGCTGGATCTGAATAAAGAATTTCTTGAACAGGAATTCAGCCATAATCTGGAAAAAAGACAGCATATCATTGCCCGTGCCAAGGAACTGGAAAATGAACCTGTGATCCAGAAAGCACTGAACGAACTTCAGTATCTTCATAAGCTATGGAAAGAAGAAGCTGAACCTGTAGCTGAAGAATTCCGCGAGAAAACATGGGAAGAATTCAAAGAAATTTCCAACAAGATCCACGAAAGAAAATCTGAACTTTCAGCAGCTATCGAAGGCGAACAGAACAGCAATCTCGAAAAGAAAAACCAGATCATCGCAGAAATTAAAAAACTGTCCGAACCTTCTGAAACACCAAACCACAGTTACTGGCAGAATGCAATCAAGAGAGTGGAAGATCTCCGTACGGAATTCTTAAAAACAGGAAGCGTTCCTAGAAAACTGTCCAACCAGAACTGGAATGATTTCAAAACCACACTCAGAGGTTTCAATACAACAAAAAACAATTATTATAAATCCCTGAAAGGTTCCCAGCAGGCCAATCTGGACGAAAAATTAAAACTGATCCAGACTGCACAGGATAACATGAACAGTGAAGAATGGGATATTGCCGTTCCTTTGTTTAAAAAACTTCAGGAAGACTGGAAAAAAATCGGACATGTTCCAAAAAGCATGACCAATAAAATCTGGGATGAATTCCGTGATGCCTGTAACACATTTTTCAATAATTACAGAGAGAAAAATAATGCTTCCAACGACAACTGGAAGGAAAATTACAAGCAGAAAAAAGAAATCCTTGAAGATCTGAAGACCGTTTCCAACGAAGAAGGCAGTATTGAAAGAATAGAAGCCATAAAAACCGCATGGAACAATATTGGTAAAGTACCGAGAGACAAAATCTCCATCAACACTGAATTCAACAGAGCTTTAAGAGAAAAACTGAAGCTGAATAAGATCAATGAGCTTGAGCTGAAAGAAGAAGGATTAACAGAAAATCAGCTTACAGATAAAGCAAGAAAGATCAAGAGCCAGATTTCTGACCTTGAAGCTGAAATTGTAAAGCTGGAAAACAACCTTGCATTCTTCAACAAGCCGTCAAGAGACAATCCTCTTCTGAAAGATACATTCAATACAATCGACGAGAAGAAGGCTCATCTGGAAACCTTAAAACAGAATCTTCACAATATCATTACCGGAGATTAATTGATGAAACAATATAAAAAGGCGGAGCAAAGAAATTTGTCTTCGCTTTTTCTTTTTACCTTATGAATACAGACGAATTATACATAAAAAGATGCATTGAGCTGGCTCAAAAAGCCCTTGGCAAAACATACCCCAACCCTCTCGTAGGCAGCGTGATTGTCCATGAAGGAAAAATTATCGGGGAAGGCTACCATCATAAAGCCGGGGAAAATCATGCTGAAATCAACGCTATCAATTCAGTAGAAAACAAGGAACTTATCCCGGAATCCACAATTTATGTTTCTCTTGAGCCATGTGCCCATTATGGAAAAACTCCACCCTGTGCTTTAAAAATTAAGGAGCTTGGCTTTAAAAAAGTAGTCATTGGTGCTATGGATTCCCATGATAAAGTAAATGGAAAGGGAAAAAAATCATCCAGGACGCGGGTATTGAAGTCGTTTCCGGAATACTTGAAAAGGAATGCATTGAGCTGAATAAAAGATTCTTTACCTATCACGAAAAGAAAAGACCTTACATCATTTTAAAATGGGCAGAATCGGAAGATGGCTTTTTAGATAAGGATTTCCAGCCTACCACTATTTCAAATTCACTCGTCAATCAGTTTGTACATCAGTTAAGAGCCGACGAACATGCCATTTTAGTAGGAACACAAACTGCTTTAAATGACAACCCCAGCCTGACAGTGAGAAATGCTGAAGGAATAAATCCCGTCAGAATCCTTATTGATCCCGATCTGAAAGTTCCAGAAAATTTTAAAATTTATAACAACGAAGCTCCGACTTTAGTAATAAACAGTAAGAAAGAAGGAACCGAAAACCGTATCAAGTTCATCAAGATTGAAAAAGAAAATTCCCTTAACAGTCTGATGGATGCGCTGTATAAAGAGCAGATACAGTCGGTCATCATAGAAGGTGGCAGCTATACCCTACAGCAGTTTATTAATAATGGGCTTTGGGACGAAGCTATCGTTATCAGAAATGAAGGGCTTCAACTTAAGAATGGCACCAAAGCACCCAAGCTGGATGTAAAGCCATACGAGATTAAAACATTTAGAGATAATACAGTTTCTTTTTATCATATCAACGATCAAATTATTTAACATAATAAAATTTTTCTTGAATATTCATGTTTAATAACTAACTTAATGGTGAATTAATAAATATGAATCTAAATTATCATTAAATGAAAAATCTAAAGAAAATTTCGAGAGAAAATCTAAGATCAATTAAAGGAGGTTTGATCAAATTAGAAGACTGTGTTGTTATTTATGGATGCCCTCCCAATACAAGAACATGCTACTGGAGAAATTCTGGCGGTGGCGGAGGAGATGTTATTTGTTCATAATAATAAAATAATCGCTAAAGAAACCAATATGAAAAATCTAAAGAGAATTTCAAGAGTCGGCCTGAAAAGCATCACTGGCGGAGCATTTGTAAACTGCACACTTCCTACCGGAGAAGCCACAAGATGCAGAGATAAATGTCCTGAGGACTTCTGTGTTCCTACAAACTACATATGTCTGCTTCCATTGGATTATTGCGGATCATAGAAAGATTTGTTATAAAAATAAAAGAAGCCGTCAAAATTTGATAGCTTCTTTATTTATGATTGCGTAACTTATGCCGTATTTTATACTTTTGCATTGATAAAGCCGGCCGGAATGACGTTTGAATACAAAACCATAGAAAAACCCATAGAAAATACCTTATTAAAAGAAAAAGGAAGCAAGTTCATCGGATTTGCCTTCCCTGTTAATAATGAAAAGGAACTGAAAGCTGCATTAGATAAAATCAGAGCGGAGCATCCTAAAGCTACCCACCACTGCTATGCTTTCAGAATGGGTCTGGAGGGAGAAAATTACCGGGCTAATGATGATGGAGAACCATCAGGAAGTGCAGGCCTTCCCATCTACAATCAGCTTCTGGCCCACGAAATAACGAATGTTCTGGTCATTTCTGTCCGATATTATGGTGGCACAAAGCTTGGCGTTTCGGGATTGGTAAAAGCGTATAAAGAATGCGCCAAGATTACGTTGGAAGAAGCCCGTATTATCACCCGGGAACTTGAAACGGAAATTGAAATTCGGTTTAACTTTAATCAGCAGAATACCATTTTCACCCTGCTTTCGAAATTTGATGCCAAGGTTCTGAATTTTGATGCCAATGAAAACTGCATTCTCACAGCTTCTTTAAAATTAGCCCAAAAAGAAAGCATCTCAGATAAATTATCCGAGATGCAGTATGTTTCATTTGAATTTACAGATTAGTCCCTTCTGCTCCCCAGCAGTAGAGATCCCCAGTATAAAAGCTGCGCCAGAGATCCGATAGCCGCAACAACGTATGTTCTTGCCGCCCATTTCAGACTGTCCTGAACCCCGACAAATTCTTCCTGAGTAACCGTTCCTGTATCCTTAAGCCATTTCATGGCCCTGTTACTTGCATCATATTCCACCGGAAGTGTCACAAAAGCAAAAAGCGTTGTCATTGCAAACATCGCCACTCCTATCGCCAGAACCGTAGTATTACCGTTTGGGTTATCAATAGATCTCGTTGCTGCCATAATTGCGATACCGGCAATAAGGACAAACTGCATTAAATTAGAACTTATATTAACAACAGGAACGAGTTTTGAACGTAGATTAAGCATTGAATATCCCACCGCATGCTGCACTGCATGTCCGCATTCGTGTGCTGCTACAGCCGCAGCCGCAGCATTTCTCTGCATATAGACTCCTTCTGAAAGATTAACTGTTTTATCTGCCGGGTTATAATGATCCGTCAGCTGACCGGGAACAGAAATTACCTGTACATCATTGATCCCGTTATCTCTAAGCATTTTTTCTGCCACTTCTTTCCCGGAAAGGCCGTTTCTGAGATGTACATTGGAATAATATTCAAATTTCGATTTCAATCTCGACGAAACCCACCAGCTCACCAGCATTGAAATACCGATAATGATATAATAACCCATCATTTTATATAGATTTTTGTGTTTAAAATTTTAATCATAATGATGTAAAAACTGTGCCAAAGTATTACATTTTATTATCTATATTTGCTCTTTAATTACCCTCTAAACTATGTCTAAAGTTTCAGTTATTGAAGTGAAAAACCAAGATGAATTAAAAAAATTCGTAAGGTTTCCAATGGATCTTTATAAAAACAATCCTTATTATGTCCCTTCCTTTATTAAAGACGAATTCAAAATCTGGGACGAAAAGGAAAATCCGGCACTGCATTATTCAAAATCGAAACAATATCTTGCACTGAAAGACAATAAAGTAGTTGGAAGAATCGCAGTAATCATCAACCATAAAGAAGAAAAGGAACTGGGCATCAGAAAAGTCCGTTTCGGATGGATCGATTTTATTGATGATAAAGAAGTTTCTGAAGCGTTGATTCAAAAAGCCATAGATTATGCCAAAGAAAACAACATAGACAAGATCGAAGGGCCAATGGGCTTTACCAATCTTGATAAGGCCGGAATGCTCACGATGGGCTTCGACAAATTAGCTACCATGATCGGAATCTATAACCATGAATATTACCCTAAGCACCTGGAAGACCTTGGAATGACCAAAGAAAAGGAATGGGTAGAATATGAAATGAACTTTCCGAAATCCCTTCCTGAAAAAGTAGAAAAATTCAGTGGACTGATCGCTCAGAAATACAAGCTTAAAGTTCTCAATTTCAAATCAAAACAGGAAATTCTACCGTTTGTAGAGCCTATGTTTAAACTGCTTGATGAAACTTATAAGCATCTTTCAACCTACACTCCTATTTCGGACGAACAGATACAAACCTATAAAGAAAAATATTTCCCTTTTATAGACAAAAACTACGTGATCTGTGTGGTAGACGAAAATAATGAACTGATTTCCTTTGCCATTACAATGCCTTCCTATTCCAAAGCCTTACAAAAGTCAAAAGGAAAACTATTTCCGTTCGGATGGTGGCATTTTTTACAGGCAGGAAAGAAAAACGACCGGGCTAATTTTTATCTGATAGGAATCCACCCTGAATACCAGAGACGTGGTGTGACTGCCATTATATTCAAAGAAATTTTTGTACGTTTTACCAGTATGGGAATTCAGTTTGCAGAAACCAATCCTGAGCTGGAAGAAAACAAAAGTGTTCAGCTTCTGTGGCAGGATTATAATCCGGTGAACCATAAGAGAAGAAGAACATACTCCATGACTATAGGTAATGAGCAATGAGTAATGAGTAATGAGCAATGGGTAATAAGTGATGGGTTATTAGTGACTTATTTTATATCTGAAACTAATAACTCAAACTTTACAACCTGGAAATTTCAAACCATCTACACTCCCTAAGCTTCACAACCCAAAACCCGTATCACGCATCACGAAAACCCGCATCACAAACCCGAACCCAACAACATCCATCCCATGAAACCACACCTCATTGTCTTTGCTGTTCTTATTGCCATATTCATTGCTTACAACTTCTTCTTCCGTATCGAGGACGACAGGATGAATACCATTGTTAATATCATACTTGCCAGCATACTTTTTGGATATATAGCGTTCATGGCCTATTCTCTCCTCAAAAAAATGAAGAAATAAATGCTATTTTTATTGATTCTAAATTACCACTTTTCCCTATTTTCATCCCACTTTTAAGCTGATTAATTTCATGCTTTCTTGTTTATTCGCTAAATTTGCAAATTGAGATAATAATGCAAAAATGAATTTACCTGAAAGTTATATTCCAATTCTAATTCAAGCAGGTGTAGCTGTGGCATTCGTAGCTGTTTCTTTGCTTGGAGCCCATTTTCTGGGACCAAAACAGAAGAAAGGAAATTCTGTAAAAAACCAAAGCTGGGAATGTGGAGTTCCTGTAGAAGGAAATGCGAGAACGCCGTTCTCCATTAAATACTTCCTGACTGCGGTATTATTCGTGCTATTCGATATTGAAATCGTATTTTTTTACCCGTATGCGGTTAATTTCAGAGAATTCGGAATGGAAGGATTCCTGGCCGTACTTACATTCGTCGCAATTTTCTTCATGGCGTTTTTCTATGTTTGGAAACGTGGTGCATTGGATTGGGACAAATAGAGAAATTATAAATTTTAAATCAAAATTTTAGATGGGGATTTTGAATTAAACCAATGAGAAGTTAATTTAAAATCTAAAATTTAAAATCTAAAATCATCTACAAGATGTCAGATAAAAAACCAGTAATAAGAACAGATGCACCTGCTCCGGAAGGATTTGAAGGAGAAGGGTTTTTCGCAACGAAACTGAGCAGTGTAATCGGGATGGCAAGAAAGTTTTCACTTTGGCCGTTGCCTTTTGCAACCTCTTGTTGTGGTATCGAGTTTATGGCTACCCTGAACCCTACCTATGATGCTTCAAGATTTGGTATGGAAAGAAACTCTTTCTCACCAAGACAGGCAGATATGCTGATGGTTTGCGGAACCATATCCAAAAAGTTAGGACCCGTCCTGAAAGAAGTTTACACTCAGATGGCCGAGCCAAAATGGGTGGTTGCTGTTGGAGCCTGCGCTTCCAGCGGTGGTATTTTTGACACATACTCTGTATTACAGGGAATTGATAAAATTATTCCGGTTGACGTATACGTTCCGGGATGCCCTCCGAGACCGGAACAGATCATCGAAGGGGTAATGCAGGTTCAGGCCCTTGCAGAAAGCGAAAGCATCAGAAGAAGAGATATGCCTGAATACCAGAAACTATTAGATTCTTACAACATAAGCAACTAACGGAAATGACAAACGAATTTGTATTAGAAGCAATCACAAGAGAATTTCCGGAATCTGTCATTTCAAGCTCAGAACCTTATGGAATGCTAACGATTGAGGTGAAAAAAGATGATATTAAAAAGATCATTCACTATCTGAGAGATTCATCGCTAGGATTCAATTTTCTTACCGATATCTGCGGGATTCACTATCCTGAATTTCCGGACAAGGAAATTGGTGTCATCTATCATCTTCATAATATGATGGACAATTTCAGATTACGTCTGAAAATCTTTATGTCCAGAGAAAACATTGAAGTAGACTCCCTTGTGGAATTATTTGCAGGAGCCAACTGGATGGAAAGAGAAACCTATGATTTCTACGGAATTAAATTTAAAGGACATCCTGATCTGAGACCTATCCTGAATATGGAAGACCTCGGGTACCATCCGATGCTGAAGGAATACCGACTTGAAGACGGTACCAGAACAGATAAGAACGATGATATGTTCGGAAGATAAAAATAATGCAGTAAGCAATAAGCAATAAGCAGTAAGCTTAAAGCCTAGTGCCTAAAGCCTAAAGCATTTAAATTATGAAAGATAACTCATTATCTAATATACTTAACCAATACGAAAGTAAGGAGCAGATTGACGGGCAGCTTTACACCCTCAATTTAGGACCTACCCACCCGGCAACTCACGGAATCTTCCAGAACATCTTAACGATGGATGGAGAAAGAATCCTTCACGCAGAGCAAACCGTAGGATACATCCACAGAGCGTTTGAAAAAATTTCCGAAAGAAGAAATTATTCTCAGATCACTACCCTTACCGACCGTATGAATTACTGTTCTGCACCCATCAACAATTTAGGTTGGCATATGACAGTTGAAAAGCTCATCGGTGTTAAAGTTCCGAAGCGTGTAGATTATATGCGTGTTATTTTAATGGAGCTGGCAAGAATCGGTGATCACCTGATCTGTAACGGGGTAACCGGGATGGATTCAGGAGCCATTACAGGTCTTACCTACATGTTCATCGAAAGAGAACGTATTTATGATATGTACGAGCAGATCTGCGGAGCGAGAATGACGACTAATATGGGAAGAATCGGAGGTTTTGAAAGAGATTTCACTCCAAAATTCCATGAGCTGTTAAAGGATTTCCTTAAAACTTTCCCGCCAAGATTCAAAGAATTCTGTACGTTATTGGAAAGAAACAGAATTTTCATGGACAGAACCATCGGAGCAGGAGCAATTTCTGCAGAAAGAGCTTTAAGCTATGGTTTCACAGGTCCGAACTTACGTGCATCTGGTGTAGATTACGACGTAAGAGTTGCACAGCCTTATTCTTCTTATGAAGACTTCGACTTCATTATTCCGGTAGGAACTGCAGGTGACACCTACGACCGTTTCATGGTCCGTCAGCAGGAAATCTGGGAATCTATTAAAATTATCAAACAAGCATACGAAAACCTTCCTGAAGGACCGTTCCACGCGGATGTTCCGGATTTCTACCTTCCTGAAAAGGCAGATGTATATCAGAAAATGGAAGCTCTGATCTACCACTTCAAGATTGTAATGGGAGAAACAGATGTACCTAAAGGAGAAGTTTACCATGCTGTAGAAGGAGGAAACGGAGAATTAGGATTCTATCTGGTGAGCGACGGAGGAAGAAGCCCTTACAGACTTCACTTCAGAAGACCATGCTTCATCTACTACCAGGCTTATCCTGAAATGATCACAGGTTCTGTAATTTCAGATGCGATCGTTACCATGTGTAGTATGAATATCATTGCGGGAGAATTAGACGCATAAAATTGTAAAAAGTATCATTGTAAAATGTATTTATGATTTTACAGTGATTAAAATAAATAAGTCATTAGTACATTGTACATTGTACAATAATACATTCAATAAAATGAGCGAAACAATAGCTTTTAAACCGGAAAGTTTAGAACAGGTACACAAAATTATCGCAAGATATCCCGAAGGAAGACAAAAGTCTGCTCTTCTTCCTGTACTTCACTTAGCACAGAAAGAATTCGGAGGATGGTTAGACGTTCCTGTGATGGATTATGTTGCTGAATTATTAAGTATCAAGCCAATTGAAGTATATGAAGTAGCTACTTTTTATACCATGTTCAATATGAAACCGGTTGGTAAATATGTTTTGGAAGTATGCCGAACGGGACCTTGTATGGTGTGCGGAAGCGAAAAAATCCTTGATCATATCAGAACCAAACTGAACATTAAGGACGGGGAAACCACCGAAGACGGTATGTTTACCTTAAAACCTGCTGAATGTCTTGGAGCCTGCGGATATGCACCAATGATGCAGCTTGGAAAATTCTTTCATGAAAATTTAACGATAGAAAAAGTGGACGAAATCCTTGATCTTTGCAGACAGGGACAGGTTGCTTTAGATTAATAGAAATTTTAAATTCTAAATTTTAGATTTTAAATTATTCACTAAAGTTTAATAATAATTAATGCAAGAAGCCAGAAGCCAATTGCAAGAAGCAAATAACAATGAGTAAAAAACTTTTACTTAAAGACGCACATATAGAAGGCATTCGCTACTTTGAAACTTACCGCAAACAGGGAGGATACACTGCAGCTGAAAAAGCCTTGAAAATGACACCCGATGAAATCCTTGAAGAAGTAAAAGCTTCCGGACTTCGTGGTCGTGGTGGAGCCGGATTCCCGACAGGGATGAAATGGAGTTTCCTGGCTAAACCGGAGGGTGTTCCAAGACACCTTGTGGTCAATGCCGATGAATCTGAGCCCGGAACGTTCAAAGACAGATATTTAATGGAATTCCTTCCTCATTTGTTAATTGAGGGAATGCTTATTTCATCTTACTGCTTAGGATCAAACACTTCTTATATCTACATTCGTGGAGAATATTCATGGATTCCCGATATTCTTGAAGAAGCTATTGAAGAAGCCAAAGCAGCAGGATTTTTAGGTAAAAACATCCTGGGAACAGGTTTCGATTTGGAAATTTATGTTCAGAGAGGTGGTGGAGCTTACATCTGTGGTGAAGAAACGGCATTACTTGAATCCCTTGAAGGAAAAAGAGGAAACCCGAGACTAAAACCGCCATTCCCGGCTGTGAAAGGACTTTGGGAAAGACCAACGGTAGTTAACAATGTTGAATCTATTGCAGCTATCGTTCCGATTATTGATATCACAGGAGCTGAATATGCTAAAATTGGGGTTGGAAGATCTACAGGTACGAAACTGATTTCCGCTTGCGGAAATATCAATAAACCAGGAGTTTACGAAATCGATATGACCATCACTGTTGAAGAATTCATCTACTCTGATGAATATTGCGGCGGTATTAAAGACGGTAAAAGATTAAAAGCTTGTATTCCTGGAGGAAGTTCTGTTCCTATTGTTCCGGCCAATTTATTGCTTAGAACCGTGAACGGAGAGCCAAGATATATGAACTACGAATCATTGGCAGATGGTGGTTTTGCTACCGGAACCATGATGGGTTCAGGAGGTTTCATCGTATTGGATGAAGATCAGTGTATCGTGGAGCATACTATGACTTTAGCGAGATTCTATAATCACGAAAGTTGTGGACAATGTACTCCTTGCCGTGAAGGAACGGGATGGATGTATAAGATTTTAAAGAAAATCGAGAAAGGAGAAGGAAAAATGGAAGATATTGATCTACTTTGGGATATCCAGAGAAAGATCGAAGGAAACACGATTTGTCCGTTGGGAGATGCAGCAGCATGGCCGGTTGCAGCAGCAATCCGTCACTTCAGAGATGAATTCGAGTGGCACATTAAAAACCCTGAGCTGTCTCAGACACAAAATTATGGATTAGCTAATTATGCTGACCCTATTCCGGCTGTTGAAAAAAATGCATAGCTAAAAAATGAAGAAGTTATTGGTTGTCGGCTTAATGATGTCGGGGTTTGCTTTTGGGCAAATAAAACAGGATACATTAGACAAAGAATATAAATTGGAGGTAGCTCCAAAAAAGAGAAGAAACAGAAACCCAATCCTTTGAGCAAAAAAGGTCAGATGTTCGTTTTTTTGGATGGAACAGAGGAGCGTTCAGTAATTCTGATATTCACTTTACAGGAAATGGTTATGATTTTCAGTTGAGTAATGTGTCTGCAAGAGATAAACCTACAAAATTTGGGATTGTTTATTTTGATCCAAGTTGGTTTACAGTAACGCAATATAATTTCAGAATAGGATATTTTATTAAAGATAATTTAGCTCTGGTTCTTGGAATTGACCATATGAAATATGTAATGAAACAAAACCAGACGGTTGATTTTTCAGGTACAATTTCAGATCCGAAATATGCAGCAATGGTACAGAACGGTCAGGTAAATTTAGCTGATGAACAGTTTCTTACTTTCGAGCATACGGATGGATTGAATTATGAGAATTTAGGTCTTGAGAAATACAGGAACCTTGTTCATAAGAAAAATATAGATCTGGTATGGTCTTATGGAGCAGGAATCGGGGTGATGTTTCCTAAAAGTAACATCAAACTTTTTGGAAATGAAAGAAGCGACCGTTTTCACGTAGCAGGTATGGGAACCGATCTTAGAACCAGCCTTAACATGGTTTTCTGGAAAAACTGGATGATCAGGGCAGAGGCTAAAGCCGGATATATCAATATGTGGGATATCAAGACTACATTAAATAATAAGCCGGATAAAGCTCGTCAGGATTTTGTTTTCGGACAGGTCCTTGCAGGCATCGGATATACATTTAACACGAAGAAGTATAATTAAAATAGAGCTTAACGCCTTAAAAGCATAAGCGAAAGCATAGAATATGAGCGAAGAGGTTAAAAAATTCAAAATAACTATAGACGGACAGACTACTGAAGTTTTGCCTGGAACTTCTATTTTGGAAGCTGCCAGACAAATCGGTGGAAAATCTGTACCTCCTGCAATGTGCTATTACAGCAAATTGGAAACCAGTGGAGGGAGATGTAGAACTTGCTTGGTCGAAGTTTCGAAAGGATCCGAAGCAGATCCGCGTCCTATGCCTAAATTAGTCGCTAGTTGCAGAACTAACGTAATGGATGGTATGGAAGTGAAAAATCTTACTTCTGAAAAAGCTCAGGAAGGAAGAAAAGCCGTTACCGAATTCCTGTTGGTCAACCACCCGCTGGACTGCCCTATCTGTGATCAGGCCGGTGAATGCCACCTTCAGGATCTTGGCTATGAGCACGGAAACCTTGAGACCAGAACCGAATTTGAAAGAAATACATACGAAGCAGACGATCTTGGTCCGAATATCAAGCTGAATATGAACCGTTGTATTCTTTGTGCAAGATGCGTATTGGCTGCGAACCAGTTAACCGGAGAAAGAGAACACGGAATTCTTTTCAGAGGAGACCATGCTGAAATTTCTACCTATTTAAATAAAGCTTTAGATAACGACTTCATCGGAAACATTATTGATGTTTGTCCGGTGGGAGCCTTAACCGACAGAACTTCCCGTTTCGCAAGCAGAGTATGGTTCACAAAACCAATGAATGCTACCTGCAAATGTGATAAATGTTCAGGAAAAGCCGTAGTTTGGATGAAAGGTGATGAAATCATAAGAGTAACGGCCAGAAAAGACCAATGGGGAGAAGTGGAAGAATTCATCTGCGACACTTGCCGATTCGAAAGAAAAGAACTTTCTGACTGGAACATTGAAGGTCCTAGACATATCGACAGACATTCAGTAATTTCATTGAACCACTACGAAAAGCCAAAAGACGAGCTAAGAGTATTAGACAATCCTATGGCGAAAGAAATCAGTGAAAAAGACGAAAAATAATTAATAAGACATCAGATTTCAGACCTCAGACTTCAGACCATCTGATATCTAGCATCTGACATCTTAAAATCTAAATAAAAAATGGATTTACTAACATTTAAACTTATACTTGTACTGGCACTTTTCCTGCTGTCTCTTACGATCGCAGCCTACTCTACCTGGGCAGAAAGAAAAGTAGCATCTATCATGCAGGATAGAATTGGTCCCAACAGAGCAGGACCATTCGGATTGCTTCAGCCTCTTGCTGACGGTGGAAAGTTTTTCTTTAAAGAAGATTTTACACCTGCCAATGCAGAAAAATTCCTTTTCGTATTGGGACCGGCATTGGTAATGTTTATTTCACTGATCACAGGGGCAGTTATTCCCTGGGGTAAAAGTTTAAATATTGCAGGTACTTCTTTTGATCTTCAGGTTGCCAACATCGACGTTGGTGTACTTTTCATCATCGGAATGGCCTCAATTGGTGTATACGGAATCATGATCGGAGGTTGGGCTTCGAACAACAAATATTCATTATTAGGTGCTATCCGTGCTTCTTCACAGATGATTTCTTACGAATTGGCGATGGGATTAGCACTACTTTCTATCATTATGATGACAGGAAGCTTAGATTTAAAAGAAATTACTGAAAGCCAGACAACAGGAAAACTTTGGGGAGTTATTCCATGGGTTTCCGGACTGAACTGGAATATTTTCTACCAGCCGATTGCTTTCCTGGTATTCTTTACTGCTGCTTTGGCAGAAACCAACAGACACCCTTTCGATTTACCAGAATGTGAATCTGAGCTTGTAACAGGATACTCTACGGAATATTCTTCCATGAAGCTAGGTTTATACATGTTCGGTGAGTACGTAAACATGTTTATCTCAAATGCTTTCATGGTGGTTCTTTTCTTCGGAGGGTACAACTATCCGGGAATTGAATGGGTTACTCAGAACTGGGGCGAAAACGCAGCAGGAATTTTGAGTATCGTAGCATTTTTAACCAAAACGGTAATCGGAATTCTGATCTTCATGTGGATCAGATGGACGCTTCCAAGATTTAGATATGACCAATTAATGCACTTAGGTTGGAAAACTTTAATTCCAATGGCATTGGTAAACTTATTAATTACAGGTGCTGTAATTTTAGCGTTTGGAAATTAATTAAACCGTATCTAAACCTTATAGGTTTTAAAAATCTATAAGGTTTGTGTGAATTAAATATTAAAAATTAAGATAACAGGCAAGATTAGTCTAAAATCTAATGTCTAACATCTAACATCTATAATTAAATGAAACTTACGAACAGATCAAAAGTTGTTTCCAATAAAGAAATGACCCTTGCTGAAAAAATCTACCTTCCTGCTATCTTTACAGGAATGGGGATTACATTCAAGCATGCTGTAAGAACCGTGATAAAAGGGGCTCCCGCAGTATATTCGTATCCTGAGGTACAAAAGCCGAGAACTACCATCTGGAGAGGCCAGCACGTTCTGAAAAGAGACGAAGAAGGCAGAGAAAGATGTACAGCCTGCGGACTTTGTGCCGTAGCCTGTCCTGCAGAAGCCATTACGATGACAGCTGCAGAGAGAACGAAGGAGGAAAAAGGGCTTTACAGAGAAGAAAAATATGCATCAGTATATGAAATCAATATGCTGAGATGTATTTTCTGCGGTATGTGTGAAGAAGCCTGTCCGAAATCTGCGATCTATCTTACAGACAGACTGGTGGATGTGGAAACCAACAGAGGTTCTTTCATCTACGGAAAAGATAAGTTGGTTGAAAAAATAAATGAAAGGATTGACATTACGACAAGACAGTCCGAGAAACAAAAAAATGCGGTAAAATAATGGATCAGATTTTATTTTTCTTGGTGGCGTTTTTAGCAGTGGCAAGTGCGGTTTACTTTGTGTTTGCAAGAAATCCTCTTTATGCTGTTTTGTCATTAATTGTTACGATGTTTTCCATTGCGGGCATGTACATCCTTCTGAATGCACAATTCCTTGCGATTATCCAGATTATAGTATACGCCGGTGCCATCATGGTACTATTCCTTTATATTCTGATGATGCTTAACCTTAATAAAGAAGACGAAAGTAAGAAGGGCAATACTTTAAAATTTGTCGGGGTTTTTACTGCCGGTCTTTTATTAATTGGAGTTTTAGGTGTTTTCAGGGGCGTTCAGGACAACCACATTGTTGTTGAAAATGTTGACAGAGGTGTGGGCCTTACGAAAAATCTGGGAAGACTTTTGTTTAACGAATATGTTTTGCCGTTTGAGCTTGCATCCATCCTAATTTTGGCAGGTATTGTAGGTGCGGTATTAATCGGTAAAAAAGATTTATAAAATTATGGGAGAAGTAAATACATTTATACAAAGCGTCCCTCTGAATTATTTCATCATTCTTTCTTCAGTATTGTTCTGTTTGGGAGTGTTGGGAGTATTGTTGAGAAAAAACGCTATTGTTATCTTGGGCTGTGTAGAGCTTATGCTGAATTCTGTAAACCTTTTATTAGCTGCTTTTTCAGCGTACAAAGGAAACGGAGACGGACAGCTTTTAGTTTTCTTCATTATGGTGGTAGCCGCCGCTGAAGTAGCGGTAGGTCTGGCAATTATTGCTATGTTGTATAGAAATACCCGTTCTGTAGATGTAAGTATATTTAATAAATTAAGAGGATAAGGAATGGAAAATTTAGTGTATGCAATAGTACTTTTACCACTTTTAGGGTTTCTTATTAACGGTTTATTCGGGAAAAATCTTCCAAAAATATTTGTAGGCTCTCTGGCTACAGCTATGGTTTTCGGATCTTTCTGTATCGCGGTAAGCATTTTCATGAATATGAATTCTGAAAGCCAGCCGGTTATCGTAAAAGCATTTGAGTGGTTTACAGTAAACGGGGTCCAGATTAATGTAGGATTCCAGATCGATCAGCTTTCTTTGATGATGGTAATGATCATTACAGGGATCGGATCTTTGATCCACCTGTACTCTATCGGATATATGAGCCACGACAAAGGTTTCTATAAGTTCTTTACTTATCTGAATCTTTTCATCTTCTCCATGTTACTTTTGGTAATGGGAAGCAACTACCTGATCCTGTTCATCGGATGGGAAGGCGTAGGACTTTGTTCTTACCTGTTGATCGGATTCTGGTATACCAACGAAGAATATGGTAAAGCAGCAAGAAAAGCTTTCATCATGAACAGAATTGGTGACCTTGCGTTATTGATCGGTATCTTTATGATCGCTGCGCAAACCAATGCTGTAGATTACCTTACAGTAGCACAGAACGCTTCAAAATTTGAATTGGACGGAACAGTAATTATCTTTATTACAGCGAGTTTATTTATCGGGGCAACCGGTAAATCGGCTCAGGTTCCTTTATATACATGGTTACCGGATGCAATGGCCGGGCCTACTCCGGTTTCTGCATTAATTCACGCGGCAACGATGGTAACAGCAGGTATTTATCTGGTAGTAAGATCAAACTTCTTATTTACTTTGGCACCTACAGTTCAGGGAGGAATTTTATTCATCGGATTCCTGACGGCAGCTTTGGCAGGTTTCTATGCGCTTCGTCAGAACGATATCAAAAAAGTATTGGCCTACTCTACCGTTTCACAGCTTGGATTTATGTTCATTGCTTTAGGGTTGGGAGCTTATACAACAGCGATGTTCCACGTAATGACGCATGCTTTCTTCAAAGCATTATTGTTCCTGGGAGCAGGTTCTGTAATTCACGCGATGAGCAACGAGCAGGACATGCGTTTCATGGGAGGGCTTAAAAAGTACATTCCAGTTACACACGCAACTTTCCTTATCGGAACATTGGCGATCTCAGGTTTCCCTTTATTATCGGGAATGATCTCAAAAGACGAAATTTTAGTAGCAGCTTTCGCTAAAAACCCGATTTACTGGGTAATCTTATTTGTTTTAGCGGCAATCACTGCAACCTATATGTTCAGACTGTATTACCTGACTTTCCACGGGGAATTCAGAGGTACGGAAGAACAAAAACACCATTTACACGAAAGCCCGTCTAATATGACGCTTCCGTTGATCGTACTGGCTGTCCTTTCCGTACTTGGAGGTTTCATCAACCTTCCTCACTTCATCGGACATGGTCATTATGCAAAATTAATGGAATGGTTGAAGCCGGTTCTTACCGAGCAAAGCTTCAGCCAGATGGAAGCTACCCTTTCAGGAGTTCCGTTTGGTACTGAAATGATCCTGTTGGGAGCTACAGTTCTTATGTTCTTCACCGTTTGGTTTGTTGTAAAAAATACTTACGTGAAGAAGAAAAAAATGGCTCTTGCAGAAGAAAACTATACCGGATGGGAAAAGCTTTCTGCTAAAAAACTATATGTAGACGAACTTTACAATGCATTGATTGTAAAAACTGTTGAAGGATTAGGACGCGGAGGAAAGATGTTTGATAAAGGAATCCTGGACCGTTTTGTAGACTTCGTGGGCGAAGGTGCTGAAGACAGCGGAAAAGCCATGAAGCGTATCCAGAACGGAAATGTGGAGACCTATATTCTTATCATGTCTTTAGCGGTGGGAATTATACTGATTGTTAACTTTATATTACAATAATGTCTGGTTTATTATTAACATTATTACTATTACCTCTAGTAGGTTCGGGATTAGTTTTTGCATGGAAAGATAAATCCAGCAAATATCTGGCGCTGGGAATTGCGTTGGTCCAAATGCTTATTACTTTTTACATCGCAGCGGATTTTAATTTTAATCCGACGGTAGACAGTGTATTGCAGCACGAGATCAATTACCCTTGGTCACAGTTCATTAAAAGTTCACTTCATTTCGGGATAGACGGGATGAGCTTGCTGCTTTTAATTTTGACCAATATTCTTACGCCGATCATTATTTTATCATCTTTCAACGAAAATGTAAGCTACAGAAATACATTCTACGGTCTGATTCTGCTGATGCAGTTCGGTCTTGTAGGAGTTTTCACATCCCTTGACGGATTGCTGTTCTACATTTTCTGGGAAGTAACCTTGATCCCGATCTGGTTCATTGCCGGACTTTGGGGCCAGGAAAACAAAAGATTCGAATTCACTACAAAATTCTTCGTATATACATTCGTCGGATCATTATTTATGTTAGCCGGATTGATCTATGTGTACAACCACTCTGCATCATTCGCTTTAACAGATCTTTACAATGCCGACCTTAACGAAGTACAGCAGACGGTGGTATTCTGGTTTATTTTCTTTGCATTTGCAGTGAAATTACCGGTATTCCCTTTCCATACATGGCAGCCGGACACCTATACTTACTCTCCTACTCAGGGATCCATGCTTTTATCAGGGATCATGCTGAAAATGGCTGTATACGGGGTATTGCGTTATTTACTTCCGATCACTCCAATTCCTATCGCGGGAATTTCAGGACAGATTGTTATTATCCTTGCTATCATAGGAATTGTTCACGGTGCGCTGATTGCAATTATCCAGACAGATATGAAAAGAATCATTGCTTATTCATCTTTCTCTCACGTAGGATTGATGGTAGCAGGGATCTTCTCTTCCGCAGTAATCACTTTAAGAGGTACATTTAACATTGAAGGTGCTGAGGGGGCTTTGGTTCAGACTTTTGCTCACGGTATCAACGTCGTTGGATTATTTTACTGCTGCGATATTTTATACAAGAGATTTAAATCAAGAGACATCAGACAGATGGGAGGTCTGGCGAAAGTAGCCCCTAAATTTGCTGTATTGTTCCTGATCATTATCTTAGGTTCAATGGGAGTTCCGTTAACCAATGGATTCATCGGGGAATTTATCCTGTTGAAATCCGTATATGATTTTAATGGCCTTGCAGCAGTAATTGCAGGTCTTACGGTAATCCTTGCTGCTGTATATTTATTGAGATTCTACGGAAAAGCAATGTTCGGAGAAGGAGACGAAGCTGTTTTAAGCACAGTAAAAGACCTTTCTGCTGTAGAATTCTCCGTATTGGCAAGTTTAGCGGTTTTTGTAATTGTATTTGGTATTTTCCCGCAGCCGATAATCGATATGGTGAATAGTTCGTTGACGTTTATCTATACGGCAATGGCCAATTAAAAAATTAAAAGATTTAAAAATTAAAAAATTAGGAGATTAAAAAAGGTTAAAAGACAAGAGAAATAGAGCTTAGAAGTAAAATTTTTACGTCAGACTTTAAACCTTAAACTTTAAACTCAAAATCTCAAATATAAATTATGAGTGTTTTAATTATTGTTTTCCTAACGGCAGTTGTTGCGTTATTTTCAGGAGTTTTTGAACATGGGAAATTCGCAAGATACATTGGGATTTTGGGATTAATCATCGCGTTATGGGTAAGTTTCATGCCGGAATGTGCGTTCTTCGAACAGTACAGGCACATGTATGACTATACTGCCAATACAGCGTTATTCACTAAAATATCAATTGTAACGACATTATTGTTATTTTTTCTGGGAGGTTTTGCATTCAGCAATCACAGAAGCCACCAGTCGGAACTATACGCGCTGATGCTTTTTGCACTATGCGGAGGAATTATTCTTTTCGGATTCCAGAATCTGGTAACCCTTTTCTTAGGGGTAGAAATCCTTTCCATTCCTTTGTATGTAATGGCTGGTGCCAACAAAACTGATTTAAGATCAAACGAAGCTTCGATCAAATATTTCTTAATGGGGGCCTTCGCGACAGGTTTCTTACTGTTCGGGATTGCATTTATCTATGGAAGTGCAGGAAGCTTTGACCTTTATAAAATCCACGATTTTGGATTGGCCCATTCTACAGATGTAATGTTTATCTTAGGGGTTTTACTGATCCTTTGTGCGCTGGCATTCAAAGTAGCTTTAGCTCCTTTCCACATGTGGAGTCCTGATGTATATGCAGGTTCACCTTCATTAATTACAGCATTCATGGCCAGTGTGGTAAAAATCTCAGGATTCTTTGCTCTTTTCAGACTGATGACAATAGGCTTTACCGGAGTTACCCACGAATGGATCAATGTACTTGGAGTATTCCTGATCATTACTTTACTTTTAGCGAACGTTATGGGTCTTGCCCAAACCAACGCAAAAAGAATGCTCGCTTACTCTTCAGTATCCCATGCAGGGTATATCGGGCTGGTTTTCTTCGGAATGACAAGCCTTTCTACCTATAACCTGGCATTTTACCTGTTTGCTTACTCGTTATCTACAGTAGGAGTTTTCATGTGCCTGATCTGGGTAGAAAAACTAAAGAGAGAAACTTCTTTCGGAGCTTTCAAAGGATTGGCTAAAACTGAGCCTCTATTGGCCACAGCTGCAGCAATCTCTATGCTTTCAATGGCTGGAGTTCCTTTAACAGCCGGATTTATGGGGAAATTTGCTTTATTCTCCCAGGCCATGAACGGTGCGGCTTTCCTTGTACTCATCGCAGTACTGGGTTCTGCCCTTTCCATTGCCTATTACTTAAGACTGATTATTGCGATGTTCTTCTTTAAGGAATCTACATTCAAATCTTCAGAAAAAGTAACCCTTACTTACAATATTGTAGCCGTATTTGTTATAGCATCTATCATCATTCTGGGAATTTTCCCGGATCTGTTTGCAAGACAGTTCGGATTATAAAGTACTAATATAAAAATATACAGAAGCACAACTTTTCGGTTGTGCTTTTTTGTTATTAATTATAGATACCCACTGATACTTATTTTTATCGCAAAGTTTATTCTTAAAAACCTTTTACACTTAAGTTATACAAAAAGGAGCGACAAAGTCGCTGATTAAGCTGCTGCATAAAATGTCCGCTTAGTCAAATCAATCGAAGATTGATTCCTTCTTTGCAGCCTAAATATATACGCTATTAATAATAAACTTTGCGTTAAAAATTTCACAGAATAATATTCCCAAAAACAATTAAATTTGAATAACATTAACCACCATGAAAAAAATCTTTATCACACTATTGACTTCATCAGTCATTGCTGCAATTGTTTTTTATATAAGCAGAGACAAAAAAGATGTGGACAATTACGGAATGCTTATCGCGGCTGTTGCTGTCATATTTAGCGTACCGTTAATCAAATTTCTGTTTCCGGTAACCAAAGATCTAAAAATCGGAACATCAGAATTTTATCCTAATCTTTTTCATAAAACTGCGGAATTTTTGAAAAAGAAAAGAAAGCAGTAATCAATGCTTTACCTATATTCGTGTTTTATTTAGGAAAAATAAAAAAACAGCTTACAAAGGTAGCTTTCATCCATTTGTAATACATTTGGAAGTGGTGTTTTTTTCATAACTTTACTTTAAATTTCAGCTCTTGGCTCATCTTTACAAAAAAGACGCTCCCTTTCAGGTTCTTATATCATTCAAAAAATATTTGGATGTGCTGGAACATATCCGCTATAACGATCGTCTGGAGTACCGGGTCAATTATGCTGAATCCCTTATTGAAAGGACCAAAAATTTCCAGGAACTGAAAGATGGATTTCAGGACGTATCACTTCTGGATAAACATGAAGACCTCATCAGGCTTTTGCTTGCAGACCTTTTCCCTACAGGGCTTACCAACAATGAAATTAAAGCGGCAAGTATTCCGCTTTCCAATATCACTTTTAATTATACTGAAAGATTCAAAAATATTCTGAAAGATGCCGGAAAAGATTTTGAAATAGAACTCAGGAACATTGATGATGATGAGTTTTATGTTTTCTGCTGCTGTCTTATCCTTCAGAGCTATTTCAAAAGGGATATCAAAACCACCATCCCGCTTTATTATGATATTCCGAACAGACAGGGAATCATGAAGCATTATAAGATTACGGTAAATTCAGATTTTACCGATATTTATCCTACTGAAAATGCAGAAATCCCTTCCGACGATGTATTGGACATGCTCCTTGAAAACCTGGACGACTTTAAGCTGTGGAAAAAATATTTCCCTTCAAAATCATGGATATTAAAAGGCTTCACTATTATTTCTCTGGTAGATTGTACTTCAGAAGTGGCTTTGTCTGATCTGAAATCCAGTATGATTGAGATTGATCCGGAAGATCTGAGCCCGAACGAAAACCTGGTAGAAATTTTCAAATCCTATTTCGATGTACCGGAGCTTAATTTCGGATTAATGCTTTTTGATAAAAAAGACCAGAAACTTGGCAGGCTTCCTATCTATGAAAATATTTTCACCCATCATGTCCTTGATTTTTGGATCAACGCATTTGATGAAGAAACCCGGAAAAGTACTTTCAACAATTTAAACCATAATTCTAAACCGATTGTTATCTCCAATGTCAACAATCTGGATGAAGAGGTTAAAAGTCTTCCTTCTTTTAGTATTTTAAGGGATAACAATATCAACAGCTTCATGGTCATTCCTATCATGAAGGATAATGAGCTACTGGCTATTATGGAATTTACTTCTCCGCAAGCCAATAGCTTTAACGGATTAAAGCTTAAAAAATGGAATTTTTCACCGATATGATCCTCTTCTCCCTGAACAGGTTCAGTTTTGAAAAAAATTACCAGATAGAAGCTATCATCCAGCGTGAATATACCTCTATTCACGACAGCGTTGTATGGAAATTCAGGAATGAAGCTGAAAAGTATTTCAACGCTTCCCTTGGAAAAAAATGTATACGCTGAAGCAGATTACATTTAAAAACCTAACCCCTCTTTTTGGCTTCTCGGACATCCGTTCTTCTTCGGATAAGCGTTTTAATCTGATGCTTGAAGACCTCAACCAACAGCTTGAAAGCCTTCATGATATTTTCACCCTCATCAATTCCGATTCGGAGAAATATCTTCTGGCCCTTGATGTTTTTGAAAATGAACTGAATAATGAGATCAAAGCCGATACGGAACAGCGTCTTCAGAGATTTTTAAGAGAAGAGATCCATCCTTATCTCCAGGCAAAACTGGAACTGAAAACCGACAGGGAAATAAAAAACAAGATCAAAGATTATTTTTTACAGGTTTTTTCCCAAACCGACCTCTTTTATGCGAACAGGAAAAACCTGGATGATTCTATAACTCTGGTCAACAGAAAACTGGCCGATATGCTGGATGAAAGCCAGGTTAAAGCCCAGGAGATCTTCCCGCATTACTTCGAAAGGTTCAAATCCGATGGCGTAGAGCACAACTTATACATTGGGCATAATATTGCCCCGGAACTTACTTACACTTCAAAAGTAGTCCACAAATTAAGGTACTGGCAGCTGAAGACCATCTGCAATATGGAACGTGAATTCCAGACCTTTAAAAATACCCTGCCTATCCAGCTGGATATCGCCTCATTACTTTTTGTCTATAATGAAAAAATAGACATCCGCTTCAGAATGGACGAAAAACGCTTTGATGTAGACGGCGCCTACAATTCGTACTATGAAATTATAAAAAAGCGCCTGGATAAAGCCCATATCAAAGACTCTCCGGAAAGAATAACCTGCCCCGGAAAGGTTACCATTGTATATTTCGGGATGGAAAACCAGAGAGAATATCTGGAATACATCAATAAACTCCAGAAAAAAGGAATTCTGCAGAATGATGTGGAGTTTTTGAGAGTGGAAGATTTGCAGGGAATTACGGGGTTGCTGGCGTTGAGGGTTTCTTTGGCTCAAAGTTAATCAACAACATAAATTACCTTTCTATTTACTCTGTGGCAAATTTCCAGTCAATTCGCACAATAACTTAAAATTACTTTTTTAACTAAAGAGAAAGAAAAGCATATCCGAAAGAAAGTACGGAAATAATAATTCCTGCCATAAATATCTTATAGGTTATGGATAAAAGTTTATACTTTCTGTCCAGAACTTTCCCAAGAAAATAAAGGTCTTTCACCATAGAATCATAGATATAATCCCTGTCTTTGATTAAATCTTTCATTGCATTGTGATAATCGCTGAAGAGCATTCGCTGAAAGTTTCCGAAGAACAGAAGGTTTACTTTTCTGTCTGCAATATCCTGAGCCGTAAAATTCGTCTTCGTTACATTTGGCTTTGTTGATAAAATGGCGAATATGATGGTCAGAACACTTGAAATAAGCAGAATAAAACTCGGAATGATCAGGTGGGCATTCTTAGGCGTATCCAGCTTAGGAACAAGTACGGAAAGACAAACTGAAATAATAATGGCATTAACGGAAAGAAGGATATTCGCCTTACTGTCGGCTATATCACTCAATCTGGTATGGTTATTCAGGGTTACTCTGAACAGCGTATCCACACTGCGGTCAGATTTAGGTTCTTTAGGCTCTTTTTTATTATCGGAATTTTCTTTTTTATCCTCTTCTTTTTCAAGCTTCTTTTCTATTTTCCTGATATTCTTCTTTTTCAAAGGTTCCCAGTTTTCCTTTGCATATTCCGTATAATAATGATGCTTGTTTTTAAGCATATCAAGATTGCCGGCGTTCCATTCGTCATTGGAAAAACATCTTACATTGGTAAGCTCCCACTCTTTTCGGAGGGCATCGGAAATATCATTATAATCGTGGCTGGCAAAGTGGCTGCAGTCCGCATCTTTTACAATTTTTTCCAGGAGATTCTGCGGCTGATAGGTAATTTTGGTCGCCAGGATCAGTCGGGAAACATCTTCAATATAACTTTCAGGATAATTTTCCTGTTTCAGAAAATCGGTAAGGATGGTTACCCCTTTTTCTTCATGATTCTGTGCACACTCAACGTAGCCTGTATCATGGAACCAAAGGGCTAAAAGCACCTTTTCCTGATCCTCTTTGGAAACAGGTGTATTTCGCATAATCTCTTCGGCCTTATTTACAGTATAGGTCGTATGAATAAAATTATGGTAAAAGTATACAGAAGATAACTTATCTTTGAATAAGATTTCTACATAATCTTTAGCTTTGTGTAAAATATTCATTCCTGAATTTTTGTTAATGTAAATTTATGAATTTATCCTTTAAAACTCATTTAAAAAAACGACTATTGCCTTTAGGGCAGTATTATCTGCGGGAGTTCTCTATTCTTGCGCTACATATAACGTAAAAAAGGGTAAAAACTTATTTGAAATAAAAAATTCTGATCTAAAATCTGAAAATGATTTTAAAGTCTTCCTGATCGGAGATGCCGGAAATGCAGATGAACCCCAGGCACAGAATACCTTAAATTTACTCAAAAACAAGCTGGATTCCGCAGACAGTAATTCTATGCTGATCTTTCTTGGTGATAATATCTACCCTAACGGCCTGCCAAAAGAATCCGATAAAGATTATGCACTGGCCAAGCAAAAACTGGAAAACCAGCTTGCCATTACCAAAAACTTTAAAGGAAAAACACTCGTTATTCCGGGAAATCACGACTGGAACAATGGTCTTGACGGACTAAAGGCACAGGAAGATCTTGTGAAAGCCTATTTTAATGATAAAAAAGCCTTTCTTCCTAAAAGTTCCTGCGGCATCGACGATATTAGTTTATCCAAAGACATAAAACTTATTGTTATTGATACCGAATGGATGCTTGTCAACTGGGATAACTATCCGGGGATAAATAAAAACTGCACCATTAAAACCCGTGAAGATTTTTTCACGGAATTTAAAGACATTATTACCAAAAACCAGGATAAAAGAATTATTGTAGCTCTGCACCATCCTGTGATCAGCAGCGGAACCCATGCGGGATTCAATTCTGCCAAGTCACATCTTTATCCGTTAAAAAGTAAGGTTCCTGTTCCCGTTGCAGCAAGTTTAATCAATATACTGAGAAGTTCTTCAGGGGCAAGTCTGGAGGACATCAACAATAAGCATTATGCAGATCTGGCCAACAGGCTGAAAAGTATTGTTCAGGATAAGGAAAACATTATTTTTGTTTCCGGGCATGATCATAATCTGCAGTATCATGAAGACAGGAATATCAGGCAGATCATCAGTGGCGCAGGTTCCAAGACAGATCCTGCTACGATTGCGGAAAAGACAGATTTCTCTTACGGAGGCAGTGGCTTTGCCGTTCTGAATATCAGAAAAGACCAGAGTACAGACGTTGAATATTTTTCTACAAAAGATAATGACCTAAAAAAGCTTGCCCACATTTCTGTGATCTCAAAACCGGATGCTTTTGTGAATAATTATCCAAAAGATTTTCCGGCTACAGCAACCTCAAGTGTTTATCCTGTGAAGCTTACCCAAAAAGGACCTGTTTACCGCTGGTTATGGGGTGAGCATTACAGAAAATACTACGGTATCCCTATTGAAGCCCCTACCGCAGATCTTGCTTCGTTAAATGGTGGATTTACGCCGTTCAGAGAAGGAGGAGGCAACCAGTCGAACAGTTTGAGACTGAAAGCAGCAGACGGACAGGAATTTGTTATGCGTGGTGTAAAAAAGAGCGCAGTCCGTTTCCTGAATAATATGGCTTTCAAGAAAAGCACTTTCGGAAATGAGCTGAATAATACATTCCCTGAAAAGTTCCTGCTTGATTTTTATACGGCCAATCACCCGTTTACGCCTTTTTCTGTAGGGAATATGGCTGATAAACTTGGTATTTTCCATAGCAATCCGAAGCTTTATTACATCCCGAAACAATATGCTTTGGGAGAATACAATGAAAACTACGGTGACGAAATGTATATGATTGAAGAGCGTTTCTCTTCAGATCCCAAAACATTGGCCTCGCTGGATAATGCCAAAGACATCGTTTCCACAGATGATGTTCTGAAAAATTTCTCTAAAAATTATAAATATTCCGTAGACCGCGAATCCTACATAAGAGCAAGAATTTTCGATATGCTTATCGGCGACTGGGACAGGCATTCAGACCAGTGGAAATGGGCCGAATATCAGGATGGTGATAAGGTTATTTACAAACCGATCCCAAAAGACAGGGACCAGGCTTTCAGTAAGTATGACGGTGCTGCTTTCAAGGTTATCATGAATGTTCCGGCGATCCGCCATATGAAAACGTTTAAGGATGATATTAAAAATGTGAAGTGGATGAATATGGAGCCGTATCCGCTGGATCTCATCTTTTTAAAAGGGGCTTCACAGGAAGAGTGGACTGCGCAGGCTAAATATATCCAGGAACATCTTACGGATGCTGATATTGATGACGCCTTCACAAATCTTCCGAAAGAAGTACGGGATGAAACGATTGCTGATATTCAGAGAAAATTAAAAGTCAGAAAAACAAAGCTTCAGGACTATGCTGCCCAATATTATGATGTGCTGCAGGAAAAAGTACCTCTTGCCGGAACAGTGAACCCTGATAAATTTGTCATCACAAAAACGGCAAATACCGTTCGCGTACAGCAATATAAATTAGATAAAAACAAAGAGAACCCTGAATTGGTTTTTGAAAAAACATATGACGATTCCAAAACGAAAGAACTTTGGATCTACGGCCTTGAAGATGACGATATTTACGAAGTTTCAGGGGAAGGAAGACCGAAGATGAACATCAGGCTTGTCGGCGGTTATAATCACGACGTGTACAATATTGCTGATGGGAAAAGTGTAAAGATTTATGATTTTAAAAGCCAGAAAAATACTTACAACGGCGGTGGAACAAAAAATATTTCCGATGACTATGATATCAATACCTATAATTACAAGCATCCGAAATACAATTTCTTTGCCGGCTACCCGAATGCAGATTATAATCCGGATGACGGGGTAATTTTAGGCGTTCTGGCCAATTATACCGTTAACAATTTCATTCGTGATCCTTATACCCAAAAGCACAGTCTGAAAGTCAATTTTTACACGGCGACGGGTGGATTCAATGCTGCTTATAAAGGAATTTTCAAAAAAGCGATATCGGGCTGGGATTTCAACCTGGATGCGGCTTATACCACACCAAGGTTCGCTGAAAATTTCTTCGGGCTGTCCAATGAAAGCCAGTATGATAAAGAAAATACGGAAAGAGAATACAACAGAGCACGAATCTCTAAGTTCAATTTCGCACCGTCCATCTCTAAAAAAAGCTGGATGAATCTTCAGCATCAGTTCCAGCTGACGTTTGAGGATAATAAGGTACAGAAGAAAGGGGACCGTTTTGTAGATCAGTCACCGGATGTGAGGCCTGAAGTTTTCAAAAGCCAGCAGTTTGCGGGAGCCAATTATACATTCAGCTTCAAAAACCTGGATAATAATGCCTTCCCTACTCTGGGCATGGAACTATTACTGAATGCAGACTGGAAAACGAACCTCTCCAATACTGAAAAGAACTTTTTCACGTTGAACGGTACACTGACGATTGATCACAGGCTTGATAAAAGAGGAAATTTTGTTTTTGCCAATTCCAGCAATGCCATGTGGATCAGCAATAATAATTTCGAATTCTATCAGGCAGCAAGCATAGGAGGTAATAATGGAATGAGGGCTTTCCGTAACGACAGGTTTTCAGGTAAATCCTATTTTACCAATAATTCTGAGATCCGATGGGATTTCGGAAGGGTAAGAAACAATATTATTCCAGCCAATATGGGTGTCCTTATCGGGTATGACCTCGGCCGCGTGTGGAATGATCATGAAGATTCTAAAAAGTGGCACCAATCTATAGGAGCAGGATTCTGGATGAGCGTTGTTGATATGTTCTCTGCAAGACTCAACTATTTCTATGGTTCTGATGGAGGAAGAATTTCCGGTGGCGTAGGAATGACTTTTTAAACAGGGGTCACCATTTAGCAAGGGTCAAACCATGCATTTTATTATAGAAAAAGATTAATTCAATTATTAATTTTAATATAAATAAATTTAATTATTTTAATTTTTCATTTGCAAATCACTATACGTAAACAATTTACGGTTAAAATAGCCAATTCATATTTTTTCAGGTTTTAAGAAAAATCATCCATAGAGCAATATGCTTATATATCTTTTAAAAATTCAATGTTTTAAAAAGGATATATATTTGTTTAAAATTATTTCAAAAAAACAATTATCGGATGAAAAGAACGCTGTCATACATGGCATTATTTGTCATGTTCTCAAATGCAAACGCTCAAGTGGGAATAGAAACCCCAACACCACAAAACACATTACACGTCAACGGAAGCCTTCAGGTAGTAAAGGACCTGAATGTAGGCGGAAACGCAAAGACCAAAGGAAACTCAGGAAACCGGGGTGAAGTATTAATGTCAAACGGAGCAGGAGTTGCCCCTTCCTGGACAACCATTGAATCCCAGAATTTCCTGAAAGTAATATTTGTGGGTAATAAAACGGATATCAATCCTGCTACAGGAAGCTATACAGGTACCGGAAGCAATCCTGTAAGCACTCACGAAAGTTTTGCAAAGACGTATATTTATAACGTCAGTAATAAAATTGATAACGCTTACCTGAAGTACGACTCAGCAACCGGAATATTCACTGTAGTAAAGCCCGGATTCTACAATGTTGTTCCTTATATTACCTATGACTTGAGCTTAAACGGAAACGGCTACACAGCAGGAACGGCAAAATCTTCTGTACAGAAAGTTTCACCAGCTACAGAAACTCTGGCCTCTATATCTACAGGGCATGGTGAACGTACATTAACGGTGAATCATAACCTGTCTTCGATTACCTTTTTCAATGCCGGTGATACTTTCAGGATCAGATGCGTTTACACGCAGAATTTCAGATTGTCGGCTGGAAATATTCACATTTCTTATCTTACCCCGTAACCTATTTTTGAGTTTAACCCTCTTGCAGTTATTTGCCTTGAGGGTTTAATTCAAATCTATATACTTTTCCACCCGTATCCTTATCTTTTTCGTCAGCAATCAGAAGTGTTTTATCATCAAGGAAAACAACCGCTTCTTTCTGCGAATTATGATTTAACGGTACTTTCTCAATTTTAGCAGCATTAAAATTATCTGCTGTAAATCCGGAAAGGATATGGATATTTTTATGGGTAAGCAAAACAATCTTATTTTGGGTACTGTTCACCGCTGCAGAGGTAATGGCAGCATCGCTGTATTTTCCTGGAATCTTAAGTTTCCCGATTAATCTGGCTTCAAAATCTCCTTCTTTATTAGGAACCTGAAATACAAGGAAAGTTCCGTCAAAACCTTTACTTCTGTTTTTGGTGAAAAGATAAAAGTTACCGTTCATTTCTACGAAAGCCTCACAATCATACAGCCAGTTCGATTTCTTCGGAGGAAATTCTGTCTGTCCTTCATAATGAAATTTTGTAGTCTGAACAGCCTTTGTTGTCTTTTGGGAAGCATCTTTCAGATCGAGTTTCAGAATAGCCAGATTCTGTCTGTTATTGTCATTATTTCCAAAATCTCCGAGATAAATATTTCCCTGAGTATCTTTTGTAATATCTTCCCAATCGTTGTTTTCAGCATTTTCTACAAGAACATCAGCTACCAGCTTGCCCTGCATATCCAGACCGTAAACCATATTCTTGTTCCCCTGGTCTTCTATAGCCCAAATGGTATTTTTATCCTGAGACAATGCGATCCCGGAAACTTCCTTCAACTTTTTAGGAAGGGAAAACTCTACTTGCAGGGCATCGGTTTTAGGATTGTCCTGAGCTTTTGGATTACAGCTCCATAGTAAGAAAGCGGATAAGGTAAGAATACGCAACATAGCTATTTTTTTAATTTTTTAAACTGAAAATACGAATACCGGATATTTTTCTCTAAGTTATTAATTATCTGCTGATGATGAAGAAAAAAGCCGGCTGCCAAACCAATCAGACTTCCTATGATAGTATCTAAAAGCCTAGCATGCATGAGATTTTCTACATTATGATGAACCAGACTTCCGGTTTCCGTCAAAAGAATCGTTAATGGAGTTATAAAAATCACCGCAAAACCGTAATTCCTTACAATAAGCAGCTCTATAATAAACTGCAAAACTGTGATAATGATGATCATCTCTATTTTGGCAGGATTAAAGAGCAGAATGAGCCATGCAAAACCTATTCCAATAAAGGTTCCAAGGATTCTGTGCATATTCCGCTGACGGACATGCTCAAAATTACGTCCCTGGATAATCGCGATTGCAGCAATGGAGATCCAGTAAGTATTTTCAAATTTCAGCAGATGCCCCACAATCAGTGTCAGCATCATGAAGAATCCTATAATGGTACTTTCTACAAATTTAGTATATCTTCTTTTATTAAACTTTCTTCTCCTCGGAATGGCCAGAACCTCCCCTTTCTCTATAAAAACAGAGTACAGAAAGGCAAGTGTACACGATAAAATAGCTCCCATTGCCACAAGACCTACCCTCACAGGAATCATTTCCAGGTCAAAATGATAGGTACTTGCCATAGCGGCCAGCATGATGAAGAAAAAATTTCCGGGTGGAGGAATTTTAAAATAGGATGTTATAAAATGCGCCAGAAAAGAAACAATTCCCAAAGATAATCCTGCTGTATAAGCATTAAAACTAAAAAACAGGCTTATGGTAAAGGAAAAAACCATCCCGAATGCACAAACCGCCAGATGAATCATCCGCTGGGTAATGGGTGCTGAAGTAAAATATAAAATTGTGAGGGCTCCCAAACTTGATAAGCTTCCGTAATTGGGCTTTCCTAAAAAATAACCGATGAATAAGCAGCTTCCGATACAAAGTGCCGCAAGAAAAGGGAAATGCCATTTCCTTTCTGTTTTTTTGAACTCCAGCAGATACTGAAATCTGTGATGTACGGAACGCTGTACTTCCATGCTAGGCCATCAGTTTTGCTTTTTCCCACAATACATCCATTTCTTCCAGGGACAGGTCAGCAAGCTTTATATTGGATTCTTCGGCCAGCCTCTCCATTTTCTGGAATCTTGAAATAAATTTCAGATTGGTTCTTTCCAGCGCAGAGTCGGGATTCAGTCCTGAAATTCTTGCATAGTTGATGAGTGAGAAAAATACATCCCCAAGCTCCAGTTCTTTTTTAACCGGATCTGTTTCTTCATGAAATTCCCTGATTTCTTCATCTACTTTCTTCCAGGCATCCTCCGCATCATTAAATTCAAAACCGATTCCTTTTACTTTATCCTGAATCCTGTAGGCTTTTACCAAACTTGGAAGACTTTTCGGAACGCCGCCTAAAATAGATTTATTTCCTTCTTTCAGCTTCAGCTTTTCCCAGTTCTGCTTTACTTCTTCCTCGTCCTTCACCTCTGTATCTCCGTAAATATGCGGATGACGGAAGATCAGTTTTTCGTTTAAGGAATTGATGACATCGGCTATATCGAAACTCTCTTTTTCAGAACCGATTTTAGCATAAAAAACCAAATGAAGCAGCACATCACCAAGCTCTTTTTTTATTTCCTGCAGGTCTTCCTGTAAAATGGCATCAGAAAGCTCATAAGTTTCTTCCAGGGTAAGATGACGGAGTGATTGCAGTGTCTGCTTCTGATCCCACGGACATTTTTCACGGAGGTCATCCATGATATCTAATAATCTTCCGAAAGCTTCTAGTTTTTCTTGTCTGGTATTCATAAGTTAGGAATTCGAATAATGCAAATTTAGGGTAAATCTTTAATTAAGTCCTTTTGTCTTGAAACAAAAGAACGAAAAGTTCAAGGCTTGGAAACCTCCGCTAAAAATAAGTTCTGTTCTCTAAAAATTCTAAAACTTGTGCGGATTTACTATTGGTGAATCATTTCAGTATTTCTCCCGCACTTCAAACAATAGAATTTTCTTAACGTTCACAGAATTTATTTTTTTAACGCTACAGTTTCCGAGGCCATTTTAAATCGGTTATAAAAAAGCCCCGCCAGAAACTTCTGACAGGGCTTTATATTGACAATTCAGGATAAATTATCCTTTCTTGGTATGGGTACTTTTTGGAGCTGCTTTAGCGGCAGAAGTAGCTTTTACTTTTGGAGTAGCTGGTTTTTCAGCTTTTGGAGCTTTTTTAGGAGCTTCTTTTTCAATGCTTACTTCTTCGGGTGCACCTTCTAATGTTTCAGGCTCTGCTTTTACGAAGCTTTCAGGGGTAATATATCCTGCTTTCTGAAGAATGTTGTACCACTGAGCCAGTTTTTTAATGTCTGAAGCATATACTCTTTCCGTATCATAGCTAGGAAGAGAAGCCGTCATAAATTCTTTCAGAACCTCATCGGAAGATTTGTGGGAAATCGCTTCTTTGTAGTCGTTATTTTTAGCAATATTTTCAAAAACTTCGAACAAAGGAACTTCTTTATCAACCGTAAACATCGCGATATTATCCAATAAACTCACCTGGCTGGAGTTTCCGATGCTCACTTTTTTCTTAGTGGTAACATCTTCAATGATAAAACCGTTTCTTAATTGGGAAACTAATTTGAAAAGTCCTGGCTTTCCGGAAATTGAAATTATTTTTTCTAACAGCATAATTTTATTTTTTTAATTTCTGCAATAGGCACGGGGCTTTTTGCTTTTTATTATTTTGTTTGTAATCCTTGTTTAATTTATTTTGGAAATCTCATTTTGTAGCCGATGCTTACATCGCCCTGGGAGATCTTCGTCAGTTTACCTTTTACGAGTTTTTTCTTCAAAGCGCTCAGATGATCGGTAAACAGCACGCCTTCAATATGATCATACTCATGCTGAATTACGCGGGCTCTAATATCGGAAAAAGTTTCTGTATGTTTTACAAAATTTTCGTCATAATATTCAATAACGATCGTTCCTTTTCTCTTCACATCTTCTCTTACATCCGGAATAGAAAGGCACCCTTCATTGAATTTCCATTCTTCGCCGGATTCTTCAAGGATTCTGGCATTGATGAAAACTTTTTTGAACTCGGCCAGCTCATCTTTGATGTCTTCGTAATCTTCATCTTCTGCAAGAGGAGTTACATCGATCACAAACAGACGGATATCCAGCCCGATCTGTGGTGCTGCCAGCCCGATACCGTTTGCACTGTACATCGTTTCGAACATATTATCTATAAGTTCCTGTAAACCGGGATAATCTTTGTCTATATCTTTCCCTACTTTTCTCAAAACAGGATCCCCAAAAGCTCTTATCGGTAAAATCATCTTATTCTTTGTTCTAAAAAATTCTGCAATATAATCGTTGCGCTTACTTTATCTATTAACCCCTTTTCCTGTCTCTTTTTTTGCTTTTCCCGCTTTGGGAGATAAAAAAGAAGCCATTTTTGAGGTAAATCTTTCATCAAGGCGGTGGACTGCAATACCGGAAAATTCTTTCTGAAATTCTTCAATGAATTTTAAAATATCGGTCTCCACTTCGGATATATTTCCTTTCAAATCTGTAGGAAGGCCTACTACCACATCATCCACTTTGTTTTCGGCGAAATATTTTTTGAGAAATTCCATCAAAAACCGTGTTTCAACGGTATCCAGAGCACTGGCAATAATCTGCATATCATCCGTTGCAGCAATGCCACAGCGTGCCTTTCCATAGTCTATTGCAAGGATCTGTCCCATAAGTCTGCAAATTTAGTAAAATTTAATGATTTTATTCATAACGCAGCTTTTTTATAAAAATCATGTTTTATTCCATTATTTTTTTATAATTTTAATCTTCCAAAAAACGAAAATATGAAGAAACTCATCCTCGTAAGACATGCGAAAAGCGACTGGCCGGAAGAAACGGAGGACTTTGACAGGCCTTTGGCAGACAAAGGATTAAAGGATGCTATGAACATGTCCAGATTCATGAAAAGCAATAATATTACGATTGACCGATTTATTTCCAGCCCGGCAGTGCGTGCGTTGAATACATGCAAGATCTTTAACCAGGCCTACCAGCTTACGGTTTCTACGGAAGATAAGCTGTATAACCCTTCCGAAAAAAATTTCGAATCTGTAATCTACGATCTGGATGACAGTGTGAGCTCTGTAGCATTTTTTTCCCATAACAACGGAATTTCCAATTTTGCGAATTCCATTTCTGAAGATATTTTTCATTTCCCAACCTGCGGAGTGGCCGGTTTTGAAATAGACTGTAATTCATGGTCTGAATTTGACGGTGCCAAAAAGAAACTTCTGTTCTTTTATGAGCCAGAAAAAATATAGCTCTGTCCTTTTTATTTAAATCTATCCTACTCCTTTTTTATCCTCGTAAAAAGGGAGAATACCTATTTGATTAAGGGTGGATTTATAATAAAAAACGGGCTAAAGCCCGTTCCTATTGAATATTTTGATATATATAAATGTTTGCAATTTTGCCTTTTCGCCATTTTACCAATTTGCAATTTTGCCTTCACCTATACCATCTACTTCTTTCTAAGATCCAGATCATCAAAATCAAAGCTGAAATCCGTAATATCTGAAACAGACTTCAACTTTGCAGATTCTGCTTTTCCATTTTCATCATAATTAAAGATAATGTAAGCATCAGCATCATAACTTCTGTCGTCCCATTTAATAATAAAAGAATTATTGGAATAAGGCAATAGCTCCCCTTTGAGTCTTGGAGAATTTTGACACGAGATTCTGTATGTATTTCCCTGTTGAGAAATTTCAACGTCTCCGAACCACTGATCATTGTACTTGCCTACAAATTGTTCTGCTTTAGGCTGAAGATTTTTTCTTTTTTAAAGGCTTCAGATTTAGCAAAAGCTTCTTTTTTCTGTTTGTCAAAGTCTGCATTTACTTTTGACATTCTTTCGCTGTATGTTTTCAGCCAGTTTCTGTCTGCCACACCCAGGTAAGAATCTTTAACCGTATTGGTGATCGTATTAAAAGCTGCTCCGGACTGCTGGTTGGTGAGTACTACGATTCCTAATTTCATATCCGGAATCAGGGTAAATTGTGTAACGGTTCCAATCAATCCTCCCGTATGCTGGATCTGCTTGTGTCCTTTTACATCGCTTAAAAACCATCCTAACCCGTATCCGTAGAAACTTGTATCATAAGGATTTTTTAAAGCAACCCTATCAGGAATCTGCAGGCTCCACAGCTGTTGTACATTTTTATCCGAAACCAGTTTTTTCCCGTCTTTGGTGGTAAAATTATTTAAAAGAAAGTCCGCCCATGTGGTCATATCCTTAATATTACTCATAATTCCTCCAGCGGCATTTCCGGTTTCGTTCCAGTCATGGGGAACAGCAACGGCTTTACCATCTACCGGTGCATGGGCATCGATCTTGTTGGTTACTGCTTTTGCCCGGTTGTAGCTTCCGTAGCTGGAAGTCATTCCTACTGGTTTCATGATTCTCTGCTCAATAAATTCTGCCCAGCTAAGACCGGAAATCCTGTGAATCACTTCTCCGGCTACGATAAACATGATATTGTTATAATCCAGTTTAGTTCTGAAAGGGTTTTCAGGCTTCAGATATCTTACGTTGTGAACAATATCATTTACAGTCAGATTCCCACCTTCCGGGAAAAACATCAAATCACCCTGCCCTAAGCCTAAACCGGCTCTGTGAGTTACAAGGTCTTTAATCGTTACATTCTGGGAAACATACGGATCGTACATCTGGAATTCAGGAATATATTTCGAAACTTTATCGTCCCAGTTCAGTTTTCCTTCATCTGCCAAAATAGCCAGCGCAGTACAGGTAAACCCTTTTGAATTGGATGCAATTCCTACCAGAGTAGCATCATCCATCGGCTGTTTGGTGGCTAAAGAACGCTGCCCGAATCCTTTGGAATAGATCACTTTCCCGTTTTTTATGATCCCTACGGACATTCCCGGAACATCAAAGGTTTTTAAGGTATTCTGGATCAGCTCGTCCAGTTTTTTTCTTCGACCTGGGCATTAAACAGCCCCACTGCCGCCAGAAAAAGTAGAAAAGAAAACTTCTGCTTCATTTTTTTTAATTTTCTCAAATTTAGTAAATATTAAAGGACGAGCGCTTCCGTCTTAAAAACTTTGTCTATTTAATGAGAGTTTAAGCCTTAATTAAAAATAAATCTTTCCTAACTTTGCACAAATCTCCGGTTTTCATGACAAAAATTCTCCTTCTTTCCGATTCCCATTCCTATATAGACGACAGGATTTTAGAATATGCCCGTCAGGCAGATGAAATCTGGCACTGCGGTGATTTCGGAAGCATGGAGGTTATTGAAGAACTGGAAAAAATAAAACCTTTAAAAGGGGTTTACGGAAATATAGACAATGCAAAGATCCGGGCCGAATTTCCTGAAGTGAATCGCTTTTTCTGTGAAGATCTGGAAGTTTTAATGATCCACATCGGCGGATATCCCGGAAAATATACTCCGCTTGCCTGCAAGGAAATTTCTGAAAAAGCTCCAAAGCTGTTTATTTCCGGGCATTCCCATATTTTAAAAGCTATGTTTGATTCAAAGAACAATCTCCTCCATCTGAATCCGGGGGCCTGCGGCAAACAGGGATGGCATAAGGTGAGAACAATGATGCGTTTCATCGTGGAAGGAGAAGAAATAAAGGACCTGGAAATTATTGAACTGGGACCGAAAAATTAATTTTTGACAACAATAAAAGAAGATGCACAATACATGAAAATCGGGGACAAAGTTTCTGTGGTAGATGAGGATTTAAGCGGAATTATTACTTCCGTGAACGGAAATATTGTTGTTTTTAAAGATGAATATGGGTTTACCTACCAGTATCCAAAAGAAAAGCTGGTTCCGAAAAATGCGGATCTTTATGAAAATATCCGGGTAGTAAAAAAAGCGGAACCCCAAAAAATTGTTTCCAAAAAGCACCAGAAAAATCATATGGTCCTAGATCTTCACTTTGATCATCTGGTTAAGAACCCCAGTGATTATGACAGTTTTGAGAGACTTTTCATTCAAAAAGCAAAACTGACGGAAGTGCTGGACTTCTGCAGAAAACATCATCTGAAAAAACTGGAAATCGTTCACGGAATTGGTGACGGTACGCTACAGAGAATGGTAATGGATGTTTTAGAAAGCCAGACAGATATCGATTTTTATAATAAGGAAATACTTCATCATCAATCGGGTGCCGTTATGATAGAATTTCACTAAATTTGCAGCAATTGAAATATGAACGTACTTAATTTACTTTTTACCAAAGACGGATTAATCTGCCAGATTGCCAGGAACAAAAGCATTCTGGAAGAAAAGTCTTATTTCGTTACTGAAGAAACTCCGGAAACGCTTATTGAAGAAAAGCTGGACGAAATCCTTCTTAAACAAAGATTCGATGAAATCCACGTGATTTCTGCATTGAATCATTTCACACTGATGCCTGAAGGGTTTTCAGAACACGAGGCCGGATTCGAACTGATTGCCTTCAATGCACCTGCTGATAAGGAAAAAGAGGAACTGATGCTTTCTGTGAATAAAAAATTCGGGGTACAGTTTTACTATACGTTCCCAAAAAACTTTTACAGGAAAATAAAAGAGCTGGCAGTTCCGGTTCATTTTAATTTCTCCGGGGAAAAGTTTTTAAACTCAATCAATAATAAAAATAATAAGGAAATTCATATCAATCTGTATCATAACCAATGTGAATTTTTCGCCATTGATAATAAGAAGGTTATTTTATACAACAACCTTGATGTGAATTCTGAAGTCGACTTTCTGTACTTCGTGATGTTTACGCTGAGTAAAATAGGTTTCGGAATTAATGAAACCAATTTCTACGCTTACGGTGAAACTACGGAAAACGAAACCTTTATCTCCGAACTTCAGAAATTCGTTAAAAACATGAGAATTGTTTTTGACAATGTTCCTAATAAGAATTTTATACTTAATTAGGTTGCAGGTAGCAGGTTAAAGGGATTAGCTCCCAATTTCAACAACCTGTCACCTGCAATCTGCGACCTAACAACTAAAAAATATGTTCAGAATAATATCCGGCAAGTGGAAAGCAAAAAAAATTGCGGCTCCCAAACATTTTGATGTAAGACCTACGACAGATTTTGCCAAGGAAGCGCTTTTCAGTATCCTGGAGAATAAATATGATATGCAGTCGATTTCTGTGCTTGATCTTTTTGCAGGCATAGGCTCTATAACCTTCGAATTTGCTTCCAGAGGCTGCCAGGATGTGACTTCAGTAGAATTGAATCCGAAACATACCAGCTTTATTAATTCAACGGCTTCAGAACTGGATATGTCGCTGCAAATCAATGTCCAGAGAGGTGATGTTTTTGACTGGCTTAAAAAATTCAGGAATAAAAAAGCTTTGAGATTGTATTTTCTGATGCTCCGTTTGAAATGGAGGAAAAGAAATATTATGAGCTGCTGTCCCTGGTACTGAATAATAAATTCGTGAAACCCAATGGAGTCCTGATTATTGAACACCAGAGCAGGATGAAGCTGGAGCATCCCAACTTAATAGATACCCGAAAATACGGAAATGTAAGTTTCAGTTTTTTCGAAGCGAATAAAGAAGATAATCAGGAAATTTAGTTCCTGATTATTTTTTTGATGGAATGGTCCGGTGCAGCAATTCCCCAGTTGGTAATAGCTTCAAGCACCGGCAGTAATGTTTTTCCAAATTCCGTAAGGGTATATTCTACCATCAGCGGAGGCTTTTCCGTATATACTTTTCTGTTGACGATATGGTCTTCTTCAAGCTGCTTTAGCTGAAGGCTCAAAGTCCTTTCTGTAATGGTGGGAATAGATTTTTTCAGCTCATTGTATCTTTTGGCACCATCGAGCAAATGATGCAAAATTACCGCTTTCCACTTTCCCCCTATAAACTTCATCGTTACGCTGGTGCAGCATGGGTATTCTTTGTTGTCTATGGTATACATTTTTTATACTATCCTTTTTTACCGTTATTGCAAAGGTAGTAAACTTACATTAATTTCGCTACTATAAAAATGATAGTATAATAAGTTATGAACTTTTTAGAGCAAATGAAAAAGAGGTATACGGTAAAAAAGTATGATCCTCAGGGAAAAATCAGCACAGAACAGATTGCGGAGTTGAAAGAAATCCTTAATCTAAGCCCGTCTTCCATCAACAGCCAGCCATGGAAATTTATCTTTGTTAATAAACCCGACCTTAAAAAACAGCTGGCTGAAGCATCTTATTTCAACAAGGGAAAAGTATTGGACAGCAGTCATTTAATTGTATTTCAGGTACTGAGAAATCCCAAAGATTTTGAAAAACAGATCGAGGAAAATCTTCCTGAAGGTTCGGTCAATTATTACAGAAACATGGTAAAACCTAATGGTGAAGCTGCTATTCGTGCCTGGATGGGACACCAGGTGTATCTTTCACTGGGAGTTCTTCTTTCTGCCTGTGCAGCTATGGGAATAGATTCCACTCCCATGGAAGGCATTGAAACTGAAAAGTATGACGGAATCCTAAAAAACGATTCTTACGAAACACTTTTTGCAGTAGCCATCGGGAAAAGAGATGAAAACGACAGCAATCATCCGGAGATAACCCCAAAAAGAAGGCTTAAGAGTGAAATGGTTATTGTAGAACCTTAATCTTTCAGGAACTTTACAAAAAAAGCTGTTTCGGGTGAAACAGCTTTTTGTATTATAAAACTTTCAATTCCAGATCTATCGTTTTTCCAAAGAATTTCTTAGAAATCTTCTCAAAGTTCTTCGTAAGATCCGAGAGATAAAAATGATAGCTTGGCTTCGGATTATTATCATTCAGAAGATGATATTTGTCAAGGATAATTTTCAGGTGGTTGGCTACAATATTGGGTGAATCAATCACGCGGACTCTGTTGCCGTAATATTGTTTGATCTCATCAATCAGCAAAGGATAGTGTGTACAGCCGAGAATAAGTGTTTCAATATTTTTGAGCTTATTATTGCTCAAATAATTGTAAATGATCGCATGCGTTATCGGGTGGTTTTTGAATCCTTCTTCGATGGCAGGAACCAATAACGGGGTAGCCAGCTCATCAACTTTGATCCATTTATTCTGCTTTCTGATGCTTTTTTTGTACAGCCCGGAATTCACGGTAGCTTTTGTAGCAATAACCCCGACATTATTGTGAATTTCATAAGCTACCTTTTCTGCAACTGGATTAATAACGTCAATTACGGGAACTTTCCCGTTCACAGACTGCATTACTTCATTCAAAGCATTTGCCGTAGCCGTATTACAGGCAATGACAATAGCTTTACAGTTCTGCTCAAGCAGAAAATTGGTAATCTTGGTAGAATATTCTATGATCGCATCTTTCGACTTTTCACCGTACGGAAGGTGCTTGGTATCTCCAAAATAGATCAGGTCTTCGTGAGGAAGAAGTCTTTTGATCT
The DNA here is from genome assembly GCF_056172655.1 of Chryseobacterium sp. GTID13. Classification (NCBI taxonomy): domain Bacteria; kingdom Pseudomonadati; phylum Bacteroidota; class Flavobacteriia; order Flavobacteriales; family Weeksellaceae; genus Chryseobacterium; species Chryseobacterium sp. GTID13. Next base: position 769,314 of record NZ_JAOCMB010000007.1, read on the forward strand.
CTTTAGCTACGGTAAGTCCTCCCACCCCGCTATCGAAAATACCGATAGGCTGGCTTGGTGAAAGATGTGAATAATCTTGCTTTTTAGTTTTCAAGTGAACTGAAATTTTATACAAAAATACGAAGATTTTTAGATTTTTGTATTCCTGATTCTGTACTTTATTTCTACGGTATAATTCCGAAATTTCGCTGTTATTTTTGATCATGCTTCGACTTCGCTCAGCATGACATCGCTAATGTTATTTGCCTGAAGTTTGTGTAATGTATTTAATCATTGTCATGCTTAGCGAAGTCGAAGCATGATCATTCTTTATACAATAAACAAATCCGAAGCAATCCCATCTGCCATAAACCAATGCTTTTCCGGAATTTTCAGATGATTGTCTTCTGTGACCAAAATACCTTCTTCTATTTTAGATTTTATCTCGTATTGGAAATGCTCAAGGATTTTATCATCGAATTTACTTTTCAGGCTCTCAAGATCTACACCCCAGATTGTTCTCAGCCCGATCATGATCATTTCATTGAACTGGTCTTCCTGCGACAGGAGTTCTTCTTCTTTGGCAAGAATTCCGCTATGAAGCTTTTTGATATACTGCTGATTGTTGGCAACATTCCAGCTTCTGATATCCAATCCGTTATAAGAATGTGCGGAAGGCCCTATTCCCAGATATTCTCTGTACTTCCAATATGCGGAATTATGTCTTGAATAAAAGCCTGGTTTTGCAAAATTGGAAACTTCATAATGCTCAAATCCGTTGTCTTTTAAAAAATCTGACAGGTAGTAAAATTCTTTATTTTGCTCTTCTTCTCTTGGACTGGCAACTTTCCCTTTCGAAATCCAGTTTTCCAAAGCGGTTTTGGGTTCAACGGTCAATGCATAAGATGAAATATGCGGAACTTCAAGGGCTATGGTTTTGTTTAAATTTTCCTTCCAGATTTCCAGATTCGAGGTTGGGGAGCCATAGATCAGGTCTATGCTTAAGTTTTCGAATCCAAAATCCTGAGCTCTTTTGATTGAACTCTCCGCTTCAGAAGCATTATGGGCGCGGTTCATCAGTTTAAGATCTTCTTCAAAAAAACTCTGGGTACCGATGGAAAGTCTGTTGACCGGAGATTGAGCCAGTTGCTTTAAAAAATTTTTGTCCAGATCATCAGGGTTGGCCTCCAAAGTAACTTCAATATCGCTATCGAAACTGAAATACTTCTGTACTTCATCAATCAGACCTTTGATTTCATCTGCCGAAAGAATGGAAGGCGTTCCGCCTCCAAAATACAGGGATTTCAGATTTTTATTCTGCAGTTCATCTTTTCTAAGCCGGATTTCGGTCTTCATGGCACGGATCATTTCATCTTTAAAGTTTAAAGATGTAGAAAAGTGAAAGTTACAGTAGCTGCATTTCTGCTTGCAGAATGGAATGTGAATATATATCATAAAAAAAGCCCTGAAAATTTCAGAGCTCAAATTTATTTAAATTATATCAGATTAATATCTATATCCTCTATGATTAATAAAGTTATCGAAGTTATATCCTAAACTGATCATGAAGCTGTTTCCACCATAAGTCTGGATATCAGACATTCCGATGTTGTAAGTAGCTCCAACCATGAATTTATTGAATCTTACTTTAATAACCGGTGCAATCTGAAGCTGCTGGCTGTCGAATCTGTTCTGTACCGTTCTGTAGCTTACTCCGGCAGAGAATGAATTGATATCGTTAAAGAAAGTAGCCATTAAGTTATAGTCGATCATTCTTGTTGAATTGGTATTCAGGTTGATCAACGCTGATGGCGTTACATAGATATTGTCAGCAAAATGCCAGTCGTATCCTAAGTTTAAGAAGAATTTAATTGGTGAAGGCTCGATTCCGTTTACGATAGCCTTATCATTGCTTAGTGCGATATCGTTTACAGATACTCCTGCGAAAATGTTTCTATAGGTAGCAGCTGCCCCGAAGTTGGCATAAGCCATAAAAATATTCCCTTCTTTCCCGATCAATAAAGGATCGTAGCCATCTTCAACGTTCACTGAAGTATAGTCGAAGTTCATATTATAAAATGAAACACTGGTACCAAAAGAGAATTGGTCTTTTCTTTCTCCTTCACTACTTAGTGGAATAAAGTATGAAGCTCCCGCTGTAATACCGCCTGCAGAAATAGGTCCATTACTGTCTCTGAAAATAGAGAGCCCTGCTCCCACTCTGTCGAAGATGTTCCCGTTGATTCCTATAGACTGCGTATTTGGAGAATCGCTAAACTTGTCAAATTGTTTGTGGTAATTAGCATTAAGCTGCACGTAGTCGGTCTTTCCGTACTGAGCTGGGTTGAACAGGAATTCACCATCCAGAAGATATTGCTGATAGTATGGTAGTGATTCTTGTGCTTTGTATGCATTTGACAAAAGAGCTAAACATACGATAGCATATAGTTTTCTCATAACAAATCTTGATTTCAATTCAACAAATATAAAAAAATTCTCAATATATTTTTAGTTTTCTAAATAATTTCTCCATTTTTTTACAGCATCCGCCATATCTTTAGGCATTGGGCTCTCAAAATATAATTCCTTTTTAGTTGTTGGATGTATAAACCCTAAAGTATGGGCATGAAGTGCATGTCTAGGGAGAATTTCGAATACATTTTTTATAAACTGCTTATACTTAGGAAGATTCACTCCTCTGAGCGGGGTATGGCCTTCATATCTTTCATCATTAAACAAAGTATGGCCGATATGTTTGAAATGAGCACGGATCTGATGGGTTCTTCCTGTCTCCAGTTTACACTCTACCCAGGTCATGTATCTGAACCTTTCCAAAACTTTATAATGCGTTACGGCATGCTTCCCCTGGCTTCCATCCTCATAGACGGACATCTGCATACGGTTTTTAGGATGCCTTCCGATGTGTCCTCTTATGGTTCCCTCATCTTCCTGTGGATTTCCCCAGACAAAAGCCCAGTACAATCTTTTTGTCGTTCTATTGAAAAACTGTTTGGCTAAGAAGCTCAGTGCATATTCATTTTTAGCGATCACCAGAAGGCCGGATGTGTCTTTATCGATCCTATGAACAAGTCCTACCCTGTCCAGATCAGATTTCTCACCATTCTTTTCAAAATGGAAAGCCAGCGCATTCACCAATGTTTTGTCCCAGTTTCCATGTCCGGGATGTACGACCATGCCCGGTTCCTTATCTACAACCACCAGATCATCATCTTCATAAATAATATTGACAGGGATATCCTGAGGAATGATTACATTTTCTCTTGGCGGATGGGCAAGAAGCACAGAAATCTGGTCACCGGGTTTTACACGGTAGTTTTGTTTTACCTGAGCACCATTCACCACCACATTTCCTGCCCTGCAGGTTTGCGAAATTTTGTTCCGTGAAGAGTTCTGCCTGTATATTAATAAGAACTTATCGATCCTTAACGGCTCCTGGTTTTTATCAACTTTGATGTTAAGATGTTCATATAGCCCCTTATTTTCTTCATCAATATCGATGTTTTCCAAAGTGTCGGATTCTAATAATTCTTCGTCAAAAAAGTCTTCGTTATCTTCTGCCATTGTTTTATTTTTTACACAAAAGGCCCCAACATTTTGCAGTTGAAGCCTATATTTTTTATAATAAATAGTGATTATTCTACTACTATTTTCTTAGCTTTTGGTTTTTGAGCCGGCTGTTGTTGGGCTGTATTTCCAGTAGTTGCCGGTTTATTGCCTGAAGTCTGACTGCCGGTTGCAGTAGTTTTAGGCTTTTCTGCCGTAGTTCCTGCAGGTTTAGCACCGGTAGTTGTACTTGTCGTCTTGGCTGGCTCTGTTTTAGCCGGTTCAGGTTTAGGAACTTCTTTTCTTGGTACCGGAGCGGCTACAGGCGGTTCATAATTTGGCTCCGAATAGGTAGGAACCTCTTCATAATGTACCGGAGGCAGAGAGGTATCTACTTTCATTCTGTAAATAGAATTCAGCTGCTCTACTTTTGCTCTGAGTTCCGCAGGGGTCCTTTTACTGGCCCAAAGGTCAATCTGCATTCCCTGATCCCTTACATCCCCGGAAGCCGGATCCTGATAATAAATAATATCGGACTCATCTTTACTTCCGTCTTCATGTTCTACCAGACCTACTTCAAATAAGCTTTTTGCAATGACTGCTCTTGCTTCTTTTACCGAAAGCCCTACCACATTAGGAATAGAAATATTTCTCATAGGTCCTGATCCTACCACAACATCGATCACAGAGAATCTAGGAAGTCGTGAACCCGGATTCACTGCATTACCTTTATATAGTACCCTTAAAAGAGCATCTTTCTGAATACTCGGCTCATAGATGGTATCCCCGATCTTAAGACCTACCTGATCCAGTCTCTGGAATGCCAGACCTGAATATTTATTGATCACATCCGGAACAGTAATAGGCGCCCATGTTCTTGGGTTCACAACAATTCTTACCAGTGATCCCGGTTTTACACGCGAACTGGATAAAGGATGCATCTTTAAAACCTGGAAAGGTTTATATTTAGGATTATATTCCGCACTGTCTACTTCATACTCCAGCCCGGTATCCTCTAATATTTTTACGGCATCATAAACCGATTTATTAATAACATTGGGCACAGGAATTTCCTGACCGTGGTTTGTATGGTACTCCAACCAGCGGAAAGTAAGCCACACCAACCCCACAAAAACACCGATGGCGACTACTAAATTCAGTAAAACTTTCCAATTGAAAAGTGATTTAAGCATACTTAAAAATACTTTAATTATAACGGCAAATATAGCTAATAATTTTAAATGTACTTTTATTTAACACAATTCATTTTGAATTTTAAAATTTCTGAATTTCCCTTATTGCATTACATAAAATGATTAAATTTGCCTTAATTGATACTATATGGTTATGAGCAAAAAAAGTGTTGCCGTTGTGATGGGAGGCTATTCGGATGAATATGTGGTTTCCCTAAAAAGCGGTCAGTTGATCTACGATTCTCTGGACAGAAATCTCTATGATGTATATAAAGTAGTTATCCTTAAAGATGAATGGTATTTTCTGGGTGAAAACGACAAAAAATATGAAATCAACCGCGGAGATTTTTCAGTAACGCTGGACAACAATGAAAAACTGAAATTCGATGCCTGTTTCAACATTATCCACGGAACTCCGGGCGAAAACGGAATTCTTCAGGCCTACTGGGATGCTATCGGACAGAAGTATACCGGCTGTGATTTCTACCAAAGTGCTCTGACCTTCAATAAAAAAGATACATTAGCTGTACTTTCCAAATATGGAATTCCTTCTGCGAAAAGCATCTATTTAAGAAAAGGAGAAGAAATCAATACGGATGAGATCGTGGAAACTCTTGGGCTTCCTGTTTTCGTAAAGCCTAACCAGTCCGGATCATCGCTGGGAATTTCAAAAGTAAAGGAGAAATCAGAATTAATTGCCGCGACGGAAATTGCTTTCAAAGAAGACGATGAAATTCTTATCGAAAGCTTCCTTGACGGAATGGAAGTTTCTGTAGGCGTGATAGATTTCAAAGGGGAAACTATTGTTTTAGGCATTACCGAAATTGTCCCTACCAATGAATTCTTCGATTATGAAGCCAAATATGAAGGAGCTTCGGAAGAAATTACCCCTGCAAGAATTGATGATGCCACAAGGATCCGAGTGGAAGAGATTTCAAAAAGAGCTTACAATTCCCTTGGAATGAGCGGTTTTTCAAGAAGTGAATTTATCCTTATGGACGGGATTCCTTACATGCTTGAAATGAATACCAACCCAGGATTCTCCCCTGCCAGCATTCTTCCGCAACAGGCAAAAATTTACGGAATATCCATCACAGACCTTTGCGGAAACGAAGTGGAAAAAGCGCTTAATAAATAAAAAGGAATGAAAAAATTATTTTCTACTTTATTATTAATTCCTTTTTTGCCTTCACTCAGGATTATACGAAAACGCTTGATTTAGGTATTCCCAAAACTGGTATGGAGCCCAAAAACATCAGTTTTTCAACTGACGCCATTTATATAGGTGAAAAAAAGTGCTTCAACTATATTAAAAAAACGATGTAGTGATTAACAATGAAAAGGTTCCCAATTATTTTGAAATCATTTCTTTGGATGATACTGTATTATTTTCAGGGGTTATTAAAAAAAATGAAAGAGGAAATTTTGAAAGTACAATTAATTTTCATCCCATTAAAAAGCTTTATAAAAATTCAAAAATAATAGGAAGAAATGATTTAGTTTTAAATCTTTCTTCCAATCAAGTTCTCAATAATAACTGCAGCCTGAATATCAAAAATTTGGAGCTGTTTTACGAAAAATCAAACGAAAACAACTAGAATATGAAAATTGCTGTTTTCCCGGGATCTTTTGATCCTATTACACTGGGACATTACGATATCATTGAAAGAGCGGCTCCGCTTTTTGACAAACTGATTATTGCTATCGGGCAGAATTCCCAGAAAAAATATATGTTTCCTCTGGAAAAAAGAATGGAATTCATTCAAAATTCCGTAGCGGAATTCCCGAATGTGGAAGTTGATTATTTTGAAGGATTAACGGTAGACTACTGCTTCGAGAAAAATGCACAGTACATCATCAGAGGCTTAAGAAACCCTGCCGATTTTGAATTCGAAAAAGCTATTGCCCATACCAATAGGACCTTGGCCCACAAAAAACTGGAAACCGTATTCTTATTAACCTCATCCGGAAAATCTTTCATCAGCAGCAGCATTGTCAGGGAGATCATCAACCACGGCGGAGAATATGAACTGCTGGTTCCGGATTCGGTGAGGGTAGAGAGATAAGTAATGAGTAATAGGTAATGAGTAATCACGGAGATATGGATTATAATCAATTGTTTCGGGAGAGAACTAAAAATTTTTCGATCCTTATTATTAAATCCATGTCTTCATTACCTTACTCTGATGACGTTTCAATTATCAGAAAGCAAATTATAAGATCTTCAACTTCTGTGGCTGCCAATTACAGAGCTGTTTCCAGAGCAAGATCCGAAAAGGAGAAATTTGCTAAACTGTGTATTGTAGTGGAAGAAATTGATGAAACCCAGCTCTGGCTTGAGATCATTGAGGAACTTGAATATCTAAGTCCGGAAAAAATGATTGAATTAAAATCAGAATGTGAAGAACTTGTAAAGGTCATGACCAAATATAAATTTAGATTATCCCAACTTTAATGGCATAATTTTTATTACTCATTGCCCATTACCTATTACTCATAAATTAATTATGCACGAACAGTTCAATTTTGCCATAGAAGTACTCGGAACCATATCCTTTGCGATGTCTGGGAGCTTTGCTGCAATGCAGAAACGCCTTGACCCGTTTGGAGTTCTGATTATTGCATTCGTTACTTCCGTTGGCGGAGGAACTGTAAGAGATCTCCTGCTGGATATTCCTGTTTTCTGGATGCACGATCTTCTCACCTGCGCCCTGATCCTCGGAACAAGTATTTTTGCGATGATCTTCAAATCTATAGAGAAGAACTTCAAGGTAACTCTGTTTATTTTTGACAGTTTCGGGCTGGGATTATTTACCATTATCGGCGTGCAGAAAGGGCTTAATGCAGAAATTCATCCATTCATATGTATTGCCCTGGGAACTATCACCGGATGTTTCGGAGGAATTATACGGGACATTCTGTTGAACAGAATTCCACTGATTTTCAGGAAGGAAATTTATGCTACGGCATGTATCGTCGGAGGATCTGTTTTCCTTTTAATGACGAAGTATATACCGCTTTCCTATACATTTATACAGGTATTTACAATTCTATTAATTGTTGCCATCAGGACTCTTGCTGTAAAATACCAATGGCAGATCCCTAAATTTTATGGCCATGATCATAACTCGGAAATGTAATCACTGTTTAGTTTAAAATAAAAAAGCACCTGAATCAGGTGCTTTTTCGTTTTGTATAATTTTTAGAAGAATTTTCCTCTCTGTCTCATATTCGGGTTATGCATATGCTTTTGCATGGATGGCATTTTCAGTTGCTCTTTCATCATTTTAATCTGGTCTGTCATCATTCCCGCGCTGTCTAATCTTTTTGCCTCTTCCAGAAGTTTCTGCCCTTCCTGCTTTCTTCCTTTTGAAATAGCTGCTGCTGCAAGATTCAGTGTAGCCATCGCTCTGTCGTGCTTCATATTCAATCCGTATTCCAGAGCTTTCTTCATTAAAGGTTCTACTTTTGCAGGATGTTCCTGTGCTTGCGTCAGTCCCAACAGGTAGTGAAAATATCCATACTGGGATTTATGAAGCTGTGCCTGGTAATTGGTGATCCCGTTTAACCATTGTGCTGCTTTTTCCATATTCTGTTTTCTCAGCTGCCAGAAGGCAAGAAGAATATATTCATTCTTGAAGAAAAGTATAATAGGTATTGCTGCCAGAAGGAAAACTACAATTCCCCAGCCCAGATTTCTTGTGAAAATCATCATGTAAAGTCCTAAAAGGATAAGAACTGCTGCAACTGCAATTTTTATGTACTTATTCATTATTCAGTTTTAGAAGTGCAAAGATAGAAAATTTACGGGTTAGAAGCTAGAGGTTACCTGTTAGAATTTTACAACTACTCAGTCTTGATTCTTTCAAAGGTCTGAAAGCAAAAATCATATGGATTCTTTTCATCTTTTTCATGACATATCTCGTCAGTCTTCTGCCAGATTTTTTCATTGATCTTTGGAAAGAAGGTATCAGCCTCAAGGTCAGCTTTCACTAAAGTAACTTCTAATTTATCAACAATTTCCATCGTCTGTTCATAAATATTTCCGCCACCGATAATGAAAACCTCTTCATCAATCTTTTTGGCAAATTTTACAGCTTCTTTAATGCTTCCTACGATCAGAATTCCTTCTTCAAACCAGTCTTTCTTTCTGGAAATAACAATATTGGTGCGGTTAGGCAGAGGTTTTCCTATACTTTCATAGGTTTTTCTTCCCATGATAACGGGATGTCCGGAAGTAATATCTTTAAAGTGTTTCAGGTCTTTAGGAAGATGCCACAGCAATTTATTTTCAAAACCGATCTCGTTCTTCTCTCCCATTGCCACCACTATTGTTGTCATTCTGATAATTTTTTACAAAATTAGCACATAATTTGTATATTTGGTTAGCACAAAAAATTTAAAAAAATAAACTATGAAAAATAAAGGCTGCCTGAGCGCAGGAACTATCGGTATCGCACTACTTATCATCGTAGGCGTAATATTCTTCTGGGGAAAAAACGGTTACAATAATTTTGTTTCGAAAGAACAGAATGTGAACTCCAAATGGTCCAATATAGAAACTGTATATCAGAAAAGGGCCAATCTTATTCCAAACCTGGAAAGAACAGTTAAATCTTATTCAAAATTTGAGCAGGAAACTCTTACAAAAGTAGTTGAAGCCCGTTCAAAAGCAACATCTATCAACGTTGATCCAACGAATATGACAGAAGCTGATATGGCAAAATTCCAGGCTGCACAAGGAGAATTATCCGGCGCATTAAGCAGATTGATGGCGGTAGTGGAATCTTACCCTAACCTGAAGGCTGACCAGCAGTACATCAACTTCCAGAGAGAATACACGGCGATTGAAAACAGTATCAGAACCGAAACGGTTTATTACAACGATGCTGCCAAAGATTATAACACGACGATCAAAACGTTCCCGAACAATATTCTGGCGAACTTTACCAACTTTAAAGAAAAACCTTTCTTCAAGGCTGAAGCCGGTGCTGAAAAAGCTCCTGAAGTATTTAAATAATGAACCGTTTTCTGACAAATCAGCAGATCAATTCCCTTGTGGAAGCGATACAGTCGGCAGAAGAACATTCTACAGGCGAGATCAGGGTACACATTGACTCGAATACGGAAACAGAGAATGCACAAACTGCATTTGAAGTTTTCAAAGAACTCTGTATGAATAAAACTGCCGATAGAAATGCGGTGCTTTTCCACGTGAATTTCGAACAGAAATATCTTACTATTATCGGAGATATCGGGATCCATGATAAAGTACACCAGTCGTATTGGGATCACCTGCACGATTACATTACTGCTGAATTTGCCAAAGGAAATTATTACAAAGCTTTAAAAAGCGGTATCCTGGAAACCGGTCTTGAACTCAAAAAACATTTTCCTGTAGAAGGAGAAAACCCCAATCAGCTTCCTAATGAGATTACGTTCTCTTAAAATAGTATTTTCATTCATACTCCTCTGCTTTTACACCTTTGTATCAGCACAGTATACGATTCCGCCAAAACCGGCGGTTCTTTATCCTGTGTTCGATGAAGCAGGATTGCTTACCCAGCAGCAAAAAGATGAGCTGAACAATAAGCTGATTAAATTTTCAGATTCTACCTCCACAGAAATTGAAGTAGTCATTATTTCTTCTACCAAAGGAGAAGATGTGAACTTTCTGGCAACCATGTTCGGTGAGAAATGGGGAATCGGAAAAAAAGGGGTGGATAACGGTGTCGTTTTCCTGATTGCTACTGAAGACAGAACCATGTCTATCCAGCAGGGAAGAGCCGTGGAACAGTATCTCACTGCTTCTGTGGCGGGACAGATCCTTGATTATATTGTAACGCCTAATTTCAGGCAGGGACAGTGGTATGAAGGGATCAACCGTGGTACTTCTGCAATTATGGAGGCCGTTCAGGGAAAATTCAAACCTGTAGAAGAAACCTCACCTTCAGGCAATGGAAGCGCATTTAAAATCCTCATCATCGCATTTGTAATTTTCATCCTTCTGGCTATTATTTTCGGTGGTAGAGGCGGAGGACGCGGCGGCGGCAATAATGACGACGACGATGTGATCATTACCAGAAGAGGGCGCAGAAATTATCCTGGCGGTTTCTTTCCTTTCCCGGGCAGCTTCGGAGGAGGCGGTTTTGGTGGCGGAAGTTCCGGCGGCGGTGGATTTGGAGGATTTGGAGGCGGAGGCAGCTTTGGAGGAGGCGGTGCTTCAGGCGGATGGTAATACAGATAACAATATTCAATATAATCGGGCTCAGTTCCCGATTTTTTATTTAATATACTAAATACTAGCTGTTTATTTGTCTATTTTAATATTAAATCCAATTTTAAGTATTAAAAAATTAATAAAACCGCATGAAAACCGTTTTTAATTCAATATTTTTTTGCTATATTTACTGAAAACAGGTATATGAAAAAGACGCTGGTAGTTTTTGCACATCCCTATTTAGAGCACTCCAATTCTAATGTAGAGCTTATTAATTTCTATGTCCGTCACCAGCATTTTACCCTCAGAGATCTTTACGAAGAATATCCTGACTTTCATATTGCTGCGTTCAGGGAAAGGAAAAGATTAAAAAATTATGACCGTTTTATTTTTCAGTTTCCGCTTATCTGGTTCGGAATACCGCCTTTATTACGGCTATGGATCGATGAAGTTTTCGACCGCGACTGGCTCAGGGAAGGCGAAACCAATCCATTAGAAGGCAAAGAAATTTATATTCTGGTAACGACCGGAGGAAGAGAAAGATCATTCACTAAAAACGGAACCTATCAGTATACCGTGGAAGAACTGATCAGTGGGCTGATTGTCTCTCTAAAGGTTTTTAAGGCTAATATTAAGCACATCAAAATTGTTTATGAAGCCCATAAATTAAGCAAGAAAGATATTATTCTACATAAAAAAGAATTTACAGAACTCCTCAACCAATAAGATATGGAATCCAGTTTAGCAATGAATACATTAATTTTCCTGGGAGTGGCCATCATTATGGTTCCGCTGGCCAGAAAATTGGGGTTGAGTTCTGTAATCGGATATATTTTAGGCGGTATTATTATCGGGCCTTATGTTCTAAGGCTTACCGGAAAAGATGTTAATGACATTATGCATGCCAGTGAATTTGGAGTCATCATGCTCCTTTTCCTGGTTGGGCTGGAACTTGAACCCAGAAAATTCTGGGAAATGCGGAAGAAAATTGTGGGTCTGGGACTTACCCAGATGCTGCTTTCGATTTCGCTTCTGTTCCTCGTTTTCATCAGTGCCGGATGGAGGATCGATAAAGCTATTGCCATCGCGATGTGTTTTGCGCTTTCTTCTACGGCTATTGTACTGCAAACCCTTCAGGAAAAAAATAACCTTAAAACCCTGGCCGGAGAAGCTTCCTTCTCTACCCTTCTTTTTCAGGATATTGCTGTGATCCCTATTCTGGCTATTCTACCGATTATTGCCAATTATAAAGCAAATCATCATGATAATGACATACAGATCCTGATCCAGAAACTCCCTGAATGGCTACAGGCAGGAACAGTGATCTTGGGAGTGGCTATTTTGATTCTATTGGGCAGATATGTATTTGTTCCTTTTTTAAGATATGTTTCAAAGTCGGGAATGACAGAATTGCTTACAGCCTCCTCACTATTCCTTGTCATAGGGGTTTCTGAGCTTATGGTAGCCATAGGGCTTTCACCGGCGCTGGGCGCTTTCCTTGCGGGGGTAATGTTGGCCAACAGCGAGTTCAGGCATGAACTGGAAGCACAGATTGATCCGTTTAAAGGCTTGCTTTTGGCCGTGTTCTTTGTAAGTGTAGGCTCCACGATCAATTTTAATATTATCCAGCAGGATCCACTGTTTATTTTTTCTACGGTTTTTGCCGTATTGATTGTAAAATTTGTGGTTTTATATGCCATTGGAAAGTTTTTCAGGATTGATACACCACAGAGTCTATTTTACGCCTTTGCTCTTTCCCAGGTAGGAGAATTTGCCTTTGTTTTGATTAATTATGCTTCGGATCTTTATCTTTTGAGCCCTGAACTCAATGCACAGATGATGGCGGTTACTGCCATTACCATGTGTATTACCCCTATTCTTCTGATCATTAATGATAAATTGATTACGCCTAAGTTCATCCGGGAAGTCCCTGATACGGATAATGATTTCAATATTCTGGACAGTAATGTAACCCAGAAGAAGATCATTATTGTAGGTTTCGGACATTTCGGAAGTACGGTAGGCCGTCTTTTAAAGGCTAATAAAATTTCGGCAACGATTCTGGACAGGGATTCTGACAGGGTAAAGCTGTTAAGAAGCTATGGATTTAAAGTTTATTACGGGGATGCTACAAGAATTCCAATCTTAAGGGCTGCAGGAATTGAGGATGCGGAAATACTAGTTCTCTGTCTTGATGATCCTGATGATAATAAATTTATTGCTGAACTGGTAAGGGAACATTATCCCAAAGTCAAGATTTTTGTAAGAGCTAAAAACAGGATTGATGCTTATAATTACCTCAACAACGGCATTGAAAATATTTACCGCGAAACCTTGGGAACCGCTGTAGATATGGCTGTAGATGTCCTGCATGAAACAGGCATGAGAAAATACGCGGCAAGACGCCTTGGGCAGAGATTTATGGCCATAGATAAAGCCTCTATCAGAAGGCTGGCCAAAGCAAAGGATGATGACGAGATCTTATTGTTTACCACAAAAGAAATCCTCCAGCGGGAGGAGGAATTACTGGCTTATGATAACCTTAATTTTGATAACAAAGATTGGGAAGGTTCCTCGTCAGCAGATGAAGAAGAAAATGACGAGGAATCCTCCAATTAATTATTATTGAATACTGACGCTTCCGCCACTACTTTCCTCCTTGGTTACATTTTTAAGCTCTCCTCTTTTAGCAATATCCACACTGCCTCCTGATGAAGCTTCAGCATTTACGGATAAAACCGCGCCGATATGAACACTTGCCCCACTGGAGGCTTCAGCTTTTACATTATCAGCAACAAGTTCTTTAGCTGAGATGCTGCTTCCTGATGAGGAAGTGACGTCTGCATTTTTAGCTTTTCCGGAAATATCGATACTGGCTGCCGAAGAAGCATCAACATCAAGATCCACTGCCCAGACTTTTCCACTGAAACTGCTGCTGCTGTCTGCAGAGATGTCAAAGTCATTGGCTTCAAGATCTCCGGAAACACTCGCTGCGCTGGATATTTCAACGTCTACTTTTTCCTGGGTAAATTTATCTTTTACATGGATACTTGCTGCAGAATTGGCAACAAGTTTCGAGAAGTCTTTCGTATAAATTTTTGCCTTCACATTGTGGCTGTTCATCACCCTGATCCCTCTCTTATAGTGAATATGAAGTTTTCCGCCGCTGTTATCCACCAGAATTTCATTGATGATGTTTTCCGGTGCGGAAATAACTACTTTTTCCGTTTCAGATTTAATGATTTCCGCTTCTATAGCCTGGGAAACTTCAATCTCATCAAAATCTCCGTTAAATTCTTTCTCTCTCACCGGACCGCTTTCTTTGTTGATCACATTATCTACCCACCCGTTATCTTTGTCATTGTCATGGTTATTTTCACCATTTCTCCGGTCATGTTTATCATTACATGCGGTCATCAGCGCCAAGGCTGAGAATACAAAAAGAGTTGTTGATTTCATGTTTACTGCTTTTATAAATTAAGTTTTAATATCTTTATACTTTAATAACAACTAATTTATGAAAAATATTTCATCGGTATTGTTAATTTCTGCTCTGGCACTTAATCAATCTTGTACTACCATGAAGAAAACCGACACTCAACAGGAGACTCCTGTTACCGATCCATCCCTGTCTTCAAATCCTTTTATGAAGAAAAGCAAGCTTCAGTATGAAGCTCCGGAATTCGATAAAATTAAAAATGAACATTTCAAACCGGCCTTCGATTTCGGGCTTAAACAGCATGACGCTGAAATTCTGAAAATCGCCAACAACCCGGAAGCTCCTACTTTCGAAAACACTATTGTAGCCCTGGAAAAAAGTGGTGAAGTTTTAAGAAGAGCCACTATTGTATTTTCCAATCTTACAAGCGCAAATACCAACCCTACCCTTCAGGCTTTAGATGAAGAATACGCTCCTATTTTTGCTGCGCATTCCGATAAAATGTACCTGAATGAAAATTTATATAAAAGAATCAAGTCTATTAAAGAAGACGGTTTGGACCCTGAAAGTAAAAAACTGGTTCAGTATTATAAGCAAAATTTTGAAATTGCAGGAGCCAATCTTTCTGCAGCTGACAAGGAAAAATTAAAGCAGATCAACCAGGAGCTGGCTTCACTTTCCACCCAATATGCCAATAAATTATTGGAAGCAAGAAAGCAGGGAGGTGTATTTTTCTCTGATGCCAAAGAACTGGACGGACTTTCTGCTGATGAGATCGAAGCTGCGGCAGCTGATGCCAAAACTGCAGGACAGCCTGGAAAATATCTCCTTGCACTTCAGAATACTACACAGCAGCCTCTTCTTCAAAATTTAAAAAACCGAGCAACAAGAGAAAAACTGTTCAAAGCCTCATGGCTGAGAGCTGAAAAAGGTGATGGAAACGATACCCGCGAAACCATTGAAAAGCTTGCCAAACTGAGACTTAAAAAAGCACAGATCCTAGGTAAGAAAAGCTTTGCCGAATGGAAACTTCAGGACCAGATGGCAAAAACACCTGAAGCCGCGACCAAGTTAATGAACCAGATCGCGACTCCTGCTGTAGAAACGGCAAGACGTGAGGCAAAAGATATTCAGGACCTCATCGATCAGCAGAAAGGAGGCTTTAAAGTAGAGCCATGGGACTGGAACTTCTATGCAGAACAGGTTAGAAAAGCAAAATACGACCTTGATGAAAACCAGATCAAGCCTTATTTTGAAGTAACTACTGTTTTGGAAAAAGGAGTTTTCTACGCCGCTGAAAAGTTCTACGGACTGACCTTTAAAAAGAGAACAGATCTCCCTGTTTATCATCCTGATGTGGTAACTTATGAGGTTTTTGACCACGACGGAAAATCTATTGCGATCTATTATCTTGATTTCTATACCAGGGATTCTAAAAACGGAGGCGCCTGGATGAGCAACTTCGTGGAGCAGTCTTATCTTTTAGGAACCAAGCCTGTGATTGTTAACTGCTACAATTACCAGAAGCCGGCTCCGGGAAAACCATCGCTGATCAGCTATGATGATGTTTCTACAATGTTCCATGAATTCGGGCATTCTATCCATGGAATGTTTGCAAGCCAGAAATATCCATCACTTTCAGGAACAAGTGTTCCGAGAGATTTTGTGGAATTCCCTTCACAAATTAATGAGCACTGGGCACTGGATCCTGTAGTTCTTAAAAACTATGCAATTCACTACGAAACAAAGCAGCCGATTCCTCAGGCTTTGGTTGATAAAATTAAAAAAGCAGCTACTTTCAACCAGGGATATATGACGACAGAACTTGTTTCTGCAGCTGCCCTGGACATGGATTGGCATACTGTAACGAATGAAAGCCAGCTAATTCCGGTCCTTGATTTTGAAAAACAGTCATTGGCCAATCATGGATTTACTCTAGCGACAGTACCTCCGAGATATCATACTCCTTATTTTGCCCACATCTGGGGCGGAGGTTACTCGGCAGGATATTACGCTTATCTTTGGTCTGAAACCCTTGACAATGATGCATGGGAATGGATTAAAAATAACGGAGGCCTTACAAGAGAAAACGGTGACCGTTTCAGAAAATATATTCTTTCCGTAGGAAATTCTGTGGACCTTAACCAGGCATTCAGAGATTTTACAGGACATGATCCGGACATTAAGCCTTTATTGAGAAACAGAGGTTTTATCAAATAAATTATACAGAGAAGCATTCGAAAGAGTGCTTCTTTTTTTATAGATTTTGGCTAAAGCCGTTTAAATTATTTTTTTATGAATTAAAGCCCCATTCTTATTCGATAATAATAGAAGATTATTCTAATGTAAATTTTGCTGATATTTTTTTCATTATAATCTCAATCTGTGGAATCTGTAAAATCTGTGGGAAATAAAAAAATATTCATGTAAATTTGTGTCCAAAATGTATAGAAATGAATTGTCCCTGCTGTTCCGGAAAACCTTACGAGGAATGCTGTAAACCTTATCATACAGGAGAAAAGCATGCTCCAACTGCTGAAGCTTTAATGCGTTCAAGGTTTTCTGCTTTTGCAATTCCCAATGGAGGCTATTTAATGGAAACCACATCTCCGGTTAAAAGACAATTTCACAATAAAAAAGATCTACAGGAATGGGGAGAAATTAATAAGTGGACAAAGCTGGAAATTGTGGATAAGCCCTCTGTGAGCAAAGTTGAATTTAAAGCTTACTATACGGATGAAGAGGGGCATCAACACATTCATCATGAATTATCGAAATTCAAAATGATTCAAAACCGTTGGTTTTATGTAAGCGGAGAATTTTTAGAATAAAAAAATGTCCGGAAAAATCCGGACATTTCATTATAGTTTAGTGGGCATCTGTCCCGTCGATTCCATGAGAGTGGCCATGAGCCAGTTCTTCTTCCGTTGCCGGACGTGTATTTAAAATTTCTACCTGGAAATCTAAAACTTTCCCTGCCATTGGATGGTTAAGGTCTGCTACTACTGCTTCAGGAGTTACTTCCACCACAAAAGCCTGGAAATTATTACCCTGACCGTCTGATAGAGGTAAAATAGCCCCCACAGGCGGAGTTCCTGATTCCTGGAACATATCAAGCGGCAACTGCACGATTGAATTCGGATCTTTTTCTCCGTAAGCTTCTTCAGGCTGAATCACGAAAGATGCTTTATCTCCCGCTTTCAGGCCCTGGATGTTTTGTTCAAACTTTGGAATCATTCTTCCTACACCGTATAAAAATGTAAGCGGATTTTCTGCTGTCGTTTCTTCTACAAGAACCTTGCTTCCATCTTCTTCGATGGTATGAAGTATGTAACTTACTGCTACAACATGGTTGTTTTCAATTGTCATATTTTTTCTTTTTTTCGTGATGCTTTTCACGATTAATATCACAAATATACTATTTTTGAAATGATTGATCGTGGAAAACCGCTAAAACAAAAATCCTTTTAATCTCTTCTTTTTGTTTCGTTCTTTTTTTCTGTCTTAATACATAGAGATACAGGCTTTCTACCTTGGTTCTCGCCCAGGGTGTTTTTCTGAGAAACTTCAGTGAAGAGCTGATGCTGGGGTTATCTGTAAAACATTTTATATTGATCTGCTCACCAAGTTTCTCAAAACCTTCATAATATTCTACCAGTTCTTCAAGAATGGCATCGAGTCTTTTTCCGTGCAGCGGATCTTTGGACGGTTCCTGCATTGCTATTTTTTTGTAAAAGTAATAATAATTATAAGATTAATATTTTTATAAAAAAATCCTGCTGTATGCCAGCAGGATTCTATTTTAAAGATTCTGAATAGCCGGTTTTACTTTTTCACCGAACAATTCAATGGATTTCATCATAATATCGTGAGCCGGATCGCCTACATCCATATGCCCGATAAATCTTGTGATGCCAAAGATTTCTTTCATGTAGGCAATTTTATCGGCTACTTCTGCCGGACTTCCGATAAATAATGCTCCGTCTTTACTTCTTCCTCCGTCATACTGCATTTTGGTGTAAGGAGCCCAGCCTCTGGAAGCCCCGATCCTGTCCATCTGGGATTTATAGTTATTAAAATACCCGTCTACAACAGCCTGGTCATCGCTTACAAAGGTGTGAGAATGGATGGCAATCTGCATTTTGGAAACATCGTGTCCAGCTTTTTGATATTCCTGCTTGTAAAATTCCACTAAGTTTTTAAACTGTACAGGCATTCCTCCGATGATAGCCACAACCAAAGGCATTCCTAATTTTGCAGCACTTAAAACAGATTGCGGAGTTCCTCCTACCGCTCTCCAGATCGATAATTTTCCGTCATTTTTTGCTCTAGGATAAACGGTTTGATTCTGCATCGGTGCACGAAGCTTTCCTGACCAGGTCACGTTTTCTTCTGAATTGATCTTTAATAAAAGCTCCAGTTTTTCGTCAAAAAGTTCTTCATAATCATTCAATGAATATCCGTATAATGGAAATGATTCGATAAAACTTCCTCTTCCTACAAATATTTCAGCTCTTCCGTCTGATATTAAATCCAGAGTTGAAAAATCTTCATATACTTTTACCGGTTCTGAAGAACTCAAAACCGTTACCCCGCTTGCCAGCTTTATATTTTTGGTAATACTTGCCGCAGCTGCGAGTACCATTTCCGGTGATGAAACTGCATAATCCGCACGGTGATGTTCTCCCATGGCAAAAACATCAATTCCTACCTCATCCATTAATTTTACCTGATCCAGTATTTCACGGATCTTTACTCCTGCATCTCTATATTTTCCGGTCGCCTGGTCAAAAGCCAGGTCCCCAAACATTCCTATTCCTAATTCCATATTTCTGATTTTATGTTTTACATTTTAGATAAGCAAAATTACGAATGATGAAGATTAAAAGCATTGATCTTTGATAAGAACAGATTATCCTGAGTTTAAGAGTAAATTAAAAAATCCAGCCTGACGGCTGGATTCCCTGTTATTTCTTCAGATACTGATCAAAGTAATCGGTTACTTTCTGCATCAGGTGGACTCTGTCCTTCCCAATTACATTATGCGGATGTCCAGGATATACAAAATAATCCAGCTGAACTCCGTTGTCTACAGCAGATTTGATAAATTTGATGGAATGCTGCCAAACTACTACATCGTCCTGAGCTCCATGGATCATCAGCAATTTTCCTTTCAGATTCTGAACTTTGTCCAGAAGATTAGCCGTAGCATATCCCTGAGGGTTTTCCTGTGGTGTATCCATATACCTTTCACCGTACATAATTTCGTACATTTTCCAGTCGATCACAGGACCTCCTGCAACGCCCACTTTGAAAACGTCCGGATTGCGGAGCATAAAGCTTGTGGTCATAAATCCTCCAAAGCTCCATCCGTGGATCCCCATTCTCTGAGAATCTACATAAGGAAGGGACTTTAAGTAATCTACCCCCTTCATCTGATCGTTCATTTCGGTAGTTCCCAGGTTTCTGAACACTGCTTGCTCAAACTTCATTCCACGGTTGGCAGAACCTCTTCCGTCCATGGTAAAAATAATGTATCCGTTTTGTGCCATGTATTCGTACCAAAGGTTACCCGATGCCGGGAAAGTATTGGTTACGAGCTGCAAGTGTGGTCCGTTATAAAGATAAACGATTACCGGATACTTTTTGGTGGCGTCAAAATCTGTCGGAAGGATGATTTTTCCGTAAAGCGGTGTTCCGTCATCAGCTTTTAATTCTACATTTTTAATTTCAGGTCTCTGATAATTTTTCAATGTATTTTCTGCTGTAAGAATATTGGTAGACTTTGCCGTATTCGTATTAATGATATTGACAGATCTGGGCGTACCTGCATTGCTGTAATTATCATAAAGGTAATTCCCGTCGCTGCTCAGGATTCCTGTATGTACACCTGCTGCATTATCCAGACGCTGCGTTTTGAAGTTTGTCCAGTTGATTTTGTATAAATGTTTTTCCAGAGGTGTTTCTTTCGTGGAAGTGAAATAGATTTCCTTTTTCTTATCATTAAAGCCTAAAATGTCGGTTACCAACCAGTCTCCCTTTGTGATTTGAGCAATAAGTCCCTTTTCAAGGCTGTAGTGGAACAGGTGATTATAGCCCGTTCTCTGGCTCTGCCAGATGAAGTCTGTATTGGAATTAGGGAAAAAGGTAAGCGGATGCTGAGGCTCAACATATTTGTCACTGGTTTCTTCAAACAAGGTTTTTACCAGATTTCCTGTAGCTGCATCGTACTGATTCATTTTCATGTGATTCTGTCCACGGTTCAGAACGGCAACAAAAATATATTTTGAGTCCGGACTCCAGGTAACCGCTGTCAGGTACTGATCTTTTTCACCATCAATTTTAAGGAAAGTAGTTGACTGATTTTTGATATTATAAACCCCTAAAGTTACCTCATGGGACTTCTGCCCAGCCATTGGATACTTGACGTTGTGATTGACTGCCGGCGTTACGGACCAGTCGATCACAGGATAATCCGCTACCATGGTCTGATCCATTCTGTAAAATGCTACCGATTCTGAATTCGGTGCAGGGAAAATTCCCGTATCGATCCCGAATTCATTTCTGTGGACTGCTGCTCCTCCGTTGATGATATTTTCATCGGAATCGTTGGTTACAGCAACTGTTTTTCCGTTTTTATTAACAAATAAATTATTCTTTACGGTAAATGCAAAAGTTTGATTATCTCCGAATACTTTTATATTGGAAGCATTCGAGTCTACGGCAGCTGCTGTTTTTACCTTCCATGAATTTCCGGATTTCTCGATCCAGAACATTTTATCGTTGGCATTAAAATAACCGCTTGACCCGCTTGTAAATTTAATCTGCGGAACGGCTTTCAGCTGTGCATCAGAGAATGATTTGTTTAACTGGGTTAAAGATACGAGCGTATCCTGTTTGCTTGACTTAAGATCTGTAATCAGATAACCGCCTTTTACAGCCTGGATATACGACTTACCATCTGCAGTCCAGGAAAACTGGGAAATGTTTTTTACGGCCAGATTTGTCCTCAGTCCGTTCACTGCCTCCGCCATTGTAAATTTCTGGGTCTGTGCCATTGCAGAACTACCCAAAACCAGCATCAATAAAGAAAATCTATATAATTTCATTGTATAAAATTGAATCCTTCAAAAATAAGAAATAAAAACCATTCGTTAACAAATGTTAAAATAAAACATTCATAAATTAGAATTAATGTACTGATAAAAATAAATTCTTAACTTAGTGTGAATGGTGAATCGTCAATGGTGAATTTTTCCCAAGCCAATTGACCATTCACTTGCGAAGCAAAAATTGACCATTCACATGAAACTTTGAGTGAAATGTCAACAGCCAATCGTGAATTGACCAGCACTAATAATTGACCATTCATTTGCGAAGCAAAACTGACCATTCACCAATCAATCTCATTTCTTAACCTATATCAATGATTTGTATATCTCCTCCACCCTACATTTGCAGTATCAATAACAAACAAAAAATAAAATACAATGGCAACAAAATGGAACCTAGACCCAACGCATAGTGAAATTACTTTCAAAGTAAAACACATGATGATCTCTAATGTAAAAGGAAGCTTCAGAACTTTCAATGCTGAAATTGAATCTGAAGATGATAGCTTCGCCAACGCTAAAACTACAGCTACCATACAGACTGATTCTGTATTCACAAACAATACGGACAGAGATAACCATTTGAAATCAGCTGAATTTTTCAATGCAGAACAATATCCTACTATTACATTTGAATCCCAGGCTTTAAATGATAAAGTAACAGGAAATCTTACGGTAAACGGTATTACAAAACCTATCACTTTAGATGTAGACTTCGGTGGAATCAACGTTGATCCATGGGGAAATACAAAAGCAGGATTTTCTTTTGAAGGAAAAATTAACAGAAAAGACTATGGGCTTAACTGGAATGCAGCTCTTGAAGCAGGAGGCGTAATGGTAAGTGATGAAGTAAAAATCGCCGGAGAATTACAATTTGTAAAACAGGCATAATATAGATCTGGTTTTTGAGAAAATTCAAAAACTACCATACAATTAACGTACAAAAGGTTCAGGGATTTTTCTAAAAGCCTTGGACCTTTTTCAATAATTACTTATTTATGAACCTCAACGATCTGCAAAATATCAGCAATAATTTCGGAAATACCCAAAGAATGCCTGTCCTGTTTTTAGGGCACGGTTCACCGATGAATGCTATTGAAGAAAATCAGTTTGTGCAGGGCTTCAGAAAAGCGGCTCAGGAAATTCCGAAACCTAATGTTATTTTGTGTGTTTCTGCGCATTGGTATACACAGGGAACTTTTGTAACGGCAATGGATATGCCCAGAACAATCCATGATTTCGGAGGTTTTCCGAAGGCATTATTCGATGTACAGTATCCTGCTCCCGGAAACCCGGAACTGGCCAGAGAAACAGCTGAGCTTTTGACTCCTGTTTTAGTGGAGGAAGATCACAACTGGGGACTTGACCACGGCGCATGGTCAGTCATTAAACATATGTATCCTGATGCGGATATTCCGGTCATACAGCTGAGTATAGATTATACCCAACCTCCGCAATATCATTTTGACCTTGCCAAAAGGCTGAATAAGCTCCGCGAAAAAGGAATTCTGATTATCGGAAGCGGGAATATTGTTCATAATCTCCGCCTGATCGACTGGAAAAACATTGATACGGTAGGTGCCGGCTGGGACTGGGCTATTGAAGCACGTGAAAAAACCAACAACTGGCTTCTGGACGGAAATTTCCAGAATATTATAGATTACCAGAAACAGGGAACATTCCTTCAGTATGCTGTTCCTACACCAGATCATTACCTTCCGCTGATCTATACATTAGGTTTGAAGGATAAAGCTGAAAACCTTTCTTTATTCAATGATGAACTGATCGGGGGATCTTTAAGCATGACCAGTGTAAGGATAGGATAATATGGGTATTGAAAGCCTGAAGTCTTAAAAAAGGGAATATCATCAATCCGTGCCGCTCAGGCAGATTGAGATATCCCCAATATTTTATATTATAATAACTTACTGTACAGCTTTCAGAACATTGATGTTTCCGTAGCCATAACTTGAATTTACAGTAGGATAATAGGTGGCAGACTGTCTCATTTTATTCAGCACCTGATCTCTTGTCCATGAAGGATTTTTGGCCCAGACCAGGGCAGCAATACCTGCTGTGGCAGCGGTAGCCACTGATGAACCGCCTACATAATCAGCCTGATTGTTGTAATAACTTAAAACCGGAACTGTATTTCCATTGGATCTTTCCATCTGGAAGGTAAAATCGATCTGGCTTCCGGAGTGGCAAACGTCACATTTCTGGTTGGAAGTTCCTTCTTTTACTCCGGTTACGGCCTGTGTTTCAGACATACTTGCCGGGAAAATAACGCCAACAAAGTTGGTAAAACTGGTAGAAGTACCTCCGGCACAGAAAATCAGCTTTCCTTTGGAATAGGCATATTTTACCCCATCCTCAATCTTTCCTACGGAGAAAATATGTCCCATCGACATGGAAATAATCTTCACACTCGTATTATTAGCCAGATCAGTGAATGCTGTTTTTACTCCATTCTGCTCACTGGAAGTTTCCAGCACAACATTGGAAGCCGCACGGTACGTAATGAGATTGGCATTGTAGGCAACTCCTACGGGAAGTCCTGCATTATTTTTCGGGGCTGCCATTACAGAAGCCATCTTTGTTCCGTGTCCGCATTGATCTGCAGGACCGTCTGTAGTGGATCCGTTGACATATGATCCGAATTTGCTGATTGTTCTTCCGGAAGAAGCGCCGGTATTGAAACTGCTTCCCAATAAGGTCTGTTCGGGCGAAACCCCGGTATCAATCAATCCTATGGTCACTCCTGCTCCCGTACTGTAGCTCCAGGCATTGGGAATATTGTGCTGGGTAAAAGCCCATGGAATTTTAGCATTAGGAGCCGTTGTGGTATAATCTGCAGCATTTAAAACAGCAGAATCAAATCCACATCCTGAAGAACCACTTGATTTTGCATTAGGATTAATACTGTTTTCTATTTCAAAATAATGATAATTCCCCGGCTCTACATACCGGATGGTTTTCATCTTCCGCAGTGCTGTAATAGTTTCTTCCTTTTCTATGACAACATCTATCTGATTAAGATACTGATCGGAAGAAATCAGAAATCTCGTCTGCTCAACGCCTTCCTGCTGTCTGATGACATCAAGGATCTCCGCTTCCATTGCTTTGCTGTTTGCCGACAGACTTCTGTCGAAATCATCTTTTGAAGCTCCAAAGCCGATGGAAACCATCCTGTTTCCCCTGAAAACTGCACTCCAAAGCAAGTGGTCCGAGGCGTTTTTCCAGTTAAATGTTCCGGTGTTCTTGATCGTACTGTTAATTTCCGAATTGATCTGCTTCCCTGTTAAGGGGTCTTTCTGAACAACTTGAACAGATGGATTTTCGGTCTGAAGTTCATCCCTGGTACACGAATTCAATGTAAGGAACAGCGCCAGAAGGTAAAATGTACTTTTTTTCATAGTATTAATTGTATGGTTTGGAACCACAATATAACACTTTGACGTGAATTAAAAGCTTATAAAAAATGAATTTAGTATTACCTGAATATGAATCTTTATACCCAGCTGTTAAAAAATTTACAGTAATTTCTCAAAGCAAACGCTATTATCAATACCAATATACTGTCCGTAATTAGGAATTCTGTAATATCCGTTTTTTTCATACAGAGCAATGGCTTCCGGCTGCTTGATGCCAGTTTCCAGAACACATTTGCTAAACCCTTCTTCTTTGGCCCAGACTTCCAGTTCATTTAATATTTTCGATGCAAATCCTTTCCCTCTCATTTGCTCATTGGTATACATTCTTTTGATCTCTACAGTATCCTTTGAAAAAGGTTTAAACGCACCACAACCAACAGCTGTATCTTCAGAATAAGCTACCACACAGTTTTTCAGAGCATTAATTGAATTAAACTGGTGGTAAAATTCATGATCTTTTCCATCACGGACAGCCAGATCGGCATCCAGAAGTTTTACTAAATCCTGAAAATCTGTATTGGAAGAATCGGTTCTGTTTGTAATCATCTTTTGTTTTATGAATTAAATAATATCTTAAGATTATTTTTTGCTGTTAATTTTTTAAATCTTACAGAAAAAACAAATTTATTAAATGATTATATTATTAAAAAATATCTCCTCTGTTATTTACTTTGTTGAATAGAATCAAATTCAGCAGTACGATAAAGTTCTTCCGGAACCTGGGCTAAGGTAGATTCATGAAGTTTACTACCAAGTCCGTAAAATTGTTGAAAGCTCATTATAAGCGGGCGCCATTTGTCTGGATCAACCCGGTTGGGAAAACCATCCATAAGAATAGATTCTTCTAAATGTACCTTTACAATCTTTAATTCTATGTAGATAATGTTTCCTCGCTGAGTATCATGATCTTCTGCCAACAGATTTACCTTAGCAAGGCGGGTTTCCATCTGTACCGGGCATTCTAATATTCTTGGAGGGTTAATCAATATCGATTGAACAGGTGTCATTCCGGCAATCTCAAATTTTCGGGATTCGTGGCGATATCCTTTATTTTGCTTTCCTTTGGGAACAGGATTAGAACCGGTTGTTAAAGCAAGTTTATTAACCATTTCCACCTGATCTTCTGAAGGAAGATTGATGACACACTCGCCGGTTCTTAATAAATTTTCGGAAGTTTTAGATACCGCCGAAATACCAATTACACACCTCCAGCCTAACCAGAATATTGATGAAATGGGAGCAGCGTTGAAACTGCCATTTTCGTTCGTTGTTGAAATAAGGATTACCGGTGTACCAAAATACAAAATAGAGGGTGTACTTATTTTATGCATGATGTCATTTTTTACAGACAAAAGTATTCTGTTCATTCATTACAAAAAATCCATTTCCTGCCATATTTGTTTGATAGGATATCCAATATAAAAAAATCATGTAAAAAATATTAATACAAAAAAGGCTTTCATTTTCTGAAAGCCCTTGTATTATTTAATCGAATTAATCTACTTTAAATTCTCTGTTATTGATCAGCTCTGCAATGGCCAGCATATCCTGCCCTATTAATCTGTCATCTTCAAGCTTTTTCACTTTTGAACGAATGATTGCAAAATTTTCTTCAATGATCTTCGAGCATTTTGAAGGTCTCCTGAATTCCAGTCCCTGTGCTGCAAACATTAATTCCACAGCTAAAATATTAACCAGATTTCCCAGCACCTGATTGAATTTTCTGCCGGAAATACTTCCCATGGAAACATGGTCTTCCTGTCCCAGACTTGTAGGGATGGAATCTGCCGAAGCCGGGAAACACAGTGTTTTATTTTCCGTAACCAAAGCTGCTGAAGTATATTGCGGGATCATGAATCCTGAATTCAGTCCTGAGCTTTCCGTAAGCAATCTTGGAAGTCCGTATTTTCCTTCCAGTAATAAATAACTTCTTCTGTCTGAAATATTTCCAAGCTCTGCTGCTGCCAATGTTGCATAATCCAATGGAAGGGCCATCAGCTGTCCATGGAAGTTTCCTCCGGAAATAGATTCTTCAGCACTTAGAACGATCGGGTTGTCCGTTACAGAATTCAGTTCCGTTTCTGCCATCATTCTAAGATGTTCAAAAGCATTTCTGCTGGCACCGTGTACTTGTGGAACACATCGCATCGAGTATGGATCCTGAACCCTTTCACAGTCTTCATGGGCCTTCATGTTTTCTGAGCCTTTTAAAAATTTAACCATTCTGGCCGCTACTTTCTTGCTGCCTTCAAAAGGTCTTATATCGTGAAGTTCTTTTTTGAACGGACTTTCAGAACCTCTGTAAGCTTCAATACTCATTGCAGCAGTCAAATCTGCAAGGTTTAGTAAGTATTCAAACTTTTCTAATCCTTTGATTGCATGAGCTAAAATAAACTGGGTTCCGTTGATCAGCCCCAAACCTTCTTTCGGGCCCAAGGCCAATGGTTCAAGACCATGTCTGTCCAGAACTTCCATAGTATCGTAGATCTGATCTCCTTCCCAAACCTGGCCCAATCCCAATAATGGCAATACAAGATGGGCAAGAGGGGCCAAATCTCCCGATGCTCCTACAGAACCCTGTTCAGGCACTACAGGAATAATATCTTTTTCCAGCATCAGAATCAGTCTTTCAATCACTTCCAGGGAAACTCCTGAAAATCCTTTTGATAAGGCATGAACTTTTGCAATGATCATGATTTTGGAAAGTTCTTTATGGATAGGCTTTCCTACTCCTACTGCATGGGAAATAATAAGGTTATACTGCAGCTGGGCAGTTTCGTCAGCTGATATTTTGGTATCGCAAAGAGGTCCAAAACCAGTATTGATCCCATAGACGCATCTATCGGACTCTACAATTTTCTGAACATTTTTCTGAGATTTTAGGATCTGTTCTTTGGCCGCTTTATTAAGTTTGGCTTTACCTGGTTTTTTACAGATTTCCAGAACATCATGGAAAGTGAAAACATCTACACCGTATATCATTTCTAAAAATTTCCTTAAAATTACACATTTAACGATAATTGGAAAAGCTAAATTTTGCCGCGTTGCATTTTTATAAACAATAAGTAAATTAATTTGCTATTTTTACCACCGAATTTAAAAACAATTACTAATAACTTATGAAACTTAAAACTTTACTGCTTACCTTATGTCTTGCAGGTACTGCAACTTTCGCCCAGAAAGTAAAATATTCCAAAGAAGAAAGAAAAGAAATGAATCGTTATCTGTTTAACGAAGGTTTCGATACTGCATCTGATAAAAAGGTTTCTACAATTATATTAAAAGACAATACTGAATACCAGGGTTACAGTAAATCATGGGAAAAGCAGAGGGGACAGATTCTTTCCATTACCATTGAAGATGTTGACACAGGAAAGCCTATGAAATTTGCAGCAGCAGACATTGCTGAAATGTATTTGTATGCGACAGAAAGGGAAAAATCTATGAAAGCAGGAAAGTTCATTTCAAACATGAGAAATTACAGTACCAAAAAATACAGTAAGTCTGTAACCAATGATGCAATCCCCTATGAAAACCAGATTGTTTCTTTAAAAAACAAGAAAGAGCCTAAAGCTTTTTTAATGCAGGTTATCAATCCTGAATTTAATGAACTTATTACGGTTTATCATGATCCGTTTGCTTCAGAAACCATTTCTACAGGTTTTGCCGGGGCTCCTGCATTTGGCGGCGGTGTCATCAAATCTTATTATGTAAAAAAGGGTGACAAAGTGATGTGGCTTCATAAAGATGATTTTGAAGACAACTACGATTTCCTTTTTGGCGACAATGCAGAATTCATGAAGAAGTACCCTAAAAACTCCGTAGAATGGGATTATCTAAGCTTCTTGATCTATCAATATACCGAAATGAACCACGGATAAAAATACTTTGAACAATAAAATGAGCCTGTAGAGTCATCTGCAGGTTTTCTTTTTTTAAATAGGGAAAGTTTCCTTAATTTTGTTATATGAATCCTTCTTTAGAATTACAGCTCAAAACTTTACCATCGGAACCTGGCGTTTATCGTTATTATGATAAAAACGATCAATTACTGTATGTAGGAAAAGCCAAGCATTTAAAGAAAAGGGTTCTGTCCTACTTCAATAAAAACCTTCCGGGCTACCGTATTAAAATAATGGTGAGCAAGATTGCCCGTCTGGAAACAACCATCGTAAACAGCGAATATGATGCTCTTTTACTGGAAAACAACCTGATAAAAGAGCACCGCCCTTTTTATAATGTATTGCTGAAGGATGACAAGACCTATCCCTGGATTTGTATTAAAAATGAAAGTTTTCCAAGGATATTCCTGACCAGAAATGTAATCAAGGATGGTTCTGAATATTACGGACCTTACGCAAAAGTGCGGCCGGCAAAGATTTTACTGGATACCATTAAGCATATTTATAAGCTGAGAACCTGTAATCTTAATCTTTCCCCTTCAAAAATTGCAGAAGGAAAGTACAAGGTCTGCCTGGAATATCACATAAAAAACTGTGAAGGTCCCTGTGAGAACCTGGAAAGCAAAGAAGATTATGACGAAAAGATTGATGCTATCCGTGGAATTATTAAAGGGGATTTCCGGAAGGCTAAAGAATATCTGGTGAATCAGATGATGAAAATGGCTTCCAACCTTAAATTTGAAGAGGCACAGATCATCAAGGAAAGACTGGATATTCTGGAAGATTACCAGGCTAAGAATACGGTGGTAAATCCTAATATTGATGATGTGGATGTTTTTGGAATGACGAGTGATGAAACGGCTGCTTATGTCAATTTCTTTAAGATCAGGAACGGAAATATCATCCAGAGTTTTACCACAGAAATTAAAAAATTCTTGAAGAAACCGATGAAGATATCCTCGAAGAAGCATTGATAGAAATCCGCCAGAAATTCGGCTCCGATTCCAAGGAAGTATTGCTTCCGTTCCATTTATCTGTGGAAATTCCGAATGTAAAGCTCATCGTTCCGAAAGTTGGTGACAAAAAAAGGATCGTGGAACTTTCCGAAAAGAATGCAAAGGAATACCGTTTAGAAAAATTGAAGCAGGTACAGATTGTAGATCCGGAAAGGCATACAAACAGAATTATGTCCGAAATGCAGAAGCTTCTTCGGATGCCTGTAGAACCGAGACATATTGAAGGTTTCGATAACTCGAATATTCAGGGAACCAACCCTGTTTCCGCCTGTGTCGTTTTTAAAGACGGTAAACCAAGTAAAGCTGACTACAGGATTTTCCATCCAAAGACTGTGGAAGGAGCCAATGACTTTGCGACCATGGAAGAGGTAATTTATCGCCGCTATAAAAGAATGCTGGACGAGGGAGAAGATCTTCCGCAACTGATCCTTATAGACGGAGGAAAAGGACAGCTTTCATCTGCCGTAAAAAGCTTAAAATTATTAGGTCTTTATGGCAAAATCACGATTGTAGGGATCGCCAAAAGGCTTGAGGAAATTTTCTTTCCTGAAGATTCTATTCCTTTATATCTTGATAAAAAATCTGAAACTTTAAAAATCCTGCAGAGAGTAAGGGATGAAGCCCACCGTTTCGGAGTAAGGCATCACAGAACAAGGCGAAAAAATTCTACTATCAAATCTGAACTTGAAGAAATTCCGGGCGTTGGAGAAAAAACGATTGAACTTCTGCTTTCAAAACTGAAATCTGTAAAACGAATCAAAGAATCGAACCTGGAAACTCTGGAAGAAATTCTTGGGAAAAGTAAGGCTGCTGTTATTTACGAATATTTCAACGGCAATTAAAAAACAAAAAATCCTTAATTCCGGTTTGGATTAAGGATTATATTCGTTTATCGTATTATGTTACGTTCTATTTTGCTGAAAATACTTCTTTGGCAAATTCTCCGTTCGTTTGCGGCATATCAATTACGATATTTCCGTTTTCAAAATACCCGATGGTAGAGCTTCCATCTGAAAGTTTTACTCTGAAAACATCCTTTTTGGAAGAATTTTTAAACACAGCAAATGGCACAGAGCTTCCTCCGTCTGCCAGGATAAACTGATTGTTATCCACCTGGATTTTCTGAAGATTTACCTTACCGTTGGTGTATTTTCCGGATTTATTTTCAGAAACGGGTACTGGTGAAGCCTCTTCCGTTTTTTTCACAACCTGTTGTTCTTTCGGACTTTCAGTTTTTGTAACCTGAAGATTGGTCACAGGATTTGAAACGGGAAGTGAAACCAGAGAGCGGTTAAGGGCATCCTGATATCCTTCTTTATATTCTTTAAGACTGGAATCTCCTTTTGATGAAAATAATACTTTTCCATTACAGTCTTTGAACTCAACTTCCACTTTGTTTCTCAGAAAACTGCTTTTATTATTGATATTACCTGTCGCAAAACTGCATGAGCTTTTATCAATTTCAGCGGGCCACTGATCCTTTCCTTCCTGAATTGCTATATAACCTTTAGATTTTAAGGTTTTTATCAAAACTCCATCCAGGCCATAGGATTCTTTTTCAAAATCCTTAAAGGTCTGAGGAATGGAAATATATTTATAATCTGAAACTTTCTGTCCAAAAACAGCTGTTACTGCGAATATACATGTAAGTATAGAAATCTTTTTCATTGCTTTTAAATTACGTTTCAAAGTTAATCATTTCTGAACGCTCCCATATCCAGTTTAAGAGAGAAAAAATTGGAATAGAAATTAGATCCTCCGATCCCTGAATTGGTAATGGCGTAATCCAGTGTAAGTCCGCGGTATTTTATCCCAAGACCTGCGCTCGGCTGGAAAGAAACTTTTCTTTTGAGGTCTTCAATATCTGTAATGGACTGGAACCTGTTCACCCCAAGTCGTACAAAGATCATTTTCTGGTACCCAAGTTCAGCACCAAGGTAGGGTGTAATACTTGCAAAATCGGTTGATATCAAAGCCGCTGTTTTAGCAAAATCAACGTTGATACCGGCTTCCGGCAATACATAAACACTACTGTTAATGTTGAAGATTTTACTTGCCCCTACATTCAGTTTCGGCATCGTAAGTTCCATTTTATCTTTCGGTGCCGGGTTGAATTCTTCCCCGTTCACCACCGTTGAAAGTTCTTTCTGGTTAATGCTCCAAAAGTTGACTGTAGTCGTTGCATCACGCAACATACCTCCGAATTTCCATCCGTTGTCTGCTTTATAAATAGCTCCGATATCGAAACCAAAACCATATCCGCTGGCAAATTTCCCCACATTTCTGTAAACAATTTTGGCATTTACTCCGACATCAAGTTTAGTATTTCCGGCTGGATTAAATGCATAGGAAAGGATGGCAGCATAATCAGACTGGGAAAATTTTGTAATTTTATCATAATCGATATTACCTTCGGAATCAATCATTTGAGTGGTGTTCAGGATATTATCTACCCCCAGTCTTACGATTGAAACTCCAAACACTCCTTCTTCCAGCACTTTTGCGTAAGCTAAGTAATCATATTTCGCGATGGATTCGAAATATTCTGCGTGCATTGCCGCTCCCTGCCAGTCTTTCTCAATGGCCATTAAACCGGCCGGGTTCCACATGGGTGAATACACATCATCCTGGTTGGAAATGACGGCTCCTCCCATAGCCAGTCCTCTCGCTCCGGCTCCGATATTTAAAAATTCATTGGAGTATTTTCTTATGATCTGAGATTGAGACAGCCCAAACAGCAGTGAAAATGCAAGTAAAAAATATTTCTTCATCATATAAATTTGATGCTTAGTTAAAGTTTTTTTGTTTTCTGGCTTTCATTAATCCGTTTGCAATGATTGCCAGTATCATAACGCCTGAAGCCACATAAAATATGGGACTCATCTCTTCTGATTCTCCAAAGATAAAAAAGCTAGTATAATTCCGTAGACAGGTTCTAAATTAACTGTTAAAATTAGAGTAAAAGGCGAAATATATTTCATCAGCTTCACCGATTCCAGCATTGGAAAAGCAGTAAAAACGCTTGCCAATAAGCATATTAACGCCAGATCTCTGTAGTTTATTTCATTGATCTGAAAAATCTGTCCCGTCAACGTATAAAATAAGGCAAGAACAAACCATCCGCTGAAAATTTCATAGAATATAATATTTCCCGAGCTGGTTTTACCAAACATTTTGCCGTTAAAAACAGAGAAAACAGTCCCGAACACCGCACAGAGTATTCCATAGACGATTCCTTCCTTGAAATGAAATTCGGTTTTAAAGATTAATAGTATACAGGCAACTATCACGACTCCCATCACGACTTCTGAGATATCAATCTTTCTTTTAAAAATTACAGGCTCCAATATGGATGCAAACAATGTAGAAAGGGACAGGCAGCTCAGCGCTATCGAAACATTGGATACTTTAATTGAATAAAAGAAACAGTACCAGTGAAGCGCCATGGCACAACCTATTCCTGCAAGCTGAAAAAATATTTTCCTTGATACTTTAATGCTTTCCTTTTTATAAACCCTGATAAAGACGAATAAAAACACAGCAGCAAACAGCATTCTGTAAAATACAAGAATCTGGGCATTGGCATGAATCAGT
Source organism: Chryseobacterium sp. GTID13 (assembly GCF_056172655.1). Lineage (NCBI taxonomy): Bacteria > Pseudomonadati > Bacteroidota > Flavobacteriia > Flavobacteriales > Weeksellaceae > Chryseobacterium > Chryseobacterium sp. GTID13. Next base: position 802,767 of record NZ_JAOCMB010000007.1, read on the forward strand.
TTTCCCAAAATTGCAGTGAACCCCCATAAAAAAACAATCAAGTGCAGCCTGAAAAGCGCTAATTTTTGCATATCCTAACTTCTGTAAATTTTTAACAGGCAAATTTACAAATAGGCTTTTATAAATCTCATAAAAAATATAAATATTACCTTAACAAATAATTATTTAGTCTGTTTTTATATTTTTTCTATAATTAATTTTAGAAATTAATAAAAAAGATACATTTATTCAGGTTCTAAACAACATTATAACTCGATTCAAAGAGTTTGTAACGCAAAAAACTTTATTTAAAGAAAAGTTATAGCTTTGTTTGATGAGATTAAGCACAAATATCAGAATTAAAACGGAACGGTTGATAATGAAACCTGTAGATGAAACATATATTGATGATATTAACGAATTTTTCACTGCAGACGTTACCAGGTACATGCCTTTCAATCCAACAGGGGATAGAAATGACGTCATTAGTTTTGTAAAAGCATCGCAAGAATCTCTATTAAAGAATACCGATCTGGTAATGGCCGTTCTTGATCTCAATGGGAATTTATAGGCTGCTGTGGCATTCATAATATTACGGAAGAGTCTATAGAACTTGGACTTTGGTTAAGAAAAGATAAGCAGGGTACGGGAATAGGCACTGAAATTATTACCAGCCTGATTGAGTTTTCAGAAAATAATTTTACCTTTCAATACATTCTCTATCCTGTTGATGAAGCCAATACAGCAAGTCGAAAAATTCCTGAAAAGTTAGGATTCAGCCCTTATAAAAAATACCAGAAAAACAAAGGTGAAGCTTCCTATCTGAATATCATAGAATACAGAAAATATTATTCTGAATAATTGCCCTAATTTGATCTTAATGGACATAAAAAACCCTGAAAATTTGTTCAACGTTCAGGGCCTTCAAATAATAAACTATTAAAAAAATAAACTAGGAACTTAGAGTAATTATAAGGGAATATCATCCCATTTACTCTGAAGTAAAGTTAGAAAAAATATCAGTAATTTAAAAATAATTTTTTGTTAAAAATTTCACAATTTTCTGAGAACCAATATATTAAACACTTGTTTTACTTCAACCTTTATTCATTATAAAAATAGTATCTTTAGCCGTAAAAAATTGAAATTTTATGGACCTTGAATTTAATAAACGGGAAGATCAAAATAGATTAAAATTATCTGATATCAATCAATTGCTCGCTGAAATAAAAAAGGGAGGCGGAGAAAAGAGGCTTCAAAAGCTTCGTGATGAGGGAAAAATGACAGCCAGAGAAAGAATTGAATATCTTCTCGATAAAGATTCAGATTCTATAGAAATCGGTGCATTTGCAGGTTATGAAATGTATGAAGAACATGGAGGCTGTCCTAGTGGCGGAGTTGTAGTCGTAATGGGCTACGTTTCCGGGAGACAGTGTATCGTTGTTGCTAATGATGCCTCTGTAAAAGCGGGAGCCTGGTTTCCTATTACCGGAAAAAAGAACCTGAGAGCACAGGAAATTTCAATGGAGAATAAGCTTCCGATCATTTATCTGGTAGACTCTGCAGGAGTTTATCTTCCAATGCAGGATGAGATTTTCCCTGATAAAGAGCATTTCGGGCGTATTTTCAGAAACAATGCCAAGATGAGCTCTATGGGAATCATCCAGATCTCGGCGGTTATGGGTAGCTGCGTTGCCGGAGGTGCCTATCTTCCGATCATGAGTGACGAAGCCATGATTGTTGACAAAACCGGTTCTATTTTCCTTGCCGGAAGCTATCTTGTAAAAGCAGCCATCGGGGAAAGTATTGATAATGAAACACTTGGAGGAGCTACTACTCACTGCTCTATTTCAGGAGTTACCGATTACAAGGCTAAAGATGATAAAGATGCTCTGGACAGAATCAAAAATATCATGAAGTCCCTTGGAAGTACTGAAAAAGCAGGCTTTGACAGAATAGAGAGTTTTCCACCGAAAGAAAATCCAGACAATATTTTTGGAATTATCCCCGTTTCCCGAGCGGAGCAGTATGATACCTATGAAATCATTAAATGCCTGGTAGATAATTCAGAATATGAAGAGTATAAACCTGACTACGGAAAAAGCATCATCTGCGCTACAGCAAGAATTGACGGCTGGTCCGTGGGAATTGTTGCCAATCAGAGAAAGCTGGTGAAAAGCGGTAAGGGTGAAATGCAGTTTGGAGGAGTTATTTATTCGGATTCAGCTGATAAATCAACAAGATTTATTGCCAACTGTAACCAGAGAAAGATTCCTTTAATATTCCTTCAGGACGTTACAGGGTTCATGGTAGGTTCAAAATCCGAGCATGGCGGAATTATTAAAGACGGAGCCAAAATGGTGAATGCCGTTTCAAATTCTGTAGTTCCAAAGTTTACGATTATCACTGGAAACTCTTACGGAGCCGGAAATTATGCTATGTGCGGTAAAGCTTATGATCCAAGATTAATTGTGGCATGGCCATGGGCAGATCTTGCGGTAATGGGTGGATCGCAAGCAGCAAAAGTTCTGGTTCAAATCCAGGAATCTACTTTGAAAAAGCAAGGCAAAGAAATCTCTGAGGAAGAGCACAATGAAATCTTAGATAAGATTACCAAAAGATATCAGAAACAGACAGAGGCCACGTATGCCGCTGCAAGACTTTGGACAGATGCGATCATCAACCCTACAGATACAAGAAAATGGATTTCTATGGGTATTGAAGCAGCCAACCACTCTCCTATTACTGAAAAATTTAATCTGGGAGTTATCCAGGTTTGATAATATCTGTTATTCTAAAAATAAAAAAGATGTGGAAAACCAATTCCACATCTTTTTTTGTTCTAATCCTTTCTTCAATTATAATATTGATTGCACCCTAGCCCCGATTGCAGCAATTGTTTGAGCTCATTTTTTCTTTATTGGTTGCGGCGGCTTTACCGCCGCAGCCAATAAAGAAAAATAGCGAGTGCGGAAAGCGGGAAGTAGCTTCATATAAATTTAGTTCTAAGAAAAGAACACTCCCGTTCTGAATCTCTCTTTATTCAGTTTTTTATTCACTGCTAATCCCCAAAGAATAAATTCTTTTAAGAATAAAATATCTTCCGGTAACGTATCCGGCTGATACTTTTCAATGATCTGGTCAAGAGGAGCAATTCTGTTAAGAGATTTTGCATACACTTCATCTGAAGATTCATCGGTAATTTCCAAAGAGCCATCATCTTCCAGAAACCAATCCGTAATCTGGCTAAACGGTCCGTCAATATGTTTTTTCTCCAGCTTTTCCACTTTCGGAAAATAGGATGTGAATAAAGTTCTGATTGCATTATCGATTAATAACTGAGCAACCGCTTCCGCCCCTTCCTGTTCACCTTCATAGACCAGCTCCACTTTCCCTGTAATTGCAGGAATTACCCCCACAAAATCACTTAATCTTACAGATGTTGTTTCATCACCTGTTAACAAAGATCTGCGCTCTGCAGTACTCAATAAATTTTCAAAAGCAGTGATACTCATACGGGCACTCACTCCACTTTTTGTATCTACATATTCGCTGTCACGAGCTTCAAAACCGATCTGTTCCAAAAGATCTTTCGCCAAAGAAGGAACATATACTCCATTTTTCTGACGGCTGTCTAAGCTGGATTCATATCTGGTGATTTCCCTGGCAATATTGATATTTTCAGGATAATGGGTCAAAATCTGCGATCCGATACGGTCTTTCAGTGGAGTCACAATGCTTCCTCTATTGGTATAATCTTCCGGATTCGCCGTGAAAACAAACTGGATATCCAAAGGCATTCTCACTTTAAACCCACGAATCTGTACATCTCCTTCCTGCAAAATATTAAACAAAGAAACCTGGATTCTCGCCTGAAGATCCGGCAATTCATTAATGACAAAAATACAACGGTTCGCACGCGGAATCATTCCAAAATGAATCACACGGTCGTCCGCATAAGAAAGTTTAAGGTTGGCAGCTTTAATAGGATCAACATCTCCGATCAGGTCGGCAACAGTTACATCCGGAGTCGCCAGTTTTTCGAAAAATCTTTCGTCACGGTGAAGCCATTCTATAGAAGTATCATCGCCTTCTTTTTCGATTAATTCTTTAGCATACCGGGAAATCGGATGGAAAGGGTCATCATTAATTTCACTTCCTGCAATATAAGGAATCCATTCATCCAGTAAAGACGTCATCATTCTAGCCAGTCTTGTTTTTGCCTGACCTCTCAATCCTAGTAAATTAATATTGTGACGGCTGAGAATGGCGTGTTCCAATTGAGGAATAACCGTATTTTCATATCCGAAAATTCCTTCAAATACGGATTCTTTATTGCGAATTTTAGCTTTTAAATTATCTCTTAATTCGTCTTTAATGTTTTTTGATAGATATCCTGATGCTCTTAATGAGCCTAATGTTTTTATAGTTGGCTTTTCAGTCATTTTATTTAAAATCTGATTTATTAACTTATTGAAATATTTGTTTATTAAGAATGAATTTATCGAATTCTTTTCTTACGGTTAGTTTCATAATCTTCAAAAATCATATGCCCTAATCCATTCAATCCCGTATAAAAAGCTTTCCCCTGATTGGCTTCTGTAAATTCACTCACAAATTGCTGTAAATATGGATCCTGTGCAATCATGAAAGTTGTAATCGGAATATGCAGCCTTCTCGCCTGGGATGCCATATTATAACATTTCTGGACAACATATTCATCCAAACCATAAGAATTCATGTAGTAGGTACCATCCGACTGACGGACACAACTCGGCTTCCCGTCGGTAATCATGAAAATCTGTTTATTGGTATTTCTCTTTCTGCGTAAAATATCCATCGCCAGCTGAAGTCCGGCAACCGTATTTGTATGGTAAGGCCCAACCTGTAAATAAGGCAGCTCCTGAATTTTAACAGGCCAAGCATCATCGCCAAAAACAATAATATCCAAAGTATCTTTCGGATAACGTGTTATAATCAGCTCTGCCAATGCCATTGCCACTTTTTTGGCCGGAGTGATGCGGTCTTCCCCATACAAAATCATACTATGGCTGATGTCGATCATCAAAACCGTACTCATCTGAGATTGATGGATACTGTCTTCAACAATTAAATCATCTTCAGTAAGGTGAAAATCTCCGATTCCGTTATTGATCTGGGCATTCTTAAGACTTTCGGTAATGGAAATTTTCTCTACCGGATCTCCAAAACTATAATTACGGAATTCTCCTGTTGTATCCTCTCCCGTCCCGCTTTTATTGGTCTTGTGATTTCCATTTCCACTTTTTCCAAGGTTCCCGAATATCTGGTTAAGTGCTTGCTTACGGATATTCTGCTCCATCTTTGCACTCAGCCTAATTCCGTTTCCACCGTTAGGATCGACTTCTTCACGGATATATCCTTTCTTTTTAAGGTCTTCAATAAAATCATCAATAGTATATTCCGGAGTAGTCAGTTGGTATTCTTCGTCCAGCATTCGAAACCAGTCGATTGCTTCATCAAAATCACCCGAGGTATGGGTCAGCAAATCTGTAAAAATTTCCAGCAACCGGTCAAATACAGATAGCTCCGGTGCCTTATAAGTTTCAAATCTGAACCCTCTCACAATATGCTCTTTCATATACTAAAGTTACGACATAAATAAAAGGCCTGTAAGAGATTTAATCTATTTTAATTTTTATGAATAGAAATAACCTTGGTGAAAGTATTCTCAATAGTAGAGATGAATATTCCACAGATTTTGTGGTGGGCATTGCTTATGGCAGAGATCAGGGTTTAGGGATTAGGGATTAGGGAAAATTACACAGATTAATTGTATCATTTATCATCTTATTACTCATTACCCATTACTCTCATCACTTATCATTCATCACTCATCATTTATAGGATGGTGTATATAAACAAAAAAAAGTCTCACACAAAACTGTATGAGACTTTAAATAAAAACTGGCGGCGGCCTACTCTCCCGCTTGTCGCAGTACCATCGGCGCTGGTGGGCTTAACTTCTGTGTTCGGAATGGGAACAGGTGAGCCCCACCGCTAAAACCACCCTAAAGAAGGTATATAAGGTTGCAGGTTATTGGTAAGAGGTTGCAGGTTTTCCCTGCTACCTGATAGCTACCATCTGCTACCTGATTTTAATCGATAAAAACTTTCACAAAGACAAAACCTTGTCTGCGCACAAAAGAACTTGTTGTATTTTTTAATCATTAAATTTTTAATCATTAAATAATTATATAGCAACCATAGGCTATAAATCTACGGGTAATTAGTACTACTCGGCTATGCTGTTACCAGCTTTACACCTGTAGCCTATCAACGTCGTCATCTCCAACGACCCTTAAAAGATGTCTCATCTTGAGGCGAGTTTCGCACTTATATGCTTTCAGTGCTTATCTCTTCCAAACGTAGCTACTCAGCGGTGCACCTGGCGGTACAACTGATACACCAGAGGTTTGTTCAATTCGGTCCTCTCGTACTAGAATCAAGCCCTCTCAAACATCTAACGCCCGCAATAGATAGAGACCGAACTGTCTCACGACGTTCTGAACCCAGCTCGCGTGCCACTTTAATGGGCGAACAGCCCAACCCTTGGGACCTTCTCCAGCCCCAGGATGTGACGAGCCGACATCGAGGTGCCGAACCTCCCCGTCGATGTGAGCTCTTGGGGGAGACTAGCCTGTTATCCCCGGAGTACCTTTTATCCTATGAGCGATGGCCCTTCCATACGGAACCACCGGATCACTATGTCCTGCTTTCGCACCTGATCGACTTGTAGGTCTCACAGTCAAGCACCCTTATGCCATTACACTCTACGCACGGTTACCAAGCGTGCTGAGGGTACCTTTGAAAGCCTCCGTTACTCTTTTGGAGGCGACCACCCCAGTCAAACTACCCACCACGCAATGTCCTTCTAAAAAGAAGTTAGGCTCCAAGTAAGTAAAGGGTGGTATTTCAACGTTGGCTCCACCAACACTAGCGTGCCGGCTTCAAAGCCTCCCACCTATCCTACACATTACTTACTCAAAGTCAATACGAAGTTATAGTAAAGGTTCACAGGGTCTTTTCGTCCCATTGCGGGTAATCGGCATCTTCACCGATACTACAATTTCACCGAGCTCGTGGCTGAGACAGTGCCCAGATCGTTACACCATTCGTGCAGGTCGGAACTTACCCGACAAGGAATTTCGCTACCTTAGGACCGTTATAGTTACGGCCGCCGTTTACTGGGGCTTCAGTTAATGCCTTCGCTTACGCTAAGCACCTTCCTTAACCTTCCAGCACCGGGCAGGTGTCAGACCCTATACAGCATCTTTCGATTTAGCAGAGTCCTGTGTTTTTGATAAACAGTCGCCTGGGCCTCTTCACTGCGGCCACCATTGCTGATGGCGTCTCTTCTTCCGAAGTTACGAGACTATTTTGCCTAGTTCCTTAGCCACGACTCACTCGAGCACCTTAGGATTCTCTCCTCGACTACCTGTGTCGGTTTTGGTACGGGTTGCTTCACTTCGGCTTTTCTTGGAAGCGAGTTCACTACAGCAGCTTCGCCCGAAGGCTAGGCCTTGACTATTCCGTCAGTCTCCAGTAGCTACGTCACTCCGTCCCCTTTTTAGTGTGAGCAAGTATGGGAATATTAACCCATTGTCCATCCACTACCCCTTTCGGGTTCGCGTTAGGTCCCGACTAACCCTCAGCTGATTAGCATGGCTGAGGAAACCTTAGTCTTTCGGTGAGGGGGTTTCTCGCCCCCTTTATCGTTACTTATGCCTACATTTTCTTTTCTGTCCGCTCCACAATACCTCACGATACTGCTTCGGCGCAAACAGAATGCTCTCCTACCAGATATACCCCTAAGGTATAAATCCATAGCTTCGGTAATATGTTTATGCCCGATTATTATCCATGCCGGACCGCTCGACTAGTGAGCTGTTACGCACTCTTTAAATGAATGGCTGCTTCCAAGCCAACATCCTAGCTGTCAATGCAGTCCAACCGCGTTGCTTCAACTTAACATATATTTGGGGACCTTAGCTGTTGGTCTGGGTTCTTTCCCTCTCGGACATGGACCTTAGCACCCATGCCCTCACTGCCGCAGAACATTTATTAGCATTCGGAGTTTGTCAGGAATTGGTAGGCGGTGAAACCCCCGCATCCAATCAGTAGCTCTACCTCTAATAAACTCATTTGCGACGCTGCACCTAAATGCATTTCGGAGAGTACGAGCTATCTCCCAGTTTGATTGGCCTTTCACCCCTACCCACAGGTCATCCGAAGACTTTTCAACGTCAACCGGTTCGGTCCTCCACTCTGTGTTACCAGAGCTTCAACCTGCCCATGGGTAGATCACAAGGTTTCGCGTCTAATACTACTAACTAAGCGCCCTATTCAGACTCGCTTTCGCTCCGGCTCCGGACCTGAAGTCCTTAACCTCGCTAGTAACATTAACTCGTAGGCTCATTATGCAAAAGGCACGCCGTCACCCAACTTGTGGGCTCCGACCGCTTGTAGGCGTACGGTTTCAGGTTCTATTTCACCCTTCTATTCGAAGTGCTTTTCACCTTTCCTTCACAGTACTTGTTCACTATCGGTCTTTCAGGAGTATTTAGCCTTGGAGGATGGTCCCCCCATATTCAGACAGGATTTCACGTGTCCCGCCCTACTCATTTATCACTCAAATATGCCTTTCATATACGGGGCTATCACCCTCTATGGCTGCACTTTCCAGTACATTCTATTAAACATATAAAAGCTTTTGGGCTAATCCGCTTTCGCTCGCCGCTACTTACGGAATCTCTTCGATTTCTTTTCCTCCGGGTACTTAGATGTTTCAGTTCTCCGGGTTTGCTTCCCCTAAGGGATGACATGTCTTCAACATGACGGGTTGCCCCATTCGGATATCTGCGGATCTATTCGTGTGTGCCGATCCCCGCAGCTTTTCGCAGCTTACCGCGTCCTTCTTCGCCTCTGAAAGCCTAGGCATCCGCCATACGCCCTTAACGATTTCTTTCCTATTTTTGGTTACTCAAGCGCTTTTATGCGCTCGGTTTTCTCTTTGTGATGTCTTTACCGTTAATGTCAATGATCTTAATATCTTCTGTATTATTGTACATCGTATTTATGTATTAATGATGGCTCTCATCATTATGAGCATACATACTTCCAATATACCAATACAAACTGTGGAGAATAAGGGAGTCGAACCCTTGACCTTCCCGATGAATCGGGACGCTCTAGCCCCTAACGGCTATAATCCTTTGATCTTATGTATAAATATCTTCTATTCTTGTTATATTTCTATAACTTGGTGGAGAATAAGGGAGTCGAACCCTTGACCTCCTGCGTGCAAGGCAGGCGCTCTAGCCAGCTGAGCTAATTCCCCTCTAGTCAGACTAAGAGATTCAAGATGCTAGATTCAAGACTTTCAATTCGTTGTCTTGGCTCTTGGCTCTTTTATCTTCCCGTCTTTTCAATTAGTAGTCTCGGGCAGGCTCGAACTGCCGACCTCTACATTATCAGTGTAGCGCTCTAACCAGCTGAGCTACGAGACTGTCTTGTGGACTTTCAGATCCAAGATGCTAGATACAAGACTTTCATTCGTCTTGGTTCTTGGCTCTCGGCTCTTGTATCTCTTTCCCTGTACTAATTTCTAGTGGGTGTGTATTTTTTTAATATAAATCAACCAAATAAAAAACTAAAGCTTGAACTTTAAGATAAGTCAATGGTACCGAAGTACCTAATTTTGTTTAACGTTCTTCAACGCTCTAAAATGAGATGTTCCAGCCGCACCTTCCGGTACGGCTACCTTGTTACGACTTAGCCCTAGTTACCTGTTTTACCCTAGGCAGCTCCTGTTACGGTCACCGACTTCAGGTACCCCAGACTTCCATGGCTTGACGGGCGGTGTGTACAAGGCCCGGGAACGTATTCACCGCGCCATGGCTGATGCGCGATTACTAGCGATTCCAGCTTCATAGAGTCGAGTTGCAGACTCCAATCCGAACTGAGACCGGCTTTCGAGATTTGCATCACATCGCTGTGTAGCTGCCCTCTGTACCGGCCATTGTATTACGTGTGTGGCCCAAGGCGTAAGGGCCGTGATGATTTGACGTCATCCCCACCTTCCTCTCTACTTGCGTAGGCAGTCTCACTAGAGTCCCCAACTGAATGATGGCAACTAGTGACAGGGGTTGCGCTCGTTGCAGGACTTAACCTAACACCTCACGGCACGAGCTGACGACAACCATGCAGCACCTTGAAAAATGTCCGAAGAAAAGCCTATTTCTAAGCCTGTCATTTCCCATTTAAGCCTTGGTAAGGTTCCTCGCGTATCATCGAATTAAACCACATAATCCACCGCTTGTGCGGGCCCCCGTCAATTCCTTTGAGTTTCATTCTTGCGAACGTACTCCCCAGGTGGCTAACTTATCACTTTCGCTTAGTCTCTGAATCTTAAAAACCCAAAAACGAGTTAGCATCGTTTACGGCGTGGACTACCAGGGTATCTAATCCTGTTCGCTCCCCACGCTTTCGTCCATCAGCGTCAGTTGTTGCTTAGTAACCTGCCTTCGCAATTGGTGTTCTAAGTAATATCTATGCATTTCACCGCTACACTACTTATTCCAGCTACTTCAACAACACTCAAGACATGCAGTATCAATGGCAGTTTCACAGTTAAGCTGTGAGATTTCACCACTGACTTACACATCAGCCTACGGACCCTTTAAACCCAATAAATCCGGATAACGCTTGCACCCTCCGTATTACCGCGGCTGCTGGCACGGAGTTAGCCGGTGCTTATTCGTATAGTACCTTCAGCTACTCTCACGAGAGTAGGTTTATCCCTATACAAAAGAAGTTTACAACCCATAGGGCCGTCGTCCTTCACGCGGGATGGCTGGATCAGGCTCTCACCCATTGTCCAATATTCCTCACTGCTGCCTCCCGTAGGAGTCTGGTCCGTGTCTCAGTACCAGTGTGGGGGATCACCCTCTCAGGCCCCCTAAAGATCGCAGACTTGGTGAGCCGTTACCTCACCAACTATCTAATCTTGCGCGTGCCCATCTCTATCCACCGGAGTTTTCAATGTCGAATGATGCCATTCAACATATTATGGGGTATTAATCTTCCTTTCGAAAGGCTATCCCCCAGATAAAGGCAGGTTGCACACGTGTTCCGCACCCGTGCGCCGCTCTCAAGTCCCCGAAGGAACTCTACCGCTCGGCTTGCATGTGTTAGGCCTCCCGCTAGCGTTCATCCTGAGCCAGGATCAAACTCTCCATTGTATGTTTTTCCTGACCCTCTCAAAGTTATTTAACGCTTTAGTTTTTTTCCTTACTTGGTTGTTATATTGTATGTCAATGATCTTTTTTCTTTCCGCTTTTATAAAGAACTTTTTTCTGTCGTTCTGCTCCTTATTTGCGGTTGCAAAAGTAATTATTTATTTCTAAATGACCAAATGTTTTTCAAAGAAAATTTAAAGTTTTTTAAGTAACCTTAACCTCTTTACTAAACCTTAATCGCTATCGCTTCTGCTCCCCGTTTAACCGGACTGCAAAGATAGGAAAATTTTTAAACCCGGCAACTTTTATTTCTAAAAATTTAAGGCTATCCTTTCTTATCCTCTTAAAGCTTTTTTAAATACTTAATGCTTATCTAAAAGCTCTTCTGCGCTTACTGTCTACTCTCGTTTTCAGTGGGGCAAAGATACACCCTTATTACTACACAAAACAAATCTAGTTAACATAAAATTTATTTCCAGTTCATATTGTGGATAAGTCATCTTATAAAGAGCTTATTTAAAGTCGATTACAAAGGAAAGGGAGTTATCAACAATGAGTAGTTATATCTATATAAATGGGAAGAGCCAGCCTTATGTCTCAGAAAAAATTACAGGAGCGGGAATAAGATGGTAGATGAAAGTGTTGAAGATTTGCATCAATAACACAGATTTTAGCAAGAGGAGAGAAGATTGAATTAAGGTAAACAGAGTTGTAAACTAGGATTTAGGCAAGAACAATCCGTTTGTCAATACATAAAGATACCTGGTTATTTTGAACAGTATGTTAATGCTCTCGCAGATTGAGCAGATCAAGCAGATGTTTAGTAAAGTCTGTTCTTAATATTTATAGAGAAAGAAGCCCGTGAAGGTAAAGACAGTAAAAAAAGAAGTTAGTTTCGCACAGATCACCCAGATGGCACGGATCCGTTATTGAAAAGAGTATTCGGAGCAGCCTGGAAGTAGTTTAAGTTTTGGCTAAGCCTTCTATTTGTCTCTGTTGTTGTAAAGGGAAAATAAACAGCTCGCCCTTACAGGGCTGGTAAATAAATCTAAAACATTCATATCATATCATATCATATCATATCATATCATATCATATGCTATTAACCGATCGCTCCTACGGAGCTCACCGTCTTTGAATTGCTTATGGCAGAGATCAGGGATTAGGGATTAGGGATTAGGGAAAATTACATAGATTAGTTGTATCATTTATCATCTATTACTCATTACCCATTACCCATTACTTATCACTCATCACTTATCATTTATAGGATGGTGTATATAACAAAAAAAAGTCTCACACAAAACTGTATGAGACTTTAAATAAAAACTGGCGGCGGCCTACTCTCCCGCTTGTCGCAGTACCATCGGCGCTGGTGGGCTTAACTTCTGTGTTCGGAATGGGAACAGGTGAGCCCCACCGCTAAAACCACCCTAAAGAAGGTATATAAGGTCGCAGGTTATTGGTAAGAGGTTGCAGGTTTTCCCTGCTACCTGATAACTAACATCTGTTACCTGTTTTAATCGATAAAAACTTTCACAAAGACAAAACCTTGTCTGCGCACAAAAGAACTTGTTGTATTTTTTAATCATTAAATTTTTAATCATTAAATAATTATATAGCAACCATAGGCTATAAATCTACGGGTAATTAGTACTACTCGGCTATGCTGTTACCAGCTTTACACCTGTAGCCTATCAACGTCGTCATCTCCAACGACCCTTAAAAGATGTCTCATCTTGAGGCGAGTTTCGCACTTATATGCTTTCAGTGCTTATCTCTTCCAAACGTAGCTACTCAGCGGTGCACCTGGCGGTACAACTGATACACCAGAGGTTTGTTCAATTCGGTCCTCTCGTACTAGAATCAAGCCCTCTCAAACATCTAACGCCCGCAATAGATAGAGACCGAACTGTCTCACGACGTTCTGAACCCAGCTCGCGTGCCACTTTAATGGGCGAACAGCCCAACCCTTGGGACCTTCTCCAGCCCCAGGATGTGACGAGCCGACATCGAGGTGCCGAACCTCCCCGTCGATGTGAGCTCTTGGGGGAGACTAGCCTGTTATCCCCGGAGTACCTTTTATCCTATGAGCGATGGCCCTTCCATACGGAACCACCGGATCACTATGTCCTGCTTTCGCACCTGATCGACTTGTAGGTCTCACAGTCAAGCACCCTTATGCCATTACACTCTACGCACGGTTACCAAGCGTGCTGAGGGTACCTTTGAAAGCCTCCGTTACTCTTTTGGAGGCGACCACCCCAGTCAAACTACCCACCACGCAATGTCCTTCTAAAAAGAAGTTAGGCTCCAAGTAAGTAAAGGGTGGTATTTCAACGTTGGCTCCACCAACACTAGCGTGCCGGCTTCAAAGCCTCCCACCTATCCTACACATTACTTACTCAAAGTCAATACGAAGTTATAGTAAAGGTTCACAGGGTCTTTTCGTCCCATTGCGGGTAATCGGCATCTTCACCGATACTACAATTTCACCGAGCTCGTGGCTGAGACAGTGCCCAGATCGTTACACCATTCGTGCAGGTCGGAACTTACCCGACAAGGAATTTCGCTACCTTAGGACCGTTATAGTTACGGCCGCCGTTTACTGGGGCTTCAGTTAATGCCTTCGCTTACGCTAAGCACCTTCCTTAACCTTCCAGCACCGGGCAGGTGTCAGACCCTATACAGCATCTTTCGATTTAGCAGAGTCCTGTGTTTTTGATAAACAGTCGCCTGGGCCTCTTCACTGCGGCCACCATTGCTGATGGCGTCTCTTCTTCCGAAGTTACGAGACTATTTTGCCTAGTTCCTTAGCCACGACTCACTCGAGCACCTTAGGATTCTCTCCTCGACTACCTGTGTCGGTTTTGGTACGGGTTGCTTCACTTCGGCTTTTCTTGGAAGCGAGTTCACTACAGCAGCTTCGCCCGAAGGCTAGGCCTTGACTATTCCGTCAGTCTCCAGTAGCTACGTCACTCCGTCCCCTTTTTAGTGTGAGCAAGTATGGGAATATTAACCCATTGTCCATCCACTACCCCTTTCGGGTTCGCGTTAGGTCCCGACTAACCCTCAGCTGATTAGCATGGCTGAGGAAACCTTAGTCTTTCGGTGAGGGGGTTTCTCGCCCCCTTTATCGTTACTTATGCCTACATTTTCTTTTCTGTCCGCTCCACAATACCTCACGATACTGCTTCGGCGCAAACAGAATGCTCTCCTACCAGATATACCCCTAAGGTATAAATCCATAGCTTCGGTAATATGTTTATGCCCGATTATTATCCATGCCGGACCGCTCGACTAGTGAGCTGTTACGCACTCTTTAAATGAATGGCTGCTTCCAAGCCAACATCCTAGCTGTCAATGCAGTCCAACCGCGTTGCTTCAACTTAACATATATTTGGGGACCTTAGCTGTTGGTCTGGGTTCTTTCCCTCTCGGACATGGACCTTAGCACCCATGCCCTCACTGCCGCAGAACATTTATTAGCATTCGGAGTTTGTCAGGAATTGGTAGGCGGTGAAACCCCCGCATCCAATCAGTAGCTCTACCTCTAATAAACTCATTTGCGACGCTGCACCTAAATGCATTTCGGAGAGTACGAGCTATCTCCCAGTTTGATTGGCCTTTCACCCCTACCCACAGGTCATCCGAAGACTTTTCAACGTCAACCGGTTCGGTCCTCCACTCTGTGTTACCAGAGCTTCAACCTGCCCATGGGTAGATCACAAGGTTTCGCGTCTAATACTACTAACTAAGCGCCCTATTCAGACTCGCTTTCGCTCCGGCTCCGGACCTGAAGTCCTTAACCTCGCTAGTAACATTAACTCGTAGGCTCATTATGCAAAAGGCACGCCGTCACCCAACTTGTGGGCTCCGACCGCTTGTAGGCGTACGGTTTCAGGTTCTATTTCACCCTTCTATTCGAAGTGCTTTTCACCTTTCCTTCACAGTACTTGTTCACTATCGGTCTTTCAGGAGTATTTAGCCTTGGAGGATGGTCCCCCCATATTCAGACAGGATTTCACGTGTCCCGCCCTACTCATTTATCACTCAAATATGCCTTTCATATACGGGGCTATCACCCTCTATGGCTGCACTTTCCAGTACATTCTATTAAACATATAAAAGCTTTTGGGCTAATCCGCTTTCGCTCGCCGCTACTTACGGAATCTCTTCGATTTCTTTTCCTCCGGGTACTTAGATGTTTCAGTTCTCCGGGTTTGCTTCCCCTAAGGGATGACATGTCTTCAACATGACGGGTTGCCCCATTCGGATATCTGCGGATCTATTCGTGTGTGCCGATCCCCGCAGCTTTTCGCAGCTTACCGCGTCCTTCTTCGCCTCTGAAAGCCTAGGCATCCGCCATACGCCCTTAACGATTTCTTTCCTATTTTTGGTTACTCAAGCGCTTTTATGCGCTCGGTTTTCTCTTTGTGATGTCTTTACCGTTAATGTCAATGATCTTAATATCTTCTGTATTATTGTACATCGTATTTATGTATTAATGATGGCTCTCATCATTATGAGCATACATACTTCCAATATACCAATACAAACTGTGGAGAATAAGGGAGTCGAACCCTTGACCTTCCCGATGAATCGGGACGCTCTAGCCCCTAACGGCTATAATCCTTTGATCTTATGTATAAATATCTTCTATTCTTGTTATATTTCTATAACTTGGTGGAGAATAAGGGAGTCGAACCCTTGACCTCCTGCGTGCAAGGCAGGCGCTCTAGCCAGCTGAGCTAATTCCCCTCTAGTCAGACTAAGAGATTCAAGATGCTAGATTCAAGACTTTCAATTCGTTGTCTTGGCTCTTGGCTCTTTTATCTTCCCGTCTTTTCAATTAGTAGTCTCGGGCAGGCTCGAACTGCCGACCTCTACATTATCAGTGTAGCGCTCTAACCAGCTGAGCTACGAGACTGTCTTGTGGACTTTCAGATCCAAGATGCTAGATACAAGACTTTCATTCGTCTTGGTTCTTGGCTCTCGGCTCTTGTATCTCTTTCCCTGTACTAATTTCTAGTGGGTGTGTATTTTTTTAATATAAATCAACCAAATAAAAAACTAAAGCTTGAACTTTAAGATAAGTCAATGGTACCGAAGTACCTAATTTTGTTTAACGTTCTTCAACGCTCTAAAATGAGATGTTCCAGCCGCACCTTCCGGTACGGCTACCTTGTTACGACTTAGCCCTAGTTACCTGTTTTACCCTAGGCAGCTCCTGTTACGGTCACCGACTTCAGGTACCCCAGACTTCCATGGCTTGACGGGCGGTGTGTACAAGGCCCGGGAACGTATTCACCGCGCCATGGCTGATGCGCGATTACTAGCGATTCCAGCTTCATAGAGTCGAGTTGCAGACTCCAATCCGAACTGAGACCGGCTTTCGAGATTTGCATCACATCGCTGTGTAGCTGCCCTCTGTACCGGCCATTGTATTACGTGTGTGGCCCAAGGCGTAAGGGCCGTGATGATTTGACGTCATCCCCACCTTCCTCTCTACTTGCGTAGGCAGTCTCACTAGAGTCCCCAACTGAATGATGGCAACTAGTGACAGGGGTTGCGCTCGTTGCAGGACTTAACCTAACACCTCACGGCACGAGCTGACGACAACCATGCAGCACCTTGAAAAATGTCCGAAGAAAAGCCTATTTCTAAGCCTGTCATTTCCCATTTAAGCCTTGGTAAGGTTCCTCGCGTATCATCGAATTAAACCACATAATCCACCGCTTGTGCGGGCCCCCGTCAATTCCTTTGAGTTTCATTCTTGCGAACGTACTCCCCAGGTGGCTAACTTATCACTTTCGCTTAGTCTCTGAATCTTAAAAACCCAAAAACGAGTTAGCATCGTTTACGGCGTGGACTACCAGGGTATCTAATCCTGTTCGCTCCCCACGCTTTCGTCCATCAGCGTCAGTTGTTGCTTAGTAACCTGCCTTCGCAATTGGTGTTCTAAGTAATATCTATGCATTTCACCGCTACACTACTTATTCCAGCTACTTCAACAACACTCAAGACATGCAGTATCAATGGCAGTTTCACAGTTAAGCTGTGAGATTTCACCACTGACTTACACATCAGCCTACGGACCCTTTAAACCCAATAAATCCGGATAACGCT
>NZ_JAOCMB010000008.1:0-3732 GCF_056172655.1 Chryseobacterium sp. GTID13
TTTATTATTTCAGTCCCCAAATAATTAAACCCGGCCGAAAAAATTTCGTGCCGGGCTGTAAATAATTCAGACTTAATTATTCTATATCTTATTTAAGCTGTCAGTTATCAGGAATACTTATAGTTTAAATTTTGATTTCATAAGCTAAAGCACTGAAGTCAATACCTTAATTTGTTCCGAATCTTTATACATTAATTAAGACCTCTTCTGCAATTCTAACAGATTCCAAAGTTTTCATATAAAATTTATCCAAAGAACTATCCTTTAATTCAGGCGATAACCTATAATTTTTTTTATACCGCCGTGTTAAAGAATAATATTATCAGCAATTCAATTTCCACCAGTACAATAAGCGTTGATATAACTTTTGGTACTGTATCCTAAATCTTGTGCCTTGTGAAAGTCTTTACAGGCTTCGTCTCCCAACTTGAATTCAACCTCGAAACTACCCCTATGAACATAAGCTATCGCATTTTTAGGATTTAGGTCGATAGCCTTTGTTTACTAAATTCTTTATAAGTCATTATTCATCTAGGTATTAAAGCTAGGATGCTGATGATGGATCAATCAGTTTAATATTTAATAGGTAGTGTCACGTGTTTAGTTAAGAATTAGCATACCATAATTGGTACGCTAATTCTAATTTATCTTCATGAGTAGTTTTTCAGCTCTTCACTTAAATCCCTATTAAACTCCTGCAAGTTTACTACAAAGCCAGTTCTATCATAGACAGGAAAGATATTAATTAAACAACCTGAATCAGCTATAAAGTCTATAATCTCATTTTCTAAATCATCAAGATTTAGCTGTTTAATTGAAAACTCTTCTCAGCCATTCATTTTGCATAGTTCTGCAAACTCCTTAGCACTCGATAAAGGAAAAGCTTCTCATCATCCAATTCTGATGTTACATAGTTGCCTTCTTTATCAATCATTGTAAAAAAGACTTCCCAATCAGCAAGTCTTTTTATGAAGTACTTGTATCTGTCAAGCGGTTCTAATAAAATAATGTCTTCAATTTCTTTTTGGTTCATTGAGTGGTTTTTATTTTTTATCACATACTTCTAACCATTCATTTTATCAATTTATTCAATCTTATCTAATTCTTCATTTAAATCTCTGCTAAATTCTTCAAGATCAACTACAAATCCTGATTTCCCATTTACCGGAAATACATTTATTAAATAATTTTCAGTGCTAATAATATCAAAAACGTTGTCTCGCAAATCATCTAATGTTAACTTAAGAGGTTTACAATCTTCCCAGCCTTCTTGAAGATCTAGTGATACAAATTCTTCAGCAGGCCAGAACGAAATAAGACTAAAATTATCAATCTCTGAGATAGCGAAATTTTCCTCATTATCAACGATTGTCCATAATTGTTCAAAATCAGCAACCTTCTTAACAAAGTATTCATACCTTTTAACAGGTTCTAACTTCAGGACATTTTCTATTTCTTTGCTATTCATATTGTCTCAATTCATTTTGTGCGGCTTTCAATGCATTAAATATTAGATTGATGAGTTTCAGAAAGGCATGCTTCTTTATAGTCAAAAACATTATCGGTCAGCATTTTTTGCAAATATTTCTGAACGTCAGCGTAATTTACAGATGGGGGAACATCAATAGCTATGATGGTTTGATCATCCATGCCTTCCCAAGAACAACCTAATTCTTCTAAACTCTTTAAAACATCCTCTATCTTTGTGCCATCAAACATTACAATCTGTATTGTACTGTGTTCTGAAGCTTTAATTAGATCTTCAAAATAAAGCTCTCCATCTTCATCTTCTACTGAGATAATGTCGTTAAATGCAAGATTAGGTGCAAAAAAAGGTATATTTTTTATTTGATATTCCGAATCATTTTTTTGCTCAATCCACAGTCTTTCTTCTGCAATTTTTTCACTCACATCATAATAGGTTACAAGGACTTTATTATTCATAAGACTCTAATATTCATGTTCTAAACAAGATTCTTCATATGACCAAAAATTGCCTTCACCCTCGTCCAAATATTTTTTAATCGGCCTATAAGAGATATTGGCTGGTACATTGACTGCAATTATGTTTCTATCTAAGAAAACTTCCGAATCACAACCATTTTCTTTAAGCCATTGTCTGGTTTCTTCTATTTTATTTTCATAATCTGTGTAGATGAAAATCCGTACGGTTGTATTTCCAGAACTCTCAACAAAATCTTCAAAATAATACTGCTTATCATCTTCATCATATTCTACTTCAATAGTATCACCGAGAGAAATTCTTTCTGCAATAAAAGGAATATTGTCAACAATGAAGTTATCCCCACTTGCTTTACACCATAATGATTCAGTTTGGTACTTTTTTTCGGCAGTTTCTTGCACAAAAAAACTTTAGTTCTATTTTCCATTTGTACTTTTATTATTTAAAATCAGCGTATCAATGATACACTGATTTTAACTCCATTAAATTCTATGAATAGTTT
This sequence comes from Chryseobacterium sp. GTID13, assembly GCF_056172655.1. Classification (NCBI taxonomy): domain Bacteria; kingdom Pseudomonadati; phylum Bacteroidota; class Flavobacteriia; order Flavobacteriales; family Weeksellaceae; genus Chryseobacterium; species Chryseobacterium sp. GTID13. The sequence continues at coordinate 2,466 of NZ_JAOCMB010000008.1, forward strand.
TTTAACTCTTCACTTAGATCCCTGCTGAATTCTTGCAAGCTTACTACAAAGCCGGTTCTATCATAAACAGGAAAAATATTAATTAGACAACCTGAATCTGCTATAAAGTCTATAATCTCATTTTCTAAATCATCAAGATTTAACTGTTTAATTGTAAATTCTTCCCAGCCATTCATTTTGCATAGTTCGGCGAACTCCTTAGCACTCCATAAAGGAAATAGCTTTTCACCATCCAATTCTGATGTTACATAGTTGCCTTCTTTATCAATCATTGTAAAAAAGACTTCCCAATCAGCAATTTTTTTAATGAAATACTTGTATCTATCAAATGGTTGTAATCTTATGACATTTTCAATTTCCTTTTGATGCATTTTAAATAACTATTTTTACAATTACCATGAATACGGTTCTCTAGTTAAGTCCCAAAGATTATCTATTTCATTTTCTTCCAAAAATTCTTCAAAACTATTCCAACCTTTTTCTTTTATTAATTCTGCTTCTTCTTGATAAATTAGAATTATTAAAGGAAAAACTACCTCTTTGTTTTCTAATTCCAGTTCTTGCAAATCATCATCAAAATAGAAAGGTAAAGTAAAATACAATGAATTCATTTTTGTTTCTGAAGTCATAGTAAAATCAAATGATAAAATATCACCCCTACGTACTCCTTTTTTATTGTCAATTAAATATTCAGAAAGACTTGTTAAAAATGAAGCTATTTCATTTTCATCAAACTGATTTCCACAAACAAATATAAATTCATAATAATAATCAATAAAATAACGATTCATTCCCAGTGTGGAATATGTTTTTACTCCTTCAAAAGGTATGTTATCGTATAAAGATATTGAGAAATTGTATTTTTTATCTACAACCTCTGTACCTCTGGATATTTCACCAATATATTTTTCTAAATGTTCAACTACTTTCATCTGTTTTTAAATCTTTCATCGTTATTACCCGCAGAGCGATTACAGTTTTTACACTCCAGCTCTACTCCTGTATTATAATTGTCTAGTTCTTCTTTTCTTGTTTTGCCTTTTAAATTTCGCCTACTCCAAGAAGGGTTGTGACTCATATCCCAACCATTTGGTCCGCTTCTCTTTTGTTTTTTATGTGGATTTCCTTCAACATCTTTTTTACAAGTTGGACATTGTTTTGTATCTTCTTTAGATCCGTCTTTTGCATCATCCCATGCTTTTTTAACAACCGGTTTTCTGAAACTTCCTCTTTTCGCAGTGTTTAATTCTGGAGACTTTGATTTATT